>CAWEDK010000033.1:0-46854 GCA_963807865.1 uncultured Alphaproteobacteria bacterium | reverse complement strand
GACACTCTTGAAAGTCGGGCATAAGCGGTTGAGCTGCGGCGGGCTAAATCAGGAGAGGTCGGAAGGCAGTTCCGGTTTGGACAGTCCACCGTGCTTCACGCCCTTGCAAGCAAGGCAAGGCGGTGGTGCACCGACCATGCGGAAGCTATTGCTGCACCAACCCACCGACGCCAGGACTGTTCAACCGCGATGCCGACAACTGGCGGCCGCTTTTCGCAATCGCCGACGAGGCCGGCGGTGAGTGGCCCGCACTCGCCCGTAAGGCGGCCCAGGAAAGCCGGCAGAGAACCGATGAAGAGTTGGTCGCGTCCTGCTCCTGGAAGACATCCGGGAAATCTTCTGCCAGGAAGACACCGATCGGTTGCCCTCCGCCACCATTGTCGAGCACCTCGCCAAGGTAGAGGGGCGCCCCTGGGCCGAGTGAAGGCCGGGAAGCCGATGACCGCCACCGGCCTTGCTAGACTGCTCGCCCCGTTCAAGATCGCTCCAACCGCGATCCGAGACGGCGGCGAGGTGTTCAAGGGCTACACCTTCTCTGCCTTCGATGATGCGTTTGAGCGGTATCAAGCCAATCCAACCGTTACACCGTTACAAACGCAGGAAACATCGGCACAAGTAAGCGGTTCGGAACCGTTACACGTCCAAGACCTGTTACGGTTAGAAAATAGCAAGAAACCCAATAACGACGGCGTTTGTAACGGTGTAACGGTTCAAAGCGTTGGGGTCGGCTCCCTCGACGATGATGACCTCGATATTCCGCCGACCTTCGATGGCTTCCTCCTGACAGTGCGCCCGCCCTCGGCCCCAAGGGGGACAGCCTGGACGACTTCAAGCCATGAGCCGCGCCCCCTCCACTTTCCGCCAGTCGGACGTAACCCGCGCGGTCAAGGCTGTGGTCGCAGCCGGCCTCCCTGTCTCGGCTGTGAAGATCGGCCCTGACGGGCGGATTGAGATTGCGACCGCGGCCCCACAGGCGCAAGATTCGGGACCTGACACGGAGCCGAACGAATGGGACCGCGTTTGATGCGACGGCCGCCGAAGTATGTAAACGGCTTCGTTGACCGTCACGGACGCCCGCGATTCTACTTGCGCCGGCCTGGCTTCAAGGCCGTGCCGTTGCCCGGCTTGCCATGGTCGCCGGAGTTCATGGCGGCATATGAGGCAGCCATGACGGGGAAGCCGATGGAGGTCGGCGCGAGCCTCAACGGGACCGGCCCCGGAACTATCAACGCCCTCGTCGCGGCTTATTACAAGTCAGATGAATGGAAGCAGCTTTCGCGCGACACGACGCGAACGCATCGACGAATGGTCGAGCGATTCCGCGAGCAGCATGGCGACAAGCGCGTTGCGCTTCTAAAGCGCGGCCACGTCGAAACCATGCTCGCGGCGATTAGTGGGCTATCGCATAAGCGCCACTGGCTCCAAGCGGTCCGAAAGCTACTCGCGGCGGCGATCCCAACCTTGCGCTCCGACAATCCAACTGACGGCCTCACGATCAAGCTAAAGAAAACCAAGGGGCACCACACTTGGACCGACGACGAGATCGCGCAATACCGCGCCTATTGGCCGCTCGGCACTCAACAGCGGCTCGTAATGGAGTTTGCGCTTGAGACAACATCGCGTCGCGGCGAGGTTGTCCTCCTCGGGCCGCAGCACATCCGCAATGGCCATATTCGGATCGAGCGGACACACGGCAGCCGAGACGTTGAAATCCCCACGACGCCGGAGCTTCAAGCGGCGTGCGACGCCATGCCGAGGGCTCACCTCACCTTCATCGTTACGGCGCAGGGCGCGCCACGCTCTAAGAACGGCCTAGGCATCGATTTCGCAAAGTGGGCGACAGCAGCGGGCCTGCCGAAGATTTGCCGCCTACACGGGCTTAAGAAGGGCGGGATGCGCCGCCTGGCCGAGGCGCAACTTACAACTCACGAATTGATGGCGATCTCCGGCCACAAGACACTGGCAATGGTGCAGCACTACACTGCGGAGGCCGATGCCTATCGGCTTGCAAAGACTGGAATGGCAAAGCTTGGAGGGCAAAGAGAGAACGCAGGATTTACAAACCCGGCGTCAGAACTTACAAACCGCCCTCTAAGACGTTGATAAGCAACGAGTTCATATGACCGACTGCCTGTTTCGCGAAGAACTCCTATCTCAAGGAATGCAGCGCGACCGTCGTGGGAATGACCGAGACGGGCGGCATCGTGCTCGACCGCACGGTGTTCTACGCGGCGTCCGGCGGCCAGCCAGCGGACGGCGGCGTGCTCACGACCCGCGGCGGTGATGCCATTCTGATCACGAGCGCGAATTTCACCGATCCGGGCAAGACCGAGATCGCGCACCAGCCGGCTGTCGCCGCCGGCACTAATCTCAGGATCGGCGATCCAGTGCACGCCGTGATCGACTGGGACCGCCGCTACGCTCGCATGCGCATGCACACCGCTTTGCATCTGCTGTCCGCCGCGCTGCCGTTTCCGGTCACCGGCGGGGCGGTCGGCGATATGGACGGACGGCTCGACTTCGACATACCGGAATCCGGCCTCGACAAGGACGAGATCACCGATGATCTCGCCCGGATGATCGCCTCCGGCGCTGAGGTACGCTCGCGCTGGATCACCGACGACGAACTCGCCGCCAAGCCCAATCTGGTGAAGACCATGTCGGTCAAGCCGCCGATCGGAACGGGTCGCGTGCGCCTGATCGAGATCGTCGGCTACGATCTGCAGCCCTGCGGCGGCACGCACGTACGCAACACCCGTGAGATCGGCGACATACGGGTGATGCAGATCGAGAAAAAGGGCCGGCAAAATCGACGCGTCCGTATCGCGTTCACGTAACTGCAGGAGCCGCACATGACCCTCCCCTCCCCCTGGCTTGTCTCCACCGAATGGCTGGCTGCGCGCCTCGGGGAACCCGAAGTGACCGTTGTTGACGGGTCGTTCTATCTGCCTGCGCTCAAGCGCGACGCGAAAGCCGAGCATCTCGCCAGGCACATTCCGGGCGCGGCGTTCTTCGACATCGATGCCATCGCGGATCATTCCTCCAAGCTGCCCCACATGCTGCCGACCGCTGCTCAGTTCGCCGCCGATGCCGGCAAACTCGGCATCGGCCATGATGACACCATCGTGGTGTACGATGGCGCGGGGCTCGGCGGCGCACCGCGGGTGTGGTGGACGTTTCGCGTCTTTGGCGCACGCAACGTGTTCATCCTCGACGGCGGGCTGCCGAAATGGACCGCCGAAGGCCGACCGGTCGAAGCCGGCGAGGTCCAGCGGTTGCCGCGCAAGTTCGCCGCAGCGCTCGATCGACCCGCGGTCGCCGGCATGGCCGATGTGGCGCGTGCGCTATCTGACAAATCCGCGCAAGTGGTGGATGCGCGGCCGGCCGAGCGCTTCCGTGGTGAGGCTGTCGAGCCGCGGCCCGGCGTCCGCCCGGGCCACATGCCGGGTGCGTTCAACGTGCCGGTGACCGAACTGATCGCCAATGGACGGCTCGTTGCACCCGAAAAGATCGCGGAGCGCTTTCGCGCAGGCGGCGTTGATCTCGACGCACCGGTCATCACCAGTTGCGGATCAGGCGTGACCGCGGCGACGCTGTGGTTCGCGCTCGACGCCATCGGCAAGGCGCCGAAGGCGCTCTACGACGGCTCCTGGACCGAGTGGGGCGCGGCGGGCGAGATGCCGATCGAGCCGAAATCGAAGCCCTGACAGTGTATGCGGCCTGTTGGGCGGGTCGGCAGGCCGGACGATATTGCCGAAATCGTCGCCTTCCTGCTCGACAGCGAACGCGCCGGCTTCATCACCGGCGCTGATTTCGTTGTCGACGGCGGCATGACCCGCAAGATGTCTGAGCGGAATAGCTCGTCGGCCGGTCTTTTTTGCTCCATCGAGCAGAATTATATTGCGCATGGAGGTCGAGGGAAAATCGATTTCTCTTCTGAGCGAGGTATCGATGATTTTCCGCCAGCTCTTCGACAGCGTCTCCGGCACTTACACCTACCTGCTCGCCAGCCGCCGAGGCGGCGAGGCGCTGATCATCGATCCGGTCATCGAGAAGGTCGACCGCTACCTGCAGCTCGTCAACGAACTCGACCTCAAGCTGGTGAAGGCGGTCGACACCCATCTGCATGCCGATCACATCACCGGGCTCGGCGCGCTGCGCGACCGCACGCGGTGCGTCACCGTCATGGGCGAGCAGAGCAAGGCCGACGTGGTGTCGATGCGGCTCGCCGAAGGCGACAAGCTCACGATCGAGGGGCTTGCGCTCGACGTGCTCTATACACCCGGCCATACGGACAACTCCTACAGCTTCGCGATGCGTGACCGCGTGTTCACCGGCGACACGCTGCTGATCCGTGGCACCGGCCGCACCGACTTCCAGAACGGCGACCCGCGCGCGCAATACAATTCAATTTTCAACAAGCTGCTCAAGCTGCCGGACGACACCATGGTCTTCCCCGCCCACGACTACAAAGGCGAGACGGTGACGACCATCGCGGAGGAACGGGCGTTCAATCCGCGACTTCAAGTTCGCTCGGTCGAGCAATATGCCGAGCTCATGAACAACCTCAACCTCCCGAACCCGAAGATGATGGATGTCGCGGTTCCGGCCAACATGCGGGTCGGGCTCGCGCAGGAGACGATTGCGCGTCACGGCTGGGCACTCAATCCCAGCGAGGCGATGATGCTGATCGCCAAGCCTGACGTGACGCTGGTCGACCTTCGCGAAAAATCCGAACGCGAGAGGCACGGCGTCATCCCCGGTTCGCTGCACGCCCCCTACACCGAACTCGCCGCCAACGTACAGCCGGGCGGTATGCTGCACGAGCTTGCCCGTGCGACCCGCAACCGGATCGTGTTCTATTGCGCGTTCGGCGAGCGCTCCGCCATGGCGGTGCAAGCCGCACAGGACGCCGGCATCACCGGCGCCTGCCACATCCAGGGCGGCATCGACGCCTGGAAAAGGGCCTGCGGACCGTTGGCGCGGTGATGGATAGCGGCGCGTGAGCGGCGGATTGTTTTGCGGCCAAGATTGCGTAGCATCCGTCTCGGTTGGCGCCTCACAAACGAACGAGCCGGCACATGCCCAATGCGACAGTGAATGTTCGCTATATGGTTGACAATGTCGAGACCGCGGTCGCGTGGTACACTACGCACCTTGGGTTCACCGTTCTCTCCAATGCCGCCCCGGCATTCGCCGACGTGACGCTCGGATCGCTGCGGCTCCTGCTGAGCGGACCGACCAGTTCTGCCGGACGTACGATGCCTGGCGGTGCGCGCCCGGTCCCTGGCGGCTGGAACCGCATCCACCTTATCGTGAACGATTTGCGCGCCGAGGTCGAACGTTTGCGAGCGGCCGGTGTGCGCTTCCGTAACGACATCGTTACCGGTCCGGGTGGATCGCAAATCTTGCTGCAGGATCCGTCGGGCAACCTTGTTGAGCTCTTTCAACCAGCCGCCCGATAGTTCTCAACCGCGATAGCACTCGGCCGCCAGCGCCGTGTCGAGAAACTCGCGGAAGCCGGTCACCATGCCGTCGCGGATGGTGAAGATATGCACCCAGTCAGTCGCCATCGACTTGCCGGTCTTTCTGAGCGTCAGGGCGTAGTCGCCGAGCACGAAGACCTTGTCGTCGGTGGCGTAGAATTCCCGCGGGGTGAAGTGCGAGAATTCGTTGTTCTCGGCAATGATCTTGAAGAACTCCTGCACCTCCGCGTGGCCTTTGCGAGGACCGAAACCCGGATAGTCGGAGGCACGGCCGCCGGAATGCCACGCAATGTCGGCCGACATGCTGTTCATGAGCGCCGGGACATCGCCCTTGCCGAACGCGGCATAGAGTTGCTGCACCAGGTTGAGATTGCTGCTGCTCATCGGATGCTCCTGCGTTGCCGTCGAAATACGAGCGCTCAGGATCGTTGGATGCACCGGCCAGACTCTGAAATTCAACCGGCGTAGCCCCACGCCGTCACCGCAAAATTTGGCTCAGGAACAGCTTGGTGCGTTCGTGCTGCGGGTTGGCGAAGAAAGGTCCAGGCTCGTTCACTTCGATGATCTGCCCGGCATCCATGAACACCACCCGGTTGGCGATCTGGCGGGCAAAGCCCATCTCGTGGCTCACCACCAGCATGGTCATGCCGTCGAGCGCGAGTGCGACCATGGTGTCGAGCACCTCCTTGACCATTTCCGGATCGAGCGAGGAGGTCGGCTCGTCGAACAGCATGATCTTTGGCTGCATGCACAGCGCCCGTGCGATCGCCACCCGCTGCTGCTGGCCGCCGGAAAGCTGGGCCGGATACTTGTCCGCCTGCTCCGGAATGCGCACCCGCGCCAGATAGTGCCGCGCCAATTCCTCGGCTTCCCGGCGCGGCGTCTTGCGCACCCAGATCGGCGCCAGCGTGCAGTTATCCAGCACTGTCAGGTGCGGAAACAAATTGAACTGCTGGAACACCATGCCGACCTCGCGGCGCACCTCGTCGATCTTCTTGAGGTCGTCGGTCAATTCCATGCCGTCGACGACGACCCGGCCGCGCTGCCAGCTTTCGAGCCGGTTGATACAGCGCAGCAGCGTCGACTTGCCGCTGCCCGACGGGCCGCAGACCACGATGCGCTCGCCGCGCATGACCTTCAGGTCGATGTCGCGCAGGACATGGAATGCGCCGTACCACTTGTTCAGGGCCGCGATCTC
The DNA here is from genome assembly GCA_963807865.1 of uncultured Alphaproteobacteria bacterium. Classification (GTDB taxonomy): domain Bacteria; phylum Pseudomonadota; class Alphaproteobacteria; order Rhizobiales; family Xanthobacteraceae; genus VAZQ01. The sequence continues at coordinate 40,170 of CAWEDK010000033.1, read as the reverse complement.
GACCGCGACCTCGTTGGTGGTGGTGCGCATGGCGAGCCCGGCGCCACCCGGCCGAGACGCAGTGCGATTGACCGGTTTCTCGTCGGCGCTCATCGGGTCACCGCACATGCTCCGTGGTCAGCCGCCGTTCCATCGCCAAGGCGTAGCGCGACATGCCGAAGCTGACGAGGAAATAGATGATGCCGGCAAAAGCAAAACCGGTGAACAGCGTCACCGGCGTCGCCCAGTTCGGGTCGGCGAACGCCGCCCGCAACTGCCCGAGCAGGTCGAAGATCGCCACGATCAGCACCAGCGTGGTGTCCTTGAACAGCGCGATGAACGAGTTGACCAGCCCGGGGATCACCAGCTTCAGGGCCTGCGGCATGACGATCAGGCCGGTCATGCGCCAGTAGCCCAGGCCCAGCGCCATCGCGCCCTCGAACTGGCCGCGCGGGATCGCCTGCAGGCCGCCGCGCACCACTTCCGCCAGGTAGGCGGCGGCGAACAGCACGACGCCGATCAGCACGCGCAGCAGCGCATCGATCTGCCAGCTTTCCGGCAGGAACAACGGCAGCATGTAGGTCGCGAAGAACAGCACCGTGATCAACGGCACGCCGCGCCAGAACTCGATGAACACGATGGACAGCGTGCGCACGATCGGCAGTTCCGAGCGGCGGCCGAGCGCGAGCAGAATGCCGAGCGGCAGCGATCCGATGATGCCGGTGAACGAGATCACCAGCGTCACCAGCAGTCCGCCCCACAACCGCGTTTCGACGTGCGGCAGTCCGAACATGCCGCCGACCAGCAGCACGAAGGCGACGACCGGAAAAACCCCGAAAAACAGCAAGGCGTTGAGCGTCTTCCCCGGCACGGCGGGGATCAGCAGCGGCGTCAGCAGCAACACGCACAGCACGAACGTGAGATCGACCCGCCAGCGCTCGCTGTCGGGATAGAATCCGTACATGAACTGGCCGAACTTGGCCGTGATGAACGGCCAGCACGCGCCGACCTGATGCCCGACCGTCTTGGCGAGACAGGCGGTGCGGTCGTCGCCGGTCCAGACCGCGTCGATCAGCAGGAACCTGAGCGACGGCCAGCCGAGCCCGACGATGACCACCAGTCCGAGCACCGTCAGCGTGGCATTGAGCGGCCCGTCGAACAGCCGTTGACGCAGCCAGCCGATCGGCCCGCGCTCGACGACGCGGCGGCGGCTCGGGCTCTGTGATCGCCCGGCGCACGAACGACAATGACGCGGCGTTCGGCATCAGCGCTCCGCGATCCGGATACGGGCGTTGTACCAGTTCATCAGCGCACTGGTCGCCAACGACAGACAGAGATAGACCGCCATCGTGATGGCGATGATCTCGATCGCCTGGCCGGTCTGGTTGAGCGCCGTGCCGGCAAACACCGCGAACAGGTCGGGATAGCCGATCGCCACCGCCAGCGAGGAATTCTTGGTGAGATTGAGATACTGGTTGGTCAGCGGCGGCATGATCACCCGCATCGCCTGCGGCACGACGATCAGCCGCAACATCAGGCTTCGCCGCAGGCCGAGCGCATAGGCCGCCTCGGTCTGGCCGCGCGGCACCGCCAGAATGCCGGCGCGCACGATCTCGGCGATGAACGCCGCGGTGTAGGTCGTCAGCGCCAGCAGCAGCGCGACGAATTCCGGCAGCAGCCGAAGCCCGCCGACGAAGTTGAAGCCGCGAAGCTGCGGGGTTTCGAACGTGACCGGGAAGCCGGTCACCAACAGCGCCACGAGCGGCAGTCCGATCAACAGCGCCAGCGCAACCCGGAGCATCGGAAAGACCTGGCCGGTGCGATCCTGCCGGCGCTTCGCCCAGACACGCATCGCCAGCGTGAGAACCAGCGCCAGGACGACCGCGAGCCCGACGTAACCGGCACCTGTCCCGAACACCGGCGCCGGCACGAACATGCCGCGGTTGTTCACGAACATGCCGCCGAACAACGACAGGCTCTGGCGCGGCCCCGGCAGCGTCCCGAGCACCGCGAGATACCAGAACAGGATCTGGAACAGCAGCGGCAGGTTGCGGATCAGTTCGACGTAGCCGCCGCCGATCCGGGCAACCAGCCAATTCGGTGACAGCCGTGCGATGCCGACGAAAAACCCGAGCACGGTCGCGAATACGATGCCCAATCCGGCGACCAGCAAGGTGTTGAGCAGCCCGACCAGGAAGACCCGGGCGTAGCTGTCGGTCTCGTTATACGGAATGAGCGACTGGCTGACGCCGAAGCCCGCGGTGTTTTCCAGAAAACCGAAGCCGCTGGTGATGTTCTGCGCCGCCAGATTTTCGCGCGCGTTGATGACGAACTCGGTGCCGAGCCACACCACCACGGCGAGCAGCACAAGCTGGTAGCCATAAGCGCGGATTTTCGGGTTGTTGTAGAATGGGATCCGCGGCGGCAGCGCATGAGTTCGCTTCGGTCGCCACGGTATCCTCCGCCCTAACCTGTGGCGCGCTTCATTCTCTGATGCTCCGAGACGGCATCGGTCTTTCCGTTCGTGCCCGCCCAAGCGGGCACCCAATTCTTTGCTTGCATGGCTATTTCAAACTGGGTCCCGGCTTTCGCGAGGACGAACGGAGATAACGGAAATAGTGCCGCTTGCCTCACCGGATCGGTGGCGAGTACTGGATACCACCCTTGGTCCACAGCCGGTTGAGACCGCGGCTGATGCCGAGTTTGGAGCCGGTTCCGACGTTCCGATCGAACACCTCGCCGTAGTTTCCGACCTGTTTGAGGATGCGCACCACCCAGTCCTTGGTCAGGCCGAGCTGTTCGCCGTAATTGCCCTCGACGCCGAGCAGCCGCCGGATTTCCGGCTGGTTCGATTTCATCGCCTCATCGACGTTCTTCGACGACACGCCAAGCTCCTCGGCGTTGAGCATCGCAAAGTTGACCCACTTGACGACGTCGAACCATTGGTCGTCGCCATGACGCACCAGCGGCCCGAGCGGCTCCTTGGAAATGACCTCGGGCAGGATGACGTGGTCGTTGGCGTTGGTGAGTTTGAGCTTCTCGGCATAGAGCTGCGACACGTCAGTGGTGAACACGTCGCAACGGCCGGCCTCGTAAGCCTTGATGGTCTCGTCGGCGGTGCCGAAGGCGATCACCTCGTACTTCATATTGTTGGAGCGGAAGAAGTCGGCGAGGTTGAGCTCGGTGGTGGTGCCGGTCTGGGCGCAGACCGAGGCGCCGTTGAGTTCGAGCGCCGAATTCACCTTGAGCGCCTTGCGCACCATGAAGCCCTGGCCGTCGTAATAGGTCACGCCGGCGAAGTTGCCGTACGACACGTCGCGCGACAGCGTCCAGGTGGTGTTACGCGACAGAATATCGATGCCGCCGGACTTGAGCGGTTCGAAACGATCCTTGGCGGAGAGCGGCGTGTACTTGACCTTGCTCGCATCGTTGAGCACCGCGGCCGCGATCGCCCGGCAGAAGTCGACGTCGAAGCCGGTCCAGTTGCCCTTGTCGTCGGGATTGGAAAATCCGGGAAGCCCCTGGCTCACGCCGCAGATCAGTGAGCCACGGTCCTTCACCGCCTTGAGGGTTTGGGCGGACGCCGCCGCCGGTGCCAAGCAGAGCACCGTCAGCACGCCGAGAACGAGGTTCGCGCGGTTCATGGGATGGCCTTTTCCAAGCGTTGTCCGTATGTTGCGAAGCGGAGGCGTTTGTTGGAACTCTTTCACCCGGGCCGGCGAAACGATCCGGAGCGAGCGAGCATCGCCCCTCCCGGGCGCCCGACGCCTTCCCCACTTTATTCTCCCTTATCTCAGGCCGATCGGGCATCGTGGTCAAGGGGTTGACGCTCGCTCCACGCCTCGCCATGACCTCTCATTCTCCGCGCAGGAAGAAAATTGCCATGACGAAGCCGTCCGACACCGATTCTCCGCCCCTCAAGCCGGCGACCCGGATCGTGACCGGCGGCCGCGATCCGGCGGCGCATCACGGCTTTGTCAACCCGCCAGTTTATCACGCATCCACGGTGCTTTATCCGACCGCGCAGGATTTTCGCGCGCGGCGCGCGCGCTACCGTTACGGTCGGCATGGCACCCCGACCACGGAAGCGCTCGAAATCGCGCTGCGCGAACTGGAGGGCCCGCAATGCGCCGGCGTGGCGCTGGCGCCGTCCGGGCTTGCGGCTATTTCACTTGCGCTGCTCTCGGTGCTCAAGACCGGCGATCACGTGCTGGTCACCGACAGCGTGTACCTGCCGACACGCAAATTCTGCGACGGCCTGCTCAAGCGCTACGGGATCACCACCACGTATTACGACCCGCTGATCGGCGCCGGTATCGACGCCTTGATCCAGCCGAACACCCGCGCGGTATTCGTCGAGGCGCCGGGCTCGCTGTCATTCGAGATGCAGGATGTGCCGGCGATCGCAGCCGTGGCCCACGCCCGCGGCGCGGTCGTGCTGATGGACAATACCTGGGCGACCCCGCTCTATTTCCATGCCTTCGAGAAAGGCGTCGATCTCTCGATCCAGGCCGGTACGAAATACATCGGAGGCCATTCCGACATCATGTTCGGCACCGTGTCGGCCAACCAGGACAACTGGAAACGGCTGAGCGACACCCAGCACGAGCTTGGCCTCTGCGTCGGGCCGGACGACGCCTATCTGGCGCAACGTGGGCTGCGCACGATGGGCGTACGGCTGGCGCATCAGCATCAGGCGGGACTGAAAGTGGCGCGCTGGCTCGAACGACGGCCGGAGATTCTGCGCGTGCTGCATCCCGCGCTCGAAAGCGATCCGGGGCACGCCATCTGGCAGCGAGATTTCCTCGGCGCCTCAAGCCTGTTCAGCGTCGTGTTCAAGCCGGTCCCCGAGGCAGCGATCGATGCATTTCTCGATCAGCTGAAGCTGTTCGGCATGGGCGCTTCCTGGGGCGGCTACGAAAGCCTCGCGACGCCCTTCGACTGCGCATCGTTCCGCACCGCCACCCGATGGTCGCCGGGCGGCCCGGCGGTGCGCCTGCACATCGGCCTCGAGGACGTTGACGACCTCACCGGCGACCTGGAGCGCGGCTTCGCCGCAATGGTGGCCGCGGGGTGAGCGGGCGACTGGAGTGCGCAATTACCATCAAGCGTCTGCAATACGGCAACACTCCGCCCGCGCGCAAGAAACGTTGACGATTGAGGCAGCGAGCAACCGGCGTTAAGCGCAACCGATTCCCCGGGCGAGAACCAAGGCGCCGGAGCTAGCTGATTAAGTTCGCTTTGGATTTCCCCTACCGCATGCTGCAATAACGATTGCGAACAATTTGCTTCATTAAAAACTGCGCTCATCTGTCGAGATTAATACTTATTTGAAACCGCAGAACATGTGGCAAGCAGCGCCACATTTCCTAGTTTTTCGGTCGTTACCCACGGCCCTCGTCAATCGGAGGGCGCGTCATGAATATCCACGAACAAATAGGCTCAACCAACGTCGTCACGTTTGGGCGGCGAAAGGTCAGGCCTCGCATCTGCATTGCCGACGGCAAGCAGCACATTCGTTCATTTCTCTCGGAAGCATTGGCGGATCTTGGTTTCGTCACCAGCGAGTGCGATCATTTCGAGAAGTTGAACGCGGTGATCGAGGCAGAAATCCCCGATCTCATCATTCTCGGAATGACGCACCGAGGCACTCGAGGCGGCCGAGATCTTGGAGACGCTCGCTTCCAAGCCTTTCGTCGGCAAGGTCCTGCTGGTGGGACCTCGCACATCCCCGTCGTTGGCCGCGATCGAAGACCACGCCAGGGAACTTGGCATCACGTTGTTGCCAACGCTCCACACGCCTTTCGGCGAAGCCGGCCTGCGCGACAGCGTCGCCACGCTGCTGCCGGACGAAGGCCCGCCCGAGCCGCCAATTCACTTGGAAGAAGCGGTCCGCGAGGGTTGGCTGGAACTATGGTATCAGCCGGAAATCAATGCGCGTTCGCTCGCAATCGAGCGGGCCGAGGCGCTGATCCGAATCCGTCACCCAACGTGGGGTGTCGTCCCGCCCGCGTACTTTATTCCAGCCGACGGCGATCCACATTTCCGTGCGCTGTCCGAGTACGTGATCGATCGCGCGATCGAGGATTGGCGACTACTTTGCTTCGCAACACGCCAAGGTTCAGATCGCCATCAATCTGCCGATCGCCTTCCTTCAGAGATTCCGGTTCCATGGTGGATCTGTGCCAGAAGATTCCGGACCATCCCGCTTTCGATGGACTGATCATCGAAATCAACGGCACCGAAGTCATTCGCAACCTCGACTTGGCGAAAGATATTGCCAGGCGACTTCGGTTCCACAAAATCGCAATCGCTCTTGATGACGTCGGAGCAGAATGGCCTCTGTTCGCCGGGCTTCCCGACTTTCCGTTTGTCGAGATCAAGGTTGACCGAAAATTCATCGCCGGCTGCGCGGACGATCGTTTGAAGCAGTCGGTATGCCGCCGTATCCTCGCGCTCGCCGACGGCTACGGCGCCCGCACCGTCGCAGAAGGCGTCGAAACCAAAGCGGATTTTCTGACTGTTCGTGAAATGGGTTTCGACAAGGTGCAAGGCTTCTACTTTGCCAGGCCCGCGATGCCCAAGAAGTTTGCGCGCAGCCTGCTCGAACGGCCGGCGAGCATGCCAAACTGAAATCGCAGGCGCGTAACACCGCGAATTGCCAGTCTGCAGATCGCCGGACGGAGCTTCTGCTCCGTCCGGCTCCTTTCAAATAGCAGCCTCACGCATCGTCAGGTGGGAGCGTCGCGCGCCATCAGGCGCGCTTCATTTCTTCGACCCGGATTGAAACCGGTCGGAATAAGGAGTGAAATGTATTGCAACCAGCAAGTGCGCCGAAAGTGCGCATCTCGGTTCGGAGGAATCAATGAAGAACATCGTCGCGTCGATCACGGCGGGTCTTGCCCTGATCTCCTTAGCTGGCGTTATCCCGGCACAAGCCCAGACGCTCGCCGGACAGGTCACCTCCCCCCAGGAAGGCGCGATGGAAGGTGTGCTGGTGAGCGCCAAGAAGGCCGGCACAACCATCACCGTAACGGTGGTCAGCGATGTGAACGGCCACTACAGCTTCCCGGCCGCCAAGCTGACGGGCGGACAATACGATATTCGCATCCGGGCGATCGGCTACGATCTCGAACAGCCGGCCAGCGTGACGATCACCGGCAACGAGCCGGCCAAGCTCGATCTCAAGCTCCGAAAGACCGAAGACCTCGCCGCCCAGATGTCGAACGGCGAGTGGCTGGCGAGCTTCCCCGGAACTGATCAGCAGAAGAACGCCATGCTCGGCTGCGTCGGCTGCCACACGATTGAGCGGATCGCGCGCTCCACCCACAAGGCGGACGATCTTATCAACGTCACGCTGCCCCGCATGCAGGGCTATGTGAACCAGAGCATCCCGGCCGCGCCACAACTGCGCCGGGGCGAACGTCGGATGGAGGAACGCGGCGACCAGCGTGTCCAGGTCTACCGCGCCGCCGCCGACTTCCTCAGCGGCATCAATCTCAGCGCCGGTCCGCAATGGAGCTATCAACTCAAGACGCTGCCGCGCCCGAAGGGGCGTGCCACGCGCGTCGTCATTACCGAATACGATCTGCCGCGCGAGACGATCCAGCCGCACGACGTGGTGATCGATGCCGACGGCATCGCCTGGTATTCGAGCTTTGGCGAACAGTTCCTCGGACGCCTCGATCCCAAAACCGGCGAGCACAAGGAATACCCAATTCCGCTGCACAAGCCCGGATTCCCGACCGGCTTCCTCGGCCTGCGGCAGGACAAGGCGGGCGACCTCTGGCTCGGCAACATGTATCAAGCTACGATCGTCAAGTTCGACCGTAAGGCCGAGCAGTTCAAGTTCTGGCAACTGCCGCCGGAGCAGAACATCGACGCCGCCCAAGTGAACATGGTGAGTCCGCAATTCTCCCACGTTGACGGTAAGGTCTGGGCGCAGAACAACGGCTTCGCCGGCATCCACCGGCTCGATCTCGCGACCGGCAAAATCGAGACCTGGGAGCCCTTCAAGGATGCGCCCAAGGGCGAGCCGCACAACGTCTATGACGTCGTTCCGGACTCCCGGAACAACGTGTTTTTCACCGACTTCAGGCAGAAGCACATCGGCCGTATCGACGCCAAGACCGGTGAGGTGAAGCTGTTCGCGCTCCTCACGCCGAGCCCGGCGCTGCGCCGCGGGCAAATGGATGCGCAGGACCGTCTCTGGGTCGGCGAGTACCGCGGTGACAAGATCGCGATGTTCGATACCAAGACCGAGAGGTTCACCGAGTGGCCGATGCCGACGCGCTGGACCAACCCCTACGACGTCGCCATCGACAAGAACGAAGACGCCTGGACCGGCTCGATGCTCAACGACCGCGTGGTGCGGCTCGACACCAAGACCGGCAACACGGTGGAATACCTGCTGCCGCGCTCGACCAACATCCGCCGCGTGCATGTCGACAATTCAACGACGCCGGTCACGTTCTGGGTCGGCAGCAACCACGGCCACTCGGTGATCAAGCTCGAGCCGCTTGACTGAGGGCGGTATCGACAAACGAAAAATCCTCTCCCCGGCGGGAGAGGATTTGTCTTTTCGTTTGCGCCGCGCGGCGTCTCAATTCGCTACCGGCACGGCCGGCCTTCTTTGATCGATCACTCTGACCAACGACAGCCACGCAATCCAGACTATTCGCCGAACTTGAGGTTCGCGGCCTTGGCAACGGCGGCGAATTTCTCGATGTCGGCGTCGATCATCTTGCGGAATTCGGCGCTCGACGTACCGCCCGGGTTGACCGCCATGCCCCTGAGCTTGGCGGAAACCTCCGGGTCCTTGACCGCGTCGCGGAGTGCCGCTTCGAGCTTGGCCGCAATCGCAGGCGGCGTCGCCGCGGCAACGAAGAAGCCGCTGTAGAGATAAACGTCGACGTCCGGATAGCCGGCTTCGGCCATGCTCGGCACGTCCGGCAGTTCGGGCGAGCGCACCGCGCCGGTAACCGCCACCGCCCTCACCTTGCCGCCCTTCACCATCGGCACCGTCGGCGGGCCGTCGGCGATGGCGAGCAGCGTCTGCTCGCCGATCACGCTCAGCAGCATCTCGTTGCTGCTCTTGTAGGTGATGGCGACGCCCGGCATGCCGGACTTGAGCTTGAGCAGTTCAGTCGTGATCGTGAAGGCCGGTGAGGTCGTGGCGTAGTTAGCCTTGTCCGGATGCGCCTTGGCCCACTCAACCACCTCCTTGACGGACTTCGCCGGATTGGTGGTCGGAATCACCATGATCAGCGGGAAATTCGCGATCATGGTGAGCGGTGTGAAGGTCTTGGTCGGGTGATAGGACAGGTTCGGCAACGTCGCCGCTGCGATCGACATCATGCCGCTCGCACCCACCAGAAGCGTATAGCCATCGGCCGGCTCACGCGCGACAAATTCAGCCGAAAGCCGCCCGCCGGCGCCCGGCTTGTTTTCGATCACCACTGGCTGCTTGAGAATCTCCGACAGCTTCTGACCGACGAGGCGGGCGAACAGGTCGTTGCCGCCACCGGCGGCAAAGCCGATGATGACGCGGATCGGCTTGTTCGGGAAATTCGCGGCCGGGTCCTGCGCCCATGCTGGTTGCGAGGCCAGCGCAAAGACCCCGAGCAGCATCGTTAGCAGAGCGCGTATCGCCATGGCTTTTCCTCCGGCATTATGTTTACAGCAGCGTTTTCGGCAATTCCCGGCTTGCGTCAAGTGTTTCAGCGCCGCAGTTTCGGGACGCCCTCGGGCCAAAGCCGCCGAATCGCCGTCAAATTGACGCCTGTCCGCACCACGTTCTAGGGTCAACCGACCGGGAAGGCCCGCAGGCAAGCATGGACGAACGATGTCGGTGAGAGGCTACCCCAGGATCGTCACCGCCTCCGACGATCTGTTTGGCCATCCGCGCGGGCTGACCTTCCTGTTCACCACCGAGATGTGGGAGCGCTTCTCCTATTACGGGATGCGCGCCCTGCTCGTCCTGTACATGGTCAAGTACCTGCTGGTGCCGGGCAACGCCGATACGGTGATCGGCCTCGCCACGCTGCGCAGCATCCTGGAAAGCATGTTCGGGCCGCTCGGCGTGCAGCCGTTCGCGTCGCACATCTACGGGCTCTACACCGGTTTTGTGTATCTCACGCCGGTGTTCGGCGGGCTGATTGCCGACCGCTGGCTTGGACAGCACCGCACGATCCTGCTCGGCGCCGCGCTGATGGCTATCGGCCACTTCATGATGGCGTTCGAGCCACTGTTCCTGTTCGCCCTCACTACGCTCATCCTCGGCAACGGCGCATTCAAACCCAATATGTCGGCGCAGGTAGGCGGGCTCTATGCGCCCGGCGATCCCCGGCGCGACCGCGCCTATTCGATCTTCTATGTCGGCATCAACCTCGGCGCCTTCCTGGCTCCACTGGTGTGCGGCACGCTCGGGGAGCAGATCGGATGGCACTATGGCTTCGCCGCTGCCGGCGTCGGCATGACGATCGCGCTGGTGGTCTATATCTGCGCCATGCCGACGCTGCCACCCGACGAATTGCAGCGCGCGCGCGCCTACGGCACCGAGCGGATGCCGCTCGATCGCCATGAATGGCGGAGCATCCTGGCGCTTCTGCTGCTGTTCATCCCCACGACGCTCTTCTGGGCCACCTACGAACAACAGGGCAACACGATCGCGCTCTGGGCGGACGACTACACCGACCGGCATATCGACCTGGTGTTCTGGAAAGGCGAGATCCCGACGACCTGGTTCCAAGCCTTCAATCCGTTCATGATCTTCGCGTTCACGCCGTTCATCATCGCGCTGTGGGCGTGGCAGGAACGCCGCGGCGGCGAACCTTCGACCATCACCAAGATGGCGCTCGGCTGCCTGGGCGTCGCGCTCGCCAATCTGATCATGTTCGGCGCCGCCTGGACGGCGGCCGGCGACTTGGCCAGTTGGCTGTGGCTCCTCGGCTATTTCGCCGTGATCACAATCGGCGAACTCTATCTGTCGCCGATCGGGCTCTCGCTGGTGTCGAAGGTGTCGCCGGCGCGGGTCGTCTCGATGATGATGGGAGTCTGGCTGGCAACCAGCTTCGTGGGTAACTTCCTCGCCGGCTGGCTCGGCAGCTTCTGGAGCAGCATGGACAAGTCGCATTTCTTCCTGATGATCGCCGGTATCGCAGCAGTCGCGGGCCTGGTGATCTGGGCCTTCAATCGTCCGCTCCGCGGCATCGTCGATCACTAATAAGCAGGAGCGCACAGGGCGACCGGTCAGCTTCAATTGCCGCAACGCCTTGAACGAGAACAGGATGACGATGACTTCGCCGGCCAGCCGCACCCCGCGCATCTTCGATCATGTCGAGACCTGGGTGTTCGACCTCGACAACACGCTCTATCCTCACCACGTCAACCTTTGGCAACAAATCGACGGCCGCATTCGCGAGTACATTGCGAACTTTCTCAAGATCACAGGCGAGCAGGCGTTCCGCCTGCAGAAGGACTACTACCAGCGTTACGGCACATCGATGCGCGGCTTGATGATCGAGCACGGCATGGAGCCGGACGACTATCTCGATTTTGTGCACCAGATCGATCATTCGCCCATCGAACCCAACCCAGCACTAGGCGCCGCGATCGAGCAACTGCCGGGCCGCAAGCTCATCCTGACCAACGGCACGCAGCGCCATGCCGACGCGGTGCTGGCCCGCCTCGGCCTGAACGACCATTTCGAGCATGTCTTCGACATCATCGCCGCCGAACTCGAACCGAAGCCTTCGGCGCTGACCTACGAACGCTTCCTCAAGGCCCATGCGGTCGACGCCGGCAAGGCCGCGATGTTCGAGGATCTGGCGCGCAATCTGGCCGTGCCGCACACGCTCGGCATGACCACGGTGCTGGTGGTGCCGGAGGGCACGCGCGAAGTGTTCCGCGAGGACTGGGAGCTGGAAGGCCGCGACGCACCGCACGTCGATCACGTCACCGACAATCTGGTCGGTTTCCTGCGGACAATCCCGGCGCGTGCGTCATGACGGCAACTCCGGCCGACATCATCGCCGCGCTCGATCGCGCCAGCGCGCGCCACACAACGACCAGCGCCGCGGGCGACGTGGTCTGGCGCACGTGGGGCGCCGGCCCTCCGCTGGTGCTGCTGCATGGCGGCACCGGGAGCTGGATGCATTGGGTGCGCAACATCGAGGCCTTGTCGAAGCATTTCCTGCTCATCGTTCCGGACCTCCCCGGCTCGGGCGAGTCCGGCGCCTTGGCGCAGCCGGTCACTGCCGAGCACATGGCGGAAAGTCTCCGGTCGGGGTTGTCCACGCTCACTTCCGCCGGACAAGTCATTTTCGCTCGCGGGGTTTTCGCTCGGCGGCTTGATTGCCGGCTATCTCGCGCAGCTTGCCGGCGACCGCGTCGATGTCTTGTCGCTGGTCGGCGGCGCCGGCATGGGACTTCCTCGCCGCCCGATGGAGCCGTTGAAATCCTGGCGCTGGCTTGCCACCGACGAGGAGAAGCGCGAGGTCCATCGCCAGAACCTCGGCATCCTGATGATCCACGACCGCGCCAAGGTGGACGAGCTGGCGATTTACATGCAGGAGCAGAACGCCCTGCGTTCAAGGGTGCGCGGCAAGCACATCGTCAAGACCAGCTCGCTGGCGCAATGCCTGCCTCATGTCAAAGCCAGGCTTGCGGGCATCTGGGGTGAGCAGGACGTCACGTCGCCATCCAACCTGGTAACCGACCGGCTGCGCCAATTCCAGCCGCAGGCGATGGTCGAGATCGTCCCTGCCGCCGGACACTGGGTTCAGTACGAGGCCGCGGAGCTGTTCAACCGGCGACTGCCGGCGCTGCTGCAGGCAGCCGGACAGCAGCCGCGCCCGCAGCTAGCATCGGCGCCGGCAACCGGAATCACGCGGCCTGCATGATCTGCTGGGCGAGGATGGCGAGCCCGACCCCGATCACGACCCCGCCGAGCACGCGCACGATAGCGGCATGGCCGGTGGCGCGTGCAACGAGGATGCGGGTGCCGTACATGGCGGCAAGTGCGATCGCTGCCTGGATCGAAGCGAGCCCAATGAAATATGCATAGATCGGCGCGCGTTCGGCGCCGGCAATCGATTTGCCAAGCGCATAGCCGTGCACCAACCCGGCGAATGCAAACAGCGCGATCGCGATGTCCAGGCGTGGCGGCTCTTTGCGAAACAGCACCGCGCCCAGCACGATGACCGACACTGCGACGAAAATCTCGGCGCCGTTCACGGTTGCCTCGCCGATATGCGCCGCCGCACCGGCGATCATCGCGATCACATAGCCACCGACCAACCATTCGCCACGGCGCTGAGTGGCCGCGAGACAGCCGACCGCAATCACCGCAGCGAGGTGGTCGACCCCGATCATCGGATGGCCCAGTCCGGAGAGCAGGCCGTCCGTGAATGTCGTCGGCATGGCGCCGCCCACGGCGTGATGGGCGCGCGCCGGGTGAACTGCAAGAGACAGCGCGGAAAACACCGCGAAACCCAACTTCGAAATCATGTTATGGCCCGGTATCTGCACGACGCGTCGACATCCTTAGCGCATCCGCAGGTGATGCATAACTCGTTTCTCCGGCGCAATGAAGCCCAGAGCGCGCTTGACTTCCCGGGGTCTATTCTCGACAAAACTCGGCCATCCTGCTGAGGAATCCGCGCCATGTCTCATGCCGAACTCGCGACGATCATCGATGCGGCTTTCGAGAAGCGAGACGGTGTCAGCCCTTCCACCAAAGGCGCGGTTCGCGAGGCGGTCGAAGCCGCGCTCGACCTTCTCGACCGCGGCATCGCGCGTGTCGCCGAAAAGGGCGCGAACGGCGACTGGCGGGTCAACCAGTGGCTCAAGAAAGCGGTCCTGCTGTCGTTCCGGCTCAACGACATGAGCGTCATCCCGGGCGGTCCTGGCCGGGCCGCCTGGTGGGACAAGGTCGCATCGAAGTTCGAGGGCTGGGACGCCGCCCGCTTCAAGGAGGCGGGCTTCCGCGCCGTGCCGAACTGCGTGGTGCGACGCTCCGCCTATATCGCTCCCGGTGTCGTGCTGATGCCGAGCTTCGTCAATCTCGGCGCCTATGTCGACAGCGGCACGATGATCGACACCTGGGCGACCGTCGGCTCGTGCGCGCAGATCGGCAAGAACTGTCACATCTCGGGCGGCGCCGGCATCGGCGGCGTGCTCGAGCCGTTGCAGGCCGGTCCCGTCATCATCGAGGACAACTGCTTTGTCGGAGCGCGCTCCGAGGTCGCCGAAGGCGTGGTCCTGCGCGAAGGCTCGGTTCTGTCGATGGGCGTGTTCATCGGCGCCTCGACGCGGATCATCGACCGCGAGACCGGCGAAACCTTCCAGGGCGAAGTTCCGGCCTATTCGGTGGTCGTTCCCGGAACGATGCCTGGCAAGGCCACCAAATCGGGGGCGCCCAGTCCCAGCTTGTATTGTGCGGTCATCGTCAAGCGCGTCGATGAAAAGACCCGCTCGAAGACCTCGATCAACGAACTGCTGCGCGATTAGGTCGCTACCGCCATGAGCAACCCTGACTGCCATGAGCAACCTGTTCCTTGGATTTGACGGCCGCATCCCCCGCGCGCATTTCTGGATCGGCATGTTGGTGACGGCCGCGGCCGAGCTGATCTTGATGCTGATCCTTGGGATTCCGTTCTTTCCGACCGAGCTCAAACCGTTCTCCGACCGGCTGATCGATTTCGCGATCCAGTTGGTCGCGCATCTATCCGACCGCAGCGATCGCCGTGAAGCGTCTGCACGACCGCGACCAGCCCGGCATCTATGTGCTCTGGCTGGTCGCGCTGACGTCTGGTCATCGCGCTCGCCAATCTGTTCGGCCTCGCCGGCGATCCCAAAAATCCAAGCTGGATCGACTGGGTGCTGGGATTCTGCGCGGCTCGTGATCGGCCTTGCCTTCCTGGTCGAGCTTGGATTCCGCCGTGGCACGGCCGGCGAGAATCAATATGGCCCCGGACCCGCTCGGCAATGCGCCCGGCCGGCAATGACCCGCCGCGTTGACGCCTGCACCGGGCAACGCTGGAGCGCTCAACCATGTCCGCCGATCCAATCATGCTTGCCCGCGATCTGCTCCGCTGCCCGTCGGTCACGCCGGTCGAAGGCGGCGCGCTCGCACTGATCGAAGCGACCTGCAAGCCGCGGGTTTCACGGTCGACCGCCTCATCTTCGAAGAGCCCGGCACCGCGCCGGTGGAAAATCTCTATGCGCGCATCGGCACCGCCGGCCCCCATCTCGTGTTCGCCGGTCACACCGACGTGGTGCCGCCGGGCGACGAAACAAGCTGGTCCCACCCGCCGTTTGCCGGCGAGATCGTCGACGGCACGCTGTTTGGCCGCGGCGCCGTCGACATGAAGGGCGCGGTCGCCTGCGCGATGGCGGCGAGCCTCGATTACCTCGCGGCCGTGGCGGCAAGCTCGAAGGGTCGATCTCCTTTCTCATCACCGGCGACGAGGAAAGCATTGCGGTCAACGGCACGGTGAAGCTCCTCAATGGGCGGCCGAGCGCGGCGAACGCTTCGATCACTGCATCCTGGGCGAGCCGAGCAACGCGGCGGCGGTCGGCGACACGATCAAGATCGGCCGGCGCGGCTCGCTCAACGGCGTGCTGACGATCACCGGCAAGCAGGGCCACGTCGCCTATCCGCAACTTGCCGATAATCCGGTGCGCGGCCTGGTCAAGCTGATGGGCGCGCTGATGGCGGGCTCGCTCGACCCCGGCACCGATCGCTTCGATCCCTCCAATCTCGAATTCACCTCGATCGATATCGGCAACACGACCGTCAACCTCATCCCCGGCGAGGCTCGCGCGCGGCTCAACATCCGCTTCAACGACACCCACACGCAGGCGTCGCTCCAGGCGCTGGTCGAGCGCTGGGCGCAGGAAGCGGCCGGCAACAGCGTACGCTGGCGGATCGACTGGGAGCCCTCGAATGCGGATCCGTTCGTCGCGCAGCCCGGACGCTTCGTCGAACTCGTGGTCGGCGCGATCAAGGCGGCGACCGGCGACAACCCGAAGCTATCGACCACCGGCGGAACGTCGGACGCGCGTTTCATCACGCACTATTGTCCGGTGCTGGAATTCGGTCTGGTCGGCCAGACCATGCATCAGGTCGACGAGCGCACCGCGGTCGCCGATCTCACCACACTGACGGCTGTCTATCGCAACATCCTGGAGCGGTATTTCGGATCGTGAGCGATGCATTCGACATCGTCGTCGCGGGCGGCGGCATTGCCGGTCTGACGGCCGGCATGGTCGCAGCCCAGCTTGGCCGCAAGACGCTGGTGCTGACCGGCGACGTGCTCGGCGGGCAGCTTCTGAGCATCGAGAAGGTCGAAGGCTATCCCGGGCTTCCCGATGGCATCCCGGGCTACGATCTCTGCCCGATCGCGCAGGAGCAGGCGATGAGCCGCCGGCGCGGAATTCGCCGCGACCACGCTGCACAGCCTTGCACGCGCGACGGCGACGGCTGGCGGCTCGTCGACCGGCGACGGCGAATTGTCGGCGCGCGCCGTCATCATCGCGACCGGCGCCGCGCTGAAGCACGCTCGGCGTCCCGGGCGAAGACGCGCCTTGCCGGCAAGGGCGTCAGCCATTGCGCCACCTGCGACGGCCCGCTGCTGCGGAACCGGGCCGTGGCGGTCGTGGGCGGCGGCGACTCCGCCATGCAGGAGGCGCTGACCCTGGCGCAGTTCGCCTCCAGGGTGATCGTGCTCAACCGGGGCACGCGCTCACCGGGTCAGGCCGGCCTATCGCGATCGGGTCGCGCGCCAACGCGAACATCGAGGTCCGCCACAACACCACGGTCGAGGAAGTCCTGGGCGAAGCGGCGGTCACCGGTCTGCGCCTCGCGACCGGCGGCAGCGAGCGACTCGCGATCTCGAAGTCGCGGCGTGTTCGTGTACATTGGCCTCAAGCCCAGCACCGCGTTCCTCGAGGCAGCGTCAAGCGCTCGACCCGTCCGGCGCGGATCGCCGACCGACGCCTGGATGCGGACCGAGCTCACGGGCATCGTGCGCCGCCGGCACCGTGCGCGCCGGGCTCGCCCGGCCGGGCGGCGAGCTCGGCCGGCGACGGCGCCGCCGCCGCGATTGCGGCCGACCGCTATCTGACGGATGGCTAGCTGGCGCGACGCTAGGCTAACGCGGCCGCGACTTCACGGCTGCGACGGGAGGACGACATGAGCAGGACTGACTCACGGTTCACGATCCGCGCGGATATCCGCCGAAGGTCACCGGCAAGCGGCTCGCGCCGCGGCCGCAGAGCCTCGACGGCAAGATCGTCTATCTGGTCGATTGCCTGTTCGACAATTCCGAAGCGTTCATGGAGCAGCTGCGCGCGCTGGTTCGCCGAGCACCTGCCCTCCGTCAACACGCGCATCATCAAGCCGCGCGAAAGCTGGGTCGACGACCCGGACATGCGCAAGAAGATCGAGGCGGATGGCGACGCCGCCATCCTGGGTGTCGGACTTTGAAGCACCTGTAGCCCCACGGTCGTGGGGTTGGCGATGGCCCTGGAAGAGGCTGGCGTACCTTCGGTCGCCGTCCACACCCACGTGTTCGCGCGGCTCGCGCAGTCGACCGCGCGCGCCGCCGGCATGCCGCGCACGCGGCAGGCCTATGTGCCGCAGCCGGTGGTCGACAAGACGCCGGATGAGCTGCGCGGCTATATCGAAGGCACCGACCCGATCACCAAGCGCCCGTTCATGCAGGAAGTGATCGAGGGGCTGACCAAGCCGCTCGACGAGGAAGACCTCAAGGGCCTGACGTTCGAGCGCTCGACGCCGCGCCTGCTCGCGCCCGACACCGAGGACAACCTCCAGCGAGCTGTTCCTCGAGAACAGCTGGACCGACTTCCTCCCGGTCATCCTGCCGACCGAAGAGCGCGTCGCGGCGATGCTCAAGGGCACCAGCCATGCGCCCGACAAGGTGGTCGGCCGCCTGCGCCCGACCGCGTTCCGCGAGTTCTGGGAGTTCACGGTCGAGAAGGTCGCGGTCAACGCCGTGATGGCCGGCTGCAAGCCGGAATACCTGCCGGTCATCCTCGCGCATGGCGCGAGCGGCATGACCGCGCGCTCGTCGAGCACGACCTCGTTCGCGATGATCGTCGGTCGTCAACGGCCCGATCCGCAACGAGATCGGCATGAACTCCGGCATCGGCGCGCTGGGTCCGTACAACCACGCCAACGCCACCATCGGCCGCGCCTACAATCTCGCTCTCGATCAACCTGCAGGGCGGCTCGGTGCCGGGCGACACCTACATGGGCACGCTCGGCAACTGGTACAATTACGGCGCGACGTTCGCCGGAAGCCGAGGAGCGCAGCCCGTGGGCGCCGTTCCATGTCCAGCAGGGCTTCAAGCCGACCGACTGCACCGTCGAGCATCTTCTTCGGCGGCTGGTACACGCACGTCGGGCTACGGGCCGCGCGAGACCTGGAAGGAGAAGATTCATCCACTGCCTGCACGGCGGCGCGATCACTACCAGCCGCCGCTGATCGTGATGGACCCGATCGTGCGCGCGGCTTTCGTCGATCTCGGCTTCGACACCAAGGAAAAGCTGATCGACTGGTGCGCGGAGAACGCGAAGCTGCCGGCGCGCGAATACTGGGACGACCAGTGGGTCCAGACGCTGATGCATCCGCTCGCGGTCGCCGGCGTCGAGCCGTTCGCGTCGCAAGCTCAAGGCCAATCCCGACGAACTGGTGCGCGCATTCGAGCCGAACGACATCCACATCGTCGTCACCGGCGGCGAGACCCAGGGCGCACTGGAAGATGTTCGGCGGCTCCTACCGGCCGAACATGACAGTGTCGATCGACGCTTGGCGCTGAGCGTGCCCGCAAGCGCACGTCGTCCTCCAAGGGAGGGTGCGCACAATGCTTGGAAAGACCAACGTTACGGCGTCAGCTTGATGCCGGCCTTGCTGGCAAGGTCGAGCCACGTCGCGATATCGGAGTTCACGAACGCCGTGAAGCCGTCGGGCGTCGAAGGTGCAGGCTCGGCCCCCTGCTCTGCTAACCGCTGACGGGCTTCGGGCAGCATCAGCACGGTCTTGGTGTCGACGCTGATCTTGTTCAGGACATCGCGCGGCGTACCGGGCGGCGCAAACAGCCCGAACCACCCGAGCGACTGATAGCCGGCGAGCCCGCTCTCCGCGACCGTCGGAAAATCCGGGAACAGCGCGGAGCGCAACGATCCGGTGGTGCCGATGACGCGCAGCGTACCGGCCGCAATATGCGGCGTGACGACGACCGCCGGCGAGAACATCATGTTGATGCGACCGCCAAGCAGGTCGGTGACGGCTGGGCCGGTCCCGCGATACGGCACGTGCAGCATCTCGATTTCCGCCATCCGGCCGAACAATGCACCGGAGAGATGCGAAGCGGAGCCGACACCTGACGATCCGTATGAAAGCTTGCCAGGATTTTGCTTGGCGTAAGCGACGAGTTCAGCCGCGGTTTTCACCGGCAAAGAGGGATTGACCACCAGGAGATAAGGCGGCGCCGCGATCAGCGAGATCGGCGCCAGGTCACGGGAAATATCGTAACCGTTGCTGGACGGTTTATGGCTCCCGCTGCGGTCGCCAGCGAGTGCCAGAATGGCTCCCGTCGATGCCATCAGCAGAGTGTAGCCATCCGGCGGCGCGCTCGCGACCTGACGCGTGCCGATCAGACCAGCGGCACCCGGCCGGTACTCACTCACGACCGGCGGTCCCCAGAGATTTTGCAGATGATGGCTGAGTACGCGGCCAAGCACATCGGTCGCGCCGCCCGCCGGAAACGGCACGATGATCCTGACCGGACCGGTCGGAAAGCTCTGCGAATGCGCGAGCGAACCGGCGAGCAGCAATCCGGCCAGCAACGCGCCGGCAATCATCGTACGCAACATCAGCATGAATTGTCCTCAGCTATCATCGCCTGGAATCCCGTATCCTCGTCGTCGTAGTCGACCTTGACCAGATACAGTCCTTCCGCCGGCGCCACCGGCGCACAGGCCGAACGCGCGCGGGCGTAGAGCGACCGGGTGACGTCGTCAGCATTCCACCGGCCCTCGCCCACCGCGATGAGCGCTCCAACCATCGAGCGCACCTGCGTGTGCAGGAAGGAACGGGCCGAAGCCATGATGTGGATGTCATCCTTCAGCCGTCGGACATCGAGCCGGTCAAGCGTCTTGACCGGCGACTTCGCCTGGCATTCGGAGTGTCGGAAGGTCGTGAAGTCGTGCGTGCCGACGAGGCGTTGCGCGGCGGCGTTCATGGCGCCGCTGTTCAGCAGTTTGGCAATCCGCAGCGCGCGGCCGCGCTCGAACGTCAGATCGGCTCGGCGGTTGATGACGCGATAGAGGTAGTGCCGCTTGGTGGCGGAAAAGCGCGCATCGAAGGTGTCCGGCACCTTTTCGACCGAGATCACCGCGATCGGGTCCGGCCGCAGATGGGCATTGACCGCATCCCGAACGGTGTCCGTTTCCCAATCCCGATCAAGATCGACATGCGCGACTTGCCCCAGCGCATGGACGCCGGCATCGGTCCGGCCGGCGCCTTGCACGAACACCACCTCGCCGCAGAACTGCGAGACTGCCTTTTCGAGCGCGCCCTGCACGGTGGGGCCATTCTGCTGGATCTGCCAGCCGACAAACGGCCTGCCGTCATACTCGATGGTGAGCTTGTAACGCATACTACCTGACGAGAAATGGTTTGATCTGAAGCACCTTGGACCAGAGGCCTAACCGAACAGCGTACCGGCGGCAACCGAACTGCCGCGCAGGAACTCGTCGGCTTTCATTGCCTGGCGTCCGGCCCGCTGCAACTGCAGGATCCGCACGGCCCCTTCCCCGCACGCGACCGTCAAACGATCATCCAGCAGGGTACCCGGCGGTCCATGGCCCTCCCCTCGTGTCGTCCGCAGCGCCTTGATGCGCACCGGCGCCGCTTCTCCGGCGACTGTGAACCACGCACCTGGAAACGGCGACAGCCCGCGAACGTGGTCATGCACTTCTCTCCAAGGCTTCGACCAGTCGATGCGGGTCTCGACCTTGTCGATCTTGGCCGCGTAGGTCACGCCGGTCTCCGGCTGCGGCGTGAACGTCAGCGACGAGCGCTCGATTGCGCCCAGCGCTCGCGCCATCAAGTCGGCGCCGAGGACGGCGAGTTGGTCGTGCAGATCGCCGGCCGTCATGTCGGCTCCAATGGTGACCCGCTCCGCCATGCCCATCGCGCCGGTGTCGAGGCCCGCGTCCATCTTCATCACGGTGACGCCGGTTTCATGATCTCCGGACATGATCGCCCGGTTGATTGGCGCCGCGCCACGCCAGCGCGGCAGCAGCGAGGCATGCAGATTGAAGGCGCCGAGCGGAAACGCATCGAGGATCGGCTGCGGCAGGATGAGGCCATAGGCGACCACCACGGCCGCCTGCGCGCCGTGCGCCTGCATGGCGGCAGCGGCCTCCGCCGGCCTCAAAGTCGCGGGAGTCAGCACGGACAACCCAAGCCGGCGGGCCTCGCGCTCCACTGCGCTCGGCATCAACTCCATGCCGCGGCCGGCAGGCTTGGGCGCGCGGGTGTAGACTGCGGAGACGTCGTGGCCGCGGCCGACGATCTCGACCAGCGTCGGCACCGCGAACTCCGGCGTACCCATGAAAACGAGGCGCAACGACATGCTAAGGCATCATTGGACGAAGCGGCGCTCGGACCCACGCCGCTGTTCGGGTGTAGGCTGACATTCAACGTCCAGTCCGCGCCGACGGAGTGTGCGGGTCACTATTCCGCCGCCGCCCGTTTGGCGGCCTTGGCGAATTTCTTGAGCACACGGTCGCGCTTGAGCTTGGACAGGTAATCGATGAACAGGACACCGTTGAGGTGATCGATCTCGTGCTGCAGGCAGGTCGCTAGAAGTCCGTTCGCTTCGATCTCCTGCGACTTGCCCTCGAGATCCATGTACCGCACCCGGATTTGCGACGGGCGCTCCACGTCGTCGTAATATTCCGGGATGGAGAGGCAGCCTTCCTCACGGATCGCCGTCTCCTCCGAGACGCCGACAATCTCCGGATTGATGAAGACCTGCGGGTTCTTCGGCTCCTCCTTCGGGGCCACATCGATGGTCACGATGCGTTGCGGCGCGCCGACCTGGATCGCGGCAAGTCCTACGTCCAGGTGCGTCGTACATGGTCTCGAACATGTCATCGACCAGCTTGCGGACGTCGGAGGTGATCTTCTTCACCGGCTCCGAGACCAGCCGCAACCGCTTGTCGGGCAAAGTGATGATTTCGCGCAGGGCCATGGCGGCGATGTAAGGGCTCGCGCAAAGGCGGTCAATCCGAAGCTGCCGTCCAGTCTGAATCGTGTCTCAACCCACCTGTTGATTTTTTGTTCACTTTTTGTTCTTATGATCGAATTGATGTAGGGTGGGACGATGACCGACGAATTTTTGGGCCTGATGGTCATCGTGGCAGTCGCCCTTGCGGCCGTGGCCGCGCTGGTATTGTTCGCGCTCGCCATTGCACGAGCGATGCGCCAGCGCGACCGGGAAGCGGCCGAACGTCAAATGGCCGAAGTGGCGCGGCTGCAGGCCGAGACCTCGATCCGCATCGAAATGATGCGCGACATGCTGGCCGGCCGCCAAGCCGAGATGACGCGCAGCGTCAGCGAGGGGCAGGCCGAGCTTGCGCGGGCGGTGAACGAACGCCTCGATTCCGTGACCCACCATCTCAGTCATTCGATGACCGCGACGCGTCAGCATACGGTCGAGAGCCTGCAGAAGCTCAATGAACGCCTGGTGGTGATCGACAGCGCGCAAAAGAACATCACCGACCTGGCCTCCCAGGTCACGTCGCTGCAAAGCGTGCTCAGCAACAAGCAGGCCCGCGGCGCGTTCGGCCAAGGCCGCATGGAAATCATCGTCCAGGACGGGC
Organism: uncultured Alphaproteobacteria bacterium; assembly: GCA_963807865.1. Taxonomy (GTDB): domain Bacteria; phylum Pseudomonadota; class Alphaproteobacteria; order Rhizobiales; family Xanthobacteraceae; genus VAZQ01. Next base: position 17,270 of record CAWEDK010000033.1, on the reverse strand, counting down.
TGCCGAAGACATGTTTCGAATTCCAGTACACATTGCCGAACAAGAGCCGGCCCGACTGCGTCGTGTTCCTGCCTGATGGCCGTCCGCTCGCCATCGACGCCAAATTCCCGCTCGAGGCCGTCACCGCCTTCCGGGAGGCCGAGACCGATGACGCCCGCAAGCAAGCCGGCGTGCGGTTGCGCCAGGACGTCGGCCGGCATGTCACCGACATCGCCCAGAAATACCTGATCCCGGGCGAGACGCAGGACATGGCGCTGATGTTCGTGCCGTCGGAGTTCGGTCTATGCCGAACTGCATGATGCCTTCGACGACCTGTTCCAGAAGGCTTATCGCGCCAAAGTCATCATTGTCTCGCCCTCGCTGCTGATGCTCGCCATTCACGTCATCCAGCAAATCCAGCGTGACGCGCGCATGCGGGAGGCCGCCGACAAAATCCACGCCGAGGTCGGTCACCTGATGGACGACATCGCGCGGTTGCACCATCGCGTGCTCAGCCTGCAACGGCACTTCGGTCAGGCGAACGAGGACGTCCGGCAGATCCTGATTTCGGCCGAGAAGGTCGAGAAGCGCGCCACGCGCATCCGCGAGGTCGAATTCGACGGCGATGCGGGCGACGCCGGCGATCCCTCGGTGATCCCCGCGCCGATGATGCGCAAGCTGCAGGCTGGGGAGTAGCTCGCGCGGCGCTCAGTTCTGCTTCAGCCCTAGCTCCTCGATGAAGCGCTTGGCCTCCGCGATCTGCCCGATCGCGAACTTCTGATAGTCTTCCGTGCTCAGATAGAACGCTTCCTGGTCGAGCTTGGCGATCACCGCAGCATAGGAAGGCTCTTCCATCCCCTTCTTGAACGCGTCGTGCAGGACCTTCACGACCTGCGGGTCCATTCCCTTGGGCCCGGCCAAACCGAACGGTGAATTCGAGACGATGTCGATGCCGATGTCCCGCAAGATCGGCACATTCGGCCAGTTCTTCGTGCGCTCGGCGCCCCAGGTGACCAACAGACGGAACTGGCCGGAATTCACCAGTTGCGCCCAACCGCTCGAATCCGCCATCGCGTTGATGTGCCCGCCGAGCAGCGCATTGGTGGCCTCCGCGTTGCCCTTGAACGGCACGTGCGTCCACTTGAGGTTCTGCTGCTTGGCGATCTGCTCCATGGTGATGTGCAGGCTCGTGCCGGCCCCGGGCGTGCCGTAGTTGAGCTTCCCGGGATTGGCCTTGGCATCCGCCAGAAATTCGCCGAACGTCTTCCACGGTGCATCGGATTTCACCACGACGCCAAAGGTGTAGCCGGTGAGACTGATGATGTAGGTGAAGTCGGTGGCCGGATCGAAGCTGACCTTGGTCATGAACGGATAGCGGAACACCGTGATCGGGATTTGTGTCAGCGTGTAGCCGTCAGGCTTTGCCGACGCGGCCATCTGGGAGGGCCCGAGCGTACCTGCCGCGCCCGCTCGGTTTTCGATCACGATCGGCTGGCCGAGATGCTTCTCGGTGGCGGCGGCAAGCGCGCGCAGGCCGACGTCGGTGGTGCCGCCGGCCGGCCACGGCACGATCAGCGTCACCGGGCGGGTGGGAAAATTCTGCGCCAGCGCGGTTCCGGCGGCGGTCACGGCCAGCAGCAAGGACGCCAGCAAGGCACCGGGAAGACTTCGTTTCATGGCGGTTCCTCCGGCTGCCGGGCCCGGATTCTGCGCCGGTTTCTCGGCAACTCATTTGAGGCTACGCCCGATCTTATTTCACCGCAATCACATGCAAGAGCTTGCGGCGCCTGATCGATTCACCGGTGACCCGCCGCATGACAGTCGCGCCCGAGACCGTTCCCGCCCGTCCGAGCTTCGCCGAAATGCTCGCGGTCTATCTCAAGCCGCGCGTGCTGATCGTGCTCTTCCTCGGCTTCTCGGCCGGTCTTCCGCTTGCTCTGTCCGGTTCCACGCTGCTGGTGTGGATGACCCAGGCGGGGGTCGATCTCGGCACCATCGGGCTGTTTGCGCTGGTCGGCACGCCGTACACCATCAAATTTCTCTGGGCGCCGGTGGTCGATGCCCTCGATATCCCCTTCTTCGGACGTCTGCTCGGCCGCAGAAGAGGCTGGCTGATCTTTTCCCAGCTTCTTCTGATCGCTGCCATCGCCTTCCTGGCGTTCTGCGATCCCGCACAAGCGCCCTGGCTGGTCGCGCTCGGCGCACTGCTCGTCGCCACCGCGTCGGCCACCCAGGACATCGTCATCGACGCGTTCCGCATCGAGAGCCTGCCCCAGGACGAGCAGGCCGCCGGCATGGCCTCCTACGTCGCGGCCTACCGCATCGGCATGCTGGCCTCGACCGCGGGCGCCCTCTTCCTGGTCACCGGCTTCGAAGGTCTGGGCTTCGGCAAGCACGGCGCCTGGACCGCCGGCTACCTGGCGATGGCGGCGCTGGTGGTCATCGGCATGATCACCACGCTGATCGCGACCGAGCCGGAGAAATCCGCCGTCGCGGAGACCAGCCACGCGGCCCACGCCGGCGAGAACGCGCTGCGACGCGTCGCGGTCGCCGCCTATGGCGCGTTCACCGATTTCCTTACCCGTGACGCCGCCATCGTCGTGCTCGCCTTCGTGGTGCTCTACAAGCTCTGCGACGCCTTCGCCGGCGCCATGACGGCGCCCTTCGTCATCGACCTCGGCTTCTCGCGCAACGAGTACGCGACGATCGTCAAGGTCGTGGGATTCGCCGCGACGCTGATCGGCGGCTTCGCCGGCGGCGCGATGGCGCTCACCTACCCGCTCGCGACCAGCCTGTGGATCGGCGCGCGCGCTGCAGCTCGCGTCGAACTTCGTCTTCACCTGGCAGGCGCTGGTCGGCGTCAACATGTGGGCGCTGACGGTGACGATCATTGTCGAGAACTTCACCGGCGCGATCGGCACCGTGATCTTCGTCGCCTACCTGTCGGCGCTGTGCCAGAGTCCGCTGCACACCGCGACGCAATATGCGCTGCTCACCGCACTCGCCGCGGTCGGGCGCACCTACCTGTCGGCCGGCGCAGGCTTCGTTGCCGCGTGGAGCGGCTGGCCGATGTTCTTCGTCATCAGCGCCGCGACCGCGCTGCCGAGCCTCGTGCTGCTCGCCTGGCTGCAGCAGCGGGGGCACTTCGCGGCGCTCGGCAAGCCGGTCGTCATCAGGACCGACGACTGAGCCCAAGCCGGAGCCAGCGGCCTCGCCTTCCGGCGCGCGAGAACGCGCCGCGATCGGCCGAATGACTGCGGCACACGAGCGCACCGGCAGAACCGCCTGACAGATCGCGGTTGATTTCCAAATGTTAATTCGGCCGTCACCTCACAGTAAGGCCCGCGCCGCCATTTAGCCGCCCAGCACGGCGCTCGCTGCGCCATCAATCCAATGGAGACACCATGATCAGCAAACTGGATCGCGCTCGTTCGGCGCGGCGTCTTGTCCTTCTTGCCACCGGCGCGAGCTTCGCTGCCGCGGCACTTCTCGTTGGCCCGGGCGGTTCCGGCCCATCGATGCTGCCGGCGATGCCGACCGCGAACGCCAAGGAAAGCGCGCCGCAGGCCAGCCCGGGGCTGGATCGGCGTGCATATCCAGCCGGTCACCAACACCATCGCCGAAGGCCTCGGCATGAAGGACGGCAAAGGCGCGCTGGTCGCCGAACCGTTCAAGGACAGCCCCGCCGCGAAGGCCGGCATCCTCGCGGGCGATGTCATCACCCAGTTGAACAGTCAGCCGGTCAAGGATGCCCGTGATCTTGCCAAGCAGATTGGCGACATGGCGCCGGGCGCCACGGTGAATCTCACGATCTGGCGCAAGGGCGAAGAGAAGGCCTTCTCGCTGACGCTCGGCGAAATGCCGAAGCAGCCCGAAACCCGTGCGGCCGCGCCGGAAACCGATGCAACCGTCGCGGACGCGCCGAAGCTCGGCTTGATGCTCGCAGCGGCCGAGCAGGTCGCGGGCGCCGGCTCTGAAGGGGTCGTCGTGATCGACATCGATCGCAACGGGCTTGCCTTCGAGCACGGCTTCAAGACCGGCGACGTCATCCTCGACGTTGGCGGCAAGAAGGTCGTCACCCCGGTCGACGTGCGCGATGCCGTCAGAAACGCCCACAAGGACGGCAAGCGCGTGGTGTTGATGCGGTTGAAGTCGGACGAGACGACCAAGTTCGTCGCGGTCGCGATCGCTCGCGCCTGAGCGGGGTGAAGCGCGTTCCACCGGATCTCGCGTCAGCCCGGTCGGAACGCACGCCGGGGACAGGAAAACAAAAATAACGTCCCCGGCGCTTTCGAGTTTGCCGCGTCAATTCATGCCTGAGCGCACCGCCCGGCGGGCGCACGAAACACGCGCGCAGCTGTTCCTTTGCAAGCCCGCTGCGAACGTGGCGAGAGACGAAGGCGGGCCGTTCGATGCGTACAAGAATCAACCCCTGCCGCCGCCGTCAGACGGCGGCACGCCAGCTCGGGTTAGAACGGGCGGCGCAAAATTTCCGCGATCGGCGTCAACCACTGCCACCATACCCAAGGATTACACGCAATCTGCTCATAGGTCAGCGTAACGCTGTGCACGCCGTCCGCGTAGTCCGCCACAGCGCCGACGCCAAGGACGGGAAAGCCGGAAGGCAGCAGGACAAATCGGGCGTGGACCTCCGAGTTCGTGGCCGTGAACTGACCCTGGCTAACCATTGTCGTCGGACCCTGGTAGCTGCCGTCATGGCTGTTGAAGTTGGCGGCAATCGTCACCTGGGCGGCCACGCCCGGACGGTGGGACGTAATAGTGACGTTGACTTCCGGTATCCGGCTGCTTTGAGGGGGCAACGCAATCAGACACTCCTGTGCGACGCTAATCGTGATTTCGGACCCGGCTGCCTGCAGGTGGACGCCGGCGTGCGGGGCAGCGGAGGGATTGGTACGCAGGCTCTGCCATAAGCGCGCTATATCCACATCCATGTCCGTCATCTCCTTGCCGTTGCAGCCATACTCCTCGGCTTACCGACCGTCATGGGCGCATCCGCGTCCGGAGTTCCACCGACGCCGAGCCCATGAATAATATACCGGAAAGCAAGAACGGCCGCATTCGCGCCAGTGTGGCGGTCCAGAAGTCCGCATCATTCTTGTGGCAAGTCCTAAATGCGGACTTCTGAACCAAAGCCACACTGACTCAATGAGTTGCTAGTGTCCTTCAATTCCGAAGTTCGCAACTGTGGGTGCCGCAGAATGATGCGAATTTCGGAATCGGGACACTAGTGTGAACTACCTCACACTCCCGCGCAGCCGCACATGGCATGGTCCATTCGACGGTGGATCAGCCATGCTGATGGAGGCTGCGATGGACACGCATCCCGAAAGGTTTTTGACCCGGATCGAGATACCGGCCATTTTCTTGATCGCCACGGTATTGTTTGGAGCCGCTTTTGCGCACGATCACGACCTGTGGCGCGTGACCACGACAATCCTGTTCGCGACCGCGGGCGTTGCCCTTTTCGTCGCATTTTATGTAGCGGCCAAGCATCGATGGAGTTGATACAGGTGCGGATGCCCGGCCTGGGTCAATTCAAGACCCTTGTGATGGCGATCGCGGCTTGCGCGGCCACGTCTGCGCCGCCGTTTGCCGCAGCCGACGACCTTGTCGTCGTCAACAGTCTGCGCCCCGGTATCACCGTCAACACGCTGGTGCTGACGCCGCCGACGCCCGCGAAGGGGACCGTGATCCTGCTGCCCGGTGGTGACGGCTGGCTTTCGATCGCGGCTGGCCAACCCACGCGGCTGACGGGAAATTTTCTCGTTCGCACCCGCACCGGCCTGCTCGGCCAGGGCTTTCGGACCGTGCTGGTCGACGCGCCGTCGGATCGGCAGAACGTAACCGAACTCACCGGCGGCTTCCGCACCAGCATCGGTCATGCCCGCGATCTCGCCGGCGTGGTGAAGCACTTTGTGCCGGACAAATACATCGTCATCACCATTCCGTTCTTTGACATCACGATTCGAATCCCGAACCGCGATCCATGGGCGCGCATCCCCGGGGCGATCGTCGGAACCAGTTCCGGCGCCGTCTCGGCGGCGTTCGCGGCTTTCCTTCCAGGCACGACCGACGCGAATCCGAATGTCACCGGCGTTGCCCTGACGGCATCGGTCACGTCCGGGATGGATTCGATCCTCGGCGCGCCGCTCAGTGCGATCAAACAGCAGGTGCTCTTCGTCCATCACGTCAGCGATGCCTGCGCGTCCTCGCCCTACATCGGCGCTTCCGCGGCGGCCTACAACATGATGCAGGCGGGTGTCGGCGTCGGCTTCAACGAGATCAATGGCGGGACGGCAACCGACACCGATCCATGCGAGGGCGGAACCTTGCACGGATTTTCCCGCGCCGGCGCTCCGGCGCTCGATTTCATCAAGAGATGGGTGTTGTCGCTGCAGCGTTGATGTTGACGCGTTGTAGAGCTCAGCTCCGCAGGCCCGGCGCCTCGTGGCCGGTGCGCGCGACGTACTCGGTGTAGCCGCCGCCGTACTGGTGGATGCCCTCGGGCGTCAGCTCCAGCACCCGGTTGGAGAGCGCGGCCAGGAAGTGCCGGTCGTGCGAGACGAACAGCATGGTGCCCTCGTAGTCGCGACAGCGCCGTGATCAGCATCTCCTTGGTGGCCATGTCGAGGTGGTTGGTGGGCTCGTCGAGCACCAGGAAGTTCGGCGGGTCGTAGAGCATCTGCGCCAGCACCAGCCGCGCCTTCTCGCCGCCCGACAGCACGCGGCACCGCTTCTCGACGTCGTCGCCGGAGAAGCCGAAGCAGCCGGCGAGCGCGCGCAGCGAGCCCTGCCCGGCCTGCGGGAACGCGTCCTCCAGCGTCTCGAACACGGTGCGGTCGCCGTCGAGCAGCTCCATCGCGTGCTGGGCGAAGTAGCCCATCTTCACGCTGCCGCCGACGCGCCACCGCGCCGTCGTCCGGCTGGGTCGCGCCGGCCACCAGCTTGAGCAGCGTGGACTTGCCGGCGCCGTTGACGCCCATGACGCACCAGCGCTCGCGGCGGCGCACCAGGAAGTCGAGGCCCGTCGTAGATGCGGCGGCTGCCGTAGCCCTTGTGCACGCTTCTTCAGGCTGACCACGTCCTCGCCCGAGCGCGGCGCCGGCTGGAACTCGAACTCGACCGTCTGGCGGCGCTTGGGCGGCTCGACCTGCTCGATCTTGTCGAGCTTCTTCACCCGGCTCTGCACCTGCGCGGCGTGCGAGGCGCGCGCCTTGAAGCGCTCGATGAACTTGATCTCCTTGGCGAGCATCGCCTGCTGGCGCTCGAACTGCGCCTGCTGCTGCTTCTCGTTCAGCGCGCGCTGCTGCTCGTAGAACTCGTAGTTGCCCGAGATAGGTGGTCAGCTCGCCGCCGTCGATCTCGACGATCTTGGTGACGATGCGGTTCATGAACTCGCGGTCGTGCGAGGTCATCATCAGCGCGCCCTCGTAGCCCTTGAGGAACTCCTCGAGCCAGATCAGGCTTTCGAGGTCGAGGTGGTTGGTCGGCTCGTCGAGCAGCATCGCGTCCGGGCGCATCAGCAGGATGCGGGCGAGCGCGACGCGCATCTTCCAGCCGCCCGACAGCGCGCCGACGTCGCCGTCCATCATCTCCTGGCTGAAGCCGAGGCCGGCGAGGATCTCGCGCGCGCGGCCCTCGAGCGCGTAGCCGCCGAGCTCCTCGAAGCGCGCCTGCACCTCGCCGAAGCGCTCGACGAGCTCGTCCATCTCGTCCGCGCGGTCCGGGATCGGCCATGGCGTGCTCGAGCTCCTTCAGCTCGGCCGCCACGATGCTCACCGGGCCGGCGCCGTCCATCGCCTCGGCCACGGCGCTGCGGCCCGCCATCTCGCCGACGTCCTGGCTGAAGTAGCCGATGGTGACGCCGCGATCGACCGAGACCTGGCCCTCGTCGGGCTGCTCCTCGCCGATGATCATCCGGAAGAGCGTGGTCTTGCCGGCGCCGTTGGGGCCGACGAGGCCGACCTTCTCGCCCTTGTTGAGCGGCCGCGGAGGCCTCGATGAAGAGGATCTGCTTGCCGTGCTGCTTGCCGATGTTGTCGAGACGAATCATGTGCGCACGGGTGCCGGGGAATGGTTTTGGGGCGCCCTTATGCCACGCATTGCGCCGTTGGAAAGCGCATTTTGTACGCATGCGCTGTGGCTTCGGGAGGCCGCATTCCTTGCCAGGAAAGCACACGGACTGATAGCGTTCGCGGCAAGGGGAGCGGCGGCTGGTCCGCCGGGCCGTAGAACAAGATTCACGGGAGGACGTCATGATGCGTCCGGCGCGGCGGCTGAATTTCGTGTGGCCGGCGGCCATGCTACTGATCGGCCTGACGGTCGCGGCGCTGGCAGCGCCGGCTCAGGCGCAGAATTATCCCGATCGCTACATTCGCGTGATCATGCCGCTTGGTCCCGGCGGCGTCGGCGACGTGTTCCTGCGCGCGCTCGGGCATGAGATCAGCAAGAGCCTTGGCCAGTCGATCATCGTCGAAAACCGGCCGGGCGGCGCCACCAATGTCGGCACCCAGGCCTGCGCGCAGGCGGCGCCGGACGGCTACACGCTGTGCATGCTGCGCGATCGACGCGCTCAGCATCGCGCCGTTCTTCTACAAGAGCATTCCGTTCAACGCGGAGAAGGACTTCGTTCCGATCACGCGGTTCTTCTTCATCGTCGAAGGCATGATGGTGCACCCCTCGCTCAACGTGAATTCGGTCGCCGAATTGATCGCACTGTCGAAGGCGAAACCCAAGACCCTGAGCTACGCGACGCAGGCGAACGCGCTTACGCTGTTCATGGAGGGTTTTAAGCAGGACACCGGCGCGGACCTGCAGCGCGTGCCGTTCCAGAGCGGCGGCGAGGCGACCAACGCCGTGCTCGGGGGCCACGTGCCGGTCGGCTATTTCGGCATCGGCAACCTGCTGCAGCATGTCCGCGACGGCCGCATCAAGATGCTGGCGGTCGACACCCCGCAGCGCACGCCGCTCTACCCATCGGCGCCGACGCTGTCCGACGCCGGCTACAAGGGCATTCCGATCCGGCCGTGGTGGGGACTGTTCGCACCAGCGGGCACCCCACAGCCGATTGTCGACCGCATCCACGGCGAGGTGATGCGGGTGATGAACGATGGCGCCTTCCGCGAGCGTCACCTGATCTCGGTCGGGCTCGAACCGGCGGCCACCACCCAGGAGGAATTCGCACGCTTTCTGAAAGAGGATCGCGCGCTGGCCGAACGCTTGGTGAAAGCCTCAGGGCTGGGCAATCAATGACGGGGGACGGGATCGACCCATGACGATCGAATTCGGCGTTTTCGACCATGTCGACCGCGGCGGCCGTGATCTCGGACGGCTGTTCGAGGAGCGGCTCGAACTCGCGACGGCCTATGACCGGCTCGGCTTCGAGTTGTACTTCGTCGCCGAGCACCACGCCACGCCGCTCGGCATGGCGCCCTCGCCCGGCATCTTCCTGTCGTCGGTGGCGCAGCGCACGAAACACATCCGGTTCGGACCGCTGGTCTATCTGCTGCCGCTCTACGATCCGCTGCGGCTGATCTGGGAAATCTGCATGCTGGATCAGCTCAGCGGCGGGCGCTTCCAGCTCGGCGTCGGTCGTGGCATTTCGATCTTTGAGCTGACCTACCACAACGTCAACGCGATGCACTCGCGCGCGCTGTTCCAGGAGACGCTCGACGTCATCCTGCTCGGGCTGCGCGAGAAGGTGCTCAACTACGAAGGCCGCCATCTCACCTACACCGACGTGCCGATGGAAATGCAGCCGGTGCAGACGCCGCATCCACCGCTCTGGGCCGGCGTGAATTCGCCGCAGAGCGCCGGTCCGGTCGCCAAGCGCGGCATGAACGCGGTGCTGATCTCGCCGCCCGCTCCGGCGCAAAAAAGTATCGAGGCTTACGTCAGCACCTTTCGCGCGGCCCACGGCGACAAACCACTGCCCAAGCTCGGCCTGGCACGCATGATCTACGTCGCGGACACCGAGAAGGAGGCGCAGGCGGTGGCGGCGCGCGCCTATGCGAACTTCTATGAGAGCGCGTCGACGCTCTACCGGCGGTTTGCGACGTTGCCGGCGTTTTTCCACCGGCCTATGAGCCGGTCCGTGCCGCCGGCGTGGCGATCGCCGGCACCTCCGAGCAGGTGCGCGAGGAAATCGACAAGCAGTTGCGCCTGACGGGCGCCAACTACATTGCAGGCCGGTTCGCGTTCGGCGACCTGACGCTCGCGGAATTGATGCGCTCGGCGGAACTGTTTGCCAAGGAAGTCATGCCGTCGTTCCGGGGCCGGGCGGCGGCTTAGAACAGCGTGCGCTGCCGGATCGCGGCCGAGAGTGTGCCTTCGTCGAGATAGTCGAGTTCGCCGCCGACCGGCACGCCGTGCGCGAGCCGGGTGATCTTGACGTCGGCGTCTTGCAGCAGGTCGGTGATGTAATGCGCCGTCGTCTGGCCATCGACCGTCGCGTTGAGCGCCAGGATGACTTCCTTGACCGCCGGATCGTGCGCCCGCGACACCAGCGCATCGATGGCGAGCTCCTGCGGGCCGATGCCGTCGAGCGGCGAGAGCGTACCGCCGAGCACATGATAGCGTGCATTGACCGCGTGCGCGCGCTCGAGCGCCCAGAGATCGGCGACGTCCGCGACCACGACGATGATCGAAGGGTCGCGCCGCGGATCGGTGCACACCGTGCAGGGGTTCTGGCTGTCGATACTGCCGCACTGCCGGCAGACCTCGATCTTCTCCAGCGCGGCCTGCAACGCGGTGGCGAGCGGCGACATGATCTGCTCGCGCTTCTTGATGAGAAAAAGCGCGGCGCGGCGAGCCGAACGCGGCCCGAGCCCTGGCAAGCGGGCCAGGAGCTGAATCAGGCGTTCGATCTCGGGACCGGCGGTGGCGGTGGGCATTGCGCGGAAGGAGTTGGGCGCCCCCTCCCTTTCACTGGCGGGGAGGCGGGCGCCGGAAAGAATAGCAGCCTTAGAACAGCTTCAGGCCGGGCGGCAGCGGCAGCCCACCGGTGACGTTCTTCATTTTCTCCTGCAGCACCGTCTCGGCCTTGCGTCGCGCGTCGGCATGCGCCGCCAAAACCAGGTCCTCGACGACCTCCTTGTCCTGCGGCTTCAGCAGACTGGCATCGATCTTGACACCCTTCATCTCGCCCTTGCCGGAGAGGTTGACGGTCACGAGGCCGCCGCCCGATGTGCCGGCGACATCGATCTGGTCAAGTTCGGCCTGCATCGCCTCCATCTTGGACTTGAGTTCGGCCGCCTGTTTCATCAGGCCCAGGAAGTCCGCCATTGCCTATCTCCGCTGCGCGCCTGAGCAAATCGATTGAGGTGATCGCGATTTCGCTCTGAGCATTTGTTCAATTCGCATGATCATATCCGAAAGTCTGCAACCTTTCGGGACCATGCTCTAAACGATCAGTCGTCCTCGTCCGCACGAAAGTCGGCGGTGTCGTCATCTCCAGTCCCGGCCTCCGGCGAGGCGTCGTCGTCCGCCGGGACCGCTGCTCTTGCCACCTCGGCAGTGCGCACCTCGACGATCTCCGCGCCGGGAAACCGAGCCAGCACGGCCGCCACCAGCGGGTCGGCCTGAACGCCGGTCTTGAGCTCAGCCCGGCGCGCATCGCTGCGCGATTTCATGGTCGGCTCGCCCGACTCGGCCGAGACGATCACCATCCAGCGCCGGTTGGTCCATTGCGAGAACTTGCGCGAGAGGTCGTGCACGAGCGTCTTGGGCGCGCTCGGCTCGAGCGCGATCTCCAGGCGGCCATCCTCGCAGCGCACCAGCCGCACGTCGCGCTCGAGCGCCATCTTGACGCCGATGTCGCGGTTTCTGGCAGCGAGCGCGATCAGCTCTTCGAAACTGTGAATGGCGACCGGCGGCGTTGCCGGCGGCGCGGACGGATCGGATGCGGGTTGGATGGCGGATGCAAGCGCTGCACGCGGCGCACCGCGCGGTGCAAGACTCGCCGCCGGGCTCGATCCCGACATCGCCGGCTCACGCATGGCCGACGGCATCGCCAGCCCGGTCGGCCCCGAAGTCTGCGGAGCCGAACGTGTCACCTGCGTCGGCGTCGAGCCATTACCGTCCGCCAGCGAGCGCACCACCTCATCGGGCGTCGGCAGGTCGGCAGCGTACGCGATCCGCACCAGCACCATCTCGGCGGCGGCGACCGGCCGTCCCGCCTCCTTCACTTCGGCGATGCCCTTGAGCAGCATCTGCCAGGTTCGCGCCAGCACCCGCATCGAGAGCTTCTCGGCGAAGGCGCGGCCCCGTATGCGCTCGATCTCGATCAGCGCCGGATCGTCGGCAACCGCCGGCACGATCTTCACGCGCGTCACGAAGTGAGTGAATTCGGCGAGGTCACCAAGCACCACAGCCGGATCGGCGCCGGTGTCGTACTGCGCGCGCAGTTCGGTCAGCGCGGCCGCCACGTCGCCGCCCATGAGCGCTTCAAACAGATCGATCACTCGCGCCCGGTCGGCCAGGCCGAGCATCTGCCGTACATGCTCGGCGCGGACCGGCCCAGCGGCATGGGCGATCGCCTGGTCGAGCAGCGAGAGCGAATCCCGAACCGACCCTTCCGCCGCGCGCGCGATCAGCGCGAGCGCTTCCGGTTCGGTCTCGATCCCTTCGCCACCGGCGACACTCGCGAGATGGCTGACCAGCGTGCCGGCCTCGACCCGCCGCAGATCGAAGCGCTGGCAGCGTGACAGCACAGTCACCGGCACCTTGCGGATCTCGGTGGTGGCGAACACGAACTTGGCGTGCGGCGGCGGCTCCTCCAGCGTCTTGAGCAGCGCGTTGAACGCCGCTCCCGACAGCATGTGGACCTCGTCCAGGATGTAGACCTTGTAGCGCGCGCTAACCGGCGCGTAGCGGATGGCGTCGTTGATCTGGCGGACGTCGTCGACGCTGTTGTGCGAGGCCGCGTCCATCTCGATCACGTCGAGATGCCGGCTTTCCATGATGGCCTGGCAGTGGATGCCGAGCCCCGGCATCTTGACGGTTGGGCCGGACACCGAGCCGTCGGCCATCTCGTAGTTGAGCGCACGCGCCAGAATCCGCGCGGTGGTGGTCTTGCCGACACCCCGCACCCCGGTCAGGATCCAGGCCTGCGGAATGCGGGCGGCCTCGAACGCATTCGAGAGCGTGCGCACCATCGCGTCCTGTCCGATCAGGTGCTCGAAGGTCTGCGGCCGGTACTTGCGCGCGAGCACGCGGTAGCCGCCGCCGGCCGACTCCGCCAGCGCAGCACCAGACGAACTCGCGACCTCAGGCTCGCTCATGCATTCACCCGGCTAGTGTCCCGATTCCGAAGTTCGCATCATTGTGCGGCACCCCATTTGCGAACTTCGGAATCGAAGGACACTAGCAACTTATTGATCTAGTGTGGCTTTGGTTCAGAAGTCCGCATTTGGACTCACGGCAAAATGATGCGGACTTCTGAACCGCCACACTAGGCTCCGGAGGGCCTATCGCAGCCAGTTCCACGGCTCAGGTCAACCGCGGCACGGGCGCTGTCCAGAATTCATATTCAGCACAAATCGGGGCTGCATCGTCACGGCGGTTTTCGGGCCTGCCCGTCAAATCGGCACGGCCAACTCGAACGCACCGGCGGCGGACGGTCTAGTGGTCCAACCACTAGTGCGACGGCAAGTTGAGCGGCCCGAAGTGGGAGGCTGACGAGCGACCCGAACCGGAGCTCGTTAGGGCTGCTTCCTTCCGGACCTGACCCGGTTGGCGAGTGGCTCGTCCACCGCCAACCTCCCGCGCCCTATATCGGGCCTGGGCGCGGTGAAAGCAAGCCGCCTCCCCGGCTGTGATCACTGGGGAAAACGCCGAGATCGCAGCGGGAACTGCGCGCGAATCCTCACCTGCCTTCTCATCCGCCCGGTTCACCGGCATGCTCACACGACGAACCGCGAGCTCTCGGACGGATTGAGGATGCCGACGACATGACGACCCCTGCCACAGTCTGGTCGCTGGATCCGCAACTCGAACGCGATACCGTGAAGGTCGGCGACCTGCCGCTCGCCCGCATCCTGGTTATGAACGACGCCAGCTACCCCTGGCTCATTCTGGTGCCGCGCGTTGCGGGCGCCGTCGAACTGATCGATCTTGACGACGAGCAGCAGGCGCAACTGATGGACGAGATCGCGATGCTCTCGCGCGTGCTCAAGGACGTCACCGGCTGCGACAAGCTCAACGTCGCGGCGATCGGCAATGTCGTGACACAGTTGCACGTGCACGTCGTCGCCCGCCGGCGCGACGATCCCGCCTGGCCGCGCCCGGTATGGGGTCACGCGGCAGCCCGCCCCTACGGCCAACCGGAGCTCGACCGCTTCATCGACCGCATCCGGCGGGAAGTTGCATTCGGTTGACCGCGTCAGTTGCGTGCGGCATCCGGCTGTGCCAGCGTCGCGCGCCCTCCTGGAGGATTTCATGCCGTTTCGACCTGACCTCGGCCCCAAGCCGCGCCTCGGCTATACGCAAAGCCTGATCGAGCGCGCAGCCGAGCGGCGCGACGATGCGGCCACACAGGCAGCGCTGGAGAACGACCCGCGCGCCGGCGTCTATGTCATCGGCGGCGAGATGGTCGTGCTGAAAAGGCGCGAGACGGTGCATGAGCCGTTGTTCACGCCGGCGGAGGCGCGCGAGCTGTCGCGATCCGGCGAAATCATGTTCCTCGGCCTGTTGGACAACATCGGCCGGTTCGCGCTCGCGCCCGATGCTGAGTTGATCGAGACGCTCAAGACCCGCGACGACCTGGTGGTGACCGATCTGAGGTCGATCGCCATCAAGGAACTGGTCGACGCTCATCACCTGCCGCCGATCGCCGAAGGCAAGGCGCTGCTGCACTGGCATGCGCGTCATCGCTTCTGCTCGAATTGCGGAACGGCCACCAACCTGTCCAGTGGCGGCTGGCGGCGCGACTGCCCGTCCTGCAAGGTCCAGCACTTTCCGCGCACCGACCCGGTCGTGATCATGCTGCCGGTCGCGGGCGACCGCTGCCTGCTCGGCCGCTCCTACCGCTTCCAGGGCAGCATGTGGTCGTGCCTGGCGGGCTTCATGGAGCCGGGCGAAGCGATCGAGGACGCGGTGCGGCGGGAGACGCTGGAGGAGGCCGGCATCACCTGCGGCCGCGTAGCCTATTTCGCCACGCAGCCCTGGCCGTTCCCAACCTCGCTGATGATCGGCTGCCACGCAGAAGCATTGTCGCACGACATCGTCATCGACCGCACCGAACTCGAAGACGCGCGCTGGTTTGATCGCGACGAGGTCGCGCAGATGCTGCTGCGGACGCATCCGCAGGGGCTGACGACCCCGCCGACGGTCGCCATCGCCTATCACATCATTCGCGCCTGGGTGGAGGAGGAGATTGACTTCCGCTGACCGTCGCGTCGCCCCACGCGCCATCCTCTGCGCCGGCATCATCGTGCTGGACGAGGTGTTCCAGGTCGAGGAGTTTCCGCAACCGGACGGCAAGACCATCGCCAAGCATTACTTCGCGGTCAACGGCGGCTGCGCGGCGAACGCCGCGGTGGCGATCGCAAGGCTCGGCGGGGCGGCTGCGCTCTGCGGGCCGCTCGGCGGTCCGGCCGGCGAGGATGCCAACGGCGACCGGGTGCTGGCGGCGCTCGCACGCGAGCGTGTCGATTGCAGCGCCTGCGTGCGGGTCGGTGGCTGCGAGACGCCGCTTTCGGCGATCTTCATCGACGCGCGCGGCGAGCGCATGATCGTGACCTACCGCGACGATCGGATCGCGGCGGCGCCGACGCCGGACCCGGCGGGCCTCGTCGCATCCACCGACGCCGTGCTGGCCGACAACCGCTTTCCGGATTTCGTGCAGCCGATTTGCACCGCGGCCCGCGCGCGCGGCCTCACCGTCGTGCTCGATGCCGACAAGCCGACACAACTGGCGGACCCTTTGCTGCGCATCGCCACGCACGTGATCTTCTCCGGCGAATGCCTGCGCGCCACCGCGGGCTCCGACGACCTTGCGGCCGGGCTGGCCCGCGCCGGCGAGATGACGGACGCCTTCCTCGCCGTCACCGACGGCCCGCGGGACGTACTCTGGCGCGATGGCGGCACGCTGCGCCGCGAGCCGGTATTTCCGATCGAGGCGGTGGACACGCTGGGCGCAGGCGATGTCTTCCACGGCGCTTTCGCCCTCGCGCTGGCCGAGGGACGCGACGTCACCGCCGCCATGCGTTTCGGTTCGGCCGCGGCTGCGCTCAAGTGCTCACGGCTTGGCGGCTCGGCCGGTGCGCCCACGCGGGCGGAGGTCGAGGCCTTCCTCACCGCCCGCCAGGCAAAACCGCCTCCCAGCCATAGCTGATACACAGGCGGGAGACAGCGAGGCTGGGCTGCCTCGCCAGATCGCCCTTGCAGCAGAAAATTATTCTAGCTATAGGTCAATTCGACCCGCAACTCGCACATTTGGCCCTCGCCAGACCGCCAAATGCGACATTAATTTCCCCATCCCCTCATGGATGCCATCGATCGCAAAATTCTCGTTCTGCTCCAGCAGGATGCTTCTCGCTCGGTAGCGGAAATCGGCAGCCTCGTGGGCTTGTCGTCGACACCGTGCTGGAAGCGCATTCAGCGGCTCGAAGCGGAGGGCGTGATCCAGCGGCGGGTAGCGCTCGTCGACCAGGACAAGATCGGGCTCGGCATCACCGTCTTCGTATCGATCGAAACCGGCGACCATTCGCAGGAGTGGCTCGGCCGGTTCGCCGAAGTGGTCGGCGCCATGCCCGAGGTCATGGAGTTCTACCGGATGGCCGGGCGATGTCGACTACATGCTGCGCGTTGTGGTGCCCGACATCCAGGGCTACGATACCTTCTACAAGAAGCTGATCGCGGCGGTGCCGCTGACCAACGTCACGTCGCGCTTCGCGATGGAGAAGATCAAGTCGACGACCGCGCTACCGATCCCCCCCCGTAAGCGAGGCAGCCGGCGTTGCGCTTCATCAACACGTCCGCTCAGCGTCACCCCCCCGAATTTTGACTGTCGGTTTTTCTGGACGCATGTAGATCTGGTCGGACAGGTTGAGCGTGCCGGTCACGACATAGCCGATGGTCGGCTTGTAGGTGTAGGACACCTCGCTCCACACCAGCGCCGTGTTCGGCACCTTCAGCGCAGCCGGCAACGCCACCGACGACCCGGTCGCGCGCTTGGTGCCATTGCGCGAGTTCGCGCCAGCTCACCTTGGCGTTGCCGTTAGCGTCGATGCTGACCAGCGAGACGGTTACCTTCAACAGCGTGGCATCAT
>CAWEDK010000032.1:0-155126 GCA_963807865.1 uncultured Alphaproteobacteria bacterium | reverse complement strand
TTAGCCTACAGCATTGGCCATGTGTTCAACGATCTGTGTTCAGCCATGTGGTTCACATATCTTCTCATTTTCATGAGAGATGTTGTTAAGCTGAGCAACTCGAGTGCTGGTTATTTGCTGCTGTGGGGCCAGGTTGTTGATGCACTGTGCACCCCAATAATTGGATATGCATCGGATCAGATGAATGGCTTCTTCGGATATGGAAAGCGCAAGAGTTGGCATGCTATTGGTAAGTGATGCCAGGTAATACCACTGTCAGGTGTCAACAGATATAAATAATGGCTGTATAAGCTTTTTCTTATGTAATGTACTAATAATGACATAGATCAATGGGAATAACAACCATTCATAAAGAGAAACTCCGAATGATCCCCATGGGGGGGGGGGGGGGCTAATAACAACTCTTGGCACAGTTATTAATAGCAAAATAAAATAATGGACCATTCTGTACAGTAGGCCCTACATAGGACAAGGCCCAATTTCCAGACATATATACCTTTTGGTCCTAGTTTAATTTTTGACTTTTATTCCAAGGAATTGCTGCCTTGAGCAAAAAGGAAGTTTGCCAAGCTATTTAATTTTTTACACTTAGGGCGTACATATGCTGATTTTTGGGTTAATTTTGGGTGCGTACATTTTCAGGGACGATTTGTGTGACCTGTTCGTTTCCTCTTCTGTTCTTGAGACCAGTCGTATTCAGCGAGAGTTTGTCAGAAACTGGCGTAGTTCTTTACTATGCGTCTTTCATCGCCATCTTTCAGTTCGGATGGGCAGCAACACAGGTTGCCCATTTAGCATTGATTCCTCAGCTCACATCAGTTGATCAGGAGCGGGTGCAGCTGAATGCTTTCAGGTTACCAAAATAATCTCTAATCTAATCTAAAGACTTCTATAGTGCTGACAACTGCTGATGGTTGCTTGAAGTGAAACTGAGGGAAAATCTTAAACCGCTAGAAAATCGTATTACATATTCCAAAATAAATATGTTTTATGGATGCTTCAGAAGGATTTACAATACAATGCAACTAATATATGATGTAGCCTCTCCTTACAAGGTTTGGAAGCGCTCGCTGTAGCCTGGCAATGGGAAACATTAAGATCCATAAAGAGACGTATGAGAGTTAAGTTTTCGGTTTATTGCAAAAGATAGTTTCGGTAAGTGGTCGCAAACTTGAGGTAGTAGATAGTTCTAAATGGAGGACCAGTGTCAACTGAGGTATGAAGACCAAGTACACCTGGAACAAGTAACAACATTGATTTTAGCCAACGACGAGTTTAGGCCTACCTGTTACTAAAGTTTAAGCAGGATGTTGTGTATTAGTGAGCAAGTGAATGGATGGGAGGATGATTTGTTTGGTTGTGCACATGTTTATTGCTGTTGCAAAAATATTCTAGTCCAAACCATCCACCAATGAACTGATGTCAATGAATCAATGAAGAACTAAACTTTTAGTGCTGCACATAGTAGTTCAATAAGCAGAATGCCTTTCTTGCTTTGTTAACAGCGTTGATTTGTTTCTATAGGAATGCATTTACGGTTTTATCAAGTGTTACAATTTATGGATCTGCCTGGTTTCTCTTCTCTGCTGACTTAACAACTCTGCAGACAAATCAACTAACAATTCAGACAGCTGAATTCAAGGTAATTTATTATTTAATTGTAATATTCATTCTCTTATTTACCTATTTTTAAATATTTTAAAATGGTTTAAATATTGCCTCTATTTGGCACTCTTGACTCAGTTCCATCGGTTGTAATTTTTCAAATACGATAATCAGGTTTTTCGTAACAACGATATTAAATTATGTTAAATAACTACATGTACTGCTAAATCATGTGCAAGCTCTACCATAATTGGATGCTAACGTTGCTCTGTGATTCTAATCAGTTATTACTATTACTGTGTGTTGTGGCTGTGGCAGAATGTTTTTTACTGTAATTTTGTGTTTTTGTTGAAGGATTTGATGCTTGTCAGTGTAGTTGTTGGGAATTGCTTCAGTCTCTTGTTTCACCTGGGAACCACGGAATCAAGTCAAGAAACTTTGGGTGTGGATTCTAAAGTTGCACTGCCTAATAATTCTACCATCGGCTGCTTGGACTGGTTGAAAGAATGTCAGTTCTATCTGGTAAACAGAGATTTGAATCAACAAAATTCATTCCTGAATAATGTTTTCCTTAGGCTCTGTGATATTACCGTCTTATGCCTAGTCGCATTCTCAGAATGTCTTGCAAACGAGCTTCTCGATCTTTGTGAAGATTTTCTCAGGAACAATCAAAATTAGTAAAGGGTTTGAAAATGGCATTTTAGCTGTCTAAACCCCTAAAGTATGAAGCCAGTCGATAATTTTATTTTTGAATTCTGGTATGTTTATATTTGCGAGCATAACTGTTTCTCTGTTACTTGATGGTAATTTTTGTCTTGTGTCTGTTATTTGGTTTGATTTCAGATAGCTCTAATGTACATGTGTAGCCGTTTGATTGTAAACGTCTCTCAGACGTATTGGCCGCTCTACTTAACCGATTCCTTGCAGCTGACGAAGGTTGGTTCATTTGATTGTCTGTCTGTCTGTCATTGAGAGGGCACAACATCAGGAAATCATTTATTGTTAGATGCAAGGCTTTGTCTATGAAGCAGGGTGCTGCTTGGCATTACCATGGAGCACTGGCAAGTATGACAAAGTTGAGCACCATCTGCCTCACTAATACTTTAGACTGGTCATGGAATATCATACTAAGTAGCACCCACTCAGCCTCCATCAGTTCCAAGTGAGTAAGTATGTATCAACTTAAGGTGAAGTGTTTAAAAGGGTGTCCTGTAGTTGGATTTCTCCCATCGACCTTGGGACCACACTTCCAAATGGTTTTACAGAGGGAGGTGATCGTTTAATTAAAGATTTTTTTGATGTTGCTACACAGTGGGCATCAGTTGCAGCTTATGTTGTGAGCACTACCTTTTAGCCACCATGGCACAGCAAGACACATAGTCAATAACGGATTTTGTACAAGTGCAGATTACCTCAGCATGCTTTAAAGCTAGGAAACAGATGGTTCCTCTGACCTTAATATACAGCCGCTGATTTGTGTGCACTGCAAGAGGCGCTATATAAATTTATAGATACAATACAATACGGAGTTACTTGTCCATACTTAACTGCCTGAACCCATTTGGGGTTGCAGTTCAGTGGTATTAATATGGTAGTTCTACAAATGTTTTGCTGTTCAATGACAGTTTGTTTTGTTCAATTGACTCTCAAGTGCATCTGATGCGGTTCAAAGGCTTAAAAAGGCTTTTTGTGTATGCTTGCAGAACTTCATGGCAATAGTACCTTTAGTCGTCTTTAGTAGCGGCTTTGTGATGTCGTTGCTGATGAGTCCAATGAACGCCATTGCAGGACGAAAGGTATTTCACTTGACTTCCGAACTACCATATATACTCGACTATAAGTTGAGAAATTTAAGTCCATTTCAGGGTGACGAAAAAGGCCTTCAACTTATACTCGAGAGGCAAAATTAACCCCAATAGACGGAAGATTTTCGGACCGAATATTCAACATTACAAAAATGGACTAAAAATTAAACCCTCAGTTTATTTTAGTTGTCTGTATGTTCTGCCTTAGACTTTAGTCATGTTTTTTTGGATTTTGCATTTCAACTGAGGAATTCAAAAATAACTGACCCTTCTTTGAGTCTGACTAGTTTTCTTTGTATTTTGATTTTACTGTGCTGTTCTATCACGAAGACTTGTAGGATTTAGAAAAGAGAGCATTTAGGTTGAGGGTTTATGTGACAATTTTGGTAGATTAGCATAGCACCGTTTGAAATAGAAGATTCTTTGCTTTGAGGGAATGCTGAATTCCTTTAATTCAGACTTTGTGCTAAGTGGGTTCTTCTTGAGTTGAATGTTGGTGTTGTAGACCACATGTCTGCTGGGACTTGTTTTAACGATCGTCAGTTGTGCTGCAATGTGGTTTCTTTCGGCAAAAAGTGCAATTTACGTTCTGCTTCCAGCGGTTCTCCTGGGTTCAGGAGGATGCATTCTCTTGGTGACATCACTCTCGATGACTGCCGACCTCATAGGAAAGCATACTGTAAGTAAAACACTTCCCTAACCCCTAACTCTACTTGATATTGTTGCATCTTTGTTAAAGTGAGTAATATCTGGGTCTTGTTAAACCAGTTATTTCATATCGTAAAGGTGTTTTTCTAAATGCATTGACAAATCACCGTTGCACTTAGTTTTCTCTATTTTATGGAAGTTGGTGCATGAAATGTCCTCTGTGTATTATCTTAACTTGTCCTATATGTCTTGTATTTAAGTATTTGTACAGCACTTGTACAGGTTACATTACTCACATGCATGCCATTGCAAATAGAGTTTTGAAAAAGGCTGTTCATCCTTTCGTGTTGTATACTTTCGGGTACATTGTTGTTGTTTTATTATGAGATAAATAAAAGCACAAATTTATATAACCTACTAGACCAGAAATGCATTGATGGTAGCATGGCTTGATCAGATGACTTGAACGTGCTAGAATGTAACTCCTTCTCGAATAAAGTCGAGACCGATCAGATGGTGAAGAAGCTTGTACACAATCTTTGGCCAAGTATGGTCGTGCCATTCCATACAGGTGCTTGTAGACTGTTAAGTGTTAACTTTAATAGACACATATGTGGTACCTGTTTAAAAGAGGGTAAAGTATAAATTAAAAACATACTTGAATTTTATGAATGCCTGGGGACCCAATAGCGCATTGGATAACACACTGGCGTAGAGAGCGAGAGGTACCGAGTTCGAGTCCCGTAGGGCGGACATGCTTTGTAGGCTGCTATTAGCGCCATGTATTGCAGGCTGTCTGTTCTGTTAGTAGTCAGATTGTTCAATTGCATAACATGTAAATGTACAGCGCAGTGCGTTTGTCAGGTGCTTAATTAAAAAGATATTATTATTGTTGTCATTAGCAAGCACGAGTCTAGTGCATTTTCTTAACCTGATGTCAAGTTAATTTTATTTTGACGACACGTTTTCTATGAATGACATTATTATGTCTTTTAGGAAAGCAGTGCATTTGTGTTTGGAGCAATGAGCTTCACTGATAAGCTGTCAAGTGGAGCATGCATTGCTCTTATTCAAGTCTTCCATCCATGCAAGTAAGTTCATTTAATCATTCAACCATTGACGTCAACACCACGTTCAGATCTTAACCCTTATAGGGTAACCATTTTTTGGTTACAGTTTTCGGTAACCGGGGGGTAAAAAATTACCCCCAATTTATTTTCGTCAAATCTAGGGAAATGTTTAACCAATTTTGGTCATGTTTAATTTATCTGATAGACAAGGACAATAGACAACATTATTGAATGTAATGAGTAAGAAATCTTGAATTAAAATGACGACTCGTTCCAATATGGCTGTCTAAAGCGAAAGTAGTAATAAGTTGTGAGTCAATGCTACCATGCTACCAGTTTCAGATACTAATCACTGAAGCCAAATGCTGTACTCGTACTCTATCGGTTTGGCCAGTACTCTATCGGTTTGGCCCTGTACTCTATCGGTTTGGCCCTGTACTCTATCGGTTTGGCCTGTATCTATCGGTGTACTCTATCGGTTTGGGCCTGTACTCTATCGGTTTGGCCCTGTACTCTATCGGTTTGGCCTGTACTCTATCGGTTTGGCCCTGTACTCTATCGGTTTGGCCTGTACTCTATCGGTTTGGCCTGTACTCTATCGGTTTGGCCTGTACTCTATCGGTTTGGCCTGTACTCTATCGGTTTGGCCTGTACTCTATCGGTTTGGCCTGTACTCTATCGGTTTGGCCTGTACTCTATCGGTTTGGCCTGTACTCTATCGGTTTGGCCTGTACTCTATCGGTTTGGCCTGTACTCTATCGGTTTGGGCCTGTACTCTATCGGTTTGGCCTGTACTCTATCGGTTTGGCCTGTACTCTATCACCGGCACGGCGATCGGGTGCGATTTTTCGTATTCTTCCT
Organism: uncultured Alphaproteobacteria bacterium; assembly: GCA_963807865.1. Taxonomy (GTDB): domain Bacteria; phylum Pseudomonadota; class Alphaproteobacteria; order Rhizobiales; family Xanthobacteraceae; genus VAZQ01. Next base: position 149,137 of record CAWEDK010000032.1, on the reverse strand, counting down.
GCCAGTGCAAAACCTCCTGCCACGGCCGGTCGGACGGCATCGTGAATGAGGCGCCGCGCTGATCGAAATCAAGCGAGGGGTTCTGCCCCGGCAGTGGTTTGCCGTCTTCGTTATCCTTGATGAGCCGCAACATGAGCCGGCGGTAGAAGATCACCGCACGGTCGCTGAAGCCGAGATGCTCCTGCCGGCGATCGTAGATCGGCGTCATGCTTTCCTGCATCGCGAGGTCCTGGATGGCGGCGCCGTTGATGCCCGAGACGTTGGTGCGGTTCTTGGCGCGCGTTTGCTGGTGCATGTTGGCGTTGTTGTAGGGGGTCTTGTAGTCGGGCGGGGCGGTGCGGTGACCCCAGTTGCGATAGATCGCCTCCGGATCAAGCCGCCGATCCGGATCGAAGTGAATGTAGAACGTGTAGCAGCGCCCATCGTCGATCGGCTGCCAGGCCTTGAACAGCCGCGACTCGTGGGGGCCGGCCGCGACGTAGGAATAGAACGGTGCGCAACTCTCGAAGATGCGCACGTAGCTCGTCTTCGGGTCCTGCGTCCTACGCACCGCGCCGACCCGCATGAGGTAGGGCGTTTCTTCGACGTGAATCTTCGGCGTGCCGTCGTACATGAGGTGATTGATCGACTGCCATCCGGCACCTTGCCAACTCGCGTCGTCCGCGGTTGTGAGGTCCTTGTGCAAGTAATTCGGGTGTGCGGGATCAAGATCCCCCTCAAGGCCCTGAAGGTAGTTGCACTCCTGGTACATCTTCGCGACGAGGAGGTTCGACTTCGGCAGATCGAGCCACGGAAAGCGCGGGAACGCGGGCTCTTTCTCGCGCGGCCCCATATAGGTCCAGATGATCCCGGCCGCTTCGCGCACTGGGTAATTGATGTGGCAGAGCTTCTTGGCGAACGTGCTCTCGGGCGGTTCGGCTGGTGTATCGAGGATCGAGCCCGCCGGGCTGATCTTCCAGCCGTGGTAAAGGCAGCGCAGCCCGCCGTCCTCGTTGAGCGCGTAGGCGAGCGAGGCGCCACGATGCGGGCAGAATTCGCCGACGAGCCCGAGCTTGCCCTGCGGATCACGGAACGCGACGAGGTTCTCGCCCAAGAGCCGCGTGCGCACCGGCGCCCCGCCGCGCTCGGGAAGCTGCTCGGACATCACGGCTGGAATCCAGTAGCGCCGCAGCAGATTGCCCATGGGCGTTCCCGGGCCCACGCGGGTGAGGGTCATGTAGTCGTCTGCGATCGCCATGGCGCTGTCTCCGGCAGGGAAAGAAATATTGACCAAGATAGTTGTTAAATGCAACATCCTGGCTGAACGCTGTTGCGCCCCGGGGAGGTGTTCGATTGCTGCAATATGGCTACCGGCCCAACGCGCCTGCGACGCGGCGCACCCGGCGCGCAACCGATCAGGACTGGGTCAATTACGATCCGATCGTCAACCGTCCGCCGATCCGTTGGCCGAACAACGCGCGGCTCGCCTTGTGGGTCTGTCCAGCGGTGCTGGACTACGAATTCGCGCCGCTGCACGACCCGTGGCTCAACCCGTGGACTCGGATGCCGGCGCCCGACGTGCTCGCTTATTCGCGACAGGAGTTCGGCAATCGCGTTGGCTTCTGGCGCGTGCTGGAGCTCTTCGACAAGCACCGCATCCGACCGACGGCGGTGGTCAACGTCGACGCGCTGAAGCTCTATCCGGACATCACCAAAGCGATCCGCGAGCGTGGCTGGGATATTCTCGGCCACGGCATGTCCAACACGCGCTTTCTTTACGATTACGACGAGGAGCGCGAACGCGCCTATTACCGGGAGATGCTGGACACGGTCGAGGACCTGACGGGCGTGCGCATGAAGGGCATAGGCGGCCCCGGGCCGCAGGCGGGCACGGAAAATACGCCGGACCTTATGGCCGAAGCGGGGTTCATCTATTCGGGGGACTGGTATATGGACGACCAGCCGTTCCCGCTGCGCGTGCGAGGGGGCAAACTGATTGCCATGCCGTATTCGGTCGAGATGAACGACGTGAGCGCGCTCGCGACGGCTGAGGCCGACGAATTTCTGGAGAACCTCAAGCGGCAATTCGACAAGCTCTATGCCGAAGGCGAGGAGAGCGGGCGCGTGATGTGCGTTTCGCTGCATCCGCCGCTAATCGGGCAACCGCAGCGCATCCGATACCTCGAGCTGGCGCTCGAGTATTTCAACTCGTTTCCGCACGTTTGGCATGCCCACGGCGCCGAGATCGCCAGCTATTATCTCGACCACTACTACGACGACGCCGTGCGCCGCGCCACCGTATGAGCCACGCCAGTGACGACCAACGCGGCTAGCGACACCGGCCACAACTTCTACCGGCGCACGCCGCTGCCGCGCCGCGCGACTCTGCGCTGGCCGAGCGATATGCCGCTCGCTTTCGCCATCCTGGTGAGCGCCGAATACTACGAGATGCAGCCGCCCGAGAACGCGTTTATTCCTCCGAACGTGCCCGGCGGCTTCGGTCGCGGCCCTTATCCGGACTTCCGCGTCTATACGGCACGTGCATATGGAAATCGCGTCGGCGTCTTCCGGCTGTTCGACGCCCTCGACCGGCATCGCATGAGCACGACGGTTGCGATCGATGCGTTGACCGCGAAGTATTGCCCGGCGGTGGCCGCCGACGCCGTCAAGCGCGGATACGAGATTGCCGGACACGGGCAGGCGGTGACGCGCGTGATTTCAGCCAAGATGAGCGAAGCCGAAGAGCGGGACTACATCGCGGGTTCGCTGGCCGCGATCGAAGCGGCGGCGGGCCGGCGTCCGGTTGGCTGGCATGGACCGGAATACGGTGAATCGGCGCGTACGCCAACGCTGCTTGTCGAACTCGGCGTAGACTATGTGCTCGACTGGCCGAATGACGAGCAGCCCTACACAATGACGACCGCGGGCGGTCCAATCACGTCGCTACCAGTCGCGATCGATTGCGACGACGTCTTCAGTCATTTTCACCGCCGCATCACCATGCGCCGCTGGGTGCAATGCGTGACCGACGCTATTGACCGGCTCGTCCAGGATGGCCGCGGCTCAGGGCGGCTTATGGTGCTCAATGTGCATCCCTGGCTGATGGGGCATCCCTACCGTGTGACGTATTTCGAGGAGGTGCTGCAATACGTTGCAGGACGTAAGGACGTATGGATCACCACTACGGGCGCCATTGCGGCGTGGTGGCGATCTCAGGAGGCCTCGATCTCGCCCAGATAGGCGCGCCGCACGCGTGCATCGCCGAGCAAGTCTGAGCCCTCGAGCACGATGCGGCCCATCTCGAGAACATAGGCGCGGCTTGCCAGCTTGAGAGCCGCATGGGCGTTCTGCTCGACCAGCAGCACAGTAACGCCCTGCGAACGCAAGTCGGCGATGATCTCGAAGATCGTGCGCGCAATCAGCGGCGCGAGACCGAGCGAAGGTTCATCGAGCAACATCAAGCGCGGCCGCGCCATCAGGGCGCGCGCGATGACCAGCATCTGCTGCTGCCCCCCCGACAGGGTGCCGGCGACCTGGTCGATGCGCTCCGCCAAGGCCGGAAACCGGCCGAGGACGTTGCGCAGATCGCTCTCGATATCGCGGCCGCCCGGTTGTGCGGAGGCGCCAAGAATGAGATTCTCGCGCACCGTCAGCAAACGCAGGGTGCCTCGCCCTTCCGGCACATAGGCGATGCCGATTCGCGCCATCTCATGCGTAGGGCGCCCGTTCGTCTGTGAACCGCGAAACTCGACCTGCCCCTGGCTGATTGGGACAAGCCCCATCAGCGCCTTGAGCAGCGTGCTCTTGCCCGCTCCATTGGCGCCAACCAGCGTCACCACTTCGCCCTCGTTCACGCTGAGCGAGACTCCATCGAGCGCCACGACCTTGCCGTAGGCAACACGCAAGTTGCTGACCGAGAGCAGGCTCATAGCGGGTCTCCGAGATAGGCGTCGATCACCGCAGCATCCCGCTGGATGTCGGCGGGAGGTCCGTCGGCGATGACCCTCCCTGCGCTGAGCACCGTAATGCGCTCTGCGACCGCCATCACCAGCCGCATGTTGTGCTCGACGAGCAGTACGGTTGTGCCTGACGCGCAAATGCGGCGGATGAGTTCGCCCAGTTCGACGGTTTCGGAGGGGTTCATGCCGGCGGCCGGCTCGTCGAGCAGAAGAAGGCGCGGTCCGCTCGCCAGCGCACGGGCGATCTCCAAGCGGCGTTGCATCACCAGCGTCAGCTCGGAGGGAAGTTCGTCCGAACGTGCTTCGATCCCGACGAGCGAGAGCAACTCCGCCGTCTTGGCACGTGCCGTGCGCTCCGCCTGCCCCTCAAAGAAGCCCAGCCGGAGCAAGGCACTCCAGGCGTTGCCGCCGGTCGGTGAATGACAGCCGATCGCGATGTTCTCGACGACGGAGAGTCCGGGAAACAGCCGCACCTGCTGAAAGTTGCGGGCGATCCCCATGGCGAGCACCAGATCGGGCCGGCGGCCGGTGTAGTCCTCGCCGGCGAAATAGACCTGTCCGTCGCTCGGTGGAAGCATGCCGCAGATGACGTTGAACAATGTCGTCTTGCCGGCGCCGTTTGGCCCGATCAGCGCGTGAATGCGGCCCGCCGCGATCTCGCACGACACCTCGTCAAGTGCCAGGTAGCCGCCGAAACGTTTGCTGACTCCTGCGACTCTGAGCACGCGTTATCTCCGCCACCGCAGGGTGGTGATCAGTCCGTTCGGTCGCCAGATGGCGACGGCCACAAGCAGCGCACCCACGAAGGTCATGCGCCATTCCTGGATGAAGCGCAGCGCCTCCGGCAGCAGCGTGAGAATCCCCGCGCCGACCATCGGGCCGAGCGGGGTAGCCGGTCCGCCGAGCACGACGTAAAGAAACGCGACGGCCGAGCGGGAAAAATCAAACTGGTTGGCGTCGATGAACAGCGCCTGATGTGCGTAGAAGCCGCCGGCAAGTCCGGCGAGCAGTGCGCCGAGCGAGAACGCCACAAGCTTGACGCGAAGGAGATTGATGCCCATCGCTTCGGCCGCGACATCGTCTTCGTGTACGGCGATCATCGCGCGCCCGAGTCTCGCCCAGCGGATGCGAAAGAGCACCGCCATCGTCAGGACGCAGGCAGCGACCACCCATGACAACTCAGTGAGGGGAGGAATGCCGCCGAGTCCGGACGGTCCGCCGGTCGGCTCGAAATTCAGGAAGAACACCCGCACGATCTCGCCGAATCCGAGCGTTAGGATCATCAGGTACATGCCGCGCACGCGCAGCGCCGGCGCGCCGACAATCAATCCGAAAAATGCCGCCAGCAGCGCGCCGGCCGGCAAGGCGAGGACAAACGGATAGCCCGCCTTGGTCATGATCGCGCTCACGTAAGCGCCGATCGCCATGAAGCCGCCCTGACCGAGGGAGATCAGCCCTGCGGTCAACGGCACATAGACGCTCATCGCCATCAGGGCATTGATGCAGAGAAAGATCGCCACCGATTCCCAGTATCCCCCCAGCATGGCTCAACGCTCGACATCCATGCCGGCCGAGAACAGGCCGCGCGGCCGCAACAGCAGCACGATGATCATGAGGCAAAACGCGAATGCGTCCCGGTAGGAGGAGGCGAGATAAGCGACACTGATCACCTCGACGATCCCCAGCAGCAGGCCGCCCGCCATCGCGCCATAGATGCTGCCGAGCCCGCCGATCAGCATGACGGCGAGTCCCTTGGTGGTCATGTCGATGCCCATGTGCGGTGAAATGGCGTTGTAGTTGAGCCCGACCAGCACGCCCGCGATCCCGGCGAGCGCGGACGCCACCGCGAAGGTTACCAGGATTACGTGATCGACGTTGATGCCGAGAATGCTCGCAACCTGCAGGTTTTCGGCAGTCGCCCGCATCGCCATGCCGTAGCGGCTGCGCGTGACGAACAGGTGCAGGATCGCCATGGCGCCGAACGCCACGGCCAGGATGAAAAGGTGTGCGCCGCTCACCGACACAAAGCCAAGATCGTAGACGCGGCTCGAAAACTGCTCCGGAAATCCGATCTGCTCGGAACCGAAGATCTTGGTCATGATCTCCTGGAGCACCAGTCCGGCGCCGATGCTGCTGACGATGGGCGCAAGGAAGCTGCCCTGACGCTTGCGGATCGGCCGGAACGCTACCAGTTCCAGCACGACACCGAGCACGGCCGCACCGAAAAGGCCGCCGATCAGCGCAACGAAGGGGCCGACGCTCAGCCAGAGCACGGCCTGTACGCCCACGAATGCGCCGATCATGTACACCTCGCCATGCGCGAGGTGCAGGACCCTCAGGACACCGAAGACGAGCGAGTAGCCGATGGCGACGAGAGCATAGGTGCTGCCCAACATGACGCCATTGGCGAGTTGCTGCAGAAGCACGAGAGGCACTCGCCTGCGACGGGCCCCTCACGGGCCCTGATGAGCGACGCACACTTGCGGACTATTGCGCGACCACGAACCGGTCGCCCTTGGCCTGCAGGATCACCGGCTTGCGAACCGCATCGCCGTTCTTGTCGATCGAGGTGGCGCCGGTCAACGGTGCCTCGCGATCCGTCATGGTGGCCCAGCAGTCGCGAATCTTGACACGCTCGACCTTGATGTCCGTGCCGGTGAGACCCAGCCGCATGATGCAATCACGCATCAGGAAGAGGCTGTCGTAGATCAAGCCGGCGGCATTGCTGGGCTGGACCTTAAAGCGCCGCTCGAACTCCGAAACCCATGCGGCGACGGCCGGGTTGGGATTCTCGGCGAAGAAATCGAACGCCGCCATCACGCCTTCGGCCGCGGGTCCCGCGATCTGAATGAAGCGGGGATCGTTCACGCCGACCCCCGCCACGATCGGCTGGTTCATTCCCTGCTTGCGCAATTCGCGCGTAACGTTGCCGGCCTCATTATAGAGAGCTGACACCACGATGCCGTCGGGCGAATGGCCCTTGGCCTTGGTGACTTGCGCCGAATAGTCGATGTCGCCGGTCTGGAACGAGATGGTGTCTGTCACCTCGACACCATGCTCCTTGAGCAGCATCGGAAATACGTTCTTGCCGTCGAAGCTCGAGACCGCGTCCTTGGCATCATGCAGCACGACGACCTTCTTGATCGGCTTTGACTGGCGCTTGAGCCAGGCGTCGAGCAGCGGCCGGTAGTCGTTTTCTGTCGTCAGGGCGAAGCGGAACGCCCACGGACGGTTGGCGCCGGCAATGCCGGGCTTCGCGGCCATCGGCGTCAGCATGACGGTCTCGCCGCGCACACCGAGCGGGAAGCTCACCTCCGCCTCCGAGCTGAACTGCGGGCCCACCACCGCGAGCACGTTGTCGGTCGAGATCAGCTTGCGCGTCAGGTTAATGGCCTCGGTATTGTCGCCACGGGTATCGTAGATGATGAGCTTGAGCTTGCCCGCTTTGCCGAGGTCGGCATATCGCTCCATGAACATCTCGATCGCCGATTTCTGCTGCTGGCCGTAGGAGGCGGCGCGGCCGGTCGCGGGCAAAAGGACGCCCAACGTGACATCTGCCTTTGCAGCATTAGGAGAACCGACTGCAACGAGGGCCGTCAGAGCGCCCGCGAAAAGGGCCCGCCGGTTCAACCCGCTGGTCCGGCCGCATTGCTCGTCCAACGACATCCGCACTGTGCCAAGCATCAGCATGCCGTCCCTCTTCGATTTGAATGTCCGCTCGGCGCATGTAGCGGCAGCGACAAGTCTGACAATTACTCTAAAGTGGGCGCCAATCCCAAGTCAATTGACAAATACAACTACCTCGAAACGTGTACTGGCAGCGTGAGTTCGGTCGGCGCACATGCTATGAGGAAGCTACCCGAGCGCTTTGCTGCGCCCGCGACGAGCATCGAGTATGGAAAGCAGGCTGTCCCATCCCGACGGTATTCGCTTCGCGCTGGAAGAGCGCAGCATCTACCGTTTCTGGCTTCTGGTCACCGAGGTGCAGCGGTGCCTCGCGGCGTTTTATGTTGCGAAATTCGGACGGCCGGCGAATGCGTGGCGCATCTTCAGCGTGATCGGCGACCGTACCGAGATTTCGCCGAGCGAGGTAGCGCGGCTGACCAAGCTGGAGCGCGACAAAATCACGCGCATCGTCGACCAACTGGTGGCGCGCGGTTTGATGCGCCGCAACCAGAAGCACTCCGACAAGCGACGCGTGTCGCTGTCCCTTACCGCGAAGGGCAAGCGCGCGCATCGCGAGCTGGAGACCATGCGGCACGCGATCGAGACCGAATTTCTCGGTGCGCTCGATCCGTGGGAGCGCGAATCGCTCTACCGCCTGCTCGATAAATTGCAGCAACGCGCCAGCACGATGTTCGACGGCAAGCAGGCGTGGAAGAAATTCGATCCAGCATCGCGCCGCCGGTCGTAGGACGACGCGGTCCGTGTGGGCTCGTGCGGAGCGGGCGAGGGATGGTCAACAGCAGTATTGAACATTGCCTGACCGACGGTTCGGTGTCGGCGATCGGCAGCGAATATCGCTCGCGCCGGATTTCGGTAAGCGAGGCGGTTCGCTGGTATCTGGCGCGGATCGAGGCTTTCAATCGCACGGGCCCGGCGCTCAATGCGGTGCGCGCGCTCAATCCCCACGCACTCGATGATGCGGCCGAGCGCGACGACGAAATGGCGCGCGGCGTCGATCGGGGGCCGCTGCATGGCATCCCGATTCTGCTCAAGGACAACATCCTCGTCACGGGCATGAGAGCATCCGCCGGCGCCGCTGCGCTCGCCGACTTCATGCCGCGCCGTGAGGCCACGCTGGTGCGCCGCCTGCGCGAAGCGGGTGCGGTCGTGCTGGGTAAGACCAACATGACCGAGTTCGCAGACTATGTGTCCGACGTGATGCCATCGGGATTCAGCGCCGCAGGCGGCGTTGTATGCAATCCCCACGGTATCGAATACGGTCGCGGGCAGGGATCGAGCGTCGGTTCGGCGGCGGCGGTGGCCGTAGCTCTCGCGCCGATCGCGATCGGCAGCGAGACGCAGAATTCCATCCAGACGCCGGCCTGCTATTCCTCAGTTGTCGGTTACAAGCCGAGTGTCGGCATCATCAGCCGCAACGGTGTGGTCCCGCTCGTGCCCAGCCAGGATTCGCCAGGGCCGCTCGCCCGCACGGTGGACGACGCCGCGCTGGTCGCCGCCGCGATCGCAGGTGCCGACATCAAAGATACGCTCACGCTCATCCACCCCACGTGGCGAGACGGACTTGAACGGCTCGACACGCTCACCGGTGTGCGCATCGGCGTGCCGCGCCGTACGATCGCGGATCGCGCCGACCTGAGCGCGGTTCTGCCATTGTTTGAAGACGTTCTGTCACGGCTCTCTCGCGCCGGCGCCCGCATCGTCGATCCTTGCGATCTCCCCAGCGCAGAGCAGTTGCAGGACGTCCGCTCCTGCGTGTTCCGCACCGAATTCAAGGCAGCGCTTAACGACTTTCTTGAGGCGCACAATCAGCCTTGCGGGATCGTCAGCCTCGAAGCGCTCATCGCCTGGAACGAACAGCGGCCCGACGCAATTCCTTACGGTCAGGCGCTGCTCATTGCCGCGAATGCGACCGCCGGGCTGCGCGATCCCGCTTATCTCGCGGATCGTGCGCGCGATATCGCGTTGAGCCGGACGGCCGGCATCGATGCTGCTCTGGAAATGGCCGGCGCGGACGTCCTGATCGCACCGATGGGATCGGCGGCGAAATGCACCGGCAAGGCCGGAGCGCCCGTGGTCGCGCTGCCGGCCGGCCTTGCTGCCTCCGGCACACCATTCGGCGTGACGCTGTTTACCTCGCTCGGTGACGACCTGAAGCTCCTGCGGATTGCATCCGCGGTTGAGCGCGTAACAGGCGGCCCCAGCGTGCCGAAACTCTAGCGACTTGCTGAATAGACGCGTCCGGGTCTTTCCGGTGGTGTGCTCCGACGCGGTCGGCCCAAGAACCTAACAGTTGCCGGCTTTTTGAATTCCGGGCTAGCGCGGCCGGCGTACTGCGGAATGACGCCTCCGCGCAGTGGCGGCGGCTCTCGCATTGACCACGGTCCAGCGTTTGCGATTCCCGCATCCTTAATATTTTCGAATTAATACTATTGATTTTCGCAAATAAGTTGCGGAGGATGCCGAACGACCTCGTTCGTGCTGGCGCCGCGCGTTCTCAGGGGGTGCCAAAGTCCGTTTCTGGGAGAGATCGATCATGCCGTCACTGCACGCGCCCGCTATCAGCGCGGCGGTCCGCGCCGATGTGGAGAGCGGCCGGTTCAACGTGGCGCGGGCGAACTATACGGATCCCGAGATATTCCGCGCCGAAATGGAGTGGATCTTCTCTCGATGCTGGCTCTATGTCGGGCACGATACCGAGGTGACGAAGCCCAATCAGTTCGTGACCCGTACGGTCGGCGGACGCGCCGTGATTTTTCTGCGTGACCGCAACGGGCAGGTCCGCTGCTTCCTCAACATTTGTCCGCACCGCGGCGCGCAGATCTGTCGGCATCGCGAGGGTCAGGCGCGGAACTTCAGCTGCATCTATCATGGCTGGACGTTCGAGAACACTGGGCGGGCGATGAGCATCGCCGAGCCGGAAACCTACCCGCGCGACTTCAATACGATGGGCCGCAACGACATGGTCCCGGTGCCGCGGTTCGAAGCCTATCGCGGCTTCTGGTTCCTGAATTTCGATCCCGCTGCGGTCAGCCTGAAGAACTATCTGGGAAAGGTGTGCGACTACATCGATGTCATCGTCGACCAGGCGGAGCAGGGCATGCACATCGTCGGCGGTGTGCAGGAGTACAGCGCCCGTGCGAACTGGAAGCTCCTGGCCGAGAATTCAACCGACATCCTGCACGTCGAAACGTTGCACCCGACCTACCTCGATCTGATCGCGACCAACTCCGGCAACGCCATGCGCCGCGGCAAGATGGAAGGGCAGGCGATTGATCTGGGCAACGGCCATTCGGTTGTCGAGCGGCGGGCAACCTACGGCCGCCCGATCGCGCAATGGATTTCGCTGTGGGGCGAGGAGGCCAGGGTAGAGATCGATGCGATCTACGCGCGGCTCGTGCAGCAATACGGCCAGGAGCGGGCCGACCGCATGGCGAAATGCGCGCGCAACATGCTGATCTTCCCCAATCTCGTCATCAACGACATCATGTCGATCACGGTGCGCGTCTTCCAGCCCATCGCGCCCGATCACATGGATATCAGTGTTTGGTCGCTGGCGCCGCTCGAGGAGGTCGGCAAACCTGCGCTTTCCCGCAGGCTCACCAATTTCCTCGAGTTCCTCGGGCCCGGCGGCTTTGCGACGCCGGACGATATCGAGGCGTTGGAATCCTGTCAGCGCGCCGCTTCGGCGGCGCGCGAAGCGCCGTGGAACGATCTGTCGAAGGGATTTGACGTCAACGGCGAAGATAGGATCGGCGATACCAAGGATGAATTGCCACAGCGGGCGTTCTGGCGCGGCTGGCAGGCCTTCCTCTTGCAGGCGGAGTAACCGGCGAATGGGCGCGCTCAGTGATCTTAGCCGCTCGGAGATAGAGGATTTTCTCATCCATGAGGCGGCGTTGCTCGATGAATGGCGGCTCACCGAGTGGCGCCAGCTCTTCGCGCCCGGATGCCGCTATCTCGTGCCGCCGATGGTGGGCGATCCCTATGCGTCGCCGGACTCGGCACTGTTCCTGATTGCGGACGACGAGCACCATCTCACCGAGCGCGTCAAGCGCCTGGGCAAGAAGACCGCACACGCCGAATATCCGCGCTCGATCACCCAGCGGATGATCAGCAACGTGCGGCTCGCTGGTATGGACGGCGATGCGCTCAAGGCGGCGTCGAGCTTCATCACCTTTCGCTGCAGTCAAGGCATCACCGACACTTATTTCGGCCGGCACGAATATCTGCTGGTCCGGCCCAATGGCGCGGTGCTGATCAAGGAAAAGCGGACGATCCTCGCAATGGGAGCGCTGCGCCCGCACGGCAAACTTTCGATCATCGTCTGAGGAAGGCGCACAATGAAAGGCATCAGGGATCGCGTGGCGATCGTGACTGGCGGGGCAAGCGGCATCGGTGCTGGCCTCGTGCGTGCTTTCGCGGCTGCCGGTGCGAAGGTTGCGTTCTGCGACATCCAAGACCAGTCGGGTCGTGCGATTGAAAGCGAGGTTGGTCCGGGCTGCGGCTATTTGCATGCCGATCTTCGCCGCGACGAGGACATCGACCAACTCGTGACGTTCACTGCGGATCGTTTTGGCGGCATCGATTTTCTCGTGAACGCTGCCGCAACCTACGCCGACAAGGGGATCGAGTCCGACCGCGCCGCCTGGCAGAACGGGTTTGACAGCAACCTGTTCGGGCACGTGATGCTGTTACGGCGCGCGCTTGAGTTTCTGAAGAAGTCGTCGTGGCCTTCCGTCGTCTATTTCAGCAGCGAGAGCGCGCATGTCGGGCTGACTGGGCGCTGGATCTACCCTGCCACCAAGGCGGCAATCGAGCAGGTGACGCGCAGCCAGGCGCTCGATCTCGCCAGTAGCCGCATTCGGGTCAATGCAGTCATGCCGGGCTGGACCGAGAAGCCGTGGCACCAGGTCGCGCCCCAAGACGTCAAAGACCGCTACGCCGATCTCGCTGATCGGCTGCATATCTTAGGACGGATGGGGACGCTCGCCGAGGTTGCCGACGCGGTCCTGTTCTTGTGCTCGGAGCATGCGGGCTTCGTCACCGGAAGCTGTCTGCGGGTCGATGGCGGGCATAGCGCATTGGGACCGCAGGGCAAGGAGAAGCACTCGCCGACAGATGCCCGCCGCGCGGCCGGCGTCGCGTTCCAAGCCGGGGTAACGTGATGCCGGGCCGATGATCGGACATGCTTGCCGCAACAGGACCATCGACATGATTCTGAGAATCGCTCTGCTTCTTGCCGCTCTGCTTCCTGGCATGCTGAACGGCTCTGCCTGGTCGCAGGATTATCCCAACCGGCGCATATCGCTGATGGTGCCGTTTCCCGCCGGCAGCGGCCCCGACGTCTATGCGCGCATCATCGGCGAGAAGTTGTCACACCGATTGGGGCAGCCGGTGATCATCGAAAACCGACCGGGCGGTGGCGGTTCAACCGGCAGCCGATCCGTCGCTAAGGCCGATCCGGACGGCTACACGCTGCTGTTCGGCAGCACGGGCTCGGTATTGATTTCGCCCGCGGTCGCCAAGGAGGCGCCGTTCGATCCGGCGACGGCGTTTGCGCCTATTGTCCAGGTGCTGCGCGGACCGTTCTTCCTGTCGGTGCGCTCTGACCTGCCAATCCAGACACTCACGGAGCTGATCGACTACGCCAAAAAGAACCCCGGCAAGCTGAATTACGGCACGTCGGGGCCCGGCAGCTTGCACCATCTCTCGACCGAGATGTTCAAGCAGGTCGCCGGAGTCGATATGGTTCACATCCCTTTTCCAGGCGGTGCACAGTCCTGGACCGCGTTGCAGTCCGGCATCGTTGACCTGATCTTTGACAGCATGCCGGGCCCCATTGCGACCCTGCAGGTCGGTAAGGCGCGCGCACTTGCCGTCACCGGACCGAAGCGGCTCGCCGATCTGCCGGGCGTCGCGCTCTCCCGCGTGCCGACTTTCGAGGAGCAGGGTATCAAGGGTGTCGACGTAGAGTTCTGGTTCGGCATTCTGGCGCCGGCCGGGACGCCGAAGTCGATCGTTGCCAAGCTCAATGCCGAGCTCACCATAGTGGTCAACGAACCGGACGTGAAGGCGCGGTTTGCGCAGCAAAGCCTCGAGGTCGCGACCGGCCCTGCCGACGCCTTTGACCGCTTCATCACCAATGAGGCAGGGCGCTGGCAGCGGCTTGTCAATTCGACCGGTATCAAGCAGAAGTAACCGGCACCGAACATTATGAGGAAACAGCGGGAAGTGCGGCCGGACGCCGGTCGACTGAGCCTTGATCAGCGTACGTCATACCGCTTCTCGATTATCGCTCGGCGCCAGACGCGCTGCCTTGCTGAAATGCACACTGCGACCTTCGGGCTCTCGGTCAACAGCTGGAAGCTTCTCAGCGTCATTGAATATTTCGGCCCACTATCGGCGAGCGACGCGGGCGCGCACACGAGCCTTGAGCCCGCCAAAGTGACCCGCGGCATCGACGCGCTGGCCGAACAGGGCCTCGTGCTCCGCCGCGAGGATCCGGCCGACCGCCGGCGCACCATCCTGTCGCTGTCGGCGAAGGGGCGGCGCCTTCACGATAAGATCGAGCAGGTGTCGCGCGCTCTCGAGCAGGAGCTTCTCAGCGTGCTGACGCCCTCCGAGCGGACGATGCTCTACCGTACCCTCGATAAGCTTGAGCGGCAGTCATTGGAAATTTTCGCGCGCAGCGATGCATGGCGGCATATCTTCCGAGCGCATTCCGGGTGAGTGAACTGCAACATCTATCCGGACCTCTCAGTCATCTGTCATCCGCGCTTGATTGAATCCTGACCCTAGCGGAACAAGTCCGGATATTTGGCGCGCACCTCGGAGGCGAGTTGCTTGCGACGTCTGCGCCACCTTCGGGAAATCGTCGATGCGCTCGTAGGGCTTGCAGGCGTCGACCACGATGCGCGAATTGTAGAGCCGCGAATAGTCGGTCACCATCGTGTCGAGCCGCGACGACCAGCAGTTGTCGAGGATCGTGGTACGGGTCTTGGGATCGCAGCGCGTGCCCATCGCCCAGATGACGTCGTGGATGTCGGTCGGGTCGATGTCGTCGTCCACCACGACGATCCAGCGGCCGATATAGCCGTTCGGATTGACCTGCGAGGCGACCAGGCCGACCTGCGTCGAATGGCCGAAATAGCGCTGCTTGACCGAGACCACGCAGAACGTGCGGCCGCGCGCCGGCCTGGTGCTGCCAGACGCCCTTCACGTCCGGGATGCCGGCGCCTTCGAGTGAATCCATCAGCGCGGCCGAACGCAGGAAGCAGCGCTCGAACAGATGCGAGTGCGGCGGCTTCTGGCTCGCCGCGCAGGTCAGGATCGGATCGTTGCGGTGATAGATGCGCTTGACCCGGATGACCGGTTCTTCACTGCGCTTCGCCGGCGTAATAGCCGTGCCATTCGCCGAACGGGCCTTCGAGCGTCTTCTCGCCGGGCATGATCTCGCCTTCGAGCACGATCTCGGAGCGCGCCGGGAAGGGCAGTTTCGGTGACCTCGCCTTCGATCAGTTCGAGCGGCTGGTCCATCAGGCCGCCGGCCCATTCGTACTCCGACATCGAGTCGGGCATGGTGTAGCCGGCCGCGAGATAGGTGATCGGATCGCAGCCGACGATGATCACCACCGGGCAGACCTTGCCGGCCTTGAGATACTTGTCGCGGTGGATGCGGCCCTGCTTGCCGTTCGAGATGTACGAGGCGCAGATGTTGGCCCCTTTCACCTGCACCCGGTAGGTGCCGACGTTGATCCGCCCGGTATCGGGATCGCGGGTCACCACGCCGCAGGCAGTCCCGATGTAGCGGCCGCCGTCGTCCTCGTGGTGGATCGGCACCGGCAGCTTCAGCAGGTCGACCTCGTTGTCGCGGACGATGTTCTCCAGCACCGGGCCGTCCTGCACGGTGCGGGGCGGGATCTGCTTGAACCCTCTTCTTGGTGAAGGCGCGGTAGTGGTTCGAGCATCGCCATCCGGTCGTCCGACCAGGACGGCTCCATGCCGAGCACGGTCGCGAGCCGGTACGGCGAGCCGAACATGCCGTAGGCGCAGCGATAGCCCTTGGGATACCCGGGAATATCGTCGAACAGCAGCATCGGCGCTTTCTCGACCTTCTGCCGATAGAGCACCTCGGTGACGGCGCCGATTTCCTTGTCCCAATGGGCGTCGGCAACGCGCGCCAGTTCGCCGCGCTGTTCGACCACGGCGATGAATTCGCGCAGATCGTTCTGCGCGGTTGGGCTCACGACGTTACTGTTCGACATGCGCCGTACCTCTTTGAATTCACGATCAAAAACTCCGTCCCCGCGATGCTTTACTGCCCCGCTGGCGGCAACGCAAGCGAACGCCGCCAGCTTGCGCGAACAGGCCGTTGCACTTGCAAAGAGCCGGAAAAGGGCCAAAACGCCACGGCCTTGGGGCTTTTGGCTATAGGGTCGATCCAGTAAGATCGCACCAGCTCTCACACTTCCCCCGGAGGATGGACGACATGAAGAAAGTGCTGCTTGGGACGACCGCGCTCATGCTGCTGAGCGCGGCGCCGGCGTTGCCGCAACAGAAGACGGTCAAAATCGGCTTCGTTTCCACCTTCAGTGGCCCGGTCGCCGCAATCGGCAACGACATGCGCAACTCGTTCGAGCTCGGGCTCGACCATCTCGGCCGCAAGCTCGGCGGCATGCCGGTCGAGGTCATCTACGAAGACGACCAGCTCAAGCCCGAAGTCGGGGTGCAGAAGACCCAGAAGCTGATCGAGTCCGACAAGGTCGATTTCGTCGTCGGCTACATCTGGTCGAACGTGATGCTGGCCTCGCTCAAGCCGCTGGTCGATTCCAAGACCTTCACGATCGTCACGAATGCCGGCGCTTCGCAACTGGCCGGCGAGCAGTGCTCGCCCTACGTGTTCTCGACCTCCTGGAATAACGACCAGACCCCGCAAGCGGTCGGCCAATACATGAACCAGAAAGGCGTCAAGACCGCCTTCCTGATCGGTCCGAACTACGCAGCCGGCAAGGACATGCTGGAGGGTGTGGCGGCGACCTTCAAGGGCCAGATCGTTGGCCGCGAACTCACCCGCTGGCCGGACCAGCTCGACTTCTCTGCCGAGCTGTCAAAGGCGCGCGCCGCCAAGCCGGACGCGATCTTCGCGTTCTATCCGGGCGGCGCCGGCATCCAGTTTGTCACCCAGTATTCGCAAAGCGGTCTCAAGGGTCAGATTCCACTCTATACCGCGTTCACGATCGACGAACTGTCGATCCCACGCCTCAAGGACCTGGCAGTCGGCATCCCGGGTGCGCAGCAATGGGTGAACGACCTGCCCAACGAGGCCAACAAGAAGTATGTCGCCGACTATGTCTCCAAGTACAAGACACGGCCGTCGTTCTACGGCTCGCAGACCTACGACGCTGCCGCACTGATCGACAGCGGCCTCAAGGCCACCAAAGGCGACATGAGCGACAAGGAAGCCCTGCGTAAGGCGCTGGAGAAGGCCGACTTCAAGTCCGTCCGTGGCAACTTCAAGTTCGGCCCCAACCACATTCCGATCCAGAACTTCTACCTGCAGGACGTGGTCAAGCAGGGCGACGACTACGTGCTCAAGACGGTCGCCACCATCGTCGAGAACGACCAGGACAAGCACGTCGGCAAGTGCCCGATGAAATGATCGCTGCGTGAGAAAACCGGGACGGCAGCCGAGCGATGCTCCTGCCGTCCTTTTCCTTGGGGGAAACAATGGCATCACCTTTGCAGGGAATCGCGCCGCAAGCCATGGTTGTTGCCGGGGACTGCTTTTTCAGGGCATCGTTCTTGCAGGCCATCGTCCTGCGACGCGCAGAGGCAGAGTGAGCCCGCGAGACTGGAGCGATGCTGTATTTCATCGAGCAGTGCCTGAACGGCATCCAGTTGGGGATGCTGTTGTTCCTGCTGGCGGCCGGTCTGACGCTGATCTTCGGCATCATGGACCTGGTCAACCTGGCGCACGGCTCGCTCTACATGATTGGCGCCTATTTCGCCGCCACCTTTGCGGCGGTGACCGGAAGCTTCGTGGCCGGCGCGGTGCTGGCCCTGATCGCGACGCTGCTGGTCGGGATGGCGGTCGAGGTGGTCGCCATCCGCAGGCTCTATGGCCGTGATCATCTCGATCACGTGCTGGGCACGTTCGGGCTCCTGCTATTTTTCAACGAACTGGTGCGGCTGATCTGGGGGCCGGCCGGCATGACCTTGCCGCTGCCCAGCGAAATGCTCACCGCCGTGCAGGTGCTGCCCGGCGTTTATTACCCGCTCTATCGCCTGGTCATCATCCTGGCGACGTTGGCGGTCGCGCTCCTGCTCTACATCCTGGTGATGCGCACGCGCATCGGCATGTTGATCCGCGCCGGCGCCTCCAACCGTGAGATGGTCGGCGCGCTCGGGATCAACATCAAGTTGCTCTACACGCTGGTGTTCGGGCTTGGCGCCGCGCTCGCGGGTTTCGCCGGCCTGATGCGGGCGCCGATCTCATTCGTGCAGATCGGCATGGGCGAGGACATTCTGATCCTCGCCTTCGTGGTGATCATCATCGGCGGCATCGGCTCGATCCGCGGTGCGCTGGTGGCGTCGGTCATCGTCGGTCTGATCGATACCATCGGGCGGGCGTTCCTGCCCGACCTCGTGCGCCATTTCGTGAGCTACAGCGCCGGGTCGAGCGCCGGACCTGCGCTGTCATCGATGCTGATCTACACGCTGATGGCGGCGGTCCTGGTATTCCGGCCGGAAGGTCTGTTCCCGGCGTCGAGCAAATGACCGGACTTCGTCACTCCGCGCAACGTGTTCGTGGCCGCACTGCTGGTGTTTCTGGCGCTCATTCCGGTGTACTGCGCCTCCACGGGCAATTACTTCCTGATGTCGCTGTTCACCCGCATCCTCATCCTGGCGCTGGCGGCGGTCAGCCTCAATCTGATCATGGGATACGGCGGCATGGTGAGCTTCGGCCATGCCGCCTATCTGGGCATCGGCGGCTACGCGGTCGGCATCCTGGCGAAAGAGGGCATCACCTCGGGCTTCGTGCAGTGGCCGCTCGCGCTGGTGGCGTCAGGTCTGTTCGCGCTGGGCGTCGGCGCGCTGTCGCTGCGCACGCGCGGCGTCTACTTCATCATGATCACGCTGGCGTTCGCACAGATGATCTACTACGTGGCGATCGGGCTCGACCGCTACGGCGGCGACGACGGGCTCACGATCCGCACGCGCAGCCAGTTCGAAGGTCTGATCAACCTCGGCAACCGGACGGTGTTCTACTATTTCTGCTTCGCGGTGCTGCTCGCGGTGACCTACGCCACGTGGCGGCTGGTGAATTCGCGCTTCGGCATGGTGATCCAGGGCTCGCGCTCGAACGATCGGCGCATGCGGGCGATTGGTTTCCCGACCTACCGATACCGGCTCGCCTGCTTCGTCATCGCCGGCGTCATGTGCGGACTTGCCGGTGCGCTGCTGGCCAACCACACCGAGTTCATCAGCCCGGCCACCATGCACTGGACGCGGTCGGGCGACCTCATCGTCATGGTGGTGCTCGGCGGCATGGCCTCGACGTTCGGCCCGCTGATGGGCGCGGTCGCGCTGCTGGTGCTGGAAGAGGCGCTGCCGGCGCTGATCCGCATCGCCACCCACCCGTTCCTGGGCGATGGCGCGGTGCGGGTGGCGGAATACTGGCAGATCGTGCTCGGGCCGCTGTTCCTGCTGGTCGTGCTGTTCGCCCGCGGCGGCATCGATGGCATGTTCGCGAGGGAACGCCGTGACTGAGGCGCTCTTGCAGGTCGACAATTTGAGCAAGCGCTTCGGCGGCGTGGTGGCGTCGGAGTCGATCACGTTCGACGTGCCGGCCGGCGAGCTGCACGCGGTGATCGGGCCGAACGGCGCCGGCAAGACGACGCTGATCGGCCAGCTGGCGGGCGAGATTTCCTCCGATGCCGGAAACATTCGCTTCGACGGCGTCGACATCACGGCATTGCCGACCTACCGCCGCAGCCAGCTCGGACTTGCCCGCTCGTTCCAGATCACGTCGCTGTTTCCGGATTTCACCGCGCTCGACAATGTTGCGCTCGCCGTTCAGGCCCACAGCGGCCACTCTTTCCATTTCTGGCGCGATGCGCGGCGCGAGACCGAGCTGCGCGAACCGGCGCGGGCCGCGCTCGCCCGCGTCGGGCTCGAGCGGCGCGGCGATGTGCTGGTGTCCAATCTGAGCCACGGCGAGCACCGGCAGCTCGAGATCGCAATGGCGCTCGCCACCCAGCCGCGCATGCTGCTGCTCGACGAGCCGATGGCCGGCATGGGGCCGGAGGAGACCGCGCGCATGGTCGCCACCTTGCGTGAGCTCAAGCGCGAACAGACGATCCTGCTGATCGAGCACGACATGGAGGCGGTGTTCGCGCTCGCCGACCGCATCACCGTCCTGGTTTACGGCAGGATCATCGCATCCGGAGCGCCCGACATGATCCGGGCCAACAAGGAGGTGCGGGAGGCCTATCTGGGCGAACAGGAAGCGGTCCATGGCTAGCGATCCGCTGCTCGAACTCGACGGTGTCGAGACCTGTTACGGCCTGAGCCAGGTCCTGTTCGGCATGTCGCTGGCGATCGCGGCCGGCGAGATGGTCACCCTGATGGGCCGCAATGGCATGGGCAAGACCACCACGGTGCGCTCGATCATGGGCCTCACCCAGGCGCGCGCCGGCAACATCCGATTTGCCGGGCGGCAGATCCGCGGCCTGCCGTCGTACCAGGTGGCGCAGTTCGGCCTCGGGTTGGTGCCGGAGGGGCGCCAGATTTTTCCCAATCTCAGCGTGCGTGAGAACCTGGTCGCGACCGCGGCAAACCGCAGCGGCACCGCCGAACCTTGGACGTTGCGGAAGATCTGCGAGCTGTTTCCCCGGCTGGCCGAGCGGCTCGGCAACATGGGCAACCAGCTTTCCGGCGGCGAGCAGCAGATGCTGGCGATCGGCCGCGCGCTGATGACCAACCCACAGCTTCTGATCCTCGACGAGGCGACCGAGGGCCTCGCGCCGCTCATTCGGGCGGAGATCTGGCAGTGCCTCACGCGGCTCAAGCACGACGGCCAGTCGATCCTGGTGATCGACAAGAACGTCGAGGCGCTGATCCGGATCGCCGACCGGCACTACCTGATCGAGCGGGGCCGGGTGGTCTGGACCGGAACGTCAGCGGAGCTTGCCGCCGTGCCGGAGACCCAGCACCGGTATCTGGGGGTGTAGTGCCGTAACGGTTCTCTTACCAAAATCGTCACGCCGCCCCGCCAAGCACCGCCGAGCGCCAAATCGTAACCAAATGGTAACCGGACTTGTTTCCAATTCGTGAACGGCGAATTGGGGATTTGCGATGGGCAAGCACGAAAGCGTTGAGGGTATCCGGGACCAGGTCGAGACCCTCATGCCGTCCAGCGAGCCACCGGCGTCGCCGGCCATGAGCGACGGACGAGGCGAGCCCACCGAGATCGCGCTCGCGGCGATCGAGGCGCTCAAGATCGAATCGGCGCGCGAGACTTCGCGCATCGGCTTTTCCGGGTCCCAGGCCATCCCGTCGCTCGACTCGCCTCCGCTCGATCCCCACGAAATGACCGAGCCACCCCCCGAATTTCTCAACTCCGGGAACCGCCCGGCTGAAGAGCCCGTCGCGGAGCGCCGGCGGCTGAGCCCGTTCGCCGTCATGGCGGCCTCGCTCGCGGGAGCCGCGGCAGCCGGCGCCATGCTCGGCGCGATCGTCGTGACTGGCCTGGCCCGTCCGACCCCGGTTGCGGCCGGGCCGAAGTTCGGGATCGAAGAGGTGAATGCCCTGAAGGAGCAGGTGGTCCAGGCGCGGGTCGAACTGGCTGCCCTGAAATCGAACCTCGATGCTGGCCATCGCAGCGCCAATCAGCAGTTGACCCGCATCACCGAGCGCGTCGAGCGCATGGAGCGCACGCAGGCTGAACCGGTCGCCAAGCTCACCAAGGCGGTCGAGTCGCTGGAACGCGCGCGTCGCGCCGAGGCCGCGGCCGCGCCGAACGGCGAGGTGACCGGCTCGATCACGCCGCAGAACGGCGCCAAGCCCGGCGTCGTCGAAGGCTGGATCCTGCGGGACGTTCACCGCGGTACGGCTTTCATCGAAGGCCGCATGGGGATCATCGAAGTCGATCAGGGCGACATGATTCCCGGGCTCGGCCGCGTCGACGCGATCCGCAAGCAGGAAGGACGCTGGGTGGTCGTCACCTCCAAGGGGCTGATCGTTCCGCCGAAATAGCGCCATCACTCGGCACTCTGACTGAATTTTCGGCAGGCGGCGCATTCCCGCGCCGCCTTTTGCATTGATTGACGCCCGGTGCGCCGGTGGCACAATTCCTTTTTCCATGGCAGATTCAGCCACGCGGGCCATGAGGCATTGCCCGATGTGAAACGGCTGCGTCGTCAGAAGGAACGGTCACATGCCGCGACTTGCACGTCTCTGCACTATCGTGCTCGCGACACTGGCCGTTTCCGTTATCGCCGCCGTCAAGCTGATGGCGTTCGAGCGGGTGCAGACGCCGCCGAAGCCCGAGATGATGGAGAATTGTCCGGGCCTGATCGCCTCACAGCGCCCACGCACTGTCCCGGCTGCGCTACGGCTCGCGCTGGCGGCCGACCAGGTGCGCATCACCTATGCGGGGCACTCGACGTTCCTGATCGAGAGCCCGCAGCTTGTCCGCATCGGCACCGACTACAACGACTATGTCCGCACGCCCGTACTGCCCGACATCGTCACGATGAACCACGCCCACACTACGCACTACACCGACCGTCCCGATCCGTCGATCAGGCATGTGCTGCGAGGCTGGGGGCCCAGCCCCGACCTGCCGGCCCGCCATGACGTCCATTACAAGGACGTGCGGGTGCGCAACGTGCCGACCAACATCCGCAACTGGATGGGCGGCGGCACCGAGCGGCATGGCAACTCGATCTTCATCTACGAGATGGCCAACATGTGCATCGCCCATCTCGGGCACCTGCACCACACCCTGACCCAGCAGCAGCTTAACGAGATCGGCCGTCTCGACATCGTGTTCGTACCGGTCGACGGCGGCGCGACGCTCGATCTTGAAGGCATGTTCGAGGTGCTGACCGCCCTCAAAGCGCCGCTGATGATCCCGATGCACTATTTCAGCACCTACACGCTGCACCGTTTTCTCGACCGCGCGCGAGCAGAACTGGACGGTCGAAATGAGCGAAATCCCGTCGACGGTGGTCTCAAAGACCAGCCTGCCGACGACGCCGAAGGTACAGGTGCTGCCGGGGCATTAGCGGTCACCTCGCTAAACCGCACCGCCACCAAAGAACGTCATGCCGATCCACACCACACCCATCGCAAGCGCCGCCACGATCGTGCTGACACAGAGGATGACGAGAACCGGGCGGTCGAGAAAGCCAGCGCGCGCTTCGACCGCGCTTTCGATCTGATGGCCTGCTTCTTTGTGCATTTCATCACTCCCAAGTGCTGTCCGGGAATTAACGCCCGGCGCAAGGCCGGGTTCCGCGCGCCTCTGGCCTGCGGTGGCGCCGATCCGGTAAGTTGGAGCGCATCGCAAAAGCGAATTTGACGGAACCACGCCATGCTGAGCACCGAGCAGAACGACCTGATCACCCGGACCGGTCCCAATACGCCCGCGGGCGCGCTGATGCGCCGCTACTGGCAGCCCGCCGCGCTGGTCGACGAACTTGCCGGCAACCGGCCGGTCAAGCCGGTGCGCCTGCTCGGCGAGAACCTGGTCATGTTTCGCGACGGCCAGGGCCGCTATGGGCTATCGAGCGCGGCTGTCCGCACCGCGGCACCGATCTGGCCTACGGCCGGCTGGAGAACGAGGGGCTGCGCTGCGCGTTCCACGGCTGGCTGTTCGACGTCGACCGGCCAATGCCTGGAAACGCCGGCCGAGCCGGAAGGCAGCCGGATGTGCGCCAACATCCGGCAGAAGGCCTATCCGGTGATCGAGAAGAGCGGCATCCTGTTTGCCTATCTGGGCGGCGGCGAGCCGCCGGCGTTTCCCCATTTCGACTGCTTCATGGCGCCCTCGACCCACACCTTCGCGTTCAAGGGCATGATCGACTGCAACTGGCTGCAGTCGCTCGAAGTCGGCATCGACCCCGCCCACACCTCGTTCCTGCATCGCTTCTTCCACGACGAGGACATGTCGCAGGGCTACGGCAAGCTGTTCCGCGACCACTCGATCGATTCCGACATGCCGATGACCCGCATCATGCGCGAGCATCCGCGCCCGCAGATCGAGGTCGAGCCGACCGACTACGGCATGCGCGTCGTCACCCTGCGGCGGATCAGCGACGCCAACACCCACGTGCGGGTGACCAATCTGCTGTTCCCGCACGCGTTCTGCATCCCGATGTCGCAGCGAGATGACGATCACGCAGTGGCACGTGCCGATCGACGACACCCGGCACTATTGGTACGCCATCTTCACCAGCTTCGGCGCGGCGGTCGACAAGGACGAGATGCGCCGCCAGCGGCTCGAGCTCTACGAGTTGCCCGACTACATTCCGCGCAAGAACAAGAGCAACGACTACGGCTATGACCCGCACGAGCAGGAGCACGCGACCTATACGGGCATGGGCGCCGACATCAACGTGCACGACCAGTGGGCCTGCGAATCGATGGGTACGATCCAGGACCGCACCAGGGAGCACCTCGGCCAGTCCGACAAGGCGATCAGCGCCTATCGCCGCCTGTTGCGCGCGGCGATCGAGCAGGCGAGCAGCGGCGGCAAGCCGCTGATGGTGCTCGACGCTCCTTCCGCCGCCCGCCTCACCGGTCCCGCCGCCATCGACGGCATCGGACCGGCCGACGGCTGGCAATCCTACTGGCAAAAGACCGACGCGGTCCGCCGCCAGGCATCGAGCTGGGCCTCATGATGACGAAGAGCAATCCCAATCGCCGCAATGTGCTCGCCGGCGCTGCCGCCTCGATGGCGGCGCTGTCAACGATCCGCCGTTCCACCGCGCAGCCCGCCTATCCGGGAGCCGGTCCGATCCGCATGATCGTGCCGTTCGCGCCGGCCGGCCCGGTCGATATCCTGGCGCGGGTCATCGTCGATCCGCTGTCCAGGCAACTCGGCCAGAGTGTCGTCATCGAGAATCGTGGCGGCGCCGGCGGCAACATCGCGGTCGCGGCAGCTGCGCGCGCCAAGCCCGACGGCTACACGCTGCTGCTGTGCTCCAGTTCGCTGGTCGTTAACCCGCTCCTGCACAAGAGCGTGGCTTACGACCCCGTCAAGGATTTCGTGCCGATCTCGCTGCTTGGCACCTCGCCCAACCTGATGCTGGCAAAGCCGGATTTCGCCAAGGGCCTGATGGATTTCATCGCGCTCGCCAAGGCCAGGCCGGGGCAATTGAACTATTCGACCCCCGGCATCGGCACCAAGGGGCACTTTGCGGTCGAGTTGCTCAAGCAGCGCGCCGACATCGATGTCCAGCATGTGCCCTATCCGAGTGGCGGGCAGGTGGTGCAGTCGCTGCTGACCGAAACCACTCAGCTCGGCTCCACCGCGCTGCCGGCAGGCGAGCCGCTGGTGCGCGCCGGCACGCTGGCGGGGCTTGTGGTCAGCGGCGAACGGCGCTGGCGCACGCTGCCGGAAGTGCCGACGATGATCGAACTCGGCTTCTCGAATTTCGTCGCCGAGATATTCACCGCGCTGATGGCGCCGGCCGGCACCCCGCCGGAGGTGGTGTCGCTGCTGGTCGCCGAGGTCGGCAAGCTGGTGAAGGATCCTGCGCTGGTCGAGAAGGCCGAGCGCGCCGGCTACGAATGGATCGGAGCGGGCCCCGACGCGCTGCAGCTCAAGATGGCCGAGGAAAAATCGCAATCCGAGGAGGTCATCCGGTTTTCCGGCATCAAGCCGCAGTGACCTGCGTCCTACACATCCACGCTGGCGTAGAGCGCGTTCTCCTGGATGAAGTCCCGGCGCGGCTCGACCACGTCGCCCATCAGCTTGGTGAAGAGGTCGTCGGCGTCGTCGATTTCCTTGACGGTCACCTGCAGCAGCGAGCGCGCGTTGGTGTCGAGCGTCGTTTCCCAGAGCTGACTGGGGTTCATCTCGCCGAGCCCCTTGTAGCGCTGCAGCGACAGCCCCTTGCGACCGGCCGCCGTCACCTGTTCGAACAGGCTGACGGGTCCGTGAATCGGCCACTGCTCGTCCTTGCGGCGTAACATGCCCTGCTTCGGGTAGATCGCCTGCAGAGTGACGGCGTGCTCGTCGAGCTTGCGCGCGTCGGCCGAGCCAAGCAGCGCCTGATCGATGATCGCGACCTCCTTGACGCCGCGCACGGTGCGCTCGAAGCTGAAGCCTTCGCCTTCGGTGAACAGCCCCTGCCAGCCGCGTTCGGTTTCCTCCGAAAGGGCGTCGAGGCGGCGGGCGATGTATTGCGCGGCGGCCGTGGCCTTTTGCGGATCGCCGAAGATTTCCGGCGTCAGCACCCCGGCGATTGCCGCCTGCTCGATGACATGGCGGCTGTAGCGGCTGTGCAGGCCGTGCAGGACGTTGCGGATCGTGCGCGCCTGCTCGACCAGGGCGAGGAGATCGTCGCCGGCGCGCTCTTCGCCGCTGGCGAGCCGAAGCACCGTGTCCTCGAGCCCGGTCGAGACGAGAAAGTCCTCCAGCGCGCGCTCGTCCTTGAGATACTGCTCGGACTTGCCGCGTGAGACCTTGTAGAGCGGCGGCTGGGCGATGAAGAGATGGCCACGGTCGATGATCTCGCGCATCTGGCGGTAGAAGAACGTCAGCAGCAGGGTGCGGATGTGCGAACCGTCGACGTCGGCGTCCGTCATGATGATGATCTTGTGATAGCGCAGCTTGTCGGCCGAGAACTCGTCGTGCCCGATGCCGGTGCCGAGCGCCATGATCAGGGTGCCGATCTGCTCGGACGACAGCATCTTGTCGAAGCGCACGCGTTCGACGTTGAGGATCTTGCCGCGCAGCGGCAGCACCGCCTGGAACTCGCGGTTGCGGCCCTGCTTGGCGGAACCGCCGGCCGAATCGCCCTCGACGATGAACAGTTCGGATTTCGCTGGATCGCGCTCCTGGCAGTCGGCGAGCTTGCCGGGCAGCGACGAGATGTCGAGTGCGCCCTTCCTGCGGGTGAGTTCGCGGGCCTTACGCGCTGCTTCGCGCGCGGCTGCGGCCTGAACCACCTTGCCGACGATGATTCGGGCTTCGGCGGGATGCTCCTCGAACCATGCTTTCAGTGCGTCGTTGACGACGCCCTCGACCACCGGACGCACCTCGGAGGAAACGAGCTTGTCCTTGGTCTGCGAGGAGAATTTCGGGTCGGGTACCTTGCAGGAGAGTACGGCGGTCAAGCCCTCGCGACAGTCGTCGCCGGTGAGCGCGACCTTCTCCTTCTGCGCAACGCCGCCCTTCTCCGCATATCCGGTGACCTGGCGGGTGAGCGCACCGCGGAAGCCGGCCAGATGGGTGCCGCCATCGCGCTGCGGGATGTTGTTGGTGAAGCAGAGCACCGTCTCGTGATAGCCGTCGTTCCACCACAGCGCGCATTCGACCGTGATGCCGTCGCGCTCGGCCTGTAACATGATTGGCGCGGGAAGGAGCGGGGCCTTGTTGCGGTCGAGATAGCGGACGAACGCCTCGACGCCGCCCTCGTAGCGCAACTCCTCGCGCTTCTCGACCGCGTGGCGCTTGTCGGCCAGCACGATCAGGACGCCGGAATTGAGGAAGGCAAGCTCGCGCAGCCGGTGTTCCAGCGTCGGGAAGTCGAACTCGGTCATCGTGAAGGTCTTGGTGCTGGGCAGGAACGTCACCTCGGTGCCGCGCTTGCCCTCCACGTCGCCGACGACCTTGAGCGGAGCGACCGCCTCGCCGTCGCGGAACTCGATGAAGTGTTCCTTGCCGTCGCGCCAGATGGTGAGCTTGAGCCAGGTCGAGAGCGCGTTCACCACCGAGACGCCGACGCCATGCAGGCCGCCCGACACCTTGTAGGAGTTCTGGTCGAATTTCCCGCCGGCGTGGAGCTGGGTCATGATGACCTCGGCCGCGGAGATGCCCTCGCCCTTGTGGATGTCGGTGGGGATGCCGCGGCCGTCGTCGCGCACCGTGCAGGAACCGTCCGGATTGAGCGTGACGGTGACCTCCTTGGCGTGGCCGGCCAGCGCCTCGTCGATGGCGTTGTCCACCGCCTCGTAGACCATGTGGTGGAGGCCCGACCCGTCATCGGTGTCGCCGATATACATGCCGGGCCGTTTGCGCACCGCGTCGAGGCCCTTGAGGACCTTGATCGACTCAGCCCCATAATCGGACACCGAGGGCGGAGTCTGGCGGGCGGGTTCAGCCATGAAGAACCTTCGAATCAGTCGTGCGAATCAGTCGCGGAAAGAGCTGCAAAAGATGCATTTCATGTGACACGAAATCAGAGTGTCGTACAGCCCAAAGTGCAAGCTTTAAGTAGTTGTATATAAAGGAATTTCAAGGCCAATTCGAGGCGCTCTCGCGGCGCTCGGAACCGGCCGGATCGGCCCCTTCGCCGGGGCTTTTCTTGGCCAGCATGCGGGCTCTGTTGAGCTCCAGCTTTTCGCTCGTGCGGTAGTCGGGAATCGGCTGGCTGAAGCTCGTCAGTGCAGACGCCCACAGTTCCACCCGCGCCACATTGGCGTGCAGTTCGTCAATTGCGTCCTGCAGCCGCTTTGCGATCTGGCCGCGCGGCGTGTCGGCAATGTTCGATCGATCGTCCATGGCACGGGCCTTGGGGTCACCAGCCTCCCGTGTTGTTAAGCGCAAAGCCGCGTAGACGTTCCCTGCGCACAATCCCAATCTGCCGCTGGACTTTGTGGAACCCGCGGCGGTTGAATTGAACGGCCCGCATCCAGGAGCCGCGCCATGACGCATCGCCGCTGCCATCCGGAGACGCCGCACAGGAAACTGCGGCTGCCGGAATGGTACATCTCGACCCTGATGATGGACCGTGCGCTCGACGCCGTCGTGCGCCGCGTCAAGCGTCTCGATCGCGACCACGACATCCCCTATCTCGCCGGCTACAGCCTTGACGGCGACGTGATCTACATCGACCGGCACATGCCGGAATCGATGCGTTACGACGGCCGCGAGATCGACATCGACCGCTATCTGATCCTGCACGAGGAGGTGGAGAAGACGCTGATCGACCGGCTCGACCTGCATTACCTGCACGCCCACCAGATCGCGATGAGGGCCGAGCAGGCAGCGGTCCGCGCCGCCGGGATTCCGTGGCGCGTATACGACCGGTTCATCCAGAGCTACGTCAAGGAGATCGGCGACGAGCGGCTGGAGAAGGTCCCTGCCGACCTCGACCTCAAGCCCTACCGGGATGAGCACGACTACGATCTCGTGCAGCGCATGCTCGGCTGCGTGGCGCGCAATCAGGCGCCGCCCGGAGTGACCGCGGAGCGCATCCAGACGGCGGTCCAGCGCCACCTGCCGCGTCTCGCTCACAAGCCGCCGGCCCGGAAGCGAAAGAACCGCGGGCAAACGGCCAGGTAGCCGGACGAATTGCGGAGCGGGCTACTCGGAGGGCTGTGCTTTTCACGTTGGCTGACGCATGGAGGGGAAAAAGCTGCCACGTTGGTGTGTTCTGACGTTGCTACAACCTTGGCAGCGCTGTATGAGAACAATGTTCTACTGGGAGCGACGATAAGGGACGAAATTTATGCGAGAAGTGCTCGAAAGGTATTTTCTTGCTCACCCGCGTTCCGTGGACGAAAACTATGTTCAGCATGCCGGTGTCGCCCTTGGCGTTTCGGTGCGCCTGTTCGGTGCGGCGTTGGCGGCGTTCGTGCACGCACTCATTCCCTGTCTGTTCGTGACGACTGCGTCCGCCACGATCAAATCCCTGCACGCCGACATCGCAGCGCGGTCGAAACGGACCTAGTGTGGCGGTTCACAAGTCCGGATCGTTATTGCCGCCAGTTCGCAAATGTGGGTGCCGCAGAACGATGCGAACTTCGGAATCGGGACACTAGCCCGTGCGCACCACGATGTTGCCGAGTGCCTTGCCGGCCTCCACCGCTTCATGCGCGGCAACGATGTCTTCGAGCGCAAAGGTCTGCGCCACGTTGTGGATGAGTGCGTCCGCTTCCAGCATGCGGGTGATGCCCGCGGTGGCGCGCGTGCGCAGCGCCGCCGGCATCAGATAGACCAGAAAAAATCGCAGCGTGATGCTGTTCTGCAGCAGGAACTGAAACGGGATCGCCGGCTCCGGCGCGCTGCCGCCGTAGATTGCCACGATGCCCTCCGGTCTGAGCACGTCGGGCAGCAGGTGGGCATTGACCGCGAGGTCCATCTCGATCACCGCGTCGACACCGCGCTTGCCAGTGATGGCCATGACGCGCTCGCCGACCTCCTCGCGCTTGTAATCGATGACATGGTCGGCGCCCGCTCGCCGGGCGAGGTCGGCCTTGGCGGACGAACTCACGGTGGTGAGCACGGTCGCGCCCTTCTTCTTGGCGAACTGGATGGCATAATGGCCGACCGCTCCGGCGCCGGCCGCCACCAGCACGGTCGAGCCATCGCCGATGCCGGCATATTCGACCGCCTGATACGCCGTGAAGACGGGAATGCCGAGGCAGGCGCCGGCTTCCAGGCTCACGTTTGCCGGCAGCCGCACCGCCTGCTCGGCCGGCAGCACGATGGTTTCGGCCGCCGTGCCGAAGGCGCGGCGCCATTGGCCGTTCCAGACCCACACCCGTTCGCCGATGCGCGAGGCGGCGACACCTTCGCCCACGCGGTCGATCTCGCCGGCGCCGTCGCTGTGCGGGATCACGCGCGGGAACGCGATTTTACGGTTGATGCCCGCACGGCTCTTGACGTCGGATGGATTGACCCCGGAGGTCGCGAGCCGCACGCGGACTTCGCCCCGGCCCGGTTCGCCGGTATCGACGTCGCCGACGCGCAGCACTTCGCGGGCCGATCCGTTCTTCTCGTAGCTGGCAGCGCGCATGGCGATCCTCACTAGTGTGGCGGTTCAGAAGTCCGCATCATTCTTGCCGCGAGTCCGAAATGCGGCCTTCTGAACCAAAGCCACACTAGATCAATAAGTTGCTAGTGTCCTTCGATTCCGAAGTTCGCACATGAAGGTGCCTCACAATGATGCGAACTTCGGAATCCGGACACAAGTGGTCCGCTTCCAACATTCGCATCCCACTTCCGCATGCACCTGTGCGAATGTTGGAATCAAGGACCACTAGCAAATCTATGATTCTAGTGGAGTTTGGATTTGACATTCGCTTTGCGAGCTTGAGGCCAG
The DNA here is from genome assembly GCA_963807865.1 of uncultured Alphaproteobacteria bacterium. Taxonomy (GTDB): domain Bacteria; phylum Pseudomonadota; class Alphaproteobacteria; order Rhizobiales; family Xanthobacteraceae; genus VAZQ01. The sequence continues at coordinate 118,230 of CAWEDK010000032.1, read as the reverse complement.
GTGGATAGCGAATGTCAAATCCACTCCACTAGCGTTGGCGAATCTGTCCGGGACTGACCTCGAAGATGTCGGCCCGGCCTTCGATGTCCGCGAAGGCGGCGGCGTCGGCGCCGGTAATCCAAATCTGCGCGCCGAGCTGTCCCAGTTCGTCATAGAGCGCGGCGCGGCGCAACGGGTCGAGATGTGCGACCACCTCGTCGAGCAGCAGGACCGGCGCAAAGCCCGACATTTCGGCGATCAGCCGGGTGTGCGCCAGCACCAGCGAAATCAGCAGCGCCTTCTGCTCGCCGGTCGATCCTTCGGCGGCGGCGATGCCCTTGCTGGCATACGTCACCGAGAGATCGGTGAGGTGAGGGCCGTCGAGCGTACGTCCGGCGGCGGCATCGCGCGGACGATTGTCGCGCAGGATGGTGCGATAACGGTCCTCGACCTCGACCGCCGGATGCGACCTCACCAGCTTGTCCATCCAGCCGTCGAGCGCGATCTCGGCCGCCGGGAAGGGCGACGGCGGGTTGCGGCGCTCGGCGAGCGTCGTCTGCAGACGCGACACCGTTTCGGCCCGCATCGCGCTCACCGCCACCGCGAGTTCGGCGGTTTCGTGCTCGATGGCATCGAGCCAATGCGAATCGGCGCGCGGATCCTCCAGCAGCCGGTTGCGCGATCGCAGCGACCGGTCGAGCGCATTGACCCGGGTCATGTGCTCGGCATCGACCGCCAGCACCAGCCGGTCGAGGAAGCGCCGCCGCTCGGAGGCCGGTCCGGCGAACAGCTGGTCCATCGCCGGCACCAGCCAGTTGACGCGCAGATGATCGACGAAGGCATTGGCGGACGTGACCGGTTCGCGGTCGATCCGGCACTTGCGGGAGACCTGTGCGTCCTCGGCGGGCGGCGGCTCGATGCCGGTGGCGACCATCGCGAGGCCGAGCGCTCCCTCGAGATCGGCCGACACCGCCCATGAGCCGTCGCCCTCGACGAAAGCGACGTCCTCCAGCGTGGCGCGGCGCAATCCGCGCCCCGGCGCCAGGAACGAGATCGCTTCCAGCACATTGGTCTTGCCGGCGCCATTGGGGCCGACCAGTACGACCGCCTGCGCGCTGACGTCGATCTGCGCCGTCCGATAGGTACGGAAGTTGTTCAGCCTCAGGCGGCGGATGCGGGCGGCGGGCATGGGCGGCGGGTTACGAACTCTGGCTGTCCTCTGCGCCGAAGCGGAGGTGGCGCCGAGGGCACCAGTGAGATCAGGCGTGCGATCGATCTACCAACTTCAGGACGTTATCCGAGTCCGGTGCGACTCGATATGACGCCGCCTCCGTCAATGACGGGGGTGGCCGTGTGACGGCCGTCACAGAAATCCGCCCATCCTTCTGGCAAGTCAATCGCAGCGTCGAGACAACGGGAGGGAACCGATGAACCTGCAATGCCATCGCGTCGGTCGCATGACGTTCGTGTGGAGCTGGGGCGTGGTGGTCGCCGGGGCGCTGCTGGCCTCAAGTCCGGCGCGCAGCGAGACCATCAGGGCGCGCGACATGTTGCGCGGCAGCGACATAACGGCCGAAGCATGCGGCCAAATCCGCCATGCCGTTTGGGTGACTGCCTACGGGCATGGCTTCTGCATGCGCTATTACGTTTCGGCTGCCGGCGGCAGCGACGCTCAGCCGGTGGTTTATCTCAGCGGCGACAAGCCGACGTTCGACACCCTGCATGAGAACATCCGGAGCGGAAAGCATCGCAGCCGGGCTCGCAAGAATAGCAACCAGGAGCGCCGCGCCAAGGACATCGATACCGCGGATCTGGCCGATCAGGCGCGCAAGCTTTCGCGACGCACCGGGGCGACCGCGATCATTCTTGGGCGCATGGGGCTCGATGGCTCATCCGGCCATCATGGCCTGCGCCGGACCATGCTCGAACTGCGTGTCACGAACGCGGCGCTCGATGCGATCAAGGAACGGCACGGCTACCGCGGATTTCACCTGTTCGGCAATTCCGGCGGCTCGACGCTGATCGGCGGGTTGCTGGCGTTGCGCGGGGACATCGGCTGCGCGGTGCCGGGTTCCGGGCGCCTGGCGTTGCTGACGAAGGCGAAGCCGGTCGACACACCCGAGCTGGAACGATTCGACCCGGTGAAAATGATTCCCGCAGATCCTTCGGAACAGTTCAGCGCAGGATCATCGTGCTCACCGATCCGCAGGACAAGGTGGTGCCAAGCCAGAATCAAAGTGAATTCGTCGAGCGGTTCCGCGCGGCGGGCGGCGGGATCGAGCAACTCTTCGTGGCCTCGACGAGCGAGACGCATCATGGCCTGAAGTCGTATTCGACTTTGGTCATCAAGCATTGCGTGCTGAACGCAAGCCACCAGGAAATCCGGCGCAACCTGGAGACCTTCGTCGAACAGCGGCTCGACAAGGCGGAAGCGAATTAGGTTGGAGCGAAACTGTGCCGACGTGAAATCGCGCAGGCGGCGGCGACGAGCTACACCCGCATCGGCATCAGCACGTAAAGCGCGCCTTTGGCCTCGCGGTCCTGGATCAGCGTCGGCGAGCCGGGATCGGCCAGCTTGAGCACCGCGGCCTCGCCTTCGAGTTGCGCGGCGATGTCGAGCAGATAGCGCGAGTTGAAGCCGATATCGAGCGGGTCGGAGGCGTACTCGGCTTCGATCTCCTCGGTGGCGCTGCCGGAATCCGGATTGGTGACCGAGAGCATCAGCTTGCCGTTGGACAGTGACAGCTTGACGGCGCGGCCGCGTTCGCTCGACACCGTCGAGACGCGGTCGACCGCCTGCTCGAATTCCTTCTTGTCGACGATGAGTTCCTTGTCGTTGCCGGCCGGGATGACGCGCCCGTAGTCCGGAAACGTGCCGTCGATCAGCTTGGAGGTGAGCACCACATCGCCGAGCGTGAACCGGATCTTGCCCTGCGACAGCTCGACCGTCACCTCGCCGTCGGTGTCCGCGATCAGGCGCTGCACCTCGCCCACGGTCTTGCGGGGCACGATGACGCCCGGCATGCCGGTGGCGCCCGCCGGCAGGTCGAATTCCACTTGGGCGAGGCGGTGGCCGTCGGTCGCCACCGCGCGCAGCATGGCCGCCTTGGCGGTACCCGCGGTGTGCAGGTAGATGCCGTTGAGGTAGTAGCGCGTCTCCTCGGTGGAGATCGCAAACTGGGTCTTGTCGATCAGCCGCTTGAGATCGGCGGCCGCGACCTTGAACGTGTGGGTCATGTCGCCGGCGGCGAGATCGGGAAAATCGCTCTCCGGCAACGTCTGCAGGGTGAAGCGGGACCGGCCGGCGCGGATCGTCAGCATGGCGCGGTCGCCCGAGCCTTCGAGCACGATCTGCGCGCCCTCGGGCAGCTTGCGCACGATCTCGTAGAACATATGGGCCGGCACGGTGGTCGAGCCGCCGGGCCCGACCTCGGCGGCGATGGTCTCGGTGATTTCGAGGTCGAGATCGGTGGCTTTGAAGGCGAGCTTCGACTTATCGGCCTTGATCAGGACGTTGGCCAGAATGGGAATGGTATTGCGCCGCTCCACCACCCGATGGACGTGGCCCAGGGACTTCAACAGTTCGGCGCGCTCGACGGTGACCTTCATGGCGGGTCCAGGCTGAGGGGCAACGAAAGTGCCGTGGACGGGGGGATTTCGCAAGGGCGGCGGTGCTGGACGCCTTATCAACGCGCACCTGGGGCCAAGGACGCGCGCGCGCACAAGTCGACGGCAGTTCGGCCACGCGCGCGGTTCGCCCCAAGCGCGCGGCGGCAAGGCCGCCTGCGCAAGCAGGAGTGCAGTCACTCCTGCAGTTGGCGCTTGAGGATTTCGATCTCCTCGGCGAGCGCGTTGTCGGTATTGACGAGATTCTCGATCTTGCGGACTGCGTGCAGGACGGTGGTGTGGTCGCGCCCGCCGAACCGCCGGCCGATCTCCGGCAGCGAACGCAGCGTCAAGGTCTTGGCCAGATACATCGCCACCTGGCGCGGACGCACCACGTTGGCGGTGCGCCGCGACGACAGCAGGTCGGCGCGGCTGACGTTGTACTGGCGCGCGACGATGCGCTGGATGTCCTCGATCTTGACCCGCTTGGGCTCCTGCGGCCGGATCAGGTCGCGGACCTCGCGCTCGGCCATTTCCAGCGTGACCGGCTGGCCGGTCAGCTTGCTGTGGGCGAGCAGCCGGTTGAGCGCGCCTTCGAGGTCGCGGCCGTTATGCGTCACCGCCTTGGCGATGAAGGCCAGCACCGGCGGCGGCACGTCGAAGCCGGGATGGATGCTGCCGCGCCGCCGCGGCGCGGTCTTCAGGATTTCGAGCCGCAGCTCCTCGCCGAGCGCGCCCATCTCGACCGACAGGCCGCCGGCGAGCCGCGAGCGCACGCGCTCGTCGAGGCTTTCGAGTTCGGAAGGCGGCCGGTCGGCGGCGATCACGACCTGCCGGCCGGCGTCGATCAGCGCGTTGAGGGTGTGACAGAACTCGGCCTGGGTCGATTTGCCCTGCAGGAACTGGAGGTCGTCGATCACCAGCACGTCGATGGTCGCGCAGCGCCTCCTTGAAGGCGATCGCGGTCTGCGCCCGCAGCGCGGCGACGAAGCCGTACATGAAGCTTCTCGGCCGTCAGGTAGAGCACCTTGCGTTCCGCGGCCGCGTTGCCGGCCCAGGCCAGCGACTGCAGCAGATGCGTCTTGCCGAGCCCGACGCCGGCATGGATGTAGAGCGGGTTGAACATCACGCTGTCGCCGCGGCGTGCCTGCGCGACCTGCTTGGCGGCGGCGTGCGCCAGCGTGTTGGAGCGGCCGACGATGAAGCTGTCGAAGGTCAGCCGCGGGTCGAGCGGCGAGCCGCCGAGCGCCTCGTGCACGGCGGAGATCGGCGCCGCCGCCGATCCGGACTTCGACGCCGTTGTGCTTGTCGCGCGGTCTCGCGCGCCGGCGCCGGGACTTCGGCGGCTGTGGCCTTCGGCGGCACCGGCCGCAGCGCCGCCGAGCGCACGGTGATCTCGACGCGCGAAATGCCGGGCTGCTCGGCCTGCCAGCAGCGACATGACCTTCTCGGTGTAGTGCGAGGCGATCCAGCTTTTCAGAAAGCGCGTCGGAACCGACAGCTTCACGGTCTCGCCCTCGATGCCCTCCAGGTCCATACGGGCAAACCAGCTCGAATAGACGTTGTCGCCGACCTCGGCGCGCAGGCGGTCTCGGACCCGCGTCCAGTGTTCATGCTGCGTGGCCATAGCGTCGTCTCTGTGGTCTGGCTCGGTGAAAATGAGCGGGAACGCAACCAGGGAACGCAGACGCTGACAGCGCCCCGCGAGGGGCGAACGCTACAGAGAACGCCAGGAAGCACTGAGGAACGCTGGGAAACGCTACGAGACGAGAACGGGTGCCGAAAACTCGTTATAATCGACGACGAGTCAGCAGGAGCCGGCGGCTTTCTGAACTCGTCGCGATGCTGTCAGTCGCATTCACTCCGTTCATCCGCCGCGCATGCGCGAGGATGATACCGCTAACCAATGGTACGAAAGTACTTGAGGTTCGCTTCGTGCCGCTACGAAACTAAAGACGGAGCGTCACGAAGCTAAGACTTATGTCCGTACGACCCGAGCTTTGGGAATTGAAAAATCGAAACTGGGGACAATCGGACATAGCTCACCGCCCCAATTTTATGGGCTCGAATACGAACCGTTTTACTGAGAGCCGCCGGTGTCCCCGGCGGCGGTGCCAAAATAGCACGGCGCAGGTCGGCTGCAACGGCTTCAATAGCACACCGGTTGCCGAGGTCACGTCACGCCGATCTGTTGGCGCTTCGCGGAGCTGCGAATGCCCACGATAGATCATTGATTTACAAATAGAAAATCGAACGGTCAGGTGGCGAGGGGCGGCGTGCGAGCCGGGGCCGGCGAGGCTGAGCCTCCGCAGCCGGCCTGTCATAAAATTGAGGTCCTTCGCGCTTCTTGGAGTCTAAGTCGTTCTGCAATAGGTAGATTTTTTGAGCGGAAACCGCGGGTAGCCCGGCGCAAATTCAACGACCGCTCGTCACCGCGGCATTGCGGTGAAGTTTATGTTTCGTTTAGTTCCCGAGTACCACACGGTCGTGACGGATTCGCAACATCGAAGTGGGGCGAAACGTGAACATATCACCGTTGCCCACAGCCGGCTGACAAACGACAAAAGCCCGGCGAACGCCGGGCTGGTAATGCGAAAGGCAAAAGCCCGGCGAAACGCCGGGCTTTTAGTGGGAAAGCCGAGACTCGCGTTATTTGCCGAGCTGCGCCACGCGCTTGGTCAGGCGCGACACCTTACGGCTGGCGGCGTTGCGATGGACGATACCCTTTTGCGCCGACCTTTGAATGATCGGTTCCGCCGCCTGCAAGGCCTCGAGCGCCTTGCCCGCATCGCCGCTGGCAATGGCCTCTTCGACCTTGCGTACGGAATTGCGTAATCGCGAACGCCGCGCCTTGTTGACCTCGGTCCGACGCGCAATGACGCGCGTGGCCTTCTGGGCGGAAGTCGTATTGGCCATGCCTGTTTCTCGTCCTGCGGGCGGCCGGCAGCCCGCGTATCTGTCCGGCGTGATGTGATGTTGCAAAAACGAGCGGCGGCGAAAACCTCGCCGCCAGCGCGGGCAGCTTATAGTCGCCCCGCTTCGCCCAAGTCAAAGCCGGTGGGGGCGGGGGCCAGGCCCTAGCTGGCCTGCATCTGCCGGGCTGGCTGGCGGACCCGGTCGTACCCGGACGTCACCGCCGTCCGGTCGGCGGCCGCGAACGCGCTGAGCGGCGGCGGCACCCGCGCCCAGGCTTGATCTTGGTGGATATGGGCGAGCAGCGCCTTCACCCCGGATACAAGCTGCTTGCCGTCGAACAGTTTGCGGATCGTCACCGCATCATCGAGCGCGCCAGCGTCGCCGCTGCGCCACGCGCGGGCGCACAGGTCGGCGTTGAGATTGGCGGTGGCCGAGATGCAGCCGGCGAAGGCGCCGGCGCGGGCATCGAGCAGCACCGCCTCGGTCGACGGAAACACCCGGAAACTCGGCGACAGCCCTGCCATCTCGCGCGCATAGGCCATATCGCCGGAGGAATCCTTCAGGCCCACGATGCGGCCGCCATGGGTTTTCGAGCAGCGTGCTTCACCAGCTTCATGTGCCACGGCAGGCCCGATTGGGCCGGGAAGTGATAAAGATAGATCGGGACCGGCCGCGCCGCCGTCGCCGACACGATGGTATCGATATAGGCGACGAGGCCGTCGTCCGGCACGCCCTTATAGTAGAACGGCGGCAGCACCAGCGCGCCGGCAAACCCGAGCTCGGCGGCATGACGGCTGAGCGCGACCGCGTCCGCGACCGAGGCGGCGCCGGTGCCGACCATCAGCCGGTCGAGCGGCACGCCGGCATCGCGATAGGCGGTCATCACGCGCTTGCGCTGGTCCAGCGAGAACGAGGTCGCCTCGCCGGTGGTGCCGAGGACGTTCAGGCCGTCGCAGCCGTTGGCAAGCAGGTATTTCGCGAGCGCAGTCGAACGCGCGCAGTCCGGCTCGTTCTTGTCGTCAACCGCGGTGGCGATGGCGGCGATCACGCCGGAAAGTGCGGGCATGTCTGCTCCCTTGGATTGTTGTCGGCGTTACTTAGCGCGAGGGCGGCGCGGACGCAAAATCCGTCCGCCCAGGCTCCCGGCCTCAGCGCGGCGCAAGCCTCCCGCCGGCGGCGGTGCGGATGCGCAGCGCCGCCGCCTTGGCGTCGCTGACGATCCGGCCGACGTCTTGGCCGACGAGCTGGCCGCGGCGTTTGACGATGCGGCCGTCCACCAGCACGGTGTCGACGTTGGCGGGCGTCGCCGACTGCACCACGCTCGCCTCGATGTCGGCGATCGGCGCGATGTTGAGGTCGTTGCCGCGGATCAGGATGATGTCGGCGCGCTTGCCGGCCGCGATCGAGCCGGTGACGTCGGCGATGCCGAGCGCCTTCGCGCCGTTCAGCGTCGCCATCTCGATCACCTCGCGGAACGAGACGTCGGGATCCTTCTCGGTCGGCGTGCCGCGCCACGGGATGCCCATGTTCCAGGTGAAGCGCATGGTCTCGAACATGTTCGGCGGCGCGATCGAGCTGGCGTCGAACGACAGCGAAACCGTCACGCCGGCCTTGCGCATGCGCATCAGCGCCTCGCGCGGATTGCCGGCGCGGCCGAGCCGGAATTCGGAATGCGTCGCCCACGAGAGCGGCGTCTTGGTCTTGGCCATCAATTCGGCGTCGCGGTCCGTCGCCGGCACGAAATGGCAGAGCAGCAGGTTCGGGCCGAGCCAGCCGCGCTTCTCGAAGTCCGCGGTGTCGACCCAGTTCGGCGGCGTCTGCGCCGCGTGCAGTGCGATCGGCACCTTGCGCTCAAGCGCCCCGGCCATGTCGATCAGGAAGGTGTCCGGCGTGCTCTGCGAGTGGCCGCGCAGGTTCAGGCCGAGGTGGACGAGTCCTTCGAACGCGGCGCCGGAGGAGAAATACTCCTTCTTGACGCGATCGACGTCCGCGAAGCTCACCGGCTCTTCCCGCGGCATCAGGTCGACGTGGCCGTAGGCATAGCGGGCGCGCAGCATCGATTCGCGGTGGGCGCGCAGTTCGGCATCGGCGTGGGCCGGCGAGCGGGTGTTGTGCGACCAGTTGTGCACGGTGGTGATACCGGCGTTCGCCAGCTCGGCAAGTCCGAGCCGCACGCTCGCGTAGAAATCGTCGGCGGAATAAAGCTTTGAGGTCGCGTTCTTGGCCGGGAAATAGCCGAAGCCGTCGCCGACGAAGTTGCGGCCGAGCGCGCTCCACATGTGGTAGTGCGTATCGATAAAGCCCGGCATCACGATCATGTCGGTCGCGTCGATGACCTCGGCGCCCGCAACCGTAAGGTCGGGACCGACCGCTTCGATCCGGCCGTTGTTCACGTGCACGTCGGCCCGCGGCAGCACGCCCGCGGTGTCGACCGTGATGACGGCGCCGTTCTTGATCAGGTAGTTCCCGCGCGGCAGCAGCGGCGCGGCGCCCTGCGCGAACGACGGCTTGATCAACGCCGGCGCGGCAACGCCGGCGAGCGCGGTGGCGCCCAGAAGGGCGGTGAAGCGTCTGCGGTCGAGCATCGTCGCCTCCATTGTCTGCGTGAGCATCACCCGCTGACGTTGAACGCCGCCACTGCCGCCATGTTCACGAGCTGCGTGTCGTTCGCCGAGAGCGGCACGATCTGTACCGGCCGGTCGAGTCCGACCAGCAGCGGCCCGATCACGGTCGCGCCGCCCAGTTCCTGCAGCATCTTGGTCGAGATCGCGGCCGAATGGAACGCCGGCATGATCAGCACATTGGCCGGGCCCGAAAGCCGGCAGAACGGATAAGCGTCGCGCAGATCCATGTTGAGCGCGACGTCGGCGGCCATGTCGCCGTCGTATTCGAAGTCGACGCGGCGCTGATCGAGAATCTTCACCGCGCCCTGCACGTGTACGGCGCGCTCGCCCGGCGGCTGGCCGAACGTCGAAAACGCCAGCAGCGCGAGCCGTGGCTCATAGCCGAAGCGGCGCGCGACGCCAGCCGCCTCGACCGCGATGTCGGCGAGATCCTGCGCGTTCGGCATCTCGGTGACCGCGGTGTCGGCGACCAGCACGGTGCGGCCGCGCGCCAGAATCAGCGAGACGCCCATCACGCGATGGCCCGGCTTGGGATCGATGCAGTGGCGCACGTCCTCGAGCGCGACCGAGAAATTGCGCGTAACGCCGGTCACCATGGCGTCGGCGTCGCCAAGCGCCACCATGCAGGCGGCGAAATGGTTGCGGTCCTGGTTGACCAGCCGCTGGCAGTCGCGCTGCAGGAAGCCCTTGCGCTGCAGGCGCTCGTACAGATAGGCGGCGTAGGAAGTATTGCGATGGGACAGCCGGGCGTTGATGATCTCGATGCCGTCGCCGAGTTCGATGCCGAGCCCGCGTCGCGCTCTCATGCACGCGATCCTCGCGTCCGACCAGCAGCGCGGTGCCCAGGCCCTGTCCGACGAAGCTCGCCGCCGCGCGGATCACCTGCTCCTCTTCGCCCTCGGCGAATACCACCCGCTGCGGACGCCGCCGCAACCGCTCGTAGACCCGCTGCAGCACGCCCGCGACCGGATCGCGGCGCGAGCGCAACTGCGCCTTGTAGGCGTCCATGTCGACGATCGGCTTGCGTGCAACGCCGGTATCCATCGCCGCCTTGGCGATAGCCGGCGGGATGTAGGAGATAAGCCGCGGATCGAACGGCACCGGAATGATGTATTCCGGCCCGTATTTCGGCCGCGTGCCATAGGCTGCCGCGACCTCGTCGGGCACGTCCTCGCGGGCGAGGTGGGCGAGCGCATGCGCCGCCGCGATCTTCATCTCCATGTTGATCGCGCTCGCGCGCACGTCGAGCGCGCCGCGGAAGATGTAGGGGAAGCCCAGCACGTTGTTGACCTGGTTCGGATAATCCGAACGGCCGGTCGCCATGATGGCGTCGTCGCGCACCGCCGCTACTTCCTCCGCGGTGATCTCGGGATCGGGATTGGCCATCGCGAAGATGATCGGCTTCGCCGCCATCGACTTCACCATCTCCTTGGTCACCGCGCCCTTGACCGACAGCCCGAAGAACACGTCGGCTCCGGCCAGCGCCTCAGCCAGCGTGCGCGCCGAGGTTCTCACGGCGTGCGCCGATTTCCACTGGTTCATGCCGTCGGTGCGGCCCTGGTAGATGACGCCCTTGGTGTCGCACAGGATGATGTTCTCCGGGCGTCATCCCGATCGCCTTGAGCAGTTCCAGGCAGGCGATGCCGGCGGCGCCGGCGCCGTTGCAGACCAGCTTGGTGGTCTTGATGTCGCGGCCGGTGAGGTCGAGCGCGTTGATCAGGCCGGCAGCCGCGATGATCGCGGTGCCGTGCTGGTCGTCGTGGAAGACCGGAATGTCGAGCAGTTCCCGCAGCCGCTGCTCGATGATGAAGCACTCCGGCGCCTTGATGTCCTCGAGATTGATGCCGCCCCAGCTCTTGCCGAGCAGCTTGACGCAGTTGATGATCTCGTCCGGGTCCTCGGACGAGACTTCGAGGTCGATCGAATCGATGTCGGCGAAGCGCTTGAACAGCACCGCCTTGCCTTCCATCACCGGCTTGGCGGCCAGTGCGCCGCGATTGCCCAGGCCGAGAATCGCGGTGCCGTTGGTGATGACGGCGACGAAGTTGCCCTTGGTGGTGTAGTCGTAGGCCTTGCTCTCGTCTTCGGCGATCGCCAGCACCGGAACCGCCACGCCCGGCGAATAGGCCAGCGACAAATCGCGCTGCGTCGCCATCGGCTTGGTGGCGACGACTTCAAGCTTCCCGGGCCGGCCCTGACTGTGAAACAGCAATGCTTCCTGGTCGGTGAACGTCGGCCGTCCGCGCTGGCCGGTCGTTTTTTCTGACATTTCAACTCCTTGGGGACGCCGAGAGCACCGAACGATGGCCGGCCTGAAGCAAACTAGCGGATTGTGAGGCGGTCACTCAAGCGACCCGATGGTCCTTTGCTACCACGGGCGCCGCAGGCCGGCGGGACGCATCATGCCGCCCGATGGAATTTCACCCGGCTCCACGCGTGGCAAGTGATTGAACCGACGGCCGGAGGAGAGTAATCGGTGGGCTCGACATTGGCCTCCCAACGAATTGACCGGCCCTCCCTATGATCCGATTTGTATTCCGCTTCGTCGGGCTCTTGTGCCTCGCGCTGGCCTTCATATTCCTGGTCTATGACGGCACCAAGTGGATCGCCGACCGGCAGTTCTTCATCAGCAGCGTGGGCGCCACCTGGTCGAACGTGCACCAGAATTCGCTCGTCGATCTGCAGCCGCTGGTCCAGCGTTATCTCGGGCCGTGGTTCTGGCAAAACGCCTTCCAGCCGTATTTTCTGGATCAGCCGGTGTGGCTGGTGCTGGGTATCGTGGGCGCGTTGCTGATCCTGCTCGGCCGCAAGCGGCGCAAGCTCATCGGTTACGCCAGGGATTGAAAAAAGGCCGTGGCGTTGGCCACGGCCCCTCCCGGCTTCGCTTTCCGATCGGTGGCGCTACTTGATAGTGTCGACGCCGGCCTTGCAGACCTGACCGTCCTGCGCGCCGGTGCCGCCGCTGCAGCCGATCGCGCCGATGATCTTGCCTTCGCGCATCAGCGGAATGCCGCCCTCCGACGCGATCACGTCGTCGAGCGTCAGCAGGTAGACGTTGGCCGGGTTGGCGGCGAGGCCGTCCTGGAACGCCTTGGTCGGCCGGCGGAAGGTCGCGGCTGTGCGGGCCTTGTGCTGTGCGATCTTGATCGAGGCGAACTGGGTCTGGTCCATCTTGGCAAATGACACGAGATGGCCGCCGCTCGATACCACCGCGATTGCCATCAGCCAGCCGTTCTTCTTGGCCTCCGCTTCCGCGGCCTCGATCGCCTTCCTGGCCTGTTCGAGCGTAACGCCCGGCGAGCCGTATTGCGGCGGGGCTTGCTGCGCCCAGGCGCCGGTGCTGACAGTGAGCGCGGCGGACAACATGCAAGTGACGTGAGAACCGAGTGACGCATGAATTTCCTCCCAGCTTGGTTGTTTTTCGGCACCATTTCGATGCTCGAAGCGCGCAGGGCGCTGGCGCGAGCATAGGGGGGATTTCGCGGCGGCGGAATAGGCCCATCAACGGCCGCTCGCGCCACCGTGAAGACCGGTGGCGGCTTGGCTTGCCAGAATTGAGTAGGGCGTCTGGTGCGCAAGGCTCTGAGCGTGGCTATATTGCGTATACTCAGCAGGAGATTGCGCATGTTCATGTTCAAGAAGAAGCTCGAGATGCCGACGGCCGCCGAGGCGCTGCCCGGCCGCTCTTCGCCGATCCCGACTGCGCGCGACCACTTCATCACGCACCGGCCGCTCGCCGGTCCTTACCCCGAGGGCTACGCCACCGCGATGTTCGGTGCGGGCTGTTTCTGGGGCGTCGAGCGCAAGTTCTGGGAACTCGGTGACGGCATTCACATCACGGCGGTCGGCTACGCGGCGGGTCACACGCCCAATCCGACCTACGAGGAGGTCTGCTCGGGGCGGACGGGACACAACGAGGTTGTGTTCGTAGTCTACGATCCGAAGAAGATCAGCTACGAGAAGCTGCTCAAGACCTTCTGGGAGAACCACGACCCGACTCAAGGTATGCGGCAGGGCAACGACGCCGGCACGCAGTACCGCTCCGGCATCTATGCGTTCACGCCCGAGCAGCGCAAAGCCGCCGAAGCCTCGAAGGCAATGTACGAGAAAGAGCTCAAGGCGAGACGCTTCGACGCGATCACGACCGAGGTGCTCGACGCGCCGCCGTTCTATTTCGCCGAAGACTATCACCAGCAGTACCTGGCGAAGAATCCGGCCGGCTATTGCGGCGTCGGCGGCACCGGCGTGAGCTGCCCGATCGGCACCGGTGTGACGGCGGCTGCGCACTGAGGATGGAAAGAGGCAGGGCGCTCCGCAACAAACGATTCGCGCACTGCGGTTAGATGCCAAACCAACGAGTAGGGCCGCTCGATGCCAAGCCTCAACCTTCGCGCTCTCGGTGACCTGGGCTCCGGCGGTCTCGCCCGTCCGGCCGCCGAGAAGTTTGCCGGTGCGTGGCTTGCCTGCAGCCTGGTGATGGCGCGCGGCAACGTGCTTGCCGCATTCAGCCTCGAGCACATGCTGACCGCGTCGATCTGCGGAGTGGTCAGCGCATTGGTGACGGTCACGCTGCTGCTGCAGATGGACCGCAGTACTGACAGCGTCTACCGGCAGGCAACGATCGCCGCGGTCGCGACCTTCATCGGCGATACCTTCGCGCACGGCTCGCATGCTCCGCCGCAATGGATGGAGCCGCTGCTCACGGGCGCGGTTTCCGCCAGCATCGCGGTCGCGGTCTGGCACGCCAAGCGCTGGGCACGGGTCGCCTGACGGCCGGCCGAGGCGCTGCCGCCCGTTCAAGCCGGGAGCGGGCTACCTCGTAAGTTCCGCCTTGCCGTTGCGTGGTGTTGTCGGGCGCCACAAATGCGCAATTTTTGCGCGCGCACAGCCGCGAGGCGGGCGGCTGGTGAAGGCTTTTTTAACCATATCGGGCGTTAATTCATTAACCCTGTTGGTCGGGTTTGGAATGAGCGCAATGCGGCCGAGCCGCCTCCTTGTCGTGCTGATGTTCGCCGCCGGGCTTGCCGGCTGCGTGCACACATCCGCGCCGGTGCCCGAGGTGGCCGCCGGGCCGGGCGATATCGACAGCATCGTCTACAGCGGCCGCAGGCTCGGACTGCCGGTGGCAGCCGCGCCCGCGCCAATACCGGCAGCGGTCCCCATGCCGCCGCCGGTCGTCGTGCCGCCACCCCCAGCGATGGCGGTTGCACTTCCGCCCCCGCCGCCGGTCGTCCCGGTGGTCAGTGTCATGCCCGAACTGGTGCCGCCGGACGAACCCTACACGCTCGACTCCGGCGATAGGCTGCGAATTTCGGTCTACGGGCAGGAGGGCCTGAGCAATACCTACATCGTGGATGCCAGCGGGCGAATCAACATGCCGTTCATCGGATCGGTGGTGGCGCGCGGCTGCAGCACCACGCAGCTCGCGCGTGTGATCACGGACCGCCTGCGCAACGGCTTCATCCGCGACCCGTATGTGGCGATCGAGGTCGAGACCTACCGGCCGTTCTTTATCCTCGGCGAAGTGCTTTTGCCCGGACAGTATCCCTATGTCCCCAACATGACGGTGGAGACCGCGGTGGCCATCGCCGGCGGCTTCACGCCGCGCGCCTACCGCTGGAACGCCGAAGTCAGCCGCTCGGCGGGCGGCCTGACGCGCGCCAGAAGGTGCCGAAGATCGCGCCGGTGCGCCCCGGCGACACCATCACGATCACCGAGCGCTGGTTCTGACAGCGGACGTATGGAAGGCCGAACGGCTGTCCCGGACGCATGCAGCGGTAATCGTGGCATCTACCGCAAGTCGTGGATTCCGCGGCGTCGCGTCCCGGACTGAGCCCCGGGCTGACAAGAGCTGGCTGCGGTGCGCTGAAACGCGTGAGGCGGCTCTCACTTCTTCATGTGCTTGTCGAGGAAGTCGAGCGAGCGCTGCCAGGCGAGCTTGGCGCTCGGCTCGTGGAAGCTGCCGCGCTCGTCGCAGTGGAAGCCGTGGCCGGCGACCGGGTACGCGAAGATCTCCGCCGTCGGCTGCTTCTGCTTGATCATCTCGACGTCGGTCATCGGGATCGCCGCGTCGGTCTCGCCGAAATGCATCATGATCGGGCACTTCGGCTTCTCGTCGGCGAACTTGGCGATGGCGCCGCCGTAATAGGCGACCGAGGCCGACAACCCGGAGAGCCGGCAGGCGGCGAGGAACGCGATACTGCCACCCATGCAGAAACCCATGATGCCGACCGGCCCGGCCGACTTGAGTTCGTTGATCGCCGCCTGGGTATCGCGCAGCATCGCGTCCCAGTCCGGATTGGCGATGAACTTGCGCGCATTGGCGATCTCGTCAGGCGTGTAGCCGCATTCGAAGCCCTTGGTCTGGCGGTCGAACAGCGCCGGCGCCACTGCCGCATAGCCTTCCTGCGCGAGCTTGTCGGTGACGGCGCGGATGTGCTGGTTGACGCCGAAGATTTCCTGGATGACCACCATGCCGCCCTTGGGGGTGCCGGCGGGGTCGGCGCGATAGGCGCCCAACTGGAACTTGTCGGTAGACGTGAGCGTGAACTGCTTACCCAATTTGACCTCCCGTGAACGGTAAGAGCCGGGCTGACTGCCCTCGTCCGGCGGGCGGCAATTTCTCGCGTCCGCTGCGACAAAGCAACCACCCACAGATGGCGCAAAACCACCATAGTTGGCGGCGAATGCTGTCCGCTGCCCTGTTCGCTCAGGGCCGTCGGGCGGGCGCCAGGACGAGATGGCGGCTGCAATGCTTCGCACCTCACGCCGAAATTTTCTGCAACGCGCCGCCGGCGCCGCGGCCTTTGCCGGCATCGGCCATTCGCCCGCCGCGTTCGCGCGCACCCCGGACGGAATTAGCGCGAGCGAGCAGGAAGAGATCGCGGCGTTCGCTGCCGGCTACATGGCCGAATTCGGCGCACCGGGCGTGTCGGTCGCGATCGCGCACCGCGGCCGCCTGGCCTACGCGGAGGGGTTCGGCCTCGCCGATCCGGCAGCCGGCGAGAAGGTGACGCCGCCCAATCTGTTTCGCATCGCCAGCGTCAGCAAGCCGGTGACCTCGGTCGCCGTGTTCTCGCTGGTCGAGCAGGGAAGGCTCGCGCTCGCCGACAAGGTGTTCGGCCGGAACGGCATCCTGCGCAACGACTACGGCACGCCGAAGGACCGGCGCATCGAGAACATCACCATCGAGCATTTGTTGACCCACACGGGCGGCGGCTGGCCGAACAAGGGCCGCGATCCGATGTTCTTGCATCCCGAATTCGACCAGCGCCGGCTGATTGCCTGGACGTTGGCGAATGTGCCGCTCGATCATGCGCCCGGCGTCGCCTACGCCTACTCGAACTTCGGCTATTGCCTGCTCGGCCGGGTGATCGAGAAGGTGACCGGCGAGCGCTACGGCGCCTATGTCCGCGAGGCGGTGCTCAAACGCTGCGGCGTCACGCAGATGCGCATCGGCGCCGGGCCACGTGCCGAGCGTGCGCCGAATGAAGTCAGCTATGCGGGGCAGGGCGGGGACCCGTACCGCGTCCGGGTGGCGCGGGCGGATTCCTGCGGCGGCTGGATCGCGAGCGCATCCGATCTCGTGCGGTTCGCGATGCATGTCGACGGCGCGCCGGGCGCTTCGAACATCCTGCGGCCGGAGACCATCCAGGACATGACGACGCCGTCGGCGATCAATCCCGGATATGCCAAGGGCTGGATCGTCAACGCGCGCGGCTGGTGGCACAACGGCAGCCTGCCGGGCACCTCGGCTATCATGGTCAGCACGCGCACCGGGCTCTGCTGGGCGGCGATTGCCAACACCCGCCGGCGCGATCCGAACAGCGTCGCCGGCCTCAATCGCGTGGCCGGGCAGATGGTGCGGGCGGTGCGCAGCCTCGCCGGCTGATCGACGAGTGATGGCCATCACACTATTCCGCATTTGCTGAACCGCGGCGGGCTTTCGGCCGACCAATGCCGGCGAACGGTCCACGTTGGACCCAAAATCAAGAAGGAAACGTCATGCCGAAAGGTCATCCGCAGTAAGCAGGCGTCGCTGCTTCGACGGTGCCAACAAAAGCAACAACAACACGAAGCGCAGACCTCGACTTCGAAACCCCGGCTCGTCCGGGGTTTTTCTTTTCAAACTTTCAGTTCACGCGAATGGCGAGATGCGGCGCGGCCGATCTTCGCGTCGCTCACGCGTGTCCGATTTTTCGCACATCTTGTGTCGCCGGTCACATCTGCCTGCGCGCCGCTCCACTAATAAGAGTGTGACGCCGCCAATCAGGCGACGGTGAAATGACGGGGCCGGGACAAGAACCATCTTCAATCACCTTCGGCGTTTGTGACCAGGCCCGCGAGCGCCGCCGATCATCAACCACATCCAACGCTCAGGAGACGACAATGCTAAACCGCAAAATCCAGGTAACCCTCCTCGCCGCGTTCGCCGCCGTCGGCCTCGCGTTCGCCCCGGCCACCGCTCTCGCCAAGAGCGGCGATCAGTACGGCAATTCCCAGAAGAGCAGCCAGAGTTCGAACGGGGGCAACCAGGGCACCAAGTCGGTGAAACACGACGGCCCGAAGCACGACAACGGCAAGCACGATGGCGGCAAGCACGACAAACACGAGAAGTGGAAGCACAAGGATCACGACCACGCGCACAACAAGCACTGGCATCACAAGCACTGGCACTACAAGAAGCACTACGAAGAGCCGAGCTACACCTACACCAAGCCGACCTACAACTACGTCAAGCCGACGTACGCCTACACCAAGCCGACCTACTCGCCGCCGGCGAGCAGCACCTGCACCTGCCTGACCAAGGAATACACCAGCGACGGCAGCGTGGTGTTCAAGGACATCTGCACCAAGGAGATGGCGGTCTACAACAAGGATGACTGAGCCTCTCACCCTCGCAGCCAACGGCAAGCCCCGGCCGTGCCACGGCCGGGGTTTTTTTGACATGTGGCGTGAGGGTTGAGGGAGAGACGTGTGCTAAGCCACGGCCGCCTGCGCAATTGCGGCGCCCGGCTGCGACTGCCGGTCGAGCCGCAGCGTCAGGCAGAATGCCGCGCCGCCGCTGCGCAGGAACGAGCGCAAGCGGCGTCGCCGCGACGCGATAGCCGCGCTCTGCGAGCGTGCCGCGCAGCCGGTCGCTGCAGCCCGCCATGACGAGCGTATCGCCGAGGCAGACCGCGTTGGCGGCGAGCTTGCTGCGCATCCTCGATCTCGACCTCGATGCGCTTTCCGCGCGGCACGCGGGCGCGGATGGTGGCGAGCCCCGCGGCGGTGAACGCCTCCGGCACGTACATCACCTCGCCGCGCGGCAGCGGAGAGAGTGCGGTGTCCATGTGATAGAAGCGCGGGTCGGCGAGTTCGAGCGGCATCACCTCGACGCCGAACAGCTCCTCGACCGCGCGCTGCGCAGCCGCGTCCGAGCGCTGGCCGTAGCCCAGCCAGAACATGTTGCGGGTGTGGTCGAACACGCAGTCGCCGGCGCCTTCGAGCACGACGCCTTCCGGCAGCTTGCGCACCGTATCGACCAGCCCGCGCGCCTTGCAGCGTCTGGAACGCGGCCTCGAAATGCGGCTCCTCGGCGCTGGCGCTCCGGATGGCGGAAGCGCGCCAGCAGCACCTTGCGGTCGAGCACCACCGCGGCGTTGGCGGTGAACACCAGATCGGGCACGCCGGCGGCCGGCGGCACCAGCTCGACCGCCGCGCCGTGCTCGGTGAGCTTGCGATAGAGCCCGTTCCATTCGCGCTGCGACGCGGCTGTAGCTGCCGTCGCGCGCCCAGGCCGGCGGATCCATCCACGGATTGATGGCGTAGCTCACCGCGAAGTGCTCGGGGCGGCACATCAGGAAGCGGGCGTTGGGCTTGATCGGCGTCATGGCAAGGCTCCGATGGTCTCTTTAGTTTCAGTCGCGGGCATGCTACGGCCACGCGCCGCTTCGCGGTTTCGAGATCGCGCACCACCTCCTCGATGCGCTCGAGCGCGAAGTCGAGGTCGGCGCGCGCGATGGTGAGCGGCGGCGCGAGCCGCACCACGGTGTCGTGCGTCTCCTTCGAGAGCACGCCCTTGGCGAGGAGCCGCTCGCAGGCCTCGCGCGCGGTAGCGATCTGCGGGTCGATCTCGGCGCCGACCCACAGGCCGCGGCCGCGCACGGCCTTCAGCACCGGGCTTTTGATCGCGCGCAGGCGCCCGAGCATGTAGGCGCCGTCGACGCGGCTCTTCTCGACGAGCCTCTCGTCGCGGATGACGTGCAGCGCTTCGAGCCCGACAGCCGCGGCGAGCGGATTGCCGCCGAAGGTCGAGCCGTGCGAGCCCGGCGTGAACACGTCCATGAGTTCGCGCGTGCCGACGAAGGCCGACACCGGCAGCACGCCGCCGCCCAGCGCCTTGCCGAGGATCAGCCCGTCGGGCCGGATGCCCTCGTGCTCGATAGGCGAACCAGCGGCCGGTGCGGCCGAGCCCGGACTGCACCTCGTCGAGGATCAGCAGCACGCTGTTGTCGTCGCACAGCCCGCGCAACCCGGCGAGATAGCCGTCGGGCGGCACGACGATGCCGGCCTCGCCCTGGATCGGCTCGATCAGGACGGCCGCGGTCTCGGGCGTGATCGCGCGCTCGACCGCGGCGAGGTCGCCGAACGGCACCGCGCTTGAAGCCCGGCGTGAACGGGCCGAAGCCGTCGCGATAATCCGGCTCGGTCGAGAACGACGTATGGTGGTGGTGCGGCCGTGGAAGTTGCCGGCGGCCACGATGATCTCGGCTTTGTCCTTGGCGATGCCTTTGACGCGGTAGCCCCAGCGGCGCGCCGCCTTGATGGCGGTCTCGACCGCCTCGGCGCCGGTGTTCATCGGGATGACGGCATCGAGCCCGGTGAGCCGGCAGATTTCGGCGAGGAAGGGCCCCAGCCGGTCGCTGTAATAGGCGCGCGAGGGCACCGCGAGGCGGTTCGCCTGCGCGGTCAGCGCCGCGAGGATGCGAGGATGCGCGTGGCCGAGGCTCACGGCCGAATAGGCGCTCATCATGTCGACGTAGCGCTTGCCGGCGGTGTCCCACAGATAGGAGTCCTCGCCGCGCGTCAGCACGACCGGCAGCGGCGCGTAGTTCGGCGCCGAATAGCGGGTCTCGAGCTCGATCGCCTTGTCGAGGCGGGACTCGCGAAGGGTACGGTCGATGGCGTTCATGGCGCACTGCTCCTCGCTCGCATGAAATCTATGCGTTGGGCGCAACGCAGTGCGGCGGAAGGTTCAGGTGGCGGCGGCGGTTTCGGCGGCGGGGGCGGGGCGGCACCGCCGAAACGGCGGTGCCTTTCCGTGCCGCCGTGTCAGCGCCAACTCGTACGGCGGGTTGGCCGAAGGCGTAACCCGAGGGTCTCTGATGGCGGACTATGCTTCGCCAATCCACTACGCTAGGCATGGCCTCGCTCGCGCAATTGCCGTCCCACATTCAAGCGACTCAGAAGAGCCCGTTATGTCCGTCGCCGCAGGCCGTGAATTCCTCGCCATCCCAGGTCCAACCGTCATTCCTGACGCAGTGCTCGCCGCCATGCACCGGCCAGCGGTCGACATCTATTCCGGGCCGTTGATCGCGCTCACCGACAGCCTGCTCGCGGACCTGCAGAAAATCTTCCGCACGGAGGGCCGCACCTACATTTACGCCGCGAACGGTCACGGCGCGTGGGAGGCCGCGCTCACCAATGTGCTTTCGCGCGGCGACAAAGTGCTGGTCCTGGAAAGCGGGCGCTTCGCCCTCGGCTGGGGCGACCAGGCGAAGATGCTCGGCTGCGACGTCGAGGTGCTTGCGGGCGATATCCGGCGCGCCGTGCGCCCTGAAGGCGTTGCGGCGCGGCTCCGACAGGATAGCGGAAACGACATCAAGGCGATCCTGGTCGTGCAGGTCGACACCGCGTCCGGCGTGGTCAACGACATCAAGGCGATTTGCGAAGCCGTGCGCGCCACGGGGCACGAGGCGCTGGTGCTGGTCGATGCGGTCGCCTCGCTCGGCTGCATACCGTTCGAGATGGACGCATGGGGCGTCGATGTCGCGATTACGGGCTCGCAGAAGGGCCTGATGACGCCGCCGGGATTGGGCTTTGCCGCCGCCTCTCCGCGCGCCAGCGCCGCGCACCGTAAGGCGGGATTGCGCACGCCCTACTGGGACTGGACCTTCCGCGACGGCGACGTGCACTACCACAAATATTGCGGCACGCCGCCGGAGCAACTGCTGTTCGGCCTTCGCGCGGCGCTCGACATGATTTTCGCCGAAGGCCTCGACGACGTGTTCCGCCGCCACCGCCTCTTAGCGGAAGCGACGCGCCGCGCGGTCGGCGTCTGGGCCGAAGGCCAGGCGATCGGCTTCAACATTGCCGAGGCCGCCGAGCGTAGCGACACGGTGACCGCGGTGGTCGCGCGCGAGGGGCTGAACGTGCTGCCGCTGGTCGATTATTGCGCGAACCAGTGCGGCGTGGTGCTCGGCCGCGCGCTCGGCGCGCTCGAAGGCAAAGGCTTCCGCATCGCACATATGGGCCACGTCAACGCGCCGATGGTGATCGGCACGCTCGGCGTCGTCGAGATGGGCTTGGCGGCGCTCAAGATTCCGCACGGCAAGGGCGGCACCGCCGCGGCGATCGACTATCTCGCCAAGGCCGTGCCGGGGTGAGGGCGGTGCGCCCTGCTGCCCGAATTGGCAACTGGTTTTGAGAGCATGCGGATCACGGTGCTCGGTGCAGGCGGGGGGCTCGGGCGCAATGTCGTCGATGCGGCGCGCGCCGCAAAGCATGACGTCGTTGCGCTGGTGCGCGATCCGAAACGCGCAGAACTGCCGGACGATGTAGCCACTGTCGTCGGCGATGCCATGCGTGTTGACGACGTTGTACGCGCGATGTCCGGCGTCGGCGCCACAATGTTTTGCGTCAACCCGCCCTTCACGAACTGGCTGACGGCGTTCCAGCCGCTGCTTACATGCGCGATCGCGGCCGCGCGTCAGACCGGCACGCGCCTCGTGTTTCCGGCAAACGTGTGGATTTACGGTCCCGGTCGCGCCGGCGAACTCGTCGCCGAATCGCGCGTGCCATCGCCGGCATCGCAGCGAGGCAGGCTACGCGGGGAGATGGAGCAGCAGCTCCGCGCAGCGGGCATTCGCTATGCGATGGTTCGCCTGCCCGAGTTCTACGGTCCGAGCGTGAATTCGTTGACCGCGCGCGTGTTCCGTGCCGCGCTCGCGGACCGGCGCGCGCTGTGGCCGGGGCCGCTCGATGTCGCGATCGAACTCGTCTACATGCCCGACGCCGCGCACGCCCTTGTCGAGGTTGCGACCGCTGCCGACTGTGACGCTGCCGCGTTTCATCTGCCGGGCGTGCGGACGACGCCGCGCGAGTTTGTCGAACTGGCCTACCGGGCGGCGGGTCGCAAGCCGCGCATGTTCGGCGTACCGCGCTGGGTCCTATCCGCCGGGGGGTTATCCGACACGACCTTACGTGGCGCCGCCGACATCGCGCACCTGTGGAGACGTCCGATCCTGCTCGACGGCACGAAATACGCCGCGCGCTTTGGTGCGATATCGCAGACGCCGCTCGCGGACGCGATCGCGACGACGCTCGCGTGGCATCGCGCGCATCCCGAACTGCGCCTGAACGCCTGACGGCCCAACTCGCCATCTGCACTCCGCCTTGACTTTATTCCTATTACCTCCTACTCTTTCTATCACCCCGCTCATTGAGGGGCGCTTCATGAGGCGTCTTGAGGTGGAGCGGATCGACGAAGCGCCGGCGGGCAACCGCCGGCTGGGTTGGGGCCGGAGATGCGGCCTCTGGGCCGCAAATCACGCCCGCCAACCCCGTCGATGGCTTCGGGCGCGAGCCCGAGGTCTGGTGTGGCGCCTGCGCGCCGTGCCTCGCACGCACGGCACCCGGGCGGCGTCGGGGCTCCGCCCGCCTGGCCACTATGAGCCGGCCGCGAGGAGCTCGCTGACGGACGAGGTCCAAGCCCTCGCCGCGAAGCGCGGCCCGACGCCGAGTGACCGTCCAGAGCGGGCGGAAGCGATTGCCACCAGTGGAGCGCCGAGAGGCGAGCGCGCTGTCGCAGTTTGCGATGCGCGCACCGCGCCGCCGGGGTTAAGCCTCGCAAGCTGGCCCCAAGGTGCGGATCGTTGGATGCGCCTG
This sequence comes from uncultured Alphaproteobacteria bacterium, assembly GCA_963807865.1. Taxonomy (GTDB): domain Bacteria; phylum Pseudomonadota; class Alphaproteobacteria; order Rhizobiales; family Xanthobacteraceae; genus VAZQ01. The sequence goes on along the minus strand of CAWEDK010000032.1, from coordinate 94,954 downwards.
TCGGCGCTCCGCTCCCCTCGCTTTGGGGAGCAACGAAAAGGGCAAGCCCGGTGCCCGAAAGTCGCTTCACCCGGGCGGCAACGCATTGCGTACCGGCGCGGTCTGGTGGATTGGAATCCCGGATACGTCGGCGTCGCCTCGCCGAGCAGATTTGATCTCGCCGTCTGAACGGCTACGCTGATTTGCCGGAGGTCGCGCCGGATGCGTTTCCGCGGACAGCCGGGAGGGCAGGCCAACCTCGCGGCGCAGCTTGAAGAATCCTCGCCATGGCGGAACAAGCGATCATCCTGATCCCCGACATCAGCGGTTTCACCGGATTTACCGGTGCGACCGAGATCGATCACGCCGCCCACATCATCACCGAGCTGCTTGGAACTCATCGTCGCCTCGAACGAAACCGACTTCACGCTGGCGGAGATCGAAGGCGATGCGGTGCTGTTCTATCGCAAGGGCGAACCGCTCCGGCGCGAGCAGCTCGTCGAGCAATGCCTGCGCATGTTCGCGAACTTCCACCAGCGGCTGAGGGTGATCGAGCGCGACACGGTCTGCCAGTGCGGCGCCTGCCAGACCGCCAGCAACCTGACGCTCAAGTTCATCGCCCACTTCGGCTACATCAAGGAAATCAAAGTCGCCCAGTTCGTGAAGGCGACCGGGATCGACATGATCGTCGCCCACCGGCTTCTGAAGAACGACGTCGACGCCAACGAGTACATCCTCATCACCGAGCCCTGCTGCAGCGCCGTGGGCCAGGAGGATGGCGGCGGCAAGCTCCAATGGGCGAAGTCGAGCCAGGCCTACGAGACGATCGGCAAGGTCGGCTACGAATTCGCGATGCTCACCGGCTACCGGGCGCAAATTCCCGCAGCCGCCGGCGCCGCCGCGATTCGTCGTGGAAAAAGGCGACGACAATCTGGAGATCGTGATCGACGCACCGCTCAAGGCGGTCTATCAGACGCTGATCAACGTCGATAAGCGGCCGGAGTGGCTGGACGGCGTCGACACCATCGACCGCGAGATGACCTCCGAGCGCATCAACATGCGGCACAACTGCGTGTTCCACGGGTTGAAGCTGGTCAACACGGCGGTCTTCCACGATTTCTCCGAAAACCGTGCGCGCTATTCGGAGCAGGTGGAAATTCCCGACATCGGCCTGACGCTGATGGCGCACTACGAGATGGAGCCGCTCGGCGAGGCCGGCACGCGGCTGAACTTCAACGTCAACTGGCTGGGTGCGAACCTGCCGGCAGAGAAGAAGCAAGGTCTGATGGCCGGGCAGGCGGCGAACTTCGAACTGTTCAAGAAGGTGTGCGAGACCAACCCGGCCTAAAGCATGATCCCGAAAAGTTGCAGACTTTTCGGAAAAAGATCATGCGATCGAACAAGAGAGCTTGCGGGTCGGGACTACGGCTTGCGCGCGAACAGGCTCTCCGGATACCCGCCGAAGCGGCGCACCGGCCGCAGCGCGACATGGCTGACGATGCGGGCGACGCCGAGCGAAGCATCGTCGATCAGATCGGCGGTGAGTTCCTCGTAGGCCACCATGTCGGCGCAGACGAAGCGCGCCACGTAGTCGACGTTGCCGCTCACCTCCCAGCATTCGACCACCTCGTCGAGCGCGCCGAGCCGCTTCTCGAAGCGGCGGCGGTTGGCCTGCTTCTCCAGCACGATCTCGACGAACACGTTGACCGGCCGGGTGAGCTCGCGCAGTTCGACCACCGCCTGGTAGCCGCTGATGATGCCGGCCGCTTCCAGCCGCCGCACGCGCTCGAGACTCGCCCGCGGCGACAGCGCCACCACCTCGGCAAGCTTCTGATTGGTCATGCGGCCGTCGCGCTGGAGCGCGGCGAGAATCTTGATGTCGATGCGGTCGAGTGCGGGCGGGCGCTTGGCGGCCATGGTGCGTCGGTTTGGGCTGAACCGCAGGTTGATGCGTACGCAGCCAGCCTAGCCCGATTCGACCACTTCGGGGAAAACCCGGCAGTTAGCGTCGCACTTGCTCGTAGGGTCAGCGCAGCGCCTGCTCGTAGGGATAGATCAGGTTGCCGGTCTTGAGTTCCGGCGGCCAGACGACGAACTGGCGCGACATGTCCTTGAACTGGCCGACATCGTTGCCGGCAACACCCTGGAACTGGGCGTAGAGGATGCGCGGCGTCTTCCACTCGCCGTCCTCGCCGAACGACATCGGGCCGATCACGGTGTCGATGGTGTTCTTGCGGATGTAGTCGGCGAGCCTGTCGTCGTCGAGCGACTTGGTCTCGGTCACGGCCTTCGCGAGGACTTGCCCGGCAGCGTAGGCATAGGGCGGATAGGTGAAGCCGAGCGGATCGACGCCGATGCCCGGCGCCCGCTTCTGATACTCCTCCAGGAACTCCCTCGTGCCGGCAAACTGCAGGCTCGCGGCCGGAATGTAGAACTCGTTGTTGACCAGCCCGTTGATCAGCGGCCCGAGCTGCTGCTTGATCCCGGTGACGAGCAACCCGAGGAAGGCGCCCCCGAACAACTTGGGCTTGAAGCGCACTTCGCTCGATGCGCGCACGATCCCCACGGTATCGACCGGCAGCGTCGCCGCGTAGACGATGTCCGGATTGGCCGCCTGCATTGCGCGCACGATGGTGGCGTACTCGGCGTTGGCCAGCGGGTAGGTGCGCTCGTAGACCACGTCGAAGCCGAATTCCTTCGCGTTCTCGCGGGCGCCGTCGAGCGCATTGCGCGAGAACTCCACGTCGGCGCCGACCAGCGCGACGCGGGTGGGCTTGGGTTGCTGCTGCTGGGCCAACTGAAAGAACCCGCGGGAATAATTCTTCGGCGACGCTCCCTGCGAGTTCATCGAGAAATATTTGGCGTACTTGTACTCCTTGTTGGCGCCGAGCCCGAAAATGCCGATCGTCATGCGCTTGTTCTGGATGATCGCCGGCAGCGCGGCCGCGATCACGTTGGTGCTGTAGGGCCCGATCAGCAGGTCGACTTTGTCGACGCCCATCAGCTTGGCGTAGATGCCGGGCGCATTCGCGGGGTTGGCTTGATCGTCGTAGTAGACCAGTTCGACCGGACGGCCGAGCAGGCCGCCACGTGCATTGACGTGATCGCGCCAGATTTCGAGCCCGGTCTGCACCTGCCGCCCGGCGGGCGCGGTGGCGCCGGTCAGGCTCAGGCTGAGCCCGATCTTGATCGGATCGGCCGCCTGCGCCGACGCAAGGGAAAGAGCGAGCGCCGCAACGCTCATCACGATCGCGGCCAGATGACGGGGCAAGCGCAAGGCGTGATGCCGCTGGATCATGAATTCCTCCCAGTGCGGTGCGCGCGGTTTCTTCGAACCGCTTGCGTGTCGATCAGGATGTCACCGTCGTTGTTGCGTGCCGGCCGACCGGTGCCCGTTGACATCGAAGATGATTGTATAGAGCCTGAATTCAAAGGTCGAGCGGGAGCATCGCAGGCCATGAATGCGCTGCCCAAGTTGCGCGAACTTGTCGCGAGTGGGACAGCGCGCAACGCATTCCGAAGCTTCGCTCGATCTCGCGCCGCGCATCGGCAGTGACCCAGATCGGCGGGCGCAACCTGTGATAAGGAGCAAGCTGCCGGCCAACAACAAATTCTGAATTCGGGAGGAGAAGATGCGAGTGACGTCATCGAGCGTGGTCGCCGCGCTGCTTTTCGGATGCGTGCTTGCGCCGCAAGTATGGGCGCAGGACAAGCCGGTGACTCTCAAGTTCTCGCATTGGGTGCCGCCGACGCATCCGATGCATGCCGCCGCGGTGTCCTGGGGTGAGTCGATCGAGAAGGCCTCGAACGGCACCATCAAGGTCACGCTGTTCCCCGCCCAGCAGCTTGGCAAGGCATTCGATCACTACAACATGGCGCGTGACGGCATCGCCGATGTCAGCCACGTCAACCCGGGCTATGAGCCCGGCCGCTTCCCGATCATCGGCGCGGTGGAATTGCCGTTCATTTTCTCCAATGCCAGGGAGGGCAGCGCCGCGCTTGACGCATGGTATCGGCGCTATGCCGACCGCGAAATGAAGGACGTCCGCTACTGCCTCGCCTTTGCGCACGATCCGGGCACACTGCATTTCACCAAGAAGAAGGCCGTGACCCCGGCCGACATATCCGGGCTCAAGGTGCGTTCGCCGAACGCCGTGATCGCAAGCTGGATGACGCTCCTCGGGGCGACCAACATCCAGGCCTCGGCCCCCGAGATCCGAGATGTGCTGGAGAAGGGCGTCGCCGATGCGGCCGGCTCGCCGTGGGGATCGATGCTGCTGTTCGGGATCGACAAGGTCACGAAGTACCATATCGACTCGCCGCTCTACATCTCCGAACAGCTCTGGGTGTTGAACAAGTCGAAGTACGATTCGCTGTCGCCCGCGCAGAAGCGGGTCATGGATCAGCACTGCACGAGCGACTGGGCGCTGAAGATCGCCGCGCCGTGGGCGGAGTTCGAAGCCGGCGGCCGTGAGAAGATCAAGGCGATGCCCGGCCAGGAGGTCTATCCGCTGAGCGCGGACCAGCTTGCGGCGTGGCGGAAGTCGGCCGGACCCGTGACGACGGCCTGGGAGGCATCGGTGCGCAAAGCCAACGGCGATCCGAAAGCGATCATGGATGATTTGCGCAAGACGCTCGCCGAATACAAGTCGGCTTATTGAAGCCCATCCGCTTCAAGCCGGCGCGTGAGTTGCAAGGTGAGGATCTTTCGGAATGAAGCGCAGTGAACATCGCATCCTGACGACGCATGTGGGCAGCCTGATCCGGCCCAAGGCGCTGCTCAATGCCGCGAAAGACAGCGACCCTGCGCATCGGCCAGCGCGCGACCGGGAACTCCGGCACGCGGTCGCCGACGTCGTGTTGCAGCAGGCGAAGGCCGGCATCGACGTCGTCAACGACGGCGAGTTCGGCAAGTCCGGCTGGGCCAACTACAGCCTGGAGCGGCTGAGCGGATTCGATCGGCGGCCGGACAAGCTCTATCCGGCCATATGGCTCGGCCGAGATCGCATCCGGTTCGCGGAGTTCATGGCGGCGGAGTTTCCACGCGGGACGGTCGGCACGCCCGGGCACGCCTGCGTCAGGCCGATCACCTATCAGGGACAGGCCAGCGTCGGCCGCGATCTCGACAACCTCAAGGCCGCAGTCGCAGCCGCAAACGTGGAAGAGGCATTCTTCACGGCGGTGGCGCCGGCGAGCGTCGGCTATGACGCCGCCAACGAACACTATGCGAACGAGCGCGATTACGTGTTCGCCATCGCCAGCGCGATGCGCGAGGAATATCTGGCGATCCATAACGCCGGCTTCGTCCTGCAGGTCGACGATGCCGTGCTGGCCAACATGTACGACCATCTGGTCGCGGAGAGCCCGCAGCGTTACAGCGAATGGGCGGAACTGCGCGTCGACGCGCTCAATCACGCGCTCGAAGGCATCCCGGAAGACCGCGTCCGATATCACATCTGCTTTGGAAGCTGGCACGTGCCGCATGTCGCGGATGCGGAGCTTGAGGACATCGTCGATCTGATCCTCAAGGTAAGAGCCGGCGCCTATTCGATCGAGGCGGCCAACGTGCGGCACGAACACGAGTGGTATGTGTGGCAGAAGGCCAAGCTGCCGGCGGGGAAAATTCTGATCCCCGGCGTCGTCACACACCATACGACGACGGTCGAGCATCCGCGGCTGGTGGCCGAGCGAATCGTCACCTTTGCCAAGCTCGTCGGCCGCGAGAACGTCATTGCCGGTACCGACTGTGGCTTCGCCCAGTCGCAGGAGGTCCAGCGGGTCCATCCTCAGGTGATGTGGGCGAAATTCGAGAGCCTCACAGAAGGCGCACGCCTTGCCAGCGAGGAACTGTGGGGGCGCGCCTAGCCCAGCGCCGCGTCGTCGACCGGCACGGTATAGTTGAGCGGGAGCCGCCCGCCGTCGGCATAGATGGTCTGGCCGGTGATGTAGCTCGCATCGGCCGATGCGAGAAAGACCGCGACCGCGGCGATCTCGTCCGGGTCGCCGATGCGGCCAAGCGGCGTGCGCGCGAAGATGCGGCGCTTGGCCTCGCGGTCGGTGGCGACCGCCTTGAGGATGTCGGTTATGATCGAGCCGGGGCCGATGGCGTTGACGCGGATGCCGTGGGGCGCGAGGGCGAGCGCCATCACCTTGGTGAGCTGATCGATGCCGCCCTTCGAGACGCAGTAGGGCGCGTGATTGGGGATCGCCACTACGGCGTTGATTGAGCTCATGTTGACGACGGCGCCGGGCGCTCGGCCGGCCTTGACCTCTTCCACCATACGCTTGGCGGCGGCCTGGCCTGCCAGGAACGCGCCCTTGAGATTGACCCGCAGCACGCGGTCGAAGTCGGCTTCCGTGAGGTCGAGGAAGTCGGCGGCATGGATGATGCCGGCGTTATTGACGAGGATGTCGAGGTGGCCGAACGCCGCGATGGTCTGGTCGATCAGGTTTGCGACCGCGCGGGCGTCGCCGACGTCGGTCGCGACGAACCGGCAGTTGCCGCCGAGCGCCTTGGCTTCGGCCTCGCCGGCGGCAACATCGACGTCGGCGATGACGACCCGGGCGCCCTCGGCGAGGTAGCGCCGCGCGATCGCGAGGCCGATGCCGCGCGCACCGCCGGTGACGATCGCAACCTTATCCGTAAGCCGCATGACCTCGCTCCGGGTCTATGAGTGCCGAAGCGAGTATAGCGCCGGCTGCGCTCGGTCAGCGCCGGCCGAAGACGCGGTCGAGGAACCAGCCGTCCATGCCGCGGTCGATCTGCTCCGGCGCGCCAGCCCGGTTACCGACGGGCTGGCCTTGCGGATATCCGCCGGCCTGCGCGACCGGCGCCGGCGGCGTCAGCGATATTCCCGCCGGTTGTCCGAACGATGCGAGCGACGGGCCCGCGAGGCCCGGCAGCGCGGCGACCGGCACTCCTTGATGGGCGGTCTTCATGACCTTGGTCCAGATTTCCACCGGCAGTCCGCCGCCGGTCGCCTTCTTGGTCGGCGAGGAATTGTCGTTGCCGAGCCACACCCCCGTCACAAGGTGCGCGGTGTAGCCGATGAACCAAGCGTCGCGGAAATCCTGGCTGGTGCCGGTTTTGCCGGCCGCCTGCCAAGCTGGAAGGTTCGCCTTCTGCGCGGTGCCCATCAGCAGCGTCTCGCGCATCATGGCGTTCATCATCGCGACGTATCGCGGTTCGATCACCTGGCCGTAGCGCTGGGCCGCTCGCACGAACAACGCCTTGCCACCGACGGTGCGCACCCGCTCGATGACGTGCGGCGCGACCGCGTCGCCGCCGTTGGCGAACGGTACGTAGGCGGACACCAGTTCGACCAGGGAGACCTCCGAGGTGCCGAGCGCCAGCGACGCGTTCGGCTCGAGCTTCGACGAGACGCCGAGCCGGTAGGCGGTCTTTGCCACCGCGGCCGCGCCGACCTCTTGGATGAGGCGCACCGAGACGGTGTTCAGCGACATCGCGAGCGCCTGCGTCAGTGTCACAGGGCCGTAATATTCCCGGCTGTAGTTCTCGGGCTTCCAGCCCTTGATCGCGATCGGCTTGTCTTCGCGAACGCTATCCGGCGTGAGTCCGCGTTCGAGCGCGGCCAGGTAGACGAACGGCTTGAACGCCGAGCCGGGCTGGCGCTTGGCGGCGACAGCGCGGTTGTACTGGCTCTCGCCATAGTTCCTGCCGCCGACCAGTGCGCGTATTGCGCCTTCCGGCGTCATCGCCACCATCGCGCCCTGCTGGACGTCGAATTTCGCGCCTTTGAGGGCGAGTTCATCGACCAGGGCCTTTTCGGCGGCGGCCTGCAGGTTGGCATCGATCGAGGTTTCGATCACCAGATCCTGCTCCACGCGGCCGACCAGGTCGTCGAGCACGTCCATGATCCAGTCGGCGATGTAGTTGACCGAGCCCGCGCCCGCCGGCTTCACCGCGTGCGCGGGGGCGACCAGCGCGGTCTTCGCCATGGTCTCGGTGACGAAGCCCGCATCGACCATCGCGGCAAGCACGATCTGCGCGCGGCGTTCGGCGCCGTTCGGGATTGCGGCTCGGCGCCAGCCGCGACGGCGATTTGACGAGGCCCGCGAGCATCGCGGCCTCGGCGATCTTCACCTGCTTTGCCGGCTTGCCGAAGTAGCGCTGGGCGGCCGCCTCGACGCCGTAAGCGCCGGCGCCGAAATAGACGCGATTGAGATAGAGTTCGAGAATCTCGGTTCTTGGTGAACTTGTGTTCGAGCCAGATGGCGAGCACCGCCTCCTGCATCTTGCGCCAGAGCGTGCGGTTCTGGGTCAGGAACAGGTTCTTGGCCAACTGCTGCGTGATGGTCGAGCCGCCCTGCGACACGCCCCGGTGCATCACGTTCGCCACCAGCGCGCGCGCGAGCCCGACGGGATCGATGCCGAAATGGCTGTAGAAGCGGCGGTCCTCGATCGCGATGAACGCCTTGGGCAGATAGGGCGGCAAGTCCTTGATCGGGACGTCGGTGCCGCTCATTTCGCCGCGCACCGCCAATGACCGGCCGTCGAGCGCGACGATCTCCACCTTCGGCGGACGCTTCGGAATCTCCAGGTCCTGGATGGGTGGCAGCGTCGAGGCCACGTAGGCGAGCGCACCGCCGGCCGCGACCGCGCCCCACAGCATGAGCACGAGACACCAGTAGATCGACCGCCGCAGCAGCGACCGGCCGCCTCGGCCCGAGCGCCCGCCGGCCTTGCGCTTGCGTGCGGAGCTTGACCTGCCGCTGTCCGCATCAGAGCTTGCGCCGAGCGCCGGCTCACGCCGCTCGCCGCTCTTTCGCCTCGCCAATGTCGGCTCCCGTCGATACCAGTCCGACTGGCACCGTAAATTGGGCGATTTAAGGGGGGGTTACTGCCTCAAGGTTACGTGACGCGCCCCCTGGCACGTTCGACCCCGGACCAATATGTCGCTAAGGTCGCCGCCCGAATCCTCCCCCACATCCGCCGTCCCGCATCGGTACTTGCCCCCATGCAGCCTGTCATCTCGGTTTCGAATCTTTCCAAGACCTATGCCTCCGGGTTTTGCGCCCTGCGGAACATCAATCTGGCCGTGCAGCGCGGCGAGATTTTCGCCCTGCTTGGGCCCAACGGCGCCGGCAAGACGACGCTGATCAACATTATTTGCGGGATCGTGCGGTCCACGGTGGGGTCGGTGACAGTGGACGGCCACGATATCGCCGCCGACTATCGCGCGGCGCGCGCGTCGATCGGGCTCGTACCGCAGGAACTGACGACCGACTTGTTCGAAACACCGTGGGCCACCATGTGCTTCAGCCGTGGCTTGTTCGGCAAACCGTACAATCCCGATCACGTGGCCAAGGTGCTCAAGGACCTGTCCCTGTGGGACAAGAAGGACGACAAGATCATGACGCTGTCCGGCGGCATGAAACGGCGGGTGCTGATCGCCAAGGCGCTCTCGCACGAGCCGCAAATCCTGTTTCTGGACGAGCCGACCGCGGGTGTCGACGTCGAACTGCGCAAAGACATGTGGCAGATCGTGCGTGAGCTGCGCGCCGCCGGCGTGACCATCATCCTGACGACGCACTACATCGAGGAAGCCGAGGAAATGGCCGACCGGGTCGGCGTCATCAACAAGGGCGAGATCATTCTGGTGGAGGACAAGGCCGAGCTGATGCGCAAGATGGGGCGAAAGCAGTTGACGCTCGAATTGCAGAGCAAGATCGATGCGGTGCCGCCGGCGCTTGCGCACCATCAGCTCACCCTGGCCTCCGACGGCCGGGCGCTGACCTACAGTTACGACACGCAGGCCGAACGCACCGGCATCACCACGCTGCTCGACGAACTGCGGCAGGCCGGCATCCGGTTCAGGGACCTCCACACGACGCAGAGTTCGCTCGAAGACATCTTCGTCGGTCTGGTGAGGACGGGACAATGAATCTCTATGCCGTCCGCGCGATCTACATGTTCGAGATGGCGCGCACCGGGCGCACGCTGTTGCAGAGCATCGTCTCCCCTGTGCTCTCTACCTCATTGTATTTTGTGGTGTTCGGCGCCGCGATCGGCACGCGGATCAGCGAGATCGAAGGCATCAGCTACGGCGCATTCATCGTGCCCGGTCTGATCATGCTGATGCTGCTGACGCAAAGCGTCATGAATGCATCGTTCGGCATCTATTTCCCGCGCTTTGTCGGAACGATCTACGAAATCCTGTCGGCGCCGGTATCGCCGTTCGAGATCGTGCTCGGTTACGTCGGCGCGGCGGCCACCAAATCGATCATTCTTGGCCTGATCATCCTGGCGACCTCGGCACTCTTTGTCCCTTTGCACATCGCGCATCCGGTCTGGATGATGGCCTTTCTGGTCCTGACCGCGGTGACCTTCAGCCTGCTCGGCTTCATCATCGGCATCTGGGCCGACGGGTTCGAGAAGCTGCAGGTGGTGCCGCTATTGATCATCATGCCGCTGACGTTCCTGGGCGGCACCTTCTATTCGATCAATGTTCTGCCGCCGGTGTGGCAGACGATCGCGCTGTTCAATCCGATCGTCTATCTGGTCAGCGGCTTCCGCTGGAGCTTCTTTGAAATCGCCGACGTGAACGTCGGCTTCAGCCTGGCGGCGGCGGCGCTGTTCCTGGTCGCCTGTCTCGGCATCGTGTGGTGGATCTTCAAGACCGGGTACCGGCTGAAGAACTAGGATATTCGCGCATCGGTCGCATGGCTTGCCGGGCTTGCGCTTGCGCACGATACTGCTGGTTCAGTGGTTCGGGAGATGGAGGAAAATCGGCCATGACGAAGCTTGCTTCACTCATCGTTCTTTCGATGTTGACAATTGCACCGACCGCGATGGCGCAGCCCGCGGTTCCCGACTTGCGCGGCACATGGAAGGGCGAAAGCGAATCGATCGTCCAGGGAGTCGGCAATCCCCACCACGCCGGGACCGCAGCCCCCGCGCCGCGGTTGAGCAGCATTGCGTTCACGCTGACGGTCGACAAGCAGGACGGCCGCCGTTTTTCGGGAACGTTTTCGTCGGCGCGCGGCAATGATCCGGTCATTGCGGTGATTTCGCGCAACGGAACGATCCACATGGTCGACGACGATGGGTACACCGTCGGCACGATGCTCGCGCCGAACCGCGTGGAGCTATGCTTCATGGCGCTATCGGCCACCTCGCGCATTGCGTCCTGTACCGAGTTGACCAAGCAACCCTGACGGCTGACGGCTGACGGCTGACGGCCCGGCTACCGGCTCAGCAGTAGCCGATCCGAATCGTCCTTAAGTTGCACGCCCGAGATCCGCCGGGTGCGTATCGCCCGCAGCAGGTGCGCGATCTTGAAGGCGGCGTCGGCGTAGCCGATGCCGGCGGGACGAATGTTCGAGATGCAATTGCGGTTGGCGTCGGTGGTACGACTGTTCGGCTGCCAGGTCAGATACGCGCCCATGCTGTCGGGCGCCGTCAGGCCCGGACGCTCACCGATGAGCACCACCACGCTGCCGGCATGAAGGGCAGTCGCGACAGCATCGCCCACCGCGACCCGTCCGTGGCGAACGATGACCAACGGCCCAATCCGCCACTTTTCGGCAAGCAATCCGGGTAACACCGCAGCCAGGACCGGCTGCGCATGGGTTTGCACCGCGCCCGCGGACAGGCCGTCAGCAATGACGAACACCACGTCGTGCTCACCTGCGTACGGCGCCAGCATGGCTTCGGCTTCCGGCTCAAGACGCCGGCCTAGATCGGGTCTCATCAGATACTGTTGCTGATCGTGAGCTGCACTCGAAACCGCAACGACCGGCAACCCGAGCTCGCGGAGCTCGGTTGCCAGACGTGCTTGATCGAGTTGCTCGTACACCGCGTCGCGCGCGCGGGCATGGGCAAGTTGGAAATCGAGCAGCGGACCGGTGGCGAGGGATGGGCCGGTCCTTCGCAGTCCGATGCGCGCCGTCGTCAGCCGTCGCAGATCGGTCCACAGCGCCTCGTTGTCCGGCGTGGGCTGTTGCGGAACAAGGAAGGGGGGACGGTCGTCGGCCATAACTTCAAGCCGGCAGCAGTGCCCGGAAACGGCCGGGCAGGTTGCGCGGCCGGATGCGGTTGGCGGAATCCATCAGGCCCTGCCGTCCGAGCCAGGATTCGAATTCCGGCGCCGGGCGACGCCCGAACACATCGCGCATGGCCAGCGCGTCATGAAACGATGTGCTTTGATAGCCCAGCATGATGTCGTCGGCGCCCGGCACACCCATGATGAACGTGACATTGGCGGCGGCCAGCAATGCCAACAGCGCATCCATGTCGTCCTGATCGGCCTCGGCGTGATTGGTGTAACACACGTCGATGCCCATCGGCAGGCCCATGAGCTTTCCGCAGAAGTGGTCTTCCAATCCTGCGCGAGTGATCTGCTTACCGTCGAACAGATATTCGGGGCCGATGAAGCCGACGACGGAATTGACCAGAAGCGGCTTGAACCGGCGCGCCACCGCGTAGGCTCGCGCCTCGAGCGTCTGCTGGTCGACGCCGTGATGCGCGTTCGCCGACAGGGCGCTGCCCTGTCCGGTTTCGAAATACATGACGTTGTCGCCGATCGTGCCACGGCGAAGCGACAGCGCAGCGTCGCGCGCCTCGTCCAGCAGTGCAAGATCGAGTCCGAAGCTGTGGTTGGCGGCTTCCGTCCCGGCAATCGATTGGAATACGAGGTCGACCGGTGCACCCTTGCCGATCAAATCGAGCGTCGTCGTGACGTGCGCCAGCACGCAGGTTTGAGTCGGAATGTCGAGCTTGACCCGAATCTCGTCCAGCATGGACAGCAGTGCATGCGCGCGCTCTGGGCTGTCGGTCGCCGGGTTGATGCCGATGACGGCGTCGCCCGCGCCGAGGAGAAGGCCGTCGAGAATGCTTGCCGCGATGCCCCGCACATCGTCGGTCGGGTGGTTGGGCTGCAACCGTACCGACAGGCGGCCGGGCAGCCCCAGCGTATTGCGGAACCTGGTGACCACCGAGCACTTCGCCGCCACCACGATGAGGTCCTGCAGGCGGCTGATCTTGCTGACGGCGGCCGCCATCTCGGGTGTGACGCCCGGCGCTAACGCGGTCAGGTGCTGCGCTGTGGCCTCGTCCGACAGGAGCCAGTCGCGGAGTTCCTCCGACCGTCAGATGTGCGATCGGCGCGAAGGCTGCCCGGTCGTGCGTGTCGGCAATCAACCGCGTCACTTCGTCGATTTCGTAGGGAACGACATGCTCATGAAGGAAGGTCGTGAGCGGCAAATTCGCGAGCGCACGCTGGGCCGCGACACGCTCCTCGCCGGTCTCCGCCGCGATGCCAGCCAGCTGGTCGCCGCTGCGCAGCGGCGAGGCCTTGGCCAACAGCGTCTTGAGATCCCGGAATGCATAGCGGCGAGCTCCGATCGTCGCATGGTACATTGTAAGACCTCAAGGCGTGTCCGACTGATCCTATCCTATCCCGGAAGAGTTACAGCCGCGCGGGCTTCGACTGCGACGCCAATGATTTTGGGGGTGGTGCTGGCCCAGCGTCTGCCTACCCGGCGGCAGCGCGCGTCGCTGGTTGTCTTGCCGCTTTCGCGGGCCTTTCATTCGATGCAAACAGTGAGATCAGCGCGCGCTTGATCGCAGCCTGGCGGGTGGCCGAGGTGATCTTCGCGCCGAACAGGTCGGTGACATAAAACACGTCGACGACCCGCTCGCCAAACGTCGCCACATGCGCCGAGCCGATGTTAAGGCTGAGCTTGGACAGGGTCGCGGTCAGTTCGAACAACAGACCCGGCCGATCGAGCCCGGTTACCTCGACCATGGTGTAGCGGTTCGACCATTGATTGTTGATCATCACCGTGGGCTCCAGCGCGAATGCCTTGAGCCTTCCTTTAGCTGCCGCGCGCTGGGCGACCACCTCGGGTAGCTTGATCTCGCCACGCAACGCCTTCTCGATCGACGCCGCGATGCGGGTGGCGCGGCGGGCCTCGTCCTCGTCACGATCGAACTCGCGCGACAGCGCGATCGTGTCGAGCGCGCGGCCGTCGGTGGTGGTGAAGATCTGCGCGTCGACGATATTCGCGCCGGCCATCGAGCAGGCGCCCGCGATGATCGACAGGAGCCACGGATGATCGGGCGCGAGCACCGTGAGTTCGATGGCGCCGTGCGCCTCCGGAAACCTGACCGCCGTGGCAAGGGATTTGCCCGCCCGCGCGGCCTCGCGCACGAAGCGGGCGTGCGCGACCTTCTGCGGCAAATCGACCTTGAGCCAATAGGCCGGGTAGAGCAGAGCAATGTAGGAGTCGAGCTCGGCGGGAGTCCAATCCTTGACCTCGGCGCGGAATTCGGCCTGCGCCACGGCGACCCGCTGCGCGCGGTTGACCTCCGAGAATCCGCCAGTCAGCACCGGCTCGGTTTCATAATACAACGTGCGCATGAGCTGGGACTTCCAGCCGTTCCAAACGCCCGGACCAACCGCTTTGATGTCGGCGGTGGTGAGGATGGTGAGCAGCTTCATGCGCTCGACCGATTGCACGACCGCGGCGAAATTCTCGATCGTCATCCGGTCGGAGAGGTCGCGGGACTGCGCCACACTCGACATCGTGAGATGGACCTCGATCAACCAGGCGATTGTTTCGGTCTCGGCCGGTGAGAACCCAAGCCGCGGGCAGAGCGCGCGTGCGACCCGAGCGCCGGCAATCGAGTGATCTTCGATCCGGCCTTTGGCGATGTCATGCAGGAACAGCGCGACATAAAGCAGGGTGCGGTGCTGCGGCTGGATCGTGCGCATCAGTTCGCTGGCGAACTTGGTGTCGTCGGTGCGACCGGCATCGATATCGGAGAGCACACCGATGCAGCGCAGCAGATGCTCGTCCACCGTGTAGTGGTGATACATGTTGAACTGCATCATCGCGACGATCTGCCCGAACGCGGGAACGAACTGTCCGAGCACGCCTGCTTCGTTCATGCGCCGCAGCACGGTTTCGGCGTCGTTCCGTGATGTCAGGATATCGAGGAACAGCCGGTTGGCCTCGTCGTTCTGGCGCAGCTTGGCGTCGATCAGCCGGAGCGAACGCGTGGCGAGGTGCATCGCTTCGGGGTGCATTGCCAAGTTGTACTTCTGCGCGAGATGGAAGATCCGGATCAGGTTAACGGGATCACGCGTGAAAACGTCCGGATCGGCAACGTCGATGCGGTTGTTCTCGACGATGAAGTCGTCGGTTTCGCTCAGCGCCTTGCGGGTTCGCGGGCGGAATTTCTCCATCAGGCGGCTCAGGACCGGCATCGCTTTGGCCTGGGTGTCCTCAAGCTTGGCGCACAGAATGGCGGTCAGGTCGCCGACGTCCTTGGCGATCAGGAAGTAATGCTTCATGAACCGTTCGACGTCGCGCATGCCGGGATGCTCGGTGTAGCCGAGCCGGACCGCGATCTCGCGCTGGATGTCGAATGACAGCCGTTCTTCCGCACGGCCTGTCAGGAAGTGCATGTGGCATCGCACCGCCCACAGGAAATCGCCGCAGCGGCGGAAGCGGCGGTATTCGCGGCGGTCGTACACGCCCTTTTCGATCAGTTCTTCGCGCTCGCGCACGCGGTACACGTACTTGGCGATCCAGTAGAGCGTGTGGAGGTCGCGCAAGCCGCCCTTGCCGTCCTTGACGTTGGGCTCGACCAGATAGCGCGACTGGCCGGCGCGGCGATGACGCTCCTCCCGCTCGGCCAATTTGGCGGCGACGAACTCCGCAGCGGTGCCCTGCACCACCTCCTTGTCGAAGCGGGTCATCAACTCGTCATAGAGCTTGCGCTCGCCGAGCAGGAAGCGGGCCTCCAGGATGGCGGTGCGGATCGTCATGTCCGCCTTTGCCTGCCGGATGCTCTCGTTGACCGTGCGTGTCGCGTGCCCGACCTTGAGGCCCATATCCCACAGGCAATAGAGGATGGCTTCTGCGATCTGTTCGCCCCAGGCGGTCTGCTTGTACGGCAGCAGGAACAACAGATCGATGTCGGAGCCCGCCGCCAGGATGCCGCGCCCGTAACCACCCGTGGCCACGATCGCCATGCGTTCGGCTTCGGACGGATTCTGCGACGGATACAGATACGTGAGGGCAAACTCGTACATCAGGCGGATGATCTCATCCTGCATGAGGCACAGCCGCTCGGCGCAGCGCCGTCCTCTACGATCCTTCAGGAGCAGACGTTCGGCCGTGGCGCGGCCTTCGACCAGCGCGGCCTTGAGGCGCTTGGTTACGGCTGCGCGGAGGTCGCGCTCGTTGCCGGTATGCGAACGTGCGATCGCCGCGAGCTCGGCCGCGATGGCCGTCGAATCGATCAGTTCGGAGGGATTGCCCGGCTTCTGGTCGGTGATCGTCAACATGGTGCATCGGGATAGCGGAGCGCGGTCAGCATGTCACCGGCCGAACCGGTCGCACCGCAGGATCAGGCGACGAAGCAGGATTCCGTCCCAAATAGTTAGTCACATAGATATTATTGCTTTTTATGGCCAAAATAACAATATTCCGTTCTAATTGACTGAGGTAAATCGCTATCTTATAGAATTTTTTAGCGCCGATTTGAAGCGAGCAGCTTGCGGGCGCTTAACAAATGCAGCTAAAGCGGTCGGGGCCCGCCCCGTCGCACAAGCTGACGGGCGGGCGATTCTTTGCCCGCCTCCATCAACCGGCTGGCCGACGTCATGCGACGCCGCGCCGCCTCAACGTGGAGGTTCCTCATGACCGTTCTGTCGCGACGCTTCGTTCTGGGTTCGGCCGTTCTGGCTGCGCTGGCACCTTCGGTGACATTCGCCGCCGAGAAACCCAAGCAGATCCGCCTTGACTGGGCGACCTACAATCCCGTCTCGCTCCTGCTCAAGGACAAGGGGCTGCTTGAGAAGGAGTTTGCCCGAGACGGCATCTCGATCGTCTGGGTGCAGACGCTCGGCTCCAACAAGGCGCTCGAATTCCTGAACGCCGGCTCGATCGATTTCGGCTCGACCGCCGGCGCGGCCGCGCTGGTGGCCAAGATCAACGGCAATCCGATCAAGTCGATCTACGTCTATTCGCGGCCGGAATGGACCGCGCTTGTGACCCGCAAGGATAGCCCGATCAGCAAGATCGCCGACCTCAAGGGCAAGCGGGTCGCGGTGACCCGCGGCACCGATCCGCACATCTTCCTGGTACGCGCGCTGCAATCGGTGAAGTTGACCGAGAAGGACATCACTCCGGTCCTGCTGCAGCATCCCGACGGCAAGACCGCGCTCATTCGCGGCGATGTCGACGCCTGGGCAGGGCTGGACCCGATGATGGCGCAGGCCGAAGTCGAGGATGGCGCCAAGCTGTTTTATCGCAACAAGGAAGCCAACACCTGGGGCGTCCTCAACGCGCGCGAGGCGTTCCTCAAGGACCATCCGGACATCGCGCGGCGGGTGATCGCGGTCTACGAGGAGGCGCGCAAGTACGCGCTCGCCAACTATGGCGAGGAGAAGCGCGTCTTCATTTCCGTGACGAAGCTTCCCGAGGCGGTGGTCGACAAGCAGCTCAAGGAGCGCACCGAGCTGACGCACAACCGGATCGGCGCGGAACAGCGCGAATCGATCCTGCAGGCCGGACTTGCGCTGCAGCAGGCCGGCGTCGTTCCGGCAAGCGTCGACGTCAAGAAGACCGTCGATGACCTGATCGACGATCGCCATGCGGCGGTCACCAACTGATCGTCGCGGAATTGCAGGCCCGGCCTTTGGCCGGGCTTTTTGCACGCGCGGCATCTCGGCGTCGCCATTTCACTTCGGAGGGCGCAGGCTGAGTTCCGGTTGCTTTCTGCAGGTGGGATATGTCTGTTGTTGCTATGACCGCAACGGTCGACCAAGCCGCGGATGAGCCGGCCACAACGAGGTCCTGGGCGCTAAGACTGTCGCGCCCAGCCCTCGGCCTGGCCATTCCGGTGGCGGTGGCGCTGGCTTGGGAGATCGCGGTACACACCGGGTTGGCAAGTGGTCGGCTGGTGCCGCCGCCGTCGGTCATCTTCACGACATTCTCCGACCTTGCGCAAACTGGCGAACTGCAAAGTCATGCCGCGATCACGTTGTGGCGCGTCGTCATGGGCTTTGCCCTGGGCGTCGTGAGCGGAACCGTATTCGGCGCCATCACCGGCTATTCGGGTCTTTCCCATCGGCTGATCGACCCGACGTTGCAGGCGCTGCGCGCCATTCCGTCGATCGCCTGGGTGCCGCTGTTCATTCTCTGGTTCGGCATCTTCGAGGAATCGAAGATTATCTTGATCGCGGTCGGCGTGTTCTTTCCGGTCTATCTGGGCGTCATGGGCGCGGTGCTGTCGGTCGACCGCAAGATCGTCGAGGTCGGGCGCGCGTTCCGGCTGTCGGGTGCCGCCATGGTCCGGCGCATTCTGCTCCCTGCCGTGATGCCGGCCTATGTGATCTCGTTGCGCGCCGGCCTGGGACTCGGCTGGATGTTCGTGGTGGCCGCCGAGTTCATGGGTGCCTCTCAGGGCTTGGGCTTCCTGCTGATCGACGGCCAGCAACTCGGCAAGCCCGCACAGATCGTCGCCGCGATCGTCGCCTTCGCCATCCTCGGCAAGCTGACCGATTGGCTGATCGTGCTTATCTCCGCGCCATTCCTGCGCTGGGAAGACCGTTTCGGCCGTGCCTGAGGATACGTCGATGCTTGTGCTCGAGCGGGTTGGCAAGACCTATCCCAACGGTGTGCGGGCGCTCGAGGGTGTTTCGCTTGACGTTGCACCGGGCGAAATTCTCGTGGTGATCGGCGGCTCCGGCTGCGGCAAGTCCACCATGCTGCGTGCGATTTCCGGGCTCGACGCACCGACGCAGGGCCGGGTCGTGCTCGACGGCGCCGTCATCACGTCGCCGCATGAGCGGATCGGCATCATTTTCCAAGAGCCGCGCCTGCTGCCATGGCTGCGGGTGGCCGACAACGTCGGCTTCGGCCTCGAGGCCCGTCCGGCGGATGAGCGGCGCCAGCGCGTGGCGGCCGCACTTGATCGCGTCGGCCTCGCCGATAAGGCGAGGGTCTGGCCGCGCGAACTGTCTGGCGGCCAAGCGCAACGCGTTGCAATTTTGCGCGCGCTAGTGCCGCAGCCCCAGGTGCTGCTGCTCGACGAGCCGTTTTCCGCGCTTGACGCGTTTACCCGCTCCGATCTGCAGGAGCACTTGCTGAGCCTGTGGGACGATCTCAAGCCGACCCTGATCATGGTGACGCATGATGTCGAGGAAGCGATCGTCCTTGCTGACCGCGTCATGGTCATGCGTCCGCACCCCGGACGCGTGCACGAGGAGATCGTGTGCGATCTGCCGCGGCCGCGCGACCGGCAGTCGGCCGCATTCGACTTCGTCAAGCGCCGCGTGCTTGCTTCGCTCGACCGTTCGCTCGATCGAGCCGCCACGGTGGACGATGGCGAGACCAGGACAGCAGCCGGCGCGGCCATGTGGTGGTGATGCGGAAGTGATCTGTGTCGTCATGCCCGGCCTTGTGCCGGACATCTACGTCTTTATACGTTGGCTCTGTTAAGACGCGGATGGCCCCGACGAGCCGGGCCACGACGATGTTGAAACAGCCGACGCACAGGATCCACCATGCGAAGCTTCCAGATCGCCAAATCCGGCGCCGAGTTGCAACTCGCCGAGCAGCCGACGCCAGAGCCGCAGGGCACCGAGGTGCTGTTGAAGGTGATCGCCGCCGGCGTCTGCCACAGCGACCTCCATCTGTCCGACGGCTACTTCGATCTTGGTGGCGGCAAGCGGCTCAGTCTCGCCGATCGCGGCATGAAGCTGCCGGTCACGCTCGGCCACGAGAATGTTGGCGAGGTGGCGGCGTTCGGCCCGCAGGCGCGCGGCGTGCGGATCGGTGACCGGCGGATCGTGGACCCCTGGATGGGCTGCGGCGAGTGCGGCGTCTGCCGGCGCGGCGACGAGCAACTCTGCACCAAGCCCAGCAGCATCGGTGTTTTCCGTCACGGCGGCTACAGCGACTATCTGATGGTGCCGCACCCGCGCTATCTCTTCGACATCGGCGACCTGCCGCCGGAGCGCGCCGCGCCGCTCGCCTGTTCGGGGCTCACCACCTACAGCGCACTAAAAAAGGTCGGGCCGACGTTGACGACCGACCCGGTCGTCGTCATCGGGGCGGGGGGGCTTGGTCTGATGTGCATTGCGCTCCATCAGGCAATGGGCGGGCATAGCAGCGTGGTTGTCGACGTCGATCCGATGAAACGCGAAGCGGCGAAGAATGCGGGTGCGAGCCATGTGATCGATGGCAGCGCGGCTGACGCGGCGCAGCAGATCGTGCAGGCGACCAACGGTGGCGCCTGGGCGACGATTGATCTCGTCGGCTCCTCCGGCACCGTGCGGCTCGGGATCGACAGTCTCATCAAGGGCGGCAAGCTGATCGTCGTCGGCCTCTACGGCGGCGAGATCATGCTGCCGGTGCCGCCATTCCCACTGCGCGCGATCACCGTGCAGGGTTCCTATACCGGCAGCCTCAATGAGATGGCGGAGTTGCTTGCGCTGGTCCGTCAGAAGGGACTGCCGCCGATCCCTGTGGCCACTCGCCGCCTCGATGAGGTGAATGCGGCGCTCAGCGATCTGCGCGCCGGCAAGGTGGTCGGGCGGGTCGTACTCACGCCTGGATAACCGTCATTGCGAGGAGCCCCGAACGGGGCGACGAAGCAATCCAGACCTTGCGAGCGATGCTGAATTGCTTCGCGGCGCTCTGGAATGACGCGAGGAGAGAGAAGGAGAACATCATGGATGCCACCGCCTTGCGCGCCATGCAGGCACCGATCAAGGAGCGCTACAAGGGCGATCCGCAATCCGCCATCATCACCTTGCGGGCCAAGGGCATGCTCGATGACGCCAATATCGCCTGCAAGGTGGAAACCGGTCGTGCGTTGGCGGTGGCGGGCCTGCATCCGGCGACCGGCGGCTCCGGCCTTGAATTGTGCTCCGGCGACATGCTGCTGGAGGCGCTGGTCGCCTGCGCGGGCGTCACCCTGAAAGCTGTGGCGACCGCGCTCGATATCCCGCTCAAGTCCGGTGTGGTATCGGCTGAGGGCGATCTCGATTTCCGAGGCACGCTCGGGGTCGCGAAAGACGCGCCGGTCGGATTTGCGCAGATCCGGCTGCGGTTCGACGTCGATACCGACGCGCCGCAGGACAAGCTCGATCAACTCCTGAAGCTGACCGAGCGCTATTGCGTCGTCTACCAGACGCTGAAGAGCGGTCCGCCGATCGACGTGAAGATGCAACGCGGATGATTGTGCTACCTGCTGGCTTCCAGCCTTACGGCGCGGGCTTGACCCGGGCCTCCTTTCATCGGCGAAAGGTGGGTTGCCGGGTCAATCCCGGCGACAAGTGTGGCGGTTCAGAAGTCCGCATCATTCTTGCCGCGGGTCCGACATGCGGACTTCTGAACCAAAGCCACTCTAGATCAATAGATTGCTAGTGTCCTTCGATTCCGAAGTTCGCAAACCGGGGTGCCGCGAAATGATGCGAACTTCGGAATCGGGACATTAGGAATGCACATGCCCGCGGATGTGTCCTTCTGGTACGGACTCCTGCTCAAGATGGTGATGACCGCATCCATCGTGGTCATCGCCTCGATTGCAGTTGAGCGCAGTGGCCCGTTCATCGGCGCGCTGATCGCCGCGTTGCCGACCGCGGCGGGCGCGGCCTACATCATCCTCGGGATCGAGCATCCTCCGGCCTTCATTGCGGCGAGCGCGATCGGGAGTGTTGCCGCTGGGGCCGCCGTTGCGGTGTTCGCGCTGACGTATGCGGTGCTGGCACAGCGGCACGGGCTCGTCCTCAGTCTCGCGGCGGCGACGCTGGTCTGGCTTGTCGCGGCGATGTTGCTCCAGCTTGTTCATTGGATGCCGGCGAGCGCTATTGCGCTCAATGTCGTGGTTTACGGCCTCACCATCCCGCTCAGTGCGCGCTATCGCACCGCCACCGCGGCGCGCAGCAAAATGCGGCGCACGGGCTACGACATTCCGCTGCGCGCCGCGACCGCGGCTCTGGTGGTTGCGGTGGTGACGACGCTCAGCCATCGCATCGGTTCGTTCCTGTCCGGCGCCTTTGCGGTGTTTCCGATCGTGATGGGAAGCTTCGTCGTGATCCTGCACCCGCGTCTCGGGGGTCCGGCGGCTGCCAGCGTGCTGGCGCATGTCCAAATCCCGTTGGTTGGCCTCGGACTCGGATTCCTGACGCTGCACTATCTCGCGGAGCCCATCGGCGTCTGGTGGTCCTATGCGGCCGGGCTTGCGGTCTGCATAGGTTGGAGCGGCTTGCTGTGGCTCGTGCGTAAGCACCTTCCCTGAGGACAGCGGAAAGCCCCTCCGGCGTCAGTCCGGGCCCGGAATCCATATCCATCGAGCGGAGCAATGGATTCCGGGCTCCGGCCTTCGGCCGTCCCCGGAATGACGCCGGAGAGTGTTTCGGTTGTTAATGCGCGATCTTCAAATTCTGTTCGCGGATTACCTTGCCCCAGCGCTGGGTCTCCGACCTGATGAATGCCGCAAATTCCTCCGGCGAACTCGTCATCGGTTCGTAAAGCTGCTTGGTGATGAATTGCTCCTGGATCGCCGGCTGGGCGATGACCTCGCGCACGTCCGCATTGACCTTCATCACCACGTCGCGCGGGGTCCGGCCGGTCGTGGACAGTCCAAACCAGGTTCCGGCGGTATAGCCCGGCACGCTCTCCTCGGTTGAAGGCAGATCGGGCAGTTGCGGCAGGCGTTTTGGACTGCCGATCGCGATCAGCTTCACGCTGCGCGCCTCGGCGGGACCGAGCGCCGACCCGATGCTGATCAGCATCGTGTTGGTATGTCCTCCGACGACATCGGTGAGCGCGGGGGTCGCCCCCGGTAATGGACCGCCACGAATTTCGCGCCGGTGACGTTCTCCAGTCTGACCATATTCAAATGCGGCCCGGAACCGACCCCCGCCGTGCCGTAGGTCAGCGTGCCGGGCTTCGCCTTGGCGAGTGCGATCAGTTCGCCAAGAGCGTTCGCCGGAAGCGACGGCGTGGCGATCAGTGCATGGTGGATGCGGATCAGTCCGGTGATCTGGATCAGGTCCTTTTCCACGTCATAGGTCAGCTTTTCCTTCGGGTAGATGTTGGGATTGATCACATAGGTCCCGGCCTCCGCGATCATCAGCGTATGACCGTCGGGCGCCGCGTTGGCGACCTGAGAGGCGCCCAGGATGTGACCCGCGCCTCCCTTGTTTTCCACGACGATCTGCTGACCCCATTTCTCCGACAACCGCTGTGCGATCGCGCGCGCCACCACGTCGGTCACCCCGCCGGCCGCCGCGGTGACCACTATCGTCACGGTCTTGGTGGGATAGTTCTGGGCTTGGGCGCTAGTTGCCAAACCTAGAATTGCGAACAGAAGAGACGCGACCTTGATCGTCATCGCAGGCTCCCGGCCAATCGCGCTTCGACGTCACACCCCGGTCGATGATGGCTACCCTACCACAAGCGGGTTCGCGCGCACCCGCGCCGCTTTGTCTCGCTATTTGCCCGCTGCCGCCTTGGCCTTCAGCGCGTAGAGCGCTTCGAGCGCCTCGCGCGGCGACATCTCGTCCGGATGCAACTCGGTGAGCGCTGCGATCACCGCTGCTAGCGCGGCATCGTGCACCGGCGTGGCCGCCGGCCGCGCCGTCGCGGAGAACAGCGGCAAGTCCTCGAAGCCGCGCGCCGGCGAGATACGGTCCTCGGCTTCGAGCTTGGCGAGCACTACCTTGGCGCGCTCGATCACCGCCGGCGGCAGCCCGGCGAGCTTGGCGACCTGGATGCCGTACGAGCGGTCGGCGGCCCCCGGCATCACCTCGTGCAGGAACACGACCTCGCCCTGCCACTCCTTGACCCGCATGGTCGCGTTGTGCAGCCGCGGCAGCTTGGCGGCGAGCGCGGTCAGTTCGTGAAAATGCGTGGCGAACAGCGCACGGCAACGGTTGGTCTCGTGCAGATGTTCAATGGTCGCCCACGCGATCGACAGGCCGTCGAAGGTCGCGGTGCCGCGGCCGATTTCGTCGAGGATGACGAGCGCGCGCCGGCCGGCCTGATTGAGGATCGCGGCGGTCTCGACCATTTCGACCATGAAGGTCGAGCGGCCGCGGGCAAGATCGTCGGCGGCGCCGACGCGCGAGAACAGTCGGTCGACCACGCCGATCCGCGCGCTGCGTGCCGGTACGAAGCTTCCCATCTGGGCGAGGATCGCGATCAGCGCGTTCTGCCGCAGATAGGTCGATTTGCCCGCCATGTTGGGGCCGGTCAGCAGCCAGATGCGGCCGGTATCCGCCTGCGCGGGCGGCGACAGGTCGCACTGGTTGGCGACGAACGCGGCGCCGTCGCCGGCGAGTGCCTGTTCGACGACGGGGTGCCGCCCGCCGTCGATGATGAAATCGAGACCCGCATCGATTTCGGGCCGCGCATAGTCGCGGTCGGTGGCAAGCTGCGCCAGTGCGCTCGTGACGTCGAGCACCGCGAGCGCCTCGGCCGCCTCCTTGATCGCCGCGGCGGCTGCCGTGACCTGTGCGGAAAGACGCTCGAACGTCTCGATCTCGATGCCAAGCGCGCGGTCGGCGGCGCTGGCGATCTTGGCTTCGAGTTCGCCCAACTCGGCGGTCGTGAAGCGCACCTGGCCGGAGAGCGTCTGGCGATGGATGAACGTGGCGTTGAGCGGCGGCGCCAACAGCTTGTCGCCGTGCTGAGCGCCGACCTCCACGAAATAGCCGAGCACATTGTTGTGCCGGACCTTCAACGCGCGCACGCCGCTCGCGTCGGCGTAGCGCGCCTGCAGCGCGGCGATCACCCGGCGCAACTCGTCGCGCAGGGCGCGCAGTTCGTCGAGCGCGGGATCGTAGCCGGGCCGCACGAAGCCGCCGTCACGCTTGAGATAAGGCAGTTCGTCGTCGAGCGCGGCGGCAAGCTCGGCTGCGATCGCCGGGTCGGGGCGGCACAACGCCGCCGCCACCTGCGCGAGCTCAGCGGGAATGTCAGCGTGCGCCTTGCAGTTCCCTCGCGAGGCTCGCCGCCTCGGCGATGCCGTCGCGGATCGCCGCCAGGTCGCGCGGGCCGCCGCGCTCGACCACCAGCCGCGCCAGCGCGCGGGCAAGGTCGGGGACGGATTTCAGCCGCTCGCGGGTGTCGCGGCGCGCCTGCGCGTCGCGCGACGAAATGCGCCACGGCATCGTGCCGCCGCGCGATCGCTGCCGGATCGGTCAGCGGCGCGGCAAGCCGCTGCGCCAGCAGCCGCGAGCCCGCGGCCGTCACCGTGCGGTCGATCGCAGCCAGCAGCGAGCCGGCGCGTTCACCCGACAGCGTGCGGACGAGTTCGAGATTGGCCCGCGTCGCCTGGTCGATCAGGAGGGTGGCCTCCTGCGCCTCACGCAGCGGGCGGCGACAGCGGCGGCCGCTGGCCGAGCTGGGTTCGCTCCACATAGGTAATGCAGGCCGCGGCCGCTGTCAGTTCGAGCCGGGACAGCGTTCCGAACGCCTCGGTGGTCACCACCGAAAAATACCCCGCCAGCCGGCGCTCAGCGGTGGCGCCGTCGAACACGTCGCGGGTCAGCGGCGTCACGGCCGGCAGCGAGCGCAGATAGGGCGCAAGTTCCGGGTCGCCGTAGAGCGCGTCCGAGACGACGATCTCACCGGGTTCGAGACGTGCGATCGCGGCCGCCAGACCCGCGCGGTCGTGCTCGGCAATCCGGAACTCACCGGTCGAAATATCGATCCATGCGATCGCGAAGCGGCTCTCCTCCTCGGAGGCGGCGCGCGCCCGCGCGATGGCGAGCAGATAGTTGTTGCGGCGCGCGTCGAGCAGCGAATCCTCGGTGAGCGTGCCGGGCGTGACGAGGCGCACGACATCGCGGCGCACGACGCTCTTGTTGCCGCGCTTCCTGGCCTCGGCCGGGTCCTCGATCTGCTCGCAGACCGCGACGCGATGGCCGAGCGCGATCAGGCGGTGGAGATAGTCGTCGGCGCGATGGATCGGCACGCCGCACATCGGGATGTCCTGGCCGCGATGTTTGCCGCGCTTGGTCAGACGATGCCGAGTGCGCGCGAGGCCACCTCGGCGTCCTCGAAGAACAGTTCGTAGAAATCGCCCATCCGGTAGAACAGCAGGCAATCCGGATTGGCCGCCTTGATCTCGATGTACTGTTCCATCACCGGCGTGACCCGGCCGCTGTCGTCGCGCGGTGACGGCACCGTGCCGGTGTCGCGGGTGGGCCGGAGGAGAAGCCGGCGGTCACGTGCGGGCGGGCATCCATGATGCCGCAACGCTAGCAGATGGCGCGGCGCAATTCATGGGCGCGGGCCGAGATAGCCACAGCGGACGTCAGTTGCCCTTGGCGATCGCCTCGAATCCGGTCGCGTGCCATTGCGGCTGCTGCGCCGGATCGGCGATGAACTTGAGGAATTCGGCGGCCGGTTCGGATGCGGCGCTGTCGGCGGCAGTCGCGCCCGCGTACACGATGTAGCTCTGCTGGGCGGGCGGGAGCATGCCGGCAACCGCCACGCCCTTGACCGCCCTGACCTCGCTGAGGAGATAGAGCCCGATCTCGATCTCGCCGTTGGCGATGAGTTCGGCTCCGCCGCTGATTGCGCTCTTGGGCGCGATCCGGCGTTCGGGCGTTTCGATGATGCCCCACTGCGCGAGAATCGCGGCGATGTGGCGGCCGCCCGGCGTCGCCTGCGGATCGGCATGGGTGATCGAGCGGGCCTTGGTCAGCGTTGCCCGCAGCGCATCGGGCGTCGAGACGTCGGGTTTCGGCGCGCCGTCGCGGACGATGACCGCGATGCCGACGCGCGCCAGCAGGCGCTTGCTGTCCGGCCGAAGCTTGCCGGCCGTCTCGAGAGCGTTGAGCAGCGGCACCGGCAGCAGCACCACGTCGGCCTTTTCGCCGCCGGCGATCCGCTGCTGGATCGCGCCGACCACCGCGAACGTGAAGTTCAGGCGGTGGCCGGTCGCCTTCTCGAATTCGGGGGCGATCACTTTGAGAGTGTCGTGCGGTGCGCCCCCGCTGTAGACGCGCAAATCGGCCGCGAACGATGGCGCGCACGCAGATGGCAGACGAGTGCCAACGCCGCCGCCAGGAGCCGCATGCCGTCCTCCGTCGATGGTCTGCTACTTCACCAGCTTTTTGCCGGTGATCCGCTCCAGGTTACCGAAGTAGACGGCGTCCTGCGTGGCCTTCGGCAGATTGAGCAACTCGAGAATGCGCAGGGTCTCGCGCGGATACATCGTGCCGCCTTCCGGATCGAACGGGCAGTCGGAGGCGAAGATGATCTTCTCGACAGGGAAGAACTCCATGCCGGCCTTGGTGGCGGGCTCCGCCGTGAACGCCGCGGTGTCGGCGTAGAAGTCCTGCTTGAAGTAGTCGAGCGGCCGCTTCTTCAGGCTCTTGCGCAGCCCGACGTAGTCCTCGTCGGAGGTGCGCTGCCCCATCACGTCGTTGCCCGGGCCGAGCCGGCCTTCCAGCATCGGCACGATGCCGGCGAAATGGTGGGTGATGATCTTGAGGTTCGGGTTGTTGTCCATGATCTTGGAATAGACCAGCCGCATCATCGCGCAGGCGGTCTCGTACGACCAGCCGAGCGTCCACCAGATCTCGTAGAGCGATTTCTTCTCGTCGATGTAGTCCGGCATCTCGGCGCCGCGCGCCGGATGCAGCCAGATCGGCGCGCCGAGCTCGTTCATCTTCTTCCAGAACGGCAGGTATTGCGGCCGGTCGAGCGGCTTGCCGGCGACGTTGGTGTAGATCTGCACGCCGAGCGCGCCGTTCTTGAGCGCGCGTTCGGCCTCGGCGACGCCGGCGTCGCGCGCGTCGAGCGAGAGGTGCGCCACCCAGCCGGGGAAATGGTCCTTCTCCTTGGCGCACAGTTCGGCGAAGCCGTCGTTGATGATCTTGCAGAACTCGTCGATGTCCTCCGGGCTCTTGGCGAACTTCTCGATCGGCGGCTGCGGGTAGGACAGGATCTGCTGATAGTCCTTGTGGCCGTCCACGATCTTCTTCCGGACGTCGACGTCGTAGAGCGCCGGCAGCGAGCGCACGCGCTTGCCCATGTCCTTGTAGTCGCCGGCGACCTCGTTGAGCTTGTCGAAGAATTTCTTCGGGAAAAAGTGCGTGTAGGCGTCGATCCGCATCTGCGGGTCCTCCGGCGTTTCTCTTGGATGGTGACGGTCGCGCGGGCGCGGGTCCGTGCGCTGTGACAGGTCAGGCGGAGGTGTTGTTACCCGCTTGATGCATCGGTGTCCATTGCGCCGCGCTCCTGCGCGGCCCGCCCGGCCGGCATGACCGGTTGGCGGCCTATTCGGCCGCCATGCCGATCGCACTCTGCTGACCGAGGCTGGCGAGGCAATGCGCCAGGGCGTCTCCGTCCGGGTCGGCAAGGGCCGCGACGCGGGCACTGGCGACCGCGTCCGTTCCCAGCCGCAACGAGATCTGCCCCGCCAATACCGGACGGATCACCCGCGCCTCGATCAGGCCGTAGTTGGCAACGCCGCGCTTGAGGGTATCGCCATAGCCTTTGATCAGGCGCGCGCATTCCGCCACTTCGAGCGCGAGATCGCCCGACAGTTGTGCGGCGTCCTGGACCACGCCGAGCCAAGTTCGATGGCGCGCTGCTCCTGCGCGAAGCGGTAGGATTTCGGCCGCCAGCGGCGCAGCTTGGCCAG
Organism: uncultured Alphaproteobacteria bacterium; assembly: GCA_963807865.1. GTDB lineage: Bacteria > Pseudomonadota > Alphaproteobacteria > Rhizobiales > Xanthobacteraceae > VAZQ01. The sequence goes on along the minus strand of CAWEDK010000032.1, from coordinate 66,324 downwards.
TAGCCAGAACCGCAAGAAGCCGGAGACCGACGTCGTGTTGACCTCCATCCCCCAATGCGCACGCTCCAGCCATCCGCGCCGCGCCGCGATCGTCAGAATTCGCGTCGCGAGCCAGGGCGGCAGGATCGAGCACATTTCTTCGATGCCGGGCTTGAGGAACTCGGTCACGCGTGTAGGGCTCGCCGGGCTTGGCGCCGATCTCGGCCGCGATGCGACTGCAGCCGTGCCGGATCGATCTTGACCTCGGCGACACGGATCACATCCTCGTAGGACATACGCAGTGCGAGATGACGTGCGACCTCGCGCAGCAGCCGGCCTTCCGCATTGGCGCGCCCGTCGGCCTTCCGGATTGCCACAAGCCGGTCGAGGTAACGTCGCGCGTAGGCCTCGTCCTGGTAGGCGGCCAGCCGGCGGACGCCTTCGACGACGATGTCGCGCGCAGCCGCCGGCATGGCGGCGACCGCCGGCTCGAGCGCGCGGGGGAGGGTTGGCCCGTGGGGTGCACGCGCTTCAAGCGCAGCCGGCGCTGCCGCGCTCATCCCCTTTGCTGCGTCGAGGCCGGCGCGAAAGCCCTTGAGATTGCTGTCCACGGCCTTGCCGTCGGTACGGATCGCGGTTTCAAACGTTTCCGGTGGAATCGGCAACCGGCCGCAGCCGGCGAGCAGGCCCAGCATGACGGCGTTGATCATCGCGCCGCTCTGCCGCGCCAGCGTCTCCATGTCGACCAGCAGGTGGGATTGCGCGTGATCCTTGATCGCCTTTGCCAGCCGTGCGCTGTCGAGGCGGCCATCGGCCATCGCGATCCGCTCGACCACCAGATAGGAGCGGCTGGTCGAGGCAATCATGGTGGTCCGATCGGGTGTCACGAAGCCCGATGCGACGCATCGCGCAGGCTTCCAACAGTTCGCTCGCCAGCACGATATCGACGTCGCCGATGCCGGGCGCGAGCGCCAACACCGGCTGCCGCCCGCCCAGCTCGGCCGCAGTGCACCGGTACGATCTCGATGTAGTAGGTGGTGGCGCCGGTGCGCTGCGCGACGCCGGGGATCGAGGTCGACTGGACCGGGAAGCCGCAGCGCGTAGCAGCCGCCACGATCCAGTCCGTCAGCACGCCGCCGCCTTCGCCGCCGAGCGCAGCGATCAAGATAGTGATGGGGCGCGGTGCAGTCATCGTCGTGTATGCGGCCCGTGCCGCGCGCTTGGTGCGCTCCCTCTCCCCAGCGGGGAGAGGGTTGGGGTGAGGGCGCCTAACTCCAACGAGAGACCGTAAGCCCTCACCCCACCCCTCTCCCAAAGGGAGGGGGAGCAGACCGAGTTCGCCTCGCAAGCGTTCGCATATGCAAGCGCGGTCATGTACGGGCCTCCGTTCGCGGGCTCAGCCGGCCGATGATCGCACAGCGGACGCGATGCAATGCCCGGTCCCACCAATTGGGGTTGCGGATAACCTCGGCGCGATAGAACGAGGACAGAGCACGGCGGCATGCGCGACCTCGCCGCACAGACCGCAACCCACGCAGCTCTCGATCACGGTGGCCACCGGATCGGTGCGCAGCGGGTCGGGGTTCGGCTTCACCGTCAGCGATGGGCAGGCCGACAGCCGAATGCAGGAATGGTCGCCGGTGCAGATCACGTCATCGACGCCGAACTTTATGCGCGTCACGCGCTCGCCGCGCTTGAGCTTCTCGGCATCTTCCGCGCGCACCCGGCGCTGGCGCACAAGCTGGCATTCGCCGTCGGCGATGATCACCTTGAGGCCTCGCTCGGCGGTGCGCATCGCCTCCTTGAGCGTCTTGACCATGTTGGCGACGCCGTAGGTCCGCACCGTGCGCAGCCATTTCACCCCGAACGAACGCAGCGTGTGCTCGATCGTCATCCCGGTCGGCGTGCCGCTGCGGTTCGCCCCGCTCGACGGCAGATATTGCTGGCCGGTCGCAGAGGCGTAGCCGTTCTGCATGATGATCAGCACACCGTCGCCCTTGTTGAACAGGTTGGAAGCGACGCCGGTGATCAGGCCGTTGTGCCAGAACCCGCCATCTCCCATCACGGAGATCGGGCGCCTTTCCATGTTGGGCGTGACGGCGGCGGCGCTGGCCAGCGACATGCCGTAACCGAGAATTGAGTTGCCGAGCGAGAACGGTGCGAAGGTCGCGAACGAGTGGCAGCCGATATCGGCGCTGATATGGGTCGGCCCGAGCTCGCGCTGCATCAGCTTGATGGCCGAGAACACCGGTCGCTCGGGGCAGCCGGTGCAGAAATTCGGCGGCCGGGGCGGCGCCTCGCCAACCGCGGCCATCGCCGGCGCCCTGTGCGCGAACATCTGCTTCGTCCGGGCCGCGATGGCGTCGGCGTCGATGCCCGCCGGTCGGGTCTCGGTGATGAAGGCCGCAAGGCCCTTGATGAGCGGCTCCGACTGATACTCGCCGGCGGCAGGGCAGGCAGCCCTTGCCGAGCACGCGGGTCTGAAGGTCGGCGCGGCGGAGCTCGACGTTGAGCTTGTCCTCGATGTAGGCGGGTGAGCCTTCCTCGACCACCAGCACGGCGCGCTTGCCGGCGCAGAAGCTCGCGCAATTCCTCGGGCACCAGCGGGTACACCACGTTGAGCACCAGCATCGGAATGCGCGAGACGCCGAAGTAATCGGCGAGGTCGAGCCGCGTCAGCGCGCGCAACACGCTGTTGGTCAGCCCGCCCATCACGACGATGCCGACATCGTCGAGATCGCCGGGGATGACTTCGTTGAGCTTGCGCGCGCGGATGAATTCCTGCGCCGCCGGCATGCGCTCTTCGATCTTCAGCCGCTCCTGCGTGAAGGTCACAGGCGGATGCGCGAGCTTGCCGTAGTCGAAGCGCGGCGGACCGGCGAGGCGGTTCTGGCCGGAATTGATCCCGCGGCGATTGTTCTTGGCGGTGAACGCGCCGGTGACGTGGCAGGCGCGGATGCGAAGCTCCAGCATCACCGGGGCGTGGCTCGCCTCGGACAGTTCGAAGCCCTCCTCGACCATGCGCACGATGGTGGGCAAGATCAGGGCGGGGATCGAGCAGCCACATCGAGGACTTCAGGGCGTAGGCATAGGAGCGCTCCTGGATGACGCTCGCGCCCTCGCCGTAGTCCTCGCCGAGGATGATCATCGCGCCGCCGATCACGCCCGGGGAGGCGAGGTTCGAGAGCGCATCGGCCGCCACGTTGGTGCCGACGATCGATTTCCAGGTCACCGCGCCGCGCAGCGGATAGTTGATCGAGGCGCCCAGCATGGCGGCCGCGGAGGCTTCGTTGGTGCAGGTTTCCAGATGCACGCCGAGGTCGCCGATGATGTCCTCGGCATCGACCAGCACGTCGAGCAGGTGCGAAACCGGCGCGCCCTGATAGCCGCCGACATAGCTCACGCCCGACTGCAGCAGCGCCTTGGTGACCGCGAGGATGCCTTCGCCGTGGAAGGTCTCGCCGTCGCCGAGCCGCAGCGCCTGTACCTCTTTCTTGAACGATCGTTCCATTGCCTGGTCCCGGACCGGAACCGGATTAAATCCGTTCCAATCACGGCTACATCTATAACGGGGGGGTAGGAAAGCCACCGACGATGGCAGTGGTCCCGGACCATCGGCGCGAAGCTAACGCGTCGATCCGGGGCCCCGGTTGCTTGGTGTCTCGCACGAAACCTGGGTCCCGGGTCTCGTTTCGCTCGCCCGGGACGCGAGATCGAAGCTAGAACATCCCGTTGTTGTTCTGCGGCCTTCTCCGGGATCGGCTGCACCACGTCCCAGTGCTCGACCACCTTGCCGTTCTCGAGCCGGAAGATGTCGATGATCGCGTTGCCGCGGGTGCCCGGCTCGCGCACCGCGTGGACGTGCACGATGACGTAGTCGCCGTCGGCGAAGATGCGCTTGATCTCGCTCTTGTTGTTCGGGAACTTGTCCTTGAGGAAGTTGATGAAGCCCTTGAGGCCCTCCGGGCCGTCGGCGGCGGTCGGATTGTGCTGGGTGTAGTTCGGCTGCCGAGATATTTCGACGGCTTCCTCGAAGTCCTTCTTGTTGAGCGCCGCGTCGTAGAGCGCCGCGACGGTCTTCTTGTTCGCTTCCATCTGCGCGGCGTCGGCGGCAGTCGCGGGCGGCGCGAATGCGAGCAGCGGCGATGGCGGCGGCGCCGGCAATGAGCGTAAGTCGAAACATGGTCACCTCCTGCATCATTCGAGGGATTAACGGTCACATCATCTGTCGACGGCAGCCAGAGCGCGATGATCGGGAAGGCGATCAGGATGATCAGGCGCAGCATATCGGTGATGATGAACGGCATCACGCCGTAGAATATCGTCGATATCTTCACGTCCTCGACCACGCTTTTTATGACGAATATGTTCATCCCGACCGGCGGATGGATCAGGCCCGAGCTCGACCGTCATCACGATGATGACGCCGAACCAGATCGGGTCGAAGCCGAGCTGCCTTGATCACCGGGAAGATGATCGGCACCGTCAGGATGATCATGGCCAGCGCATCCATGAGGCATCCGAGCACCAGATACATCAGCATGATCAGCGCGAGCACGCCGTAGCGGCCGAGGCCGAGCCCGGTCAGGAACGTCGGTCACCTTCTGCGGCGTCTGCGTGACGGTGAGGAAATAGCCGAACAGGATCGCGCCGATCAGGACCGTGAACACCGCCGCGGTGGTGCGCGTCGCTTCGAGCAGCGAGCGGCGGATGTCGGCGCGCGACAGCCTCCCGCGCACGACGCCGATGAGGAACGCGCCGCCGGCGCCCATGCCGGCCGCTTCGGTCGCGGTGAACATGCCGCCGTAGATGCCGCCGATGACGAAGGCGAACAGCAGCAGCGTCGCCCAGATGTCCTTCAGCGCGTCGCAGGCGTTCCGACCACGACGCGCGCTGGCCCGCCGGCAGGAAGCCCGGCCGCGCATAGCCGATGATCGTGATGGTGATCATGTACATGCACGACGGCGAGCATGCCCGGCAGCACGCCGGCGATGAACAGCTTGCCGACGTCCTGCTCGGTGATCAGCCCGTAGACCGCGAACACGGTCGAGGGCGGGATCATGATGCCGAGCGTGCCGCCGGCGGCGATCACGCCGGTCGCGAACGACTGCGGATAGTTGAAGCGCCGCATCTCCGGATAGGCGACGCGCGAGAACGTCGCCGCGGTCGCGACCGACGAGCCGCAGATCGCCGCAAAGCCGCCGCAGGCGGCGATCGTGGCGATGCCGAGGCCGCCGCGCAGATGGCCGAGAAAGGCGTTGCCGGCGCGGAACAGCTCGCGGCTCATGCCGGAGGTGGTCGCGAACGACGCCCATCAGCAGGAACATCGGCACGACGGCGAAATTGAAGTCCGTCACCGTGCGCATCGAGGTCTGGCCGACCATCTTGAGCGCCGGCCCGGCGCCGACGATGTAGCCGAAGCCGGTGACGCCGACGAGGCCCATCGCCATGCCGACCGGCACGCGCAGCAGCATCAGCACGAACAGCGCGACAAAGCCGATGACGGCGATGGCGTCGGTGCTCATGCTGGCGGCCTCACTCCACCGGCTTGATTTCTTGCTGATCGCGCCGCCATGCAGCTCGGGATTGAAGACCAGCCGGTAGGTGCGCATGGCGATCAGCAGCACGGCCGAGACGTCGCCGAGCCAGGCCAGCGCAAAGAACGGCCAGGTCGGCAGCCGCAGATCGAAGGTCAGGACGTTGTCGTTGTAGGTGCCGACCACCTTGTCGAACAGCGTGTAGGTCTGCACCGTCACGACGAACAGCAGCGACCAGCGTCGCGAACACGTCGATCGCCGCGCTGCAGCTTCGGGCCGACATTGGCCCACAGCAGGTCGACGGTGATGTGCGCGCCGCGATAGCTGGTCGCCGCGATGCCCCAGAAGATCAGGATGCCGAGCAGCAGCCGGCCGAAATCGTAGGCTGTCGGGAATCTGAGACGCTGAAGAAGTAGCGCAGCAGCACCGAGACGAACGTGTCGGCCGCGACCAGCCCGACGAAGAACGCCGCGATCAATTCGATCGCCGCGATGAACCGGTCCATGGGATTGCGCGTGAGGAGGTCGGCGCCGAGCGCCACATCCAGCGGCACGGCTCGTCTGCGCCCGCGATCCGGTTGATCGGGCTGGGTCATCCGACGAGGCTCCGCCGGTGCGCGGCCACGCTTGGCAGTCGCGCGCCGACAGCTGCACAACGGCGGCGAGATCTCGCCGCCGCTTCCGTTGCTCGATCGCTCCCCTCGATCACGCATCACCTCGCGGGCGGTCAGTATGCCAGCCTTGTACTGCGCGAGCGCTGCGTTGAGCTCCTTCATGATCGTGTCCGGATCGCCGCCGGCCTTGCGCACGGCGTCCGCCCACTGCTTGTGCAGCGGCTCGGCCGACTTCTTCCATTCGGCAAGCTGCGTCGGCGGTGATCGGATAGACCTCGTGGCCCGGGCAGCGCCTTCACCTTCTCGAGGCCGGCGCGCTCGTAGTCGCCCCACGGGCCGGCGAACTTGCCGGCCCATTCGGTCGTGCAGTGATCGTCGATCACCTTCTTCTGCGCCGCCGACATGGCGTCGTAGGTCTTCGGGTTCATCAGCCACTGGAACGTCGCGGTCGTGGAGCGGCGCGTCCATGTGATACTTCGTGACCTTGTCGACGCCGAGCAGCGGCACCGATCCCCACGGGAACGTCACCGCTTCGGCGACGCCCTTCTCCATCACGTCGCGCACTTCGGTCGCGCTCGGCCTGCACGTTGGTGCCGCCGAGCAGCGTCACCCAGGTGGCGATGGTGCCCTGCGACGGCCGCACCTTCATGCCCTTGATGTCGCCCGGCACCATGATCTTCTTGTTGCTGCGAATGCCAGGTCAGCGGATCGAGGATGAACGAGAAGCAATACTTCACGTCCTTCATCTCGGTCGCGCGCGTACTTGCGATACCACGCGTCGATGGCGCGGATGCCGCCCTTGGCGTCGCCGACCAGGAACGGCAATTCGCCGGCGGCGATGATCGGGAAGCGGCCGGGCTGATAGCCCGGGTTGATGTAGGCGAAGTCGGCGATGCCGTCGCGCGCCATGTCGTAGTGGTCGAACGCCTTGCCGAGCTGCTGCGCCGGGATAGACCTTGAACTTGATGCGTGCCGCCCGACGCCTTCTCGACCGAAGCGCCCCACTCCTCCATCGCCTTCTGCAGCGGATGCGTCGCGCGGCACCCAGTGCGACAGCTTGAGGTCGAAGGTCTTGTCCTGGGCTAGTGCGGGCGACGCGAGCAGCATCGCCAGTCCGGCCGACGCGGCCAATGTTGCAAACCGAAGCGTGGCATGATGCTGGTGCATCGCTCTCCTCCGTGGTTTCTGCTTGGGCTGAGGGCCAGCCGTTGGTTCCATTCAGCCTCAAGTCGATAACACTGTAAAGGTGACGTTCGTACAACCATCGTCGCGGCGGCCTAAAGCGCGTCACCGCGTCGCGCACGCGCGAGGCCCGTCAGGACTGCCGAACTCGCGATTCCGCCGTCTGAACTGGCGCCATTCGTCGAATTGGTCTATGCGGGGGCAATTGGTTGCGGGCGCAGCCCGAGGCGTGGGATCGAGGCGGAACGATCGTGGACGGTAAGAGCGTTAAGGATTCCGCCGCGCCGGCAAGTCAGGCGCAGCTCCACAAGAAGATGCTGCAGCTCCTGAGCAGCCTGTGGGTGACGCGGGCGGTCGGATCGTTTGCGCGGCTTGGACTTGCCGATGTCATGGCCGGCGGCATCGAGGATCATGCGGCGATTGCCGCTGCGCGCGGTTTGGTGCCGGACCGGGTCTACCGCCTGCTGCGCGCGCTTTCGACCGTCGGCGTCGTCAGCGAACCCGCGCGCGGGCGCTTCGTGCTCACGCCGCTTGGACGTCTGCTCGGCGCAGCGGAGTCGGGCACCATGCGGACCACCGCGATCTATCTCAACGACTACTTCGCCGACATGTGGATGCATCTCGACGAGGCATTGGCGGGCAAGGAAACCGCCTTCGAGGCGCTCAAGGGCCGGCCGTTCTTCGACTGGCTCGGCGAGCAGCCCGCCGAAGCCAAGCGTTTCAACCGCATGATGTTCGAGGTGCATGGCCCGGAGACGCCGGCGATTGTCGCGGCCTACGACTTTTCGGGGTTCGACCATATCGTCGATATCGGCGGCGGCAACGGCGCGTTGCTTTCCGCGATCCTGGCGGCGTATCCGGACCGGCGCGCAACGCTGTTTGACATGGCGGAAGCAGTCGCTGCGGCCGGACGCGGCGAAGGCGGGCCGCTGCCAAACGTAAGTTTCGTCACCGGCAACGTGTTCGAGACCGCGCCAACTGGCGGCGATGCTTACCTGATCCGCCATCTGTTGCACGACTATGACGATCCGGAATGCCTCAAGATTCTCGGGCACGTCCGCCGCGCCATGCAAAGCCATGCGCGAGTGCTGGTGCTGGAAGCGCCGCTGCCTTCCGACGACAGCCCTGGTCCTGGCCGGTGGCTCGATCTGCAGGTCATGGTGCTGTGCGGTGGACGCGAGCGCACGGTCGAGGAATACGCGCGCCTGTTCGAGCAGGTCGGCCTTCGCCTGTCGCGGACCATTCCGACCCGGCATCCGGCAATGACGGTGATCGAGGCGGTCGCCGCCGACGCGCCACACGCGTGATGCTCGCAGGGCGGAGGGCCACGTGATCCGGCGGCGGCACGTCATCTACGTCGAAGGTTACGACCCGCAAGGCGCCAAGGGGTACTACCGCTTGTTCGAACGCGGCTTGGTCCCGGTTCCTGAAGCTTTGGCCGCTGCGCGCGCAGCTTGCTCCGTTGTCGCTGGAGTCAGATGACTTCGCGCGCTGGGACATCGAGGCGGCAGGACCCAATTGGGATGTGAACACCCGTTACGACTTCCTGCGGCAGGAACACATTATCCGGGCCAACATGGCCGAGCCGTTGTGGCGGCAACTTCCGCGCGCGATTGCCTGGGCGGCCGACTACATCGTCAGCGGCGCGCTCTGGCGTGTGCATGCGAGCCTCGGGCTATTTCGGCTCGGTCCTGCTTTACTTCCAGACCATGCTGCTGCTCTGGCTGGGTGTCTCGATTGCCGGCGGTTGGCTGGTGGCGCATTTAGCTGCCCGCTATGCCGGCCTGCCGCTGGTCGTAACCGTCCTGATCGGCCTCGCGATGGCGCTCGTGGTCTTCGTGCTGCTGCGCCGGCTCGCCGGCCGCTGGTTCGTGATCCAGATCAACAACCACTGGCCGCATCTGTGCGCTTTCGCGCGCGGCGAGCCGACTTGCTTCGACCAGCCGATCGAGGCGTGCGCCCAGCGCCTCGTCGCGGCTGCGCGTGCCAACGAGGCAGACGAAATCGTCGTCATCGGCCATAGCGGCGGTGGCGCGCTTGCGCCCGCGGTCATTGTCCGCGCGCTCGAGCTCGATCCCGATGTCGGCCGCCGTGGTCCGCCGGTCGTCTTGCTGACGCTCGGTTCGATCGCGCCGGGGGCGGCGCTCCATCCCCGCGCCGAAAAGCTGCGGGCTTTGTTCGGCCGGCTTGCGGTCGAACCGTCGGTTCGGTGGATCGACTGCCAGACCCGGCTCGACGTGATGAATTTCTGGGACTTCGACCCGGTCGCGGGGATCGGCGTGGAAATCGGAGCCGCACGCTGCAATCCGCTCGTCTGGAACCTGCGGCTGCGCGACATGCTGACGGACGAGTTCATCAACCGCAACCGGCTCGATTTCTTCCGGCTGCACTATCAGTTCATCATGGCGAACGACCGTCGCGCGCCGTACGACTATTTCATGCTGGTGTGCGGTCCGCTGCCGGTGGCAACCTGGGCGGAGGAGCCGCATGTCGCGCTTGGCCGCTTTGCGGCCGACGGTGCCATTTCGCCTTGAGCGAATGCCGGCCATGACGTCGATAGAGCGGGCGCGTTTCAGCCTGCGCTGAGCCGCTCGATGACCTCACGCGGCAGCGGCGCGCTCCTCATGCCCTCTGTGCCGGCCGGATCGCCCCGCACCCAGACGCGAGTCTCGAAGCCCTCGACCGCCAGCTTGCCGGTCTTGCTCAGGCGGTGACCGATATCGAAGCTCGACCGGCGGATTGCCGTGACGGTGGTCTCGATCGACACGTCGTCGCCGAACCGGGTCGGGATGAGAAAGCGGGCGTGGGTGCGGACCAGCGGATGTCCGCTGAAATCGTAGACCCTGAGATACTGATGCTTGGTCATGTCCAGCGCGCGCTCGATCAGTGCCGTGGTCGAAGCGTCGAAAAATGCCAGGTAGCGCGGATAATAGACAATGCCGGCCGGGTCGCAGTCGCCCCACTCGATCCGAACCTGGCGCGTATTCACGAGCATCGCTGGCGGCGTCCCGATGAGTTCAGCGCGGCGCCATGCGCAGCGCGCCATCGAGGCGGATCACCTCGCCGTTGAGGTAGGTGTTCTCGATGATGTGCCGGACCAGCGACGCGAACTGGTCCGGCCGTCCGAGCAGTTTGGGGAACGGCACCGACGCGGCGAGGCTCTTCTGCGCCTCTTCGGGCAGCGCGAACAGCATCGGGGTGTGGAAGATGCCGGGAGCGATGGCATTGACGCGGATGCCGAACTGCGCGAACTCGCGCGCCGCCGGCATCGTCAGCGCGGCGACACCGCCCTTCGACGACGCATAGGCGGCCTGGCCGATCTGGCCCTCGAAGGCGGCGACCGACGCGGTCGAGATGATCACGCCGCGCTCGCCGTCCGCGAGCGGCGTGACGTCCTGCATGTCGGCGGCGACGAGCCGCATCATGTTGAAGGTGCCGATCAGGTTGACGTTGATGACGCGGGCGAAGTCTTCGAGCGGCTGCGGCCCGTGACGGCCGACAATGCGCTTCGCCGGCCCGACGCCGGCGCAGTTGATCAGAATGCGCGCCACGCCATGCTTGTCGCGTGCCGCTGCGAGGGCGGCGGCGGACTTCGTCGGCGCTGGTGACGTCGCATTTGATTGCGATGCCGCCGATCTTCCCGGCGACCGCTCGCGCACCATCGAGGTTGACGTCGAGGCAGGCGACCTTGGCGCCTGCCTGCGCGAGCATCTCGGCGGTTGCGGCGCCGAGACCCGAAGCGCCGCCGGTGACGATCGCGGCGTGTCCTGTGATGTCCATGGAGCAGTTCCAGGCGAGAGAAATCAACCCAAAGCGTATTGCACGCCGTCGCAGAAAACAAAATGCCTCATGCCCGACCCGCTGGCCGGTCCGTATTCTCGATCACCATGGCAATGCCCTGGCCGCCGCCGATGCAGGCGGACGCGATGCCATAGCGGGTGCCCGAGCGCTTGAGTTCGCGCGCCAGCGTGATGGCGAGCCGCACGCCGGTGGCGCCGAGCGGGTGCCCGATGGCGATGGCGCCGCCATTGACGTTGAGTTTCGCCTCGTCGAGCCCAAGTTCGCGGGCACAGGCCATGACCTGCGCGCCGAATGCCTCGTTGATCTCGAAGCGGTCGATCTCGGAGAGCTTCGAGGCCGGCGCGTTCCAGCACGGCGCGGATCGCCGGCACCGGGCCGATGCCCATGATCTCGGGCGGCACGCCGACCACTGCGCCCGGCTATGACGCGGGCGAGCGGCGACCTTGCCGTTTTTCTTCACGTAGTCCGATGAGGCCACCAGCGCTGCTGCCGCGCCGTCGACGATGGCCGACGAGTTGCCGCCGGTCTGCACGCCGCCGAACGCCGGTCGGATTTTCTCCAGCGCCTCGAGCGGCGAGGGCCGCACATGGGTGTCGGTGGCCAGTTCCTTCTCGCCCTTCAGCCTGAGGCCGCGCGGCTTGTAGTTCGCGAGTTCGAAGGTCTCGTTCGTCACCGGCGCGATCTCGCCCGCCAGGAAGCCCGACTTCTGCGCTTCGATCGCGCGCGCGAAGCTCTTGGCCGCGAAGCGCGTCCACCTCCGGCCGGGTGATCTGGTACTGGCGCGCGAGGTTTTCCGCCGTGTCGCCCATGTTGGCGCTGGCGGCCGGGTCCATCAGCGCCTCCCAGAGGAAATCCTTGAACTCGACCTGCCCCAGCCGGAAACCGCCGCGGTGGGTATAGGCGGCGATCGGGTTGCGGCTCATGGATTCGGTGCCGACGCACAACGCAAGCTCGGCGCGCTGCTGCGACACGGCGTCGGACGCCTTCATGATGATCTCGATGCCGGTGCCGCAGACCCGCTGCACCATCTCGGCCGGCACTTCGATCGGGACGCCGGAATAAAGCCCGACATGGCGCGGCAGCAGGAACGCGTCGAAGCTCGCCTGCGCCATGTTGCCGGTGATCACCATGCCGACGTCCGCCGGCTTGACGTCCGAACGATCGAACACCGCGCGCGCCGCCTTGATGCCGAGGTCGGTGGGCGAGACGTTCGCCAGCGCGCCGTTGTAGTCGGCGAATGGCGTACGCACGCCGTCGAGCAGCCAGGCGTCCGCGAAGCTCATGGCAAGGCCGGTCATGATTGTCCTCTGAGATTGGCGTCGATGACGATGACGCGAGGTGAGGCCGGATCGGCGTAGAGTTCGTTCACCAGGTCGGCGCGATGACGCAGCACCATGCGCTGATTGAGCGAGCCTTTGTCGGTGATCTCGCCGGCGTCGAGCGAGGGCGGCTCGATCAGCAGGTGCGCCCGGCAGACACGGTTGGAGCTGCCGGTCGCCTGCCTGGCAAAGCTGGTCAGCCGCGCTGCGCATCTCGGCGAGCACGTTGCGGTGAACGAGGACGTCCGGAAGCGGCGCGTCGGGCGGCAGGTCGCGTGCGAGGCTTCGGCAGGCGGCAGGATCGGGAAAGATCAGGATGCCGATGTCGTCGCGGTCGGCGCCGGCGATCACGACATCCTTGGCGTACGGCGCGAAGTGCTCGACCAGTTGCGCCCGCATCGGGCCGACGCTGACCCAGGTACCGGTGGCAAGCTTGAAGTCCTCGGCGGTCCGGCCGTCGAACAGGAGGCCCTGTCCCGGGTTCGCCGGGTCCTCGAACTTCAACGCATCGCCGAGACGGTAGAAGCCTTCCTCGTCGAACGCCTTCGCGGTCAGTTCCGGCTGGCGCCAATAGCCCGGCGTGATGTGTGGCCCGCGCACCCGGGTGTCGAGCTTGCCTTCCATCGGCACGAGCTTGAGTTCAGAGCCGGGCGGCGGCAAGCCCATGTTGGTGGAGTAGCGGCTCTCCCACACGCCGCGCCATGGCGAACGGTGACGTCTCTGTCGCGCCGAGCCCGGTCAAAAACAGAATCCGCTCGCCGCAGGTCTTGATCGCCAGTTCCTTCATCTCGTCGAACACGGGTTGCGACAGCGCGGCGCCGGCGAACCAAAGCACCTTGAGGCGGCTGAAGAAGTTGCGGCGCAGTTCGTCATCGGACGCGGAAATAGGGCAGCAGCGCCTCGTAGCCCTTCGGGACGGTGAAGTACCAGGTCGGCGCGATCTCGCGCAGATTTCTGCACCGTGGTTTCGATCAGCCCCGGCAGCGGCTTGCCTTCGTCGATGTACATGGTGCCGCCGTTCATCAGCACCAGTCCGACGTCGTGGTTGCCGCCGGCGGTGTGGTGCCACGGCGCCCAGTCGACGATCACCGGCGGCTCGTCCTGGAGGAACGCCAGCGCGGTGTGCAGCATCACCTGATTCGAGCACCACATCCGCTGGGTATTGATCACTCCCTTGGGAACGCCGGTCGAGCCCGAGGTGAAGAGAATCTTGGCGATCGTGTCCGGCCCGACGGCGGCATGCGCGGCGTCTACGGCCGGATCGGGGGCGGTTGCGAGCAAATCACCGAACAGCGTCGCCGGCCGGTCCGTCGTTGGATGGCGCGCCACCACCACTTCGACGTCAGGCGCAACCTGTCCGATTGCGCGCGCGAATACAGTGCCATCCGCCGCGTAGACCAAGCCCGGCGTGAGTAGTGCGAGGATGCTGCCTGAGCTTGCCGAAGTCACCCGAGATCAACGAGTACGGCGGAGAGATCGGCGCGTAGGGGATGCCGATATACATCGCGGCGAAGCCCAGGAGCGCGTGCTCGAGGTCGTTGCCGGAGAGGATGACGATCGGCCGCTCGGGCGTGAGATTGCGCTTGAGCAACGCGGTGGCGATGCGCCGCACGCTGTCGAGCGTCTGCGCGTAGCTGAGGCGGCGCCAGCCGCCACTCGCGTCGCGCTGCGCCATGAAAGTGCGGTCGGGCGCGCTCTTCGCCCAGTATTCCAGCCGCTCGGTGAACTTAACGGGGTAAGGGGCAAGCTGGTGCGGCGAGCGGATGTAGATCGTGCCGTCGGGCCGATGGTCGAACACCGCCTCGCGCGGACCGAGCCGAACCGGCCGCACCGGTGCGGCATCTTCGGAGCGCAGGTCTGTCAGCGGGATCGTCATGCGCTGCCGATCGCTCAGCCTTGCGTGTGCAACGTCTTCGGGGCACGCTTCTCCAGGAACGCCTTGAGCCGCGCCTTGGCCTCGTCGTCGCCCTGCGCAATCGAGGCGATCAGCGCCTCGGTGAGATAGCCGCTGGCGCGATCCTGCTCGGCGATCCGCGGCAAGACGTGCATCACGGCGAAATTGGTCATCGGCGCGTTGCCGGCGATGCGCTTCGCGAGTTCGATGCCCTTGGCGAGGCCGGTGCCCGGCGCCACTAGGTAGTGCGAGATGCCGAGCGCCTGGCCTTCCTCGGCGCCGTAGGTGCGGCCGGTGAGCATCATGTCCATCATGCGGGCGGTGCCGATCAGCCGCGGCACGCGGCACCGAGCCGCCGCCGCCGACGAAGATCCCGCGCGTTCCCTCCGGCAGGGCGTAGTAGGTCGAAGCCTCCGCCACCCGGATATGGGTCGGCGGCCGCGAGCTCGAGCCCGCCGCCGACCACCGCGCCGTGCAGGACCGCCACCACCGGGACCTTGCCGAATTCGATGCGGTCGAAGGCCCGGTGCCAGGAGCGCGAATGCGCGATACCCTGCGCGACATTGCGTTCGGTCAATTCGCTGAGATCGAGGCCGGCGCGAAAAATGCTCGCCTTCGGCGGCGAGCACCACTGCCTTGACCCCTTCAGGCAGCGCGTCGAAGAAGGCCTCGATCCCGAAAACGGTCGGATCGTCGAGCGCATTGCGCTTGTGCGCGCGCATCAAGGTCAGGATGGCGATGTCGTCGCGGCGTTCGGCCTTGAGCGTTGGCGGCAGCTCGATCGTCGAAGCCGCTTGCCGGCCGGGCGGTGCTCACAGGCTCACCTCGCAACGCATTGTCATAGCCGTTCGGTGACATTTCCGGCCGATGGGGTCAAGGCGCGCCGATGGCTCCGGCCCGCTATTCCATCAAGCCCTGCGGCATTTGACCCTGCGGGAGCGGCCCCGTAAATAAGCCCGCAGCAATGATCATCGGGCAAGCTCGCATGTCGCGTTTTCTCTCGCTCGCGCAGGCGGTGGAAGAGACCATCCGGGACGGCGACGTCGTGGCGGCGGAGGGCTTTACCCATCTGATCCCGCACGCCGCCGGGCACGAGATCATCCGCCAGCGCCGGCGGCGCCTGACCCTGATCCGCATGACGCCCGACCTGATCTACGACCAGATGATCGGCATGGGCTGCGCCGACAAGCTCGTCTTCTCCTGGGTCGGCAATCCCGGGCGTCGGCTCGCTGCACCGCTTTCGCGACGCCTACGAGAACGGCTGGCCGGCCCGATCGCGATCGAGGAGCATTCGCACGCCGCCATGGCCAACGCCTACGAGGCCGGCGCGGCGGGGCTGCCTTGCGCGATCTTCCGCGGCTATCTCGGCGTCGATCTGCCGAAGGTCAATCCGAACATCAAGCGCATCACCTGCCCGTTCACCGGCGAGCAGCTCGCCGCCGTGCCGGCGATCCGGCCGGACGTGGCGGTGGTGCACGCGCTCAAAGCCGACCGCGCCGGCAACGTGCTGATCGAGGGCATCGTCGGCGTGCAGAAGGAAGCGGTGCTGGCCTCGAAGCGCTCGCTGGTGACGGTCGAGGAGATCGTCGAGGATTTCGGCCCGCGCAGCGCCAATGCGGTGATCCTGCCGAGCTGGACCGTCGGCGCCATCGCCTGCGTGCCGGGCGGCGCGCATCCCTCCTACGCGCATGGCTACTACACGCGCGACAACGCGTTCTATCTGGCGTGGGACAAGATCGCCCGCGAGCGCGACAGTTTCCTCGCCTGGATGAAAACGAATGTGCTGGAGCAGGGCCCGGAGGCGTTCGCGGTGCATGCAAGACGCCTGAGCGTCGCGGCGGAGTGATTGCGATGACAAGATTGCTTCGTCGCGACGCGGCCAATTGTGTTGCCACGCAGGCGGTCTGCTCCCTCTCCCGCTTGCGGGGGAGGGGTGGGGAGGGGGTCGACTTGCACCAGCTTGCCTGTGTGCCCCCTCCCTATCCCTCCCCCAGCGAAAGGGCGTTCACGCCCGTCTTCGACGGGCTTTGTGGCGGAGGTGATGCTCGCGGCACGGTCGCGTTCCAACTCCGACAAGGATGCCCGTCGCCATGACCCACACCGCGAACGAGATGATGGTCGTTGCGGCGGCGCGGGCGCTGCGCAACACCGACATCTGCTTTGTCGGCATCGGCATGCCGTCGGCGGCGTGCAATCTCGCGCGGCTCACGCATGCGCCGGACATCACGCTTGATCTACGAATCCGGCACGATCGGCACCAAGCCCGACGTGCTGCCGCTGTCGATCGGCGACGGCGAACTGTGCGACACCGCGCTCACCACGGTCTCGGTGCCGGAGATGTTCCGCTACTGGCTGCAGGGCGGGCGCATCACGGTGGGCTTCCTCGGCGGCGCGCAGATCGACCGCTTCGCCAATCTCAACACCACGGTGGTCGGCCCCTACGACAAGCCGAAGACGCGGCTGCCCGGCGGCGGCGGCGCGCCGGAGATCGCGGTCGCCTGCGGCGAGATTTTCATCATCATGCGGCAGGCGCCGCGCAGCTTCGTCAACAAGCTCGATTTCTTCACCTCGCTTCGGCCACGGCCAGGGCGGCGACGAGCGCGCCCGCCTCGGCATCAAGACCAAGGGGCCGACCAAGCTGGTCACCGATTTTGCGGTCTACGAGCCCGACCCGAAACCGAAGGAGATGTCGGTGACCTCGATCCACCCGGGCGTCACGCGCGAGCAGATCCAGGCCAATTGCGGCTGGCCGGTGCGCTATGCGGCGAATGTCGTCGAGACGCCGGCGCCGACCGAGCACGAATTGGTGCTGCGTGAGCTGTATGCCCGCACCGCCCGCGCCCACGGCGAAGCCGCGTGATATGCGTCCCGCGATTGTCGGCATAACGATTGTCGCTGCCTCCCCGCGCAAGCGGGGACCCAATCCGAGGCCTGTGGTTATGGGTCCTCCGCTTGCGCGGGGACGACACCGGAATGGGCGATAGTGAGAAGCACAATGACCGAACTGCGTGACGTCTTCATCTGCGACGCGGCCCGCACCCCGATCGGCCGCTATGGCGGCGCGCTCGCCAAGGTGCGCACCGACGATCTCGCCGCGGTGCCGATCAAGGCGCTGATCAAGCGGCAATCCCGACGTCGACTGGGCGGCGCTCGACGAGGTGGTGTTCGGCTGCGCCAACCAGGCGGGCGAGGACAACCGCAACGTCGCGCGCATGGCGCTGCTGCTGGCGGGGCTGCCCGACAGCGTGCCGGGCCTCACGGTGAACCGGCTCTGCGCCTCCGGCCTCAACGCGGTGGGCGATGCCGCGCGCGCGATCCGCGCCGGCGAGATCGATTTCGCCATCGCCGGCGGCGTCGAATCGATGACGCGCGCGCCGCTGGTCATGGGCAAGGCGCAGGAGGCGTTCCAGCGCTCGGCCGAAATCCACGACACCACGCTCGGCTGGCGCTTCATCAATCCGCTGATGAAGCAGCAGTACGGCGTCGACTCGATGGCGGAGACCGGCGAGAACGTGGCCGAGGAATACCAGGTGGCGCGCGCCGACCAGGACGCGTTCGCGCTGCGCTCGCAGCAGCGCGCCGGCAAGGCGATCGCGTCGGGCTATTTCGCCGAGGAGATCGTGCCGGTCGAGGTGCCGGGCGGCAAGGCCGGGCCGGTCAAGGTCGACAAGGACGAGCACCCGCGGCCCGACACCACGCTCGAAGCGCTCGCCAAGCTCAAGCCGTTCGCGCGCAGTCCCGGCACGGTGACGGCCGGCAATGCCTCGGGCGTCAACGACGGCGCGGCCGCGATGATCCTCGCCTCGGCGGAGGCGGCGAAGCGCCACGGCCTCACGCCGCGCGCGCGCATCCTCGGCATGGCGTCGGCCGCGGTGCCGCCGCGCGTGATGGGCATCGGCCCGGTGCCGTCGACCCGCAAGCTGATGGCGCGGCTCGGCATCAAGATCGGCGATTTCGACCTGATCGAGATCAACGAGGCGTTCGCCTCGCAGGGGCTCGCCTGCCTGCGGCAGCTTGGCGTCGCCGACGATGCCGAGCACGTCAATCCGCACGGCGGCGCGATCGCGCTCGGCCATCCGCTCGGCATGTCGGGCGCGCGGCTCGCGCTCACCGCGGTGCACGGCCTGGAGAAGCGCGGCGGCAAGCGCGCGCTCGCCACCATGTGCGTCGGCGTCGGGCAGGGCGTGTCGCTGGCGATCGAGCGGGTGTGACGGGTTCGTCATTCCGGGGCCGGCGAAGCCGGAGCCTCGAATCCATAGCCGCAGGTCGACAAGATGGATCTCCGGGCCCGGCGCGTTGCGCCGCTCCTCGGAATGACCGGAGAGAGTCGAGGAGACCGCCTCGTGCCGATGAGTGCCGGCTACATCCCGTTTCATCCCAACCCGTCGAAGCCGAATACAAGCCGCCGGCCGGGCGCGGTCGATGCGCATTGCCATGTGTTCGGGCCGGAGGCGAAGTTTCCCTTTGCGCCGAAGCGCAAATACACGCCCTGCGATGCGCCGAAGGAGAAGCTTTTCGCTCTCCGGGACTATCTCGGCTTCGACAAGAACGTGATCGTGCAGGCGTCCTGCCACGGCAACGACAACCGCGCGATGGTCGACGCGCTCGAAGCCTCCAACGGCAAGGCCAAGGGCGTGGCCTTCGTGGACGAGGAGGTCACCGACGACGAACTCAAGGCCATGGACCGGGCCGGCGTGCGCGGGCGTGCGCTTCAACTTCGTCAAGCGGCTGGTCGATTTCACGCCGAGCGACGTGATGGAGCGGATCGCCGCGCGGGTCGCGAAGCTCGGCTGGCATATCGTGATCTATTTCGAGATGCCGGACCTGCCGGAGCTGGAGTCGTTCTTTACCGTCGCTGCCGACCACCGTCGTGGTCGATCACATGGGCACGCCGGACGTGAAGAAGGGCGTCGATCATCCGGAGAACCAGCGCTTCCATCGCATGATGGAGAAGCACAAGAATTTCTGGGTGAAGGTGACCTGTCCCGAGCGGATGACAGTCGCCGGCCCGCCCTACGACGACGTCGTGCCTTTCGCGGCAAGTCGCTGGTCGAACAGTTCCCCGACCGGGTGATCTGGGGCACCGACTGGCCGCATCCGAACATGAAGAAAGAGGCGCCGGACGACGGCGTGCTGGTCGACGTATCCCGCATATCGCGACCACGCCGCGCTGCAGCAGGCGCTGCTGGTCGACAATCCGATGCGGCTCTATTGGAGCTGACGTCTCCTCGGGCATCGGCGCAGTGACAAATTGCCTTGATGGCGCCCGTTGGTCCGGACAGCCGCTCGATGCTAGGCTTTGCGCTGTGCCCCTCCGAAGAAGGATTGTCCCGATGCGACCTGTCGGGCTTGCCGCCGCAGTTCTTGCAGTGCTTGCACTTGTCCCGGCCTCGGCGGTGGCGCAGGGCTCGTATCCGGCCCGCCCCATCCGCGTGATCGTGCCGTTTCCCGCCGGCGGCGCGACCGATGTCTTCGCCCGGCAGTACGCCGCGCGCATGTCGACGCAGCTCGGCCAGCAGGTGATCATCGACAACAAGACCGGCGCCGCCGGTGCGATCGGCGGGGCCGAGGTGGCGCGCTCCGAACCCAACGGCTACACGGCCCTGTTTGCCACCGCGTCAGTCTTCGGGCTCTACAATTTGATGTCGAAGAAGCCGCAATTCGACACCCTCAAGGATTTTTCGCCGATCGCCGAGCTGGGAGCGTCGCCGGTCATTTTCGCGGTGCACCCTTCGGTGCCGGGCGACCTCAAGGCCGTGATCGCCTATGCCAAGGCCAATCCGGGCAAGCTGCAATATGGATCGCCGGGCACCGGCACCTACCTGCATCTCGCGATGGAAATGCTCAAGCACGAGGCGGCGGCCTTGATATCACCCATATACCCTATCGCGGGGGCGCCCCGGCGATCGCCGATCTGGTCGCCGGGCAAGTCCCAGTGCTGGTCGATGCGGTCAGCACGTCGCTTCAGCACCACCGCGACGGCCGGATGCGAATTCTTGGCGGTCGCGTCGCCGAAGCGGTCGCCTCTGGCGCCGGACATTCCCACGGTCGACGAGGCGCTCGGCACCAAGGGCTTCGTGGCTGCGCTGTGGAACGCTATTGCCGTTCCGGCGGCGTCTCCCCCCGACGTGATCGAAAAACTGCACGCGGCCACCGCGCGCGTGATGGCGGACAAGTCTTTTGAAGAGCAACTCCTCAAGATGGGGATCGAACCCACCGTCGGCGCGACGCCGCAATCGACCCGGGAATTCATCCAGAAAGAACGGGCGCGCTGGAAGCCCGTGGTAGAGGCGGCCGGCAGTCACTTCGGACTGATTCCAACGGCGTGTTGGGAGCAATTCTGTTACCTCGAACGCTATTTGCCCGCGGCGGTGGCTTTCGTTGCAATGCCCCGCCAAGCGTATATATGTCAGGCTCAAATTTGACAGCCGCATTTGCGTCGGGCGCCAGTCCCGGTCGCGCATGGAGACCCCGCCATGACCCGCAAGCAGCAGGCATACGACGATATTCCCGGCACGTTCGTGTTTGACGCCGAGCGCTCGCGGCAAGGCTACGGCATCAATATGTTCTGCATGTCGCTGATGAAGGACGACAACCGCAAGGCCTTCAAGGCCGACGAGGCCGGCTACCTCAAGCGCTTCCACCTGACGCCCGCGCAGGAGGACGCCATCCTCAAGCGCGACTACAACCGCATGCTGGAACTCGGCGGCAACATCTATTTCACCGCCAAGCTTGGCGCGACCGACGGGCATTCGTTCCAGCACCTTGCCGCGGTGATGACCGGCTCGACCCAGCCCGACTACGCCGCGATGATGCTCGCCGGCGGCCGCTCGGTCGAAGGCAACCGCTCGCGGACCGGCAAGACCAAACCCGCGAAGCTGATCTCCAAGGCCGATCCGAAGGCCAAGGCGAAAGCCGCCGCCAGGAACAAGGCGAAACGCGTCAAGACGACATCAAAGTCCAAGCCGAAAACCAAATCCTCAGCCAAACGGAAGTGACATCGTGGCCAAGATCATCGCAGGCATCGGATCGTCGCACGTTCCCGCCATCGGCGCGGCGCTCGACAACAACAGGACCGAGGAGCCGTACTGGAAGCGGGTGTTCTCGGGCTTCGTGAAATCGCAGGAGTGGCTGCGCGAGCTCAAGCCGGACGTCGCGATCGTCGTCTACAACGATCACGCGTCGGCGTTCTCGGTCGATCTGATCCCGACCTTCGCGCTCGGCTGCGCGGCGGAGTTCCCGCCGGCCGACGAGGGCTGGGGGCCGCGGCCGGTGCCGGTGGTCCAGGGCCATCCCGAGCTTGCCGCGCACATTGCTCAGTCGGTGATCCTCGACGAGTTCGACCTCACCATCGTCAACAAGATGGAGGTCGACCACGGCCTCACCGTTCCGCTCAACCTGCTCTGCGGCAAGCTCTCGCCCGACCAGCAATGGCCGTTCAAGGTCATCCCGCTCGCCGTCAACGTCGTGATGTATCCGCCGCCGACCGGGCACCGCTGCTACATGCTCGGCAAGGCGCTCAAGAAGGCGGTGGAGTCCTATCCGGAAGACCTGAAGGTCGTGATCTTCGGGACCGGCGGGCTCTCGCACCAGATCAGCGGCCCGCGTGCCGGCCTGATCAACAGCAAGTGGGACAAGGCGTTCCTCGACAATCTCAGCAAGGATCCGATCAAGCTCACCAAGATCCCGCATCTCGACTACATGCGCGAGGCCGGCGCCGAGGGCATCGAGATGGTGATGTGGCTGATCATGCGCGGCGCGCTCGGCGACAAGGTCGACGAGGTCTACCGGTTCTACACGGTGCCGGCCTCGAACACCGCCGTCGGCCATATCATTCTCAAGACGCGCAAACGCGCCGGCGGCAAAGGCAAGCCGCCTGCCGCGAAGATCAAGCGCGCGGCCGCGTCTCGAAAGACGGAGCGTGTGCGGAGCTAGAGGCTGGTGTCCCGGACGCGGTGCAGCACGTAAGTGCTGCGCCGCTGATCCGGGACCGTTCCAGGCTCCGAATTCGTAACGATCCCGGGTCTGCGGCTCACCGCTTCGCACTGCGCCGCGCCCGGGACACCGGTAACATCACAGCGACTTAAGAGGTCCCCATGAAAATCTGCGTCGCCGGCCAGGGCGCATTTGGCCAGAAGCATCTCGATGCCTTAAGCGCATCGACGGCGTTGAAGTCACCTCGCTGGTCGGCGGCAACCAGGACGCCACCGCCGAGGTCGCCAAGAAGTACGGCATCAAGCATTGGACCGGCGATCTCTCCGAAGGCATCAAGCGCGCCGACGCGGTGATCCTCACCACGCCGACCAAGATGCACTTCCGCCAGGGCGAGCAGGTGATGCGCGCCGGCAAGCATGTGCTGGTCGAGATTCCGGTCACCGACAGCGTCGAGGACGCCGAGAACCTGGTGAAGATCGCCAAGGAGACCGGCGTCGTCGCCATGGGCGGCCATGTCCGGCGCTTCAACCCGAGCCACCAGTACATCCACAAGAAGATCGAGAAGGGCGAGCTGAAAATTCAGCAGATGGACGTGCAGACCTATTTCTTCCGCCGCAAGAACATCAACGCCGCCGGCAATGCGCGCAGCTGGACCGACCATCTCCTGTGGCACCACGCCGCCCATACCATCGACCTGTTCCAGTATCAGGCCGGCGAGACCATCTCGGACTGCTACGCGGTGCAGGGGCCGATCCATCCGCAACTCAACATCGCGATGGACATGGGCATCGTCGCCAAGGTGCCGTCGGGCTCGATCCTGACGCTGTCGCTGTCGTTCAACAACGACGGGCCGCTCGGCTCGTTCTTCCGCTACATCTGCGACAACGGCACCTACAAGGCGTTCTACGACGACCTCTCCGACGGCAAGGACAACAAGATCGACGTGTCGAAGGTCGACGTCTCGATGGACGGCATCGAGCTCGAGGACCGCGAGTTCATCGCGGCCATCAAGGAGAAGCGCGAGCCGAACGGCAGCCTGGAGCAGGTGCTGCCCTGCATGCGGGTGCTCGGCAAGCTCGAGCAGATCATCGATCCGCAGCGCAAGGCGCACGCCTGACCGGATGTGGCTCGGCCGAAGGAGCCGGTCGAGCCGGTGAAGGGCCGGACGCGGTGGCCGAATCCAGCGGTCCGATTCCGAAGTTCGCATCATTTGTGCGGCACCCTCGTTTGCGAACTTCGGAATCAGGAGCCACTAGTAACTCGATCTAGTGCCTTTGACCCGAAGTTCGCGATCGGACTTGCCGCACGATGTGCGCGACCTTCGGGTTCGGGACTAGGTCGGCCGCCAGCCATCCCGGGATCGTTCCGGCAGCGGGGACTTTCGCGGGCCGGCGCCGTGCTGCGGGCACGTGTCGCACGGCCTCGCCAAGGCGGGCGCGCAGGGTCATGACTTCCAATGACCGGCGAAGTAGAGCTACCGGCCAAAGAAATCCAGAGGGAGAAACGCCTATGCTTCGACGATCCGTCAGCATTGGGCTCGCGGTCGCGGCTGCTCGCATCGACCGCTGCATTCGCCCAGGACACCGCCAAGATCGGGCTCGTGCTGCCGCTGACCGGCGGTCTCGCGCCGGTCGGCAAGCAGGTGCAGGCCGGCGTCAAGCTCTACTCGCAGCGGCACGGCACCACCGTCGCCGGCAAGAAGATCGACGTCATCATCAAGGACGACGGCGGCGTTCCCGACAACTCCAAGCGCCTGGCGCAGGAGTTGATCGTCAACGACAAGGTCGCGGTGGTCGGCTCCGCGCTCACGCCGAGCGCGATGGCGATCGGCCCGCTCTCGACCCAGGGCAAGACCGCCAACGTGGTGATGGTCTCGGGCACGTCGGGCGTGATCAATCCCAACAACCCCTACATGGTGCGCACGAGCTTCACGCTCGGCCAGCAGTCCGGGATCATCGCCGAATGGGCCGCCAAGAACGGCAGCAAGAAGGTGGTGATCGTGCAGTCCGACTGGGCGCCGGGCGCAGAGGCCACCAAGGTGTTCTCGGAGAGCTTCACCAAGGCCGGCGGCCAGGTCGTCGACACCATCAAGGTGCCGCTCGCCAATCCGGACTTCGCGCCGTTCCTGCAGCGCGCCCGCGACCTCAACCCGGACACGCTGTTCGTGTTCGTGCCCGCAGGCCAGGCCGGCACCTTCGCCAAGCAGTTCACCGAGCGCGGTCTCGACAAGGCCGGCATCCGGCTGATCGGCCCGGGCGACATCGTCGACGACAACGACCTGCCGGGCATGGGCGATGCGATGCTCGGCGTGGTCATCGGCCGGCATCTATTCGGCTGCGCACAATTCGCCGATGAACAAGGACTATGTCGCCGACTTCAAGAAAGAGAACGGCAACCTTCGGCCGAACTTCATCTCGCTCGGCGGCTACGACGGCATGCACCTGATCTACGAGGCGCTGAAGAAGACCGGCGGCAAGACCGACGGCGAGGCGCTCGTCGACGCGATGAAGGGCATGAAGTGGGAGAGCCCGCGCGGCCCGATCTCGATCGATCCGGAAACCCGCGACATCGTCCAGAACATCTACATCAGCAAGGTCGAGAAGAAGGACGGCGAGCTCTGGACGATCGAGTTCGCCACCTTCGACGCCGTCAAGGACCCGCTGAAGCTGCAAGTAGCAAGTAGTACAGCTCGAAGTCGACGAGCGAGCTGCGCAGTCAACCCTCCCCCCGCGAAGCGGTGGGGAGGGTCGGCGTGTGAGCAAGCGAGCACGCCGGGGTGGGACTTGCCGATTCATGCGTGGGGCCTCAAGCCCCGCACCCGCCGACCCCTCCGCACCGCTGCGCGGGGGGAGAGGAGCTGCGGGGGCGCGCGAGCTGCCGAAGATACGGACGGTCGGCAAACCCGACGAATTTCCAAGCCAACCGCATCGCCAGGCGGTATAAGACGGCGGACGGTCGCGAGGGAGGGCGAGGCCGGCATGCTGACCATCCTGTTCGACGGAATTGCCTACGGCATGCTGCTGTTCGTGCTGGCATGCGGGCTCGTCCGTCACGCTCGGGCTGATGAATTTCGTCAACCTCGCCCATGGCGCGTTCGCCATGGCGGGCGGCTATGTCACGCTTGTGCTGGTCAACCGCTAGGGCGTGCCGTTCTTCGCCGGCCTCCCGATCGCCTTTCTGGTCACCGCGCTGATCGGCGCGATCTTCGAGCGCACGCTCTACCGCCACGTCTACGGCCGCAGCGAGCTCGACCAGGTGCTGTTCACCATCGGCCTCGTCTTCATGTCGGTCGCGGCGGTCGACTACGTCGCCGGCTCGCAGCAGGTCTTCATCCAGATTCCGAGCGTGCTGCAGGGCCGTTTCGAGATCTTCGGCGTCGGCATCGGCCGCTACCGTCTGCTGATCATCGTGGTCTGCGGGCTGCTGACGGTGGCGCTGCAGTTCATCCTCGCCAGCACCCGCTTCGGCAGCCGGCTGCGCGCGTCGGTCGACGACGCGCGGGTCGCGCGCGGCCTCGGCATCAACGTCAACGGCGTGTTCGCGCTGACCTTCGCGGTCGGCTCGGGCCTCGCCGGACTCGGCGGGGCGCTCGGCGCCGAAATCCTCGGCCTCGATCCGACCTTCCCGCTGAAATACATGGTCTACTTCCTGATCGTGGTCACGGTCGGCGGCACCTCGAGCATCACCGGGCCGTTCCTCGCCGCGCTGCTGATCGGCATCGGCGACGTCGCGGGCAAGTATTACGTGCCCAAGTTCGGCGCCTTCATCATCTACGTCATCATGATCGTGGTCCTGATCGTGCGGCCGCAGGGCCTGTTCGCCCGCGCGGCCGGGAAGTAGGCGAGGCCCGGCATGTCGTCCGCGCTGGTCACCGAAGTCAGCCGCCACTTCGCCACGCGCGCGCGCTGGCATCCGGCCGAGTATCTGTTCTGGCTGGCGGCGCTCGCCTCGATTTTCCTGCTGCCGGGCAGCCACCTGATCCTGACCGAGATCGCCTGGCTCGGCGCTGTTTGCGCTCTCGCTCGATCTCATTCTCGGCTACGCCGGCATCGTGTCGCTCGGCCATGCCGCGTTTTTCGGCTTTGGCGCCTATGTGGCCGGCCTGCTCGCCAAGTACGGGATCATCCAGGAGCCGGTGCTGGCGCTGGTCGCCGCCGGGCTTGCCGCCGCGGTGCTCGGGTTTCGTCACGAGCTTCCTGGTGCTGCGCGGCACCGATCTGACCCGCCTGATGGTGACGCTGGGGGTGGCGCTGATCCTGCGCGAGATCGCCAACCAGATCCCGGACATCACCGGCGGCGCCGACGGCCTGCAGGGCGTCGTCGATCGGGCCGATCCTCGGCACGTTCTCGTTCGATATTTTCGGGCATGTCGGCTACGTCTACTGCCTGAGCGTGCTGTTCGTCCTGTTCCTGCTGGCGCGGCGCATCATCTATTCGCCGTTCGGGCTGTCGTTGCGCTCGGTGCGCGGCAATCCGCTGCGGGCGTCCTCGATCGGCATTTCGGTCAACAGCGCGGCTGGTCGCGATCTACACCTTCGCCGCCTTCTATGCCGGCGTCGCCGGCGCGCTGCTGGCGCAGACCACGGCGTTCGTCTCGCTCGACGTGTTCTCGTTCGAACGCTCCGCCGATCTGCTGCTGGTGCTGATCATCGGCGGCACCGGCTATCTCTACGGCGGGCTGATCGGCGCGGTGATCTTCAAGCTGATGCAGGACTGGATCGCCAACCTGACCCCGCAATACTGGCAGTTCTGGATCGGCCTCGTGCTGGTCATCATCGTGCTGGTCGGCCGCGACCGCATCGGCGCCTTCACGGGCGGCGTGCGGGCGTTCGTCGAGCAGTTTGTTCGCCGCCTGATTCCGGACCGGTCGCCGGCCGCCGGCCTCCCGCAGGAGGGACCTGACGTGCCGGTGGCGCTCGAAACCCAGGGCCTCGAAAAGCACTTCGGCGGCATCGCCGCCGTCAACGACGTCTCGCTGGTGGTCCAGAAGGGCGCGCGCCACGCGCTGATCGGCCCGAATGGCGCCGGCAAGACCACGGTGATCAATCTGCTCACCGGCGTGCTGCGACCGTCTGCCGGCCGTATCCTGCTCGAGGGCCAGGACATTACGTCGCTCGAGGCGTCCAAGCGGGTTCGTCTCGGTCTCGCCCGCACGTTCCAGATCAACCAGTTGTTCCTCGATCTCACGCCGCATCGAAACCATCGGCCTGGCGATTTCGGAGCGCATGGGCACCGGCGAGCAGTGGTGGCGGCTGGTCGGCACCAACCCAGCAGTGACCGAGGAGATCGTCGAGATACTCGGAGCGCTTCCACCTCACCGACGTGATGTACGAGCGGACCGGCAAACTGCCATACGGCAAGCAGCGGCTGTTGGAGATCGCGCTCGCCATCGCGTGCCGGCCGCGCGTGCTGCTGCTCGACGAGCCGGCCGCAGGCGTGCCAGAGGCGGAGCGCCATGAAATTCTTGCGACCGTCGCGGCGCTCCCGGCCGACGTAACCGTCCTCTTGATCGAGCACGACATGGACCTCGTGTTCTCGTTTGCCGACCGGATCAGCGTGCTGGTGAACGGTGCGCTGTTCGTCGACGGCGCCCCCGACGACGTCGCGCGCGATCCGCGCGTTAAGGCGGTCTACCTCGGCGAGTCGCTCGATGCCTGACCTGCTTATCATCGAGAAGCTGACTGCCGGTTATGGCGAGGCGGTCGTACTCCACGAGGTATCGCTTGCTTTGGCCGAGGGACAGGCGCTGGCGCTCCTCGGCCGCAACGGCATGGGCAAGACCACGCTGATCAATTCGATCGTGGGCGTGACGCGCTATATCGGCGGCAAGGTCAGTCTCGACGGCAAGGACATCATCCGTTTGCGCCCCGATCAACGCGCCCATGCCGGGATCGGCTGGGTGCCGCAGGAGCGCAACATTTTCAAATCGCTGACCGTGGAGGAGAACCTTACGGCGGTCGAACAGCCCGGACGCTGGACCGTTGCCAAAATATACGAGCTGTTTCCCCGGCTGTCCGAGCGTCGGCGTAACCTCGGCAACCAGCTCTCCGGCGGGGAACAGCAGATGCTCGCGGTCGGCCGCGCGTTGATCCTCAATCCGCGCCTGATGCTGCTGGACGAGCCGCTGGAGGGACTGGCGCCGATTCTGGTCGAGGAACTGCTGGCCGCGCTCCGCCGCATTATCCGCGACGAAGGCATGTCGGCGATTCTGGTTGAGCAGAACGCTCAGAAGGTGCTTGGCGTCACCGACCGGGCGGCGGTGCTGGAGCGCGGCAGCGTGGTTTACGAGGGCGCCAGTGCTGAACTCCTGGCCGACCGTACTGTCCTGGAAGGCTACCTGGGCGTCACCGCCGGCGGCTCGCGGCGGGCTGGCCGGGGGCGGCATTGACGCAGCGCAGTTCGCAGCCGGCGCCAAGGAACTCGGCCACGTGCTGTCTCAGTCTTTCGTCACTCTACCGCGCTCGGCAACGAGCGCAGCCATTGGCCCGGCGGTTTCGCCCTGCTCGCGCAGGCCGATGACGACGCCGGCGCGATCGGCTTCGGGCCGGTTCTGGCTCACCTTCCACTTGCCCTCGATCCGGCTGATCGGAATCTCCACGCCGATGATCCCGTTCATCTGCGAGACCACGTATTCCGCGGGCGCGTCGTCGACCTTCCACGGCTTGGCGCGCCGGCCCTCTCGCAGGAGCGTCAAATCGTCGAGCTGGCGCCGCAGCCAGGTATTATCGTCGACCACCCGCGGACGGCCCCAGGCATGAACGGTGACGTAGTTCCAGGTCGGCACGACCTTTCCGGTTTCGCGCTTGGTCGCGTACCATGAAGGCGTGACGTAGTCCTGCGGACCCTGGAACACGATCAGGCATTCTTCCACCGCCTTGAGTTCGCGCCATTGCGGATTGCCGCGGGCGAGATGGCAGCGCAACGTGCCGTGCGCCGAAGTATCGGCATCGACCAGAAATGGAATCGGATTTGCCATCAGCCCGGCTGGTCCTGCGGTGACGAGTAGGCCGAGCGGGTGGGCACGGATGAGTTCGTGCTGAATCTCGATCCGGTCCTCGCGGAACGCAGGGAGTTGATACATTGGGCCAGTCTCATTGATGGGGCGATGGGATATTTACCTGCCTGCCCGTCGGCTTCCTACTCCTCCGCGCGACAATGGGATGCTTCCCACATCCGGCGCTGACCATGCCGTGCCGGAATTGTCGCTGATGGGGGCTTGCAACCTCGGACAGCGTGCTAAAAGAACGTGCATGCCAAGGTGCCGCGCAGCGAACGGTACCGGTTGTTGGGGTAGGGAGGTCGTTGATGAAGAGGTCCAAGCCGCCGTTCCGTGCCGATCACGTCGGCAGCTTTCTGCGCCCCGCGGCGCTCAAGGATGCGCGCGCCAGACGCGAGAAAGGTGAGATCACGGCGGCCCAGCTCAAGGAGGTCGAGGATCGCGAGGTCGAGAAGATCATCCGTAAGCAGGAGGAGATCGGCCTTCAGCTCGCGACCGACGGCGAGTTTCGCCGTTCGTGGTGGCACTTCGATTTCCTCGGCATGCTCGATGGCGTCGACCTGTTTAAATCCAACTCCGGCATCCAGTTCCGCGGCGTTCAGACCAAGGCGCAGAGCCTGCGCATCAATGGCAAGCTCGGGTTCTCCAACCACCCGATGCTGGAGCATTTCAAGTTCCTCAAGGCGCATACCAAGGTGGTGCCGAAGATGACCATCCCGGCGCCGCCGGTGCTGCACTTCCGCCTCACCAAGGACGGTATCGACAAGAGCGTCTATCCAGACGTGGACGGCTTCTTCCATGACCTCGGCCAGGCCTATAAGCAGGCCGTCAAGGCGTTCTACGATGCCGGCTGCCGCTACCTGCAATTCGACGACACGGTCTGGGCCTACCTGTGTTCGCAGGAGGAGCTGCGCAAGGCGCGCGAGCGCATGTCGAACGTCGATCAGCTCCAGAGCATCTACGCGCGCGTCATCAACGCCGCGCTCGAGGGCAAGCCCGCGGACATGACCGTCACCACACATGTGTGTCGTGGCAATTTCCGCTCGACCTGGATTTCGGAAGGTGGCTACGAGCCGGTGGCCGAAACCATGCTCGGTAAGGTGAACTACGACGGCTATTTCCTCGAATACGACACCGAGCGGGCCGGCGGCTTCGAGCCGCTGCGTTTCCTGCCCAAGGGCAACAAGATCGTCGTGCTGGGCCTCGTCACCTCCAAGAGCGGCACGCTCGAAAAGAAGGACGATGTCAAGCGCCGGATCGAGGAGGCCGCCAAGTTCGCCCCGCTCGACCAGTTCTGTCTGTCGCCGCAGTGCGGCTTCGCCTCGACCGAGGAGGGCAACGTGCTTGCCGAGGAAGAGCAGTGGGCAAAGCTCCGGATGATCATCGAGCTCGCCGACGAGGTCTGGGGCTAGCAGGTGCCGCCGTTTCCGGTGTCGTCCCCGCGTAAGCGGGGACCCAGCTACCCCAATGCTGGATGCCCGCTTTCGCGGGCATGACAACGGCGACATGGCCAGGACGGAAACCGACCGGGAAGTCATTCATGCAACGCACCAAGCCCCCGTTCCGCGCCGACCACGTCGGAAGTCTCTTGCGTCCCGTGGCGCTCAAAGAGGCGCGATCGAAGCACGCCAAGGGCGAGATTGCCGAAGCGCAACTCAAGGAGATCGAGGATCGCCGAGATCGGCAAGGTTATCAAGAAGCAGGAGGAGATCGGGCTCGGGCTTGCCACCGATGGCGAATTCCGCCGTTCCTGGTGGCAGTTCGACTTCTTCAAGGGGCTCGATGGGGCGGAGCTATATTCGACCGGTGAGGGCATCAAGTTCGCGGGCGTCGAGACCAAGGCGGAAAGCGTGCGGGTCGTCAGTAAGGTCGGCTTCACGACCCACCCTCACATCGAGGATTTTCGCTTCGTCAAGCAGCACACCAAGGTCACGCCGAAGATGACCATCCCGGCGCCGTCGACCTTCCATTTCCGACAAGGCCGCCAATCGATCAGCCGGGAGGTCTACCCCGATCTCGACGCTTACTTCCACGATGTCGCGCAGGCGTACCGCAAGGCGATCCGGGCATTCTACGATGCCGGCTGCCGCTACCTGCAGCTCGACGACACCGCCTGGTCGATGATCTGTGATCCGAAGGAGCAGGAAGGCTCGCGCCGGCGCGGCGACAATCCGGACGCGTTGCCGGAGAAATACATGCGCATGACCAACGAGGCGCTTGCCGGCCGGCCGGCCGACATGGTCGTGACCATGCATTCCTGCCGCGGTAATTTCCGCTCGACCTTTATCGCCAGCGGCGGCTACGAGCATGTGGCAGAACGCCTCCTGGGAGGCGTGGAGATCGATGGTTATTTTCTCGAGTACGACACGGACCGAGCCGGCGGCTTCGAGCCGCTGCGGTTCGTGCCCAAGGGCAAGAAGCAGGTCGTGCTCGGTCTGGTGACATCCAAGAGCGGAAAGCTCGAAAAGAAGGACGACATCAAGCGGCGGATCGACGAGGCGACCAAATATGTCGCACTCGATCAGCTCTGCCTATCGCCACAATGCGGCTTTGCCTCGACCGAGGAAGGCAATATCCTCGCCGAGGAAGAGCAATGGGCGAAGCTTCGTATGATCGTCGAATTGGCCGACGAGGTCTGGGGCAAGTCCTGAGCCGGCGCGGGCACGCCCGCGGTACCAAGGAATCAATAAGAGTTCCGACGTCAACGACCCGACATCGCCAACCTGGAGGAAACTATGGTTGCAAGACTGACAAGGAGAGGCGTTGCCGCCTCGATCTCCGCCGCCGCGCTTGCGCTGTTGACTGTCCCCGCCGGAGCGCAAACGCCAGCCGGCCAGCCCATCACCATCGGCTTCTCGATGTCGCTGACCGGGCCGCTCTCGCCGAACGGCAAGTCGGCGCTGCTCGGCATGAAGATCTGGGAGGAAGAGACCAACGCCAAGGGCGGCCTGCTCGGGCGCCCGGTGAAGCTCGTCTACTACGACGACCAGAGCCAGGCCTCGACCGGTGCCGGGCATCTACACGAAGCTCATCGACGTCGACAAGGTCGACCTCGTGATCGGCCCCTACGCGACCGTGCCGTCGGCGGCCGCCATGCCGGTCATCATGCAGAAGGGCAAGGTCTTCATCATCCTGTTCGGGCTCGGTGTGAACACCGAATTCAAGTATCCGAAATTCTTCGCGATGATCCCGTCGGGGCCGAATACCAAGCCGGCGTTCACCGAAGGATTCTTCGAGGTCGCGGCTGGGCAGAATCCCAAACCGCAGACCGTGGCGTTCATCGCCGCCGACCAGGAGTTCTCCAAGAATGCCTGCGACGGCGCCAAGGACAACGCCAAGAAGGCTGGGCTCAAGACCGTCTATGACCGCACCTACCCGCCGTCGCAGACCGACTTTGCGCCGATCATCCGCGCCATCCAGGCATCCAATCCGGATGTCGTCGCGGTGTGCTCCTATCCGCTCAACTCGGTCGGCATCGTGCGTGCCGTGAACGAAATCGGCTTCAAGCCGAAGATGATCGGCGGCGCCATGGTCGGTCTGCAGGCGACTGCGATCAAGCGGCAGCTTGGCCCACTGCTCAACGGCTGGATCAACTATGAAACCTGGGTGCCGTCGAAGCAGATGATGCTGCCCTCGACCGAGGCGTTCCTGAAGACCTACCAGGCGAAAGCCGGCGCGGAAGGTGTCGACCCGCTCGGCTATTATCTCGGGACCTGGGGCTACGCCTATATCCAGGTGCTCGGCGATGCGGTTGCCGCCACCAAGAGCCTGAAGGACGATGTTCTTGCCGACTACATCGGCAAGACCAACTTCAAGACCATCATGGGTGACGTGAAGTTCGGTCCGGGCGGCGAATGGGAAAAGGGCCGCATGCTGCAGGTGCAGTATCACGGCATCAAGAGCAACGAGCTCGACCAGTTCAAGGGCATGGATACCCAGACCGTGCTGACGCCGCCCGACCTCAAGACCGGCAGCGCCATCTACCCGTTCGACAAGGCTAAGTAGAAACTGTGTCCCGGACGCGGTGCAGCGCGAGCACGAAGTGCGAGTGGTGCACCGCTGATCCGGGACCGCCACGGATGCTGAGTTCTCGACGGTCCCGGGTCTGCAGCGCGTCATTGTCATGCCGCGCTGCGCCCGGGACACACCTCTGTAGAGAGCATAAGTAGTAAGCCCATGCTGCTTCCCACCTGCCTGGTCGGGTCCTATCCGCAACCGGACTGGCTGATCGACCGGGAGCGCCTGTCGAAGATCGTCCCGCGCGTCCGTTTGCTCGATCTATGGCGGGTCGAGCCCGCGCTCCTCGAAGAGGCGCAGGACGACGCCACCGTGCTCGCCATTCGCGACCAGGAGCGCGCCGGTCTCGATATCATCACAGACGGCGAACAGCGTCGTGAAAGCTATTCCAACCGTTTTGCGACTGCGCTCGACGGCATCGACCTCGAAAACCCCGGCAAGATTCCAAGCCGCAGCGGCGGGATTGCGACCGTGCCGCGCGTGGTCGGCAAGATCCGGCGCAAGCATCCTGTGGAAGTGCGCGATGTCCAGTTCCTCCGCGCGCACACCGACCGTCCGATCAAGATCACGGTGCCGGGTCCGTTCACCATGTCGGTGCAGTGCCAGGACGATTTCTATGGCGACGAGGAGAAACTCGCCATGGATTATGCGGCGGCCGTCAATGCCGAGATCAAGGATCTGTTCAGGGCTGGCGCGGACATCGTGCAGATCGACGAGCCATGGATGGAGTCGCGCTGGGAAAAGGCGCAGCGGTTCGGTATCAAAGCGCTCGACCGCGCACTCGATGGCGTCAAGGGCACGACTGCGACGCACATCTGCTTCGGCTACGCGGCGGTGGTATCGGATAAGCCCGCGGGCTATCACTTCCTGCCGGAGTTCGAACAGTCCGCTGTGGGCCAGGTGTCGATCGAGGCGGCGCAGCCCAAGCTCGATCTTTCGGTGCTCAAGCAACTCCCGACGAAAACCATCGTCCTGGGTGTCATCGATCTGGCCGACAAGTCGATCGAGACGCCCGAAACGGTGGCGGGCCGCATCCGTCAGGCGCTGCCGCATGTGGCCGCCGAGCGGATCGTGGTGGCGCCGGACTGTGGGTTGAAATATCTTCCCCGCGAGGTCGCATTTGGAAAGATGCGCGCCATGGTGGACGGCGCCAAGATCGTGCGACAGGAGATCAACTGAGAATTAAGCGAGGAGCGAGCCATGCCCTACGTGACCGAACAGAATCTCACCGACGTCGCGCTCGAACGCTGGAAGGATATTCCCGATCCGCGATTGCGGCAGATCATGCAGTCTCTGATCAAGCACCTGCACGGCTTCGTGCGGGACATCGAGCCCACCGAGGCCGAGTGGGCGGTGGCGATCGACTGGCTTACCCGCACCGGCCAGATGTGCTCGCAGAAGCGCCAGGAGTTCATCCTGACGTCCGACGTGCTGGGCGTCAGCATGCTGGTCGACGCCATCAACCACCGGCGCCCGAGCGGCGCCACGCCGTCGACGGTCGAGGGGCCGTTCCACGTCCCCAATGCGCCGTCGGTCGCGGATGGCGGCGACATGGCGAAGGGTGCGCCGGGAATCCCGTGCTTTGTCACCGGCGTGGTGCGCGGCCTCGACGGCAAGCCGGTCGGCGGCGCGGTGTTCGACCTCTGGCAGACCGACGGCGAAGGTCTTTACGAGGACCAGCGCGACACCAAGGAGCCGTATATGCGCGGGCTCTACCGCTCGCAGCCGGACGGCTCCTATGTGATCCGCACAGTGGCGCCGATCGCCTACACCATCCCGATGGACGGCACCGTCGGCGAACTGATGAACCGCACCAACATCAGCCACATGCGGCCGGCGCACATCCATTTCGCCCTCACGGCGCCGGGCTATCACGGCTGCGTCACGCACCTGTTTCAGAAGGGCGACGAGTTCATCGAGACCGACGTGGTCTACGGCGTGAAGGCGCCGCTGATCGTCGAGTTCGTGAAGAAGCCCGCCGGCAAGGCGCCGAACGGCGAGACGGTCACGACGCCGTTCTACGAGGTGAAGTATGACTTCGTGCTGGAGCGCAAGGCGGCGGCGCTCGCGGCGGCGGAGTAGCCGCGCGAAACTTACGCCGAAGCATGCCTCTCCGATCGTCCCCGCGAAAGCGGGGACCCAGGTCTCGTTCAACAGCGCGCGGCCTGAGAAAGACTGGGTTCCCGCTTGCGCGGGAACGAGCGGGGCGAGAACTTGCGCCGTCGAAACAACCCTTCACGGACAATCATAAGAACAATGCAACGAACCACACTGCCGTTCCGCGCCGATCATGTCGGCAGCCTGCTGCGTCCCGCCGCGCTGAAGGAGGCGCGAGGCAAGCGCGAGAAGGGCGAGATCGGCGACGCCGAACTCCAGGCGATAGAAGACCGCGAGATCGAAAAGGTCATTCGCAAACAGGAAGACATCGGCCTCAAATCGATCACCGACGGCGAGTTCCGCCGCGCGTTCTGGAACTACGACTTCCTCGGCCAGCTCGAGGGCGTCGGAAGCCTACCTCGGCGAGCGCAAGATCGCGTTCCAGGGCCGCCAGCCCCGGCCGATGATGCTGCGTGTCACCGGCAAGCTCGGCGGCTACCGGCAGCATCCGATGATCGACCACTTCAAGTTCGTCGCCGCGTCACACCGCGCGCAACGCCGAAGATGACGATCCCGTCGCCGTCCTCGCTGCATTTCCGCTACGGCCGCGACGCCGTGCCGGCGGCGATCTATCCGGACGATGGACCATTTCTACCGCGATCTCGGCGAAAGCTACCGCAAGGCGGTGCGCGCGTTCGCCGACGCCGGCTGCCGCTACCTGCAGCTCGACGAGGTCAACTTCACCTATCTGTGCGATCCCAAGCTGCGCGAGCGTGGTGAAGAACCGCGGCGAAAACCCGGACGAGCTGCCGCACGTCTACGCCCGCATGATCAACGCGGCGATCTCCGACGTGCCGGCCGACATGACCACCGCGCATGCATCTCTGCCGCGGCAACTTCCAGTCGACCTTCGTGGCGTCGGGCGGCTACGAGCCGGTGGCCGAAATCCTGTTCAACGAGATCGGGATCGGCGCCTATTTCATGGAATACGACACCGAGCGGGCCGGCGGCTTCGAGCCGCTGCGCTTCGTGCCCAAGGGCAAGATCGTGGTGCTGGGTCTCGTCACCTCGAAGAGCGGGCAGCTCGAATTCAAGGACGAGCTCAAGCGGCGGATCGACGAGGCGGCGAAATTCATCCCGCTCGATCAGCTCTGCCTGTCGCCGCAATGCGGTTTCGCCTCGACCGAGGAAGGCAATCTCCTCACCGAGGACGAGCAATGGGCGAAGCTCGCTCGCATCGTCGAGGTGGCGGAGGAGGTGTGGGGTTGAGCGGGCCACCTGCTCCACTGTCGTCCCCGCGAGAGCGGGGACCCAGTGCGACCGAGGCTGGATGCCCGCTTTCGCGGGCATGACGCCGAAAGTGTTCCAGCGAATAACGGGGAGGAAACACATGCAACGTACCAAACCGCCGTTTCGGGCCGATCATGTCGGCAGCCTGCTGCGGCCGGCCGCGCTGAAGCAGGCGCGTGAGCAGCGCGCGCGGGGCGAGATCACGGCCGACGCCCTCAAGGCGGTCGAAGACCGCGAGATCGAACGCGTCATCAAGAAACAGGAGGAGGTCGGCCTGCAGGCCGTCACCGACGGCGAGTTCCGCCGCTCATGGTGGCACCTCGACTTCCTGTGGGGGCTCGACGGCGCCGAGCGTAACGTCATGGACACCGGCATCGCGTTC
This sequence comes from uncultured Alphaproteobacteria bacterium, assembly GCA_963807865.1. Classification (GTDB taxonomy): domain Bacteria; phylum Pseudomonadota; class Alphaproteobacteria; order Rhizobiales; family Xanthobacteraceae; genus VAZQ01. The sequence goes on along the minus strand of CAWEDK010000032.1, from coordinate 29,281 downwards.
GCGGCGGTCACCACCCGCAACGAGGGCGTGCGCGTCACGGGCAAGCTCGGCTCGGAACATCACCCGATGATCGAGCATTTTAAATTCGTGGCCGACCACACCTCGCGCACGCCGAAGATCACCATCCCGGCGCCGTCCGCGATTTACGGCCGCCCGATTCCGACCCGATCGACAAGCAGGTTTATCCGACGCTCGACGGCTTCTTCGCCGACCTCGGGCAGGCTTACCGCAAGTCGGTGCGCGGCTTCGCGGATGCCGGCTGCCGCTACCTGCAACTCGACGAGGTGTTCATCGCCATGCTGTGCGACCCCAAGTACCAGCAGCAGATGAAGGACCGCGGCGACAACCCGGAGACGCTCGGCAGCCTCTACGGTGACCTCATCAATACTGCGATGTCGGATATTCCGGCCGACATGACCATCACCATGCACCTGTGCCGAGGCAACTACAAATCGACCTTCATGGGGGCGGGCGGCTACGACGCCGTGCAGGAAATTCTATTCAACAAGATCAACGTGCACGGCTATTTCATGGAATACGACGACGAGCGCTCTGGCGGGTTCGAGCCGCTGCGGCTTCTGCCGAAGGGCAAGCAAGTCGTGCTCGGGATCATGACGACCAAGAGCGGCCAGCTCGAATCCAAGGACGAACTCAAGCGCCGCATCGACCAGGCCGCGAAACACGCGCCGCTCGACCAGCTCTGCATCTCGGGCCAATGCGGCTTCGCCTCGACCGAGGAAGGCAACACGCTGACCGAGGACGAGCAATGGGCGAAGCTCTCCCGCCTGGTCGAGGTCGCCCGCGAAGTCTGGGGCTAGCTTTCTTCTCCCTCTCCCCGTAGGGGAGAGGGCCGGGGTGAGGGGGTTACTGAATTTCTCGATAGCGCGGTAACCCCCTCACCCCAACCCTCTCCCCGAATGGGGAGAGGGAGTGCAGCCGAGCAAGTTGCGCATCCGGGATCGCAATCAACGGGTTTGGGAATGGCTTCAGGTATCGTCGCCGGCAAGGTCGCCATCGTCACCGGAGCGGCGCGCGGCATCGGCCGCGGCGTCGCGCTGCTCATGGCCGAGGAGGGCGCCAAGGTTGTGGTCTGCGACATCGGTGCGAGCCTCGAAGGCGCCGGCGCCGACGCCGGCCCGGCGGGTGAGGTGGTCGACGAGATCAAGGCGAAGGGCGGGCAGGCGATCGCCTCCACCTTGTCGATCGCCGAGCCGCAGAACGCGGACGCGATCGTGAAGGCCGCGCTCGAGGCGTTCGGCCGCGTCGACATCCTGGTTAACAATGCCGGCATCCTGCGCGACCGCATCTTCCATCGCATGAGCTGGTCGGACTGGTCGGACGTGATCAACGTGCATCTTCACGGCTCGTTCAACATGAGCCGCGCCTGTGCGGCACATTTCCGCGAGCAGCAGTCCGGCGCCTTCGTGCACATGACTTCGACCTCGGCGCTGGTCGGCAATTTCGGCCAGGCCAATTACATGGCGGCGAAGTACGGCATTGTCGGCCTGATGCGCGGCATCGCGCTCGACATGGTGCGCTTCAAGGTGCGCTCGAACGCGATCGCGCCGTTTGCCTGGACCCGCATGATCGACTCGATCCCGGCCGAGACGCCGGAGGAAAAGGCGCGGGTGGAAAAGTTCCAGCAGATGACGCCGGAGAAGATCGCCCCGCTCACCGTCTATCTCGCCTCCGACAAGGCCGAAGGCATCACCGGCCAGATTTTCGGAGTGCGTAACAACGAGGTCTTCCTGTTCGACCAACCGCGCGCGGTCCGCACGCTGCATCGCTCGGACGGTTGGACGCCGGAGAAGCTCGACCAGCAGCTCAAGGGGGCGTTCGGCCCTTCGTTCACGCCGCTCGAGCGTTCGAGCGACGTGTTCTCCTGGGACCCGGTGTAGCAACTTTTCGACGCTGCCGTTTAGGCACTTGGTTGTCATGCCCGCACAAGCGGGCATCCAGTCCTCGTGCGATGCGAGGGCATCGTCGCGATCAAAAATGGGTCCCCGCTTCCGCGGGGACGACAAGCGGAGCAAGTGGAGTAAGCTAGCCCGATGGCGACCGCAGAAATCGGCAACGACGACGAACTGGATCAAATCCGTGCCGCGGTTCGTGCGCTGTGCGAAAAATTCCCCGGCGAATACTGGCGCCGGCTCGACCGTGAGCGCGGCTATCCGTCCGAGTTCGTCGCGGCGCTAACGGAAGCCGGCTTCCTCGCCGCGCTCATCCCGGAGGAGTACGGCGGCAGTGGTCTCAGCATGACGGCGGCCGCCGCGATCATGGAGGAAATCCAGGCGGCGGGCTGCAACGGCGCCGGTTGCCACGCCCAGATGTACACCATGGGTACGCTGCTGCGGCACGGCCGGCCGGAACAGAAGGCGCGCTGGCTGCCGCAGATCGCGTCGGGCGCGTTGCGGCTGCAGGCATTCGGCGTCACCGAGCCAAGCTCGGGTACCGACACACTCAGCCTGCGCACGACTGCGGTGCGCGAAGGCAACGACCACTACGTCATCAACGGCCAGAAGATCTGGACCTCCCGGGCCGAGCATTCCGACCTGCTGCTTCTCCTCGCCCGCACCACGCCGCGCGAGCAGGTGAAGAAGCGGACCGATGGGCTGTCGGTGTTCCTCGTGGACATGCGGCTCGCGCAGGGGGCCGGCATCAGCATCAACCCCATCCGCACCATGATGAACCACGCCACCACCGAGTTGTTCATCGACGACCTGCGGGTGCCGGCCGATAATCTGGTCGGCGAGGAAGGGCAGGGCTTTCGCTACATCCTGTCAGGCATGAACGCTGAGCGCATCCTGATCGCGGCGGAATGTGTCGGCGACGCAAAGTGGTTCATCGGCAAGGCATCGGCCTATGCCAAGGAGCGGATCGTGTTCGGCCGGCCGATCGGACAGAATCAGGGCGTTCAGTTCCCGATTGCACGCGCCTACGCGCAGATGCGCGCGGCCGAATTGATGGTGCGGGACGCGGCAGCGCGCTACGAGGCCGGTCTTGATTGTGGCGAGCAGGCCAACATGGCGAAGCTGATCGCCGCCGACGCCTCCTGGGCGGCCGCCGACATGTGTGTGCAGACCCATGGCGGCTTTGGATTCGCGGAGGAGTTCGATGTCGAGCGAAAATTCCGCGAGACCCGGCTCTACCAAACAGCGCCGATCTCGACCAACCTGATCCTGTCGTATCTCGCCGAGCACATACTCGGCCTACCACGCTCGTATTGAGCGGGTCTGCAAACTTCTGACACAATCTGTGAAACCACATTTCGTGACGACGAAACACGTTTGAAACAGACGGGGCCTATAACCTTAACTACTGAGACGGTTGCCTCCCCCCCCAACGACCCCGGCAATCGTCTGATTTGCGAGCCCCGCTTCCCCCCAGCGGGGTTTTCGCTTTTTTGGGCCCCATCTGCCACTCTCCGATCCCATTTCCCCATCTTGCGGAGCGCAGCGTTATTCTGCCCGCGTCGGACTGAGACGTGAGGTTGCTGGGTCGGCCACGCGGAACCACGGAGGAACGCCATGCCGCGCTTCGCGGCCAATCTTGGGTATCTTTTTACCGAGCGGCCGCTCCTTGAGCGCTTCGGCGCGGCCGCGGCGGCAGGGTTTCGTGCCGTCGAGCTTCAATTCGTCTACGACCACGCACCATCCGCCCTGCGGGCCGAGATCGACCGGCATAACCTCACCGTCCTCGGCGTCAACACCGCGCCCGGCCAGTTGGCATCGGGCGAGTTTGGCGTGGCGGCAATCCCCGGCCGCGAGGCGGAATTCGCGGCGCTGTTCCGGCAGGCACTGGACTACATCGTTGCCCTGGGCGGTTGCCAAATCCATTGCCTCGCCGGCAGGGTGCCGCCCGAGCAGCGACCGGCGGCGGAGATGACTTTCGTCCGCAATCTTGCGCGTGCTGCCGATCTGGCGGCCGAGAAGAACATCACGCTGCTGATCGAGCCCATCAATCCGCGTGACCGGCCGGACTATTTCCTCAACCGGCCCGAGCACGCCGCCGACATCATCGCCAAGGTTGGCCGCCCGAATGTCCGCATCCAGTTCGATTTCTATCATGTGCAGATCGTCGGCGGCGACCTGATCCGCCGGTTCGAGCGGCATCTTCCGGGGGTGGGTCACGTCCAGATCGCTGCGGTGCCGACCCGGCACGAGCCGGACGAGGGCGAGGTGAACTATCCGGTGATTTTCGACATGCTCGACCGTAGCGGGTATGCCGGATGGGTGGGATGTGAATACCGCCCGCGTGCCCGCACCGAAGAAGGCCTCGGCTGGGCCAGTCATTTTGGCATCGAATTGCGCGGGTGAAGGGGCGGAAGGCGATCGGGCGTGCGCCTGCGCAATTGTCCCGAACGGTCGCGCCTTCTTTGCGCTGCCCGTATCCGGTTGCTAGGTTCCGGCCATGTGGGGTCGCAGACGCAAGGTCGAGGTCATCGCGGGGCCGCCGGAGGCCGAGTTGCCGCCGCCTTCATCCGGGCAGCTCAAAGATGCGATGCGCAAGGCGCGGATCGATCAAGCCGAACGGACCGGCGTTGTGGTCGATCTGCACGATGCCGAGGTCGCGAGACTTGAGTTGCTGAACGAGGCGTTGGATCCGGTCTTCGACGAACTGCCGGCGGAAATTGATCTTTTCGACCGCGGCATCAGCCGGGGCGAGACGCCGCGGTTGTGGATCGATCCAATCGCCCACGTCGCAATGGGGCGCGACAAGCGGACTTATCGGTTCCTGCAGGATACCCGCTACGGCCGCAAGGTGCTGGCCGAGACCGGCAATGTGGCAGAGATGGTCGACGCCGTGACCATGTATCTGGCCCAGCGGCTGGTCGAACGGGAGCGCGCGTTGGCCGATGGCTCGCTTCCGGCGATAGGCAGTCTCAAGCGCGAGGCGAAATCCGAGCGGCTACGCCGCCGGTGGCGTGCGGTGCTGGCATTTCTATTCGGCTTGCTCGCCGGATTTGCCATTCTGGTGGCCGCCGCGATCCTGTTTCCAGGCACTCACCCCTGACCTAACATTCGGCCAGCATAGGTGCCGCAATTCGCGGACGCCCTCGCCGTCCCGTGAGAAGCCCCGCGAACTCACGTCGCAGCGCCAATCCCCGCCACTCCGCTCAACCCGATAGAGATTGTAGGCCGCCGCATCGTGCTCCCCCGGCGGGGCCTCGGAGGCCGACGGTACGCCGACCACGGGCACACGGCGCTGCGGCCCTTCGAGGTAGCTCACCAGATGGGTATGGGCATGCCCGTGCAGGACAAGCTCGGCGCCGTGGCAGGCGAGCATTTCGCAAAACGGAGCGCTGTCGACCAGCCGCCGCAGATGATGGGATCGCTTGCTCACCGGTGGGTGATGGATCAGCACCACCCGGAACAGGTCCTCGCGGCGGCAGTGATCGAGCAATTCCGCGCAGCGCACGAGTTGCTGATTGCCGAGCCGGCCGCTTGCCATCAGCGGCCCCGTCGGCACCGCGCTCGACAGCCCGATCAGGGCGAGCGGACCTCGCTGGCGCAGAAACGGAAAAACCGGCGCGGCTGATGCGCCGACGTCATCGCCACGCAGGTACTGCCCCCAATGGGTTTGCGGAAACCGCGCTGCCGCCCAGACATAGGCGTCGTGGTTGCCGGGAACGAGGGTTACGTCGTGAGGCGAGCCGAGCGATTCCATCCAGGCGAGCGCAGGGGCATATTCGCCCGGCAGGGAGATGTTGACGAGATCGCCGGTCACCGCGATGTGGTCATAGACCTGGGACTTGAGGTCCGCGACGATGCGCTGCAGTACCGCGCTTTGATGGATGCGGCCGCGCTTGCGCCACCAGTTGAGATAACCGATCGCTCGCTTGCCGACGAGTTCGGCGAGACGTGGACGGGGGAGGGGGCCGAGGTGAGGGTCCGACAGATGCGCCAGAACGTAGGTCGACATTCACGAACTGCCGATGAGTATCCCCGCGAGAAACACTAGAACGCCGCCGATCACAACCTGAAAAGCAGCAGCGAGGAACGGCGTGTCCATGTAGCGGTGGCGAATATACGAAATCGCCACCAGTTCGACCGCTACCACCGCGACCGCCACAATGGTTGCGGTCCAGAAGTCCGGGAATGAGGTAGGGGAGGGTATGGCCGACGCCTCCCAGGGTGGTCATGATTCCGGTCACCGTGCCGCGCATCACCGGGGCGCCCCGCCCGGTCAGCGAACCGTCATCGGAGAGCGCTTCGGCGAATGCCATGGAAATGCCGGCGCCGACTGACGCCGCCATACCCCACCAGGAACGTCTCCCAGGTGCTGTGGGTCGCAAACGCGGCGGCGAACAGTGGGGCGAGCGTCGAGACCGAGCCGTCCATCAGCCCGACCAGACCCGGCTGCACGTATTGCAGCACGAACATCCGCCGCGCCATTTCCTCTTCGCCGACGCGATCGGTCGCGCTGACCTGCGCGCCGAGCTTATGCGCGAGGTTCTCGTGCTGAGCCTCGATCTCGGCCAGGTCCATCAGCAGCTTGCGGGTCGAGGCGTCGCGCGCCGATTCGGCCGCCTTGCGATAGAAGCGCTCGGCCTCGAACTCCATCTGCTCGGCGTATTTCCGGGTTTCCTCGAGCCCAAATGGGCGCCAGCCAAAGGGGCTTGTGTTTGATGAAGCCCTTGACGTCCTGACGCCGGATCAGCGGCAGATAGTCGCCGAACTTGCGCTGATAGAGGTCGATCAGCATGGTGCGGTGGCGCACCTCCTCCTCCGCCATCTCGTCGAAGACCTTGGCGGAGGCGGGAAACTTGTCGCGCAATCCCATGGCGAAGCCGCGATAGATGCGGCTGTCCTCGTCCTCGGAGGTAATGGCAAGCGCCAGGACCTCCTGCTCGCTAAGATCGCTGAAGCGTTTCAATGCTGCCTCGTCAGGCAGCGTGTAGCATCTAGTTTAGAGATATTCTAAACAAGAACTCCGCAGCTTTGACAAGCTATTGTTGATTCCGTCTCTGCATCACACCTACGAGGCCAGATTTGATCGAACGAACCCGCCAGGCACTCGAACCGGTGCTCCGGCGCGTCATGCACTTCTATTGGCGCTTTGCGAGGGGCATGACGCTTGGTGTCCGGGCGATGGTCGTGGACGGCCAAGGCCGGATATTTCTCGTGAAGCACAGCTACGTGTCGGGTTGGCACCTGCCGGGTGGAGGAGTGGAGGCGGACGAGACGCTGCTCGACGCCCTCGCGCGCGAACTTCTGGAGGAGGGCTGTATCGAACTGACCGTCGCCGCCGGTTCTGCAGGGCGTCTTTTTCAATCGCCGCGCGTCACGCCGGGACCACGTTGCGCTGTTCGTGGTGCGCCATTTCCGGCAGGTCAGGCCGCCGGCTCCCAACCACGAGATCGTCGCGCATGGCTTCTTCGCGGCTGACGCGCTGCCCGACGGCACGACCCAGGCCACGCGCGCGCGCATCGTCGAGGTGCTGGACGGGATACCGCCGGGGGAGCGCTGGTAGCCGGAGGAAGGCGCCCGACGTGACGGATTTGACGCTCGCACGCGCGAATCAGGTTAATCTGGCGACGAAATGGTTCTCGTTCTCCGCCGGCGCGGATGTGCGCAAAGCCAGCCAGGATGCAATCGCGGCGATCAAGCGATGTTTCAACGACAGTCCCAAGCCTGGTGCAAAGCTGCCAACGACAACTTCGTTCTCGATCGTAAGCGCGTTGCTGCCCGCCAGGCACTCTACCTGCCGCCGGTTCCGGCCCTGGTCCGTTCTGGCCGAACCGGACTCGGGCCGCGACCGCTGTTGGTCTTGAGTTTCGCAGGTCTCACGCTTGTCGCGCTGTCGAGTGCATTCCTGCTTGGGCTCGCCGCGGTCGGCCTGCTGGCGATCGCCATTTGCGGCTTCGAACTTGTTTGTCGCCGGATCTGGCGTCCCGCCAAGCCGGCGCTCGGCGCATTTGATCGCCAGGCGATTGGATACTAGAACGGCCCAGCAATCCTAGTGGGGTGGATTTGACATTCGCTACCCATCTAGCCGGGGGCTCGCAAAGAGAATGTCAAATCCAAACTCCACGAGATCAATAAGTTGCTAGTGTCCTTCAATTCCGAAGTTCGCGAGCGAGGGGCCGCGCAATGATGCGAACTTCGGAATCGGGACGCTCGCGGCCGGTCGAACATTCGGTGCATTCGCGCTTACAGGCCATCTATCGCATCCAATGCGACGCGCGATCGATCGATGCGCGCGCCCGCGCGCTTGCGGTCGAGCAAAGCGTAGAAATGCCGCTGACGGCGATCTCCGACGACTTCGTCCGAGCGGAAATCGTTGGACGGGTGGAATCGGTTCGTGAGGCGGGGCCCGGCCTGTTCGAAGTCGCCATTTCATTGGCCACGGCGACCGTCAATAATGATCCAGGTCAATTGCTCAACATGCTGTTCGGCAACAGCTCCCTGCAAGACGATATCGTCCTGTGGGACGTTGACCTGCCAGCCGCGCTGATTTCCTCGCTCGGAGGTCCGCGTCATGGCTTGCATGGCTTGCGTGAGCGAGTCGGGGCGGGCGCTCGTGCACTGACCTGCTCGGCGCTCAAACCGCAGGGTCTGCCGGCGTCGGCCCTCGCCGATCTCGCCGCTCGTTTTGCGCGGGGCGGCGTCGACTATATCAAGGACGATCACGGGCTCGCCGATCAGGCCTACTCGACGTTCGCCGAGCGGGTTGACGCGATCGCGAAGAGCCTCGGCTCGGTCGGACGCGACGGAGTGCCGGCGCGGTATGCGCCAAGCCTCTCAGGCGATCTGACCAGCATGCAGCGGCAGATCGCCTGCGCTGTTGAGGCGGGCATCGACACGGTGCTGATTGCGCCCATGGTGGCAGGGCTCGCCAATTTTCATCGCCTGGTGAATGACAATCCGGGCGTGGCTTTCATCGCGCATCCGAGCATGGCGGGAGCGGCCCGTATCGCGCCGCCCTGTCTGCTGGGGAAGCTGTTTCGCGTTATGGGGGCGGATGCTGTGGTTTTCCCCAATCATGGCGGCCGGTTCGGCTATTCGGAGGAGACCTGCCGGGCGCTGGCGCGGGCTGCATTGGCGGATCGTCCCGGACTGCGCCCGTGCATTCCGGTCCCGGCCGGCGGCATGACTCGCGACCGCGTGGCCGGGATGCTTGAATTCTATGGGGCCGACGTCATGTTACTGATCGGTGGCAATCTGCTGGAAGCGCGCGAGCATCTGGTCGAAGCGACCGCGGAATTCGTCGCCGAGGTCCACGGTTACGGGCATGGACAGTAAGACAGGCATTGCCATGGACGATGGCCGAACGGTTCATCGCAAAGCGCGGGAATACCGGTGGGATGGCGTGGAGGAGCGTCCTTATAAGGAGGACGATCGGGCGCTGTTCAAGTCCATCACCCGCCAGACGCTGTTCTCCGACCCCGACATGCACGGCGAGCTGCGATATTTTGAGGTGGGGGCGGACGGGTTTTCGACGCTGGAGCGGCATGAACATATGCACGCGGTCATGATCCTGCGCGGGCGGGGCCATTGCCTGGTCGGCAACGAGGTTCGGCCGATCGAGACCCACGACCTCGTCACGGTACCGCCCATGACATGGCACCAGTTCCGCGCCACCCGGGGCGAACCGCTGGGATTTCTCTGCATGGTCAATGCCACGCGCGACAAGCCGCAATTGCCCACGGCGGATGATTTGGCCGAGTTGCAGCAGGACCGCACCGTGGCGGCCTTCCTGGGCAACGAACTCGCCCCCTGAGATTGCGGCCGCATTCCCAAGGCACCGCATTCGTTCCACGCCGAGGCGCTGCCGCCGCCCGTTCAGGTCTTGCAGGCCGAAAATGTCCGCAAGGCCGTACGGGCTTCCGCCCTGCTCTTGTAGATGCCGCTGCCTTTGACCAGCACCACCTTCTTGCTCTTCGGCTTCTTCGGCAGCACGCTGCACTTCTGCGTCTTGAGTTCTTGCACAACGTAGTAGTTGAGCGCCGAGGCAGGCAGCGCCATTCCGGCGGTGATGATCGCCGCGATGACCAGTCTCGCGATCATGGAAAGTCTCTCCACTCGATACGTCGGGAACGGCGCAGGATCGGGGATACATGCCCGTGCCCGACACGACCCTTTGGGCGAGCGTAAGCCCGCGGGTCGCCTCGCACAACGCTCCTCCACGCGCCAACAAGCAAATGTCCGTGCGCCGGACCGGTTGCCATCGGGAGGGGCTCCGACGAGGATTGCCCACGCCGCAGCGAATCGCCGAGGACCCCTGCATGCTCAAGTTCGAATTCCTGTTCAACCTCGCCGCCGATGTCGGCGAGCTTGTTTCGCTGGGCGCAGGTCCCCTGGGCGAGCGCCGCGTGGTCTACATCGGCAGTGGCTCGTTCGAAGGCCCGGAGATGCGGGGCGAAATCATCGGCGGCGCCGACTGGCAGATATTGCGCAGCGACGGCGTGCTCGAACTCGATGCCCGCTACGCCATCAAGGAGCAGGGTGGCGGGGTCATCCAGGTGCTGAGCCAAGGCTACCGCCACGGTCCGCCCGAGGTGATGGTTCGGCTTGCGCGCGGTGAAGAGGTGGACCCGGAAAGCTACTTCTTCCGCACCATCATGCGGTTCGAGACCGGTGCAGGCGAACTCGCCTGGCTCAACAAGACCATCGCGGTTGCCACCGCGGAGCGCAAGGCGAGGCGCGTAGAGTTGCGCGCGTGGCGGCTGTTGTAGCGGGCTGCCGGCCGCCGTCCGACGCGGTAGCCAAACTGGGTGCTTCGATCGAACTCAATCCGGTAGCGGGATGAATTCTTTCTCGTCGCCCGGCACGCTATCGAAGCGCCCCAATTTCCAGTCGGCCTTGGCCTGCTCGATCCGCTCCTTGCGGGACGAGACGAAATTCCACCAGATATGGCGCGGGCCATCCATCGCGGCGCCGCCGACGAGCGCGATGCGTGCGTCGACCGGCGCAGTGACGCTGATCGAATCGCCGGGATGCAGGATCAGGAGTTGGCCTGCCTCGAAGCGGTCGCCGGCGATTTCGATTTCGCCCGAGACAACGTAGACGGCACGTTCCTCGGTGTCCGCATCGATCGGCAGGACGGCTCCTGCATCCAGCCGCGCGTCGGCGAAGATGGTATCGGAGAGTGTCGGCACCGGCGACTTCAGCCCATAGAGATTGCCTGCGATCAAACGGATGGACTTGCCCTCCGCGTCGAGGCTGGGGAGGCTTTCCGCACCATGATGGGCGAAGCCCGCTTCGATCTCCTCGTGCGCCGCCGGCAAGGCGACCCATAGCTGCAGGCCGTGCAGGCGCTCGCCGCCTGCGCGGTGGTCCGGCGCGGTGCGTTCGGAATGCACGATGCCACGGCCGGCGGTCATCCAATTGACCTCGCCGGGGCGGATTGGCACGTCGCTGCCCAGGCTGTCGCGGTGTATGATTTCACCGTCGTAGAGGAAGGTCACGGTGGAAAGGCCGATATGCGGATGCGGGCGCACGTCGATGCCGTCGCCCGCGCGGAACTCCGCCGGCCCGAAGTGGTCGAAAAAGATGAAGGGGCCAACCATGCGCCGTTTGACGTGCGGAAGCGCGCGGCGGACCGACAGGTGGCCGAGATCGACGCTGCGCGGCACTACGACGAGATCGATCGCGTCAGCCGCCCGCGCGTCACCCGGGGCCGGGTCCTTGTGAGGAGAGAAGGTCATGCGGTACTCCTTAACGGATACTCTTATGACGTCAGGCGGTTGGCCGGTAGGCCCATGTGACCGTTCATCCCTTATAACCATGTCCTCATGATGATGACTTTGTCGAGTGAAGGCCCATGAAGAACGCCCTGATTGCGCTTCATACATTTCTCCGGCTCGCGCTGCCTTATTTCCGGTCGGAGGACCGCTGGCGCGCATGCGGGCTCCTCGCCGGCGTGATCGGCTCCGAATTGTTCGTGGTGTATGTCGCCGTCAAGATGAACGAATGGAACGGGTCGTTTTTCAATGCGATCGAAGTTCGCAACGGCGCGGGGGTAAGAAGTGCGTTGCTGGTTTTCGTCGTCATCACGATCGGCGCGATCCTGTCCGGCATGGGACAGTATTGGTTCGGCCAGACGCTCATCATCCGCTGGCGCGAGTGGATGACGCAGCGATATGTCGCACTGTGGATGGCGGAAGGCCGCCACTACCGTATCCGGTTCGTCGACCAGAGCGTCGACAACATCCACCTGCGGATCGGTAACGACGTCCTGTTGTTCATTCAGCGCACCCACGAACTCGGCACCGGGTTTCTTCAGAGCATCGTCTCGCTGCTCTCCTTCGCCTACATCCTGTGGGGCATATCGTTGGTGGCGCCGCTGCCACTGTTCGGGGTCGACCTGGCGTTTCCCGGCTACCTGGTCGTGCTCGCGATCGGCTATGCGGCGCTCGGGACGGTGGTCGCCCATTTCATCGGTTGGCCGTTGATACCGCTGCAGTTCCGCCAGCAGCGCTACGAGTCGGATTTCCGTTTCGCGCTCGCGCGGGTCACCGATCACGCTGATGCGGTCGCGTTGATGGGCGGGGAGCCTGTCGAACGGTCGGAACTGCGGCGGCGGTTTACATCACTGGTGCGGAACTGGGTCGCGCTGGTGAACCGGCAGAACGGTCTCAACGGCTTCATCTTCGGCTACTACCACGTCTCCACCGTATTTCCGGCCCTCATCGTCACGCCGGCCTATCTGGTGAGCGCCATTTCGCTCGGCGTCCTGATGCAGGCGTCGCTGGCGTTCCAGAAGGTGGAAAGCGCCTTCGCCTTTTGCATCACGTCCTATGCCAAGATCGCCGAATGGCGAGCGGTCATGAATCGCGTGGCGCAGTTCGAGGCCGCGATGGGCGAGGTCGATCGCCCCGGCCTGGCCGGTGCGTCAATCGACATTGCGCATGCTCCGGGCGATGAACTGTCGATCCGGGACCTTGTCGTGCGCCTGCCTGACGGCGAGCCGATTGCCTCGGTCCCGGCGCTCAGGCTGGCCGCCGGCGACCGGTTGCTGGTCAGCGGAACGTCGGGCGCGGGCAAGTCGAGCCTGTTCCGCGGACTTGCCGGCACCTGGCCACTCGGCGAAGGCCAGGTGCGGTTTCCCCGCGGCACGCGCGTTCTTGCGCTGCCGCAGCGACCGTATTTTCCTCTTGGTTCGTTGCGGCAAGCGCTGGCCTATCCCATGCTTGTCGAGGAGGTCGACGACGCCACCTTGCGCGATGCGATGACGGCGGCAGGGCTCGGGCACTTGACCGAGCGGCTCGACGAGGAAGCCGAGTGGAACGCGGTGCTTTCGGGGGGCGAGCAGCAACGCGCCGGATTTGTCCGCGCTCTGATCTATCGCCCGACCATCCTGCTGCTCGACGAGGCCGTGTCGACGCTCCAGGAATCGGAGGCGCGCGAACTCTACGGTTTATTGGCTGAGAGGCTGCCGGACACCATCGTCATCTCGACAGGCCGGGCGATCCCGGGCGCCGAGACAAACCATCAAATTCTGGAAATGAAAGGCTTGCCGGTCGCTGGCCGGCCGGTGCGCCAGAGCGCTTTGGTCGTGGCGCCAGCGTAATTAACCCGGGAGAGCCACGATGTTGAACTGGTGGGAGAAGTGGGGCCTGCATCCTGACGTCTGTCCCTGCGACGTGCACTTTAACGAGTGGGTCGAAGCCGAAGGCATCAGCAACAAGCTGATCTACCATTTCGGCACCGGCACCCATCACGTGATCGGTCGGCGGCAGGCGGAACGGGGCGCGGGCAACGTCGTTTTCGCGATCACGGCCTCGAAGGGCGAATACGACGATTACGTCTCGCTGGTGATCGACAACGCGGCCGTCGCGAAGTCCTACCTGGCGTATTTCGGCGACGTCTATTTGACCAACCCGCGGCTCCTTCCCGACTTCGACGTCGTCAACCTGTTTCACCTGTGCGAATTCTTTTCGGCCAAAACCAAGAGCCCCGAATATGGCGGCCTTGACGACCGGGAATTGCTCGACGTGTTCACTTCCAAGACCAGGGCTGGTGGCTATATTCTCTTCTACAAAGGCTCGCGAGACTTTGCCAAAACACAGCCAATCATCGCCGCCTGGGAGAAAGAGTGGCCGGTCGAACGGCTCGACGATTTCAAGACGCTGCTGGTTTATCGCAAGACCAGCCCATGAACGATCATACCAATACCGCTGCGGCGAAACGCTGCCCGATCTGCGGCAAGGCCGCCATGCAGGGATTTCTGCCGTTCTGCAGCAAGCGCTGCGCCAATGTCGATCTCCATCGCTGGTTCAGCGGCGCCTATGCGGTGCCTGCCGCGGACGAGGAGGAAGAGGATGGCGCGCCGCCGCGGACCCCTGCGCCCGACTGATTCACTGCGGCACGCTGCCTCTCCGGATAGCCGTCGCGGACGCAAGTGGCGCGGACCGGTGCCTTCCCATTCAGGTTTCCGCCCGCCGGGATTGCGCGCCCTTCAAGGCTCGACCGCGGGTCCGAATTGCGCCATTCCGCCGGGCGTTCGGGGCCTCGGGCGCCGGCCCGGAGGCTGTCTGGACAGTGCGGAATCGAGCCTCTATAACCGCCGCTTTCCCGCTGCCGGGCGACCGGCGGGCAGGGGGCCCAGGTAGCTCAGTTGGTAGAGCACGTGACTGAAAATCACGGTGTCGGTGGTTCGATTCCGCCCCTGGGCACCAAAATAATCTTCTTTCAAAGTCTTAAGGGGGCACCAAGGTCGTCTCTGATTTTTTGCCGAACCGGGGACGCGATGGGGACGCAATCTGCCGGCACCGTGGAAAATTGCAGAAAGTCATCCGCCATCCGGTGTTGCCGTACGACGAGTTCGCCTAAAACCCGCGAGGGTACGCCGGTTCGAGCGCTGAACTTCACTATTCTGACCGCTGCCGGATGGGCGAGGCACTTGGCGCGCGCTGGGACGTAATTGATCTTGAGAAAGGGTTGTGGCTAGTTCCGGCAAGCATCGTGTCCCCTTCGATTACGGCGGTCAAATGCTTCAGAACCTTCGCGCAGAAAGTTTAAACAATACGTGTTTGCCGGTGAAAGACCACAGAAGCCGTTATAGATGTCAGTGCTGACGGTGTTGCGGCGCATAGGCCGTGCTGACCTTACAACGCCCGGCTGCTCGACATTTAGGGGTTTGTTTTCAGAGCGGACGGACTTACCAAGAGAGGTTGCTGAGGCTTATGGAGCGTTGGCCGAAGTTTTGCGGGTCCGAAAATACAGTTGTTGCAAAACTCCAGGCGCGCTGATCACCTACTAATTACGAGACGAGAGCGATGAACGCAAAGCCGCGTTTTCGAAGTAGGCAGAAGGTTGCTTTCTGTCACGAATTTTGGAAAAGGCCCGCTTTGTGGCCACGCGATAGCGCGGATCATATCTTTTTTAGCTCGGGCCTTCGACGAAACTGGCCGCGCGATGTACCCTAGCGAGTGGGATCGTTCGGAAGCGGAACTGCAAGAGCCCGATGATGATGTGCTGGACGATTGTAGTGACGCTGAATATGAACAGTACGAGCAGGCCGAAGCGGCATACGATAGCGCTTGTGCTGAATTGCGAGAAGCCCTCCAAAGAATTCGGCGGGAAGTGGCCGAGAGAATGGCCAAAGACTGCGCGTCTGGAAAATTGCAAACATTCGCGCGGCTCAAAGAGGGCGGAGCACTGAAACGACTAAAATTCCACATTTGGAATGTCGATGACATCATGATCCGCTTTTACAAATGCGACATTTCGCTAGAGCACAAGTTCAGTTCCAGTGCTGCCGCGAACACTCACTGGATTTTCATTGGTCGCGGAGACTCCTTTGAGGCGATGCTCGGCGAAACTCGCAACAAATCCGCAGTGTCAATTGTCGGTGGCCAGCCGCATCGATCAATATTTTTGAAGTTCATGCTTCAAATTAGCGACGAGATGCAGATTTCACCCGAACACCAGCCGCTTAAGAAAACAATTGAGGAATTGATCGACAAAAAATGGACAGGCGAATATCTCGGCAAAAATAAGCGAGGTATGATGGCAACGTTTATTCGTGAGCCAGAAAGTCAGATGGGAAAAACCAAGAAAAAGAAATAGCATTCATTAGCCGCAAATCGGCATGAAGGCGCACATTAGCGTCGATGCGTAGAGCCGCGCTCGTGTACACGGTTGGCGCTGCAGGGTCGACCATCCCAATCGGCCAGAAACAGTCGAGCTTCGCGTTTTTCTTGTTCGGAGAGGCGGCGACGGGAAGGCCCGCTCCCACCGAGGGGCGCTGACCTCCCAATTGTGCTGACCTCCACTGAACTTTCATTGAGCGGCGGTTAGAGCCTCAACATTTTATGCCCGTGGGCGCGGTACCGGCAGACGTTAGGCCTGATTAATGCAGTGCCAATCCTCGCCATGGCTCCTTCGACCAGCCAGGAATGGCGTTTGAGGTGAACTCGGTGCCGTAGCACATCAGGAACTGGCTCGGACGGAGGCCCTGACCGCCTGCGGCGCATCAAAGCGCAGGCAGGCGGTCAGGGCCGGGCCGCAGATCTCTAAAGTGAAGTTGTCGAATCAGCACTTTGGAGAAGACCCGACCATGACCAGACCAAGAGCCTACGCCAGCCGACGCCGTTCTGGTAGCCATCGATGTCTCAAAGCTCGCAACGACGTTCTGATCGAGGTGCCCGGCACTGTCCGCCGCCAGCGGCTGATCGTGCTGAACACCAAAGTGGAGCACGACCGCTTCGTCGATCTGCTGGTCAGCCTGGGACAGCCGGTGATTGCCGGCTTCGAGGCGACCGGGCAACTATCATCGGCCGCTCGCCTTCCGCCTGCTGGAGGCAGGCTTCGAGCTGCGGCTCGTGTCCTCGGTCGCGCTCGCCCGCACGCGCGAGGCGCTGCACAACGGCTGGGACAAGAACGATCCCAAGGACGCGCAGGTCATCCTGCACATGCTCAGGATCGGCGCGACGCAGACCTACTGCGATCCGCTCGCTGCCGGCATTCAACGACATCCAGGAGCTGTCGAAGACCCACGAGGTCGTCTCGAAGGCCAAGACCGAGCTCTGGCATCGCCTGCTGACCCATTACCTGCCGCTCTACTTTCCCGAGATCGAGCGCTTCGCCGGCAACTCGCGCAGCGATTGGTTCCTCGCTTTCCTCGAGCAGTTCCCGACGCCGGCCAGCATCACCGCCTTCGCGAAGGAGGCGTTCGTCGAGGCCGCCTGGGATGTCGTCGGCAAGAAGGTCGTCGAAAGCCCGGCTTTTGGGCGATATCTACGAGACCGCGCGCTCTTCCATCGGCCTGCCGGTGCGCGCTCGACAGCCCGGCCATCGCGATGTTCCGCCTGGTCGTCGCCGAGGGACGCAGCCTGATCCGACAACGCGACGTCATCGAGGCCCAGGCCGCACGCCCTCCTCAGCGAGAACGCCGACTACAATCGCCTGCGCCAGATCCCAGGCATCGGCCGATCAACGCGATGACCATTCTTGCCGAAGCCGGCGACCTGCGCCGCTTCGGCCACCATCGCCAGTTCCTGAAGTTCTGCGGCCTCGATCTCGCCACCCATCAGTCCGGCCAGTTCCGCGGCCAGACCAAGCTCTCCAAGTTCGGCAACGCCCGGCTGAGACGCGCCTTCTGGATGGCCGCCCAGGTCGCCATCCGCCAGCGCGACAACAGCTTCCGAGCCAAGTACGAGCGCTACATTGCCAGGGATCGCGACAACGCCGATCTCAAGCGCAAGGCGCTGACTGCCATTACCGCCAAGATGGCGCGCACCGTGCATGCCGTCATCAAGACCGGTTCCGATTATCGGCCCTTCTTCGAGGGGCCGATGCCAAGCGGGAGAACCTCTCTCAGCAAGTGCCGTGAGGGCGCATCCGCGACCCTGTAGACAATGCTCGGGTCTTCCGCTTGGAACTGCATCTCGTGTTGAGGACGGTGAGGGCCGATGTACCGCGTCAAGGACCCTGTGTTCGCTATGGCCGAGAGCTTCTTCCTTGACGGCGGAAGCCGCTTGGACGACGTTGACGTGGATCCGCTGACCACGTTCAGCGGAGGGAGATCTGTTGCCGCTCCGACTGCCACACTTCCTGACGTAGGACGTTGTCGGAGACGATCATGCTAGGTTTCTCCGCAACTCGATGACCGTTGTCAGCTTATGAGCCACCCGTTTGCCGGCAATCGGCGTATCGGGAATTGCCGCACACATTCGCGCGTCACATTGTCCACGATGTCAAGGGTTCGGAAACGCCGCCCTTGAGGGAACTGATCGTGGTCGAAGTCGAGCGACTTAGCCAGCGTTGACAACTCGACCAGGTTAGGCCTGCGGGGTCCGATAGCCCGCGCCGGGCCGTGCGTTGCGGAACGTCATCCCTTCCTCTCGGTAGAGCCGATGCACGCGGTTGACGCCTGACGGCTCGCTCTTCCCCAGCAGGATGACAGCCGCCGATAGCGGAACCGACGCCGCTGATTGGCGAGATCGCGAAAGGGTGCGCAGCTCGACATCAGCCGGCTGGCGGGAACGAAGGCGGATCATCTTGCGATCGGCAGCAGGCAGAAGTCGTTAAAGGTTCGTCGCCCTCTTGCCCTCCTAGGAACGCGTGGTCCGCCTGACCCGATTGGGTTTCCCTGGTTCGGATTGCGTTGCGTCTGATGCATGCGGACCGGGCTTTTAATCACCATCAGTCCGGTCGGTCGGTCCAAACGATTACCATGCCGACCTCAGCATCCTGACCCAACTCGGTCGAAGCCTCTTCGCCACGTCCAGTCGTTGCCGCGGCATCGCAGCAGACGGTATGGCCAAGGTGGGCGGTCGGCCGCGCATCGATCTATGCGCGTAACCCGTGCGGCGACATGAAGGTCCCGCATACCGCCAATGCAATCGGATTGGAGTAAAGCCAAGTTTCGAATGATTTGCGCCACTTAGATGATGGGTGAAACCCATCCGGCCAAAGAAGGGGATCCGTTCCAGCTAGGAGGACCACGGCGAGCCGTCTAAATGAAGGGAAAGATGAGGGTCGCCTTCGATGGAAGCTGAACGGCTGGCGCATACTATCCCGACTTGTTGCCGTATTTCTGGCTTGGGACGGACCTCCATTTACGAGGCAATTAAGTCCGGTGCCCTTGTCGCGCGGAAGTGCGGCCGCCGCACGCTGATCCTCGCGCGCGATCTTGAAGATTTCCTCAATCGCCTGCCGACCGCGGCTCAGCCATTGTCGGATCCGCGCGCCAACGGCGCGGCCGATTAATGTCCATGCAGCCTGATAATGCTTTTCCAGTGGAGGTAGTGGTTCGAGAGATCCTTCCGCCGCTCCATATGATCCCCATCCTCTCGCCGAGACCTTCCCCATGATGGGCGAGGAGCAGATTTCGCGCTCTCGCCGAAAGCATCGAGAGATGCGGGCAGCTGGAGGACATCGTCACCCTTGACGGCAAGATTTTCGATGGGCGAGCCCGAGTGATTGCGTGCGGTATTGCCGGGGTAGTACCGCGCTGCACCGAATTTGGGGGAGACGATCCGCTCCAACACCTCATCAACGCTAACGTTCATCGCCGCCATCTCGATGAAAGCCAACGTGCGATGTTCGGCGCGCGCCTCAGTAAGCTTACGCTCGGCGCCAACCAGCACACTCAGGGTCTGTCAATTGGCGGAGCCTCAAAAACGCTGAACGTGAGCGAGCGATCCATCGAGCGCGCCAAGTTTGTACTGAAGAAAGCTGCCCCGGAAGACGTGGCGGCTATCGATCGAGGCGAAAGGTCGGTTTCTTCTGCGTATAAGACGCTAAAGCTCGCTTCGGCGGCCACTTTGACGAAACCACCGCCAACGGCAACTCACGAAGCCGTGGACACGAGTTTGTTAGCTGTTCCTGAATTGGACGCCACTTCGCTGACTGACGTCGTCTCAGAAGTCGAGGGGGATGTCGCAGAAGCCGAAGCGATCGCTCCAGCCGTGGCCGAAGCCGAGCGGAACGTTGTATCTGCTCCGAGGGCACCGGATACCGAACCGTTGGCGATGCCTTCCGACTGGCTCTGGCCGGAAATCATCCCAGTTCCGGGCGTAACCCTCATCGCCGGCTGCCGTTCTGCACCGGTGGTCCCGTTGTGCCTCGAGATCGCTGCGACGGTCTCCTGGGGAAGCTGGTGGCCGACGCAGGGTTGGGCTGATCCGGCTAAAGTCGTGTGGGCAACCGGCCGAATTGACGGTGAGCGAACGCTCTACAGCGCGTTTGAAGAGGTTAAAGCCCGCCATAGCTCAGTGTTTGGCTCTTCCGAAGCCGGACCGTCTCCTGACCTGCCGATCCGCGATCTCGGGCAGATGATTTAAAGTTCCATGGGCTGGCTGAAACTCAGCCGAATGCTGGTCGTGGATTTCTTCGGGGAATACTTGATCAACGACGATACGGAGAATTTCTCCGCACCATCGATCGTGTGGCCGGACATCTGAACGTGGTCGCGAAGGATAGTCCTCAAGATCGCGATCTTGCTTCCATGCCGCTTTCCGTTCCGTTCGAACAATCCAAACAAAGCCGCAAGCATCGAAAGATTGGTTAGCGCCGACGTTGCGGCCGTGTTGGGCGACCGTGGTGGGTGATGCTCGGCGTCCTTCAGGCGAGGAAGACGCTCGGTGAACCAGCGCAGAAGGAGTTCCCCTTCCGGAAAATAACAGGCCCGGTTGCAAGTCCGTGAGTTGGGAACGAAATATCCCCCCGATCCGCGCGATTGGCAGCCTTCTCTTTGGGCCAGTGAGGAAGACATCCAATTCTAGGCAGACGGCGATCCACGAGGGTGACGCCGGCTGATTGGCGCTCACCAACATCGACAAGAGCGACTTCCTCGACTGGTTCCGACAACGCTAGAGAAGAGAGCCATGCTCAAAACGAAGAAATCAAAATTTCTCCCCCAGAACTTTGAGACCCATCGGATGCGGTCGCCCGACGCCGTCGCGATCGCAAAATCCTGAGGAAGGGCAGCAAAGCCACCGCCGCGTAGCCGCATTCTGCGTAATTGCAAGCCGCAGAATTCGGTGTGAATCCGAGGCATGCAAAGTCTGTGTGAGGCACTTTCGAATTGAATACCTTCAACCGGCTCAATCCGTATTCACCTTGCGGCCCAATTGGACGCGCGCATAATCATCATGTCGGGTTTGGCGATACCGCAAGGAAATCTTAGTGCGTTCGATTTGCCCAAGATCGTGAAGCATTTGCGAAAACGGCTTGAGCGCTCGCGCTACTTGCGCAATCGCATCGTCATTGGGGGCATTGACGTCTCGCTGAACCTTCAAAACAACGTCGCGCAGCATTGGCAGTTGCACCTGTATCTCTTGATTGAGGGAAAGCGCACACCCGAACTGAAAAACGCGATCAGCGCAGCATTCCCACCCGAACCCTCTGCGGCGAGGCCGTACCGGTTTCGACCGGTCAGCCAATTTCCGCCGGCGGCGTCGTACGCATATAAGTCGATCTTCAATCGTCGTTCGGGATATCTGAAGGACGGATCGCCGTGGACCCGACCTTACCTCTGAAGAGTTAGGATATTCTTGAACTGCTGTCTTGGCTCAGCCAGTACCGCTGCGGCGTGCGCCTGATTCTTAAGGGGGGTGCGGCGCAATGGGAAACCGATGCAGCTGCAACCGCTGAAGCCCAAGTCCACGGAGCTAGCGTCCAAAGCGTAAGCGGTTTGTTATCGGAGGGGTGTCAGCGTGACTGGCTCCGATGTCCCCTGCGAGACCGCTGAAATGCCCCCCAACGATCGTACCGCGGCGGCGCCGACGTTTCTCGAGCCGCACACGACCGAGTCCGAAGTGGAGCTGGTAGATGGCGGCGTGTGGGCGAACAATCCGATCGGCGTCGCCGCGATCGAGGCGGTCGGCATGCAGGGTGGGCCCAACTACAGGCTTAGGATCCTCTCGATCGGAACCATCAACGAGCCCGGCAACCTGCTGACGCTCCGCGGAAAGCTTCCGATGGCTTCGTCGGCGACCCGGCTGTTCATGGCAGGACAGGCGCACAGCTCCTCGCCACCGCGAAGATCATTACCGGCGACGTGCACGAACGAAAGGCGATCGGCGTATCGACCAGACAGCGCCGGAAGGACGGTATTCGCTGGACAACACTTCCCGCATCCACCAGGAAATGTGCGATCGTGCGGTCGTTGAAGCACGCGACCAGCTTCCTGACCTCAGGCGCCACTTCTTCGGCGCGCCGGCCGACGAGTTCGTCCCGTTCCACAAACTCTGAGGTCCGCATGGGACTGACGAAGACAATTCTGTTCGGAGACGATCCGGCGCCCACCGCTACCCTTCGAGCATTATGGAGGCCGCGGCTGAACGCATCGCTGCGCATCCGCATCCGATCAAGACGTGGCGCAGAAACCGAACGGGCAAAAGCGCACTACTGGGATCCGATCTGGCCGACGGCCGTCGCCGCCGTTATGTCCGAGCTCGGCATCAAGGCGATCTCGTCAACAGAAGGTACTCTGCGTCCGCACTCGCTAGCAGGCGGATGCCCGAGAATCAAATCCCAATTCGATGTCAATTGCATTAGCATTATGAACTCTGGCTATTTCCCGCTCTGCTCATGTGCCCAAACTGGATTTTCTCGAGCGGCGTGCTGCCTTCGCATGGCGACCGGAGAAGTTAGCTCGAAGTCAGCGGCGACGACTGTTTATCCGCTTGTGCTTCCATTGGCAAAAAAGCAATTTTTTATGTCGCTCATGTCGCCGAGCCGACCTGGGCGACATTCTGGGCGACATTCTGTCGCCCATCGCAAATCGAATGGGTCTTTCAGATTATAACCGCGGTTTGGTGTCGCCCAGCTTTCCGCTCAAAATGACGACCACACTGATGGTTTAATGTAATCTACAGAGAGAATTGTTATTGCTGTGTGTGATGAGTGTATCTAAGTATGGTAACACTGCATCGAGGCGATGCGAAAATGTCGCCGAGATTATGTCGCCGAATAATTGCAGCAACGTTGCCGTTGTCGCCCAGGCGCGTTTCCGACCATGGTTATGACACCTAATGCAGTACATTAGTGATCATCCGAGCGATCGATAGTCTCGTCGTGTGCGCGGCGCTAACCGCAGACGAAAAATATTTACATGCCCCGCACACTTCTTTAGGTCGCAAGATCGATTAATTTGAAAATCGCCCCGAGGGATATCTCAGCCAGATTAATGGCAAAGTTGGCTTCCTTTCATCCGAAGTTCCGCGCCTGAGGCAATTCTGTAAACTAATTTGTATCGTCGGCAGCAACTTTTGTGGGAGTGCAAAGCACATTGCTAAACAGCAAAAGCCCCTTACCGAGCTTGCCTACGTCACAGCGGACATTGTGCGAAGAATTTGCTTCGCATATGCACGAGGTGTGTCTGAACGGTATCAACTACGACAGTCAACAATAAATCAAGAAAAGGCGACAACAATAATGACAACTCAAGATTATAAAATGAGAGACCTAATACATGGATATAGTGGATGGGTTCAAGCGCAGTTAGATGGAGGACGTCTAGGTTATTTTGTGACCATCATGTTCAAGCGGATGCAAGGAGATGAAGTTCCAGTGTTGGAAAGGATGAAAAGATCAGTGGGCTTATTCTACGGCAAGCTATGTAACAAATTGGTCAAGCGCCCGGGTAGAAGGAGCTCGGTAAAGCTGCTACCCGTGTGATATTGGCGTTCGATTTGCCCGTGTACAAACATTTAGAGAATGGCGAGTTGCGACAGACGCGGATAAATGGCGGCCTGCACCTTCATGGGGTGATCACTGTACTGCCCAATTGCTGGAACGCCGAACACCTTGATCAGCACATTCGGTCGAAAAAATCTCGCTACGCTGAGGGCGGAATTAAACGTATCCACGTTCTGCCCCTGGAGCGGTGTGGGACCGTACTCGACTACTCGATGAAGACAATTAAGCGCAGGCGGGCGGATTACGATGACCTGATAATTTTGCCTAAAGGCTACGACGAGCTTCATTCGCATCAAAGGGTTGTGGATTGTTAGAACTTGAGCGATTAAATCCATCCAGTCCGAGTTGCACGTTTCAGACGAACTGGCTGAGCAGATTTTTCAATCTTCAATTATCGGTGAGAAATTCGCGCAATATCGGCCCCGTTGATGCCAAACCCGCTACAAACATGAAGGTAAGGTGGGGCATTGAAGCCATGCGGATGCGGGACCGGCAAGTCGACCTTTTACAAATTGACGGCGTAGTTCGGCGAGCTGAGTATGATCGCAGCTGAAGGCGGTGGAAACGCCAAGTGCCAACATTGCGGTCCGAAATCGTCTCAACGATGCGATGCTCTAGAAGTTTCTGACTTCCCCTCGAGGCAGTGAGGCTCCGCTCATCTGCGCCTTGTCTAGGCGAGCCTCCCGATCGTTGGTGCCTCTCGCGCAAGCCGCCTGACGACGCCGCCGGACGCATCTCCTTTTGGACTTCCAGAGATTCGCCGTTCGTTTCGGCTAGTACGGCGCCCTAATCGGCGGGTTTGGTCCTTCTGATGCGCCGCGAGGGCGTGGTGTTGAACGCAAAAAGTTTCCTCGGTTCTATCGTGAGAAGTTGCGACAGCGCCGGCACCGAAGAAGCAAACGAGCTGCGCAGGCAGGGCGGTGGGCCATCCCGCTGGGCGATCCCCGACAGGGTCTGAACAGGCTGTAGAGGTGCTTGTCTACGGCTGCTTCGGCATCCCGGCCTTAGTTGAGGTCGCTGGAACCTGGAGTTGACCCCGTTAGACCGGACACGGCGGGTTGAGATTGGGCGGCGATATACTCTCGGTGAACGATAGCCCAGTCGGGAATGCGGGTGAACGGTGTTGTAGTCCTCCATCCAGCTATCGATCAGGGCAAGTGCGGTAGCGGCATCCGGGATCGTGGCCACCCGGACATAGTCGCGCTTGAAGGTCTTCACGAAGGCCTCGGCCATGCCGTTGCTCTCCGGGCTTTCGACGGGCGTGAAGCAGGGCACCAGGTTGAGCGCCAAGGCGATCTCGATGGTCTTGTGGGCGGCGAAGATCGAGCCGTTGTCGGTCAGCCACTGCACCTGGATGCGGCGCGCGGATGCTGCCGAAGCGCTGCTCGACGCACTGGACCATCATGTCGCGGATCATCTCGCCGGAGATGCCGGCGGTCGTCGCCAGCCAGCCGATGACCTCGCGGTCATGGCAGTCGAGGGCGAAGGCGACACGCACCATCTCGCCGTTCCAGCAGGTGAACTCCAGCGCATCGGAGCACCAGCGGATATTCGAGCGGATCGTCGACCACCTGGCCGTCATGCTCGCGCGGCGTCCGGCGTCCGGTATGGCGCTGCAGAAGCAGCCCGTGCTTCTTCATCAGCCGATAGACGCGCTTGGCGTTGACCGGGTCCTGACCGGCGGATCGCCGCTCGCGCTTGAGGAGCGCGGCGATCCGCCGGTAGCCATAGGTCGGCCGCTGATCGACCAGATCGGCGGATGTCGGCGGCCAGCTCGACATCGCCGGGCCGTGTCTGCGGTCCGCGCCTCGGGCACAGTTCCCTTCTGCCGTTCGATGACGTTCGAGCGGGCGACCTCCAGCGTCTCGGCTGATCGTCTTCACCGGGAATCTCCCGGAGCCGGCGATCGCGACAGCAAGGTCGGTTTTTTTGCCCGTGCCAGGTCGAGAGCCTCCTTGAGGATCTCGACCTCCATCGTCTTGCGGCCAAGCAGCCGCTCCAGCTCCCGCACCCGCTCTTCGAGCCTGCGGACTTCGGAGGCCGCAACGACCTCCTCGTCGGCGCGGACCGCCTCCTTGCCGCCTTCGCTCATCAGCCGCCTCCAGCGGAAGACCAGGCTCGGGCGAGAGCCCGTGCCGGCGGGCAACATAGCTGATCGACATGCCGGGCTGCATCGTCTCGGCAACGACGGCCAGCTTCAACTCCGTGGAAAGCGGCGCCGGCGGGCGACGCCGGTGATCACTTCGACTTTCGAAAACGTGTCGGACATAGGCGTATGCCGATGGTTGAAACGGGGGCACTTCAGAACCTGACCTCGAAAATTCAAGGATCAACTGCATTCATTGTCAGTCCGGGGGACACCAATTTGTCTCAGAACCGACGCCTGATTAGCCCGCAGGACGTCCCGTCCGAGGGGAACTCGGACGGGCGCTAGTCGTGGATTAGATGATTGGCGTTGGCCAGCTGCTAATCGATCCGTCAGCTGAGGTTTCAAATGCCCAGGCCGAGCCTGGATTAATCATGATGGAAAATGATTCTGTCATCCGCAGCTGAAAGGGGATCGCACCGTAGTTTTCGATGCGTGTGCAATTCTCGTACCGGTCGTAATGGGCAAGAAGGAGGGGCTTAATCCAAACTCGCTTGATGGTCTTTTTAGTCTTAGTCCGCATGTTTGTTTTCCTTATTTGCGGTATTTCAAACGGAGCTTTCAGGTGTTCAACCCCGTCTAAATTAGGTAGTTCTATAGTTCTTGAAATATCAAGTCCTGTGCGAAACCGAGTCGCCTAATAATATCATAATATCTTGGTCCGAGGGACTCCATCTCCTCAAGGGCCTGGCGGCAATGCCCTGAAGGTCGCGGTACCTGCAGCGTGCATCTCGGGTGAATTTCTCGACAATGGCTTCGATGCGCTAACGAAAGCGCGACCAGTCAAATATTGATAGACTAACTCTCTCTTCGACTGCTTGTCTTGCCGCACTTGGCGAGCGTCGCAAGTTCAACAGGAGCGACCGGGATGGCGCTGCGCGTCTCGGTAACCCAGATGTCGTCTACATTATCGAAACGATGCACGCCCCTTGGTAGTGCGTTCGGGACGATGAGGGCGATGTCGGCTTTGGCCTTGCGTTGGTCGTGAAAAACGAGGGCCGAGGCACCGAAAGTCACTCCTCGCCGCCCCTAGGCGACGCTAATTAGCAATACGTTCCTTGTTGCCGGGCTACTTCGTTCAGGTTGGTCTTGCTGAGCTGGGTCGGCAACGACCCCGAACGGGCCTTCGAGGACCTCGTCGAGGACATGAACGCCACTCCCGTCCCCGCGCCGGGCACGGCCGTGCCGACCCCGGTCACCGGTGACGAGCTGCTGTTTGTGATGCACCGCATGCTGTAGCGGACGTACGCCTGGCCGGTCCTGGCCGCCTACATCGACCAGGCCCGGAACGGCGACGCCACGGGGGTCCGGGAGTACCTCCTGGATGGGCGGCGCGCCGACGGCACCTGGGAGCCGGGCGGCGCGTTCTTCGCGACGACCGCGACCGACTGGGACAGCCCCCGCCGCGTCGAGGCCTACCTGCGCGAGGGCAGGCACGTGTACGCCGTCAGCGAGCACATGGCCTGGGCGGCCCACGGCTACGACGACGTCCCGTACGCTCTGTGGCCGCACCGCCACGATGTCTTCCGCGGCCCCTTCCGGCACTCGCCGAAGTCGCCGTCGATGCTGGTCATCGGGGGCACGCACGACCCGGCGACGCCCTACTCGTGGGCAAAGCGGTACGTCGCGCAGCTCGGCAACGCCCGGCTGCTCACCTATGAGTCCGATGGCCATGGCGCGATCACCGACCTGAACCCGTGCGTGTTCGTCACGGCGGCCGTCTACATCGAGACCCTCGAGCTGCCCGCCGAGGGGACCGTCTGCGAGCAGAACGTCGACCCGTTCCCGACCGGGGCCGCCGCCCGGCGGGCCGGAGGCGTGCGCTGGACACCGCCGCAGGCGCCACTGGTGCCCGAGCTGGGCTGAGGATCGCCGAGCGCCCGTCAGCGCCCAGAGGTCGGACGTGGAGGCCCACCTCGGGGTCCACCACCATCTCCTGGGTGGCTGGCAGCCGCCGTCCTCGAGACCACCAGCTTGGCGTCCAGCCGGCACGTTCCGCTTCACCAGGCCGAGGGCGATCGGGCCCGAGCTCGTGGTGGCGGCGCGGGCTGCCCACGAACCCGACGGTCTGTCGCCGCCGCTGGAGCAGGTCGCCCCTCTCGCTCGGGGAGCGGTTCGCGGAGCCGTCGAGATGGAGCAGCGTCAGTCGGCGGGGCGGACGGCCGAGGGTGTGCACGCGGGCCACCGTCTCCTGGCCGCGGTAGCACCCCTTGTCGAGATGCACCGCGGTGCCGATCCAGCCGGCCTCGTTGGGGATGTGGTGGTCGGTGTCCAGGCCAGGCGCGGCTCACCGCGCGCGATGCGCAGCGCCTCGAAGGCCCACAGGCCAGCAGCCGGACCGGCGGCCCCGGCGTACGCCTCAAGCTTCGCGCGGCATATCACTCGTAGCCGGAGTACCGGGCGCCCGGCCGTGGCGCGCGGCGGGCCGCCAGTGACGGCGTACTCTCCGGTGACCTCGGTGACCTCGACCCGCATCATGAACCGCATCCGGTCCAGCCACTGCACCAGCGCGGCCGCCTCGCCGGGCTCCATGTGGGCCGTGAACGCCTCACCGTCGTCGACGCCGTACGATCGCGTGCTCGACGTGCCCCTGTGGACTCAGGATGAGCGCCGCGGTCGGGGACCTGGGGCGAGAGCCCCTCGAAGAACTGGCTGGTCAGGGAGTGCAGCCACCGAGCCGGTCGGACCGCTCACCCGGATGACGTCACGTGCGAGAGGTCGACGAAGCCGTCGCCCGCCGCGAAGCAACGCTGCTCCCCGTTGAACGAGCCGTAGTGCGCGGCTACTCCGGCGTCGAGGCCGGAGGCGGCGACGGCGCCGTCGAGGGCCGAGCAGCGGGCTGGTCATCGGTCCTCCTGGTGGTGCTGACGCTGCGGGTGCTCATGGGGTTCATGAGAGTGGTCCGGGGTCTCGTCGGCGCTGCCACAGGCCAGGCATCGGCCGAAGATCGTCAGGTGCCCGACGTCCGGCTCGAAGCCGTGCTCGGCACGCAGTCGGGCGGCCAGCGGGTTCACCACGTCGGGGTCAACCGAAACGACGCGTCGGCAACCCCGGCAGACCAGGTGGAAGTGGGTGTGGCCGGAGGTGGAGTGGTAGGTCGGGGCGCGGTCGCTCAGGTGGGTGTGACGCACCAGACCGAGCTCCTCGAGCACTTCGAGGGTCCGGTAGACCGTCGACACGTTGACCGCCGCCGATGACGTCCGCACCTCGGCCAGCACCGCGTCAGGGGTGGCGTGCCCGAGTGTCTCCACCGCCTGGAGGATCAGCTCGCGCTGGGGCGTGAGCCGGTAGCCGCTGCCCCGCAGCCGCGCCCGCCAGTCCGTGCCGGGCATCGCCGGTCAGGCCGCCCGCTGCAGCCGGGCCCACGTGTGCGGCTGGAGGGCCTGACCCAACGCGGCCATGTCGTAGGCGTAGAGCAGGTCGCCTTCGACGTACCCGTAAAGCCGCCGGCCGGCCACGACCTCCTTCGCCGACTCGGTCCGGGCGATCGCGTCGGTGGTGATCTCGAACCGCGCCTGCTGCGCCTCGCCGTACCACA
>CAWEDK010000031.1:0-200021 GCA_963807865.1 uncultured Alphaproteobacteria bacterium | reverse complement strand
CACAGCGCGGCGAGCACGCTGTTGGTCAGGAAGACGAGCCGGCCCCCGGGCGCAGCACCCGCGCGGCCTCGGCCAGCCAGCGCCGGGTCGCACCAGGGCCCCGCCCCGTACTCGCTGACGACGAGGTCGAACGAACCGACCGGCGAAGGCAGGCGCTCGCCGTCGGCCTCGGTCAGCGGGAAGCGGATCGCGAAGCGCTCCTGGCACCGGCGGGCGGTGCGAGCTGTCGCCGGGCTCAGGTCGACCGCCGTGGGGCGGGCCCCGGCCCGGGCGAGCCACGCCGAGAGGTACGCCGTGCCGCACCCGATCTCGAGGACGTCGAGCCCGGCGACCTCGCCGAGCACGCCGCAGCTCCGCCTCGGGGTGGCGGAACAGCCCCCAGCTCATCTCCGTCGCCGCCCACCGCTCGCTCGGCGTCGGCATCGGTGAACTGCTCGTTGACCGCTCGCCAGACCTCGCGGTTGCGCGCGAACGTCGACGGTCGCTCCCGGTCGGATCCGCTCACGGGAGGCTCATCGTCCGGCTCATCGGGCGACGAGCCCGCCGTCGGCGTGCACCACCGTGCCGGTGAGGAAGCTCGACGCGTCCGACGCGAGGAACAGCGCCGGCCGACCATCTCGTCGACGGTCGGCGATGCGGCGCATGAGGCAGGCGTTCGCCATGTGCTCCGTGGCCACCTCGCCGGTGTTGCGGACCATGTCGGTGTCGACCGCGCCGGGCGCGAGCGCGTTGACCCGGATGCCGTCGGGGGCGAGCCCCGCCGCCATCGACTTCGTGTACGAGACCATCGCCGCCTTGGCCGCCGCGTACATCGCGACGAACGCGGAGTAGAGCCAGGCGCCGGCCGACACGACGTTGATGACCGACGCGTGGTCGGACTCGCGTAGGTGGGGCAGCGCCTCCTGGACGAGGAACACCGGGCCCTTGATGTTCACGTCGACCGACTTGTCGAAGCCCGGCCTCGGTGAACGCGCCGATCGGCTCGGCCAGCGCGTTCGGCCGCGTTGTTGACGACGATGTCGATGGCGCCGAAGCGCTCGACGGTCGTGGCGACGAGCGCCGCACGTCGTCGAGCGACCCGAGGTGGCGGGCACGCCGATGGCGTCGTGGCCGCGCGCGGTCAGCATCGCCGCCGTGGCCTCGCAGGCGTCGGCCTTGCGGCTGGCCACCACGACCCGTGGCGCCGGCGGCGGCGAAGCCCTCGGCGATGGCGAGGCCGATGCCCCGGGTGCCGCCGGTGACGATCGCGGTGCGGCCGTCGAGCCGGAACAGGTGGTCGATGTCGATTGTCATGGGCCGGCCCCCCGAGGTCGGCGCGGTCCCCGCCCGCCTCGCGGGTGCGCGATCTTCGTCCGGCCCCGCCCGCGCGGACGCCCGCCCACTGGGTGCGCACGCGGACGCGGGCCACGACCCGGGCCCCGACCATCCGTGCACCATGGACCCATGTCGGTGGATCTCCGCAGCCGGACCAGCGAAGACGTCGTCGCGGTCGACGCCGCGACCTTCTTCGACCAGACCCTCCCCGCGCTGATCGAGGTGCTCCCCCACCTCCCCGGCCCGGGCGCCACCGAGCTCGCCCGCGACCGCTGGCGATCGAGGTCGACGGCCGGGCGTGGACGCTGCGCCTCGACGGCGACCGCGTCACGGTGGCGCGGGGCACCGACGACGCCGTGGCGATCTGGGTGCTCGACGCCGGGGCCTCGACCGACCTCGTGCACGACGTGCGCACGCCGATGGGCTTCTTCACCGGCGGCGACCTCGACATCCGCGCCGGCGGCTCGAGGACTTCCTCGACTGGTGGGTGGTGCTGCGGTCGCTGCTCGACGAGCGGCCGGTGCACGGCACCGGTGACATCACGGTGCCCCGAGCACCGCACGCTTCACCCGCCGACCGACGACGACGCCGACCTGGCCCGCTTCCTGCCGAGGCCGGCTTCCTCCACGTCGCCGGGGTGTTCACCGAGGCCGAGATGGCCGCGGTTCGCGCCGACATGGACGCCGCGGCCGCCGCTACGAGCCGGACGACGGCCGGTCGTGGTGGGCGACGACCGCCGACGGCGAGGACCGCCTGGTGCGCATGCAGTGCTTCCAGGAGCACTCGCCACGACCGCCGCGCTCCTCGCCGACGAGCGGCTGGCCCGGCATCGCCCGGCTCACCGGCGACGGCCACCGCTGCCCGGCGACCTGCGGCCGGGCAACTCGATCGAGGCGCTGGTGAAGCCGATCGGCGTCGTCGAGGGCATCTCCGACGTGCCCTGGCACAAGGACTGCTGCCTCGGCAGCCACTCTATCGCTGCTGCTCGCTGACCGTCGGCTCTCGGTCACCGGCGCCGACGCCACGTCGGGCCAGCTGCGGGTCGTGGCCGGTTCGCACCGGGCGCTCTCCAGCCCGCGTTCGTGCGCCGCAGCCTCGACCTGCCCCGCTCGACCTGCCCACCGCGCACCGGCGACGTGACCGTGCACCTCAGCTGCACGCTGCACATGAGCCAGCCGCCGGTCGACCGCGAGCGGCGGGTGCTCTACACCGCTTCGGCTCCCGACCGACGGCAACGCCGAGGTCGGCGGCGAGCTGCCGGCCGCATCCGCGAGGGCGCCCACCGCACGGTCTCCCAGCAGCCGGGCCACCGGCTGACCGAACTGTCTGAAATCGTCAACATCTGGTTGACGCTCCAGATCGTCAACGTACGGTTGACGCATGACGAACCCGTACCTGAATCGCCGCCACGGTCCGCCTCGACGACCTGATCTCCGCCATCACCAAGTGCACGCCGACCCGCTCGAGCAGCTCACCGACGCCGTGATCGCCGCCGACCACCTGGGCGAGGTCGCCGACCACCTCATCGGCCACTTCGTCGACCAGGCCCGTCGCTCGGGTGCCTCGTGGACCGAGATCGGCCGGAGCATGGGCGTCACCAAGCAGGCGGTGCAGAAGCGCTTCGTGCCGAAGGCCGGACCGGCGACATGGACCCCCAGCCAGGGTTCGCCGCTTCACCCCCGGGCCCGCAACGTCGTCGTGCAGCGCACAACGCCGCGGTCGAGGCCCGCTCACGCCAACGTCGGCCCCGGGCCCCTCATCCTCGGCCTCCTCGACGAACCCGAAGCCATCGCCGCCAAGGCGATCGCCGAGAAGGGGGTCACTGCAGAGTCTCCGCGGGGAGGCCGCCACGGCGACGCTCCCTGCACCGGTCCACGATCCGCCGGCGCTGGTGCCGTACGACGGCCCACGCGGTTACTTCCTACTGCACGGTAGATGAGCTCGATGTTCGAAGGCCTGCAGTCCTCGCTTCTGCCAGTCCCCTCGCCGTCTGGCTGAGAGAGTGACACCAGTGGCACCAGCATCGCCATTCCGACGGCAACCAGATTGTTGTCACCGAGGAATGGGATCGAATTGTCGTTCCACGCCGGGGTTCAGGACAACTGCGCCCATCCTTGCTTGCCGGCCTCGAATCCAAGGGAAAAGGCGATCACCATCAGGACAAAACGCAGGTCGACTCGGTCTTGATGATCGCAGTCAAGATATAGCTGACGATATCGTCTTGGCGAACGCCTGGGATACGCCCAGGTATCGCCACATGCGGGCTCGCTAGCGTCGACGACGAGCGTCAGAGCCAGGAACAGCAGCAACAACATGCTGCGCCAGTTGGGCCTGAGGGATACGCCGGCCACCAGCGTCCGAATGATCAGGAACACGCCCGCGAAGAACGAAGGGTATATCGAGGCAAAATTGGTGTCGACACCCAACTCTCCGGACGAAAATAGGCGATCCAGAGATACAGCCCCGCCGCGAACAGCGGGCTGCGGAAGGCGCCGACCGAGCCAACCGTCAGCAAAATCGCGAATACGAAGATGGTCCTTAACATGTGATTAGTTCGCGGCCAGGTCGAAGCGAGCCCAGCGCTCCAGCATCCACACCGCCCAGAATGCGTACGTGTCGCGTCCGGACTGATGCTCGGTGAATAGCTGCCTGACGCGGGTGGGGTCGACGAGGTCTCGGCTCGTTGCCGAGCAACTCAAACGTCGTCTGCGAAACGCTCGGCGTAAGGGCCCGACAACCACGCGCCAACTGGCGCTGTAAAACCGCGTCTTGGCTTGTGCACCAGGGCTGAAGGCACGCCGTCGTGCCAGGCCCTTCAAGATGATTTTGTTCGCCGTGGCGAGCTTCATGGCGGTGGGGATTCGGAACGCCAGCTCCACGATCCGATGGTCGAGCAGCGGGCAGCGGATTTCGAGCCTGTGCGCCATGCTCATGCGATCGACTTTCACCAGCGGGTCGTTGGGCAGGTACACCTTGAGGTCGGCGTACTGCGCGCGTTGCACGGCGCTGTCGGACGGGCAGTCGCGATAGGGTTCGCGTCACCTGCGCGAAGACCGGGCTGTCGGCTGGATCGCGCGGCGGCGGCTTGCCCAGCAGCGCGCGCGCATCGTGCGGCTTCAAGAAGCAGAGGTCGGCGTAGTACGCGGCCGCGGGATCGCGCCCGAGATTCTCGAGCACGTTGCCCAGCCGCAGCGGGCGGGGCAGCGCGCGCGAGCGGGGCCAGCTGCGCGCCGAGCCACGCCGCCGCCTTGCGCCCGGCTTCGCCGGGCACCAGCGGCGCGCCTGCGCCTCTATCGCGTGCGGCGCATACCGCCAGTCGTAGCCGCCGAACGCTTCGTCGCCGCCGTCGCCCGACAGCGCCACCGTGACGTGCTCGCGCGCGATCTTGCTGACGTAGTAGGTCGGGATCGCCGATGAGTCGGCGAACGGCTCGTCGAACGCCGCGACGATCGGGTCGAGCACCTCGTCGAGGCGCGGCTCGACGACGGCCGGTGTGATGGCTCCGTGTGGTAGCGGTCGGCCGTCATGCCGGCCGCCGCCAGCTCGTTGTGCGCCGCGTCATCGAAACCCACCGTCGCGGTCACCGCCGGCTCGGTGAGCGCTCCGGCCATGTACGAGACGACCAGTCCTGAGTCGATGCCGCCAGACAGAAACGCGCCGATCGGCACTTCGCTCTCGAGCCGCTCCGAGACTGCGGCCGACAGCGCGCATCGAGTTCGTCCAGCAGCTCGGCGCGCGGCCGGCGTCGGTGTCGAACTGCTCGATGTCCCAGTACTTGCGGATCGACGTCGCGCGCCGTCCAGCGCGGAGCCATGTGCCGGCTCGAGCTTTCGGACGTGCCGGTACGCGGTGGCCGGCGCGAGGAAGTAACCGAGCGACAGGTAGCCCTCGAGCGCCGTCGAGGTCGCGCTCACCGTTCCATGCCGGGCTCGACTTGATCGCCTTGATTTCGCTCGCGAAGTGCAGGACGCCGTCGAGCGTGGCGTGGAACAGCGGCTTTTTGCCCAGCCGGTCGCGCGCCAGCAAGCACGCCGCGCGTGCGTGCTCGTCGGCGATGGCAAACGCGAACATCCCTTCGAGCCGCTCGACGCAGGCTCGCCGCACTCCTCGTAGGCGTGGACGATCGCTTCGGTGTCGGAGTGGGTCCGGAACCGGTGGCCGCGCGCCTCGAGATCGCGCCGCAGCTCGTGGTGGTTGTAGATTTCGCCGTTGAAGACGATCCAGATGGACCCGTCTTCGTTGGACATCGGCTGGTCGCCGCCGGCGCGGTCGATGATCGCCAGCCGGCGATGGCCGAACGCGTACCAGGGGGCGCGACGAACGGCGCCGCCATCGGGACCGCGATGGCTCAGTCGATCGGTCATCGAGTCGATCGAGGCGCGGATTTGCGGGTTTAGATCACCCTTGAGGCTGACTGCACACCAACAGCACAACTGCAGCACGTCATCTAGCAAACCCGCTGAGCTCCTCACGGCGCGAGAAATTGCGCAAAGGCCCGGCCCAACTGCGGATTCTCAATCGCCTGGGCGGGACGGGGGAGCCCGCCCCAAAGGCCGCTCACGAAGCGTTCCGGCGCGCGATAATGACCGCGCTCAAGACCCTCCTCGGACCCGCGCTGCAATGGAGGCTTTCAGATGGCTCTTGTGTGTGCGTTGGTGATGCCGAATTCACGACAAATCTGCTCGCTAATCGGCAAACTGTAGTCGCGTGTCGATGCCGCTGGGGTCTCTCCGGTTTCCAGCATCCAGCACACGGCGCGAAATCGCAACGGCCGCATTTGTAAGCCGTGGCGTGGGAAATGCCCGATCATGTACGTATGATTTCCGATCAAATGCTCAACGAATGACGCTGATGACAGGCGCACGATTTCTTGCACCTCGAGAATATTGGTGCTGACGGAATCGTCGCAGCTGTTACGGCTTGCCAGCATCGACGATTCCGTCAGCACCGATATTTCTCAAATCAGATCGTGCGCCTGTCGTCAGCGTCATTCGTTGACGACATGATCGGAAATCATCGGTACACGATTCGGGCATTTCGCGCGCCACGGCTTACAAATGCGGCCGTTGCCATTTCGCGCCGTGTGCTGGATGCTGGAAACCGGAGAGAACACGTCCAGCGGCATCGACCGCGACTACGGCTTGCCCATTAGCGAGCGGATTTGTCGTGAATTCGGCATCACCAACGCACGCACGAGCCATCAGAAAGCCTCCATTGCAGCGCGGGTCCGAGAGGGTCTGAGCGCCGTCGTATCGCGCGCCGGAACGCTTCGTGACGGCCTTTGGGCCTGTTTCCCCGTGCCGCCAGGCGATTGAGCCGCAGTTGGCCGCCTTTGCGCAATTTCTCGCGCCATGAGAGCTCAGCGGGTTTGCTACAGTTGATGACGTGTGCGGTATCTGTGGTGTAGTCAGCCTCGAGGGTGATCTACCCCCGCAAATCAGCGACTCGATCGACGCGATGACCGACCGGTTGGTCCATCGCGGCCCGGACGGCGGCGCCGTGCGACGCGCGCCCTGGTACGCGTTCGGCCATCGCCGTCTGGCGATTATGACCGCGCCGGCGGCGACCAGCCGATGGCCAACGAAGATGGCTCCGTCTGGATTGTCTTCAACGGCGAAATCTACAACTACCTTGAGCTCAAACATGACTTCGAGATTCGCGGTCACGTTTCCAAAACATTCGGACACCGAGGCTATCGTCCACGCCTATGAGGATATGGCGCGTCATGCGTCGACCGACTCGACGGATGTTTGCGTTTGCCATCGACGATGAGGCGCAGCAACTCTTGATGGCGCGGATCGGGTCGGCAAGAAGCCGCTGTTCCACGCCACGCTCGACGGCGTGCTCCACTTTGGGTCGGAAATCAAGGCGATCAAGGCGAGCCCAGCCTCGGAATGGTGCGCATGACCTCGAGGCGCTCGAAGGATACCTGTCGCTGGGCTATTTCGTCGCTCCGGCGACCGCGTATCGACACGTCCGGAAACTCGAGCCGGCTCATACGCTTGCACTTGACGGCGCGCGAACGGCGATTCGCAAATACTGGGACATTGAACAGTTTGATACCGACACGAGCTCTCGAGCCGCGTTGCTGGATGAAGTCGAGGCCCGATTATCAGCGGCCGTTTCACAACGCCTGGAGAGCGAGGTGCCCATCGGTGCGTTCCTTTCTGGAGGAATCGACTCCGGTCTGGTCGTCTCGTACATGGCCGAAGCGCTCAACCAGCCGGCGGTGAACCGCGACCGTCGGTTTCGATCACGACGCCCGACGAACCAACTCGCAGGGGCGGCGTCGACCGCAAGCCTGTTACCACACCAGCCATCATCCGGCGGTCGTGCAGCCGCATCTGGACGACGTTCTCGATCCGATTGTGCGTGCGTTCGACGAGCCGTTCCGCCGATTCATCGGCGATACCCACCTACTACGTCAGCAAGATTGCCCGCGAGCACGTCACGGTGGCGTTGTCGGGAGACGGCGCCGACGAAGCGTTTGGCGGGTACGCCTGGCGGTATACCCCGTTGGCCATGGAGGCCAGAGCGCGCCAACTCGTAACTGGTGAAGCGGGGCGAAAAGCGGCGTCGTGGCTCGGCGCAACGCTGGCCGCGATCACAGGGGCTGCCCCGTCCCTCTTCAGGCTAAGGCAACGTCCTCGAGAATCTCGGGCGCGATCCTGCCGCAGCGTATTACGCGGACTTGTGTTTTCTCGGAAGCCGCACGATGCGCGGGCGCTGATGGGCAAGCCACCCACCCGTGATCCTGCCGACAGCCCGGTCTACGCGGAGGTCACGAAACCATATCGCGATTGCCCATCCCGACAGCGCCGTGCAAAGGGCGCAGTACGCCGATCTCAAGGTCTACCTCCCCAACGATCCGTTGGTCAAAGTGGATCGGATGAGCATGGCACACGGCCTCGAAATTCGCTGCCCGCTGCTCGACCATCGCCTCGTGGAGTTGGCTTTCCGCATTCCGACCGGCGACGAAGTTGGCCGGATGGACAACCCAAATCATTGCTGAACGGATTGGCACAGCGTCGCTTGCCGCCGGACGTGGTGCAGCGGCACGAACAACGGGGTTTACGGCACCGATTGGATCCGGCCTGACGGGTCCCATGCCGAGAGATTTCGCGGAGACGTCTTCAGTTGCTCTGCAAAGAGCCGAGACCTGCTCGATCCCGCAGCCGCGTCACACAACTGTTTCAAGAACATCAATCCGGCCACGACCATTTCTTTGCACGCCCTCTGGGCGATTTGGATGCTCGAGCGTTGGGCGCGTCTCGACGGGGCGGGACACCTAAGCCGATGTTACGAAACATTTTTGTATTCGCGGTTCTGCCGATCGCATCGATCTTCGCCGTTCGAAGCGCCCATGGCACGCAGCGAACTTGTCACCCTGTGGATCGTGTCACTTTCGTCCTGAGACCTGGGCGGGGACCGGCGATATATGCCACGTTGAGATCTGTCTGTCCTACGCGGGTGTCTTCCTGGTGATTCGTACGATTCTGGCAGGCGTGTCGCTGAGGCCCACTGGCGCAACACGTTGTTGCTGCTGTTTCTTGCGCTTACTCTCGTCTCGACCCTCGCGAGCCCGCATGTGAACGATACCTGGGCGCTATGGCAGGCATTCGCCAAGACCATCATCGTCAGCTATCTGTTGACTGCGATCATCAAGACTGAAGCCGATTTCCGTTTAATCCTGTTCGTGATCGCGTTGTCGTTGGGATTCGAGGCCTGGCAAGCAAGGATGGGTGGGGTTAATCCTGAATCCCGGCGACGAGAACCCCAATTTCATCCCGTTTTCTGGGCGACAACAATCTCGTTGCCGTCGGCATGGCGATGTTGTTATCCCCTTGGTATCCTCTCTTGGCCCAGACATCGAGCAACTGGCAGAAGCGAGGACTGCAGGCCTTGAACATCGGGCTCGTCTACCGTGCAGTCAGCACGTATTCGCGTGGGCCGTCGTACGGCACCAGCGCCGGCGGATCGTCGACCGGTGCAGGGAGCGTCGCCGTGGCGGCCTCCCGCAGCGACTCGGCCGTGACCCCCTTCTCGGCGATCGCCTTGGCGGCGATGGCCTCGGGTTCGCTCGAAGAGGCCCAGGATCAGGTGGGCGGGGACGACGTTGGCGTCTGCGGGCCTCGACCGCCTCGTTGTGCGCCACCGCCACGACGTTGCGGGCCCGGGTGAAGCCGGGCGAAGCCCTCCTCGGGGTCGATCTCGACGGTGGTCTTGCCGGGGACGAAGCGCTTCTGCTGGGGCCGCCTGCTTCGAGAACTCCCCCATGCTGGCGCCGATCTTTCCGGACCACGATGCCCGACCGGCGGGCCTGGTCGACGAAGTGGCCGATGAGGTGATCGGCGAGGTCGCCGAGGTGGTCGGACGCGATCATCGCGTCTTGGTGAGCTGGTCGAGGGGCTGGTCGTGGACCTTGGTGATGGCGTCGATCAGGTCGTCGAGGCGGACGGAGGCGGCGATGGGGGTGGGGTTCGACATGCGTCAACCATACGTTGACGATCTCGGCTCGTCAACCAGTCGTTGACGATTTTGGACCAGTCGGTCAGCCGGTGTACCCGGGCCGCTGGGACACCCGTGCGGTGGGCGCCCTCGGGGATGCGGCCCGAGCAGCCCTCCGCCGCCGACCTTGGCGTTGCCGTCGGGGTCGGGGATGCGCAGCGAGGTGTAGAGGACGCGGCGCCCCTCGCGGTCCACCGGCGGCTGGCTCATGTGGAGCGTGCAGCTGAGGTGGACCGTGATGTCGCCGGTGCCCGTCGGCAGGTCGCGGGCCGGGGAGGTCGAAGGCCGCGGGCGCGGTGAAGGCCGGTTTGGATGGAGGGCGCGGTGCGAAGCCCGCCACGACGCCCAGCTGACCCGACGTCTTTTGTGTCGGCTCCGGTGACCTGGGCCACACCCCGATCGTCATGGAGCAGCACCGGGTACGAGTGGCCGCCGAGGCTGCAGTCCTTGTGCCACGGCACATCCCGGAGATGCCCTCCACCACGGTCCCACCGGCTTGACCAGCGCCTCGATCACGTTGCCCTGGCGCAGGTCGGCAGGCAGGACGTGGCCATCGCCGGTGAGCCGCGCCGAATGCGGGCCAGGCGGGCCGTCGGCCAGGAGCGCGGCGGTTGCTGCGGAAACGCTCCTGGAACCGCTGCATGCGCCACGAGGCGATTCTCGCCGTTCCGCGGTCTTGGCCCACCACGAGTTGCCGTCGTCGGGTGCGTAGGCCGGCGCAGCGGTGTCCATGTCCGGCGCTGATGGCGGCCATCTCGGCCTCCCGGGTGAACACCCCGGCGACGTGGAGGTAGCCGGCATCGTGCAGGAAGCGGGCGAGGTCGGCGTCGTCGTCGGTCGGCAGGAACGTGCGGTGCTCGGGCACCTGGACGTCGCCGCTGACGTGCACCGGCCGCTCGTCGAGCAGCGACCGCAGCACCACCCACCAGTCGAGGGTGTCCTCCAAGCGGCCGGCGCGGAGCTCGAGGTCGCCCCCGGTGAAGAAGCCCATCGGCGTGCGCACGTCGTGGACGAGATCGGTCAGACCGGCGTCGTCGAGGACCCAGATCGCCACGGCATGGTCGGTGCCGCGCTGATCGGCGACAGCGGGAGCCGTCGAGGCGCAACGTCCACGCCTGCCCGCCGACCTCGATGGCCAGCGGTCGCGGCGAGAGCTCGAGGGCACCGGCGCCGGGGAGGTGGGGCAATATCTCCATCAGCGCGGGAAGGGTCTGGTCGAAGAAGGTCGCGGCGTCGACCGCGACGATGTCCTCGCTGGTCCGGCTCCTGAGGTCCACCGACATGGGGCCAATCGTGTCACGGATGGATC
This sequence comes from uncultured Alphaproteobacteria bacterium, assembly GCA_963807865.1. Classification (GTDB taxonomy): domain Bacteria; phylum Pseudomonadota; class Alphaproteobacteria; order Rhizobiales; family Xanthobacteraceae; genus VAZQ01. The sequence continues at coordinate 188,890 of CAWEDK010000031.1, read as the reverse complement.
GGAGGGGCCTCGGATCGGTGGACCGCGGCCGCTACTTGCGATCGCTCGCGCCCCCATCGGGGGTGCCGTTGGCGTGCCGGGCGGGGCCGGACGAAGATCGCGTACCCGCGTGGCGCTCGGGTGCAGGCGCTGACCCCGGGGGAGCCGGCCACATGACGATCGACATCGACCACCTGTTCCGTCTCGACGGGCGCACCGCCATCGTCACGGGCCGCGACCCGCGGCATCGGCCTCGCCATCGCCGAGGGGTACGCCGCGGGCCGGCGCGGGCGCTGTGGCGATCGCCAGCCGGAAGGCCGACGCCTGCGAGGCGACCGTCGCCGACGCCGACCGCCCGCGGCCACGACGCCATCGGCGTGCCGGCCAACCTCGGTTCGCTCGACGACGTCCTGCGGCGACCTCGGTCGCCACGACCACCGAGCGCTTCGGCTCGATCGACATCGTCGTCAACAACCGCTGGCCAACGTGCTGACGGAGCCGATCGGCGCGTTCAGCGAGGCGGGCTTCGACAAGTCGGTGGACGTGAACATCAAGGGCCCGGTCTTCCTGGTGCAGGAGGCCCTGCCCCACCTGCGCCTGTCCGAGCACGCATCGGTCATCAACGTGGTGTCGGCCGGCGCATGGCTCGACTCGGCGTTCGTCGCGATGTACGCGGCGGCCAAGGCGGCGATGGTGTCGTACACCAAGTCGTTGGCTGCGGGTCTCGCCGCCGACGGCATCCGGGTCAACCGCGCTGGCGCCGGGCGCGGTCGACACCGACATGGTCCGCAACACCGGCGAGGTGGCCACGGAGAACATGGCCAACGCCTGCCTCATGCGCCGGATCGCGACCGTTGACGAGATGGTGGGACCCGCCCTGTTCCTCGCGTCCGATGCCTCGAGCTTCCTGACCGGCACGGTCGTGCACGCTGACGGCGGGCTGGTCGCACGGTGAGCCGGTGACCCTCGGTGGCCCCGAGCGACCTCCCGTGACCCTCGGTGATCCGGTGAGCGACGGCGGCGAACGCGATCCGTCGACGTTCAGAGCGCAACCGGGACGTCTGGCGAGCGGTCAACGAGCAGTTCACCGATGCCGACCGCGGAGGAGCGGTGGGCCGCCGCCGAGATCGGCTGGGGGCTCTTCCACCACCCCGAGCAGGGAGCTCGGCGTGCTGGGTGACGTCGCCGGCACCGACGTGCTCGAGATCGGGTGCGGCACCGCGTACCTCTCGGGGTGGCCTCGCCCGGGCCGGCACTGTGGCCGACGGCGATCGACCTGAGCGACGCCCAGGTGCGCACGGCGCGCCGTTGCCAGGAGCACTTCGAGATCCGCTTCCCGTTGGCGGAGGCCGATGGCGAGCACCTGCCGTTCCGTCACGGGTCGTTCGATCTCGTCGTGAGCGAGTACGGGGCGGGGCCCTGGTGCGAGCCGGCCCGCTGGCTGCCGGAGGCCCGGGCGGGTGCTGCGACCGGGCGGTCGGCTGGTGTTCCTGACCAACAGCGTGCTGGCGGCGCTGTGCGTGCCGACGTCGGCGCGCTCAATCGCGGCGGCAGCTACGATGGCTTGAGCCAGAGCTCCGACCGGCGTGCTGGCCGTCGACCTTGGAAGATGCCTGGCAGGTGGCCTACGAAATCGCACAGCGCGCTGGCGGCGACCCCGGCTTTCCGGGACTCTCCACGGTCCGGCAAGCGTACCGGCGGCGCAGAAGCCAAAACGGATCGCGTTCATCGAGACGGCCGGCTGGGCGGCCGCGTTGCCCGGCGCCAAGGCGGCGATGGACGAGGCGCTCAAGCGGCTGAAGGCCGCCGGTATCGAGGTGCTGACGCGCGCCAACAACGCCAAGGTCGCGGCCACCGAAACGGCGATCGCGGACGCACGGCCCATTTCGATGCGGATCAACGCCTGGGAGGGGCGCTGGCCGCTCAACACCTACCGCAACCGCGACGCCAGCAAGCTCAGCTGCGTCGCGCTCGAACGCCTGAGAGACGCCGAAGCGATGACGCTCGACGACTATCGCGCCGATCTCAAGACACGCGAGGCAGCACGCGCGGTTTACGAGGCGCTTGCGGGCGAATGCGACGTCTGCGTCAGCCTGGCGGCGCCGGGTGCCGCACCGAAGGGGCTGCAGTCGACCGGCGATCCAAACGCGACGGTCCACGTCTCGCTGCTCGCCATCCCGGCGATCTCCCTGCCGGTGATGCAGGACGAAGGCCTGCCGCTCGGCCTTCAGGTCACCGGCTTCGTGCAGGGCGATGCCGCGGTGTTCGCGGCAGCGGGCGCCATCGAGCGTGCGATGACCAAGTAGCGACGAGACGTCCCGCGCAACCACCCGCCGCCATGCCCGTTCAAAACTACACAGCGGACCCCTCTGATGAAGCTTGCCGTACCCGACATGATCTCCAACTCCTATTTCCCGGCGATCGCGGCGATCGAGCTCGGCTGCTTCAAGCAGGAAGGGCTGGATGTCGAACTCGAAATGATCTTCCCGGTCGACAAGTCGTATGTCGCCTTGCGCGACGGCGCGGTCGATTTCGTCGGCGGGTCGGCGCATTCGGCGCTCGCCGCGTTTCCGGAGTGGCAGGGCGCCAAGCTGCTCTGCGCGCAAGCGCAGGGCATGTACTGGTTCCTGGTCATGCACAAGGACCTCGGCGCGACGAAGGGCGACATCGGCGTGTCAAGGGCAAGAGCATCGGCGCCGCGCCCTGGGTCGAGATGGGGCTGCGCCGCCTGCTGACCGAGGCCGGGCTCGATCTCGCGCGCGACGGCATCACGATCGCGCCGGTGCCGGGCTCGCTCGGCGCCGGCGTGAATTTCGGCGTCACCGCCGCGAAGGCGCTGGAGGACCGCAAGATCGACGGCTTCTGGGCGAACGGCATGGGCGCCGAAGTGGCAGTCCAGCGCGGCATCGGCACCGTCGTGCTGGACGTGCGGCGCGGCGATGGCCCCAAGCCATGCTTAACTACACGATGGCGTCGATCGCCACGACCGATGCGCTGATCGCGCGTTCGCCCGAAACCGCCGCCGGCGCGGTACGGGCGCTGGTCAAGGCGCAGGCGGCGCTCAAGGCCGACGTGTCGCTCGCCACGCAGGTCGGCCGCAAGCTGTTTCCGCCGTCGGAAGCCGAACTGATCGCCGAACTCATCCGCCGCGACCTGCCCTACTACGACGCGTCGATCCCGCCGGCTTTCGTCGCCGGCATGAACCAGTTCGCCCGCGATGTCGGCATCCTGAAGGGCGATGTGCCGTACGAGCGCGTGGTGGCGACGCAGTTTTCCCACCTGTGGGCGTAGACGCGGCCCTTTGAATTCTCGCGACACTATCGCCCCTCATCGGGGCGCATCACGCACAACGGCGGCCACCGCCTCGCGTCCCGCGATCCGGCCGAACACGAACGCACGCAGCACCGAGACCGCGTTCGGCGCGGTCGCATGGAAGTGCCCGGTGATCTCGCCGGCAGCATAGAGCCCGGGGATCGGCGCGCCGTCGCGCAGCACGCACGCGCATCGTCCGTGGCGAGCCCGCCGAACGTGTAGGCGACGGCCCCGGCCAGCGGCCAGGCGAGGAACGGCGGCTCCACGATGGCGCGCGCCCAGTTCGATTTCGACGGGCTCAGCGTGCGCGCGGCGGCAAGCCCGTCGCAGCGCGTGGCGTCGAACATGTTCGGATCGCCCACGCACGCGGCGTTGTAGTCCGCGACCGTCGCGGCGAGATTGTCCGCATCGACCCCGATCATCCCGGCCAGTTCAGCCAGCGTGTCGGCGTGCGCCGGTGGCACCTCCGAGCGGATCGCCCGCTCATAGCCATCGATCGCCAGCAGACGGCCGTCGAGGATCGCGTAGGCGACCGCGCCGGGCGTCTTGAAATGCATGTCGCGCGCGAACCATTCCCAGGTCTCGTGCACCAGGCCCGCACCCTCGTCGAAGAAACGGCGGCCGCTCTGGTCGACCACGATGCCGTAGGGATAGACCAGCACGACCGGCGCGGAATTCTTGCTGCGTGCGTCGATGGGCTCGGCGTGCATGCCGTTCCAGTCGCCCGCACGGTCCGCGCCGAGCGCGAGCGCAACGCGAATGCCGTCGCCAGTGTTGAAGTGCGTGCCAGGGGAAATGAGCCGCATGGTCTCGGCGCCGGGGCCGAAATGCTCGCGCATCATCGCGCCGTCACCCTGGAAGCCGCCGCAGGCGAGGATGACGGCGTCGGCGGAGAGCGTCTCGCGCGTGCCGCCCGTTTCGATCACGACGCCGGTGACGCGGCCGTTCTCACTTCGCGAGCGATTGCGCCGCGCAGCCGTAGCGCAGCACGACACCCGCCACTTTCGCCGCGCGGGCGAGCGCCGCGACGATCGCCGGGCCGCCGCCGGCCGGTTGGATGCGCGGTGGGCCCTTGGCGAGGTAATAGGTCGGCTGGATGAACTCGATGCCATGGCTGGCGATCCACTGCACGGTTGCGGGCGCGTCGTGCGCCGAGCCGCGCGAAATAGGTCTCGTCGCCCTCGAACTTCGTCGCCGTCAGCATGTCGTGCACGAAGCTCGACTCGACGCGGTCGGGCGCGGCCATGCGCATGTAGGACGGCGACCAGCGGGTGTTGCCGCCGGCCTTCTCTTCGGGCGCCTTCTCGATCAGCGTGACGGCCGCGGCGATCGCGCGCGCACGCGCCTCTTCGGCGGCGGACAGCGCGGCGGCGAGCCCCGCTGCGCCGTGGCCGACGACGACAATCTCGAACGGCTTGCTGCTCACCCTGCCCCCTCGCACATCTGTCGTCGCGTGTGAACCGTGGGTCATTGTAGCCCAAGCGGCAGCCGGGATCGTTGTGTCCGCCCGCTTGCTGCAAAATTCTGACGACGTTGATTGCTCCCGCGGCGCGATTGCGTCCGGGGTTGCGGCCGATCCCCCTCGTGGGAGAGAGGGAGGTGGAGCGCCGAGCGGCGCACCAGCCTTCTGTCCGCGCGGCAAGCCTGCTTTCGCAAACCTGCCGCGCGTTGCGTCCCTGATGAGGACGCTTCGCCTCCCGGCGCTCCACCGCGGCTGGCTACCGTCCGCTCTGGACGGTCACTCGGCTCCGGGCCGCGCTTCGCAGGGGCATTTGCGCCTCCCTGTCAGCGAGCTCCTCGCGGCCGGCTCGTAGTGGCCAGGCGGGCGGAGCCCCGGAGCCGCCCGAGTGCTGACTGCGTCGTCAGCCCGCAGGCGCCGCATCCTGTCCCGCTGTCACGACGCCTCATGAAAACGCCCTCAGTCGGACAGGACGCCTAGGAATATAGTCCAATACTAAGAATTGTCAAGCGGTACTCGACTTGCCATTCTAGTTCGAGCTTAGTCTCTTTATTCGAAGCCGAGCCTCATCGCCCAAAGCACCAAACGGATACTTATTCAGAAACTCTACGAAGTCCGCACGTTGGGTGGACTTGCCGATGAGCTTCCAATATTCAAGCTGACCGGCCATAGTAGAGGCATTGATGCCGGAATCAGCTACAATTGCAGATGTTAGAATACGAGCCACCCCCTCAATTCCGTTTGCCAAGTGACGTCCGATCAGGGCAGAAATTGTGAGATGAATTCCCTCGGCGTTTTCCAGCTCCAGGGTATTCAATCGACTGAAGCCAAGGGGCAAAATTGACATATTCAAATTGGAACTCTTGACTGGAACAAGCTTTCCCAATCCCAGCGCTTTGTGCGCCTCTTCTTTAACCCATTGAGATTGAATTGAACTCGGTGTCCACAGCACGATGACTGCCAAACATTTCGTAATCCTAATCTCTATCTCATCGGCGAACCTTGCTCCCCCCACCAGCTCCGTGTCCATCCAAGTCCGGACGCCAGCCTTCTCTAACCAAGCACGCAACTCCTCGGCAGCTATGAGGTCCCGCCTTGAATAACTGATAAAAACTTCCGTCATGAGCCAACCTCAAACTTGTCGAAGGTCTGGTGACAGCCAAACTAGGAGCGTTCGTTGGCGCAAATGCGCATTGATGCTTCCCTGATCATGGAAAAGAGAACTCAGTAAATAATGCTACAGATGCGCCAGAAGACTATATACATTAGTATTTTGTTATACGCGATTTTTCGTTCAAAACTATAAGGGAGGCAGACATGAGAATCTGCTGTGATGCTGGAGGTTCGACAGTTCGATTTGCGCTTATCGATATGGACTTTAACGTAAGACGGCTGGCAAAATACCCTTTGTCCGACTTTGGTGAAATTGACGATGGATTTGTCATGTCGGTGGCAAAATCTCTCAAGTGCCGTTCCCGACACCTGCGAGTTATAACAAGGTTTGTGAATTTGTAGTCAGTGCCGCGGGCTCAGTTTCTCAGGGGGAAGGTTAGTTTCAAAAAATTCAGATTGGATGATTGATATTGAAAATATAAGAAGCCTGTTTCAGAAGGAATTTTCGCCTAGCTGTAAATTTGGATGATCAACGATTACTCAGAAGCGATTAACTTATGGTCTTGCGCTAATTCGGAACGACTAAATTAGAGACACTATTTGGTAAGCAGGGCCGCGGCGGAATGCGCTCTGTGTTCGCCACCTGGTACAGGACTCGGAACTTGCCGGCTCGAACACATTAGGCCTCTACTGAATTGAACGTTCTCGCAATACCGACCGAAGGGGGGCACCACAGTTTCGTTGCTGAAACCCAACTAGAACGGGAGTTGTGGGATCAGTTACAGGATTTGTATCTTACGAACACTTCTCTCAACCTTGAATTCAGGCAATCTACAATTTTCATTCCGATGAAATGGCAGTCCGAATTCAACTGAGATTGATCCGCCGCAAATTGTCGACAAACTTCGCGATGGAAATGTTGTTGCAAGGCGGACATTAGAAACATTTGCCTCTCTTCTTGGAGCATTTTGCGGGAACGCCGCCCTTGCCCTCGGCGCACAAAAGGGAATTTATCTGTGGGGAGGTATCCTCAAGGAGTTCCCTAGTCAGGTTCTTCGGAGAAATATGATGCAACGGTTTCACAATCGCGGTAGGAAGGCAGTTTATTTGTTCCGATGTGCCTGTATATAGGATCACCAATGACGAGATAGCACTGGAAGGATGCGCCTTATTTGGCCGGTGCATTTCGAAGTGACCGTTTGATCGTATTGGACATTTCGAGCTTCATTCACCCCACGCTTCGGCCGCCGGGCCTAATGTAGCGGCCGGCCCCGTGCATTGTCGCAGAACTGGCAAGCAAACGTGGGGTAGGCAAAGGCGCGGCATGCGCCGTACCCACGCGCACGAAATGCGGCAACGGCATTAGCCATCTCGCCGGCAAATTCGATGCCTAAAGATCGCAGGTGAGATCATTCCGCCGGCCGCTAATTTCCGAAACGGCATCGTCATGTCCAAGAAAACGCGGGCCAGCGAAGCACTGGAGAAGGCCGAAGTCATGTTCTCGGTCCACGCCTACGACTACGACCCAGCGCGGATCGGATCGGGGTTCAGGCGGCGGAGGCGCTGGGCGAGCCGCCGGAGCGCGTCTTGAAGACCCTGATGGCGCTGATCGACGGCAAGCCGGTTGCGTCGTGATTCCGTCGGACAGCGAAGTCTCGATGAAGAAGCTGGCGGCGGCACTTGGCGGCAAGTCCGCCCAGATGATGAAGCCGGCCGATGCCGAACGCCTGACCGGATACAAGGTCGGCGGCATCAGCCCGTTCGGCCAGAAGCGCCCGGTACCGACTGTCATGGACGAGCGCGCGCTGCGCTTCGACTACGTCTTCATCAACGCCGGTCAGCGCGGATTGCAGGTACGGCTCGATCCGAAAGTTGCGCTCGCGGTGTTAAGCGGCAAGGCGGCTATCCTGACGGCTTAGCGTGGGTTCGGCGGGTGCCACATCTTGGCCGCCCTATTCGGCGGTTGCGGCACCGCAACGAAACGTATTCAGTGCGCAGCGCGGTATGTCGCCGTCACCGCGCGGGGAACATCCATGCTCGCCAATGACGCTTTCCATATCGCCGTGCTGCCGGGCGACGGCATCGGCCCCGAGGTGATGGCGCCGGCGCTGGAGGTGCTGCGCAAGGTCGCGGCGACGACGCCCGGGCTGAACTTCCGCTTCACCGAAGGCGCCGGCCGGCGCCGGCCACTACCGCGAGCACGGCAAGTCGATGCCGGAGTGCGACGATCAAGCTGTGCGAGGAGGCCGACGCCATCCTGCTCGGCGCCTGCGGCTTGCCGTCGGTGCGCTATCCCGACAACACCGAGATCATGCCGCAGGTCGAACTGCGCTTCATCTTCGACCTCTATGCCGGCGTGCGGCCGTGCCGGCTTATTCCCGGCATCCCTTCCCCGATCGTCGGCGCGGCCGAGCGCGGCATCGATCTCGTGGTGATCCGCGAATCGACCGAAGGCATGTTCGCCTCCATGGGCAAGGGCGTGGTGACGCACGACGAAGCGCGCGAGACGCTGGTGATCACGCGCAAGACATCCGAGCGGCTGTTCGAATTTTCGTTCCGGCTCGCCGCAGCGAAGGAAGGCGCGCGGCGCTGCCGGGCCGGCTCGCCTGCGTCGACAAGGCCAACGCCTTCAAGGCCTATGCGTTCTTCCGCACGCTGTTCGACGAGGCGGCGGCGAAGCATCCCAGCGTGGCGACCGATCGCATCTACGTCGATGCCTGCGCGGCCATGCTGGTGAAGAAGCCGTGGGACTTCGACGTGCTGGTGATGGAGAACCTGTTCGGCGACATCCTCTCCGACCTCACCGCCGGGCTGATCGGCGGCATGGGCATGGCGCCCTCGGCCGACATCGGCGACACCCACGCGGTGTTCCAGCCCTGCCACGGCACCGCGCCCGACATCATGGGCAAGGGCTCGCCAATCCCACCGCCATGATCCTGTCGACCGCGCTGATGCTCGACTGGCTGGCCGACAAGCACGACCATGCGGGCGCGGCCCGCGCCGCCGCGCATGATCGAAGCCGCGGTCGACACGGCCTTCGCGGGCGGGCTGAAGCCTAAGGAATTCGGCGGCCCGGACGGCACCGCGGCGATCGCGCGCGCGGTCCTGGACGCGCTCGACACGGCGGGCAGAACTTAGCCCGACTCAAGCGCGAATTCAGTGGGCCGCGTCCCCGACCGCGAAAGATGTCCCGGATTGCGGGACACCCGAGGGCCTAACCTCTCTCAAATATCTGATTAGACGTCATAATATTGCAATTTGGGACAATTCCCATTAAATCTCCCACTGACATAGTGGGCTGTTTTGTGGTTGACGCCCGACAGGGCGCTTGGTTCGCTGGCACCGGTCCTTTGCGCCGAAGCCGTCCACATTCAAGAACGCGGGCGCGGGACCGGAGCGAACACCCCAAGCGAGGCGTGCGCCATGAACGCCCAGGAACTGCTGACGGAAATCTCCGACTACTGCCGCCATACCGGGCTTGCCGAATCGACCTTCGGACGGCGCGCCGTCAACGACGGCAAGCTCGCCGCGCGGCTGCGCAATGGCGGCCGCATCACCACCGAGACGCTCGACCGCATCCGCGCCTTCATGGACAGCAACCGGACGGCCACCGGCGCCCGCCCGGCCGGCCATCATCGAACGCGCGCGCGAAGGCCGCGCGGCCGAACGCGAGCAGCCGCCAATGGCCGAACTCCAGCCCGCGGCGACCGCCGAGGCGCGACCCGCAGCGCAATTTCCGCTTCTTCGACAACCGGCAGAAGTATCTGCTGTTCGTCAACACCTGCAGCGAAAAGTGGGTGGTCGCCGGCCGCGTCGGCCTCGAGCTCGCCAACATCCATCCGCGCCCGCCGGCGCTGCGGCTGTTCGACGCCGGCGTCGGCGACGGCACCGTGCTGGTGCGCGTGATGCGCGCGATGCACGACCGCTATCCGCACACGCCGTTCTACGTGGTCGGCAAGGAGATCAGCCTCGAGGACGTCCGCCTCACCCTGCAGAAGATGTCGGACCGCTTCTTCGAGCATCCGGCGACCGTGCTGGTGCTGACCAACCTCGCCTATGCGGACGCGCCGTGGCTCGCCGTCAAGTCGCTCTCGGCGGCGTCGAGCATGGTCTGGCACGAGGTGCCGCTGGCCGGCAATTCGGCCTATCGCTTCGAGCAGCAGATCACCGACCTCGAGCCGTTCCTGGCGCAGAACTGGAAGCGCCGGCGTATCGCCGAAGACCGGCAACCCGGTCTACGAACGGCCGGTGGTGCTGGTGCTCTACCGCGAGGACCACAAGTTCCTGCTCGACCCGATCATCCCGAGGCCGGGCGGCACCATGGCCAACTACGACCTGGTCATCGCCTCGCAGCCCTACCGCGCGCGCGCCTCGCTCGAGTTCAAGGCCAAGCGCGTGATCGCGCCGCTCGCCAAGGCGCTCGGACCGGGCGGGCGGCTGATCGCCATCCATTCGCACGGGCACGATCCCGGCATGGAGATCATCCGGAAGGTCTGGCCGGACGACAATCCGTTCGTGCACGACCGCCACCAGATCATGAAGGCTGGTGAAGCAGGAGCTCGGCACCGCCGGCCGCGATCTCAACTTCAACGCCTATGCCGACAACCGCTCGCTGTTCCGCTACGACATGCACACGCTGCCGACGGAGATCTCCGAAGCGTCGATCGGCACGTCGACGCTGTTCGCGGCCTGGAACGCGGCGATCTACGTGGCGCAGGTCGAGGACGACCGGCTCGCCGGCGTGGTGTCCGACCGGCGCTATCTCGAAGCGACGCGCGAGGTGCTGCGCGAGCACGGCGGGCTGTGGTTCTACGACGAGTCCTACGTGATCTCGCGGCGGCGCGAGTGATGCCGGGCATGCGGTCATCTGGCCTGCACCGCATTCGGGAAGCGGCGACGCTCTTGCGTTCCCCTCCCCCTTGTGGGGAGGGGCAGGGGGGGGGCAAGCGTGATGCACGTGCGTGTCACATGCCGCCCCCTCCCCACCCCTCCCCGCACAGAGAGGGGCGAGTGGAGCAGACCGAGTGCGCGGCATGAACGGTGCTTCAGCAGCTCCACAAATTCAGGCCGGCGACCGCATCGCCGAGGCCGCGTCGATCGCAAATTTCACGCGGGGCTTCACGATCGAGGCGACCCGGCCGTCCGCCGAGGACGTCGCCGCACTGGCAGCGATCGCGCGGCCCGGCACCCGTGTCTACATCAGCGCCGTGCCGAACCGCCCGCTGACCGAGGTCACCGAAGCGGCGGCGCGGCTCCGGCATGCGGGTCTCGAGCCGGTGCCGCATATCGCGGTGCGCAACTTCGTCAACGCGCTGGAGCTGGAGGCATTCCTCGCCCGGCTCAGCGGCGACGCGGGCGTGCGTTCGCTGCTGGTGATCGCGGGCGACCGCGACCAGCCGGCCGGCGATTTCCGCAGCGCCATCGAGGTGATCGACGGCGGGCTCCTACAGCGGCACGGCATTCGCCGACATCGGCATCGCCGGCTATCCGGACGGTCATCCGCGCATCCCGCAGCACGACCTCGACGTCGCGCTGGCCGGCAAGATCGCGGCCGCGGACAGCGATCGGCCTCGACGTCCACATCGTCACGCAGTTCTGCTTCGACGCCGTCACGATCCTCGCCTGGATCCGGCGGTTGCGGGAATTCGGCCTGGATCATCCGGTGCGGATCGGACTTGCCGGTCCGACCAGTCTTTCGACGCTCCTGCGCTATGCCCAGCGTTGCGGGGTGCGGGCCTCGGCGCAGGCGCTGGCGCGGCGGACCGGCCTCATGCGGCAACTGTTCGCGATGTCGGCGCCCGATGCTCTGGTGCGGACATTGGCCGAAGCGCGTGCGAACGGCCAAGCCGGCGAGATCGCGCCGCATTTCTTTTCGTTCGGCGGCCTTGCGCGCAGTGCCCGCTGGGCCGCAGCGGTGGCCGACGGCCATATTGCGCTGGAGCCCGGCGAGGGATTTCGTGTCGACCCGCCGCCGGCGTGACCGGCAGGCCGTTGATGCCGTCGGGTCAGTAAGCGGCCGCGAGCAGGTTGCGTATATCGGCGCCGGAGACCGTGCGCGGCGTCGAGATGCCGAACTTTACCATTTCGCCTGCGACGAATTCGATCTTGCCGCGGTCGAAGCCGATGTCCCGCAGCCGGTGCGGGATCGGGAAACCCTCGAGCATACCGGCAAGCCGTGACGCTGGATCATCCGCGCCGAGCGCCAGCGCCAGGCGCTCGCGCGCGTCCGGCGCGGCGGCGAGGTTGAAGCGCGTGACATGCGGCAGAATGATCGCGTGGCTCTCGCCGTGCGGCAGTCCAAGCCCGCCCAGCACGTGCGCGAGCTTGTGCTGCAACGCCGTGCCGGGTGCGAGCACGATGCCGGCGAGCCACGCCGCCACCAGGCATTCGCCGCGCGCCTCGCGGTCACTGCCGTCCGCCACCACGCGCGGCAGATGGATCGAGAACCGGCGCGCCGCGTCGGTCGCGAGGGCGCTCAGGTATGGCGTGCCGCCTGCGACCCACAGGCCTTCGACGCAATGGGCCAGCGCATTCAGGCCGCTCGCGGCGCTCACCGCCGGCGGCAGGGCGAGCGTGAGATCGGGGTCGTAGACGATCGTGCGCGGCAGGACCTGGTTGTCCTTGCCGGTGAACTTGCGTTCGCCGTCGCTCAGGCCCCAGATCGGCGTCGCTTCCGATCCCGAATAGGTGGTCGGCACCGCGACGATCGGCAGGCCGAGGTCGCGGGCGATGATTTTGGCCAGCCCGATCGCGGCGCCGCCGCCGCAAGCAACCAGGCCGTCGGCCTGGGCGTCGCGGGCCGCCGCCACACCGGCCTCCGCCACCGGCTTTGGCACATGGACGACAGCCTGAGCGTGCACACCGGCCGCGCGCGTCCCCAGCAAATCTGCGAGCTGTCGGCCGAGGCGCGCCCCGCTGCCGGGCGTCGCGATCACCAGCACCCGGCCGAGGCCGAGGCGCGCCGCTTCCTCCGGGACGCGCGCGACGGCGCCCGGCGCGAACACCACGCGCTGCGATGCGACATCATGAATGAAGGATTGGGCCACGCCTCCGAACTCCAACCGATGGCCTGCGACGCCGTGCTACGCCGGCAACCTCGCATTGTCCGATGCGGTGTGCAATCATTGGACAAAACGCGGCCCGATGAATGCCGCAGGCGTATATCCCCATCACGGGAGGGAGGATTCTCATGGGACGGAAGCTGTGCTTCGGAAGATCATGCGTGGGCGCCGGTCTGGCGCTCGCCGCAACCCTCATGCTGTCGAGCGGCGGGACCGCGGTCGCCCAGACGTACGGGCTCGCAACCATGCAGCCCGGCACGCTCGCCCACACCGCCGCCTCGGCAATCGCCAAGGTGCTGAAGGAGAAGGGCGGGCTGAACACGCTGGTGCAGCCGACCGCCGGCGAGACGGTGCTCATCCCGATGGTGGCAAAGGGCGAGATCGATCTCGGCATCGCCAACATGCTGGAGGTGCTGGACGGCGTCGAAACCGGCCGGCTGCAGAACGACCTGCGGGTGATCGGCTCGATCTACACGCTGCGGATCGGCTTCTTCTCGCGCAAGGACAGCGGCATCACGACCGTCGCCGATCTCAAGGGCAAGCGGGTCCCAGCCGGCTATTCGGCCATGCGCACGCTCGACCGCAACTCGCAGGCGATGTTAGCGACCGCCGACCTGACGCTCGCCGACGTCAAGCCCGTGATGGTGCCGAACGTGCTGCGCGGCGCGGACGATTTCCTGGCCGGCGCCAACGACACCTTCATGTTCTCGTTCGGCGGACCGAAGGTCCGCGAGGCCGATGCAACCGTCGGCGGCGTGCGGGCGCTCGCGATCATCGACACGCCGGAGGGCCTGGAACGCAGCCGCAAGGTGTTTCCGTATGGCTATTTCGTTGAGGTCAAGCCGAGCCCGGTCTTCGTCGGCGTCGAGAAGCCGATGAAGTCCTACAGCATGGACTATGTGCTGTTCACCAATGCCAAGGTAAAGGACGAAGCGGTCTACAAGATGCTCGACACCATGATGAAGAACAAGCCCGATCTCATCGCGGTGGCGCCGGTTCTCAACGATCTCACCCCGGACCTCATCCATCGCAAGCACAATCTCACCTATCACCCCGGCGCGTTGAAATACTTCCAGGACAACAAGATCGAGGCCAAGGCGTATTAGCGGCGACGGTCGTTCGGGGCGTAAATTTCGTTGCGTCCCGACAGGCTTTCCTTCACTCGTCACGGGCTCGCACAGCCGCTCGTTCGCCGGTAGGCAGCAGTGCCGGCGCTGATGAACCAGAATCATTCGAGGGAATCATCATGCGATTGAAGTCGGACACGGTCAGGCTTACGTGCCGTCGCGGCGCGCTTAGGGTCATCATTGCCGCCGCGGCGATCGGCATCTCGACGACGACTTGGGCGCAAACCTACGGTTTTGCGACCCTGCCACCCGGCACGCTCAACCACACGACGGCTTCCGCGATCAGCAAGGTGCTGAAGGAAAAGGCCGGCCTCAACGTACTGGTCCAGCCGACCGCCGGCGACCAGGTGATCGTCCCAATGGTGGCGAGCGCCGAAGTCGAAGTCGGCATCTCGAACGCGATGGAAGTCCATGACGGCTTTACGAGGGGGCTCAAGGACCTTCGCATCATCGGGGCGGCGCACGCACTGCGCGTCGGATTCTTCGTGCGCAAGGACTCGGACATCAAGACGATCGCGGACCTCAAGGGCAAACGCGTGCCGTATGGCTTCTCGGCGATGCGCGCGCTCGAACCGACGGTGCGCGCCATGCTGGCGACGGCGAACCTGAGCGAAAAGGACATCAAGACCGTCCTGGTCCCGAACGTGATCCGCAGCGCGGACGATTTCACCTCCGGCGCCGCGGACACCTTCTACTTCGCGTTCGGCGCGCCCAAGGTCCGCGAGGTCGACGCCACCGTCGGCGGCATCCGCATGACCGAAATCGACCCCGCCGGCATGCCGGCCGCCCGCAAGATCGAGCGCTGGGGTTACCTCACCGACATCAATCCCGGCCCGGTGTTCGTCGGCGTCGACAAGCCGATGAAGGTCTACAGCTTCGATAATCTGCTGTTCACCAGCGCGAAGGTGAAGGACGACTTCGTCTACAAGTTCCTCGAGACGCTGGAGAACAACAAGCCGGATCTGATCGCGGTCCAGCCGGCGCTGCGTGAGTTCTCGGCCGCGATGGCGTTCAAGAAATACGATGTGCCGTACCACCCGGGCGCCTTGAAATACTTCAAGGACCGCAATCTCGAGGCCCGGGAGGTCCAGTGACTGAGGAACGCGTCGTTCCCGGCACTGCGACGGAAGAACGCATCATCGCCGGCTCGGAGGAATTTGCCTCCAAGTCGTCGAAGGCGACGGTCCTCACCGCCAACGTCCTGCAGGCACTCCTGATCGCCGCCGTGGTGCTCTGGGTGATGGACGTTCCGCGGCAAGTCTTCAATATTTCGTTCTATACCGAGCAATTGCTCACGGTCTGTCTCGGCCTGACGCTTGCGCTGGCGTTCATTGCCGGCGAGCCGCGCAAGCCGGCGGCCATCGATCCTGGCGGCGTGGTGACGTCGATCTTCATCGCCGCCTATCTGGCCTTCAGCTACGTGAAGCAGGGCGAGGTTTCGCCCTGGGCGGTCGCCGGGCTGGCACTGAGCCTTGGCTGGATGGCGATCGGCAACCGCGCCTGGGCGTCGCGCTGGATCGACTGGGTGGCGGCGATCATCTCGATCTTGCTCTGCGGCTATATCGCGGTGCGCTACGAGCCTTTGACCTATGAGATCGCGATGCTGCCGCGGGAAGGCATCATCGGCAGCGCCATGCTGATCATTCTGGTGATGGAAGGTAGCCGGCGCATCTCCGGCTGGGGCTTCGTCGGCATCATCCTGGCGATGGCGGTCTACATCTACATCAGCCCGCATCTGCCGGGCGACTTCCAGACCCGCTACGTCTCGCCCGAGCGGCTCGTCGTCTACAATGGCCTCGACACCAACGGCATCATCAGCGCGATCCTCGCGGTGGCGGTGCTGATCGTCATCCCGTTCACGATTCTGGGCCAGGTTCTGGCGCGCACCGGGGGCGCCGACTTCTTTTCCGATGTCGCGATGTCCGCGATGGGCGGCTTTCGCGGCGGCGCCGCCAAGATCGCGGTGGTAGGCTCGGCGCTGTTCGGAATGATCTCGGGCAGCGCCGTCTCGAACGTGCTCGCCGTCGGCATCGTCACCATTCCGACCATGATCAAATCCGGCTTCACGCCTTACCGGGCGGCAGCAATCGAGTTGGTCGGCTCGACCGGCGGCCAACTGATGCCGCCGGTGATGGGCGCCGCCGCCTTCATCATGGCGGAGTTCCTGCAAGTCTCGTACGGCGCGGTGTGCGTTGCCGCCGCCATTCCGGCAATTCTCTATTACGCCTGCCTGTTCATCCACGTCGACCTGGAAGCCGCCAAGCATAAGATCGGCACCGCCGACATCAAGAATGCGCCTGCGATCTCCGAGGTGCTGAAATCGGGCTGGCACTTCCTGGTGCCGATCGTCTTCCTGGTGGTCGCGCTGATCTATCCCGAGATTTTCCGACTGACGCCCGAGAAGGCCGCGATCGTATCGACCGCCATTCTGATGGTGCTCACGCTGATCTTCGGCTACCGCGGCCACCGGCCGACGCTGCGCGGGATGCTGATGGCAATCGTCGAGAGCGGGCGCATTTCCCTCGACATCATCCTGATCGGCGCCGCCGCCGGCATCATGGTCGGGATCATGAGCATTTCCGGCCTCGCCTTCAGCATGACGATCCAGTTGCTGGCGCTCTCCGGCGACAACGTGTTCCTGCTGCTGCTGTTGATTGCCGTACTGGCGTTCGTGCTCGGCATCGGCCTGCCGACGGTGAGCGTCTATATCCTGACCGCGACCTTGCTGGCGCCCGCGCTGGTCAAGCTCGGCGTCACGCCGATGGCCGCCCACATGTTCGTGATGTACAACGGCATGCTGTCGATGATCACGCCGCCGGTCGCGTTCGCCGCCTACGCGGCCGCCAACATCGCGCGCACCGACGGCTGGACGACGGGCTGGGTCGCCTGCCTGATCGGCTGGAGCACGTTCGTTCTGCCGTTCCTGTTCGTGCTGACGCCGAGCCTGCTGATGGACGGCCCGGCCTACCTCATCGTCTGGAATTTCATCCGCATCCTGTTCGGACTGTTCGTCGGTACCGCCGCGATCGTCGGATTTGCGCTTGCGCCCTTGTCGGTGCCGATGCGCCTGCTCTACGGCGCGATGGCGCTGCCGATTGTGTTGCCGCCCGAAACGTTCACGGGCGGCTACTATGCCAACTTCATCGGCATCGCGGCCGGAATCGCACTACTGGTCGTCGACCATCTGCGCCGCGCGGACGCGAGGAAGTCCGAGGCCATCTCGCACTGACCTCAGCTCGGTCATTCCGGGGCGCGACGAAGTCGCGAGCCCGGAATCCATCTTACCAATTGGGATTATGGATTCCGGGTCCGGCCCTTCGGGCCGTCGCGGAATGACGCCGAACTGACTACGCAGAAGTCGCGCAAAAACAAACATCGCCCGCAACATGCGGGCGATGGCAGTTGAACTCTTGCGTTTGACGTCAGGCGGCGGCCTTGTCCTCGCGCCAGATGCCGAGCGCTTCCTGCGCCGGACGGTCGGAGATCGAGAACAGCACCGACTCCTTCGTCGTGTTGTGCGCGTAGTGCTTCCACGGCGGCACGACGAACACGTCGTTCGGCCCCCATTGCAGCACCTCGCCGTCGATCGTGGTGGTGCCCTGCCCTTCCACGCAGACGAAGATCGTGCCGTCGGTGCTGCGGTACTGCTCGCCCTTGAAGCCCTTCGGCAGCATGGCAAGATTGGCGCCCATGGTCGCCAGGACCGGGCCACCGGTGATCGGGTTGACGTAGTGCACGCGCGCACCGTGGCGCTTGTCGATGTCGCCAGCCTTCATCATGCGCTCGATGATCGGCCGGGTGCGGGCATAGGTGTAGTTGATGACCGGGCTGCGCTTGGTCAACGCCGGCGCATTGTCGGGCAGCACGCCGGAGCCGTAGAACGCTAGCGAATTGCCGTCCGCGCGGTTGGTGGTCTGCGTGGCGGTCTCGAAATGCTGGGCGAACGAGGTCTCGAAGAAGTTCACCTGCGGGAAGTCGAGCACGTCGAGCCACAGCATCGGCTTGTCCGACGTGTTGCCGTGATCGTGCGGCGCCCAGTTGGCGGTGATGACGAAGTCGCCCGGCGACATGAAGGACTTCTCGCCCTCGACCGCCGTGTAGGCGCCCTCGCCATCGAGCACAAACCGGATCGCCGACGAGACGTGCTGGTGCGCGGGCGCGACCTCGCCCGGCAGGATCATCTGGACGCCGGCAAACAGCGTGTTGGTCGCCTTCGACTTGCCGCGCATGCCGGGGTTCTCGAGAATCAGGACGCGGCGCTCGGCCTCTTCGGCGGTAATCAGGCCGCCGGACTCCATTACCAGACGCTTGACGTCGTCATAGTGCCAGACCACCGGCTGGACGCGGGTCTTGGGCTCCTTGGTGACGACATTGCCCATCACTTTCCAGAGCGGCGTCATGCCGTGCTGGGCAATCCGGTCGTAATACTCCTGCCGTATCGCCTCGATGTTGTGCTTTGGGCCCGGGTCCTTGGTCGCGGTCGCGGTGGCCATCGCGGCTCTCCTCCGATTGGGAAATTTTCGCCGATTATGCGCGCACAATGCGAAACCAGCAATTAGTATATAATGAAACTATCTCCCGGCGGAAGCCGGTATTCCAGCGGTTTTTGCAGGGGGGCGGCCGGCCTCCCGGCGTCGTGGGAGCGTCCCGTCGCTCAGGTGTTCACGTTGCCGCCGTCGACCGCGATGGTCTGGCCGGTGACGAAGTCACTGTCGCCCGAAGCCAGGAAAATCAGCGCGCCCAGCAGGTCCTCGGGCTGTTCGTCGCGCTGCAGCGAACGCGACTGGACCGCGCGGTTGCGGGCCGTCGCCACGTGACCCGGGTTCTCGCGCATCACCGTCTCGCTCAGCGTGAAGCCCGGCGCCAGCGTGTTGACCCGGATGCCGTGCTCGCCCAGTTCCCGCGCCAGCGCCCGGGTCATGCCGGTGATGCCGCCTTTCGAGGTCACGTAGTGCAGGAACCAGGGGATGCCGCGCAACGCTGTGCCCGATCCGATGTTGATGATCTTGCCGTAACGCTGCGCGATCATGTGGGGCGCGGCGTGTTTCACCATCAGGAACGGTCCGCGCAGGTTGACGGCCATCACCTTGTCCCAGGTGTCGACGTCAATCTCTGTGCACTTCTGTTCCGGCAGCGGAGCAAACAGCGCGGCATTGTTCACCAGCACGTCGATCTTGCCGAAGCGCTCGATGGTCTCGGCGATCAGCTTTTTCACCGACACCTCATCGCTGACGTCGCAGATCGCGCTGGTGACAGAGTTGACGCCGTGCCGTGACGCGATCTCCTCAGTGAGGTCACGTCCATCGGCAATGTCGGCGATCATGACGCTCGCGCCCTCGTCGGCCAGCGCGTGCGCGTAGTGCCGGCCGATGCCCTTGGCTCCGCCCGTCACGATGACGACGCGTCCGGATAATTTTGCCATGGTCTGCGCCTTCCTCAGCGAACTCGCTTTGTCGTCCCCGCGAAAGCGGGGACCCAGCCTGCTCTTGGGCAAGACAAGACTGGATTCCCGCTTGCGCGGGAATGACCGGAGGGAATGTCGCTCATGTCTGCGTTCGGAGATGACGTCAATTCAGCTTCCAGGACGCGAAGCCAGCGCCGACCAGCGTCTCGGGGCTCGGGAAATAATCGATCAGCTCGAAGCCCTGGCTGCCGGCCGCCGCATGCGCCACCACCCAGTCGCGGATTTCGTGCGCGCCGTTGCCGGTGCGCGGCAGCCGGTCGCTGAGGAACGCCGTGAGGCGCGACTCCTCGCCATCCTGAAAATGCTTGATGCAGGCGTGGTCGAAGTCCTCGTCGATCCACCCCATCGTGGTCTCGCCGATCGAATGGCTCAAGCCGCCGGTCCCGAGGATCGCGATACGCAGCGGTTCCGGATAGCTCTCGATCGCCTGCCGCAACACCTTGCCCCAGGCGAGGCAGCGATGGATGCTCGGCATCGGCTCTTCGAGATCGTTGACGATGATCGGGACGATCGGAAGGGCAAGATCGACCCCCATCCGCCAGAGCGGGATGCAGGTTCCGTGGTCGAGCTTGAGCCGGTGCGAGAGCGCCGGCTCAAAATCGCTGTCGAGCGCGACGTTGAGCAGATGCCGGCCGAACGCCGCATGGCCCTTGAGCCGCGCCACCGGATAGACCTTCTGCATGAACGGCTCGGGCGGCCCGTCGTGCTCGTCGCCGATGCCGATGCAGACCGCCGGCAGGTTGTTGAGAAAAAAATTCACCCAGTGATCCGGCGAGATCACCACCAGCACATCGGGCCGGCAGGCTCGCAGCCGGCTGCCGAGCTCGTCGAACGCGCGCGTCAGTTGCGCGCGATGCTCCGCCGGCATGATCTCCCAATCCCGTGCGATGATCGGGCCGTGGCTCGCCGCGAACACTCCGACCAGTTCAGCCATGCGCGGCCTCTTTCTGCGGCTGCTCGCCCTTGCCGCTGAGCGCGTTGAGCCGCGCCATGAACTCGGGCTGCGGCATTCCGCGCACCTGAAAATAGAATCGCAGCAGGTAGGCGTTGACGTGCGGCGCGATCTTGCCGACGTCGTCGCTGAGCACGGCCTCGCGCATTTCCGGCGAGATGTCGTAGCGATGCAGGAAGCCCGGCATGTCGGCGCGGTACTCCGCCGCCAGCTTCGGGTCGTTGTGCAGATCGTAGAACAGCTTGCTGAGCCGGTAGTCGGTCATCGCCGCACCTCGGTTGCGGGCCACGTCCACGTCAAATTAGGGCAACGTCCAGAATGAAGCGAGTCCCTGCCGGGCTTCGGCCGCATCGAGGGGCCGAATTGTCGCTCTCGCGACTGGGCACGCTCGGCTCCCTCTCCCTTTGGGAGAGGGTTGGGGTGAGGGGTTACGGACTGTCGAGAGCGCAGGAGCCCCCTCACCCCAACCCTCTCCACTGCGGGGAGAGGGAGCGCACCGCCATCGCGGCGCCGCCATAGCTCAATGACAAAAGAACCCTTGCATGCCGCAATCAAGCCTTGCCGCAGAGCTTGCGGGCGTACTTTTCGAAGCCGGCGAGCTGCTGCTTGATCAGGTCGAGAGCGGTTTGATCCTTCAGCTCGTGCGTCTTCTCGTCGAACTTCTGCGGCGCAAACGTGATGATCACCTCCGGACGGCCAAGGATGTGGGTGTCGAGCGCGGTCAGCGCCATGCGCAGGTGATACTGCATGCGCGATCCGCCCAGGATGCCGCCGGCGCAGGATTGCAGCGCGACCGGCTTGTCCTTGAACGGCTGGTCCTTCATGCGCGAGACCCAGTCGATCGCGTTCTTCAGGCCGCCGGGGATCGACCAGTTATATTCGGGAGAGACGATCACCAGCGCGTCGGCGCTGCGGATGGCATCGGCCCACGCCGTGACCTCGGCCGGAAAGCCGCCCGACTGCTGGAGGTCGAAATTGTAGATCGGAATTTTTTCAAACGACGGCGCGTCGCGGAATGCCAGGCCGGGTGGCGCTAGAGCCGGAAGGTGCCGCGCCAGCGCGGCGTTATAGGAGCCTTTGCGCAGCGAACCGCAAATCACCAAGGTATCGAGTTTCTGATCGGCCACGATCTACCCCCAAAATAGGCCCGGCGCCGAAGGGCGCCGGTTGCCGCATTGATAGCGGATCGGACGGTCCGGGCAAGGGACCCTAGCGGGCCGGTCCCGGCCGCAGCCAGGTCAGCCCTTCGGCGCAACACGCGCGATGTAGGTCGCAAACGCCGCGAGCTGCTGCTTGATGAAGTTCCGCGTCTGCTCGTCCTTGAGCTCGCCGGTCTTCTCGTCGAACTTCGAGGCGCAGTTGCCGATGAAGATTTCCGGCTTGTTGAGCACGTGGGCGTCGAGGCCCGCCATCGCCTTGCGCATATCGTACTGAACGCGGGCGCCGCCAACCGGCCCGGGCGAGGCCGACTGCAGGGCGACCGGCTTGCCGGCGAACGGCTGGTTCTGCAGCCGCGAGAGCCAGTCGATGGCGTTCTTGAGGCCGCCCGGAATGGTGAAATTGTATTCCGGCGTGCAGAAGATCACGCCGTCGGCGGCGCGGATCGCGTCGGCCAGCGTGTTGACGGCTGCCGGGAAGCCGGTCGAGTTCTGAATGTCCGCGTTGTAGATCGGAAAGTCGGCGAAGCTTGGCGCCGGCGTGATGGTCATGCCTTCCGGCGCCAGCGACGGTAACAAGCGCTGCACCATCACGTTGAAGGAGCCCTTGCGCAACGAGCCGCAGATCGAAATCACGTTCAGTGCCATGTCGCCCTCTCAATAGCTAGCAGCACGCCATTGCGCGCCGCGTCGCTTCGTAATGGCTCGCGCCGATCCCGACAAGTCAACTGCGCGTGCGGAGCGATTTTCGATGCCCAACACGCCATCATTCCGGGTCGCGCCGAAGGCGCGAGCCCGGAATCTATCTGGCCCAGTTCTCATTTGGATTCGATGGAGCTACGGCTGCTGCTCGATGCCGGCCTTCTCGCGCACCGTCTGCCACTTCGCGATTTCGCCCGCGATGTGGGTCTTGAGCTGCTCGGGGGTCGAGCTGCGGTTCTGTGCGCCGAGCTTGAGGATCTGGTCCCGCACGCTGTCGCGCGCCAGTAGCTCGACCATCGCCTTGTTCATCTTCTGGACGATCGCCTGCGGCGTGCCGGCCGGCAGCGCGACGCCATACCAGCTCGTAACGTCGTAGCCCGGCATGCCCGACTCCGCAAAGGTCGGCACGTTCGGCAGGATCGGATTGCGTTGTGGCGAGGTCACCGCGATCGCCTTGAGCGCGCCGGAGTTGACCTGCCCCTGGATGGTCTGGATCAGTTCGAACACCATCTCGACGTCGTTCGACAGCATGCCGGCGAGCACCGCCGGCGTGCTGCGGTAAGGCACGTGGCGCATGTCGAGCCCGGCGATCTGCTTCATCAGCTCGCCGGCGAACTGCTGGGTCGTGCCGGCGCCGGCGCTGCCGAAATTGTATTTGCCGGGATTTGCCTTGATGAGGGCGACGGTGCCGGCGAGATCCTTCGCCGGAAAGTCCGGACGCGTCACCAGCGCGAGCCCGGCAGTCGCCACCATCGACACCATCTCGAAATCGTTGACCGGATCGTAGCGCAGCGTCTTGTACATGACCGCGGAGATGGCGTGCGCGTTGCTCATCATCAGCGCCATGGAGCCGTCCTTCGGCGACTTGGCGACCGCCTCCGCGGCGGTCATTCCCCCGGCGCCGACGCGGTTCTCCACGACCACCGGCTGACCGAGGATTTCGGACATCGCCTGCCCGACCAGCCGCGCCGCGATATCGGTACCACCGCCCGCGCCGAAGCCGACCAATAGCTTGATCGGCCGGGTCGGCCAGTCCTGGGCCTGCACCGGCGCCGAGGACAGCACCAAGCCTGTTGCGATCGAGAGCGCCGAAAGCATCCGCGTCACGAGTTTCATGTTTCTTTCCTCCAAGCTTTTTCTGTTCTGTGCTTCCGGCGTCGTCCCCTCCCCCCGCGAAGCGGTGGGGAGGGGACGGAGGTGGGGGGCATCTTTTGATAATCCGCGAGCCCCCCACCCCGACGCCTTCGGTGTTGACCCTCCCCACCGCTCGCTGCGCTCGCGGGAGGAGGGTTAAGCCCGCGGCTCGATCATCGTTGATAACTCGCGATCACAGGATTCCGAATTACTTCTCGGCTTCGATCGGATTCGACAACACGCCGATCCCCTCGATGTCGATCTCGCACGTGTCGCCCGGCTTCATCCAGAGCGGCGGCTTGCGCGGATGCCCGACACCCGAGGGCGTGCCGGTGAAGCAGATATCACCCGGCTCGAGCGTGATGCCCTGCGACACATAGACCAGCGTCTCGGCCACCGGGAACATCATGTTGTCGGTGTTGTCGGACTGCAGCGTCGTGCCGTTGAGCCGCGTCTCGATCTTCAGACCCTTGCCGCCCGGCGGCAGTTCATCGGCGGTCACCATCCACGGGCCGAAGCCGCCGGTGCGATCGAAGCTCTTGCCCATGTCCCATTGGGTGGTCTTGCGCTGGAATTCGCGCACCGAGCCTTCGTTGCCGCAGGACCAGCCGGCGATGCACGAATAGGCATTCTCCATTGTGAGATGCTTAGCGCGCTTGCCGATGACGAAGATCATCTCGGCCTCATAGTCGAGCGTCTCGGACGCCTTCGGGCGAACGATCGGCTGGCCGTGCGGCACCAGCGAGGTGTTGACGCGGAAGAAGATGGTCGGGAATTTCGGCACATTGTCGCGCTGCGGGCCTTCCTTGACGTGATCGAGATAGTTGAGGCCGAGGCAGATCACCTTGCCGGGCCGCGCCACCGGCAGCCCGAATTTAAGCCCCTTCAGCGGACGACGAGCCGACGCCGGCGCGCGCTTGGCCGCGTCCTGCAGCGGCGACAGGTCGTCGTTGTTCCGGCGCAGCACCTCGCCGAGGTCGGCCGGGATGTTCTTGTCGACCGCTTGCAGGTCGATCACCTGATCGCCCTCAACGACGCCCAGATGCAATCCGTCCCCGGCTTCAAAACCTACGATTTTCATGTGTCACGTTCCTTGTTTGATATGCCGCCGGCGCAACGACTGTTTTTCCTCATGCTGAGGAGCGACTGCAGTTCGCGTCTCGAAGCATGGCCGCGCGCTCCGGGCCCGCCGCCATCCTTCGAGACGGCCGCCTTCGGCGGCCTCCTCAGGATGAGGTCGGAGCGAATTATCCGTGCGCACCTGTTAGGTCCACACAAGCATCAGAACGTTCACGAATCACTGGCCCAGCAGTTTACTGACCAGTGCTGCGATCTCGCCGCGTGTGGTCAGGAAGACATCGTCGCGTCCCTTGACCTTGCGGGCGATCTCCTCGAACGCCCAGGCGCCGGTCGGCCGCCCATAGACATGCGCATGGCACGTCGCATCGAGGATCACCGCCTCGTCCTCGCCCTTGAGCATATGGCTGAGCGCTTCGTCGAACAGCTCGACAAATTGCCCGGGTGATCGGCCGAAGCGCATGGCGTGCGGCAGATCGTTGACCTCCATCGTCAGCGGGATGGCGACGATCTTGCCGCCGCCGTCGAACGTCTGCAGATAGGGACGGTCGTCGTCGAACACGTCGCCCTGCCAAGTGTAACCCGCCTCCGCCAGGAAGCGCGCGCTGTCCGCGGAGGGCGTGCCGCGCGGACTGACCCAGCCGCGTGGCCGCTGACCGGCTGCCGCCTCCAGCGCCGCGGTGGTCCTGGCGATGTCGGCTTTGACCTGGTCGGGGGAAAGCTGCGCCGGGATAACGTCCTGCGCATAGCAGTGGGCAACCAATTCATGGCCGGCCGTGACGATCGCCCGCACCGCGGCAGGCGTTCGCTCACCGAAGACGCCGCTCACCATCACGCTCGCGCGCGTTCCGGCGCGGTCGAGCGATCGCAGCAAGCGGTCAATGCCGCGCGTTGCGCCGTAGCTGCCCCAGGACAGCGCGTTGGTGTCGAACGCACCGGCGGGAAGCGGGTTACCCATCGGGCCGATGCCGGGCGCCTTGCCATCCGACCAGCCCTCGTAGGCGACGTTGAGCACGACCGCGACATGGCGTCCGCCGGGCCAGCGAAACGTGCGATCGAGGCGAACGACGCGCGCCGCGCGCGCTATCGCATCCTGGCCATTCTGCATCCAAATTGCTCCGGGAGGTCCGCAGGAGGGAAAGCGCGCGACTATACCGGGCTCGCGCCGGGCGTGCCAATGCGCGCCGCCCGGAAATGCCGCCGCAACACGTCGCGGCCGGCCGCTCCGGCCTCCAGGCTCCAGGCATTCACCACCGCCAGCCGGAAGCCGCCGGGCGGCATGGCGTGCTGGCCCGGGTCCTTGTCTTCGTGAAAGGTGATCTGCACGCTCGAGATGTCGGGCATCCGCCGCACCTGTTCGACTACGGCGTCCGGCGGATGGCGATAATCCAGACCGTGCGGTTCGAACAACACGACACTGACGCCGTCGCGGCGGTTCACGTCCGGGAAGTCCCATTCGTGCGCGCGATAAAGTTGGACCACCGCATCGACCCAGCCAGCGCCATAGAGATCCGGCCATTGATCGCTCATGCGCAGGTGCACCTCGATCATCCGGCCGCCGATCGTCTCGATGTTGAGGATGCCGGTGTAGCGCGCGAGATGCTGCCTGATCCAGGCGCCGCAATAGCTCTCGACGTCGGCGTCGCGCTCGGCATGCACGGTCCAATGATCGAACGTACCCTCCCCGCTGGGTGTCCCGGTGACGTGCCGCCACCAGCGCGGCCCGCCCGCAACCACCGCGACGTCGGAGCTGACGTGGCGGCCTTCCAGCAGCGGCATCCACATATGCCCTGCCGTCTCGCTCGCGTCGTACTCGGCGACAGAGCGTAGGACGCGGCTGCCGACGCCCATGCCCTTAAGGTTGGTGATCGGCTTCGAGAACACCGGAAAACGTGGCGGCCGTACGCCGTGCGGCGCGGCCTCGAGGCCCTGGCTGCGCGCGATCGCTATCTTGTCGTAGACCCAGCGATGCTCGGGATACCAGAGCCAGGCGTCGCTGTCCTCGGTCGGGATGTTGACGTCCGCCGGACAGTTCGCGCGCTCGAAGTATTGCAGGCGCCAGGGATCGGCTTCGCAAATCGGCATGCGCTCAACGAACGTATCGAGGCCGTTGCTCTTGCGCCGTCTTCTCGAACCGGCGCTTCAACACAGCCTACTCCTACTCGTCTTGAGCGACGAGAGCCTGCACGGAGAAATATCGACTCCGGTCGGTCCATACCGAAACCGGACTCCATCCGGAGCCGCGCGCGAGCGCACCGAAAGCTTCGAGCGTATATTTGTAGCTGTTCTCGGTGTGGATCGTTTCGCCGGCGCGGAATTCGATCATGCGGCCCGCAACGCGAACCTTCTGGCGCTTCTTGCTGGCGAGGTGCATCTCGATACGGTGACGTTCTGAGTTGTAGAACGCCTGGTGGCAGAACGCCGTGGGATCAAATGTGCCGTTGAGCTCGCGGTTGATGCGGGTGAGCAGGTTGAGGTTGAACTTCGCCGTGACGCCGGCGAGGTCGTTATAAGCCGCGTTGAGCACCGCGGGATCCTTCACCAGGTCCACCCCGATGATCAGCGTGGCGCCGCGACCAAGGATCTGCCGCGCGTGCCGCAGGAATGCCGACGCCTCGTGCGGCTCGAAATTCCCGATGGTCGATCCCGGAAAGAAGCCGATCCGCGGCATGCTGGCGACCGCCGCAGGCAACGCGAACGGCCTGGTAAAATCGGCCTCGACCGGCAGTACGGAGAGCTTCGGAAATTCCTGCCTGACCTTGTCGGCCTCGTGGGCCAGCATCTCGGGAGAGATATCGACCGGCACATAGGCGGCGATCGCCGGCGCGGGTGCGAGCAAGGTGCGAGCCTTTGCACTCGAACCGCTGCCGAACTCGATCAGCGCCGCTCCCGCGGGGATGCGCCGCACGATGTCGGCCGCGTGCTCCCGCAGGATCGCGAGTTCGGCGCGGGTCGGATAGTACTCCGGCAGCAGCGTGATATCTTCGAACAGCCGCGCCCCGGTGGCATCGTAGAAATATTTCGGCGACAGCCATTTCGGGCGCGCCGTCAGCCCCGCGATCACGTCGCTGGCAAAGGCGCTGTCCGCTTCGTTGGGTTCAAATGCGCGCGCGCGGAGTTGGACACCCATCGTTACGCTCCGTGCTGCGCGAGCCGCAGACCGCTGAACTGCCAGCGCGCGGCCGGATAGAAGAAATTGCGATAGCTCTCACGCGAATGCCCCTCGGGGGTCGCGTGCGAGCTGCCGCGCAGCACCATCTGGTTGATCATGAATTTTCCATTGTATTCGCCGAGCGCGCCTTCCGCGGCGCGATAGCCCGGATAGGGTAGATAGGCGCTGCCCGTCCATTGCCAAGCGAACCCGAACGCGTCGTCCAGCAGATTGGCCCGCGCCGCCACTTCCCATTCGGTTTCTGTCGGCAGATGCCTGCCAGCCCAGCGCGCGAACGCATCCGCCTCGTAATAGCTGATATGCGTCACCGGGGCGTCGCCATCGACCGGATGCAAGCCGCTCAATGCCAGCGTGAACCAGGCGCCATCGATGTTGCGCCAGTAGCCCGGCGCCTTCCAGTTCTCCGTCGCGATGGCCGCCCAGCCATCAGACAGCCAGAGCGAGGGCGTGGCGTAGCCGCCGTCCGCGATAAACTCCAGCCATTGCGCATTGCGGACCAGCCGGCGGGCGATGCGCACCGGACCGATGAAGACCTGATGTTCCGGCCCCTCGTTGTCGAAACTGTAGCCGTCGCCGGCAAATCCGACGCTGTGGAGACCCGAAGGAATTGCCGCGTAGACATCGGAGGGCGGCGGCGATGGCGGCGCACACCAAGCGGCGTCGTAACAGGGCGCGACCGGATTCTGCGCGAACGCGTGCAGGATGTCGGTCAGCAGCAATTCCTGGTGCTGCTGTTCATGATGGAGACCGATTTCCACGATTCGCAGCACTGGGGCGAGTCCGGCGTCGGGGACGGTCGCGAGCAATCGCTCGACCGCCGCATCGACATGCGCGCGATACGCGGCGACGCGTGCGCAGTCGGGCTGCGTCAACAGTCCGCGTTGCGGACGCGCATGACGCGGACCTGCGGCGACGTAGTAGGAATTGAATAGATATCCGAAGCGGTCATCGAACGCCTGGTAGCGGGCGAGATGCGGCATCAGCAGAAACTGCTCGAAGAACCAGGTCATATGCGCGCGGTGCCATTTGGTCGGGCTGGCATCCGGCATCGATTGCACTGTCTGGTCTTCCGGCCCCAGCGGAGCGGCGCGCCGTTCGGTTTCGGCGCGAATCCGATGGAAGGCATCGCGCCAGTAAGTGCGCGCATCGCCCGACGGCGCTGTGGAGAGACTGACAGGAGAACTCGCTTCGTCGCGATGGCGACGAAGAAGGGGTGAACTCGCGGGCGTCATGCCCTATCCCGGGGCTGGAGGAGCAACTCGTTGTGTGACCGAGAACGGCGGCTCGCCGCCGTTGGTTCCGCGCCAATACCTAATCATCCTTGGCGATTAGGCAAAGCCTCGCCGGATGGTCGCGCACAATTTATGACGGCCTGACGACGAATCCAGCCAGAAAGAGAAAGATATTATCTTACAACGACTTACCACGAATTTCATCGCCGTCGGCCGCTTCATAGGGGGACCGACACGCGGTCACTTCAGCGCGTTCGCCCCGGCCACGGCGGCCACGCCGTCCTGCTGCCCGGTCCCGCCGCTCGCGCCGATGGCCCCGATGATCTTGCCGTTCTGGAGGATCAGAACACCGCCCTCGGAAGCGACCGGCGCATCCGGGAACGTCATGAACGTCGTGTTGCCTGCGGCAAATTGATCCGCGAATGCCTTGGTCGGCCGGCGGAACATCACGGACGTGCGCGCTTTGGCACGGGAGATCTCGACCGACGCGAGCTGTGCGCCATCCATCTTCTCAAAATAAACGGGCTCGCCGGCCGGTCCCACGATGGTAAACGCCATGCGCCAGTTGTTCTTCTTGGCCTCGGCAAATGCCGCGCCAGCAACTGCTTTTGCCTGCTCGTTCGTGATCGGCACGCCGTAGTCGGGCGGCGCGATCGGTGCCGGGGCCGCCGGCTGCTGCGCCAATGAGGTCCCCGCCGACGTCAGCGCCGACGCGATGCCCATCGCCATCACCCAGACATGAGGTCGCATGGTCCTGTCTCCACCTTGATTACCGCCCCGTCCAAGGCGTCATGATGTTGTCGAAAATTCGTCGTCTTTGCGGATCGCGCTGGATGATCCATCTCATCTGGGGTCGTGCATTTGGGCGAGCTTCGAACAGCATAGGCCGGTTGCGGTTCGGCGAGCAAGACGCGCGGCTAGTTCGAGGATGGTAAGCGGCGCTACGCGGGGAATCTGAAGACATGAACACGCGAACAATGCGACGGGCCCAGGCCCTGCTGGCGGCGCTCCTGATCGGCATGCCGACCGCGGCCTTCGCTCAGGCCAACTGCCGCAACACCGGCTCCTTCGAACTCGTGGCTCGTCGCCTTCAAGAAGGAGGCCCGCAGCCAGGGCATATCGGAGGCCGCGATCGCCGCCGCCTCGCCCTATCTCGTGCTCGAGCAGCGCATCATCAACATCGATCGCTCGCAAAAATTCTTCGCGCAGAATTTCCTCGATATCTCCGACAAGATGCTGGCCGGCGGGCGCATCCCGAACGGCGTCAACAAGATGAAGCAGCACCAGGCGCTGTTCGTGCGCGAGGACAAGGACTTCGGCGTTCCGGCTTCGGTGATCACCGCGTTCTGGGGACTCGAAAGCGACTACGGCTCCGGCCAGGGCAAGGATCAATCGATCAAGTCGCTCGCGACGCTGGCCTACGACTGCCGCCGTTCGGAAATGTTCCGCGGCCACCTGATGGATTCCCTGCGGCTGATTGAACGCGGAGACCTGCGGCCCGACGAGATGATCGGCTCGTGGGCAGGCGAGCTCGGCCAGACCCAGATGATGCCGTCCGAATACATGGCGCATGCCATCGACTACGACGGCGACGGCAAGCGCAACCTGATCAAGAGCGTGCCGGACGTCATCGGCTCGACCGGAAAGTACCTCGTGCATCTCGGCTGGAAGCGCGGCGAGCCCTGGCTGCAGGAGGTGCGGGTGCCCGCCAATCTGCCGTGGAAGGAAGCCGACCTGTCGGTGCAGCATCCGCGCTCGCAATGGGCGACCTGGGGCGTGACCCGGCCTGACGGCAAGCCGCTGCCCGCCGACAAGATGATGGCGTCGCTGGTGCTGCCGGTCGGCCGCTTCGGCCCGGCCTTTCTCGCCTACGATAACTTTCAGGCGTACCTGAAGTGGAACCAGTCGCTGAACTACTCGATCACCGCCGGCTACTTTGCGACGCGGCTCGATGGCGCGCCGGTGATGAGCCGCGGCAACGGGGCGATTCCGAAGATCACCTTCGAGGAAACACGCGAGCTTCAGGAGTTGCTGGAGAAGCGCGGCCATGACGTCGGCCGCATCGACGGCGTACTCGGCCTCAAGAGCCGCATCGCGATCCGCGAGATGCAGACCAAGTTCGGCATGCCGGCGGATGGATGGCCGACCGCGGAGCTGCTTGCGCGATTGCGCGGCGGCGGCCGCTAGCGTTTGCGTCAGTGCCGGTTCTCGCTCCGCACGTTGCTCGCGTACCGAGCCATGCGTTCGGACAGCACGCCAACCGAACAGCTTCGTGTTGCAGATTCACGGTTGATGCGCGACCAGACTTCGGCTCGACGCGCAAGTGTTCCATCAAGTGTTCCATGATGTCTGAACAGACGTTCATCGAGTGTGCGATTTAGGCAACAAACTCCGGCCGCAATACACCACTACGTGTCGCGTCCTCACCGTTGATTGGAGGACCTCGTGGCTGGGCCGTTTGCCGGAATCAAGACGAACCAAAAAACGCGTGCCGCACTGCTTGCCGGGACGATGATGTCGGTCATGGCCGCCGCGCCTGCGAGCATCGCCGCGGACGGACACTCCGCTGCCGTCGCAGAAAACCCGATCGTGCTCGCACAGGCCGTCATCGATGCGAACGATCCGCGGCTGAAGGGCAAAGCGCCCCCGCCGAAGGGACAGCCGCCGGCAGCGATTCAACGCGCCGCACCTCCGCCGGTCCAGCCCAAGGGCGTTCAGGCGCAACCGCCGGCGCCCGGTGCGCCGCAGCCGCCCGTGCCCGGGCAACAGCGCCAGTTAGGCCAGCCGAAAGGCGGGCCCGCGCCCGTGCCGCCGACCGGCGCACAGCAGCAACAGCCTCCGATACCGCAGCAGCCCGGCGTACCGCAGCGGCAGTTCGGCGGCCCCAAGGGCGTCCAGCAGCCGGTCCAGACGCAGCAAACGACACCGCCTCCGCAGCCGCCGGTGCCCGGCAAGCGCCAGGCCACGCCGCCTCAGCCCGGCTCACTAAAAGGGCAGCAGCCCGTACAAACTCAACAACCGCCACAGGTCGCACCCGCACAGCGCCAGGTGACACCGCCGGTGTTGCAGCCTGGCGGGCCCGGACAGGTGCAGCCGCCGCAACAGCCCGGCGCGCCGGGCATGCAGCCCGGCCAGTTCGGGCGTCCCGGTCCCGGCGCCGTTCAGCCGCCACCGGTCGCCGCCGGCATCACGCCGATGCGCGGCAACGTCGACCAACTGCGCTCGAACCGGATCGAGCGCAAAGAAAGCGACGGGCGGATCGTGATCCAGGAGCCGGGCGGCCGCGTGATTGTACGTGAGGGCGGCCGCGCCTTCATCCGGCACGACGAGTCAGAGCGCTTCCGGCATTTTGGCGGGAATCATCGCTTCGAGGATCGCGGCCGCGAGCGCTTCAACTATGTCGGGCGTCCCGGCGGCTATCAGATCATCACCGTCACCGGCCCGGACGGCCGCATGCTGCGTCGCATCCGTCGCGGCCCCGACGGCCGCGAGGTCGTGCTGATCAACAACACCGTGATCGGCGCCGCGGTCGCCACCGGCTTCATCCTGGCGTTGGCCGCGCCGCAGATTCTGATCCCGCGCGAACGCTACATCGTGGATGTGGCGGCCGCGCCGCCGGCGCTGCTGTACGAGACGCTGGACGCTCCGCCGGTGGTTCCGATCGAGCGCGCCTATGCGCTCGACGAAATCCGCTACAACGTCAACCTGCGCGACCGCGTACGCCGGATCGACCTCACGGCCATCACGTTCAACTCGGGCTCGTGGGAACTCGCGCCCGATCAGTTTCCGCGGCTCGAAGCGGTCGCCAACGGCATGCGGCAGGTGCTCGCACGTAACCCCGATGCGGTATTCATGGTCGAAGGCCACACCGACGCGGTGGGCGCCGACGTCGACAACCTGTCGCTGTCCGATCGCCGCGCCGAGTCGGTCGCGGTCGCGCTCACCGAGCAGTTCCAGATTCCGCCCGAGAACCTGGTCACCCAGGGTTATGGCGAGCAGTTCCCGAAGGTACCGGTCGATGGACCAAGCCGCGAGAATCGCCGCGTCGCGGTCCGCAACATCTCGACCCTGCTCGCCGGAAAATAACCGGCGCAATTTGCGCACGATGCGAGCGCGCCCGGCCGACCGGCCGGGCGCGCTTCGCTTTGTGGCGTGTAACGGCGAGCCTATGAGGCTGCGACCTGCCCGGCCTCCCAGCCCAGCATTGCGCGCTTGCGGGTCAGGCCCCAGTGATAGCCGGTGATGTCGCCGCTCTTGCCGAGCACGCGGTGGCACGGCACCACGAACGACACCGGATTCTTGCCGACCGCCGCGCCGACAGCGCGTGACGCGGCCGGCCGCTCGATCTTCGCGGCGATGTCCGAATAGGTCGTGGCGCAGCCCATCGGTATCCGCAGCAGCGTTTCCCAGACCCGCACCTCGAAGTCGGTGCCAATCAGCACCACGCGCAGCGGCCGATCTTTTTTCCACAGCTTCGAGTCGAAGATGCGTTGCGCCAGAGGTGCGGTCCGCGCGCTGTCCTCAACACATGCGGCGCGCGGCCAGCGGCCGCGCATGTCGGCGAGCGCTGCCCTCTCCTCACCGGCATCCGCGAATGCGAGGCCAGCGAGTCCGCGCTCGGACGCCATCACCAGCGCGGTGCCAAAGGGCGACGGGTGGAAGCCATACGAAATCGTCAAGCCGGCGCCGCCCGACTTCCATTCACCCGGCGACATCGCCTCGTGGGTGACGAACAGATCGTGCAGCCGGCCGGGCCCCGACAGCCCGACCTCGAACGAGGCGTCGAGCACGCTCGCCGAATCGCGCAACAGCCGCCGGGCATGGTCGAGCGTCAACGCCTGCAGGAAAGCTTTGGGCGTCAATCCCGCCCAGCGGCGAAAGAGATGATGCAGTTCGGTCGTGCTGACGCCGGCGGCGCGCGCGATGGCGTCGGATTCCGGCTGCGCGCGCCAGTGCTCGGAGATGTATTCGATCGCACGGCGCACGACATCGTAGTCGGGGACCGAACAGTTCAGTTCAGACAGGCGGTCGGGCGAGAGCATGGAAGCCTCCATCGGTTGCTTCCTATCTAGGCCGGGCAACGATTTGCGCCCACCCGATTTCTGCTTGCGAAGCGCGGCGGATATTCCCGCACGCCAACACTTTAGTCGATCACCGTCCGCGTCGGCCCGCGCCGGGCTCGCCCAGCGCCTCGTTGAGCGCCGACGCAAAGCTCGCCTTTTCGTCCGGTCCAAGGAAGCCCGCGATCGCGAGCCGCCGGCCGTGCGAAACCAGGAACAGCCGCTCGATGCCGAATTCGGAATGGACCACGCGATCGAGCCGGACCCATAGCGGGTTGAGCGTCCATTCCTTGATGCGGCCGTGGTGAGTCACCTTGCGCACGGTCAATTCCGACGGCGTGACGGTCACCTGCTCGTAGGCTCTGGCGCGGCGATAGTTGATGCGGAACGCCCAGTAGACCAGCAGCACTTCGAGCCCGCAGAAGCCGAAGACCGGCCAGGCGCCCTTGAGCAGGAAATACATGCCGGTGCCGAAGCTCAGGCCGCCGATCACCAGCATGAGATTGCGGAACCCCCTGCGGCTCAGCGAACGATGCGGCGTGAGAACGGCGGAAAAGAGCGCGGGTTCCTGAGGGGCTGCGTTGTCCGGCGTCATGGCGCGCATTATACCAAATCCTATGGCGCGCAAAACTCCTCGCAAGGCGGTTCGCCGGACGGCCCACAAAGCACCGAGCCGCACCGCGCAGGGCCTGCGCAAGGCGCGCGCCGGCAAGGCCGCCAAGGTCAAAGACTCCGAACAGCGCCAATCGGCCGACCTTAAGGCTGCCGCTGGCGCGGTCCGGCAGTGGAGCAGCGCCGAAATCGAGGAAGCGTTCCGCCGCTTTCAGGCCGCGAACCCCGAGCCCAAGGGCGAACTCAAACACACCAGCCCGTTCACGCTGCTGGTCGCAGTGGTGCTATCGGCGCAGGCGACCGACGCCGGCGTCAACAAAGCGACGCCCGCGCTGTTCGCCGCAGCCGACACGCCCGCCAAGATGGCGGCGCTCGGCGAAGCGCGGGTGCAGGACCTGATCAAGACCATCGGACTGTTCCGCACCAAGGCGAAGAACGTCGTGGCGCTGTCGCACAAGCTCGTCGCCGAGCACGGTGGCGAGGTTCCCCGCAGCCGCGAGGCGCTGGAAGCGTTGCCCGGCGTCGGCCGCAAGACCGCCAACGTGGTCCTGAATATCGCGTTCGGCGAGCCGACAATTGCGGTCGATACCCACATCTTCCGCATCGGCAACCGCACCGGCCTCGCGCCCGGCAAGACGCCGCTCGACGTGGAAATAAAACTCAACGAGGTGGTGCCGGCAAAATACAAATTGCATGCGCACCACTGGCTGATCCTGCACGGCCGCTACGTCTGCATCGCGCGGCGGCCCCTGTGCGAAAAATGCATCATCGCCGACCTGTGCAAATGGCCGGGCAAGACCGTCACCGCTTGAGTTTCGCCGAGCGCCGGCGCGCTGGCGCCCCGACCAGTCCCTGACATAACATCCCGGCGCGACTCAGAAGGGTGCTTGCATGGCACTTCCCGTTGGCAAGATCGCCGCCGGCGCGCTGGTGATCGCCGTCTCCTTCGGCGGCGCATTCTGGCTCATGAACGCGCTGTCGACCGGCGGTGGAGACCGGAAGCCGGCCCTCGCCGAGGTGCCACCGCTCAAGCCGCTCTCGCGCACGTCGCTGATCGTGACGCCGGCCGCCATCGCGCTGACTGCCATTCGCGAAGCCATGGAGCAGGCGGCGCCAAAAAATCTCACCGGCAAGCGCTCGGACATGATTTCGCAGTTTCTGTCGAATGGCGAGATCAGTTGGGACATCACCCGCGGTCCGCTCGCCGTCACCGGCCGGCCCGACGCGCTGGCGGTTTCAACTCCTCTGAACGGCACTTTACGCGCGACCGGCCAGTTCTCGAACAAGGACGGCGACCTCTCCGGCATGATCGGCAATCTGCTGAGTCAGAACTTCGGGAAAAAAAATGCGGAAGGCCTGAACGACAGGACGCTCGACCAGCGGGCGAACCTCCGCGGCAGCGTCACGATGACGGCACGTCCGACGATCCTTCCTGCCTGGCGGATCGAACCCAATCTCACCGCGCAGGTGTCGCTTGCCGACGCCAGCACGTCAATCATGGGATTTCGGCTCAACCTCGCGCAGGACGTCAAGCCGATGCTCGACCAGGCCGTGAACGAGCAGGTCAGCGAGTTGCAGGCAAAGGTGCGCAGCGACCCCTTCCTCGAAACGGTCGCGCGCCGCGAGTGGAGCAAGATGTGCCGCTCGATTGCGCTCGGCGCCGCAGCCGCCGGCATGCCGAACCTTTGGCTCGAAATTCGCCCGACCCGCGCCTTCGCCGCACAGCCGCGCACCGACCAGACCGCACTTACCCTCACCATCGGCGTGCAGGCCGAGACTCGCATCGTTCCGAGCGAAACCAAGCCGAGCTGCCCGTTTCCGGCGCAACTCGATATCGTTCCGCAGCTCGAACAGGGTCGCGTCAACCTGGCGGTGCCGATCGACGTGCCATTCACCGAGCTCAATCGGCTCCTGGAAGCACAGCTCAAGGGCAAGACCTTTCCAGAGGACCAGAGCGGCGCGTTCGCCGTCAACGTCCGCGGCGTCAACGTGACACCCTCGGGCGATCGGCTGTTGATCTCGCTGCGCGTCAAGGCGAACGAAAAGAAAAGCTGGTTCGGCCTCGGGGCTGAGGCAACAGTGCACGTCTGGGGACGGCCGGTGCTCGACAATGCGCGTCAGGTGCTTCGGCTCACCGACGTCGCGCTCGACGTCGAGTCGGACGCGGCGTTCGGCATCCTGGGCGCCGCCGCCCGCGCCACCGCGCCATACCTCGAGAAGGCCGTGGCCGATAGTGCGGTGGTCGACCTCAACCCGCTGGCACAGAACGCCCGCAAGAGCCTGGAAACGGCTATCGCCGACATGCGTCAAGCCGCCGACGGCGTGCGCGTCGACGCCGCCGTGACGGCGCTGCGGCTCGTCGGTATCGAGTTCGACGCCAGCACGCTGCGCGTGATTGCGGAAGCCGATGGCACCGTGCGGGTCGCCGTCACGGCACTGCCGCTGCCGTAGGCTCCTCGGCTCCTACACGGACCTACCCGCGAGTTGGAGCCGCGACAGCCGCTTGTGGATGTGCACCATCAGCGCCATGCCGAACAGCGGTGTGGCGAGATTGACGATCGGAATCGACACGAAGGCCGCAATCAGCAGCCCCGCAATGAAAACGGTGCTCTGGTTCGCCTTGCGCATGGCCTTTGCCTCGGGGGGCGGGCGGTAGCGCATGGCGGCGAGCTCGAAGTATTCCCGGCTGAGCAGATAAGCAGTAGCGACAAAGAAAATGACGAACCCGAAACCGGCGAACAGCAGGAACGGCACCGCCAGGATGTAGACCAGAATCGACAACAGCGCGGCCTTGACGCCGACCCATACCGAACTCGGCAATCGGCAGCGGCGTGCCGGTCGGCTCGCCGGGATAATCACGGCGCTCCACCTCGAGCGCGATGTCGTCGACGAAGAAACTCGCCACCAGCGCGGTCACCGCCGGCATCAGGAAGATCGATCCGACGACGATGCCGAGCCCCGCCGCGATCGACAGAATCCAGGCCAGGATGGTGAGCGGCATGTGCGCGTTGGCGCCGAGCATGCTCTCGGCCCAGACCTCGCCCGCGCCCGCGAGCCAGACCAGCAGACGGTGCAGGCTGAAGCCGATCACGAAGATCAGCACCAGCGCAAGCCCGACCGATTTCAGCAGGATCGCCCGGAACGGCGGCGACAGCATCTGGGAAAACGATCTGACGGCGGCGTCGAGCATCACGGTTCTCCGCGCAACATCGGCAGAGGTAACGATGACCGCCGGGCGGCACAAGCCCGCACGGCCGGCGAAACGTCTCGCGGAGCGGATTTGACGTGCGGAACCGGACGCCAATGCGTCGATTTGCTCACGCGCCCGGGCGTTCACATCTGCGCGGGCCACGCCAAATGAATTGCGGGGGGAAGCGCATTCCGGCATGGTGCCCGCAATCCAAAATCCAAGACCTCAGCCTCGGACACGATGAAGCGTTTGACCCGACGGTCGTTCCTCGCCGCCTCTGCCGCCATTGGCGCGGGGCCGGCGTTCGGCGCGCCGCGGCCGACGCCCAAAGGGCCAGAACCGGCGGAGGCGCCGCGGTCCGGTGCGGTCGATATCGTCGTGGTCGGCGCCGGCGCCGCCGGGATCGCGGCCGCCCGGCGGCTCTCCGCCTCGCGCGGGTTGAAATTCGTGGTGCTGGAAGCCGCCGCCGAGCCCGGCGGCCGCTGCATCACCGACAACCAGACGTTCGGGATTCCGTTCGATCGTGGCGCCCGTTGGATCCATGCCGCCGACATCAATCCGCTGGTCCGGCTGGGCGCCCAATCGGGATTGGAAATCTATCCGGCGCCGCCCGGACAGCGCTTGCGAATTGGACGGCGCTTTGCCCGCGAAGGCGAGCTCGAGGACTTCCTCGCGACGCTCGTCCGCACCAACAACGCCATCGCGACCGCGGCCCGCGGCCGGGCCGATGTCCCGGCCGACAAGGCGCTGCCGAAGGACCTTGGCGAATGGCAACACACGGTCGAGTTCGTGGCGGGACCGTTCACCTGCGGCAAGGACCTTCATGAGGTCTCCGCCGTCGACCTCTCCCGTGCGGTCGATCGCGACAACAATTCCTACTGCCGGCAGGGCCTCGGAACGCTGCTGACGAAGCTCTTGCCGCCCAACGTGCTTCTCGACCGACACGCCGGTGAAGCGCATCATGTGGTGGGGCCGCGGTCCGATCGAAGTGCAGACCAACCGCGCCTTCTTCACGGCCCGCGCCGTGATCGTGACGGCGTCCACCAATCTTCTGATGTCCGGCAAGATCAAATTCCAGCCCGATCTGCCCAAGCGTCATCTCGAAGCCCTGAGCAAGCTCAAGCTCGGCAGCTACGACCACATCGCGCTCGAACTACCCGGCAACCCGCTGGGTCTGAGGCCCGACGAGCTCTCGTTCGAGAAATCCGATAACCGCCGTACCGCGTCGATCGTCGGCAACGTGCTGGGCAGCACGGTCTGCACGGTCGATGTCGCGGGCTCGTTCGGACGCGAGCTTTCCGCCAAGGGCGAGCCGCGCGATGATCGACTTCGCGCTCACCTGGCTCAGCGGACTCTACGGCACGCGACATGAAGGCGATCGTCAAGCGCACCGCGGCGACGCGCTGGAACGAGGCACCGTGGGTGATGGGCGCGATTTCGGCGGCCGATCCCGGCGGACAGCCGTCGCGCAAGGTCCTGACGGAGCCGCTCAACAACCGCGTCTTCCTGGCCGGCGAGGCAGCGCACGAAACGCTGTGGGGCACCGTCGGCGGCGCCTGGGAATCCGGCGAGCGCGCAGCCGAGGCCGCGATGCGGGCTATCGGCCGCCGATGACCGCCCGGCCGAAGGCGCTGATCGCCTGGTCGAGCGGCAAGGACAGCGCGTGGGCGCTGCACGACATGCGGCGCGCGGGCGATTGCGAGATCGTCGGTGCGCTGACCACCGTCACCGAGACCTTCGGGCGCGTGAGCATGCATGGCGTGCGGGAGGAGTTACTAATCGCACAGCTTGCGGCCGCCGGCCTTCCGCCGGTGCTGGTGCGCATTCCGTTTCCGTGCCCGAACGAGGTCTACGAGGCGCGCATGGCGGCGGCGCTGGCGGACGCCAAACAATCCGGCGTGACCCGCATCGTTTTCGGCGACCTGTTTCTGCAGGACGTGCGCTCCTATCGCGAAGACAAGCTCGCCGGGACCGGCATCACACCGGTGTTCCCGTTGTGGGAACGGCCGACCGCCGCGCTGGCGCGCGAGATGATCGCCGCGGGTGTCGAGACCTATCTGACCTGCGTCGACCTCAAGCAATTGCCGAAAGCGCTCGCCGGCCGCCGGCTCGACGACGCGCTGCTCGCCGAATTGCCGGCCGGCGCCGACCCCTGCGGCGAGAACGGCGAATTCCATTCCTTCGTGGCGGCCGGCCCGATGCTGTCGCGGCGGATTCCGGTCACGATCGGCGAGACGGTCGAGCGCGACGGCTTCGCCTATGCGGATATTCTTCCGCGCGAGACGTGACAAATCGCGTCCTTCGCACACTCTCCGCTCGTCCCCGCGAAAGCGGGGACCCAGCTCTTCAACTCGCGAGATTTCGCGCTGGATGCCCGCTTTCGCGGGCATGAGCGGGAGATATAACGGTTCGCTACCCCCGCAGCACGCCGCCGGTGCGCTTGCCGACCTCGGCGACGATCTTGGCGCCGACCGCGTCGATCTCCTGGTCGGTCATGGTCTTGTCGCGCGGCTGCAGCGTCACCGCGATGGCGATCGATTTCTTGCCGGGGTCGATGCCCTTGCCCTCATAGACGTCGAACACCGTGACGTCGGCGATCAGCTTGCGGTCGACGCTCTGCGTTGCGCGCAGGATGTCGGCGGCCTTGACGGCGCGATCCACCACGAACGCGAAGTCGCGCTCGACCGGCTGGAACGGCGACAGCTCGAGCACGGGCTTGGCTCGGGTCGCCTTCGCCTTGGGCTCGGAAATCTTCTCGAGGATCACCTCGAATGCGACCAGCGGGCCCTCGGCCTCGAGCGCCTCCAGCACGCGCGGATGCAGTTCGCCGAAGTGTCCAAGCACGTTCTGCGGGCCGATCTGAATGGTGCCGCTGCGGCCGGGATGAAACCACGCCGGCCCGCCCGGCACGATCTGGAGCGCGGCGGCCGGCGCGCCGGCCGCCGTCAGCACGGCAAGCGCGTCGCCCTTGGCGTCGAAGGCATCGACTTCGCCGACCTGGCCCGACCAGTAACGGCCGCTGCCGCTCGCCTTGGCGAGCGCGCGCCGCACGCCGCTGGCGGCGGTGAACTGATCCTCCGGCCGGTCGCCGCGGAAAATCTGCCCAACCTCGAACAGCGCGACATCGCGCGAGCCGCGGTCGGCGTTGCGCTGCGCCGCCGCGATCAGCCCCGGCAGCAGGCTCGGCCGCATGTCGGAGAGATCGGCCGCAATCGGATTGGCGAGCGCCAGTTCGGGCTTCGCGCCGCCAAACAATTCGGCCTGCGGCTTCGACACGAACGACCAGGTGACGGCCTCGACCATGCCGCGGGCGGCGAGCGACCGCTTGGCCTTGCGCGTGCGCATCTGGATCGGCGTCAGGATCGGCTTGCGCGGCGCGTCGCCGCGATCGAACGGCGTCGCCGGAATGCGATCGACGCCCAGGATGCGCACGATCTCCTCGACGATGTCGGCCTTGCCGTGCACATCGGGACGCCAGGACGGCACCGTGACCTTCACGCGGTCGCCCTGCCCGGCCACGCCGAAGCCCAACGCTTCGAGCACGCGTTTGACCTCGGCCAGGCTGGCGGTGAGGCCGGCAAGCCGCGGCAATTCCGCCAGCGGAAAATCGATCACTTGCGCGGGCGTCTCGACCTTGCCGGCAACCGTGACGGCCGACGGCTCGCCGCCGCACAGGTCGAGTACCATGCGCGTGGCGAGTTCCAGCCCGGGCAGCATGAACGCCGGATCGACGCCGCGCTCGAAGCGATAACGCGCATCCGAGTTGATGCCGAGCTTGCGGCCGGTCTGCGCGATGTTGAGCGGCTCCCACAGCGCCGATTCGATCAGCACGTCGGTGGTGGTCTCCGAGCAGCCCGAGGCCTCGCCGCCCATGATGCCGGCGAGCGACTCGACGCCATGCTCATCGGCGATGACGCAGACCGTGTCGTCGAGCGTGTAGGTCTTGCCGTCGAGCGCGAGCAGCGTCTCGCCCGGCTTCGCGCGCCGGACGGTGAGATTGCCGTGCACCTTGGCGGCGTCGAACACGTGCAGCGGCCGGCCGCGGTCGTAGGTCATGAAGTTGGTGATGTCGACCAGCGCGTTGATCGGGCGCAGTCCGATCGCCTTGAGGCGGCGCTGCAGCCATTCGGGCGACGGGCCATTCTTGACGCCGCGCACGAAGCGCAAACCGAAGGCCGGGCACAGCGACGGCGTCGAACCGAACTCGAGCGTTACCTTCACCGGACACGGGAACTTGCCCTCGACCGGCGCGATCGCCGGATCCTTGAACGTGCCCATGTCGGCGGCGGCAAGATCGCGCGCGATGCCGTGCACGCCGGTGCAGTCGGGACGGTTCGGCGTCAGGTTGATCTCGATCACCGGGTCGTCGAGGCCCGCCCACTTGGCGTAGTTGGCGCCGAGCGGCGCGTCGGCCGGCAGGTCGATGATGCCTTCGTGGTCGTCGGAGATCTGCAGCTCGAACTCGGAGACCAGCATGCCGCGGCTTTCGACGCCGCGGATCTTGCCGATGCCGAGCGTCATGTCCTTGCCGGGGATGTAGGCGCCGGGCGGCACGAACACGCCGGTCATGCCGGCGCGCGCGTTGGGCGCGCCGCACACGACCTGCACCGGCTCGCCGCGCCGGTGTCGACCATGCAGACGCGCAACCGGTCGGCGTTCGGGATGCTGCTCGGCCGAGATCACGCGCGCGATGGTGAACGGCGCGAGCGCCTTGCCCTTGTCCTCGACGCTTCTCGACCTCGAGCCCGATCATGGTGAGCTTGTCGACGATCTTGTCGAGCGGCGCGTCGGTGTCGAGATGCTCCTTGAGCCAGGCGAGCGTGAATTTCATGACGACTTGTCTTTCCGGGCGTTGGCCGCAATCCCTCCGCTCGCACCGCCCAGTCCCCTCCCCCGCTTGCGGGGGAGGGTTAGGGAGGGGGCAGACTCGCACGCTGCTGCAATTGTCTCCAACACGCCCTGAAGATTGGTCAGAACGTCATAGTTGTTGAAGCGAGCCACGCGATAACCCTTGGACATGAGAAAAGCGTCGCGTCGCATGTCGCGTTGCCGATGTTCGGCAGCGAAATGTTGTCCGCCATCGACTTCGATCACAAGGCGTGCGGCGTGACAGACGAAATCGGCGATATATGGACCGACCGGAACCTGTCGCCGAAAGCTCATCCCATTCAGGCGG
This sequence comes from uncultured Alphaproteobacteria bacterium, assembly GCA_963807865.1. Lineage (GTDB taxonomy): Bacteria > Pseudomonadota > Alphaproteobacteria > Rhizobiales > Xanthobacteraceae > VAZQ01. The sequence goes on along the minus strand of CAWEDK010000031.1, from coordinate 145,911 downwards.
TGCGCGCGGAGAGCATTCCAAACGGTCCGCTCTGCATCTGTCGACCCTTGCCGCAACGAGCGAGCGCGGGATCGCAGCTTCGTCGCGACCTGCCACGTCGGGACCTTGGAGGCATCACCCATTGGCAATCTCGCTTGCCTGCCCCCTCCCTAACCCTCCCCCGCAAGCGGGAGAGGGGACGCACCGAGCCAACGGCAAGAGTATCGAACTCTATGCGTTGGCATCAGCTCAATCCTCCCGCGAGCGTCGGGAAGTCGAGCGGGCGGAAGCCGTAGTGCGAGAGCCAGCGCACGTCGGCCTCGAAGAACGGGCGCAGGTCCGGCATGCCGTATTTCAGCATCGCGATGCGGTCGATCCCCAGGCCCCAGGCGAAGCCCTGGTACTCGTCGGGATCGAGCCCGCAATTGCGCAGCACGTTCGGATGCACCATGCCGCAGCCGAGAATCTCCATCCAGTCCTCGCCCTCGCCGAAGCGTACCTCGCCCTTGTCGCGCCGGCACTGGATGTCGACCTCGAGCGACGGCTCGGTGAACGGGAAGAACGACGGCCGGAAGCGCATCTTGACGTGATCGACCTCGAAGAACGCCTTGCAGAACTCCTGCAGGATCCATTTCAGGTGGCCGAGGTGCGCGCCCTTGTCGATGACCAGGCCCTCGACCTGGTGGAACATCGGCGTGTGGGTCTGGTCGGAGTCGCTGCGATAGGTGCGGCCCGGGATGATCACGCGGATCGGCGGCTTCTGGCTCAGCATGGTGCGCACCTGCACGGGCGAGGTGTGCGTCCGCAGCAGCATGCGCGAGCCGTCCGGCTTGGGATTGAGATAGAACGTGTCGTGCATCTCGCGGGCGGGATGCCCTTCCGGGAAGTTGAGCTTGGTGAAGTTGAGATCGTCGGTCTCGATGTCGGGCCCTTCGGCAATCGCGAAACCCATGTCGGCGAAGATCGCCGTCAACTCGTCGACCACCTGGCTGATCGGATGGATGCGCCCGGTCTCGGTCGGCGGCTCACGCACCGGCAGCGTGACGTCGACCGCTTCGGTGTTGAGCCGGGCGTCGAGCGCCGCATGCTTGAGCGCGTCCTTGCGCGCCGCAAGCGCTTCGGTGACGCGGTCCTTGAGGCCGTTGATGCGCGGCCCCTCGGCCTTGCGCTGCTCGGGCGTCATCGAGCCAAGCGTGCGCAGCAGCGCGGACACCGAACCGCTCTTGCCGAGCGCGGCGATCCGCACTGCTTCGAGCGCCGCCTCGTCGCCAGCGCCGGCGACGGCGGACAGGACTTCCTGTTCGAGTGTGCTCGGATCGGACATCGCGTCACTCCGCCAGCAGCGGCAAGTCGGTGTCGTGCGGCCGTCCGCCCGCCTGCGTCAACATGCAGTGGATCTGGCCGCGGTGATGGGTCTGGTGGTTGAACAGGTGCGTCACCACGAGCCACTTCGGCTTGGTGAACTCGCGTTGGGCGCCGTACGAATAAAAGGTCAGGTCGTTCGCTAGCCACGACGCATCGAGCTTGTCGGCCCAGCCGATGATGGTTTCGTCAAAGGCCGCCGCGCTCGCGTTTGAGCGGCTCCCAATCGGGATAGAGCGAGACCGATTGCGGAATGCCGACCTCGAGCTTCTGCCCCTCGCCGAAACGGCTCATCCAGACGCGGTCGGCCCAGAGCAGGTGACTCAGCGTCTTGTGGATCGAGCCGAAGAACGAACCGCGCTCACGGCGGCGCTCATCGTCCGGCAACGTGTCGGCGACACCATAGAGATTCTGGTTCTGCCAGCGATTGTAGCGCGCCATGCGCCGGACATAGGCGGTGTCGATCATCGGCCGCTCCGTTAACAGATGGAGCTCTCCCTCCGCTCGTCCCCGCGCAATCGGGGACCCAGCACCAAGGCTACCGCGAAAAAATGCCCGCAAGCCTGGATTCCCGCTCGCGCGGGAATGGGCGGAAGGCACGGAGCAACGCGGACGAATCTGGACGACGGATTAGTCGCCAAGCTCCTACGCCGTCGCGGGGATCGCCGACTTGGCCTGCTCGACGATCGCCTGGAACGCCACCGGCTCGTGGATCGCCAGATCGGACAGCACCTTGCGGTCGACCGTGACCCCGGCGAGGTCGAGGCCATTGATGAACCGGCTGTAGGTCAGGCCGAACGGCCGCACCGCCGCGTTGAGCCGCTGAATCCACAACGCGCGGAACGTACGCTTGCGACGCTTGCGGTCGCGGTAGGCGTACTGGTTGGCCTTCTCGACCGCCTGCTTGGCGACCCGGATGGTGTTCTTGCGCCGGCCGTAAAAGCCCTTGGCTTGCTTGAGGACCTTCTTGTGTTTGGCGTGTCCCGTCACGCCGCGTTTGACGCGGGCCATGGTTGATCTCCTGACAGATTACATGAAACGAAGGCGAGGCATGCCGCCGCTCGGCGGCCGAACTTCAACCGTTGGGCAACCAGTATTTCTTGATGTTGTCGCCGTCGGTCTTGAACAGCACCGCGGTGCCGCGAAGCTGGCGGATCTGCTTGTTGGTCCGCTTGATCATGCCGTGCCGCTTGCCACGGTGGGCATAAAGCACCTTGCCGGTTCCGGTAATCTTGAAGCGCTTTTTAGCGCCCGACTTGGTCTTGATCTTGGGCATTTGGCTCTCCTTTCGGCCGTGCCATGGCAAACCGCCGGCTGGCCGGTTTTTGCTCGTTTGAGCGTGCTGATTGAGCACTTCGCCACCGCCACGGCAGCCCTTGCGCCGGGCGGCGGGAGGGCCGGGTTATGGCAGAGGCCGCGGGAAAATACAACCGCCACAAGGGGGTAGAGCCGGTTCCGGCAGCTACCGCCCCTTCCGCCCAAGATCGTGCGTTGTCACAAGAACTTAGGGGACGTGTCGGGCGTCGGCGGGCATCCGTCGGGAAGGAGGCGACAAGTCGTGCCCCCCTCACCTCCCAGGCACGGAACCAAACGCCACGATCGGCAATTTTCATCCGTACTGCGACGGCGGCACAGCCGTTGCATGGCTCGTCCGAGTACGGTCGCGGCAGAGAGGCCCGCCATGAGCAATCCGCTTCGCTGGTTCGACGCCCATTGGCGGACCCGCATCTGTTTCGTGCTGGTGGGTGCGATCTTCGTGCTGTCTCAGTTCATCGTGGCCCGGGCTCCGCCCGCTCGCGACGACATGGCGTTCGCACGGGACTCTGGTTCGGTCCAGACGGATCGCGGGAGCGTCGGCAGCTTCGACTGACGGCAGGACGCCGCAAACGTTGCCCGATGGCGAAAAAAATCGCCGTCAGGCAGAGATCGACCTAACGGCGTCCGCTTATTCTGTTCGGGCTGATTATCGTGGTGCCAGCACCATCACCACCTGGCGGCCTTCGAAACGCGGTTCCTGCTCGACCTTGGCGACCTTCGAGTTGTCGTCCTTGACCCGGTTGAGCAATTTGTAGCCGAGTTCCTGGTGGGCCAGTTCGCGGCCACGGAAACGCAAGGTGACCTTAACCTTGTCCCCCTCTTCGAAGAAGCGCTGCATCGAACGCATCTTCACGTCGTAATCGTGATCGTCGATCATCGGCCGGAGCTTGATCTCCTTGACCTCGACGACTTTCTGTTTCTTGCGGGCTTCGGCCGCCTTCTTCTGCGCCTGATATTTATACTTACCGTAATCAAGAAGCTTGGCGACAGGCGGGACCGAATTCGGGGCGATCTCCACGAGATCAAGCCCGGCCTCCTGGGCTCTTTGCAAAGCGACCTGGGTATCGATCGGCCCATGATTATGGCCGGTCTGGTCGATCAACTGGACTTCGCGGGAGCGGATCTCCTCATTGATGCGCGGGCCATCCTTGGCGGCGGGCTGCGCGGTTCTCATCGGTCGGCGAATGGCTTTGCTCTCCTCAAGCTGTTGCAACTTGCCTGGCTGGCAGGCGGCAGAAGGATCGGTAGAAACCGGCCATAAGTCAACGATAATGCGCAGGCACCTTGCCGCATTCCGCCCGGGAAAAGGCTCAGGTGTCGCGCGCCAACAGCGATGTATAGACCGCGCGGGTGGCCGCTGCGACGCTCTGTGGCGAAAACATGTACTCGGCAAACTGCCGCGCGCGGGCGCACATTGCCCGGTAGGCCGTGCCGTCGAGCGACAACGCCGCCTCGAGCGCGCCGGCGAAGGCCTCGGCATCGGCTGGCTTGACCACCCAGCCGGTGCGCACGTCCTCGGGCATTTCGGGCGGCGTCACCAGGTGCTCGGGCAGAACTCCGACATCGGTCGTCACCACCGGCCGGCCCATCGCTTGCGCCTGCGCCACGACGCGGCCGAGCATGGGAGATTCGGTCGCCGGCACCGCCACCACATCGGCCGCTGCGAACGCCGCCGGCATGTCGCGGCAGTGGCCGATCAGCCGGAACATCTTTTGCACGTCGAGCGTCTTCGCCTGATCGAGGAGCGACTGCGCGTATTTTTTGTGGCTGCGGCTTTCGCCGGCCAGAACGAACACGACGTTGCTCATGCCCGCTTCGACCAGCTTCTTGGCGACCCCGGGCAGCACGAGCTGGCCGTTCCACGGGGCAACGCGGCCCGGCGCCAGCACGATCCGCGCATCGTCCGGCACTTTCCATGCTGTGCACAGCGCCGAGATCCGGCGCGAATCGACCGCGGCCGGATCGTAGGTCGCCGTGTCGATCCCGCGCGGCACGATGGTGATGCGCTCGCGCGGCAGCCGGTAGCGCTCCATCATCGCCGTGGCCGCAAAGCTCGAAGGCGCAATGACGCGATCGCCGCGTCCAAGTGAGCTTGCCCAGAAGGCCTTCAGCCGCGACTTCGGCGGCACGTCCGGCAACGTCGTCACCAGCCAGACCGCGATTTGCGAGGCCGCGAGATGCGCACACCAAGCACCGCCGGCGCTTTGCGCATGCACGATGTCGACCCGTTCGCCGGCAATGAACTCTTCCAGCACTCGCGCGCTGCGGCGCAGCTTGAACAGATTGCTGGACTCGTTGACGAGCGGAATCCATTCGCCGCCGGACGACTTGAGCTCGTCGGCCAACGGGCCCTCCTCGGCCGCGATCATGGCCCGGGCGCCCCACTGCAGCAGCGCTTGCGCGACATTGAGCGCCGTACGGGCGACCGGCCCCTCGCGCAGCGTGGGCACGATCTGCAGGATGGTCGCACCCGCCAAGGTGCGCGCGACCTCCTGGGTGTCGCCGTAGGCGTTGCTCACCGACCCATACCTTTTCGCCCGATTCGGCCTCCGGTGACCCCTGTTCGCAAGCGGCACCCTTGCATTCAATGGCAGTCTGCGGCCAAACAGGGCAAGACCACCACTAAGATGGCTCGACGCATAATCCCCGATGAGCGATTGTTGCCTGAAATTCCTGCAAGTTGGAACCGGTTCGGCGGAGCGGCGTGTCGCCGTCCGCCAGCGCCCTGGGAGCGCCCCCGGCCTGCTCTGGCTCGGCGGCTTCAAGTCCGACATGAAGGGCACCAAGGCTGAGGCGCTGGACGCCTGGGCACGGGACCACGGCCGCGGCATGGTTCGCTTCGACTATTCGGGGCACGGCGAATCGGGCGGCGATTTTACCGCCGGCACGATCGGCCGCTGGCTGGAAGAGTGCGTCGCGGTTTTTGAGGTTTGTTGCCGCGGCCCGCAGGTGGTCATCGGCTCCTCGATGGGGGGATGGCTGGCGCTCCTGCTGTCGCAGGCAATCAGCGCGCGGCCCCAAACTGCGGCGCTCGCCCAGATCGCCGGAATGGTGCTGATCGCGCCGGCCGTCGATTTCACCGAGGAATTGATGTGGAAGCGATTTCCTCCCGAAATTCGGCGCGAAATCGAGCAAAATGGCGTCTGGGCGCGGCCCTCGCAATATTCCGGCGATCCATATTTGATTACCCGGGGGCTGATCGAGGACGGCCGCCAACACTTGTTGCTCGGCGGCATGATCGAGACCGGATGTCCGGTGCGGATCCTCCAGGGGGTGCAAGACCCCGACGTTCCCTGGCAACATGCGGTGGAATTGGTCTCGCGTTTTGCCCGCGATGACGTCGTGCTGACGATGATCAAGGACGGCGACCACCGGCTGTCACGGCCGGAAGACATCGAGCGGCTGATCGCCGCCGTGGCGGAGTTTTAGGGAGTTCCGCGGAGTTCGAGACGATGGCTCAGGCATACATCCGCTGCCTCGCCGGCGCCCTGCTCGCTCTGACCTTGGCGTCGCCGGCCGGCGCGCAGGATTACCCGTCGCGCCGCATCACGATCGTGGTGCCGTTTTCTCCGGGCACCGCTTTCGACCTGATCGCGCGCATCGCCGGGCAGAAGATCACCGAGCGATACGGCCAGCCGGTCGTGGTCGACAACAAGCCGGGCGCCAGCGGATCGCTCGGGACCGAAATAGTGGCCGCCGCGGCGCCTGACGGCTACACGCTGGTCACCGCGGGTGCGCCGCTCACCGTGCACAAGGCGCTGATCAAGAATTTGCGCTACGATCCGGTGACGAGCTTCACGCCGATCGCCACACTGACGGCGAGCAGCGTCGCGCTGGTGATCAACCCCGCGGTGTTGCCGGTCAGCTCGCTCGGCGAACTGATCGCGGCCGTCAAGGCAAAGCCCGGCTACTACAACTATTCCTCGCCCGGCGCTGGGACGCTGCAGCAACTCGGCTTCGAGCTGTTCAAGCAGCACCTCGGCCTCGAAGTGCAGCACGTGCCTTATCGCGGCGCCGCGCAGGCGATCACCGATTTCGTCTCCGGGCAGGTTCATTTGACCTACCTGCCGGTCAGTTCGGCGCTGCCGCATGTACAATCCGGCAAGCTCCGCATCCTCGCCAACGTCGGCAGCAGGCGCTCATCATTTGCACCAGATGTACCGACGCTCGGTGAACTGGGGTATCCGACTCTCGATTTTGATCTCTGGTTCGGATTCCTCGGGCCGGCAAAACTGCCGCCGGCGATCGTGCAATGGTGGGAAAAGGAAATTGCGGCGGTCGCCGAAAGCCCCGACGCGCAGGAAGCGTTCCGGCGTCACGGCAACACCACGATGTATCTCGATTCCAAGACCACCGGCGCGCGATTGAAATCGGAGGTGGCGCGCTGGACCGCCGTTGCCGAAAAGGCGGGCCTCAAGCCGGAGTGACGGCCGCAGGCTTGACGGCGCTGAGGTGATCGCCCGCCTCATGAAGCGCCCGCAGACCGGCGCGATAATTGGGGTAGCGCAGCCTCACGCCGAGATCGGCTTTGAGCTTGTCGTTGCGGGCGCGGATGCAACCTTCATAGAAGCTCAGCGCGAACGGCGAGAGATGCTGGGCGGCTTCCGCGAACGGAATCTCAAGCGGCGGCGCGATGCCAAGGAGCTCGGCTGCGAAGGCCACCTGATCGCTGGGCGAAGCCGGCTCGTCATCCACGATGTTGAAGATGCCGTCGGCGCGGCGCGCGAACGCCGCATCGATCGCTTGCGCGATATCGTAGACATGGATGCGGTTCGACACGTGGCCCGGCTTGGCGATGCGCTGCGCGCTGCCGCGCAGGAGCCGCAGCATGCCGTTCTGGCCGGGACCGTAGATGCCGCCAAGCCGGAGGATGGCAACCGGCAGATTGCGGCGCGCGCCGAGCGCCTGCCACGCTTGCTCCGCATCGATGCGCGCGTTGCCGCGACGCGCACGGCCGCGCACGACCTCCGTGGCTTCGTCGATCCACGCGCCACCGGAATCCGGATAGACTCCGAGCGTCGACAGAAGCACCACGCCGGCGAGGCGCGGCGCCGCCGCGATCCGTTCGCCGAGCGCCGCCAGGAATGGGTCGCCGCTGTCTCCCGGTGCGGCCGAGACGAGCAGCGCGTCGCTCGCCGCAATGGCGGCCGCGAGATCATCGCAGGGTAGCATCCCATCGAAAACCAGCATGTCGACGTGCCGGCCGCCGAAATCTTGCGCGGCGAGAACCGCAGCGCGTTCGGCCGTCCGGGTCGTGCCGACGATGCGATCGAAGCGGCGGCCGAAATGCGCCACGTAATGGCGCGCGCAATAACCGAATCCGAGACAGGTCAGCATCGCCATCACGCTGCCTTCGGATCGAGCGCGGCCGACCATTCGTCACGCACATTCAAATCGCTCTCCACAGCGAGTTGATTTGGGGCCAGCGCTGCGAGCCGTTCGCGGTCGAGTTGCCCCAATGCCCAGACGGCCGCGCCGCGCACCAGAGGAGACGGATCGGCGAGCAGCCGCTCGGCTTCGCGAGCGAGCGCAACATCGCCGGAGTTTCCAATCGCGATCAGCACGTTGCGCAGGAAGCGGTCGCGGCCGGTCCGTTTCACCGGCGATTTCGCAAACAGCTTGCGGAAGTCCGCATCGTCGAGCCGGGCGAGATCGGCGAGCCGAGGCGCCTGCCACGCCTGGCGCGCCGCCAGCTTCGCCTCGCGGCCGGTTTGCGCGAACTTGTTCCAGGGGCATACCGCGAGGCAATCGTCACAGCCATAGATGCGATTGCCCATCGCAGGGCGGAATTCGTGCGGGATCGGCCCCTTGTGCTCGATGGTGAGGTAGGAAATGCAGCGCCTCGCGTCGAGCCGGTAGGGCGCCGGAAAGGCCGCGGTTGGGCAGATGTCGAGACACGCCCGGCAGGTGCCGCAGTGATCGGGCTCCGCCACATCGGGCGGCAGTTCGACGGTCGTCAGGATCGCTCCGAGAAAGAGCCACGAGCCGAATTCACGCGAGACCAGATTGGTGTGCTTGCCCTGCCAGCCGAGCCCGGACGCTGCCGCCAGCGGCTTCTCCATCAAGGCGGCGGTATCGACGAACACCTTCACGTCGCCGCCAGCATTGGCGATCAGCCAACGGGCGAGCGCCTTGAGCTTCGGCTTGATGATCTCGTGATAATCGTCGCTCTGCGCATAAACCGAGATAGCGCCGCGCTCGCGCGCCTTAAGGATCGCGAGCGGGTCGGCGCCGGAGGCGTAGTTCATCCCCAGCATGATGACGGAGCGAACCTCGGTCATGAGCGCGCGCGGATCGCCCCGGCGTTCCGCCGTCGTCGCCATCCAGTCCATGTCGCCGTGCGCGCCATCGGCCAGGAACCGCATCAGCCGTTCCCCGGCGAGCGGGATCGAATCGGGCCGGGTCACGCCGACGACGTCGAAGCCGTGGCTGCGCGCCGCAGCCGCGAATTCGGCCTTCAGCGCGGCCGGATCGTTCAGAAGTCGAGGTTGGCGTAGGTTTCGGACGGCGGAATGCCCGCGATCGTCTCGGCCAGCAGCGGGCGGAACGAGGGTCGCGACTTCACCTGCGCGTACCAGTTCTTGGCGGCCTCGTCCTCTTTCCACGGTACATCACCCAGATAGTCGACCGCCGACAGATGCGCGGCCGCCGCGAGGTCGGCATAGGTCAGCCGCTCGCCGGCCAGCCAGTCGCGAGTGCGCACCAGCCAGCCGATGTGGGCCAGATGATAGCGGATGTTGTGGCGCGCCGCACGGATCACCTCGGTATCCGGGGAACCGCCGCCGGCGCTGACCGGCAAGTGCCGCCGGTAAAGCCGCTCCATCGTGAGCGGGCCGCTGACCTCGGCGAAGAACTTGTCGTTGAACCAGCTCATGAGCCGGCGCACCTCGACGCGCTGGTCGATGTCGCGCGGCAGGAACCGGCGGTCGCCGAACTCATGGCCGCGGGTCTCGTCCAGGAATTCGGCGATGATGCCGGCGCCCGGAATCGCCGGATGCCCCTCCTCCACCAGCACGGGGGTGCTGCCGGCCGGATTGAGCAGCAAGAATTCCTCGCGGCGTTCCCACGCCCGCTCCTCGACCATCCGCACGGCCAGGCCATGCTCTCCGAGCGCCAGCCGAGCGAAGCGCGAATGCGGGCAGAAGCTGTGGTGGAATAAGGTCAGCATGTCCCAGTCAAGGATTGCGGCAACGCGCCGGCCGTTCGGGCCGTAAACAAGCGGTTAACGCGAGCAACCGGCCGCCTCCGGGCGACCGGATCAATTTGTGCAATGTTCGCCCTTCCCCGTTGCTCCGCGGTTAATGATGCGGGAAAAGCTGCCCCCCGGGGGTCGAATTCCGGCTGTTGTCCTTGATTTGATCCCTCCCGCTGGAGCCGCCGCATGTCATTCGACGTTCTCAAGGCATTCGTCCTCGGTGTGCTCGAGGGACTGACCGAGTTTCTTCCGGTGTCTTCCACCGGTCATCTGCTGCTGCTGGAAACCTTCTTCGGCTTCGACGACGACCAGTTCGGCAAGACCTTCGTTGTTCTGATCCAGCTCGGCGCCATCCTGGCGATCCTGTCGATCTACTTCGGACGGCTGTGGCGGATCGCGATGGGCATGTTCACCGACCCGGCGGCGCGCCATTTCGTCATCGGCGTGCTGATCGCATTTCTGCCGGCCGCGGTGATCGGCGCGGCGCTCCACGGCTTCATCAAGAACCAGTTGTTCAATCCCTGGGTGGTCTGCTTTTCGCTGATCGTCGGCGGCGCCATTCTGCTCCTGGTCGACGGCCTGAATCTCAAGCCGCGCTACCACGACGCCACCCGTTTCTCGCTGCCGACCTACTTCATCATTGGGCTGGCGCAGTGCCTCGCGATGATCCCGGGCGTGTCGCGCTCGGGCGCAACGATCGTGTCCGCGATGCTGCTCGGGACCGACAAGCGCTCGGCCGCTGAGTTCTCGTTCTTCCTCGCCATCCCGACCATGCTCGGCGCGTTCACGCTCGACCTCTACAAGAATTATTCGCAGATGAACGCCGACAAGACGCTGCTGGTGGTGATCGGCTTCGTCACGTCGTTCGTCGCCGCCTGGTTCGTGGTCAAGACGCTGCTCGACTATGTGACGCGGCACGGCTTCGCGCTGTTCGCCTGGTGGCGGGTGATCGTCGGCTCGCTCGGCCTGATCGCGCTGGCGCTGGGCTATGGGCGCGTGACCTGACCTTACGCCATGCGGGCGCCGAACTGGCCGGTCTTGCGGAAGCGCCACAGGTAAGACGGCACGACCGATTCGATCGTGGCCGGGTCGATGCCGAGAGCCGCGAAGGTGCGGCCTTCGCTCTTGGCCGCCTCCGACACCACGATATCGCCGCGCAGCAGTTCGACCTGATCGGGCGTCAACAGCGGCTTGGGCATGAACTGCAGGAACGACGCCTTGAACTTGGCGAGCGCGAACGGGATCGGCACCAGCAGGCGCGATCGCCCGGTGGTGTCCAGCACGTACTGCATCAGTTCCTTGAAGGTTTTCACCTCCGGCCCGCCGAGTTCGTAGACCGTGCCGGGCTTTGTCCGGCCGTCGACCGCGGCCGCGACCGCGCTGGCGACATCGCCGGCAAATACCGGCTGGAACCGGGTGTGGCCACCACCGACCAGCGGCAGGACCGGCGCGATCCGCGCGAGACCGGCGAACTTGTTGAAGAAGTCGTCCTCCGGCCCGAACACGATCGACGGCCGGAAAACCGTCGCCGACGGCACCGCATCGAGCGCGAGCTTCTCACCCGCCGCCTTGGAGCGCGCGTAGTGCGATGCGCCGTTCTCGTCGGCGCCGAGCGCCGACATATGGACGAGGCGCGCGCCATGCGCCCTAGCCGCCTGCGCGACTGCATCGGCCCCAGTAGCCTGCACCGCATCGAACGTCTGCTGCCCGCGCTCGAACAGGATGCCGACCAGGTTGATCAGCACGTCGGCGTCGTGAGCGGCGGCGGCGACTGACTCGGGGTAGCGCAGGTTGGCCTGCACGGCGTGAATTTGCCCGACCCGCCCGATCGGCTGCAGAAATCCGGCCAGTTCCGGCCGCCGGACCGCGACGCGGATGCGGTAGCCGCGCTTGGCCAGCGCGCGCACCACGTGGCGGCCCAGAAAGCCGGAGCCGCCGTAGACGGTGACGAGGGTATCGAGGGGATTAGCGTTCATGCCACGCTCTTGGTGCCGCGGACGCCAGTGTGGCGGTTCAGAAGTCCGCATCATTATTGCGGCGAGTCCAGCATGCGGACTTTCTGAACCGAAGCCACACTGGATCAATAAGTTGCTAGTGTCCGTCGATTCCGAAGTTCGCAAACGAGAGTGCCGCACAATCATGCGAACTTCGGAATCGGGACACTAGCCGGATTACAGGATCGGTTCCGGGCTGTATAGGGGCGGCAGACGGCCCTGATTTCGATATTTGACAAGGCCGAAACCCCTGCCTACCTATCGCCGCACGTGCCCAGGTGGCGGAATTGGTAGACGCACTAGTTTCAGGTACTAGCGGTGAGAGCCGTGGAGGTTCGAGTCCTCTCCTGGGCACCAGCTTTTGAGCATCGCGTCACCGCATTAACAACCCGGCGGAGCTGGACATGCGCGAAGACGTGATCGGTCGAGCCAACGTCGAGGACACGGCCGAACTCGACGCCTACTACCGCGACCTCGGCCGCCAGCAGAGCTACGCGCTCTGGACCGTGGCGAACGACATCGAGCCGTGGCAACCGCAGCCGACCTCGCTGCCGACGCTGTGGAGCTACGCGGCGCTGCGGCCGCTGGTGCTGCAGGCGCTCGACATGGTCAGCCCCGAGAAGGCCGGCCGGCGGGTGATCGCGCTGGAAAATCCCGGCCGCAAGGGCCTCTCGGCCTGCGTCGGCTGGCTCTATACCGGGCTGCAGGTGATGCGGCCCGGCGAGTTCGCGACCGCGCACAATCACGCCTCGTCGGCGCTGCGCTTCATCATGGAGGGCGCCGGCGGCTACACGGTGGTCGACGGCCACAAGATGAGCCTCGCGGCCGGCGACTTCGTCATCACGCCGAACGGCACCTGGCACGATCACGGCGTCGAGGCCGACGGCGACGTCACGATCTGGCAGGACGGCCTCGACATGCTGCTGGTCAACCAGCTCGACGCCAACTTCTACGCCGTGCATCCCGAGCACGTGCAGAAGTCGAACTTCCCGCTCAACGATACCGTCTCGATCTACGGCGGCCGCGGCCTGCTGCCGTCGGGCGGCGAGGCCTGGAGCAAGCCCTACTCGCCGCTGCTCAAGTACGAATGGAATTCGACCTACGAGACGCTCGACGCAGGCCGCGCAGGCGAGCGACGGCTCGCCCTACGACGGCATCATCATGCAGTACGTCAATCCGGTCGACCGGCGGGCCGGTGATGAAGACGCTCGGCGCGTCGATCCAGTTGCTGCGGGGCGGCGAGCGCACGCGCGCGCACCGTCATACCGGCTCGGTGGTCTACAACGTCGCCAAGGGCGCGGGCTATTCGATCATCGCCGGCCGGCGGTTCGACTGGAAGCAAGAACGACATCTTCGTCGTGCCGTCGTGGGCCTGGCACGAGCACGCCAACGCATCGGATCGCGACGACGCGGTGCTGTTCGCGTTCAACGACCTGCCGTCCATGCATGCGCTCGGCCTCTATCGCGAGGAAGCTTACGGCGAGAGCGACGGCCACCAGCAGGTGGTGCATTGAGCAAGACAATAATGACGAAACGGGATACCGCGGTTCGTCGGGGGGCGCCGCGATGACCATCCGCCTGCACCGCGGCGACCTGCCGGACCTGTCGCACTATCGGAGCGGCGCGGTCGCGATCGACACCGAGACGATGGGGCTCGACCCGCATCGCGACCGGCTCTGCGTCGTGCAGTTGTCGCCCGGCGACGGCTCCGCCGACGTGGTGCAGATTCCCGCGGGCGCAACGCAGGCGCCGAACCTCACAAAGCTGCTCGGCGATCCGGCCATCCTCAAGATCTTTCATTTCGCCCGCTTCGATCTCGGCGTGCTGCAGCATGCGTTCGGCGTGATGCCGAGCCCGGTCTACTGCACCAAGATCGCCTCGCGCATCGCGCGCACCTACACCGACAAGCACGGACTGAAGGACCTGGTGCGTGAGTTGCTGGGCGTCGAACTGTCGAAGCAGCAGCAATCGTCCGATTGGGGCGCCGACGAGCTGACCGACGCACAGGCCAGCTACGCGGCCTCCGACGTGCTCCACCTGCACGCCCTCAAGACGAAGCTCGACACCATGCTGGTCCGCGAGCAGCGGGCGGAACTGGCGCAGGCCTGCTTCCGCTTCCTGCCCGACCGGGTCAGGCTGGATTCTGGCGGGCTGGGCCGCTGAGGATATCTTCGCGCACTCGTAAATGACTGTTAAGTAATCGTTATTTCCTGAAATTTGTTTTTATGGCCTGCCCCGGGCAGGCCATATTTGTAGCCGACTGTTGCCAGGCTGAAGTCGGGGACTAAGGCTAGGGGGCCGCCTGATTCGTTTCGTCAGGTGGCGGTCTGGGGATCAACATCGTGACCGTCGTATCAGACTTCGACGCACGCGGGCCAGCCGTCTTTGACGTGGCCAATCGCGGCAACGACGATCTGGTGTTCCGTGCCGCCGTGCGTCACAGCCGGTGGGTGCGCATCTTGCGGATATTGGTTCCGTCCACCATCGCGCTCGGCATTGCCGGCGGCGTCGCCTACAACAGCTTGCACAAGCCGCTGCGCGCGCTGGCCAAGGTGCCGATCGATATCGGCAACCTGGTGGTGTCCGGCACCAAGATCACCATGCAGCAGCCGCGGATCGCCGGCTTCACCACCGACAAGCGGGCTTACGAGTTGACCGCGCAGGCCGCCGCGCGCGATCTGCTCAAGCCCGACGTGGTCGAGCTGCAGGGCCTGCACGCCACCATGGAGATGCAGAACAACGTCTCGTTCGAAACGACGGCGCACAATGGTCTTCTACGACACCAAGAGCGAACTCCTGACGCTCGAGAAGAACATCCTGGTCACGACCTCGTCCGGCTATCAGGCGCGGCTGGCGGAAGCCGTGATCGATATTCGCGGCGGCAAGATCGTCTCCGACAAGCCGGTCGAAGTGAAATCGCTTGAATGGCTGGTCAAGTCGAACCGGATGGAAATCAGCGAGTCCGGCGACGTCGTTCGTTTCGATCGCGGAGTGATCGGTGACGATCGAAGGGCGAAAGCGCGACACGGTTTGACGCGGCGGTGCGCACGCGATGATCGGCCCGGCCACCATGCGCCGTTGCCGAAGCGCCGCCATCGCGGCGCTCGCCGCGATGCTCGTACTCGCGGGTTCGTCCGGCGAGCGCGCAGAAGAACCAGAATCAAGGCCCGCCCAACGCGCTGCAGGGCTTCTCGCAGAACCGCGACGAGCCGGTCAAAATCAAGGCGGCCTCGCTGGAGGTGCGCGACAAGGACCGGATGGCGACGTTCACGGGCGACGTGCACGTCATCCAGGGCGACACCGAAATGCGCTGCAAGTCAGCTGGTCGTGCATCTACGACGAGGAGCCCAACGCCAAGGGCGCGAAGGGCAGCGATTCCGCCTCGAAGCAGATCCGCCGGATCGAGGCCAAGGGCGGCGTGACGGTGACCCAGAAGGAGCAGAACGCCTCGGGCGACAGCGGCATCTTCGATATGCGGGCGAATACCGTCACGCTGGTCGGGAAACGTGATCGTGACGCGCGGCACCGACGTCCTGCGCGGCCAGCGGCTGCTCGTCGACCTCGGCACCGGCGTGACCAAGATGGACCAGGGACGGGTCGAAGGCCTGTTTCAGCCCAGCTCACGCAGTTCTGAGAAAAGGTGAGCCTCTCGAGGGCGGCGTCGCGCGGTTGCCGCACTAAGCCTTTACGAACCATCGAAAGCGCCAATTATCGGACATTGGCGCCCGATCCGCACCGCGAGTATCGGCTCTGCGGCAGCCGGCAAAAGCGACAGGTTGTGAGCCGCCGAGCCGTGCGCATTAGGTAATTTCCGGCTCAGGATCGCGGACACGGCTCCGCGACCAGAGACGTTGAGGCAGGCGTGATCAATATCCTGACGTTGTTCCGACAGCGGCGCCTGCCCCGCCAGCAGAAAGGCGCGCGAACGGCAGCTGGCACAGAAGGTCGCGCTGGACGGCTTCGGCACGAACGCCGTGGACGCACGCCGCGAGGCCGCGAAAGCCGCGCAATATCCGGCAGCGCCAGCAACGGGAGGCACGCCGCCGGCCCGCAGGAGCAGGTCCGCGACAACTATCTGGCGGCGCACGGCCTCGAAAAGAGCTACGGCGGGCGCAAGGTCGTCAAGGACGTGAGCGTCTACGTCCGGCGCGGCGAGGCGGTCGGGCTGCTCGGACCGAACGGCGCCGGCAAGACCACGGCGTTCTACATGATCACCGGCCTGGTCAAGGCCGATCGCGGCATCGTCGAACTCGACGGCTACGACGTCACCAACCTGCCGATGTATCAGCGCGCCCGGCTCGGCATCGGCTACCTGCCGCAGGAAGCCTCGATCTTCCGCGGCCTCAATGTCGAGGACAACATCCGCTCGGTGCTCGAGGTTGTGGAGCCCAACCGCCGCCGGCGCGAAGCCGACCTCAATGCCCTGCTGGAGGAATTCGGCATCACCCGCCATCGCAAGACGCCGTCGATCGCGCTGTCCGGCGGCGAACGCCGGCGGGTCGAGATCGCCCGCGCGCTCGCGAGCCGGCCGAGCTACATGCTGCTCGACGAGCCGTTCGCCGGCATCGATCCCAAGGCCGTCTGGGACATTCAGAAGCTGGTCCGGCACCTGACCAACCGCGGCATCGGCGTGCTCATCACCGACCACAATGTCCGCGAGACGCTGGCGCTCACCGACCGGTCCTACGTGATCTATTCGGGCGAGGTCCTGATGGAAGGCAGCCAGGACGAAATCGTCAACGACCCCGAGGTCCGGCGGCTCTACCTCGGCGAGGACTTCCGCGCCTAGCCGGGTGCGGACGGCCACGCCGCTCAGGGTATTTCCGGTCCAAGCCGGCGTCCGCCACCCGGCTCGGGCAGGGAAACCCCCGCAATTAACACTCGCCAATAGAAGGTGTGTACACCGGCCCCGGAACCGGATAAGCAAGAATTGGACCAATTACCGGGAAGATCGTGGCGCTTAATTCAACGACTGGAGATCCGGCAGGGCCACGCCCTCGTCATGACGCCGCAGCTGATGCAGGCCATCAAGCTGCTGCAGCTCAGCAATCTCGATCTGGCGGCCTACGTGGAAGGCGAACTCGAGCGCAATCCTCTGCTCGAGCGGACCGGGGAAGACGAGGCCCGGCCCGAGGACGCCGACCCCGGCCGCCTGACCGCAACGACGGCGAATGGTCGGAGCAGCAGCCCGGAACTGGAGCGCGCCACCGACCGTCCGGGCCTCGGCGACCGAGCCGGACGACGTACCCGCCGGCCGACACCGACGCGGTGGCGTCGCGCTCCAATGCCGACGTCCCGCCGGGCTATTCCGAATGGGGCGGGGCCGGCACCGGCACCACGCGCCGCGAGGACGGCGACTACAATCTCGAAGCCTTCGTCGCGGCCGAGACGACGCTGGTCGACCACCTCGCCGAGCAGCTCACGCTGGCGGTCACTGATCCGGCGCGGCGCATGATCGGGCAGTACCTCATCGATCTCGTCGACGAGGCCGGCTACCTCGGTGGCGACCTCGCGCAGGTCGGCGAGAAGCTCGGCGCGCCGCTCTCCGAGGTCGAAGCGGTGCTCGCCATTCTGCAGGGCTTCGAACCGGCGGGCGTCTGTGCCCGCAACCTCACCGAATGTCTCGCGATCCAGCTTCGGGAGCGCAATCGCTTCGATCCCGCCATGCAGGCGCTGGTCGGCCATCTCGACCTGCTCGCCCGGCGCGATCTGGCGGCGTTGCGCAAGCATCTGCGGCGTCGACGACGAAGACCTGAGCGACATGATCGGGGAAATCCGTCAGCTCAACCCGAAGCCCGGCCTGGCGTTCGGCACCACGATGGTGCACCCGATCGTGCCGGACGTGTTCGTGCGATCGGGTCCGGACGGAGGCTGGCTCATCGAGCTCAATTCCGAAACGCTGCCGAAGGTCCTGGTCAACCAGAGCTATCACGCCGAAGTCGCCAAGGTCGCCAAGAGCGACAAGGACAAGAGCTATCTGGCCGACTGCCTGCAGACCGCGACCTGGCTGATCCGCGCGCTCGATCAGCGCGCCAAGACCATTCTCAAGGTCTCGACCGAGATCGTGCGCCAGCAGGACGCGTTCTTCGCAAACGGCGTACAGCATCTGCGACCGCTCAATCTCAAGACCATCGCGGACGCCATCAGCATGCACGAAGTCGACGGTGTCGCGCGTGACGGCCAACAAGTACATGGCGACCAGCCGCGGCATCTTCGAACTGAAGTACTTTTTCACCTCGGCGATTTCATCGGCCGACGGCGGCGAAGCTCATTCGGCGGAAGCGGTGCGCCACCGTATCAGGCAATTGATCGACGCCGAGCGCCCGGAGCAGGTGCTGTCCGACGACGTGATCGTGGACATGCTGCGCGGGGCAGGCATCGACATCGCGCGGCGAACCGTTGCAAAGTATCGTGAGGCAATGCGGATACCGTCCTCGGTGCAGCGTCGGCGCGAGAAGCAGTCGCTCATGGGCGCGACGACCTGAAGCACCTTGCTGGTTCCGGTATGGATCGCAATCTGGCATTCGTGCGTTATCGTCCATATGTCCGAAGGACTGGGGCATCCACAGCCCCGTGGCGGGCTGTTTCTCGGAGGCCGCTCATGCCGTTTCGCGTCTCGGGTAAGAACATCGACATCGGCGAATCGCTGCGCACGCGCGTCAACGAGCGCATCGCCGAGGCCACGGCGAAATATTTCGACGGCGGCTTTTCGGGCCACGTGACTGTCGGGAAGGAGGGCTACGGCTTCCGCACCGAGTGCGTCATCCACCTCGATTCGGGAATCGTCCTCGAAGCCGAGGCAACCGCGGCCGACGCCTATGCCAGCGCCGATGAGGCTGCGCTGCGAATCGAAAAGCGGCTTCGCCGCTACAAGCGGCGGCTGAAGGACCACCAATCCCGTGCCAACGGCAACGTCGTAGAACTCGCCGCGATCGATGCGCCCAGCTATGTGCTGGCGGCGCCCGATCACGACACCGACGAGGAAGTGCCGGAGTGGAATCCGGCCGTCATCGCCGAATCGACGACCGCCCTGAAGCGCCAGTCCGTCAGCGAAGCCGTGATGGAACTCGACCTGCGCGGTGTTGCCGTCGTGGTTTTCCGGCACGCTGGACATGGCCGGATCAATCTGGTTTACCGCCGCGCGGACGGGCACATCGGCTGGATCGATCCGCCGCCGATCGAGACCGACGCCCATTGACGGCCCCGGAGCCCCCTCTTATGGTCCGCCGCCTTTGGCGACGTCCATTCCGCTGAGCCCCCGGATTACTGGAAAAGGTCCATGCTGCTCACCGACCTCGTCGCGACCAATGCCATCATTCCTGCCCTGAAAGTCACCAGCAAGAAGCAGGTGCTGGCGGAGTTGGCCGTCAGGGCCGCCGAACTTTCCGGCCAGAATGAGCGCACCATCCTGGAGATCTTGCAGCAGCGCGAGAAGCTCGGCTCGACCGGTGTCGGCAACGGAATTGCGATTCCGCACGGCAAGCTGCCAAAGCTCGGCAAGCTGTTCGGGCTGTTTGCGCGTCTCGAACGGCCGGTCGATTTCGAGGCGCTCGACGGCCAGCCGGTCGATCTGGTGTTTCTGCTGCTGGCGCCGGAAGGCGCCGGCGCCGATCATCTCAAGGCGCTGGCGCGGGTCGCAAGATTGCTGCGAGACCCCGACGTCGCCCGCAAACTGCGCGATTCGCGCGATGCAGAAGCGTTGTATGCGGTGCTGGCAATGCCGTCGGCGAGCGCGGCATAATTCTAATCGTTAACGCAGTCGATAAGGCGTGCCGTCCCGGAAGGTGCGAGTGCCGCCTTCTCAGTGCACGCTGACCATTTCGAGATCGTGGTTCTCGGCGCCCTCGGCCGCCGACTGGTGGCTGTCGGCCAGAACGATCGGCGTGCCGTCGGAAGCATGCAGCACGTACACGACGTGGCCGGGCTCAAGGACGGGAGCGTCCGCACAGAGCAGCGCCACGTCTTCCGACCGGATCGCCTTGACGTAGGCGAGACGGTTTTCGCCCTGGGCGGCGAACATCTCGGACGGCATTCCAAGGCGGGTTGCGGACGGATCGAACATGATACGTGCTCCTCGCGTGGCATTCACGCGAGGATCACTATCGTCCAATTCGCGCTGCTAGGCTGTGACAGGGATCACACAATCACGAGCTTCTTGTTGGGCCGAAATGTGGTCCCGATGCGGCGTCATTTGTCGACGCTACATCGGCCACAGAGTCCGCGAGAGCGAGGTCGCAAGAGACCGAGCAACTCACGCTCCTTGAGTTCGCGGCAACGCACAGTCGCCGAGCGACCTCAATGCAAGCTGACGGTCTCGAGCTCCTGGCTCCAGGCATTCGCGATCGCCGCCTCGCGGCTGTCGGTCAGCATGATCGGCGTGCCGTCGGCCGCGTGCAGCGCATAGAGCATCGATCCGGGAGCAAGCGCGGGCGCCTGCGGAAACTGCTTCTGCACGTCCTCCGAGCGGATCGTCCGCACGTACGCGATCCTGCCGCCGCCCAGCAACGCCAGCGCTTCGGGCGAGATATTGGGGTCTCTGGTGGTCATTTCGTTGTTTGTCATGGCACTCAACTCCTTTTCCACTAACGCGTCGAGCCCTTTCGGGTTCAATCCTGGTCCGTGATGCTGATCGTCTTCACGACCCGTTCCGGCTCCGGCCGGGCGAGATCGATCGACAGCAGCCCGTTCTTCAAGTCCGCGCCCAGAACCTCCATGCCGTCAGCCAGCACGAAGGTGCGCTGGAATTGGCGCGCGGCAATGCCGCGATGGAGATATTGGCGGGCCTTGTCGTCCTGCTGGCGTCCGCGGATGACGAGCTGGCTTTCCTCGACCGTCACGTCGAGCTGGTCGCGGGTGAAACCTGCAACCGCCAGGGTGATCCGCAGCCGCTCGGGACGGCCGTTCTCGCGTGCGACCCGCTCGATATTGTACGGCGGGTAGCCGTCCGCGGCCTTTGCAACTCGATCGAGCGCACGCTCGATCTCGTCGAATCCCAACAGAAACGGGCTGGACAACGACGGAACTCGGGACATCTTCAAAGCCCTCAGGAAGCGACTTTGACGGGGCCCTTACGGCACCCCCTCGACCGGCCCTCCAAACGGACGCTCTGTCCGCCGGGTGACCGACTACCGGCAATATGGGCATTCGCCGCTTGGGCTTCAAGAATGCATGAAAAATCCGGGGCCCGGCGGCTGCCCGGGATGGATTGAGTGGCAGGCCGCGGCACAGTATTGATCCCACCTCATTTATGCGGTCTTGAGCCAAGCGGAGAGCACCTTGCGGATAGCCATCATGGGATCGGGCGGCGTCGGCGGCTTTTTCGGCGCCAAGCTGGCGAAGGGAGGGGCCGACGTCCATTTCGTTGCACGCGGCTCCCATCTCGCCGCCATGCGCGAGGGCGGGCTTGCGATCGAGAGCACCGACCCGTCCCAGTCCCTGCACCTGCCGAAGGTTAACGTGACCGACGACCCCGCCACCATCGGGCCGGTCGACATGGTGATGTTCGCCGTCAAGCTCTGGGACACCCAGGCCGCGGCACGCCAGCTCCTGCCGATCATGGGGCCGGACACCGGCATCATCTCGTTCCAGAACGGCGTGCAGAAGGACGACATGCTGCGCCCGGTCTTCGGCGACAAGGCCCTGATGGGCGGGGTCGCGTATGTCGGGACCGCGATCGGCCGCCCGGGCGTGATCGCGCAGACCGGCCCGCTCAACCGGCTGGTGTTCGGCGAATACGACGGCAGCCGCTCGCGGCGCGCCGAAACATTCCTGGCCGCCTGCAAGGCCGGCGGGATCAATGCCGAGCTCAGCGACGACGTGCGGCGTTCGATCTGGGAGAAATACGCGGTGCTGGTCGCGATGTCGGGCGCCACCACGGCGATGCGCCACACCATCGGGCCGATCCGCACAAACCCGCTGACGCGCGAATTCCTGCTCGATCTCGCCCGCGAAGTGGTGGCGGTCGGCCGCGCCCACGGGGTCAAACTGCCGGCCGACTATGCCGAGCAGCGCATTCCGTTCTTCGACGGCTGGCCGCCCGAGATGACGACTTCGATGCACCACGACCTGCAGGGCGGGCGGCCGCTCGAAGTGCGCTGGCTGTCGGGCGGCGTAGTCGAGCTCGGGCAGCAGGTCGGCGTGCCGACGCCGATGAACCGCGCGGTGCGCGACATCCTCACGCTGCACGCCGACGGGCGGCCTGGGAGCATAGGCGCTGATGCCGATATGCAGCCCCGATCAGTCAAATTTTTCCTTTCGCGATTGGCGTCGACTCCGAAATTTATCTGGGGCAATGCTCGCAAGCCGCATCGGCACCACTAGCGTTTCAATTTCTAGATACGAGAGGGGGGATCGAGAACCTGATTTTCGAAACACTAAGCTCGTTGGCCCACGCATTATCTTGCAGTATCGACGATCTCTTCCATGCCCCGGACCAAGCTCCGGTAGTCACCAGAGCACCCGCCACTCTCACCGTCCGCGCCATCCGCTGCGTCGGCGTCGAGGTGCCGATGACCTACGCGCTCGGGACCAGCCGGGGCACGATCACCAAGGCGCCGCTGCTGCTGATCGATCTCGAGACCGAGGAAGGCGTCACCGGCCGCTCGTATCTGTGGTGCTACTTCCCGGCCGCGATGCCGGCGATCGCCAGCATCCTCGGCGAGGCCGAGCGCACCCTGAAGGGCGAGACGGTCGCACCGGTCGAGCTGTGGGCCAGGCTCGCCGAGCGCTTCGCGCTGATCGGCGTGCAGGGCATTGTGCGGATGGCGATGTCGGGCGTGGATGTCGCCGCCTGGGACGCGCTGGCGCTCGCGCTGAACGTGCCGCTGGCCACGCTGGTCGGCAGCACGCCCAAGCCGATCATGGCCTACAACTCCTGCGGCCTCGGCCTGATGGCGCCCGGCAAGGTCGCCGACGAAGCCGAGAAGCTGCTCGCCAGCGGCTTCCGCGCCGTCAAGCTCAGGCTCGGTTACCCGACGCTCGCTGAGGACCTCGCCGCGCTGCATGCGGTGCGCAAGCGGGTCGGCGACGACCGTCGCCATCATGGTCGATTACAACCAGGCGCTCGGCCTCGCCGACGCACTGGCGCGCGGGCGCGCGCTCGACAGTGAGGGCCTCGCCTGGCTGGAAGAACCGATTCGCCACGACGACTATGCGGGCTATGCGGCACTGGTGCGCGAGCTGAATGTGCCGATCCAGATCGGCGAGAATTTTTCCGAGCCCGCCGGCATGGCGGTGGCGCTCGCGGCGGGCGCCGCCGACTACGTGATGCCGGACCTCGAACGCATCGGCGGCGTCACCGGCTGGCTGCGCGCCGCCGCGCTCGCCGCCACCCATCGCATTCCGATGTCATCGCATCTCTTTCCCGAGGTGAGCGCGCATCTGCTCGCCGCGACGCCGACCTGCCACTATCTCGAATATGTCGATTGGGCCGACAAGATCGTCGAGCAACCGCTGCGGGTCATCGACGGCTGCGCCGTTCCAAGCGAATGCCCCGGCAACGGACTGAGCTGGGACGCCAAGGCGGTGGAGAAATATCGGCTCGGTTGACGCGCGTCCCTGACGCGGCGCGGCGTGCAACGCGATAGCGCGGTTCGCCACTGATCCCGTGACCGCGCAGAGAGCCTGAGCTTCTCGATGATTCCGACCCTGCGGCGCAGCTCTTGCGCAGCATCCATCCGTGTCTTGGCCCGCACCTTGCTTTCACAAATGCAGTGTCGAGCAGGTAGGCCAGCGGCCCGAACGCGCCGGGACGAGCCGGTTGGCAGTCAATTTCAACCGACGGGAGTGTCTATGAGCGCGGGAAATTCACGCCAAGGGCAGCGGAAAGGCCGTATCCGAACCGCGCTGGAGATCGTCGGGCGTATCGTCACCACTGCCGGTTGCGGACTGGCATTGGCGATCGGCTGCATCTTCCCGGCCGACGACGCCCGCGCGCAGACCTGGCCGAGCAAGCCGATCAAGTTTGTCGTCGGCTATCCGCCCGGCGGCGGCGCCGATCTGATGGCGCGGCTGTTTGCCGAACAGATGTCGAAGCGCCTGGGACAGCCGATCGTGGTCGAGAGCCGGCCCGGCGCGGGCGGCACCATCGGCGCGATGTCGGTGGTGAGAGCCGAACCGGATGGCTACACGCTCTACGTCGCGGCCATTTCAGAGATTTCCGTCGCGCCCGCCACCGTCAAGACCGTCCCGTACGACCCGACCAAAGACTTCAGCCCGGTCACGGTGTTCGGCCGATGGGCGCAGGTCCTGGTCGCGTCACCGTCATTTCCTCCCAACAATATTCCCGAGCTGGTCGCCCATGTGAAGGCGCATCCGGGAACGGTGAGCTATTCATCGGTCGGGAAAAACACGCTGAACCACGTCAACGGCGAGCGATTGAAGGCGGTGCTGGGCATCGATGCGTTTCACGTGCCGTTCAACGGAAGCAGCCATTCGCTCACGAACGTCATGGGAAACCACGTTCAATATACTTTCGATTCACCGGGCACGATCATCCCACTGGTGCAGACCGGCAAACTGAAGGCGATCGCGGTTGCCGGGCCGACGCGCATGCCGAGCGCGCCCGAGATTCCCACCATGGCTGAAGCCGGTCTCCCGGACTTCCATGTTCTGAGCTGGATCGGCTTGCTGGCTCCCCTCGGCACCCCGCGACCGATCATCGAGCGCCTGAATGCTGAAGCCAACGCGGTGATGGCGATGCCGGAGGTGCAGCAGGCCATGCGGAAGACCAATACCGAGCCGGGCGGCGGCACCCCGGAACAATTCGCCGAGCGAATCCGCACCGAGATCGCCGCATACCGGTCGTACGTGGCGAAGAGCGGTCTTGTGCCGGAATAGATTTGATTTGGCGTTCGGTTTCGCGGCCCTCAACCAGTTGACAGACCACTGACAAACGCCCGGTCATTCCGGGGCGCGCAATAGCGCGAGCCCGGAATCCAGCTTTGACTTCGGTGATGTCTGGATTCCGGATCGCCGCTTGCGCGGCGTCCGGAATGACGGCCGAGTGATTTTCAGCAGCCTGCTAAATCTTCACCCAGCCGGCGGGCGGCTTCTTACCGGGATGGACGGCGCCGCACTTCTTGCAGGTGCGCGCTGCGGCGTCGGCGTAGAACGCCTCGTAGAGCGGCGGCAGGTCCTTCACCAGGTGCTGCACCTTCACCTCGATGCGGTGAACGAGGTTGCCGCATTCGAAGCAGTACCAGTTGAACGCATCGAGTTCGTGCGGGCGCGCGGCCTCGACCACGAGCCCGACCGAGCCCTCCTGCGGACGCTGCGGCGAATGCGGCACGTGCGGCGGCAGCAGGAACACTTCGCCCTCGCGGATCGGCACGTCGTAGAACTTGCCGCCGTCGACGACCTTCAGGACCATGTCGCCCTTGAGCTGGTAGAAGAACTCTTCCACCGGATCGTCGTGATAGTCGGTGCGCTCGTTCGGACCGCCGACCACCTGCACGGTCATCTCGCCGTCCTCGAACACCTTCTTGTTGCCGACCGGCGGCTTGAGCAGATGCTGGTTCTCGCCGATCCATTTCTGGAAGTTGAAGGCGTGCAGTCGTCCGGTGGCCATTGTTCTCCTCTGTATTCATGCACTCACCGTCGTCATGCCCGCACTTGTTGCGGGCATCCACGTCTTCCTCGTCGCCGCAGAGCAACGTCGTGGATGGCCGCGTCGACAAGCGCCGGCCATGACGGCGGTGGAAACTGCTAAGCCGCGCTCGAGCGCACGCGGTCGAGCTTCAGGCCGCAGGTCTCGAACGCGCGCCGCGTCGCTTCCTTCTCGGCTTCGGTCAGCGCCAGCAGCGGCCGGCGCACCGCGCCGCCGGCCTGGCCGAGCAACTCCTGCCAGTATTTCGAATGCGCGTGGAATTTCTCCGGCGGGCGGGTCCGGCGGAACGCCTCGCGTACCGGATTGAGGCTGTCGCGCACCGCCTTGGCGCGCGCCACCTCGCCGGCGAAGGCAAGGTCGGTGTATTCGCGCATGCGGCGGTCGACCTTGGTCTGCAGCGTGTAGGGCGGCGACGAGCACAGGTAGAGCTGCCAGCCGAGCTCGACGATGTTGTCGAACCATTCCTCCTCCGACGCCGTGCTGACCAGGATCTTGTCGCCGGCGAGCCGCGTCAGCCGCGCATACATCTCCCGCGGCACGCTGTACTTGATCGCCACCACGTTCGGGATTTCGGCGATGCGGGCGCACAGCTCCGGGCTCATCAGGTAGCCGGAATCCGGGTGGCTCCACAGCGCGATGCCGATCTCCACCTGCTCGCTGATGTAGCGGTAGTACTCTTACGAGCGTCTCGTCCTGCTTGTGGAAGAAGTGCAGCACCGGCGCATGCACCACGATGTAGTCCGAGCCGATCGCCTTGGCGTGGCGTGCGAGATCGAGCACCACGTCCATGTTCTGGTCCGAGCACGACATGATGGTGCGCGTGCCGCCGATCTCGTCGAGCGCGATGTCGAACAGGCGCTTGCGCTCCGGCACCGACATCGAGAAGAACTCGCCCTGCTTGCCGCCGATGAACACGCCGTCGACGCCGAGGTCGTCGACCCAGTGCCGCAGGTTCCGGCGCAGCCCCGCCTCGTCGATCGCCAGGTCGGGAGAGAACGGCGTCTGCGCCGCGGCCCAGAGGCCCTTGAAGTTGGCGCGGGCGTAAGCCTTGGCATCGCGTCGGGTGAATCTCATCTCGGCGGTCCTATTTGATGATGGCGGCGATCTTATCCACGATCGCCCGCGGCGTCGCATAGATTTTTTCGATCAGCGCGGCGAGATGCGCGCCGTCCTCGGGCTCGAGCTCGAGCTTCGACCGGCGTACCTCGTCGGTAAATTGCGGATCGCGCATCGTGGCGTCGAACGCATCGCGCAGCATCTTCAGCCGCTCCGGCGGCAGGCCGGGCGGCGCCACGAACGGCCGGCCGATGCCTTGCCCGGCATAGAGATACTCCAGCATCCGACGCTGCTCGTCGTCGCGGGCGAGATCGAGCACGAACGGCACGCCAGGCAGCGACGGATGCGGCTGCGGTCCGGCCTGGAACAGGATCACGACCTTGCCGCCGGCGATCCACTCCGGCCGCCGGTTCCTGACGCTGTCGAGGCTCTCGCAAATACCCTCGACCTCGCCCCGCTCCATCGCCAGGAAGACTTCGGTCGACGAGGGAAAGCCTCCGACCAGCCTGAACCTGGTGCCGATCAGTTCGTTCAGCACCTTCGGATAGGAGCGCGTCCCGGTGCCGGGACCGGTGTCGCCGACGATCAGTTGCTGACGAAAAAGATCGGCAAGCGATTTCACCTTGGCGGTATGGAACGCGATGCAGACATTGGTTTCCTTCGCGGGCGTGCCGATCCACGACAGCTTGGTGGAATCGAACCGCGCGCCGGGCGCGCCGCTCAACGGGCCGAGCGCGGCGTCGCGCGCGATGATGCCGAGCACCGAGCCGTCCTTCGGCGCGACGTTGTAGATGTAGTTGGTCGCCGTGTAGCTGCCCGCGCCCGGCATGTTCTGCGGCACGACGTTCGGAGTGCCAGGCAGGTGCCGGCCGATATGCCGGCCGACGATCCGTCCCCACAGATCGTAGCCGCCGCCCGGACCGAACCCGATGATCATCTGCACAGACTTGCCGGCGAACGGATCGGACTGCGGCCCGGCCGCGCCGGCGAGACTTACGAATGCAGTGATCGCGGCAGCGGCGGCCGCCCAGGTCGAACGGTGCATCTGGCGTTTCCACGCGCGGGTCGAGCCCGCATCTTGCGCACAGTCTACCGGTGACGCCGCGGGAAGCCCAGCGGCGCGTCAGCGCATCGTCATGCCGACGTGCGTGATGAATTGGTCACGCATATACCAACTTGCATTCCGCTCCTTGATTTCGTCGAAATGATTTGAGATATACACGCGCGTTGCGAGCCGGACTCCGGCTGGCGAAATGTCGCCGACAAACTATATCAGCGACATCATGAGGAACCCGATGCGCCACACTGGCACCCATACCGCGCGATGCGCCGCCACCAGCGGCCGGTCGTTTATGCGACCGGGCGGTTGTGGCTTCGTGCGCGCGAGTGGCGGTTTCTCATACCTAGCGAAGCAACCCGGCTGCGGGTTGAAGAAACCCGGACTAACCCGGCGGTGGGCCAGCCCTCCGCCGAACAGGCAGGAGGGACCGAATGGTCCAAAACACTCAAACAACGACAAGGGTTTCTGCCTGTCCTGGCGTGTTCGCGCGTGCGATCCGGCGTTCGGATGCATGCCGTCGCGCTACGACGCTGGAATTAACGCCGCGCGCGTGAAGCGCCGCGGCTGAGATGACGTGTGCGCACGACAAAGTTCGACGCCGAAGCTCATCGCTTCGGCGAACGTGGAAGTATTGCGTTTCGCTGTTTGACATCGTGAACGTCCAGAATTGGCCAGCGGCGCCGCACTCTGCTTGGAGCGGTAGTCCCTGTTGCAAGGTCGCTTCCTTTTAGCGGGGAGCGCGCCGCTGACCATTTATGTCTTTTGCCGGCTTGGCTGAACCAGGTAGAGCGCCGCCCTCGTAAAGCGGAACATGCGTGTTCGACTCACGCAGCCGGCACCATTCATATTGTCCGGCCTGCCCGTCGATGTCTCGCATCCGCAAGGCTCCACGCGCACGCCATTAGGCCCGCACCGATCAACGGCCGGAACTCCGCCGCGTCAGCGGAGGTTCGATCCGTGGTGCGGGCTACATTTGTTTTGCTTGTTTCTCGCCGGCGGCCGATCCTCGATTGCGTCATTCCGAACGCGAGAGAAATGCGCCAGTAGCCCAAATGGCAGGAGGCGGCTCCCTCAGAAGGAGCACAGTGCAGGTTCGAATCCTGCTTGGCGCACCAATTCCGCCGAGATTCCGATTTCTACGATCTGCTACGCTAAGAACCTGGGATGGAGATTTTGCAGCATGGCGAAGATCGTCTTCGGAATGAACCAATCCCTGGATGGCTATGTCGACCATCAGGAATTTTCGCCAGGTCCCGTACTCTTTCGTCACTTCATTGAGCAAGTGCGCGGCCTGACGGGCAGTGTGTACGGCCGCCGCTTGTACGAGGTCATGCGCTATTGGGACGAAGACCATCCTGATTGGACCCCGAGCTACGCGACTTCGCGGCGGCGTGGCGGAGCCAACCGAAGTGGGTCGTATCGCGCTCGTTGAAGTCAGTCGGTCCCAACACCACGCTGGTCGGGGGTGACGTCGAGGCGGTGATACGTAAGCTGAAAGCCGAACTCGTTGGGGAGATTGATGTTGGCGGACCGGAGTTCGCAGGAAGCCTAACCGACCTTGGTCTCATTGATGAGTATCGACTCTACTTGCATCCCGTCGTGCTTGGCCGCGGCAAGCCGTTCTTCGCCGGCGCCCGGCCGCCGCTGCGCCTTGTGGCCAACGATCGAATTGGCGAGGACGCGATCAGGCTGAGCTACGTTCCTGCGTAATCCCGCAACTCGCCGACGGACTGGGCCAACAAGTCGGGTCCGCCTGGGTCACGACTGGACCTTTCAGTTCGTCAACGCTCGCGCACCATGCAATCAGCAAGATTGCCGCATCCTCTCGGGATACTCTGTTCCCGATCTCCACCGATTCGCTGAGTGACGAATGGCTCGACGAATACCGCGGCAAGCCGCCAGACCCGCCGGCACACGGCCTCTCGACGTTCGCGCGCTGATTATCGGCGTCCTGCTGATCGGCACCCTCGCCTACTACGGCTACAAGTACTTCATCGCCAAGCCGCCGCCACCGCTGACCGGCACCGCGACAGTGGCCGACGGCGATACCATCGAGATCTACGGTACGCGCATCCGGCTTGAGGGAAT
The DNA here is from genome assembly GCA_963807865.1 of uncultured Alphaproteobacteria bacterium. Lineage (GTDB taxonomy): Bacteria > Pseudomonadota > Alphaproteobacteria > Rhizobiales > Xanthobacteraceae > VAZQ01. The sequence goes on along the minus strand of CAWEDK010000031.1, from coordinate 116,254 downwards.
CGACGCGGTCGAACTCGAGCAGACCTGCCAGGACGCCAACGGCAAGAGCTGGCCGTGCGGACGCTCCGCGCTGCGCGCGCTGCGCGCTCACGTGCAGGGCCACGACCTGCGATGCGACCCGAAGGGCCTCGATCAGTTCAAGCGGGTTCTCGGCGTGTGCTTCATGCCGGACGGCTCCGATCTCAACGCCTGGATCGTCCGGGACGGCTGGGCGCTGGCATACGGTCACGCGCAGGTCTACCGGCCCGAGCAGGACGCGGCGCAAGCCGCCAAGCGCGGCATCTGGGCCGGCACCTTCACGCCGCCGCGCGAATGGCGCCAGCAGCATCCGCGGTAATGGACCGGCGACGGCCACGGCTTATACTGGCCGGCATTGTTCACGACCTGCGATGCGAGCGCGATGCGGCACTTTGATCTTCCTGGGATGTGTGTTGGCCGCGAGTTGCGTTGCCGCACCCGCATATGCGCGGGTCGAACGGCTGGAGATCGTCAGCCGCGAGCCGTTCGCGGCGGGCACGGAATTCGGCGAGGCCGGCGCGTACGAGAAGCTGCGCGGCCGCGCCTGGTTCGCGCTCGATCCCGAACACGCGGCCAATGCGCCGATCGCCGATCTCAAGCTCGCGCCGCGCAACAACCGCGGCCTGGTGATTTTCAGCGCCGAGTTCATGGTGTTGCGGCCGGTGGACGCAGCGCGCGGCAACGGCGTGCTGCTCTACGAGGTCAACAACCGCGGCAACATCGGCATCCTGCGCCAGCTCAACGGCACGACCACCAGCAGCAACGATCCGGCGACCGCTGCGGATGCCGGCAACGGCTTTCTGCTCCGGCGCGGCTTTACGCTCGTCTGGTCGGCATGGGCCGCCGACGTCGCCACCACGCCCGGCGACAAGCGCATGGTGCTGGAGCCGCCGATCGCCACCGACCGCGGCCGGACCGATTACCGGCAAGGTGGCCTACGACCTGATCGTCAACACGCCGAGCGCGGCGGCGCGCTTCACCGGGCTGCTCGGCACCGCCTATGCGCCGGCCGACGATAGCGCCGGCGACGCGCTGCTGACCTGGCGCGAGCGGCCGGACGGGCCGCGCGCCGAAATTCCGCGCACCGCATGGTCGTTCGTGCAGCCGGCCGGCGGCGGCACGCCGACCGAGATCAGGCTCGACGGCGGCTTCAAGCCGGGCCGCATCTATCAGCTCACCTACACGGCGCGCGATCCGATCGTCGTTGCGCTCGGCATGGCGGGCATCCGCGACCTCCTGTCCTACCTGCGAAGCAATCCGCTGGAGGGAGCACCGCCGCCGCAGAAGAGCGCGATCTTCGGCATCTCGCAGTCGGGGCGGCTGATCCAGACCATGCTGCTGCGGGGCCTGCACGTCGATGAGGACGGCAGCCCGGCCTTCGACGGCGCGTTCATTCATGTCGCCGGCGGCGGCAAGGGCGGCTTCGACTACCGGTTCGCAATGCCGACGCGGCATTTCAGCGTGCTGGAAGACCACATCTACCCGACCGACTATTTCCCGTTCACCACCATGACCGCGCGCGATCCAGTCAGCGGCCAGGAAGCATCCGTGCTCGACCGCGCACGCGCGCTCGGGTTCGTGCCGAAACTGTTCTACGTCAACAACTCGTCGGAATACTGGAACCGCGCGGCCTCGCTGATCGCGACCGATCCGGAAGGCGAGCGCGACCTGCCGCCGGCGCCCGAGGCGCGCATCTATCACATCGCAGGTGCGCAGCATTACGCCGGGGTGCAGCGCCAGCGCGGCATCTTCACGAGCTGCGTCAATACGCTCGACCACTATCGCGCCATGCGCGCCTTGATGGCGGCATTCGAGCGCTGGGTGCGTGACGATATCGAACCGCCGCCCAGCACCTATCCGCGCATCGCCGACGGAACGCTGGTCACGGTCGAAGCCTTCAAGCGGGCCTTTCCCCGCATCCCGAATTTCCGGCTGCCGGAAAGCAACCTCCGGCCGCCACGCCTCGACTTCGGGCCGCGCTTCGACAGCCGAGCGGATCGCCGACATCGTGCCGCCGATCATCGGGCCGGCCTTCGGTGCCCTGGTGCCGAAGCCCGATGCCGATGGACTCGACCTCGGCGGCATCCGCCTGCCCGAGATGCTGGCGCCGCTTGGAACCCGCACCGGCTTCAATACACGTAACGCTGCGGCCGGGTTCCCCTGGGCCACCGGCCGCTGGGACGGCTCGTTCGTGCCGTTTGCACGCACCGAGGCCGAACGCCTGGCGGCCGGCGATCCCCGGCCATCGCTCGCGGCCCGCTATGCCGACCGCACCGCCTACGAGGCCAAGGTGCGGGCGGCCGCGGCCGACGTCGTCCGTCAGGGCTTCCTGCTGCCCGACGAGACCGACGCGCTGGTCGCCGAGGCGGGCGGGCTCTACGATCGCATCCTCGCTCACGACCCGGCAGACCCAAGCTGCCGGTACATGTACCCTCATTGATATCGTGGCCGCCGGCCGTCAGACACCACAACAAGGTTGGGAGAACGTCTTTGCCTGTCATGTCCGGAAAGCGCGCCTTCCTCGATCTCCTGAAGCAGGAAGGCGTCGAGTACCTGTTCGGCAATCCCGGCACCACCGAGCTGCCGCTGATGGATGCGTTCGCGACCGAGAACGAGATCCACTACATCCTCGGCCTGCAGGAGGCCGCCGTGATGGCGATGGCCGACGGCTACGCCCAGGCCTCCGGCAAGCTCGCGGTGGTCAACCTGCATGTCGCGCCCGGGCTCGGCAACGCCATGGGCATGCTGTACGACGCGCAGAAGGCGGGTTCGCCGATCCTGGTCACTGCCGGCCAGCACGAGCAGAGCTTCACCGCCACCGAACCGATCCTGTGGGCCGATCTGCCGACAATCGCGCGGCCGATGGTGAAATGGTCGACGGAAGTGACACGGCTGGTCGACCTGCCGCGGCTCCTTCACCGTGCCTGCAAGACTGCGCTGGCGCCGCCGACCGGGCCGGTGTTCCTCTCATTGCCCGGCGACATCCTGCGCGGCGACGCCGACCTCGACCTCATGGCGCCGACGCGGATTGCGCCGCGCACCGCGCGGCGACAAGTCCGCAGTCGAGGCTGCCGCGGAACTGCTCGCCAACGCCAAGCGGCCGGTGATCATGGCGGGCGACGCGGTGGCGCAGAGCCACGCACATGCCGAGCTGGTGGAGCTTGCCGAACTCATCGGCGCCCCGGTCTACACCGAGTTCGTGCCGAACACCGCGTCGTTCCCGACCTCGCACCCGCTGTTCCGCGGATCGGTGGTCCGCCTGGCGCCCGATACGCGCAAGACGCTGGAGCAATACGACGTGCTGTTCTCGGTCGGCGCCGACCTGTTCACGCTGTCGCTGCCGTCCGATGTCGACCCGATGCCGCCCGGCATCGACCTCATTCATCTCGACGTCGATCCGTGGGAACTCGGCAAGAACTACCCGCCCAAGGTCGCGATCCTTGGCGACCCGAAGGGCACCCTGCCCGACCTGATTGCCGCGGTGCGCGAGCGCATGAGCGCCGGAGGTCGCGGCATGGCGCGCGACCGGCTCAAGACCGCGACCGACGCCATCGCCGCCGAGCGGACCGCGCTGGTCAACCGCGCCAAGGGCCTTGCCGGCGCATCGCCGGTGCAGCCGCTGGCGCTGCTGCATGCCATCGGCGAGATGCTGCCGAAGGACGCGGTGGTGGTCGAGGAGGCGCTGTCGTCGTCGCCCGGCATCCGGCAACTCATCCGCAGCGACGATCCGCAGAGCTATTTCGGCCTGCGCGGCGGCGGCATCGGCTGGGGCCTGCCGGCGACCATCGGCGTGAAGCTCGCCCTGCCGGACCGGCCGGTGGTCGGCCTGATCGGCGACGGCAGCAGCATGTACACCGTGCAGGGGCTGTGGACCGCGGCGCGCTACAAGATCGGCGCGATCTTCGTGATCCTGAACAACACCTCGTACCGCATCCTCAAGCAGCGCCTGCACAACATGCGCGGGCTCGCCGAACAGGCCGACAGCTACGTCGGCATGGAACTGATCGACCCGAAGATCGATTTCGTCTCGCTGGCGCGTTCGCTCGGGGTCGCGGCCGACCGGGCGAAGACCGTGCATGAGGCGACCGACCTGCTCGGCAAGGCGCTCAAGGACGGCGGGCCGATGCTGATCGACGTCGAACTCGACCGCGCCTTCAAGCCGATGTGACGCTAGTGGAGTGGATTTGACATTCGCTACCCAGCTAGCCGCTTGCTCGCAAAGCGAATGTCAAATCCAAACTCCACTGAGAATCATAAAGTTGCTAGTGGTCCTCGATTCCAACATTCGCAAAGGTGCCTGCTGAAGCGGTGTGCGAATGTTGGAATCGGACCACTAGGGCGGCGCACGCAATTCTGCTGCGCCGCAACGAAACCGCAAGCCGTTCAGCTCACGTTAACATACGAAGTGGCATTCCGGCGCGACGACGCCATATTCGGGGGAGAGGAAGGAACCGCGGGGGCGTAAGAGGAAGTCCATGCTCACGTTCGCCCGACCTGTCGTGCTCGCAGTCGCTCTCGCGGCCGGCGCGGCCGCGCCGCTTCAGGCGCAGACGCCGTCCGCCGAGGCCCCGCCCCTCCCCGCGCCGCCGGCTCTCCGTCCGGATGCCGCACCCTGCGGGTACCGGGTCGAAAGCATCATCCGGTCCGTCACCGACCGGTTCGAGGGCGCGCCTCTGACGAGCGAGGCGCAGCGCCAGCACTTACGACGCGTTCATGTCGGCGGCCGCCAAGGCCCGCGCGTTCGTGCGCGAAGCTTGCGCCAACGAAAAGTCGGCCGCCAACATCCAGCAGATCGAGGCTGCCGAGAAGCGGATCGGCGAGGCGCTCGCCGCGCTGCGGCCGGCGCTCGAGAATTTCTATGCGTCGCTTTCGGACGAGCAGAAGGCGCAGCTCAACAACCTGCCCCGCCAGCTCGAAGCTTTGGCCAAGGACTTGTGGCGCGAGGTCAGCGCGAGATTTCAACGGCAGTTGCGCGAACAACAGTCCCGTGCTCCCGACGGGCCGGGCAAGTTGCACTTCTGCATTGGAGGCTTCTGCGTCCCGGTGCCCGAAAACTTCGCCGGCAGCCGCCGCGCGACCGGCGATCGCCCGAACCGCCGCCGGTCGAGGACGGCCGGATCTGACGGCGCGCCGTCGGCGGCACGCCCCTTCGTTGGCGATCCCAAACCGATTTGCCTCCTTAGCTTAGCGGCCAAAGCTGCGCGCCTACACCGCGCGATCCGGGGTTCGATTCCCTGAGGAGGCACCATTGCGCCACCGCAACGTGCGTCCTTAGCTCAGCAGGTCAGAGCATCTGCCCGACACGCAGAAGGCCCGCGGTTCGAATCCGTGAGGACGCACCAATTCGCCTTCCTTAGCTCAGCAGCAGAGCACTCGCCCGATAAGCGAGCGATCCAGGGCGGCACCTGGAGGAAGGACCAATCGCAACGCATGGCGGAGAGAGCGTCGATGTCGCAGCTCGAAACCGGGGCGGCTCGCCGCCGCAGCCAGTACACGCCTGGACCCGGAGCCTCACACCCGAATGGAGAGGGAGCGGACTTTTAATCCGTCGGCATGTGGCTCGAAACCACCCGGGTCCCCCAGCGCATCGCGAGCTCAGCTATTGAATTGGACCAGTAACCGAAGCGGCCGAACGGGGCGGACTCTTAATCCGCCGGCTTCTCGCCCACCGCAGGTTCGAATCCTGCCTGGTCCTCCAATTTGTCCTGCGCCGACGCGTGCCCCGCGCGGCTCAGCGAGACAATTTCGCGTCTGTACCCCAATCGGCAGAGGGAGTGCGTTGAGAGCGCATTCAGTGGCCGTTCGAGTCGGCCCAGACGCACCATCTATCCCGCGTCCGACGACGCGGGAGCATGACGTCATCAGGCTCCGTTACGCATCTGGTGAGGCGGCCGGTCTGTCTAACCGGCGAGAGGGATTCGATCTCCCTACGGAGCGCTTGCACCTGCCGCGCTAGAGCCGTTCAGGTTGACGGGACCTCTATCCCTGCTCGCTCCCGCTCAAGCGGAAGCCCAGGGAAAAGCATTCGGTGTTGTTGTGCTGGGTCCCCGCTTTCGCGGGACGAGCGGAGAGAGTTTCCATTCCACCGAAACGAAGCCCGCTCCAGTCGTTGGCTCGCAGGAGGCCCTGACCGTGTCCGGTCGCTCGGGGGAACAACAGAGAGTGTGCATCGGCCCGCGTTGAACAAAGTAGCATGGTCTTTACTTTACAACCACACTCGATTATCGATGAGTATAGTCCGGCTGTTATGGAGGCATCATGTTTTCGCGATCGATACTATCGAGTTTGATTCTTGCCTCTACTGTTTTCGCAACCCATGCCGCTGACAAACCCTCGTTCATGATTTACGAGGGCGGCCCCCAATACCGTCTTGGTATGGGAATAAATCAAGTAACTGGCGAGATGTTTGCACCATGTATCGCTAGCCTCGACGAAGCCCCTCGATCACCAGAAGATAACCAAATTTCGCAGAGAATTACGGTTGAACAAGTCAATAACAGTAAGGATGTTCGTAGCCAGCTTGAGATTTCCGCGTATGCCTCCGTTTTTGGGTACGGCGCCAAGCTTGCTGCGAATGCTGCTAGCATCAACAATGAAAGTTCCCGCGAAGAAGCAACTCAACTGTTACTTCGATCAAAGGTATGGGGTCATTTGCGGCGACTTAGCCCAGAAGCGATGCGGCCATCTACGGCCGCACTTGAACTCTTGAAACAAGATCCTACCGGTAAGCGCTTTGCGGCCGTGTGCCGGGGATGGCGTTGTGACGGAGGTTGAGTGGGGTGGTGATTTTATTGTTTCCATGACACATGTGGCTTCAAGTTCAGATCTTAGCTCGGATTTTTTTGCGCGGCTTCAGGCTTCGGCCTACGGGCAGGAAGGAGGAGCAGAGTCAGCTTAGAAGCGCCTAAAGAATTACGCGCGCGCATTAAAATTTAGTGCCGCGATTACAAAAATTGGCGGTGGCGACCGACCAGTAACGGACTTGAGTGATCCGGTCGCGCTGTCGGAAGATGCCCGTTTATTTGCATCTCAGGTGAAATCTGCTGGACTACGACCTGTCCGCGCCATCCTACCTGAACTATGCTAGAATGGCGGCTTTTGCCGTAGCTACAAACAACGCACTACTCGAATTCGATAGTTCCGTTAATGTGATGGAGGACTTGGTTGATAGTTACGAATTAGCGCGTCAAAGGCACACAAGTCCTTGGTTGCCCTTGCTCTTTCTACTCCCGAAGAAGTTTGACGGCCGGGACTTGCAGAATCGCGGACTATTGATACAGGCTGAAAGAACTCTTGCGGATCAGGTTAGACAGTTTTCCAGCTCGGCGCGGGAGTGTGCTGGGAACCTAAAAGCGGCGCAACCATGCACGCATCCACAATCCCTATCAGTGCATCAACTGCCGGCAATCCAGCGTCGCGCGGCGTGCATGTTATCTGCTTCCGAGGTGAATTCTGAAGAGGGTTGTAAGGAGCGCGTGCGCATCGGAAGTGCATGTAGATGCATGCGATGCGAATTTTTGTCCCAGGCAATAAAGAGACTTCCTGGGACTACTCAAACCTATACGTGCGCCAGTATGCCGCCAGGAAGGCAAATCACAACCTCATTCTTGGGCACTGTTAGGATTCCCACTGATAGGCAGCAACAGGACCTTAATTTGGCAATGGTTTTTTACGATGTTGAAGGAGAGGTTGGAAAAATAGAGGACTAGCAAGGTCAACAGGCACTGCAGCGCGAGTTTCAGTTTTCCAGGCGCTGCTACCGGTGCCGTCCAATGGCGACGGTAGAGCAACTGTTGCCATCGTTCAGTGCAAATCCAGTGTACGATCTGAGGAATGTACAATTTCTCCCGCGTTGCCAGGTTCGGCAGGAATTGTGATAGCGGTCGACCGCTAGGGTCTTTATCTCGTCTCTGGGTTAGCTGGAGAGAGCGCATTCAGTGGCCGTTCGAATCGGCCCAGACGCACCATCTGTCCCGCGTCCGGCGACGCGGGAGCAAGCCGTTAGGCTCCGTTACGCATCTGGTGAAGCGGCCGGTCTGTCTAACCGGCGAGAGGGATTTGATTTCCCTACGGAGCGCCAGTTACAGGGGCCGCGACGGCGCGGGCGCGCCGCGCGGCCGCTCGATGCTATTTCGACTTCGACGCCGACTTCCTCTTTGCCTTCGGCTTCGCGGCGGCGGACTCGCTCTTGCTCTTGCGCTTGAGGTCCTGGCCGTGCGCGCGCTTGTAGGTCTGGATGTCCTTGAACTTACCTTCCTTGTCGCGGACGGCGTAGAGCTTGGTGCCCTTCGAGCTGCGGTGCGTGGTCCTCTTGGCCATGTGGTTCTCCCAGTGGCGTCAGGCGAGGCGGAAACACTACGGAGCGTCCGGAGGACTGGCAACACGCCGAAGCGCGGCAACTGTGGATGACCGGTCGCCGTCGGCGCGTCAGGCCGGTTGCCGGCCACGACGGCCGGCGTCGCACGCAAGACCCGTTCGCACGCCAACGACACCACGACGTCATCGCCGACGGAGGGCTCCGCTGGAGCGGCCGGCAATCGGTCTCGAAAACCGAGGGGTCCCGAAAGGACGGAGGTTCGAACCCTCAGCCCTCCGCCAATTTCGTTCGACCGTCATCCACCGAGCTCTAGACCCGCGGCGGGCGCTCATGGAGGAATGGGCGCAGGCGTGGCGGATGATCATGGCGCCGTCAACGTGGAGGCGCTTGTTGCTGCTGCCAGGTCCGCCATCCGCGCCCACTTGTCAGAAAGATGCATCCAATAGGCGCGTTCTCCCGGATCGCTCTTCGGAAGCAACGCACGGCTACGGGCCTCCTCGGCGAGGCGCCGGCAATCCTCTTGATTGATCTCCAGGCTTACAATTCGCATTGCGAAGCTTCGGACTGCCGCATTCTATTGGTCATAACGCTTTACGTAATCTGGATTCGGTTGGTATGTGATAAGTGGCCAGGTGGAATTTAGTTCAGTGACCGGCGCCAAGAATGTAGTGCGAGCATATGGATCCCATGAAATACGGTCGAATTGTCAGGATTACAACATTCACGACGTTCGTTGTCGCCGAGGAGGACGCCATGAAGGCGGTTGAGCTTCTGAAGGCAAAGGCGGAACCGGGCTCCAAGGTGGAAGCCATCGGGCGTGCATCGCTCGAAATGCTTCACTCCATGTCTCTCGCTCCAGGTCAATTCCAGAAGGCGGAGCCATGAAAAACGCGCGGCGAATCCCGGCTGACCAGCTCGCCATGCGGGGCTAGTCCAAGCAAACCACGATCAACTCGTGCGCAGCGACAAAGGAAAACGTATCGCCAGATCGTCAAGGTAAGCCGCAACATCAATTTCACTGGTTGATGTACCCCGCGAGAACACCGCACCCGCTTCCACCTGCACGCCGGCGATCGCAACGACTTTTAGCGGCGTCCAAGTACCGTCTGAGTTACGTCGGAAGCATTGCAGGATTTCGTGTTCGTTCATTTTGCGCACTCAACTGGGATCGTACGTCCTCTGAAATATAAGTCAGGGTGCACTTGTTTGGTTCGACGAAGACTACAATTAATGTGGGCACGAAAAACTACTCAAAATCTTTTCATGAAGGGAATTGTCATGTCGAATCAACCGAACACAACCGATCCGAAGAATCCCGCTCCGGCCAATCCGCAGCAGACGCAAACCAATCCGCAGCAGAATCAGAAGCCCGGCGACAACAAGCCGGCGCAGCAAAAGTAACCAAGTCGGCCCGGCCCTTGGTGGGCTGGGCCCTCTCGCGCGCACTCAGGCCGGTCGTACTAGCCCTTTTTAAGCTGAACTTGAATATCGCTCTCAAGTTGAATGATGAGACGCTTGAGTTCGCCGAGCTGGGCTTCGATCTCAGCAAGAATGGTGATGGGGGTTGAGCTGATCAGTTTCTTTTGCGCGATCAGTCGCTTCAACTGATCTTGCTGCCCCCGGAGGGCATCGATGATACTGACTGTGGTCTCTGCCGCGCCCATGCCTGCACCCTGAACTTGCGCCAACAATGCACTGAATTGGGTTGCGATGCTATGGCCCGCGAGCTGATGAATTTCCCCCAAAAGAGCACGTTCGCAATATGACAAACTTGGCGATAGATGCATGGATGCTGGAGGCGGTCAGTCAGCTGGACGGAGATGCTCCGAGTGTTCGCACATTCGTCGTAGGTCTTGGGGAAGAAGCTGACTGCATTCATAATGTTAAATCCTATCCCAGCATGGCGTCCGATGTGGTGGTTGCGCCAAAGCGACGCTTAGCGCCGGCTGAAATCGGCACCCTCGCGTTGAAGGACGGCGAGACTCGGCAGTTGTAAGCCGTGTACACCGCGCCTTTCCCGGCTCAGGTCCGACGATTCACTTGAGTGCTGTGACCGCGTAGGCCCCGCGTGCCCCGGCACAGCGTGATCGACGACTTGAGCCAGCGAACTTGGGCCAGTGCTTCACCGAGCCTCGCAGGCGGCAAGCGCCACCTGATCGTCGGAAACGCCCTCATCGAGAATCGTGCGCGAGAATTGCAGCCCATCGGCGCGCTGACGGAGCGCCAGATGCAAGTCGTCGTAGGATCGGACGATTGCCAAGGCGGTAACAGCTTGCATCGAGACCCCGTCGTGTCAGTTGGCAAATCAGAAGAGACCTTTATTTTAAATTGAGCGGATCAGCCCTCCGCCAAATCCTTCGCGCCAAATCTTGCATCAAGTCTTCGCGTCCTTGTCCTGCCACCGGTCTGTAAAACCGGCGTCTGTGAAACCGGCAGGTTGGCCGACGAGAGGTTCGAATCCTCGGGGACGCACCACCACGAATCTTCTGCGGATGTAGTTGATTGGTTCAATGCCGGAGTGCCACTCCGGCGAAAGGAGTTCGATTCTCCTCGTCCGCGCCAATTCGATCTGCCTGGAAAGCTGATCTGGTGACAGCGCCGCGCCGAAGACGCGGAGAGGTTGGCTCGAAACCAACTCCAGGCACCACCCCTTGGGGAAAGCAGCGGGCTGCAGGTGATCCTTGCAAGATCGCCGGGCCGGGTTCGACTCCCGGTTTCTCCACCATTTCCCGATCGTCCAATGGCAGGACCTCCGGCTGTTAACCGGCGAATCCACGTTCAAGTCGTGGTCGGGAAGCCAATCATGTCGCCGTCGTCTAGCGGCCAGGATTCTCGGCCCTCACCCGGGAGGCGCGGGTTCAAATCCCGCCGGCGACACCAATGCATCGATCGATCCACCCATAGCTCAGCGGACGAGAGCGTCGGCGTGCGAAGCCGAAGGCCGCAGGTTCGAGTCCTGCTGGGTGGCCCAATGCCCGCACCCTCATCCTTGTGAGCCGCGTCAGTGCGGACACGGCTCCGGGATGAGGGTGAGGCCGATGAAATCTCACAGGGTGTAGGGGAGCCTGGCCGTCCCTGCCTGCCTTGGAAGCAGGAGACCGGTGGTTCGAAATCCACCCACCCTGACCAACACAAGAAGCGGTAAACTAACCGAAGGAGCTTGCCATGACGGACCTGAAAATCTTCGGCGAGCACGACGATCGCACCGTCGCGCAGATGTGGCGCTGCATGGGCGTCGGCAGCGTCGCGGGCGGCGTGCTGTGCGCCGACGGCCACCTCGGCTACGCGCAGCCGGTCGGCGGCGTCATCGCCTACGAGGACCACGTCTCGATCTCGGGCGTCGGCTACGACATCGGTTGCGGCAACATGGCGGCGCGCGTGAACCTCAAGTACGAGGACATCCGCGAGCGCGTGCCGGCGATCGCGAACGACATCGCCAAACAGGTGAGCTTCGGGCTCGGACGGCACAATCCGAAGCCGGTCGATCATGCGGTGTTCGACAGCCCGCTCTGGCACGATTCGGGCGTGGATCATCTCCGGCAGATGGCGCGCTCGCAGCTCGGCACCGTCGGCTCCGGCAACCACTATGTCGACCTGTTCGAGGACGAGGACGGCTACGTCTGGATCGGCGTGCATTTCGGCTCGCGCGGCCTCGGCCACAAGAGCGCGACGCAATACGTCAAGCTCGCGGGCGGCAAGGACGGCATCGACGTGGCGCCGGCCATCGTCGAGGCCGACAGCGAGCTCGGCGCGCGCTACCTCGCCGCCATGACGCTCGCCGGCGAGTACGCCTATGCGGGCCGCGAATGGGTGACGGACCGCGTGCGCCGCATCCTGTGCGCCAAGGTCACCGATACGGTGCACAACCATCACAACTACGCCTGGCGCGAGCGCCACGGCGAGCGTGACCTGTGGGTGGTGCGCAAGGGCGCGACGCCGGCGTTCCCGGGCCAGCGCGGCTTCGTCGGCGGCTCGATGGGCGACGACGCGGTCATCCTGTCGGGCATCGAGAATGAAGCTTCGGCGCAAAGCCTCTACTCGACCGTCCACGGCGCCGGCCGTGTGATGTCGCGCACCGAGGCCAAGGGCAAACGCAACCGCAAGACCGGCGAAGTGCTCGCGCCCGGCCGGGTCAGTCCGGAGGCGATGCAGGCGTGGCTGCGCGCCAAGGGCGTGCATCTCGTCGGCGGCGATCTCGACGAGGCCCCGCAGGCCTACCGGCGGCTCACCGACGTGCTCGCGCATCACCAAGGCACCGTGAAGATCGAGCATGTGCTGCGCCCGTTCCTGGTGCTGATGGCGGGCGCCGATGTGTTCGATCCGTTCAAGGACTGACGGCCGACGATTGGCGCAAATGTCTTGAACCGACCGCGGGCTCGCGGCGCCTTGAAGCTGCAAGCAAGTAGGAGATCGGCTCTGGGATCGAGTTTGTTGCGGTGACCGGAACGGAAACGGCCGCGCCTGCAAAGCGCGTACATGCGGGTTCGAGCCCCGCCCGCAACTCCAATCTTTTCCGCGCATTTCCGAACGGCGAACCGGCGTTCACTTCGCCTAGCAATGCTCGCACCCTCGTAGCTCAATGGACAGAGCGCCGAGCTTCTACCTCGGGTCCGTGCAGGTTCGAGTCCTGCCGAGGGTACCAAACGGGCGATCGTCTATCGGGACATCGGACATCCATCTTCGACACGCCGACGGCGATCGCTGACGTCCACGTAGCTCAACGGATCAGAGCGGGGGTTTCCGATGCCCCAGGTTGCGCGTTCGAGTCGCGCCGTGGACCCCAGTGATCATTCCACACGTCAGCAATGCTGACACCGGATTCGAGGTTGCGGCTTCCCCGCGCTGCTGAACGACGTGAGAAGTTTGGAGAGTTGGCCGAGCGGCAAGGCACCGCGATGCTAACGCGGCGAGACCTTCGGGTCGGGCAGGTTCAACTCCTGCACTCTCCGCCATCAACAAGCCGACGGATCAAGACGAAAAGCCCGGCTGCCTTGGGCGGCACAGCGCGCGTTCCAAGGCCCAGACACAATTATCCAGACACAATTATGCCGTCACCTGGACGAGCAACCGTCCGGGCTAGTGAGAACCGCCGTCGTTGAGATTCAGGCGTGCTCGGCTTGAGCGACTGCCGATTTGAACCGATCGTACTCGCGCTGATAATCGGACCATCCCGGCGCGTGATGCGCGAGCACGACCTTGCCGTTCTTGCCTTGCTCGATGAGCCACTCTTTGATCACGGCTTCGGCGCGATTTATCTTGAGAGCCTGATGGCCGATGTCGACTGCTCTCACTTCGCCGCCGGTGGGTGTCTTCATCTCGATGACAAACCCGGCAGAATCCAGGTTCTTGATCAGAGTATCGACGACCTCGAACACGCCCTCCGGCGGGCTATCGGTCGCCTCGGAATGATCCGCCCAATGAGAAAGCGCCTCGACGATTACGTCTTTCGCTTTCTTGCTCACGCCATGATCCGTCATACGCAACTCCTACGCTCCACGCTTACCGCCCGAAGTAAGATGGAACCGGATGGCCTCCAGAAGGCATTCTGATGGTCATTTTGTGAGAGTATCGGCTCTTGGATGGGCTGCAGCGATACTGGCTCCATCGCATGTCAGGGACATGACGCCGACCAAGCCATCCTCAAAAATCTGGCCGTTTCGGCTGGGTTAAAAGCCCGAAACGGGAAACTTCCTCAGTTAGTCGTCCATTCATTTTGCCCCTTGCAGCCCATGCGGGCGTAGCTCAATGGCAGAGCCACTGGCTTCCACCCAGAAGATGCGGGTTCGATTCCCGCTGCCCGCTCCATTTCCCGCCGTCGCCTCATCGGACAGGCGCCGGTCCTAGAAGCCGGAAAGTCCCCCTTCGTCTAACGGCAGGATGCCGCACTTTGAATGCGGTGATCGTGGTTCGAATCCATGAGGGGGAGCCATCTTCGACTCCACCCGGTCGAACGGCAGCGGCAATCAACGGGCCGGCGTAGCTCAGCGGTCAGAGCGGCGCTCTCATACGGCGAGGGTCGGTTGTTCAAATCAACCCGCCGGCACCAATCCCTGCGGTAGTTCAGCGGCGAGAACGCCTGAATGTGGCTCAGGTGACGGCGGTTCAATTCCGCCCCCAGGGACCAAGTCCAATCTGGACGTTCACGTGTCAGGCCAGCGAAAACGGAAATCGCACGTCAAGCGAACCGTATCCGGAATGGCCCGAAAGCACCGACTATATGGTCGCCGCGGGCAACACCGCCTTCCCACGGATCAGGTCGGATGCCTTCTCGGCGATCATGATGATCGGCGCGTTGATGTTGCCACCGACCATGTCGGGCATGACCGAGGCATCGACGACGCGCAGGCTTGAGATGCCCCGAACCCGCAGTGACGGTATCGACCACTGCGAGGTCGTCGTCCGCCGTTCCCATCCGGCAGGTGCCGAGCGGGTGATGCGCGGTCCAGGCCGTGCGACGGATGAAGGCGTCGATCTCGCTGCCGCGATTTCACCGCCGCGCCCGGCTGGATTTCGCTGCGGCGGAAGCGATCGAGCGACTTCTGGCGCGGTCAGGTCGCGCATCATCTCGATGCCCTTGCGAAGAGTGTCCCAGTCCTTCGGCTCGGCCAGGAAGTTCTGGTGGATCGCGGCTGTGTCGCGCGGATCGGCGGAGCGCAAGCGGATCTCGCCGCGGCTCTCCGGATGCAGGATCACCGGCCGGCACATAAAGGCGTCGCGAGGTCGCGGCCGGATGCCAGGGAACCACGGCTGCGACTTCCGGCGGCACCAGGCGGGTGAGAAGCTGGATGTCCGGCTGCCGCAGCGAGGGATCGGTCTTGAAGAAGCCGGAAACCGGTCCCGGCATCTCGATCGCGAAGCCGGTGCCGAAGAAATAAGCCTGCGCCATCGCCAGCGCGATCGCGTCGTAGCGCAGATGGCCGACGAACGGACCGTCGCCGTTGCGCTCATATCTCGACTCCGACCGACAGGTGGTCCTGCAGATTCTTGCCGACGCCCTTGAGCGGATGCAGACAGGCGATGCCGTGGCGGGCCAGTTCGGCCGGGTCGCCGATGCCGGACAGCATCAGCAGTTGCGGCGAGTTGATGACGCCGCCCGAGAGGATCACCTCGCGCGCGGCGCGGGCGACCTGCGTCTGGCTGCCGTCGTGATACTCGACGCCGACGGCGCGACCGTTCTCGAGCACGACGCGATGCGCCAGCGTGCGCGCCTTCAGGGTCACGTTCGGACGCTTCGAGCGCCGGGCGCAGATAGGCGACCGCGGTGCTGCAGCGGCGGCCGTTGCGGATGGTCCATTGGAAGCGGCAGATGCCTTCGTTGCGCGCGCCGTTGTAGTCGTCGGTCACGCCGTGACCGGCGGTCTCGCCGGCCTCCATGAACGCATCCACCAGCGGGTCGGCATAGCTCGACCGCACGGTGGTCAGCGGCCCGCCGGTGCCGCGGTACTCGCTGCGCCCTCGGCCCAATCCTCGCTGCGCTTGAAGTAGGGCAGCACGTCCCGGTAGCTCCAGCCGGTCGAGCCCGGACTCGGCCCAGCGGTCGTAGTCGGCGCGATGGCCGCGCACATAGGCCATGGCGTTGATCGAGGACGAGCCGCCGAGCACGCGGCCCCGCGCGCATTCGACCTTGCGGCCGTCGAGATGCGGCTCGGGCTCGGTGAAGTAGCCCCAGTCGAACAGTCGCTTGTAGAGGATTCGCCCCCAGCCGAGCGGCACCGCGATGAGCGGGCAGCGATCCGAGCCGCCGGCCTCGATCACCAGCACGCTGGCGCCGTCTTCGCTCAGCCGGTTCGCCAGCGTGTTGCCTGCGGAGCCCGCGCCGACGATGACGTAGTCGTAGGTTTCGGACGCAGTTCATGAGTTCGTCGCCCCTCAGATCATGATCCGAAACGTCGCCGGCGGCGCCGACGAAATCACGCAACAGACCGGTCCACAACGGCACGATGGCGCGCGGAACGCCGCGCGCCATCGTGTCGCGTGTTGCGCCTGCCGCCCGCGTCAGGACTTCGGCGGTTCGTTCGACACCCGGCTCAGGGTCTTCTTCAGGAGCTCGTAGATATCCTTGGTCGCCGGATCGTCGCCGAGGAACTCGTCGCCGAGCGGAGCAAGCCGCTTGTTGAGCTCCGCCTGGTCGGCCGGCGGCAGCTTGATGACTTCGGCGCCGTTGTCGGTCCAGAGCTTGGCGGCGTTCTGGTCGAAGGTCTTCGCGTTGTGACCGGCCCAGGTCTCCAGATCGCGGCCGGTCTTGATGACGTGCTCCTGCAGCTCCTTCGGCAGCCGGTTCAGCCACGGCTTGCTGATCCAGAGGCCCGAGATGATCATGCCGCTCTCGGTCTGGGTGACGTACTTGGTGGCGGTGTAGAACTTGGACGCGCCCATCACGGCGATCGAACTGCGGCAGCCGTCGATGGTGCGCTGCTGAATGGCAGGCAGCACTTCCGGATACGGCATCGGCACGCCGGTCATGCCGAGCACGCTCGCGAGCTTGCTCTCCATCTTGGTCGCCAGCACCCGGATCTTCAGGCCCTTCATGTCGTCGAGCTTGCGGATCGGGGTCAGCGAGGCGATCGAGGTCGGGCCGTAGTTGAACACGGAGACGCCGAGCACGCCCTGCTTCTCGCCGAGCGTCGTGTACTTGCTGCGAAACTCCGGATCGCTGACGGCATTCTGCGCGTGCCAGAACGTCTTGAAGATGCCCGGCGCGTCGGTGACCTCGAAGCCACGGTCGAAGCCCGAGAAAAATCCGCCGGGCGAGATGAACCCGGCCTGCGCGCCGATCTTGAGGTTCTCGATCTGGCGCGGAATGCTGCCGAGCTGCGCGGCCGGGAAGACCTCGACCTTGATGGCGTTATTGGTGCGCTTCATCAGCTCTTCGGCGTATTTCTGCGCGAAGGTATGCTGCGCGTCATTGATCGTGACCATGCCGATGCGCATGGAATGCTGCGCCGCGGCAGGCACCGTTGCGGCGGCGGCGAACGCGATGACTGCCGCAAGTCCAATAAATCTCTTCATTGTTGACTCCCTGATGAAAGCGCCAACGCGCCGTTGCATTGCAAGTTCAGCCCATGAGACGGACCAGCCACAGGGTCAGCCCCGGCCAGGCGGTGATGATGGCCAACGCTACCAGATTGACACCGATGACCGGAACCAGTCCGCGATAAAGCGTTGGAAGCGGCACCTTGAACATCCCCTGGATGATAAAGATGTTCAGTCCAAATGGCGGGGTGAACATACCGATACTGAGATTGACGGTCATCACCACACCAAAGTGAATCGGATCGATCCCGGCCTGGACTGCGATGGGCTTGAGAATCGGCGCCAGCACGAGAATCGCGGAGGCCGGGTCCACCACGCAGCCGACCGCCAGCAGCAGCAGATTGATCATCAGCATCACCATCATCGGCGAAAGCTGAAGGCCTTCGATCCACGCAGCGATGCCCTGCGGGACGCCTGCGATGGTGAGAAGCCGCGCGAACAGCGCCGCGGCGGCGACGATCAAGAGCACTTGGGCGGTCAGGATCACGGACTGATCGTGACCTTCCAGAGCCCGGCCCAGGTGAGGTCGCGATGAATGAACAGCGCGACGACAATCGCGTAAAGGCATGCCACACCGGCTGCCTCGGTCGGCGAGAAGACGCCGGTATAAATGCCACCGAGAATGATGATCGGCATCCCCAGCGCCCAGCCGCCGCGCCGCGTGGTGCTGATGACATTCGCAACGGAGAATTTTCCGCCTTCCTGGATGCCGAGCCGGCGCGCCGTGAAATAGATGTAGAGCGCCATCAACAGCGCCATCAGCAGCCCCGGAAGGATGCCACCGATGAACAGGTAGCGGATCGATTCCTCGGCCGCGACCCCGTAGAGGATCATGGCAATCGACGGTGGGATGACGACGTCGATCGCGCCGGAGGCAGCTAAGAACCCGCTCGCGACCGCGACCGGATAGCCCTTCTCCAGCAGCGCCGGATAGAGCATCCGGCCGATCGCGGCGACGGTCGCGGCGCTCGAACCGGAGATCGCGCTGAACACCGTGCAAGCGCCGACCGTCGTCAAGCCCAGGCTGCCGCGAAGGCCGCCGAACAGCGAGAGCACCCAGTTCACCAGCCGCTCCGAAATGCCGCCGGCGGACATGATCGCGCCCGCCAGCATGAAAAACGGAACGGCGACGAGGTTGTAGTTGTCGGCGCTGCCGAACAACTCCGTCTGGATGAGGCCGAGCGGCAGATCCAGGACAAAGATGAGGGCCACCGAGGCGGCCGCCATCAGCACCGTGAAGATCGGCATGCCCATCACCAATAAGATGATGGGAAACAGAACCATGGCCCAGATCATGCTGGTGTATCGATGGTTGCCGTGCCGCCGCCGCGCCTCAATGTCTGGATGTCCTGGACGGACTGAGCCACCAGGAAGAGGACAATGGCGACAAACGAAACCGGGATGACGGTATGCACAACATCCATCGGAAGGTTAGCGACCTGGCTGTGGTGCGAGAATTCGGCGATCGTCAGCGGCGCCTGATAGATGATCAGCAAGGCGACGGCGATGAATACCGCATTGCCGAGCAAACGCAGGACGATCTGCGCTTTCTCTGCCTAACATTTGCACGATCAAATCCATTCTAAGGTTTTGGTCGCTGGCCGTGACCAGGACGGCGCCGAGATAGACCATCCAGACCAGGCCATAACCGAGGACCTCCTCCGCCCAGATGATCGGCGCATGCAGGGCATACCGGCCGAACGCGTTGGCGCAGATGAGAACCACGCTGACCAGCAGCATGACACCGAGCAGTGCGCGAAGACACCCCAGGAAAAGATTGGCAATAGCTTGCAACGACATTCTCGATGGATGGATTTTTTCGCCCGGCACTAAATAGCTTAGCTGGTGCTATATTGCCAGCCTTGGCGAGACCATCGCGCAGGCGGCGAGGGCCATGACACTTTAGTCCGCGCGATGCGATGCCGCACTCATAGCGCGCACCCAGCGCTCCGGACGCACCTCTTCTTCAACCCGAGCCCATCAGCGCGAGTTACTTTCAAAGCGAACCAGCCCGGTGCAGCCCTCGTGATGCCTTGGCCCTCGTGATGCCCTGGCGCTTAAACGGTCGGACCTGCACGGATTCCGTGCTTGACTGCAGTGATATTTCAGGGGACGCTTTCCTAACATTTCAGAGGGCCAATGGCCATCCAGTCGGCACAAAAGGTCGTTTCGGTCGAGCAAGAGGCCGACCTCAAGCGTGACGCCGCTTACGAGAGAATTCTGCTCGACATTATTTGCGGCGACCTTGCCCCGGGCGAGTGGGTCGATGAAACGGCCCTCGCCGGCCGATATGGCGTAGGCCGCGCCGGCATTCGAGATGCCCTGCTCCGTCTGGCGCTCGAAGGCCTGGTGGAGCGAAGGCCCCGCCTGGGAACGGTGGTTTCGTCGCCGAGCGTGTTCGAGCTTCAGCAGGTGTTCGAACTGCGGGTTCAAATCGAGGGTCAATGCGCCGCGCTGGCGGCGCGAAATGCCCGCCCGAACGAGATTGACGTCATCACCGCGTCGTTGGCTGACGTGGACCGCGCCATTGCGAACACGGACTGGCGGCTCTTGGTCTGCTGTGACCGGTCGTTTCATCAAGCGATGGCGGCGGCCGCCCACAATGTGTGGATGGAGCGCACGCTCATCACGTTACACAACAGCGCATTGCGTTTCTGGCATCATGCCTTGCCGCGCCGGCCGATCGACGCGGTCAAGGGCGAGATGGCCAGTCATTACACGATCGCCGCCGCGATCGCGGCGCACGATCCGGTCGCCGCACAGGCCGCCATGCGTGCAGTGCTCAGCGAATTTCCCGCCACCGTCCGGGGAATGTTTTCGGACACCCCGGAGCTGCCCGCGTGACCGCAATGGCCCTGCCCTCGCATGACAGCGGCCCGATGGTATCGGTGCAGAACGTCTCACGTTATTTCCGCGATTCCACCGGCGGACATGTTCATGCGCTGGAGGACATCTCGCTCACACTCGCTCCCGGCGAGATCATCGCGTTGCTCGGGCCATCGGGATGCGGAAAGAGCACCCTGCTCAACATCATCGCCGGGCTTCAGCGCGCCGACGCCGGAACCGTCACGGTCGACGGCCGCGTGGTGACGCCTCGCAGCATGCCATCGCTCGGCTACGTCTTTCAGGAAGACCGGCTGTTCCCGTGGCGAACGGCGCTGCGCAATGTGACCTTCAGCCTCGAGGCCGGAACCATGCCGCGGGCCGAGCGCGACAAGCGAGCCAAGCGGGTCCTCGACCTGATGGACCTGACGGGATTCGCCAAAGCCTACCCGCATCAACTGTCCGGCGGCATGCGGTCGCGGGTTGCCCTGGCACGCTCGCTTGTTCTCAATCCAGCCATTCTGCTGATGGACGAGCCGTTCGGCCGTCTCGATGCGCAAACGCGGACCCAGATGCACGGCGAGGTGCTGAGGCTCAAGGAGGTGCTCGACATGTCGATCATCTTCGTGACCCACGACGTCGAAGAGGCGGTGATTCTGGCGGACCGGATCATCGTGATGAATCCGCGGCCTGGACGGATCAAGAAGGTGCTGCCGGTGACACAGGCTCGCCCGCGCGACAGCACCGCACCCGACATCGCGGCTCATATTCGTGAGCTCAAGAGTTTAATCAACTAGGAGGTTTACATGCAAAAGCTTGCCCTTCTTGGCCTGGCTCTCCTTGGCGTGACGGCATCGACGCCCTCCAACGGCCAGGACATCAAAGTGGGTTATTGGGCCAGCGGTGCCTCGGCCGCGCTTGGGCTAATTCTCGAAGAGGGCAAATTCCTGGAAGCCGAAGGCCTCAAGCCGACGTGGACCACGGTGACAAAGCTTGCCGAAGTCAACCGCGCGCTGATTTCGAGGTCGATCGACATCGCGGTCGTCGGCGGCACGTTGCCCAGCCTGCGGCTCGGCGCCGAGAATGTGCCGGCGAAGATCATGCTCGCCAACCTGATCGCCGACGCCAACTTCGTTGTGCCCGAAAATTCGCCGATCAAGACGCTCGCGGACCTGAGGGGCAAGAAGATCGGTTCGACGCCGCCCGGAAGCACGATGCATGCGCTGGTTTCGGCGATCCTGCAGGGAAACTACGGCTTGTCCGAGCGCGATTTCCAGCAGATTCCATCGGGCGAGGCGCAACTGCTTACCTTCCTCCAGCGTGGCGAGATCGATGCCGCGCTGATGCGCACGATCACGCTTCGGACGTTCGGCGGCCAGGCCAAGCTGCGAAATCTCGGCACCGTGCCGGATGAATGGAAAAAGTTGATCAAGGCGGACGCGCCGCCGCTCCTTGGCGTCGGCGTGGTCGACACTGCGTTTGCGAACAGCAAGCCGGATGCGGTGGTGAAGCACATCGTCGCCAACATCAAGGCGACGCAGTGGGGCACCAAGAATCCTGATAAAGTCGCCGATATCCTCAAGCGGCGGCTACAGATGAGCGAACCCGACGCCAAGGCGTTCGCCGAAACCTGGAGCAACAGCTACATCGCCTCGTTCGACGAGGCCGATATGACGTCGCTGTTGCGCATGGCGGAAATCTTCAAAGCTGCCGACAATTTCCCTGGGACTGTCACGCGTGATGTATTCATGCCGCAGTTCTACGCCAAAGCGAAAGAGATCGCAGGCGCCAAGCAATGAGTGCGGACGGCGCTCAGATGGCGTTGCCGGCTCAAGCGGCCGGCTCCGCCTATCTCAGAACGATCCTTCAGCGCGTCGCGCTGGTGCTGCTATTCCTCGCACTCTGGCAGGCCGCTTCGAGCACGGTCCCGGGCTACCTGTTTCCGAGCCCGATCGACACATGGGGCGCGTTCCTCCGCATCCTGAAGGACGGCAGCATTGGCCTGCAGCTCGGCGTCACGATGTATCGGGTCACCGTCGGGTTTGTGATCGCCGCTCTCGTGGGCGTACCGCTTGGGATCCTGCTGGGGTCGTCGAAGACGATCGGCGAGTTCTTCTCTCCGGTCCTGCCGGTGATGAATTCGGTGTCGTCGGCAATATGGTCGCTGATCGCGGTCGTGTGGTTCGGTCTTTCGGACATGACGCCGATTTTCGTCTGCCTGATGACCGGCCTGCCGCTGATCGTCACCAACGTCTGGCAGGGAACGCGTAACGTCAATGCCGAATGGCTCGAGCTCGCCCGCTCGGTGCGGATGCCCGGGTATAAGGTGTTCTGGAAGATCTATCTGCCGGCCATCCTGCCGTTCTTCTTCTCCGGCGCGCGGCTGGCGTTCGGGTTCGGAGCGCGCGTCAGTCTCGTGGCCGAGGCGCTCGGCTCGTCGGCGGGCGTCGGATACATGATTGTGCGTTCGGCCGATCTGCTGCAAATGAGCAATGTCTTCGCATGGTCCATCCTGCTGATCGGAACCATCGCCGCCGTTGACGGACTGATCATCCGCCCGATCGAGGCGTACCTGTTCCGCTGGCGCAAGGAAGCTTAGTCACATGAGTACCGTCCGCCCGGTTTACGGCCGCAACGCTGCGATCTGCTGCGGACATCCGGCGGCAGCAGCCGCCGGATGGGAGACGCTGGCGCGCGGCGGAAGCATCGCGGACGCCGCGCTCGCGGCGGCGACCGTTCTGACGGTGGTATTGCCGCAGGCGGTGACGATCGGCGGCGATGGATTCATTCTTTATCACGACGCAACGACCGGGAAGACGTATGGGCTGAACGCGTCCGGCCGTTCGCCGGCGGCGCTCGATACCAGCCGCATGACGGCCGCCGACCTCGAGCGTGGCCCTCTCTCGTGCGGAACTCCCGGCCTCGTTGCGGGCTGGGAAATGCTGCATCAACGCTTCGGCAAGTTGCCTTGGGCCGATGTGTTCAATCGGGCGATCGATCTGGCTGGACAAGGCTTTCCCGCCTCACGGGGTCTCGCCTCGCAGACCGCAGGACTTCGTGCGCTGTTGGAGAAAGACCCCGGCGCGTCCGCGATTTTCCTTCAGGACGGAGCCGGCAAGCCCGGCGCGATATTCCGGCAGCCCGCGCTGGCAGCGACACTGGAGCAGATCGCCCAAGGCGGCGCGAAGGCATTCTATCGTGGTCGTGCGGCAGAAAGCATCTGCCGCTACGTCCAGAGCCGCGGAGGCGCGCTGGCGGCAAGCGACTTTGCGGCATGTACGGCCAAATGGGTCGAACCGCTGCGATTGAGCTATCGTGGCCTCGATGTCTGCGTGATGCCGCCCAACTCGTTCGGTCTGTATATGCTGCTGCAACTGGCGGCCCTCTCGGATGCGGATTTTTCGAAACTCAGTGCTAGTGCGCCGGAACGATACGCGGCGTTGATTGCCGCAGCCCGATCGGCGTTCGCGGCCGGCGACCGCAGTGTCGCGGACCCGTTGATCGTCGGGACCGGCATCCCGGCGCCGTTGTCACAAGGGGGTCTCCGAGAGGTTCGTGCCGATTTCCGCCGCCGCGCAGGAGCGGCGATTCCGAACAAAGGCGGCACGACGGTGATCGCGATGGTTGACGACAAGGGCAACGCCATCGCAATTGTGCAAAGCGTGTTTCTGGTGTTCGGCTCGGGAGTTGCGGACCCGGAGTCGGGTGTGCTGATGAACGATCGCATGCTCGGCTTCACGCTGGAAAAAGGTCATCCGAATGTCGTCGCGCCCGGCAAGCGGCCCGCACACACGCTCAACCCGGTCATCACGTTCGACAAGACCGGAGTTCGTCACGTCCTGCTGACGCCTGGCGGGCCCGGCCAGACGCTGACGCTGACACAAGTCCTGCAGGCCATGACCGATCACGGCCTGCCGCTGCATGAGGCCGTTTCATTGCCACGGTGGAGCATGGACCTCGCGGGCGAGATCATTCTCGAAGCCGACATGCCTCAGGCGGTGTTCGACGGTTTGAACAAGCTGGGCATCGCGGCCGCCCGCGGCGCAAAGGGATCACCATTCTTCGGCTCCGCCGAATGCGTCGAACGACTGCCGGGCGGCGGCCTCGTTGCGGTCGCGGACCACCGGCGCGAAGCGCACGCGATCGCGATCTGACCATGACCAGGCCCGCCGACATTGTTCTGACGAACGCGAAGGTCATTACCGTCGATGCCAGGTTCTCGATCGCGGGAGCGATCGCGATCGCCGGTGACCGAATCCTCGCAGTAGGCTCCGCCGCGCAAATCAATTCGCATATCACGCCTGACACGCGCGTCTTCGATCTGAAGGGACGTGCGATCATGCCCGGCCTTATCGACGGCCATTCGCATATGGACCGGGAAGGATTGAAGGGCGTGTTCCCTTCGCTCGGGACGGTGCGTTCGATCAAGGATGTCCAGGATCGGATCGCAGAGCTGGCGCGGGCAAGCCGGCCCGGTGACTGGATTGTCACCATGCCGATCGGCGATCCGCCGTACTATTTCGACATGCCCGAACTGCTGGCTGAAAAGCGCTGGCCGACGCGGCAGGAGCTGGATGCCGCCGCGCCGAACAACCCGGTGTTTATTCGTTCGATCTGGGGGTTCTGGCGTCACACGCTGCCATTGGTATCGTGCGCCAACAGCTTGGCGCTGCAACGCGCCGGCATCACGCGCGACACCATCTCACCGGTCGACACGCTGGTGATCGACCGCGACTCCCGCGGCGACCCAACCGGGATTTTCTTCGAGAATGAGCTGCAGCCGATCGCCGAGTTGTGCTGGTTCCGCAGCGCGCCGGGCTTCACGCGCGCCGACCGCGCCCGGACCCTGCCCGCGGCCGCGCAGGCTTATCACGCGTTCGGCACCACGGGCATTTTCGAGGAGCACGGCGCCGCGACGGAACTGCTCCGCGCCTACAAGGACGCGTACCGCGCCGGGACATTGAGCATGCGAACCTCGCTGGTCTTCAGCCCCGACTGGAAGGCCGCAGGCGACATTTCAATGTCGCGGTTCGTACAGGCATGGGCCGGATGGCTCGGCGAGCCCGCGCTCGGCGACGATTACCTGAAGATGACCGGCATCTTCGTCGACATCGGCCAGAACGCGGCCAATGACCTGCGTGCGCAATCCGCGCCTTACACCGGATGGGCCGGATTCAACTACGATACCGGCCTGTCTCGCGACAAGGTCAAGGAGTTGCTGCTCGCCTGCGCCTATAACGACATTCGCGCCGTCGCGATCTGGCCGAACATGATCGACCTGTTCGAGGAGGTCGATCGCGAAGTCCCGCTGAACGGACGGCGCTGGGTGCTGGGACACATCAGTACGCTCTCGCCGCGCGACATCGAGCGCGTCGTGCGCATGGGCCTCGTCATCACCACGCACACCAACCGCTACATCTTCAAGGAAGGGCACCTGCTGCAAAAGCGGCTGCCACCGGAACGGCACTCGGAGATTGCGCCCGTCCGCAGCCTCGTCGACGCGGGCGTCAGCGTCGCGCTGGCGACCGACAATGTGCCGGTGTCGTTGTTCTGGCCGATCTGGCAGACGATTTCCCGAATGAACCGCTATACCAATCAGCCGGTCGTGCCGGAGCAGGCGTTGACGCGCGAGCAGGCTATCCGCTGCGCGACCCTGAACGGCGCCTACCTCACGTTTGATGAGAGCAAGAAGGGCTCGCTCGAGGCGGGTAAGCTCGCCGATCTGGTCGTCTTGAGCGACGACCCGATGAGCGCGGAGGAAACGAGCATCCGCGAGATATCCGCGCGCATGACCATGGTCGGGGGGAGAATTGTTTATGAATTGCCCGGTTGGCACAGTTGAGACAATGATCGGCGCCACGGTCGGCGAACTCGACACCCCTGCCCTTCTTGTCGATGCCGTCGCCCTGGAGGCCAACATCGCCGCGATGGCCAAGCTGTGCGCCGGAAAGGCGGCGCGCCTGCGGCCGCATGCCAAGACCCACAAGTCCCCGATCATCGCGGTGATGCAGCTTGATGCGGGTGCGGCCGGAATATGTTGCGCGAAACTCAGCGAAGCGGAAGCGATCGCGAACGATGGCCGCATCACCGACATCATGGTGACCACGCCGCTCGTCGGGCGATCCAAACTCAAGCAACTGGCCCGCCTGTCCCGCGTCGCGAAGGTTGCGGTGCTGGCGGACGACGAAACTGCCATTGCTGCACTTGCTGAACTTGCTGCGGCTGAGGATAGAAAAATCGACGTCCTGATCGAGGTCGACGTCGGCCAAAATCGTTGCGGCATTCCCCCTGGTCCCGCCGCCGCACGGCTCGCGGAGGCCGTCGGCCGTTCGAACCGCCTGCAGTTCAAGGGACTGCACGGCTATCACGGCAAATTGCAGATGATGCAGACCTACACCGAGCGATTTGCCGCGGTGCGACGCGCGCTGGAGCTATTGCAAGAGAGTGCCGAACTCTGCCGCAAGGCAGGTCACAAGGTGGAGATCCTGACCGGAGGTGGCTCGGGCAGCGCCGCAATCGACCTCGAGCTCGGCGGCCTCAACGAGCTCCAGCCCGGCAGCTATGTGTTCATGGACTCAAGCTATCGGAAAATCCTGTGGGACGAAACCGGTGCGCCGCCACCGTTCCGGCCTGCGCTGAGCATCCTCGGCAGCGTGGTCAGCCGCCCGGCCGCGGATCGCGCTGTGGTCGACGTCGGCTGGAAATCCGCCAGCAACGATTCTGGTCCGCCGATTCCGAAGAGAGACGGGTTGATCTTCGAGTTCGCTGGCGACGAGCATGGCATCATCAGGCGTCGCGATGGCCAATTGCTGCCGCTCGCACTCGGCGAGAAGATCGAGCTGATCCCGAGCCATTGCGACACGACCGTCAATCTGCATTCGGACTACATGATCATTCGGGATGGCCGCGTCGACGTCATCTGGCCGATTTCGGCCCGCGGCTGCAGCCGGTAGCGTGCGCGGTCCCTCGGGCGCGAAAATAACCTGCTGTCGGCGATTGATCACCTCGCCGGTACGGCCGCGCCGTTTGTCGGCTCATGGAGACCGTTGCCATTCGCGGCAATCGGTCGGCGCATCAGGAGCAGCAGCAGCAGCATCGGCAGACACAGCAGCAGCAGCAGCTTGAAGTCGTCGATATAGGCGATGATCGAGGCCTGCCGCGTCACCTCTTCGTTGAGGGCGGCCACGCCTGGCGGCGTCGCCGAGTTCCAGATCAAATAGGCGGCACCGGACTGCAGCATCCGATTGAACGGCGTGACCTGTTCGGCGATCTGGGAGTGCACGATCTGCGTATTCTGCGTGATCAAAGCCGACGTCACGGATACACCAACGGCGCTGCCGACGTTGCGAAGCAGGCTGAAGAGGGATGTGCCATCGGTCCTGAACTCGACCGGCAGCGTCGAGAAGGCGACGACCTGCAACGGCGTGAACACAAGGCCGAGGCCGAAACCCTGGATGATGGAGACGCGGGAAAACGACCAAACGTCGATGTCGGGGGTCCAGCCGGTCATCTCCCACAGGGAGACCGCGACCATCAGAATGCCGACAAACATCACGTACCTCGGATCGACGCGACCCGACAGGCGACCTGCGAGGATCACACCAACCATGGTGCCGGCGCCGCGCGGCGCGATCAACAATCCGGCCTCGACCACGGAATATCCTCCGAGCGTCTGCAGCCACGGCGGAAGCAGCGCGGCGGTCGCCAGCAGCAGAATGCCGACCGCGAAGATCATCGCCAGACTGGAGGAAAAGTTCACGTCCCGGAAGATGCGCCGCGCCAACAACGGCTTGTCGGCCGTCAGGGTGTGAACCACGAACAGATAGAAGCCGAGCACGCAGAGAACCGCGTAAATAATGATCTCCATCGATCCGAACCAATCCTGCTGCTCGCCGCGGTCGAGCATAAGCTGCAGGGCGCCAAGCCCGAGACCGAGCGCGGCAAAACCCAGGAAGTCGAACCCGAGCGGCGCGCCGCGGCGGGGGCCCTTGAGAAAGAACCACAGCCCGAGCGAAGCGAGAATGCCGAGCGGCAGATTGATGTAGAACACCCAGCGCCAGTTGTAGGCATCGGTCAGATAGCCGCCCAGCGTAGGTCCAATGATGGGCCCCACCACGACGCCCATGGTCCACAAGGCCATTGCGCCGCCGCGCTGCTCGACCGGATAGATGTCCAGAATCGTGGCTTGCGACAGGGGCACCAAGGCGGCGCCGAAGATCCCTTGCGTGAGGCGGAACAGCACGATCTGCGTCAACGATTCAGCGAGGCCGCAAGCCATGGATGCGACGGTGAAGCCGACCAGACAGATCAGAAACACGTTCTTTCGACCGAAACGGGTGGTCAGCCAGCCCACGGGCGCGGTCATGATCGCCGCCGCCACGATGTAGGAGGTCAGCACCCAGGTGATCTGGTCCGGCGCGGCTGCGAGCGATCCTTGCATGTAGGGCAGCGCGACATTGACGATCGTCGTGTCGAGCGTCTGCATCAGCGTCGCCACCATTACACAGACCGTGATGAGGCCGCGATTTGCTACGGCTGGCAGTTCATCGGTCGAAGTCGTTTCCATCGCACGATCGCCTTCACTTGAACTTGGATGCTCAGAACAGATCCCACAGCGAGCGGCGGTGACCAGTATCGATGCTGACGTCCACGCTCATGCCGGCACGCAGGACCGGCTCTTCGGGCTTGCGCTCGATCCGGATCCGCACCGGGATTCGCTGCACAACCTTCACGTAGTTCCCGCTCGAGTTCTGCGCCGGCAGGATCGAAAATTCCGAGCCGCTGGCAGGGCTGATGCTCTCGACCGTTCCGGTCCATACGCGCCCCGGATAAGTGTCCACCGAAACGTCGACGTGATTTCCGGGCCGCACATAGGTGAGGTCGGTCTCCTTCATCTGCGCTTCGACCCACATCTGCTCCGTCGATACCAGCGCGACCGCGCCGGTATTGGTCAGGGCGGCGGTCTGCGAAACCAGATAGGTGCCGGGTTGCAGCGCATCGACCTGCGTGACGATGCCGTCGAATGGTGCATGCACCTCCGTGTGGTCGAGCTGCCGCTGCGCCTCATCGACCTGCGCCTTGGCCTGCTTGTAGAGCGGATGATCGACTACCCGGATGTCGGGATTGCCGGCGAGCTTCGCGAGTTGCACCTGCGCGGTCTGCCGCAACGATTCGAGCCTGCTCTTGTCGAGCGCCAGGGTGAACCGCACCCGATCGTAGTTCTGCCGGGACACGTCGTCCCTCTTTACGAGGTCCGCGAGGCGATCGTAGGTCACCTGGTCGAGCGACACCTGCGCCTCCTGGGCCGCGACATCGCTCAGCATGCGCCGATAGTCGTCCTTCATCGACTCGATGGTGAGCGCAGTTTCCCCGAGGTTGCCCTGCGCATTGTCGAGAGCGATCTGAAACTGGAGTTGATCGATGCGGAACAACACCTGTCCGGCGGTCACCTGTTGATTGTTCCGAACGTCGACGGAAGCGACGAGCCCCGACACGTCCGTCGACACCAGCAATTTCGCGGCTTTCACATAAGCGTCGTCGGTCGAAGCGTAGCGCCCGCCGCGCAGCCAGAAGACGGCAGAGCCAATCAGCACGACAGCAACGCCCCCCACCATCAGCATCGTGTGCAACGAGGGCAGGCGTTCGCGCCAGCGGCTAAGGCCACTCTTCAAATCCGCTGGCTTCTTCTTCAGCGGACTATCCGCGGCCGGAGCGACCGGTACGCCAGGCGACGCTTTCGCGACCGTCGGCCGTCCGTCCGGGATCGGCGCCGGAGGCGGGTCACCGACATCCGGCGGCGTCACGAACCGGCGTTCCGCTAAGCTCGCCACCTCGAGCGGCATGGCATCAATGGTGTCGATCCGGGCCATGTCAGTGATCCTTTATGAACGAAAGCAGGTGCGATGTTGAACCGCTCCGTTTGCCTGTTTCCGGCGGATGCGCTCGTGCGGCGCCAGACAGCCATCTGTTGAAACGGTCCAGGTACAGGAAGATCACAGGAGTGGTGTAAAGCGTGAGCGCCTGACTCAAGATCAGGCCGCCGACCATCGCGTAGCCGAGCGGCTGGCGCAGTTCAGATCCCGTGCCGTGGCCGAGCATCAGGGGCATGCCGGCGAGCAGCGCTGCCATCGTCGTCATCATGATCGGCCGAAACCGCAACAGACACGCCTCGCGGATCGCTTCCAGCGGAGACAGCCCGCGTTCGCGTTCGCCCGCGATGGCGAAGTCCACCATCATGATGCCGTTCTTCTTGACGATGCCGATGAGCAGAATGACTCCGATCAGCGCGATCACGCTGAAGTCGAATCCGAACACCATCAGGATCAGCAATGCGCCGACACCGGCCGACGGCAAGGTCGAAAGAATGGTCAGCGGATGGATATAGCTCTCGTAAAGCATGCCGAGGATGAGATAGATGACCACGATCGCGGCCGCGACCAGATAAGGCTCGCTCGAAAGTGAGGCCTGAAACGCCTGTGCGTTGCCCTGAAACGCTCCGGTGAGCGAAGCCGGCACGCCGAGGTCGTCCTTTGCGTTCTGGATCGCCGTCACTGCCTGGCTCAATGCGACGTTCGGCGCCAAGTTGAAGCTCAAGGTCGCCGACGGCAGTCCGGCCTGATGGTTGATCGAGAGGAACGTGGTCGGAGCGGTCGTCCACTTGACCAGCGTGCGTAATGGCACCTGCGCTCCGGTGAGCGGAGACTTGACGTAGATGTGGTCGAGCGCCGAAGGCGAATTCTGCAGCTCCGGCAGCACCTCCATGATCACGTGATAGCTGTTGGCCTGGGTGAAGTACTGCGTCACCTGACGCTGGCCGAAGGAGTCGTAGAGCGTGTCGTCAACCAATTGCGGCTGGATGCCGAAGCGCGCCGCCTGGTCGCGGTCGATTGTCAGCGTCAGCGTCGTCCCGCCGGTCTGCTGATCGGTCGCCACACCCGTGAGCTCGGGCATGGTTTTCAGCTTGGCGTATAACTTGGGCGCCCATTGATCGAGTTCAGCCAAATCGGGGTCCTGGAGCGTGTATTGGAATAGAGTGCGACTGAGGCGCCCGCCGACGTTGAGGTCTTGCGCCGGTTGCATGAACAGCGCCGCGCCCTCCACCCGCGCGAGCTGCGGGCCAAGCCGACGGATGATCTCAGACGCCGACGCCGAGCGCTCGCCGGGCGGCTTCAGCGTGATGAACATCCGGCCGTTATTCTGGGTCTGGTTGCCATTCGCACCGATTTGCATTCCGACGGTTGCGACGTCCGGATCCCGAGCCACGATGTCCGCCAGCGCGAGCTGTTTGCGCGCCATTTCGGCGAACGAGATGTCCTGAGCGGCTTCCGACGTCCCGACGATGAGGCCGGTATCCTGGATCGGGAAAAATCCTTTCGGAATGACCACGAACAGGTAGCCGGAAAGGGCGACGGTCAAGACGAATACACCAAGCGTGATCCGGTGATGACGCAAGGCCACGTCCAGGCTTCGCCGGTACCCGCTCAGCATCAGGTCAAACATCCGCTCCGAGATCGCATAAAGCCGCCCGTGATGTACTTCCTGGTCGTGTCGCAGGAATCGCGCCGCCATGACCGGAGTGAGCGTCAGCGCCACGAACGCCGAAACCGCGATCGTGATCGTCACCGTGATCGCGAACTCGCGAAATATCCGGCCGACGATGCCCCCCATGAGGAGGAGCGGGATGAAGACTGCGACCAGCGAAAGGCTGATCGACAGGATCGTAAAGCCGATCTCCCCCGCGCCCTTGATTGCGGCTGCGATCGGACTCAATCCATCCTCGATGTGACGCTGGATGTTCTCCAGCATGACGATGGCGTCGTCGACGACGAATCCGACCGCGATGGTGAGTGCCATCAAGGACAGGTTGTCGAGGCTGAAGCCGAGCACGTACATGAGCGCAAAGGTGCCGACCAGCGCCAACGGCACCGTCACGCTCGGGATCACAGTCGCCCAGAAGTTGCGCAGGAACAGGAAGATCACCATCACAACGAGCGCAATCGTCAGCAACAGCGTGAACTGCACGTCGGCGACCGACGCGCGGATCGTCACGGTCCGGTCGCTCGACAACGTCGACCTTGATGGCCGGCGGGATGGCCGCCTGCAATTGCGGCAACATCGCCTTGATGCGATCGACGGTGTCGATCACGTTGGCGCCAGGCTCCTTCATGACCGCCAGCATGCACGGCACGCTTGCCGTCGGCCCACGCGGCCAACTTGGTCTTCTCCGGTCCTTCGACCGCGCTGGCCGATATCGCGGATACGCACGGGCGCCGCCGTTCTTGTAGGCGATGATGGCGTCGTTCCAAGGCGTGGCGCTCAGCAACTGATCGTTGGCGTAGATCGTGAAAGTGCGCGTCGCTCCATCGATGCTGCCTTTCGGACTGTCCGTCGTCACCGTCGCGATGACGCTGCGCAAATCCTCCAGGCCGATACCCATCGAGGCCAGCTTCTCGGGATCGACCTGGATGCGAACCGCCGGCTTCTGCTGTCCGCCAATATTGACCTGGGCCACCCCCGGGATCTGGCTGATGATTCTGCGACCAGCACGTTTTCGGCATAGTCGTCGACCGTGGTCAGCGGCAATGAATCCGAATGGACCGCCAAGATGAGGATCGGCGGGTCGCCCGGATTGACCTTCCGATAGTTGCGGCGGCGACGGAAGGTTCTTGGGCAACTGGCCGCCGGCGGCATTGATCGCCGCCTGAATGTCTCCGGCGGCGCCATCGATGTTGCGACTGAGGTCGAACTGTACGGTGATCGAACTGACGCCGAGAACGCTCGAGGAGGTCATCTGCGCGACGCCGGGGATCTGGGCGAACTGCTTCTCAAGCGGCGTCGTCACAGATGACGCCATGGTGACCGGATCGGCGCCCGGAAGCTGCGTCGTGACCTGGATGGTCGGAAAATCGACCTGCGGCAGCGGCGCGACCGGCAGGAACGGATACGCGACCGCTCCAACCATGAAGATGCCGGACATGAGCAGGAAGTCGCGATCGGCCGCCGGATGAATGGGGTGGAGATGCCCATGCCACCGCCTCACGTCCCGCTTGCGGCGGCGGCCGCCGGTGCGGTGGGCTCGACAAGGCTTCCCGGCTGCAGGCGATACTGCCCGGAGACGATGATCCGAGTGCCCGCCGCCGAGGCCGTTGTCGATGACAGAGATGCCGTCGGTCGTCTGCAGCACGCTCACTGGCTGCATTCCGACATGCGAGTCGGCGCCGATGGTGTAGACATACATGCCGTCAGGCCCGCGCTGGACGGCGATCGACGGGACGGTGACAGCTTGCGGCAATGTGCGCAGTAACAGGCGAACATTGACGAACTGACCAGGCCATAGCGCATGGTCCTTGTTCGGAAAGGTCGCCTTTAGCCTGATCGTTCCGGTGTTCTGGTCGATCTGGTTGTCGACCAGACCGAGGGTGCCGTCGGCGAGCTGACGTTGGTCGGACCGCGTGATGGCAATGACCTTGAGGGGTGCCGAGGTCATGCTCTGGAAAACATTCCTGACAGCTGATCCTCCGGCAGGTGAAGATGACCGAAATCGGCTGTATTTGGGTGATGACCACAAGCCGTTGGATCGGCCGCGTGGACGATGTTGCCTTGGTCCACCAGACGAATGCCCGGTTCGTCCTCTATCGGGGAAGTGATGGTGCAATAGTCGACTGAAGGTTTTCGCGTTCTCGATCGCGCCTTGATCGAGCTTCACTTGCGCTTCGAGCTGAGCGCACCAGGGCGCGCTGATTGTCGACGCTGCTGGACGGGGGCCGAACTGGTTTTTTCCAGGGTCACGTAGCGATCGAGATCCAGCCTGGCGTTCGCGAGTTGCGCTTCGTCCTGCTGCTTTTTGGCTTTGGCCTGCTCAAGCGCGCCTGGTAGGCCCGCGGATCGATCTGAGCGAGGACATCGCCCGCCTTGACATCCTGACCTTCGGTGAAGGCGACCTTGTTGAGTTGACCATCCACGCGGACCTTGACAGTCACCGTGTTGAAGGCCTGCACGGTCCCGAGGCCCGTGAGAAAGACCGGAACATCTTTGAGTTCCGCCATTCCCGCGGTGATGGGAATGGCCTGGTTTGCCGGAACAGAAGCAGCTTTTGCCGGTGCGTGCACGAGAAGCCACGCAAGCCCGCATCCCGCTATGACTACGACTGCCCCAATCGCCAGAAGCAAGTTACGGCGCATCACATTCTCCTAACCTTGCGCTTAGCGAGATTGCGTGAATGCGAATTGACCTCCTGCCTATCGAAGGCTCCGGTGAAAAGCCGTCGGCGTAAGTCCCGTCGCCTTGCGAAATGCGGACGAGAACGAACTCGTCTCGCTGAAGCCCAGCCGCCAAACCGATATCCGTCACCGACGGCGCTGGTTCGCCAGCAATGCCTTGGCTCGCTCGATGCGGCGATTGGTGTGATATCGATGCGGCGGCACGCCGAAGGATTGCTTGAAGGCCCGGCAGAAATAGTAAGTGCTGAGCCGGACGAGCTGGGCGAGCGTGGCGAGCGATATCGGCTCAGCCAGATGCTCTTCGATATAACTCGTGACGATCCGCTGTTGCCAACCCGCAAGCCCGCCGCGGACCGGCGGCTCCTTGCGGGGCGCGCCCTGATTGAGCCGCACGAGTTCGTGCTCCAAGACCACGCCGAGCGCTTCCAGATAGGGCTGGTTATCTGAGCCGCTATTCTCGATCTGCGCCGCCAGCTTGAGCGCGGTGTCCCACAGCGCCGTGTCTTCGAAGAACAGCTTCGGCGCGAACGCCCCACCCTCGACGCCTTGCCCGGAAGCGACCGGAAACCGCGCGGGATCGAAATAGAAATAGATCACCCGCCCGAGATGGCGCGGCTCTTGCCATTCGTAGTACTCGCGTCCGGCCGGCACGAAGGTCAGCTTTCGGCGGCAGTCTCTCAGGGTCGACCGGGACAAGCCCTCGACAACGGTCTCGCCATCCTGGCGAGTGCCCTGCTCGTGGACGACCAGCAAATGACGTGAGCCAGAGAAGCGGAACTCGATCCTCTCGCATCGCGTCACTTGGACGATCTCGACGGCCACGCCATCCCACTCCGCTGCGCGTCGCTTCGCCGTATTGGATGGAGATATCTCGACCGTGGCGTCGGTCTCGTCCGAGACGTGGAGCTGATCGAAGCGACCGCGTCGATTCATGTCCAACAACACGGCCGACTGCGGTGGCCGCCGGCCGGTTCTGTCGAAACCGAGCGTATCATTGGTCCGCAGCGAGTTCGTCAACATGTCATCCACCTCTGACGTATCCAGTTCGTTGCGGCACCGGCGGGCCCAACGCTCATGAAGTTAGGTTGGGAGAGGCGAGTTGCTCCATCGTACGTAGGTAAAGTTCGCTGCCGTGTTGGTTTGATGGACCTATACGTTGGTATGAGTTTCCACTCGCAGCGCAACGCGAACGTCACGGACCTGTCGCAATCATCCGCTCCGAGAGTCGACACGGCAGTGGCCGGGGCGCGGTATTTGTTGGTGCGCCCTCTCTCCTTGCGGGAGAGGGCTGCGCCGAAGCTTCAACCCATTCTGAAAAGGGGAGCCCCGGGTGGGGAGAGGGCGCGATAATAGCGGCCCTCAACTTCGCCAATATTTCTGACGCAGTAGCAGTCGGCGCCGGCCCGGACTGATGGTCCGCGACAGAGGCTTTGTGATCGCGGAGATTCGCGCGCGCCTCGAGTTAACGGCGGTCGCTACGCTCGCTGGCGCCACTTTCGGGCCGTTTCAAAGCTACATCGAGGCATGAAATCAGCGATGCGCCGTCGAAAGGTTTGCTCAGTACGCAGATTGCCCCAGCCTTCATCGCTTGCTGCTGGACTTTTTCATGCGGGAAAGCGGTAAGGAAAATAACCGGCGTGCGCTGTCCCTGCGCGAGCAAACGACCCTGCAGCTCGATGCCGCTGAGGCCCGGCATCTGGACATCCGTGATCACGCACGAAGAACGATTCACCAGCGCAGACTGCAAAAACTCCTCCGCGGACGCAAACGCGTGCGCGGTGAAGCCAAGCGACCTCACAAGGCTCCAGACCGCCATGCGAACGGACTCATCGTCATCGACGATCGAAATCACCGGAACATTCTGCACGCGGCTTAATCCTTGACGGATGCGGAGCAAACGAGGGCCGAGAACTGCGAGCATCCAACGTCAAGAGTATGCCGCCGCCGACGCGGGTGGAATCATACATAGGTTTGCATGCCCTAAGGCGTTGTGCGGCGCACACCAAGAGATTCCGCCATCCGCACCAGGTCAGCCAGGGATTTCGCGCCCATTTTTCTCATCGCGTGGCCGCGATGAATCTTGACGGTGATCTCGCTCACACCCATTTCGGCCGCCACCTGTTTGTTCATCAAACCGGCAGTAACAAAGGACATCACCTCCCGTTCGCGAGCGGTCAGCGTCTCGAAATGCGTCCGCAGCTCGGCAACCGCTTTCTCCTCATCGCGCCGCCGTCGATCGCGCTCGATCGCCGTTGCCACGGCGTCCAGCATGTCCTGGTCGCGAAACGGCTTGGTCAGGAAATCGACCGCGCCAGCCTTCATGGCCTTGACCGACATCGGGATATCGCCGTGGCCGGTGATGAAGATAATTGGAACATGAATATTCGCCTTGGCGAGCTCGGTTTGAAATTCGAGGCCGCTCACTCTCGGCAACCTGATATCGAGCACGAGGCAACTCGCCACATCCGGAAGCTTGCTCTGCAGCAACTCCGATCCCGAAGCGAACGTCTCGACTTGCAACCCGACCGATCGAAACAGGCTGCGTAGCGCCTCGCGTAGCGAGGCGTCGTCGTCAACGACCAAAACGACCGGTTCGTCGATGTTGCCAATGCCGCTCGGCGACGGCGAA
Organism: uncultured Alphaproteobacteria bacterium; assembly: GCA_963807865.1. Lineage (GTDB taxonomy): Bacteria > Pseudomonadota > Alphaproteobacteria > Rhizobiales > Xanthobacteraceae > VAZQ01. The sequence continues at coordinate 79,215 of CAWEDK010000031.1, read as the reverse complement.
TGCTTCGTCACGATGCTATCTCTCGATGTGCCGAGACCTGAAAACGTTCGGGCAAGCCAACCATCAACGGCGACGGCGTGCGCGGATCGTGACGCGGTGGCCGCCGGATGGCAAGCTTCTCGTCACGCGCGGCAAGTCTCGGCCGATCGCGCTGACGGCCGTCCCGACGCGCACCGGGATATATGGCGTCTAAAGCAATCGCCCGCAATGCATGCTCGATTGACCGCGCGCAGTCCGCCGGGTGGCCCTCACGGTGCGCGCTCTTGGATCGAAGGCAACGTAAATTGAAACGTCGCGCCCGGACCGGCGTTGCGAGAGGCCCATATTCGTCCCCCGTGCGCTTCGATGATCGAACGGCATATCGACAGGCCCATCCCCATTCCGTCAGGTTTGCTCGTAAAAAAGGCATTGAACAACTGGCTTTCATGCTCCGGCTCGATGCCGATACCGGTGTCCTGAACCGCGACCAGCACCAGATCCGATTCGTGCTCTTGGGACTGGATCAACAACTCGCACGGCCGGTCGGCGACGGTGGCCATCGCCTGAATGCCATTGGTCAGCAGATTGATGATCACCTGCTGTAGCTGGATCCGATCGCCCAGCACCGGCGGCAGCGCAGTCGCGAGATCCAGCCGCAGCGAAACCCGGTGGCTGATGACTTCACGCCGAACCAGCGGGATCGCCTCGCTGATGACATCGTTGATGTCGAGCCGCTCCTCCTCCGGATCGGTCTTCCTGAACAATGCCCGAAGCCGTGCGATCACCGCGCTCGCGCGCCTGGCGTCGCCGATCATGCGGTTCACGGCCGCTCGCGACTCGTCCAATTGCGGCACGTCGCGGCCGAGCCACCGGAGGCAAGCATCGCCGTTGGTGACAATGGCGGCCAGCGGCTGGTTCACTTCGTGGGCGATCGAGGCGGTCAGTTCTCCGATGGTTGCCACTCGCGTGACGTGCGCGAGTTGCGCATGCGCCTGCTGCAGCTCTTCCTGGGTTTTAATGCGCTCGGTAATATTCGTATTGGTCTCCAGGATGGAGACAGGCTGTCCCCGCTCATCCCGCCGCAACGACCAGCGGCTGGATACCATGACCGGCGTTCCGTCGCGCTTGGTGTGAACAAGTTCTCCTTCCCATCGTCCTGTCCGGAGCAGCTCCTCCGTGATCGATTCAAGCGGCATTGGAAACACCGTTTGCATGAGTTGATGTGTGACGCGGCCGACGGCGTGCGTCCTTGGCCATCCGTACAGCTCTTCAGCACCCCGATTCCAATACGTGATGACATCCTTCGCATCGCGGACGAACACCGTATCGTGCGTGAGGTCGAGCAGTTGCGCCTGTTCGCGCAACGCCGCCGTGGCTGATTGATTTTTCAACGCAAGGAAAGCTGTGATCACGATCGCCGACAGGCTCATGATGCACCTGACGAGAGCCGTGTCCGTGGTCAACCCGTGGACTATCAGGTAACTGATCACGGTCAGTGCGAGACATCCCGCCGACACGAACAGCAGGCCACGCCGCTGCAGAAAATTGGCGGCCATCAGCACGACGACGACGTAGAGCACGGCAACCGCGATATCGAGCGGCGTGATCGTATCGATCGCGAAGATCGCGATGGCCAGCGCGCCGGTAGCGACCGGAAGAATCGGCGACGCGGCTGCCGGAGGTGTCGATTTATCTTCCATCTAATCTGTGTCCCGCTCGGAACGGTTCATTTCGGTAAATATACGCGGTCTTCACCCGACTGCCACGTTGGCCCCATCCGAGTGGCGGTTGCCTACGATGAAGGCAATCCACGCCAAGTAGCAGCAAGGCGAGCGAAGCATTCCGCCAGCCAGCGGTTAATAGTGCGCGGGCGACGATGCATATGCATCATCAACAGGTGCATCATCAGGAGAAGCAACATGCTGATCGAGATCACCACCGCTCTCATCGCCACCGCGATGCTCGCGACCGCAATTGGAACGACTCCCTCGTTCGCGCGGAGCAACCGGAACGGCGGTTGCATTCCGCAGTATGACAGCAGCGGTGCACAGACCGAACCCTATTGCCCCGAGTAACCAGCGTCCCAGCCAATCGGCCGAGAGGCGCGATCAATTCTCTCGGCCTTCAGGCAATGCGGGCCAATTGGTCCGTACATGCCTCGAACTGAGGTCGAGCAGTCATGTATACGGAGGCATGGAAGATGAGCGAATTGTCCTGGTTTCGAAAAGCCATCGTTAGCGGCGTGGCTGCGCTGTTGCTGGCCAGCACGATACAAACCCCGGCGGAGGCCGATCCCGCGTTCTTTGGACATCCACGCGCCGGCAGCCAACACGACCCCGTCGTTGCCGGCAACGGCTTGACCGCGGAACGCCGGGACGAAGCCATCGGTCGCCTCGACGCCGGCCGACGACGGTTCCATCATCATCGAATGCGTCGCCTTGCGCTATTCCGATACCGCGGCGCAAGGCAGTTCGCCGATGCTTTTGGCAACGCCGCCACACATGCCACTCGGGCCGACCAAATGCTGGCCCGATGAACACCGGCTCGCCGAATAACCAGCGCGCACGCAGCCCTCGCCAACCCGAACGAGGTGCCTGCACATGCCGCGCTATCCCATTTTGGGACAACTCATGATTGATCGAAGGCGCAAGACGCCTTGAAATAGAGCCCGTCCCTTGCGACACTATTAAGGATTTCGGATCCAAGGGAGGGGGACGCCCATGCCGAAGTGGATTGGCGCGCTCATTCCGGCCGTGTCGTTGGTGTTTGCAACGACGGCGGTCGCGCAAACTCCCTCGCAAACTCCGCGCGCTTCGGGCACAACATACGCCATCAACGATTTTGTTTTAGGCGCCCGGATTTCGGCTGACAGCGCGCCATACCGAGACTACCGGTGCGGGCCCAGTGAACAGTTCGATGGCTTCACGTGGTGCCAGAGGAGCCGGCAAGAGCGCGAGAGACGCGGTTCGTTCAGCGCGAATTATTCGATCCTGCATTCGCGCGACGGGAAGATCGCTTATATCAACCGTCAACAAATTCCGGCCTTCTTCGATACGAATGAAGTGGATGAGGATATCCGCTTCTTCTCCCGCAAGATCGGATCGCAGCCGCGAATCACCAGAATGCCGCGGCGGCCGGGAACTGCGGAAGGCGTCCTCGCTGTATGGGGACAGGTTGAAATCGAACCACTCGATAGCGAAAGCACGAAAATCCTGGCGGACGGCAAGAGCCCCAAGAAAGGCTTCCTCGTCGATTTCGTCGGGAATTTGAACCGTTCCGCCCAAGACGGTCTGCCGATTTATCGCATCACCGGGGGAGCCGGACTGATTTGGGTTGCAAGCTACGACCAACGTGGACGCGGGACACTTCGCATCACCGCCGTCGACACGTCTGCACTTCCGTCCATGGCCGTGGAAACTACGACGTTAGCGGCAACTGCCACTCCGGTCGCGACGCCCGCGGTTGAACCGTCAAATCAAAGTTCAAGCCCGCAAACCCCGCCAGCGGAAGCGAAAGAAGGCGGGACTGGAGACAACGCCCGCGGCGCGGAGCGCATTGAAATTGCTACTCAAGTGCAGGCCGGCGCAGACGCAGCCCCATCATCCACAGCCTCTGCGACTGAAGAGGTTGCGAGGATTGCCAATGAGCGCCCCGCAGCGGGAACCGAACGATTCGCCATGGTCGTTTCATATGTCTTCATCGGAGGGCTGCTGCTTCTCTTGATGACTGTCTTGATCAGACTGTCACTTATGAAAGGCCGAAAGCGAGCGGCGAACAAAACATCGACCGGAATTTCGTCGGCCGGTTCTGTCGATCGCGACTCATCGAAAAATGCAGTTACAGCCGTAGAGCGTGGAATGACGGCGCTCTTTCACAAGGCATTCGATGCTCAGCATGCGCCGCCCGTCGTCGCGGGAGATTCTGAAAAGGCAATCGAGCAACGCCACGACAGCGATCAGTTCGGCTCGGCTCCCAATTCAGCTCCCGGCGCTACATTGCAAACAGCTACGTCCATCGTGCCGGATGATGTATCCGAGCCATCGGACACACACGAGGACAAGCTTCCGACCGAAGACGGTCCGATCAAGCGTCTGAAAGAACTTTCCAAGCTGCACGCAAGCGGTGTGCTGACTGACAACGAATTCAACCAGCTCAAGTCCGCCATCATCACCTCGGTGTCGCGAAGCAACGTCAAATCGCCGTAAGAGCGCGGCGTCACGCCTCTCGGGCGAGCGCCTGTTTTCAAGCCGGGCCCGCGATCCAGCACTGCTGCGCCAGAAATAGCGCGACACGACAGTGGCCGCGGGCGCGGTCATTGTTGTTGCGCCCGCTCGTTGATGCCGCCCAGGACAACACAACCGCTGGGCCTTGCCTGATCTGACCGCTCTGGCCCGGAAGTTGCTACGGCGTTGACGCCGGAGACTTCACGAGAGTGGAACAATGACACGTTATTGGCGCGCACAAGATTCAGGCAGTGCCGCGATTGGGCAAGCAGTTCAGTTTTTCACCACGCGTGGCCATGCGTACGTCCTGGCGATGCTCGTGATGCTGGCAGTTCCGCCCGCGCGCGCGGCCGAGTGGCCGACGCGGGCTGTCACCGTTGTCGTTCCGTTTGCTCCTGGCGGCTTCACCGACACGCTGGCACGGTTCGCCTCGAAACATCTGTCCGAGAAATTCGGTCAACCAGTCGTCGTGGAAAATCGACCTGGCGCGGGCGGTGCGATCGCGGCTGCCTACGTCGCCGCAGCGGCGCCGGACGGCTACACCGTCATGTTCGGTTCAGCGTCTCAGCTTGGAATTTCGCCCATCATCCAGAAAGTGTCGTATGATCCAAATTCGTTTGAGCCGATTGCGATCTTCGGCACGATTCCCTTTCTGATGGGGATCAAGGCCTCGCTCCCGGCCAAGACAGTGCCCGAGTTCGTCGCCTACGCCAAAGCCAATTCGGGCAAGTTCAACTACGGGACGGCCGGCCACGGTGCGACCAGCCACCTGCTCGGCGCGGGCTTCACCGCGCGCGCTGGCATCGATCTGGTCCATGTGCCGTTCAAAGGTTCTGCGCCGCTGACCGCGGCTCTCGTGCAGGGTACGGTCGAGATGGCCTGGACCGGCGTCCCCGACATGGCCGCCCAACTGACCAACGAGAACATCCGTGTGGTCGCGATCTCGGCCGCTCAGCGGCTGTCGAGCCTTCCCGACATTCCGTCGGTTTCGGAATTCTACCCGGGATTTTCGCTGGACACCTGGAACGGCTTCCTCGCTCCGCACGGCACTCCACGGGCGATCATCGACAAGATCGCGCAAGGCACGATGGAAGCCGCGAAGTCGCCCGACATGGCCAAGCGCCTCGTCGAGCTCGGCATTACGCCGAAGACGACGACCCCGGACGAAATGGCGGCGGTGATCAAGGCCGACAAGGCGTTCTATCCGGGCCTTCTGAAAGCCGCCGGAATGCTGCCCTGAGACAAAGAGCTCAACGGCGACAAATAAAACGCGACGTCTAAGCCTATTCCGTCCGGCTTGACGCGGGCTCTGTCCCCGCTCGTTCCCTGGGTCCCCGCTTTCGCGGGGACGAGCGGGAGAGACCATCGACTCCATTGAAACGCGAGACGCGACGCGCGCAATGGCTGTTGTACAGCGTCTCGGCAGGCCGCTATTCTCCTGAAAAAATTCAGGGAGGCGGACCCGTGGCACACAAGCTCCCCATGGCACACAAGCTCATGGGCATCGGCATCATGCTGGCGTTCATGGCTGGCGCCGGAGCGGCGAGCGCGCAACAGCCAGGCGATCCGCGCGTCTCCGACATAGTGCGGGCTGGCACGCTGAGGGCCGGTCTCTTTCTCACCCAATTCTACAAAGATGCCACGACCGGTGAGCCAAGGAGCGTGTGGGTCGAGACCGCTCGCGCGCTGGCGCAGCGCATTGGGATACGCGCCAACATCATCGAGCATCCGACGCCGGAAGGCGCCGTCGAGTGCCTGCGGACCGGCGCCTGCGACCTGATCTTTCTTCCTTTGGATGCCCGCGCGGCGGATGTGGGCGACTTCTCGGCTCCATTCATCCAGTTCGAATACACGCTGATGGTGCCGGCAGACTCTCAAATCCGCACCATGGCCGACGCCGATCGCGCTGGTGTGCGCATCGCCGCCGTCCGTAACCATGCCTCCGCCGTCACGCTGGGGCGGCGGCTCAAGCATGCCGAAGTGGTGTTCGGCGCCACGCCCGATCCGACCTTCGACTTGCTGCAGACCCGCTCGGCCGCGGCAATGGCGTCGGCGCGCAATACCCTGATGATCTACGCGGCCCGCCTGCCCGGTTCGCGCGTGCTCGACGATTACTATGGGGCAAACCTCAATCGCGTTGTCGTGCCCAAGGGGCAGTCCAGCCGGCTCGCCTACGTCAACGAGTTCGTCGAATGGGCGAAGAGCTCGGGCTTCCTGCGCGATGCCATCGAGCGCGCCGGGCCGAGGGGGATCACCGTCGCGCCTCCGGGCGACTCCAAGTGACTGGTCAAACCATGCTCCGGAGGCCGTGATGGCAAGCACGTTCAGACTGAATACCCGTCGTCGCGTGACATGGCTCGCTTGCTCGCTGATGCTGGCATGCACTGCTGCGCACATCGCCGGCGCGCAGACCTACCCGACCAAGCCGATCCGCGTGATTGTCACGCTGTCTCCAGGCAGCGCCAACGACATCATCCCGCGCCTCGTGCTCGATCAGGTCGCCCAGAGTATTGGCCAAGCGTTCGTGTTTGAAAACCGGCCCGGCGCGAGCGGCACGATCGCCGCCAATGCGGTCGCCAAAGCGAATCCCGATGGCTACACAATCCTTGCTCTGTCGACCACGCACGCCATGGCGCCGGGCGTGATCAAAAGCATCCCCTACGACACGACGGGCGATTTCGCGGGCATCACGACGCTCGCCAGCCTCCCCCATCTCCTCGTGACCGGCGCCGAGCACAAGGTCCGATCGATTCAAGACCTCGTTGCCGCGGCAAAATCACGTCCCGGCGGCATCACGTTTGGCGCCATTCTGGGGGCCGGTCCGCATCTCAATGCAGTGCACTTTTTGCAGACGATGGGCATCGAGGGACGCCTCGTGCCGTTCAAGGGCGCGCCCGAAGCCCTGACCGAGGTGATGGCTGGACGGGTCGATATCTATTTCTCGCCGATCACGCCGGCGCTGCCGTTCCTGCAGAGCGGCCGGATGCAGGCGATCGCCGTGACATCGAAGAACCGTTCCGCCGCCTTGCCGGACGTGCCGACGACATTCGAGCAGGGCTACCCGGATTCCGAGTTCGGCCTCTGGGTCGGTCTCGCGGCGCCGGCGAAAACGCCGCGAGACATCATCGGCAAGCTGCACGCCGAGATCGCCAAGGCGCTTGGCACGCCCGGCGTGCAGGCGCGGCTCCGGCAGATGGGCGCGGAACCAATGATTCTCGAGCCCCAAGCCTTCGATGCGCTGATCAGCCGAGAGCTCGCGACCTACTCCGATCTCGCCCAAAAGGCCGGGCTGGCACAGCAATAGGATTACAGATGGTTGCACTTGCGAGTGTCAGCCGCAAAATTCGCCTAGGGCGCAACCCGGGCACCGCGCCATCCCGTCCGGTCGAGCGCCTGCTGCACCAGACCCGAGGCCTTCGCCTCCTCGACGAACGCACTGATCCAGGCGCGCCGGTCAGCGCGGCCCCGGGGAACCGCGAGGCCGATCAGGTTCGAGCCATAGCGGCCGTCCAGCAGGCGCGAACCCGGCATCTGCTCGCTACAGCGCAGCAGGATCTCCCGCACCGAGGCAAACGCATCTGCCCTCCCCTGGCGCAGAATTTCGAACGCCGGCTCGAGCATATCGGCGTCGACAAGCTCGGCTTTCGCGATCTGCCGCTCGAGCTCCAGGGTCGAGGCATGACCGCCCACAACAGCGATGCGCACGCCGACGCGGTCGAGGTCGGCGAGCGAGCGAGCGGAAACGCCCGCTAGCACCAGCACCGTGTAGTCCAGTTCGACGAGCGGCGGCGCGAAGTCCACCTGCGCAGCCCGCACAGGTTCGATCCCCAGGATCGCCACGTCGCAGTCGCCGGCCACGAGGCAGGCGACGGCTTCGGGCGGAGTTCTCCGCTCGACTGGCTGGCCCTCGACACCGAGGCGCTCGCCGAGCGCGCGAATGACGTCGATCGTCCAACCGCTGAGCTGTCCGGTCTGCGGGTCCTTGGCATAGGTCGGCGGGTACAGCGCCACCCGGATCTTGCCTGCCCGCACGATGTCGTCCATTTCGGGGGGAGTCGCCACGTTTCGAGCCCTCAATCCCATCGATCGCCATGTGTCCGAGGACGGACATGAGAGCAATATGTTCGATGCCTTGTTGGATAGCCAGGGCGCGCTGCGAGCACTAGTGTCCCGATTCCGAAGTTCGCATCATTGTCCGGCACACGATTGTGAACTGGCGGCGACAATGATGCGGACTTCTGAACCGCCACATTTGGCGGTGATTGTTTTCGCAGCCGGATTTTGTGATACTTTCAATTCCTGAGATGAGGGCGAATGTCATGCATCGCATCGCAATTCCGCAGGCTGCCATCGATCGGGTCTTGAAGCGACGCGAGTCGCTGCACGTCTTCACCGATCTCGATCCAAACGCGGACCGCTCATATCGTCGTCGATCTGCAGAACGGGTTCATGGCGCCCGGTCAGCCCGCCGAGATCGCGACGGCGCGCGAGATCGTTCCGAACGTCAATCGCATCAGCAGCAGCCGTCCGCGACGCCGGCGGGCTCGTCGTCTATATCCAGAACACGATCGACGAGACCGCCAAGCAGGCCTGGTCCAACTGGTTCGCCTACATGTCCGGCGACCGGCGCAAGGGCGCGATGGAGGCGGCCTTCGCCGACGGCAGCTTCGGCCATGCGCTGTGGCCGGAGCTTGAAGTGCTGCCGAGCGACCTGAAGGTCAAGAAGAACCGCTTCGGCGCTTTCGTGCAGGGTTCGTCGGACCTGCATTCCATTCTTCAGGCCCGAAATATCGACACGCTCATCATCACCGGAACGGCGACCAATGTTTGCTGCGAATCGACCGCGCGCGACGCGATGATGATGAATTACAAGGTGATCTTCGTATCCGACGGAACCGCGACCTTCAACGACGAAGAGCACAACGCCACGCTGGGCATCATGCTGGCGATGTTCGCCGATGTCATGAGCACGGACGAGGTCGTGGGCTGCCTGTCCCGGACATTGAGCCAGGCGGCGGAATGACGTTGGACGCGACGACCTTGGACGCGCTCAGTCGCGTCGCCAGGGGACGAGGATTCGCTCCAGCAGGCTGACGCCGTAGTACATGACGCCTGCGATCACCGTCAGGATGACCAGGCTCGTCATCACGAGCGACATGTTGAAGATGTTCTGGCCGTAGATGATGAGGTAGCCGAGGCCGGCGTTGGAGGCGAGGAACTCGCCGACAATGGCGCCGATCAGCGAAAGGCCGATATTCACCTTGAGGGTCGCGATGATCGTCGGCACCGCCGACGGGAATACGACCTTGCTGAACTGCTGCCACTTCGATGCGCCGAACGACGACACCACGATCAGCTTCTCCGGGTCGGCCTGCCGGAAGGCGCTGTAGACCGACAGGATCGTGACGAACAGCGAGATCGAGACCGCCAATGCGATGACGGCCGTCATCGTGGCGCCCAGCCAGATGATAAAAACCGGCCCCAGTGCCATCTTGGGCGTGGCGTTCAGGACGACCACGTAAGGATCGGCCACGTCGCTCAAGAAATTCGACCACCAGAATAGTCCGGCGATGAGGATGCCCAGCGCGGTGCCCACACCGAAACCGACCAGCGTCTCGATGACAGTTACGCCGACGTTGTAGCCGAGCGAGCCGTCATCGGCGAGTTCGAAGAACTTCTGCAGAATTGCGGACGGCTGGCTCGTGATGAAAGGATCGATCCAGCGCTGCGTCGCCGCGATCTGCCAAAGACCAAGAAAAACGGCGAGCACCGCCAACTGGACAACGACAACCTTGATCTGGCGTAGCCGGAGAGAGCGCAGGAACCGAGCATGGCGATCGGACACCGCGCCGCGGGTCAGGAACCCGTTAGAGAGTGCGTCGCTCAATGTCCAAGTCCTCCCAAATCGCCTTGCAATAGGTGCGGAATTCCGGAGCGTCCCGTGCACTCATCGGCGTCTGCTCGCCCGCGACCGTGAGCGCAATGTCGTAGACGTTCTTGACCTGCGCAGGCCGGCCGCTCAGCACGATCACCCGCTCCGACATCGACACGGCTTCCTCGATATCGTGAGTAACCAGGAGCGCGGTCTTTTTCTGGGAACGAATGATGCGATGCACGTCGCGTTCCAGGATGAGCTTGGTCTGATAGTCGAGCGCGGAAAACGGCTCATCCAGTAGGAGAACGTCTGGATCAGTCGCGAGCGTGCGAACCAGCGCCACCCGCTGGCGCATGCCACCCGAGAGCTGATACGGGTAAGAGTTCTCAAAGCCCTGAAGGCCGTAGGATTCCAACAGCTTGTGCGCCCGGTGGCGGGCTTCGGTGGTGCTCTTGCCGGTGATCTCCAATCCCAATTCGGCGTTCTGCAGAACCGTGCGCCATTCGAACAAGTAGTCTTTCTGCAGAAGGATGCCGACACGCGCGGTGGTGCCGTAAATCGGCGCGCCGTCGAGGGTGATGCGGCCCTCGGTCGGCCGCAACAGGCCGGAGATCAGCGCCAGGAGCGTGGACTTGCCGCAGCCACTTGGCCCGACAATGCTGCAAAATTCGCCGTCGCGGACCGTGAGGTTCAGGTCCTTGAGCGCAAGCGTCTCTCCCGCACGGGTCAGATACGTATAGGACAGGCCTTCGCCGCGAATCCGTTCCCGTTCATTCATTGCTTGATCGTTTGCAGAGCCTTTTGCGCGAAGGTTGCGTTGACGAGCCGGTCGTACGGAAGCTTCTGTTTCAGAATGCCGCCGTCAACCATCAGACTGAGCATCTGCTCCATGCCTTCGGGACGGAGGAGCGGATCGTTCGCCCAGATCTTGGCCTTCTTGTATTCCGAGATCACCGTCTCGATGGTCGCGACCGGAACGTCCTTGAAATCCGGCGCGATCAGCTCCGCGACCTCCTTGGCCGAGTGCCCGTGTGTCCAGATCAGGCCCTTGTAGACCGCGTTGGTGAAACCCTGGATGATCGCCGGGTTTTTCTCGATGTAGGTCGCAGAGGCCATAAAAGCAGTGTAGGGCATCGGCCCGGCCATCTCGCCCACCGAAGCGACGCGGTATCCCCTCTTCTCGGCGACCGCCAGAGCCACCATCGGCTCGAACGCCTGCGCGAAGTCGGTATTGGGCTCGAGATACGATGGAATGATATTAGCCGACACCGGAATGTTGCGGATGGTCACGTCCTTGTTGGGGTCAAGCCCGGCTTTCTTGATCAGGTCCACCAGCACAAGCGACGGGGTCGCGCCCTTGCCGGCCGTGACGATCGTCTTGCCTTTCAGGTCGGCGATCTTGAAGTTTGGCATCGGCGTCTTCGAAAGTATGAAGCCACCGTCTCCATTCGTCAGCAGCGCGAAATTGACCAGCCGCCGGTCGGGGCTCGCCTCTTGCGTGAGCCCAGCGGCCTCCGGCCCCATGAGGGCGATATTAGAGTTTCCGCTGACGATCTCGGTGAGCGCGGCCTGCACGCCCCAGGTCGTCTTGGGCCCCGTGATCTTGAGCCCCTCCTGCTCGAAGGCGCCAATCCGCAGCGCCACGTATTGCGGCGTATAGAACAGGCTCCGCAGCACCTCGTTGAGCTTGACCTCCTGCGACGCCGCCGGTTGCGCCGACAGCAACAGGCCGCAGCAGACGAGCAAGGCGTTCAGGCAAGTAGCGAGCCTGCCCCGGTTCAGACACGGTGCGCTCATCCTCATTTCTCCCTTCAGATGTCGGCATGATACGGCCACGGCGCGAGACCAAAACACCGTCCGAGCGCGACAATTGGTCATGGAGGACGGTCGCGAAGCCATCAATTTGCGCTCCTGGCTAACGGACAGCGCAAATCTCGCGAAATTCCAGCGTGTTGGCAAGTCAGGCGATTGATGCGCCGAGAGCACGCCGCTCCGGTCGCATCCGTCCACAACCGGCGCGAAAGATCGCTGTCGAACGGCTTCGCTTAAATATCAATCAACAGAAATTTCAGCGCTCTCGTGCCTCATGCGTTGAACTTACGGAAGAGCGATGGGCTTAAGGGCTCACTCCATCTTGAAGCCCGTCGCCTTGATGAGCGGCTCCCAACGCGCCAATTCGTCAGCAACCAACCGCGAGGCTTCATCCGGCCCTGAATCGAGTATTGGTTCAAAGCCTGATGAGATCAGCGATTTTTGCACCTCATCTTCGGCCACGATTGCGCGCGTGAGCTGGGCCACCCGGTCCAGCACCGGCCTCGGAGTTCCGGCCGGAGCGAACAGACCGTTAAAGTTCGCAGCCACCATGCCCGGCAGACCCGCTTCGATCGCTGTCGGAATATCGGGCGCGGCCTGCATCCGCTGCTGCGAAGCAATCGCCAAGATGCGGACCTTGCCGGTGCGATGGAACTGAAGAAGCGGCCCGCCCACATTGGGGGTCATCATCGGGATGTGACCGGCGGCGAGATCCGTCACCCCGGGCGCGGCGCCTTTGTAGGGAACGTGCGTAATCTCAGGAGCGCCAATCAACTGCTTGAACAGTTCACCCGACAAATTGGTCATCGTGCCGGCGCCTGCGGTGCCGTAGGACAACTTGCTGGCGTTGGCCCGGGCGTATGCGATGAACTCCTGAAGCGTCCGCGCCGGAACGGATTCGTGGACGACGATACACGTCGGCGAGACGCACATGATGTAGACGCCGGCGAAGTCCTTAATTGCGTCATAGGGTGGCTTCGGCATGATCGCCGGGATCAGCACCTGCGTGCTGGTGTTTCCGAAAACGAACGTGTGCCCGTCGGGCTGTGAACGGGCGACCTCAGTCGCGCCAAGCACTCCGCCACCGCCGCCCTTGTTCTCCACGACGATGGCGCCCAACGCCGGCTTCATCTTGGCTGCCCACAGTCGCGCCGCGACGTCGGTTGCGCCGCCTGGGGAGAACGGGACAACCAGCCGGATCACACGGTCGGGATAGGCAAGCGCGGGAGAAGACAGCGCAGCAGCCGATGCGGCAGCGAGTCCACCTTTGAGGAACTGGCGGCGCCTGAGCAATTTCCTGGGCATCGTTTATCCGTTGTGTTTGGAAGCTCTGTTGGAGCTTTCCGCAAAGCGGCGACGGGGAACTCCGTCGACAAAAAATGCCTGCGACAAGCCGTGCAAAGGCGATTCAGATCGAAGGCAGGTGTAACGCGGATTACGCCTTCAATTTCCGCGTGACCTCGTCGAAGAGGCTATCCACGCTCAGTCGCTGCGGGATAAGCCCCTGCTTGTGACAATAGTCAATCATCGTTTCCAGCACGGGACGACATGCCTCAACTCCGAACCGGAGCGGCTCGGGATCCTTGGGCGCCCCCGCCGCATTCTTGCTCTCGACCAGGAGGCGGAAAAGCTCTGCGACGACATCGGGCCGGGATTTGGACAACTCCGAGCGGACCACGACCATGTGATTGATCGGAATGCCGCGATGCTGCTGCGCCCAGCGTTGCGCCGCCGCCTCATGGTCGGGAATGAGGTGCTTCAGACGCGGATCGGGGAGCTTGTCTCCGACCACCGCTGCATCGATTTCGCCGTCCAATAGCATCTGAACGAGTTCCTTACCCGCGGGGGCCCGTTTGACGCTCGGGGGATCGCGATATTCCGCTACGTGGGGGTCTTCAAAGGTGATCCACTCAACCTTGCCGAGGTCGAGACCGTAATCTTCAGCAAGAATGCCACGCACCCACGTGGCCGTTGTGACCGTGTATGCACGAAGGCCAACCCGCTTACCTGCCAAGTCAGATGGCTTAAGAAGACCCCTTTCGGCATTGTAAGCGATAGTGTGATGCTGACCGCGGCTTACCAGCACCGCGGGAAGCAGGACGTAGGGCTTGTCGAAGGACTTAGCCTGGAGATAGGTGGCGATCGCCAGTTCACCGACATCAAATTTCGCGTCACGTACAATCTGTTTGAATAGATTGTTCGCGACCTTGACCTCGGCGAAGTTAAAATCGATCAGATCGGAATGGAGCTTGCCACTCTTGAGCGCATCGGTATTCGGATAATTTCCGAGCATCGTATGCAGAGCGACCTTGTCTTTGACCATTGTGAACGATCCCTATTTGCGAAAGAACGAAAGAGCAACTGATCTGTATTGTAGGAAAGACCCATGCATAGGTGTGGCTGGTTACTGCGTCGAGATGTTGGCCTTCTCGATCACGGTCCGCCACTTGACGATGTCGCGCGCCATCCGCTCCCTCATCTGCTCGGGCGTGCTGCCACGCGGGTCGATACCGAGCTTCAGCGCCCTCTCCTGAAGTACCGGATCCTGCAGGGCCGCCACGACAAGCTTGTTGAGCTTGCCGAGAACTGGAGCGGGAAGGCCCGCACGGGTGGCCAAACCGTTCCAACTGGTGACCACATAATCGGACAACCCGCTTTCGACTGCGGTCGGCACGTCCTTGATGAGCGGGTTACGTTGCTCGCCGGACGTCGCGACAATTCGGATCTGCTTGTCCGTTATGGCGCCCTGAAAGCCGGCATAGAAATCAAACCCGATATCGACATCGCCGCGAAGGATCGCGGTGACCAGTTCTGGCGTCGTCTTGTAAGGAATGATCGCGACGTCAGTTCCGGTCGTCTGCTTGAACAGGTGGGCGGATAGATTCTGCGTACTGCCGGGATTGACCGCTCCCAAGTTTAGTTTTCCAGGATCTTGCGCGCAAAGTCCAGGGCATCCTGAATCGTCGTGAACGGCGAATTCTGCCTCACAGCCAGCAGCATTTCGAAAGTGCCGGTGACGGACACCTGAGCAAAATCCGTCAGAACATCGTAAGTCCGCGACTTGAACAGCGTCATACTGATCGCTTGGCCGTTGCCGGTGACGGCCAGCGAGTAGCCATCAGGCGCCGCACTGAGGGCGCCCTTGGCCGATATGGAGCCGCCCGCCCCTGGTCGGTTTTCGATGACGAATTGCTGGCCGGTGTTATCGCCGAGCTTCTGAGCGAGCAACCTCATCGTCAGGTCGCCGACGCCACCGGGCCCGTAAGGCACGAAAATCTTCACCGGCCTGTTCGGGTACGCTTCTGCATCCTGCGCGACGGCGGGAACCCAAAGGCTTTCGCCAAATGTGGCGCATGCCAGCCATGACAACGATGAACCAGTGCGCCATGCGGGCTCGCCAATTTCCTCGCCGATTCATTGCATTCATGGAACCTCCCATCACGGCTTTTTCATTCTTATAGTCTAGGTGTGTACGGCCGTGTCGCCCTCAGTCATCGATCAACGCGAGTGTTTCGGCGAACATGTCGTCTACCGACATCCGACGCGGCAGGAGGCCCTGTTGAAACGCGTACTCCGCGATCATAGCGAGGCTCGCTCGGTTGGCTTCGACGCCGAACGGAACCGGGTCCGGAGTTGGTGCCGGACCCGCCAGCCGCTTGCTCTCCTGCAACAGGCGATAGACCTCGCGCGCAGTCTCCGGATCGGCAGCGACGTCGCGCGCACGCATCACCACGAGATGGTTGATCGGAACCACCCTATGCTTGGAGTACCAGCGTTGCGCTTCGGCCTGCGGATCGCCGAACAGCGACTTGGCCCTCGGATCGCCGGAGGACTCGCCGAGCACCGCGTCGAGTTCGCCGTCGAGCAGCATGGGTACGATCTTTTTGCCCTCTGGCGCGAGTTGCGTGACATCCCTGTACTCTGCCACGTGCGGCTCCTCGAACGTAACCCATTCGATGCTATCGAGATCGACCCCGTAGTCGTTGGCGAGAATGCCGCGAATCCAGGCGCCGGTCGTCGTGGTGAACGAGCGGATGCCGACGCGCTTGCCGTTGAGGTCGGCGGGCGTCATCGGTCCCTTGGTAGAGTTAAAGATCGCACACGGGTGCTGGAAGCGACCGATCATCGCAGCGGGCAGGAGCACGAGCGGCTTGCCGTGCGCCCTGGCCAGCAGATAGGTCACGACGGCCATTTCCGAGACGTCGTATTTGTCGTCGCGGATCATGCCTTTGAACCCGTCCCAGACCGGAACGATTTCAGTAAACTCGAGATCGAAACGGTCCGAACGCAGCGCCCCGGACTTCAGCGGTGCGGTGTGCGGGTACGTCCCGATCAGCGCCTTCAGGGTTTTTCTGCCGGCAGCGGCCATCGACGTCGGGTCAGTCCTTCAGGCTCGGATAGAGCGAGAGCGCGGTCTTGCCGAAGATCCAATCCTGATCGCTCGACTTGGCGAACGAAAATGCCTTTTGCGCCGCGGTCAGAATCTCCTTCATCGTTCCGATCGAGTTGGGGAAATTGGACCCCCAGGCGATCCGCTCGGCGCCGAACGTATCCACCACCTTGCCAAAGAACGTGTCGGGCGCCCCCTTCCCCCAACTCTTCGGCGTGACGTTGATCGGCGTGATCTTGAGATAGACCTGCTTGTACTTTGCGAGCGCAAGAAAGTCGTCCGCGGCGGCATAGGGCGGGCCATCTTCGAACGGCGTGCGGGACAGATGATCGAGGATGATCGTCACCTTCGGAAACTTGTCCATGATCTGGCGCAGCAGCGGAATTCCTTCCTGCTTCATCTGCATGCAAACCGGGATGTTCGTCGCCGCCGCGTGTTCCCAGAATGGATAGCTCCCGGGGTCGACAAAAAAGGTGGCCTGAGTTGGCAAGGTGCTTCCTGTGGTGAACAGGCGCATGCCCGTGCAGCCGCGGCCGAGCCAGTAGTCGAACGTCTTCACCGCGTCGGGCGCCAGGACATCAATCGAGTAAACGCCGGTGAACCGCGAGGGCACCGCGGCGACCGCGTCGGCAACGTAGCTGTTGTCGTAACCGTAGGCGGTCGAGGAATGAACGATGGCAGCCTTGGCAACGCCGGCTTCGTCCATCGCACGAAGCAGATCGTCATATGTGGTCGGACGCTCGGTTGACCAGGTTGACTGCGTGCCTCCAAGCGGATCGAGCGGATATTTTTTGGTATCGGGGGAGACGATGTGTGGATGGATATCAATGATGGATGCCATGGTGGTGCGCGGCGTGCCTATGTAGTTGAGGGATCAGGCGTCGATGTTGACGAAGACTTGGTCGATTTGCGGACGAGAGGGTATCAGTTTCTGCTGAAGCGCATAGGTGACCAGCGCTTCGATGCTCGGGCGGTTGGCCGCCATGCCGTACGGCAAGGGATCACCCATCAGCGAGAGGAAGTTTCGATAGCGCTTGTCCTCCGGGCTGTCACCGCGGCCGAGCCTGATGCCTTCAAGATAGGGCGCCTTTGCCGTCACAAACGCATTCATCAGCGAGCGCGGCAGCCAGGGGTGGCGCTTGATGTGCTCCTCCTTCACGACGAGCAAGCCGTGCACAGGATAAATGCCGGTGCGGCGGAACCAATCAGCCTCAACCTGTTCCACATTGGCGATGAGTTCAGGATACGTGCCGCTGTCGCCACCGGTCGGAGCGTTCATGTCCCAGTTGCCGATCGGCGGACCGGCGCGCCCGACGCCGGCAGGGCCGGTGAATCCGGCCTGGATCTCACCAGACGCCATCATGCTTTGGAGCGACTTTCCCTCCGGAGCGTGGGTTACGTTCGGCGGCAGCTTGAGGGTGGTCACATGCTCCTCGTCGTCCACCACCCAGGTGACCTTGGAGGAGTTGAGACCGTACTCGTTGATGAAAATGCCTCGCGTCCACACGCCAGTCGTCACCGAATAGGCACGAACGCCGACCTTCTTGCCTTCAAGGTCCTTTGGTTGACTGATGCCCGCGTCCGGCCGCACGACGAAACCGCCGTGGTGGAAGCGGCGCATGACGAAGATCGGCATGGCGATGTAGGGCGCACCCAGCGCGCGCGCGATCATGTAGGTGGTCGGCGCCATCTCGCAGATATCGAACTCGAGGTCGCGCACCATGCGGCGGAATGCCTGGATGATGGGCGCCACCTCGATCATATCCGCATCGACCCCTTCAATGGGTACGCTTCCGTCCTTGATCGCCTTGGTATGACCGTAGGTGCCGATGGCGACCTTCAGTCGCGGTCGATCGGTTCCGGTCGGTATCTTGCTGCTCATTTCTTGAACGCTCACGGTAGACCTCTTCGTTGACCTATTGCTTCTCTATGCCGGCTGCCTGAATGACCTTCGCCCACTTGACGATGTCGCTCTTCATGCGCTCGTTCAGGAACTCCGGCGAGCCGATCATGGGCTGCATGCCGAGTTCGCCCATGCGCGTCTGAATCTCGGGCGTCTTCAGCGCTGCAATAACCTGCTCATTGAGCTTGATCACAATGTCCCCTGGGAGGCCGGCGGGGCCCTGCAGGGCGTTCCAGCTCGTGACGACATAATCGGGATAGCCGCTTTCCCTCACCGTCGGCACGTCCGGCAACTGCGACATTCGTCGCTCGCCGGAGGTCGCAATCACCTTCATCTGGTTGTTGATGATGGACGGGCCAAACGCCGCGTAATAATCGAATCCAATATCGACATCGCCGCGCAGGATCCCTGTCATCAGTTCGGGCGTGGTCTTGTAGATGACGATCGCGGCCTGCACGCCTGTGGTCATCTTGAACAATTCCGCCGACAGGTTTTGGGTGCTGCCCGTCGCAATCGTTCCGAAGTTCAACTTGCCGGGATTGGCTTTCGCGTGGGCCACGACCTTCGCAACCGTATCCAATGGCGAGTTGGCTTTGGTCGTCAGCAACATCTCGAACTCGGCCAGGGCCGAGACCGGCGTAAAATCACGGACGACGTTGAAAGGCAGCGACTTGAACAGGGACTTGCTGATCGCGCTGCCGTTTCCGGCAAGAAAGAGCGTGTAGCCATCCGGCGGAGACGCCAGTACGGCCTTTGCGCCGACGATGCCGCCAGCGCCAGGACGATTCTCGATCACGAAACCCTGGCCCATTGCTTCGCTCAGCTTCTGCGCCACCAGTCGCGTGGTTGCATCAGCGACACCTCCCGCGCCGTACGGTACGATGATGCGGACCAGCTTATCAGGATATTTGGTCTGGCCGTGCGATAGGCCGAGGCTCCCGGCCAAACCGCAAATGACTGCAATTGCAGTTAGGCATGCATGAACACTGCTTGGCATGGCGCGGGGCATACGGCTCCTCCCAATTATTCAGCTTTTTCGATTTTCTCGGCCGCATCTCTGGAGCAACCGACGTTTCCTGTCTATTCCGATTTGCCTCTCGTCTTGATATGCTAAACGTCATCAAGGAAGCTAAGGCCTCTAAATCACCGGACTTTTCGGCCGCACTCGCGATATCCAAAATGTATTTCCGGCGGCCTTCAATTTGGATCGGACCATGATCGACTTCCGTCTGCTACGCCACCTCTGGTACTTCACGGCGGTCGCGGAAGAAGGTCACTTTGGCCATGCGGCGAAGCGCCTGGGCCTGTCGCAACCGCCTCTGAGCCAGCAAATTCAGGGGCTGGAACGTACCCTCGGCGTGAAGTTGTTCGAGCGCTCGCGCGAGGGAACCCGTCTGACGCGGGAAGGCGCCCAGATCCTGGAACCAGTGCGCAGCTTCCTCGATCACGCCTATCGGCTTGAAACCACCGTCATGGACGTCCGGCACGGACGCGGCCCCGGCATCGCATTTGGCGCAATCAATTCGGCGATGTTTGACATTATGCCGCACGTGCTCGGCACGGCGCGACGACAATTTCCCACGCTTTCCCTGTCGCTCGTCGAAATGGATAGCGCCCAAGCACTCTCAGCCGTTCGGAATCGCGAGATCGATCTCGCCTTTGCGCGCTTCGATCACCAGATCAGCCCGCTCGAAGTCCGGCCGATCACGACCGATCACCTTGTCGTCGCGCTGCCGGTCGACCACCGCCTGGTCGAACACGCGCAGGTATCGTTGAGCGAGCTGGCAGATGAAAGTCTCGTGCTGTTCCCACGCCGCGTCAGTCCGCACTATTTCGACGTCATCGTGACGGCTTGCCGAAACGCTGGATTTTCGCCGCGTGTGCTCCATGAAATCGGATCGGTCGTATCCCAAATCGGCTATGTCGGATGCGGGTTGGCTGTCGGCCTAGTGCCGAGCCGCTCGATGCGCTTTGGCGGCAGCGCCGTCGTCTTTCGTCCTCTGATCGAGACGATCAACGTGGTCACGATCGCGGCGGTCTGGGATCCTTCGCTCAGAAACGAATTCGTGCCCAAGCTGGTCGATTCGGCGATCGAGATCGCCGGTCATGTCAGTGTCGAACCGATGAGCAAGCTGCGCCGACGCAAGAAAGCGGCGATGCGGCATCGTTAGACGCATCGAAGCGTGGCGCGAGCCACGGCTCCCCGGTGCCTATGATTTCAAAAGCCGCCGCGGGTCGGCCTCGAATTTATTCTCCAAAACCCATCGCGCAATTTCTCCGTGCGACGCAAACCACACATCGGGGAAATTCGCGAAATAAGCGAAAATCTTCTGGTAGATCGCCGCAATCATCGGCCGCCCGCCGTTGTGGCAATGCATCGAGATCGGCAGATAGCCGCCAGGCTCTCGGAGGTAGAGGTAGTCAAACGCCTCCCGATAGACGTCCCATAAATCCAACGAGCTTGATCGCAGCACGCGATTGTCCGTGAAGTCGCTCCACGGAATGTGGGCCATCTGGCCATTCTTCAGGTTGACGATGCGCGGCACATCATTGTCGCGAGCATCGCCATGCCATATCAGACCGGCAGCCGACAGCAGGTCATGGGTGTGCGGTGAAAACGCCATGCTTGGGCTGACCCAGCCTTGCGGTCGCTGGCCCGAAGCCTTTTCCAGGAGGTCGAGACATCGTTTGATCGTCGTCTCCTCTTCCTCTGGGGTCATGCCGTTCATCGGCTTGTCCTGCAGATAGGCGTGGCCGGCGACGTCATGACCCGACTTGACGATCTGGGCGACCGCTTCCGGATAGATTTCGCAGCAACGGCCGTTGATGCCGAAGGTGCCTCGAATGCCATGCTCCCTGAGCAAGTTAATCAGTCGATAGACGCCGATCCTGCCGCCGTAGCTACCCCATGCGATGCCCGCCAGGTCGACCACGCCGGGTTTTGGCGCGGTCGCCTGCACACCGTACGGCGGCGCCTTGCCGTCGGACCAAGTCTCCAGCATGACGCTGACTGAGACGCAGATCCGCTTGCCGTGCGGCCAATGGAAATCGTTCGCCAATTCATCCTCCTGGACGTCGCTGATCGAAGACGGTGTCGCTTCCGCTTAAGGGCTCAGGAAATCTTTCGTCCATCGCGTATAGGTTTCGCGTCGCGTGCTTCTCTTCAACAGATCGTCACCGGCAATGTCCGTGATCTGATCGGGCGGGATCCCGTCGGCGAGCTTCTTGAGCGTCTCGTAGCTGGCCTTGATCGACGCCAGAAATGGCCGGTGCCCCTGCAGGCAGACGCGAACACCCTTGGAGGCAAGATAGATCGAATCCGAAATCTCCGACGGCACGGCACCAAAGACCATCGGTAGCGCCAGATTGGCTTTGAGCGTCTCGACTTCGCCCCGCGTGCGGATGCCGGAGAAGAACAGGGCATCTGCGCCGGCGTTGGCGTAGGCCTTACCCCGTTCGACCGCGACATCGATATTGGCGATCGACGCCGCGGCAGTGCGAGCCACCACCACAAGATTGGAGTCTTGTCGAGCCGACAGAGCCGCCCGGATTTTGCCGATGCCCTCTTCTATTGAAATCAACGACTTGTCGTCGCCGCCAAACGGCGCGGGCAAGAGCGTGTCTTCGATGGTCAAGGCTGCAACGCCAGCGGCCTCAAGCTCCTCAACGGTACGCTGTACGTTCAGGGCATTGCCGTATCCATGGTCGGCGTCCACCAGGAGCGGCAGATTTCCCGCCCGGCAAATCCGGCGAACCTGATCGGCCAGTTCCGACATAGTCAACAGCGTCATGTCCGGCGCGCCGAGAACCGCCATCGACGCTACCGACCCCGCCAGCATGCCGATCTTGAAGCCTAAATCCTCGGCGAAGCGCACGGAAATCGGATCGAAGACATCGGCGGCAAAGGCGCAGGTCGATGCTTCGAGCTGTTCTCGGAATCTCTTCCGCTTGTCGATCGGACTCACTGGACCGCCCTCTTCAAATGCGCCGCTCCGGTCGATCTAGCGTCTCTCGATGCCCGATTCCGCAATAACCTTCGCCCATCTCTCGATCTCCGAGCGCATGAGTTCATCTTGCACGCCGGGCGGCAACGCCTTTGCGACAAATCCGATCTCGCGGAATTTCGCCTTGACGTCGTCTTGCGACAGTATCTCGGTCGTGGCTTGACGGATCACCTGCAACGCCGCCTCGGGTGCACGCGCCGGCGCATAAAGCGCGTTCCACGATGAAATCTCGAAATTCGGCACGCCGGCCTCGGCCATGGTCGGGACATCCGGGAGTTCAGCAAGACGTTCGGCGCTTGTGGTGGCGAGAGCCCGTATCTGTTTGTCATCGATGCCTTGCCGAAGGCCGCCGTAGGCATTGACGACAAGATCGACATCTTTACGGATCAACGCGATCGAAAGCTCCGACGGACCCCGATACGGCACGATCGTGATGTCGAGGTTGAGCACCGACTTGAACAACAGAGCGGTAAGATGGTTACTCGTCCCCGCGCTGGACGTTCCGACGTTGATAGTTCCTGGCTTCAACCTCGCCGCCGAGATGACATCCTGAAGCGTCTTATAGCTCGATGTCGCATTGGTGACGAAAAGATACGAGAACTCGCTGACACCGACGATCGGCTTGGTTTCCTTGCGAGGGTCGAACGACTGCGAGAACAGACTGACGCTGATGGCGGTGTTGTTGCCGAACCACCCGATCGTATAGCCATCGGGTGGCGCGTTGACCACGGATCGAGCGGCCGTGACCCCACCCGCGCCAGGCTGATTCTCGACCACGACCGGCACCTGCAATCGAAGCGACAGGCGCTCTGCGAGAAACCGCAGCGCAATGTCCGATGCGGAGCCGGCTGCCAACGGCGTAACGACCTTGATGGATCGTGATGGGAACTTGTCTTGAGCCAACGCTTGTCCGAAACCTACGGCAGCGGCGATCAGCCCGACGAACGAAAGTACAAAAGCTCGCTTGAAGCGCTGGACGGTCAACATGCCACTCCATTCCTGCCCTAAGATTTTTTTTCGCGGGTGAGAATACCTAATCGAGCCGCACAGCCGGCGACGATCAACACCCGATGTGACGCCATGGAGTGCATTCCGAGCCGGCTGATGTCCAGTTCGAATATGAGCGATCCATGAGACCTAAAATATATGGCCGCATGCCGAGCGTCTTGGGATGGCTCCCCTGCCAGTCCGGATCGTGACATCGCCCCCTCACCGATCGGTTCAGCGGTAGAGCGCGCCGAAGGACCTAGGTGGGTGGGTTGACCTTCAAGACGCCTTTCGGCTCGTCGTGAAGGCGGGAATTGGAGCAATTACACTTGACGCCCGACTAGTCGCGCAACTCGACGGGTGCGTCGGCCAAGCCGAGCTGCCGCATTGATTTGTCGATGGCGCCGACGACGTCACGGAATCGACGTCCGTGACGCAACGCGCACCGGCTCAGCGCCGTTTGGCGTCCTTGGCTTTCTTGGAGCGCGGTCCCATCGGCTCCGGCTGAAAGGGGCCGTCGCGTGCGTCGAGGTACGCTTTGACCCCCTCGTTGCGCTGGATCTCGAACAGCTTCTCGCGGAACTCGTTGTGCGAGGAATGCACCAATGCGCCGAGCGCCCCTTCGACGAGCAGCCCCGAATAGACACCTGATGCCTGGATTCCGAGCATCGTGATCGCCTTGTTCAGCCGCACTGCGGGCTCCGGCGTCAGCGCGATCCGCCGCGCCAGCGCGCGTGTGTGCTCCATCAGGTCCTCGTGCGGCACCACTTCGTTGACCATGCCGATCCGCAGGGCTTCCTGCGCGTCCATATGATCGCCTGTCAGCGCCCATCGGTTGGCGGCCTTCCAGCCGCACAACGCGGCCAGCAGGAAGGTCGAGTTCGAGATGTGGCGAACCTCCGGCTGCGCGAACACCGCGCGATCCGACGCGATCGTGATATCGGCCGCCAGTTGGTACCAGAAGCCGCCGCCCATGGCCCAGCCGTTCACCGCCGCAATGATCGGCTTGCCGAGCCGCCACATGTGCGTCCACTGCACGACGCGGTTGCCGTCGTTGCGCTGCCAGAATTCGATGAATTCGGCGATCGACTTGCCTTTGGGATCCGACGGCCGCGTTCCCGATGGGCTCTTCTGGCCCTGGTCGTAGCCGGCGCAGAAGGCAGCCCCGTTGCCGGTGAGGATGATGACCCTGACCGCTCGGTCGGCATCGGCCTGATCGAACAGGCGGTGCAACTCCGCCTGCAACGGCGGCGTGAGCGCATTCATCCGCTCAGGCCGGTTCAGCGTGATCGTCGCGATGCTCTCATCGACGCTGTAGATGATTTCCGCCTTGCTCATGCGACGACTCCGTCCCTTCCTGGTCTTTGTGGATTGACGCTACGATTGAATCCAGCGTTCCATCCGGCGCTGAACCTGCGGATAATTGTCCGCCCACCATTCGACGTTCAGGACGTGGGAGACGCGCAGGTTGTCCGGATAGGTCGGCAGTTGCTTCGCCACCTCGGGCGCGAGCAGGTCGAATGCCTTAGGGTTGAGCGGCGAGTAGTAGAGGAGCCGGGCAAATACTGCCTGCGGCTCGGGCCGCGCGACAAAATCGATGAACCTCATGCCGCCTTTTGGGTTAGGCGAACCGACCGGAACGGCCCATCCCTGCCGATCGCCCTCGGTCACCGCCCCGTTCCAGACGATCTCGAACGGCGCCTTGTTGTTGATCGACTTGGTCGCCCGTCCGTTCATCATGGTGATCAGGTCGACTTCCTCCTGCTCCATCAATTGCTGTGCCTGAGCGTTGTCGGACCACCAGACCTTGACGTGAGGCTTGATGCGGTCGAGCGACCGGAAGGCACGGTCGATGTCGAGCGGATAGAAATTCTCTTCCTTGACGCCGTCGGCAAGCAGTGCCGCATCGATCGTCCAGATCGGCGGCGTTCGCCGCACCCCGCGCCGGCCGGGGAACTTTTCGACATCCCAGAAGTCGGCCCATGACTTCGGATGATGATCGCCGGGCCATTTCTTTTTGTTGTAGCAGATGACCATCGAGAGGGTGTAACTGCCGACCACGTTCGGCGCGCGCAACTGTTCGTCGGCGATCTGCGAGCGATCGACGATGCTCCAATCAATTGGAGTGAGCATCTTGGCGCGGTTCGCCTGAATCGTCTCGGCACCGTTGGACGAGAACACGTCGATCTGCTGGGCCTTCGCCTCGTGCATGGCGCGAACGCGGGCGAAGCTGTACGGCTCTTGATACCGCATCGGAATGCCTGTCTTGGCCGTGAACGGGTCGCCGAACGCGGTCATTGCCGCCCGCTTCCACGCGCCGCCGAACACGAACGCCGTGACCGGCGGCTCGTTCGCCATGGCGCGGCCGGTAGCGGCGCCGACCAGGGTCGAGATCAGAGCCGATCCGGAGGCAACGGCTCCCAGCGCCTTCAGGAACTCGCGCCGTCCCATCCCGCGGGTTTCGTCGAGAACCTGGCGCAGCCGCGCACAGGCTTCCGCTACATCATGCCGGTTGGTGCTCATTGTGCTGAACTCCATGCTTCGAGCGAAGCGGTTGCCTGTTCTCCACCGCGCGCGCTTTACGATTGCAGCCAGCGCTCGAAGCGGCGCTGTACGACTGCGAGGTTGTCGGCCCACCATTCGTAGTTCACGGCGTGCGCAGTCTTTTCGTTTTCCGGATAGGACGACAGGCGCTTGGCGAGCTCGGGATCGATGAAGTCGTATGCCTTCGGGTTGAGTGGCGCGTAGTACAGCAGGCGGGCGAACACCGCCCAGGTCTCGGGCCGGGCCAACACGTTGAGGAATTTCATCGCCCCTTCGGGATTGGGGCAGCCGGCCGGGACGATCCAGCCCTGGCCGCTGGCGCTACTGATCTGCTGATGCCAGACAATCTCGAACGGCGCCCCGTTGCTGACGATCATATCGCTCGCGCGCCCGTCCATCACGGCAATCAGGTCAACCTCCTGTTGCTCGATCAGCGCCTGCGCCTGCGAATTGTCTTTCCACCACACCTTCACGTGCGGCTTGATACGGTCGAGACTCTTGAACGCTCGCTCGACGTCGAGCGGGTAGAACTCGCTTTCTTTCACCCCATCCGCCAGCAGCGCCGCTTCGACCGTCCACGTCGCATCGCGCCGCATCGCGCGGCGGCCGGGAAATTTCTCGACGTCCCAGAAATCGGCCCAGGATTTCGGATGATGGGCGGCGGGCCAGGTTTTCTTGTTGTAGCAAACCACCATCGACAGCGAGTAGCAGCCGATGGCGTTCGGCTTGCTCAATTGCCGCGCATCCAGAACCGAGCGATCGATGATGCGCCAGTCGAGTGGTGTCGTCATGTTCATGCGGTGGGCCAGGATGACCTCGGTTCCCTGAACCGATGCGCAGTCGATCTGCTGCGCTTTGGCCTCGTGCATGGCGCGCAGCTTGGCCCAGGTGTATGGCTCCTGATAGCGCACCGGGATGCCCGTCTGCTGGGTGAACGGGTTGCCGCCGGCCTCGACCATTGCGCGCCGCCACGCACCGCCGAACACGAACACGGTGACCGGCTGCGGCTGCGCCTGCGCGCGGTTCGGCAGCATCCCGGCGAAGGCTCCGAGCAGCGCGCTGCCAGCCGCGGTCTTGCCGAGCGCGGCAATGAGATCGCGCCGTGTGCGTGTCGTCTGGAGGGCTTCGCGCAGCACCGCACAGGTTTCATCGACATCGGACACTGTCTGCACTCCATGGCTTTCAGGTGGTGCGCCGCTTGGTCAAAGCCTGGGTCAGCGTGACGCTGGCAAAGGTGAGCACCGCGACACCGATCAGCAGCGTTGAAACGGCAGCGATCGTCGGATCGGTATTGGCCTGCACGTCGGACCACATCTTGACCGATACCGGCTTGCCGACGCCGCCCAGCACGAACATGGCGATCAGCAGCTCGTGCGCGGAATGCACGAAGGCGAAGATGCCGCCGATCACGATACCCGGCATGATGATGGGCAGCGTAATGCGCATGATCGCCCATAGCGGCGGTGCTCCATGGATGATCGCCGCCCGCTCCAGGGTCTGATCGGCGCTGCGCAGGCTCGCCGCCACATTGATGACGACGAAGGGCAGGCCGCTTACCGTCTGGGCGCACGCAAGCCAGAAGACGGAGTTGACGAAGCCGAGCTTGACGAAAAACAGGTACGTGGACAGCGCCGTAACAATCGGCGGCGTCACCAGCGCGCAAAGGATGAGCGCGTTCACCAGCGACTTGGCCGGAATGACGTGGCGTACCAGCGCGAACGCCGCCGGCACGCCCAGGACGGTCGCGATGACGGCCGAGATCGAGCCGACCTTGATGGTGACCCAGAACGCGTTGACCCACTCCGGATCGTTGACGATGGTCTGATACCAGCGCAACGACAGGCCCGGAGGCGGAAACGCCAGGTAGTTGCCGGCGCTGAACGAGATCGCAACAACCACCATCACCGGAATAATGAGATAGAGCAGGACCGAGCCGACCGCCGATCCGAGCAGGAGCCGCCCGACCATCGCGTTCATTTCTCCGACCCTCCCCACAGGCGGTCGAGGCTGAAGAACGTATTGTAGATCGCGGCGATCGCCGTGGTGATGAGGAGCAGGATCGCCCCGGCGGCGCTGGCGTGCTCCCAGTCCAGAATTTGCGTGGCCTCGACCATGATCGTCTGCGCGATCATGGTCTCCTTCGGGCTGCCGAGCAGCGCCGGCGTGACGAAGAATCCGAGCCCGAGGACGAACACCAGCAGCCCGGCGCCGTAGACGCCCGGCAGGCTCAACGGCAGGAAGATCGTACGGAACGCCTGCCAGCCGCTTGCCCCATGGATCTTGGCCGCGGTTGTGAGCGTGCGGTCGATGCGCAACATCGCGCCGAACAGCGTGACGATCGAGAACGGCAGGAGAATCTGCACCATGCCCAGCAGCACGCTGAACGGCGTGTAGAGGATCTGCACCGGATGTGTGGTGAGCCCGAGCCACATCAGCCCCTTGTTGACGATGCCGTTGTCACCGAGCATCACCAGCCAGGAAAAGCTGCGGACGATAATGTCGACCCAGTACGGGACCAGCACCATCAGCAGGATCAGTCCACGCAGTTTCGGCCCGGCAATGGTCAGCGCATAGGCGACCGGATAGCCGAGCAGAAGAGCGAACACCGTGGTGATGCTCGCCATCTGCAGCGTCGTTCCGAACACCTTGTGGTAGAGCGGCGAGGACAGGATCTCCCAGTAGATGCCGATCGAGCCGTTTTCCCCGGTGACGCTGCGCCAGATCATCAACGCGAGCGGGATCAAGAAGAAGATCGTGATCCAAGCGAAACTCGGAAGCAGCAACAGGCCGGCCATGATTCCGGGACGCGAGAGCAGAGGGATCGCCGCCTTGGCGCCCAGCCCGGTCGCAATCGGAGCATGGCCGGCCGTCGCCGTCATAGCTTCACCGCACCGGATGCGTGGCCCTCGTCAGGCAGCAGCCGGGCCGCCTCGGCGCGCCAGGACAACGTGACCGGCTGGCCCGGCTCGAAATTCAGCCCGGTGGCGCGCGGGATCGTTGCACGCAAGGTGCCGCCACTGCCGTGGGACACGCTCACCCGATAGGAGTCGCCGTGATAGCTGACGTCGCTGACGGTCCCGCTCAACATCTGCAGGTCGGGCGCTGCGCGGCGCATATGCGTGAGCGCGATTTCCTCCGGGCGGATCAGCAACGCTGCCTGGGCGCCGGCCGTGGGGACGCCGTCGTGGCGCGCGACCTCCAGAGTGCGACCGCCTTGCATCTCTACCAGGATGGAGCTGCCGTTCGCGTCGCGAACCTTCACGGGTATCAGGTTGGAGTCACCAAGGAAGTCGGCGACGAAGACACTGGCCGGCGCATCGTACAGCTCGCGCGGCGAGCCGACCTGCGCGATCCGGCTCTGGTGCATGACGACGACGATGTCCGACATCGTCAGCGCCTCGCTCTGGTCGTGGGTTACATAGACGATCGTGGTGCCGACGGTGCGGTGGATGCGCTTGATCTCAATCTGCATCTGCTCGCGCAGCTTCTTGTCAAGGGCTCCGAGCGGCTCGTCCATCAGCAGCAACCGCGGCGACGATACGAGTGCGCGCGCCATTGCGACGCGCTGCTGCTGGCCACCGGAGAGCTGGCGCGGGTAGCGGCTTTCGAGATGCGACAGCCCAATCAGATCCAGCATGTCGGCGATACGCCGGCGCGCTCCCTCGCCCTTGAGGGACGTGCGCATGCGCAGGGGGAAATGAATGTTCTGCGCCACCGTCATGTGCGGAAACAGCGCATAGGATTGGAACACCATGCCGATGTTGCGCTTGTGCGACGGAATGTTCGAGACCGGCTGGCCGTCGAACAGGATGTCGCCGGCATCAGGCGTCAGGAAGCCTGCGATCAGGTTCAGCGTCGTCGTCTTGCCGGACCCGCTGGGCCCCAGCAGCGAGACGAATGCGCCTGCCGGAATCTCGAGCGAGATGTCGTCGACTGCGCGGAACGTGCCAAAGATTTTCGTGAGCTCGCGCAAGTGAACCTGCGCGCCCTGCCTGGAACCGGATGGAGCCTGTGCGGTCATCGGACCTGTCCGCAGCCATTGTCAGGGATTCCAAGCATGGTCCTGAGCCTTGCTATCGCGCCGCCGCGGGCCTCGTGGCTCTTGCCCGCTTCTGCTCGCGCGCCTGGCGCCACGTGCGGGCCTTGCCATAGCTTTCGGCCAGATAACGAGCCTGCCGCTTCAGCACGGTGATCGCTTTGTCGGCATCGGACGCCTCCAGCGCCTGGATCAGCCGCTGGTGCTGCTGGCAGATCACTTTGCGGTCGCGAAAGCGGAACACCACCAGGTTGGTGACGGGCTGAAGCGCCTCGCTCACCGCGCTCAGCATGACCTGCAGGATCGGGTTCTTCGTCGCCTCCACCAAGGTGCGGTGGAAGCGGACATCGGATGCGCAGAATTCTTCGTCGCTCAACAGCGGATCACGCTGTGTGGCGAGGTCGGCGCGCATCTTCTCAAGGTAATCCTTGCTTCGCCGCTGGGCGACCAGCCGGCAGCAGGTGCTTTCCAGTTCGCACCGCGCTTCGATGATGTCGCCGTGGTCGAACTGCCCGAGGCTCGCAAGCAGCCGCAGGGCGTTGCTCAAGGTCAGGGAAATCTCTTCCGGGTGCGGGTGCCTGACGGTCGACCCGCCGCGAGGGCCGCGGCGCGACTGGATAAGGTTTTCAGCAGCAAGCCGCTTGAGCGCCTCACGGATGGTGGGACGCGACACGCCGAACTGGCGCGCCAGTTCCTCCTCAGTCGGCAGGCGTTCGTCGACCTTGATGCGGCCGCTGAGGATGTGTTCGCGCAGGCTCTCGGCGATCTGTTTCGCAAGTCCCGCCGTCACGATCACCGGAAATTCGGGCATGCTCTCGCCTCACACCGAGGCATCATAGGCGCTCGGTCCGGCCGCGCAAGCCTTTTGGCAATTTGCTTGACAAACCCCGACCGGTGTGGCGGTTCAGGAGTTCGCGTCATTTTTGGCGCAGGTCCGAGATGCGTACTTCTGAATCAAACCACGGTAGCTCGATGAGTTTTTGGATTCCGAAGTTCGCAAACGACAGCGCCGCAAAATGATGCGAACTTCGGAATCGGGACTCGAGCGAGCGAGCCTGCACCCATGATCGCGCCGACGGGGGTGATGCAACGTGTCTAATACGTTGCCGGTCTTGCTCAACCCCAAGTCAATCGCAGTCGTCGGTGCATCCCCGACGCGCGATCGCGCGCGCATCCTGCTGCAGAACCTGCGCATGGCGGGATACGCTGGCGAGGTCTTCGCCATCAACCCGCGATACGAGGACGTTCTCGGCTACAAGTGCTACGCCTCCATCGCCGACCTGCCAAAGCCCGCGGACTGCGTCGTGGTCTTGGTAGGCGCGGAGGCCGCCTGCGCCGCACTCGAACAGGCATTTGCGGCCGGCACCCGCGCCGGCGTAGTGCCGTCGGCGGGTTTCGGCGAGGGCGGACACGGCGCCGACCGCGCCGCGAGGCTCCAGCGTCTCGGCGCCGGCGGCATGAGCGTTTGCGGTCCAAATTGTTTCGGCTTGCTCAGCGTCAAGAGTGGCGCGGCGCTCTATAGCGGTGGGGTCTCGTTTCCCTTGAAGTCCGGGCCGGTCGCTCTGGTCTCGCAGAGCGGCGGGCTCGGACACAACGCATTCTCGCCGCTGATGAACCATCGCTTTCTTGGATTTGGCTACGTGGTGTCCTGCGGTAACGCATCCGTCACGGCGGTCGAGGACTATGTCAGCCACTTCGTCGACGATCCCGACATCGAGGTCATCGCCTGCATCATCGAGACACTGACCAAGCCGGGGCTCCTGTTCGACGCCGCGCAGCGCGCCCGCGCGCGCCGCAAGTCGATCGTGATGTTCCAGCCCGGCCGCTCGACCGCGGGGCAGGAGATGGTGCGCTCGCACACCGGCGCGCTGGTGCGCGACAACGCGGTGCTGGCGGCGTTCCTGCGCCAGTGTGGCATCGTGCAGGTCGAGACTTACGACACCTTTGTCGAGACGATCGAGTTGTTCGCCATGGCGCCCCGCGATGACACGCTCGGACAGGATGTGATCGTCGTGTCGGGCAGCGGCGGTGGGGCAGCGGTCGCGGCGGACGCGTTGGAGAGCGCCGGCGTTGCGCTCGCACCGCTGGCCGCGCCGACCGTCGAGCGGATCGGCGCCACGCTGCCGGAGTTCGGCAGCGTTACGAATCCGCTCGATGGGACCGGTTCGATCTATGACGATCCAGCGATGCTTCCGGCATTAATGGATGCGATCCTGGGTAACCCCGGCAATTCCGTCATCGCGTGCGCCGTCAGCGCGAGCGCGAACACCGCACAGATGCGCCGTTTTGCCGGCATTTTCGCGGACGCGGCAAAGAGCTCCGGCCGCACCGTGGCCGCCTACCAGCCGAGTCCGCTCGGCGCAGCGCTCAATCCCGATATCGTCAGCACGCTCAATGACGGGGGCGTCCCGTTGCTACTCGGCATATCCGAAGCCATGGCGGCGCTGGAGCGCCTCATCGCCCGCCAGCGCTTTTGGACTCGCGGGCGGCCCGCGCTGCCGCCGCCAGGAGTGGCGGGCGGAGCGTTACCTGGCGACTTTGTCAGCTTGCGCACGGCGCTCCTCGCGGCCGGTGTCCCCATCGTCGCAACCCGCCTTGTTTCTTCTGAGCGGGACGCGGTCATGGCGGCGCGCGACGCGGGACTCCCGGTTGCCGTAAAGGCCGAGGCACCGGGCCTGCTGCACAAGAGCGACATCGGCTGCGTGCGGCTCGGCTGTAGGAGCGAGGATGCCGTAGCTGAAGCTTACCGCACCGTCGTCGCCAATGCCGGCAAGGCGGGATTTGCCGGTGCGGACGCACTGATTCAGCCGATGCGGTCGGGTGTTGCCGAAGTCTTTGCCGGGGTGGTGTGCGACCCGCTGTTCGGGCCGGCGGTGGCGTTCGGGCTCGGTGGAATTTTCGTCGAGGTCCTGAAGGATACCGTCACTGAGATGGCACCGCTGTCACATGCCGATGCGCTCGACATGATCGCGCGCATCAAGGGGGCGTCGATCCTTCAGGGCGCGCGCGGACGGCCGCGCGCGGATGTCGATGCGCTCGCTGCGCTCCTGGTCGGGCTGGGGAATTTTGCCATCAGCCATGCCGGCCGGTTTGCGGCGATTGATCTCAACCCAATCATCGTCGGCGCCGAGGGGGAAGGAGCCTTCGCGGTCGATATCGCGTTGGAGGTGCGCAGCCCATAGGCCTGTCGCGAGTTCGGACACGGCGGATGTGAAACCGCCAAAGGCCTGTACTGACGTTGGACGAGTTTGTTTGCACACATACGTGCTCACCATCGCAACGTCATCAATGTCGCCTGGGAGATGCTGCAGTTGTTCGACAACTGTTCGAATGCTACTCTCGTCAATGACGTGCCGGCATAAAGGAAGCGGAAATGCGCGCGGTTTCCCGAATCATTTTTCTCGTTGCAATTCTAGTAATTGCGGGCAGCTCTGGAGCGCGATCACAGACCGCATCCGACAGCAGTTACCCGAACCGCATGGTTCGTTTTATCGTTCCACTTGGCGCCGGCAGTGTCACGGATATTCTGGCACGCGTCATCGCTGACAAGCTTACAGAGATTTGGAAGCAGCAGGTCATCGTTGAAAACAAGCCTGGAATCCCCGGTATCGCAAGCGCCGCCAGCAGCCCGCCGGACGGATACACGTTGTTGTTTAATTCCAATGGCCACACAATCGCCGGCGCAGTGAACAAGAATCTCTCTTTCGACCCCGCTAAGGATTTTGCGGGGGTTACACAACTTGTGTCGGTGCCACAAACTTTGATTGTACCTCCGGACTTGTCGGCCCGGACAGTTGGTGAATTCATCGCCCTTGCAAAGCAAAAGCCTGGTCAGCTTAATTTCGGCTCTCTTGGCGTGGCCAGCGCAGCGTTCCTGGGCGCGCAAATTTTCAAGCATGCCGCCAAAATCGACATCGTCCATGTGCCCTATAAAGGCTCGCCCGACGCGATCACGAGCGTCATCCGCGGCGACTCTCATCTGTATTATCTCTCGGTAAACCTTGCTATTGAACTGCACAACGCGGGCAAGGTGAGAGCGATCGCAGTCTCGACGCAAACGCGAAGTCCCGCGCTGCCGGACGTGCCCACTGTCGCTAAGTCTGGACTTCCCAGAATACCAGTTCGACTCTTGGTTCGGCATGATGGCTCCCGCAGGCGTATCCCCTGCGATATTGACGAAGGTTCAGCAGGACGTCGCGAACGTCCTACGGATGCCAGATGTCAAGGACCGTCTCACAAAGCTCGGATTTGACATCGTCGGAAGCACTCCCACTGCGTTTGATGCTCTGATCAAATCGGACACGACGCGCAACACCGCCATCCTTCGCGAACTGGGCGTCTCACCAAATTAGTTGAGAGAACTTCACATGACGGGGATGCGGCAGATCATCGATCCGCCCACGGCCGGGTTGGATATGCGCGCTATTTACGGAGTACCGCAATCTTCTGCGGTGCGCGCAAATGGATTGATCTTCGTTTCGGGCATGGTTGCGATCAACCCTGAAACCGGGGAGCGCGAGCATGGAACGGTAACGAGCGAGACCAAGCGCATCTTTCGCAACTTGGACCTGCTGCTGAGGTCCAACGGCACGGCCCTCGATCGCCTGGTGCAGGTTCACGCCATGATTTACGATCGCATAGAATACGATGTGCTCAACCGGGCATACCGTGAATTTGTGCCTGGTGGTCCTCCTGCTCGTACGGTTTGGAGTGTAAAGATTGAGGCAGGATTCAAAGTTCAACTCGACGTAATTGCCGCGGCTTGAATAGCGATGAGCCCACGCAAAGAATTGATTGTTCCGGCTAATCCAAATTTGGATTTCACGAAGACCTTTAAGTTGCCGTACTCCGTAGGCGTCAAAGCGGACGGCCTTATTTTTATGTCCGGCGTTCAGGCCATCGATAGGGACACCGGAGAATATGCCAGCGGGACAACTGGAAGCGAAGCCCGCAGGATATTCGAGAACCTGGCCGAGGTTCTGGAAGGTGCAGGATCATCGTTACATGAACTCGTCAAGGTGAACGTCTTTCTGCATAGCCTGCTGGAAATGGAGAGCTTTAATAGCGCTTATCGGAGCTTCTTTTCAGACAACCTGCCCGCACGGAATGTCTGCGGCGCAGTTCTGAGTTCCGGAATGAAAGTTGAAATCGACTGCGTGGCATGCAGCGGCGGATCTGAAGTCGCGCCAAGACAACGTACCCCGATCGAGCCGAAGAATGCCTTGCTGAACAATTCACGCCGGCATAACCGGCCTCATTCGCCAGGAATCAAAGCAGGAAACCTGATCTTCGTCTCAGGAATGGTGCCGTTAGATCCAGAAACGGGCGAAAGCAAAGTTGGGCCGACCAGTGAGCAAGTTCAGCTCGTACTGTCGAACATGGCCCATCTCCTGGAATCCGCGGGCAGCTCCCTCCACAAGGTGGTGAAGCTTAACGTCAGCATGGCCAATATGCTGGAGCGCGATACTTTGCTCCGTGTCATGCGGAAGTTCTTCGTTAGTGAGCCCCCAGCATGCACGGTGGTGGGGATGCAACTGAGCAATGGGCATGGTGTGGAGATCGAATGCATCGCAACCGCCTGACGGCGGCTGGGAACACGCATGCTGCATCGCCGGGCGCGCGCCTTGCGCGATCAATGATGGGCCATCGCTTAAGGACTTTGCGCCGATCACCAACCTGCTGTTCTTCACAACCGCGTTGGTGGTCAATGCCTCGCTCAACGTAAAGACGCTGGACGAACTCACCGCGCTCGCCAAGGCTAAGCCTAAGACGCTGGCGTTCGTGGCGCCATCGATGCATCAGCGTTTGTTCTTCGACCGCTTCAACAAGGAGCGCGGCACCGATCTGGTCGGCGTGCCATTCAAGGGCGGCGGCGATGCCATCGCCGGCATCTTATCGGGTTCCACGCCCGTCGCGTTCTTCGGGCTGGCAAGCTTTCTGCCTTATCTGAAGGATCGCACGATGGTCGCGCTCGCCGTCGACAGCGACGGCCGATCTCCGCTGGTGCCCGATGTGCCGACGATGGCGGAACTCGGTTACCGCGAAAATCTGTCGCGCGTCTATTATGGGTTGGTGGCCCCTGCCGGCGTCCCGAAGCCCATTGTCGATCGGCTGCAGTCTGAGGTCGCGGCGATCATGGCCGAGCCCGAGTTCCGCAAGAAACTGGTGCTTGACCGCGCGCTGGAGCCGGTCGCGAACTCGCCCGAGGAGTTTGCGAAGTTCCTCGAGAAGGATCGCATCGTCTCGGCCCGGAACGTCAGCGAGGCCGGCCTGACGCCGCAATAAGGGCTCGGCCGGAAGGCTAGCATCCTTTTCCGCAGCCACCTTGCCGCATGAGGACACCTTGCCCCATGAGGACGCTGGAAATTTACATTGGGGCGGCTAGTGCGTAAGCTTTTCCGTTTGTCGCTGCCTCCGGCCCGGAACCTGTACATATGGACGCCGCTACCCACGCCAAGCCATCGGCGCGCGCGCAATCGCCGTCGTTGCGGACCTTCCTTGCCGAGCTTCCCGGACAGACGAGATCCTGCGCATCTCCGAGCCGACGGAGCTCGACTACCTGCCGACCGCGCTGGTCCTGGAACTGGAGAAGCGCCGCCGCACGCCGGTCGTCATGATCGAACGGCCGAAGGGCTTCGACTGCCCGGTCGTCGCCAACCTGTTCGCGAGCCGCGACCGGATCGCGCGCATGGTCGGCGCCGAGCCGGGCGGCTTCAACGACGCCTGGGTGCACGCGCTTGTCGAACCTGACGCCGCCGACGCATAGTCGACAGCGGACCCGTGCACGACCGCGTCGTGCAAGGGCAACGAACTCGACGCCGGCGCGCTGCCGATCAGCCGCCACTACGAGAAGGACGCCGGGCGCTACATCGGCTCCGGCATCCTGGTCTGCAAGGATCCCGACACCGGCGTGCGCAACCTGAGCTATCAGCGGCTCCAGCTCAAAGGCCCCAACCGCTTCGGCGCGAGCCTGCATTCGCGCGGCCACATCTGGGAGCACCTGCAGCGCTGCGCGGCGCGCAGGCAGAACCTCGAGGTCGCGATCGTGATCGGCGTGCATCCGGCGATCAATCTCGCGGCCGGCGCCAAGGTGGCGATGGAGGTCGACGAGTTCGACGTCGCGGGCGCGCTGCTCGGCCGCCCGGTCGATCTCGTCAAATGCAAGACCATCGACGTCGAGGTGCCGGCGGAGGCCGAATTCGTGCTGGAAGGCGAAATCCTCGCCGACGTGCACGAGGATGAAGGGCCCTACGGCGAATACACCGGCTATTCGACCGACCGTTCGACCACGCAACGTGTTCGTCGTGAAGGCGATCACATCGCGCCACAACCCGATCTTCCACGACATCATTCCGGGATATTCGGCCGAGCATCTGCTGCTGGGACGCTCCGCCAAGGAGGCGCATGTCCACATGCGCCTGAAGGAGATGGTGCCGAACCTCAAGGCGCTGAACTTCCCGAAATCCGGCACCCACTTCCATGCCTACATGTCGATGAAGAAGACCGCGGAAGGCCAGCCGCGCACGCGCTGATGCTGCTCCTCGGGCTCGATCCCTACCTCAAGTTCGTGGTGGCGGTGGACGAGGACGTCAACGTCTTCGACGAGGAAGAGGTGCTGTGGGCGATGGCGACCCGGTTCCAGGCCGACACCGACATGTTCATGGTGCCGGACGTGTTCTGCAATCGGCTCGATCCGTCCTCGCGCGACGGCATGTCGGCGAAGCTGGCGCTCGACGCGACCGCTCCGCTGAAATGGGACGTGGAGCGTGCGGTCGTCGCCGAGGACGCCGCCGCCTGGGCCGCGAAGGTGCTGGCACGAATTTAGCTTTCCGATTCCCGGTGAGGTCCGGGCGTTCGGCCTCACCATCACACTTCGGAGGAACTCATGACGCGATCGCATCTACTTCGGCTCGGCTGCGCTGCGCTCGCGCTGGCGTGCTTGGCGCGTTCAGCGCCCAGGCGCAATCGCCCACCAAGGTGAAGATCCGGCTCGACTGGAAGGCGCGGCGCGCAGCACGCGCCGTTCTATCTCGGCAAGCAGCGTGGCTACTACAAGGACGAGGGCATCGATCTCGACGTCATCTCGGGGTCGGGCTCCTCCGACACGTCAAGCAGATCGGCTCCAAGGCGGTCGAGTTCGGGCTCGTCGACGCGCTGGTGCTGGTGCAGGGCGCGCAGCAGCGCGTGCCGGCGAAATCGATCGCCGCCTACTACCAGCGCACGCCGATCGTGCTGATCAGCCCGCAGGCCAAGCCGGTGACCAACCCTCGCCAACTGCTCGACGGCATCAAGCTCGGCTCGAAGAAGGGCAGCGCGACCTTCCAGGGCCTTATCGCGCTGCTCGCCGCGAACAACATGCAAGCTCGAGCAGATCAAGCTCGTCGACATCGGCTTCGGCGTGCAGCCGCTGCTGGTCAAGCAGGTCGACGCCATCATGGGCTTCTCGATGAACGAGCCGATCGAGGCCGAGAGCGGCGGCATGGCCGTGCTCGCTGATGCCGATCTCGGACTATGGCGTGAATACCTACGGACTGACGATCGTGTCGAACCCGGACTTCATGCAGCAGAAGCCGGAGGTCGTGAAGGCGTTCATGAAGGCGACGCTGCGATCGGTCGCCGAGACCATCAAGGATCCCGGCAGCCGCGGTCGGCGCGGTCGCGGCGGCGGTTGCCGAGACCGACGCCAAGCGCGAGGCCAAGGTGCTGGATCACACGTTGCCGTATTGGCAGAGCAAGGAGACCGACACCGGGAGGCTTCGGCTGGCAGACCGAGCGAGCGCTGGCGAGACACCATCGATGTGGCGCGCAAGCTCGGACTGATCGAGACTGCGCTCAAGACCGAGGACGTGTTCGTCAACACCTATCTCGGCAAATAGGCGCCGGCCGCATGGCGGTGAACGCGCGTCCACGACAGCCGTCAGAGGTCGCGGATCGATCCTCCGTGACGACCGTCGGCGAGCCGCTCCCGGATCCCGCGCGGCCCTGCATCGTGCTCGACCGGCGTGAGCCTGCGTTTTCGCAGCGAGCGCGGCGAGGTGCAGGCACTCTCCGACATCAGCCTGAGCGTCGCGGAGGGCGAGTTCGTCGCGCTGCTCGGCCCGACCGGCTGCGGCAAGAGCTCGCTTGCTGCGGCTCGTCAGCGACCTCATCCCGCCGACATCGGGCACCATCGAGGTGCGCGGAGAGCCGGCTGCTGCAGCCCGTCGCGTCAATGCAGTTCGGCTTCGTGTTTCAGGAACCGGCGCTGATGTCCTGGCGCACCGCGATCGGCAACGTTCGGCTGCCGCTCGAGGTGGTCGGCTATCCGCCGGAGCAGCGCACCGCGCGCTGCGAGCAATTGCTGGATTCGGTCGGACTGCTGAAGTTCAAGGACGCCTATCCGCACGAGCTGTCCGGCGGCATGAAGCAGCGGGTGGCGATCGTGCGGGCGCTGGCCTGGAACCCGTCGATCCTGCTGATGGACGAACCGTTCAGCGCGCTCGACGAGCTACACGCGGGCCAGTTGCAGGACGACCTGCTGCAGCTGTGGAGCCGGGAACGCAAGACCATCCTGTTCGTCACGCACAACATTTCCGAGGCGATCTATCTCGCTGACCGTGTCGTGGTGATGTCGCCGCATCCCGGCCGGATCAAGACCATCCTGTCGCCGGGGCTGCCGCGCCCGCGCACCGAGGACATGCACGAGACGCGCCGAGTTCATGCAGCTGGACGCGCAGCGCGCGCGAGGCCCTGAAGTCATGAGCGCGGCCGCGGCCCAGCATCGCAGAGCCGGCTGCGCGACGACGTGCTGCCGCCGCTGCTCATTCTCGCGGTCGTGCTCGCCGGCTGGGAGTTTGCGGTCAAGGCGCTCGACATCCCGCCCTGGCTGCTGCCGGCGCCCGACCGACATCGTCGATCGCTTCTTCAAGACCACGACGCTCTGGTATCACACCGGTTCACGGTGCTGGAGGCGCTTGCCGGCTTCCTGATCTCGGCCGTGCTCGGCGTCTCGCTGTCGGCCGGCATCGTGCATTCGCGCTTTCTCGAGCGCGGCGTGTTCCCCTACGTGATCGTGTCGAACGCCATCCCGATCATCGCCATCGTTCCGCTGCTCACGATCTGGTTCGGCTTCGGCATCGCGCCCAAGATCATGATCTGCGCGATCATCTCGTTTTTTCCGATCGTCACCAACACGACGCGCGGGCTGAAATCCGCCGACCGGCGCATCATCGAGTTCATGCGCTCGATCAACGCGACCGGCAGCGAAATCCTGTTCAAGGTCCAGCTTCCGAGCGCGCTGCCGTTCATCTTCGCGAGCTTCAAGATCGCCGCTTCGCTGGCGCTGGTCGGCGCGGTGGTGGCGGAGTTCTACAGTTCCGACGTCGGTCTCGGCTACCTGATCATCACGTCGGCGACCCAGTTGCGAACCGATCTGCTGTTCGTCGCCATCGTGGTGCTGGCGGCGCTGGGCGTGAGCTCGTTCATGCTGTTCGGCTATCTGGAGCGCAAGGTGACACGCGGCGAGCGGACCGAGGAAATGCAATGACCGCGGTGCTCATCCGCGACGTGCTGATCGTACCGCCACGGCGAGATGCCGTTTCACGGCTGGGTTACGGTCCAGGACAGTCACGATCGCCGAGGTCGGACGCGGGCGACGCGACGCGCAGGCCGGCCAGTCCGTCATCGAGGGCGGCGGCGGGGCCTTGTTGCCGGGCTTCGTCAATACCCACGCCCATTCGCATTCCAGCCTCACCCGCGGCAGCGCCGAAGGGCCTGCCGCTCGAAGGCTGGATTGCAGGTGATCGAGCGCGAGCAGGCGCAGCTCACCGACGAGCAGGCCTATGTCGGCGCGCTCGCGACCTATGCCGAAGCGATGCTGTCGGGCACCACCAGCATCGTCGATATGTGCGTCCGGCCGGAGCCGGCGCTCGCGGCGGCGCGGGACATCGGCATCCGCGCCATGATCGTCCCCTACGTCGCCGACACCAAGCCGTTCGCGCCGACCCTGGAGCAGAATGCGCGGCTGCTTGAAGCGCGCCGACGACAGCGGTGGCCGCGTTCGCGTCTGGGTCGGTCTGCACGACCTGGAGAGCTGCAGCGACGACGCCGTCCGCGCCGGCGCGGAGCTCGCGCGCGCGCACCGATACCGGGCTGCATCTTCATTGCTCGGAGACGCAGCTTCTCGGTCGAGCGCACCCGAGGCGCGCGTCGGCCGCACGCCGGTCGCCCACTTGGCTGGAGCTCGGCGCACTCGATGCCCGCACCCTGCTGGCGCACTGCGTCTGGGCCTCGGAGGACGATCGCGCGCTGCTCGCGATCCGCCGGCGCCCATGTCGCCCACTGCCCGCATGCCAATCTCAAGCTCGGTTCCGGCGTCGCGCCAATCCCGGACATGCGCCGGCGCGGCATGAACGTCTCGCTCGCGACCGACGGCGCCAAGGCCAACAACCGCCTCGACATGTTCGACGTGATGAAGTTCGCCTCGCTGCTGCACAAGGGCGTGGCGGGCGACCCCACCATCCTTCCGCCGGGCGATATCTTCGATATGGCCACCCGGAGCGGAGCGGCGGCGCTCGGCCTGCCCGTCGGCGCCGTCGTCGCCCGGGCTCAAGGCCGACCTCGTGCTGGTGCGGCTCGACGGCTTTCACCTCCAGCCGAGCGTCGCCGAGACGGTCGTGACCAACTTGGTCCACGCCGCGCGTGGGCCGGATGTCGTCCATGGTCATGATCGACGGCCAGGTGGTCGTGCAGGACGGTTGCTTGAGCGAGTCCCGCTGGTCCGACCTGAGGCAACGGGCCCGGCTGGTCGGCCTCCAGCTTCTTGAATATACTTAATTCTGTTGACACGGAGACGCCGGGGACACCTCGCGCCGGCTCTTTGTACCCCAACACCTCGCCCCAAGTGATATTCTACAATCACATGAGGATCGGCGTATCTTCCGCCCCGAGCGGTTCTAGCGGCTTGGGCCATGGCGTCGGCGAAAGTTCGTCCCGCATAAAGCTCGCCGGGTCGCGGGGCGACCGATCCACCCGAAGCTGGAACACGTCGAACCGGTTGTAGTAGCCGACGACGTCGTGGAACTGCTTCGGCTCGACGCAGGCCGAAACGTCGATATCGGCATAGACGATGGCTTCGTTCGTGCTTGCGACGTCGCTGATCACGACACCGCTCGGATCGAGGATCATCGACACCGCGCGCGGGGCAGCCTCGAATGTTTCGAGCGCCATCCTGTCCATGCCAGCGAGCTCGTCGCGCATCGAAACGTCGACTGCGCCCGACGCGACGATGTTGAACACCTTGGCCTCGAAGGCGTGGCTGCCGGCGCGAATTTCGATGGCGCGGCGAAGATCATATCCGCCATTTTCCCTCGCTGGGCGGGTCGGCCAGACCGGCGGATAGGACGACATGTGGACCTGCTCACCCTGTGCCATCAGCGAGTAACGGGCCAGCGGGTTGGTGTTTTCGCCGCAGATCAGCATGCCCAGCCGACCGACAGGGTTTCGACCACGCGCAAGTCCGCGGCCGTCGCCATTGGCCCAGACAAGCTTCTCGAAGTAGGTCGGAACGAGCTTGCGATGATGATTGAGGATCGCGCCATCCGCGCCGATCAGAATGTTCGAGTTCCACAGGCAGCCGACGCTGGCATGTCGGTTCCTTCGGTGATGCCGAGCGATACCACGACGCCATGGCGTCGCGCGGCCATCCGGACTTTCGCGATCTCCGGGCCGTCGAGCCGCACCGCCTGCGAGGCGAGCGCCTTGAAGAAGTCGTGCGACAGGATCGGCGCCTGCAACGCCGCCCAGACCGGAAAGCCAGGAATGAACGATTCCGGAAAGACCACGAGGCTTGCGCCGTGCGCGGGCCGCCTCGCGCGATCAGGTCGCAGGCCTTGTCGGCGGTCTTTGCCGAGTTCAGGAAAACCGAGGCCGCATGGCAAGCGGCCACCTTGAAGCGCGGATAGTTGCCTTGACCATTTCTGTTCTCGTTCAGGCTTTGAGGAGCACGTATCTTGTGGGCGATTGCTCAACTGCAAACAGCCGTAAAATCGCACGGCGGGTTGCGAGAATTGACTGCTGCCTACACGACAGTCACCGCGACGTTGGTGCATCGCATTGCGCCAGCCGGCGAAGCGGCTGCCTCGAACCGTCGGATGAATAGGCCAGCGAACACAAGGTCAACGGTCCGGGCGCCGCCGGGCGCCAGGTCGACCGCAAATCGCTGCCAGCTCCGGCCGACGCGTGGCTCCACAGACGCCGGCAGCCATGACTCGCCTTTTTCGCCCAAGCCGATATCGACCTTGCGGATCCCGGCGTCCGCCCAGGCCCAGCCCCAGATCCGATACTCCCTGCCACACTCTAGAACCGCGCTCAGGGGCCGGCGAGACGATCACCGATTCCGGCGCGATCGCCCACACCGGCGTTGTGTCGACCGGTGTCGCGGCCGGCGTCGTCGAGCACCGGATCGTTGTACCAGCGGGTGGTGAAGGGTCCGGGCGCCCGCTTCGCTTGAAGCGTCATCCGGGTCAGCCATTTCACGCTGTTGGTGCCGTAGAAGCCCGGCACCACGAGCCGCGCCGGAAAACCGTTTTCGGGCGGCAGTGGCGCATCGTTCATCTCGTAGGCGATCAGCACGTCGGCATCCAACCGCTCGATCGGCAGATCCTTGACATAGCTGTCGATCGTTACGCCGCCGAATTCGCCGATAGTCCGCGCCGTAGGACCAAAGATAGTTCGCTTCCGCGCTGACGCCGCAGTCTTCGAGAATGTCGGCGAGGCGCGCGCCGGCCCACCGCACGTTGCAGATTCGCCGTGTCGGCTCGCGTGGCGCCAGCGGGCTGCCGGCGCATTGATGGAAGCTCGTCACTGTGTGCTTCGGATAACGCAGCAGGTCGGCGAAGCGTAATCGAGACGGCGAGGAAACAAGCCCGTCGATTGTCAGCGACCAGCGCATCGCACTCAGCCTGGGTATGCCGAGATGGCACAGCACGATGAGATCCTGCGCCGGCGTGATGCGCTCGACCATCTGGTGGGGCTCGAGCGGGATGCGGCGAAAGAACCGGCTGGGTCCAGCGCCGGGCGATCCATGAGTGCCTCCACTTGTCACGGTTCCAACTAGCATCACGGCAGCGGAAACGCGTATGCAGAAAGCTGCAACGCGTTTTGCGGCAATTCCCAGACACCGACTCTAGTCGTTGAGATAGGCCGTGTCCCGTTCGAACAGGGCGAACAGGAAACCGGGTCACGGCGCGCACGCGGCCCATGAACTGGATGTCCTCGTGAACGGAGATGAAAAGCTCGCGCTCGACCGCAACCTTCGGCAACACCCGAACCAGCCTCGGTTCCGTTCTTGGCCGAAAAATACGGCAGCAGGCCGATGCCGCGGCCGGCCATGATGGCATTCTGCTGCGCCGCCATGCTGGAGCTGCGGAACACGACATGCTCGGGCTCGATCACGTCGAGCAGCCAGTGCACCTTGTGCGATCGCCACCAGGTCGACGACATAGTCGACGAAATCGTGGGCCGGCAGATCCTCGACATCCGCTGGCGTCGCCGCGCCGCTTCAGATAGGCCTTGCCGAAGCGAACAGGCCAAGCTTGAACGTCCCGGCCTTGCGCACGTCGAGCCGCGGCCCGATCGGCGGCACGAAACTGATCGAGATGTCGGCCTCCCGCTTGGTCAGATTGATCAGATGCCGCTCGGTCGACCAGTTCGATCAGGATTTCCGGATGCTATGCGTTGAAGTCGACCAGCGTCTCGGTGAGGTAGTAGGCGGCGATCCCCTCCATCGTCGCGAGGCGAACCCGGCCGGACAGTTCGCTCGGCTTGGCCCTGATCGTCTCGATCACCGACAGTCCGAGCGCCTCCATCTTCTCTGCGATCGCAAGCAGGCGGTGGCCGTCCTCGGTCAGCACGAATCCGTCGGGCTTGCGCTCGAACAGCTTCACCGCGAGATCCTTTTCCAGCTCGGAAATCCGCCGGCTGACGGTGGTGTGATCGACCTTGAGCCGCCGCGCCGCCGGCATCAGCCGTCCCTGCCGCGAGAGTTCG
Source organism: uncultured Alphaproteobacteria bacterium (assembly GCA_963807865.1). Classification (GTDB taxonomy): domain Bacteria; phylum Pseudomonadota; class Alphaproteobacteria; order Rhizobiales; family Xanthobacteraceae; genus VAZQ01. The sequence continues at coordinate 34,435 of CAWEDK010000031.1, read as the reverse complement.
AGGAAGAACACCAGGTCGTTCCAGTTGAACATTGTGCAGCCCTCGGCAGCGGCCTTTCCGTCTCTTGGCGCCTTGGCTGCACGTCCGCAGGCGCCTTGCAGAGCGCAATGACGCCTGCAATCGAGCCGTTCCGGCCCTCCGGATTTGGATTCCTGCAACCGGACGTGCAGTTTTGGATGCTGTTAAGCGATCTCGGCAATGTTAGTTAGCCTGTCGTGAGGATCACCTTTCAAGGGAGGCCATCGTGTCCGATCAGCCGCACCATCACTTCTTCGACGGTGGCTTGTGCCAGTGCGGACAGGGGCATGGCGCTCATGCCGCGACCTGCGAAGCCGCGGTTTCGGACGCCATCGACACGGCCTGCTGCACGGCCTGTTCCCCGAGCCGGTGCTGCGCCGGCACTTGCTGCGCTCGGTCGGCGCCGCCACGCTGCTTGGCGCGCTTTCAGCTCTGCTGCCGCTCGACGCGCTCAAGGCGATCGCCCAGGAGAAGAAGCCGCTCGAGAAGACCAAGCTCAATGTCGGCTTCCTGCCGATCACCTGCGCCGCGCCGCTGATCTACGGCGAGGAGCTCGGCAGCTACAGCAAGGAAGGCCTTGAGGTCGCGTTGCAGAAGATCGCCGGCATCGCGCTGATCCGCGACAAGATGCTCAACGGCGAGCTCGACGTCTCGCAGCAGGTCATGCCGGTCGCGCTGACCATGACCGCGGGTCTCGGCGGCAACACGCAGTCGATCAAGGTTCTGACCATCCTGCAACCAGAACGGCAACTCGCTGGTCCTCGCCAACAAGCACAAGGACAATCGCGACCCGAAGAACTGGAAGGGCTTCACCTTCGCGGTGCCGTTCGAGCAGAGCCATCAGGCGCTGCAGCTTCGCAACTATCTCGCGGCGGCCGGCCTCGATCCCGACAAGGACGTGAACTACCGCATCGTTCCGCCGACCGAATACGTCTCGAGCCTGCGCGTCGGCAGCATCGACGGCTTCTTCGGCGGCGAGCCGGGCGGCCAGCGCGCGGTCTACGAGGGCGCGGGCTTCATCCATCTGATCTCGAAGGAGATCTGGGACGGGCATCCGTGCTGCTCGGTCACCGCGGCGGAAAGCTGGATCAAGCAGAACCCGAACACCTTCATGGCATTCTACCGCGCGATCATCGCCGCGAGCCTGCATGTCTCCAATACGGAGAACCGCGCCGGCATGGCGAAGGTGCTGGCGCAAGCCGCAATACCTCAACGCGCCGGAGGTCGGTGATCGAGCAGGTTCATCACCGGCCGCTACGCCGACGGCCTCGGCAACATCAAGAACGATCCGCGCCGCGTCGACTACCAGCCGTTCCCGCACTATTCCGCGGCGGTCTGGCTGATGACCCAGCTGCGCCGCTGGAACATGCTGAAGGAAGATATCGACTACAAGAAGCTCGCCGAGCAGGTCATGCTGGCGACCGATGCCGCGAAGCATCATGCGCGAGCAGGGCGCACGTCCCGCCCGCCGGCGGGTTCGGCATGGAGACCATCCTCGGCAAGGACTTCGATTCCAGCAAGCCGGAAGAGTACCTCAAGTCCGTGCGCAAGCCGGCCTGAGCGCTCATGCTGCAAGGGTTGATGCGTCCTTGGCTCGCGTCGGTGCGCGATCTTCATCGTCTTCGTCGCGGTCTGGCATTTCGCTGACGAGCGGCGGGCCCGGCGGATCGACCGCCGTCGATCCGGAATACGCGCGGCTCGCCGGCCAGAGCGCTGCGACCCAGCAGAACGCGGCCATTCCCACGCCGGGCGCGGTCGCGCAGCGCGGCTGGGAATTGCTGATCAACGCCTTCGACCGCTCCAATCCGAACAATCTCGGCATTGCCTGGCATCTGCTGTATTCGATGGGGCGCGTGCTGCTCGGCTACGTCCTCGCGGTGGTGGTTGCGGTGCCGCTCGGTTTTGCGCTCGGGCTCTGGCCGCCACTCTACAAGGCGCTCAATCCGTTCATCCAGGTGCTGCGGCCGGTCTCGCCGCTCGCCTGGATGCCGCTGGCGCTCTACATCTTTCGCGACAGCACCGTCTCGACCATCTTCATCATCTTCATCTGCGCGATTTGGCCGATGCTGATCAACACTGCGGTCGGCGCCGCCAGCGTGCGGACCGAATGGGTCAACGTCTCGCGCGTTTTCGGCGTCGGGACGTTCGAACACGTCACGCGGATCGTGTTTCCTGCGAGCGTGCCGATGATCATGACCGGCATGCGCATCTCCATCGGCATCGCCTGGTTCGTGATCGTCGCCGCCGAGATGGTCGGCGCGCAAAGCGGCATCGGCTACTTCATCTGGAACGAATGGAACAACCTGCAGATCGCCAGCATGATCGTGGCGATCGTGCTCATCGGGATCATCGGGCTTGGCGCTCGATCTCGGGCTTGCTCTGGATCAGCCGGCGCCTGAGCTTTCGGGAATAGCGGCGCCATGGCGTTCCTCGATGTCCGCGACGTCTCGATGGTGTTTCCGGGCAAGGGCGGCGAGTCGTTCCTGGCGCTGGATCGGATTTCGCTCGACGTCGAGCAAAGCGAATTCGTCTGCCTGATCGGCCACTCCGGCTGCGGCAAGAGCACGCTGCTCAACCTGATCGCCGGTCTTCTGCAGCCGACCTCCGGAGCGATCGTCTGCGAGGGGATGCCGGTCAGCGGCCCCGGGCCGGATCGCGCGATGGTATTTCAGAGCCACGCCCTGCTGCCCTGGATGACCTGCTTCGAGAACGTCCATCTCGGCGTGAAGCAGGTGTTCCGCAAACTTGTCGCGCGCCGAACTGCGGGACAAGACCGAAACGGCGCTGAAGATGGTGCATCTCGAGCATGCCATGCACAACTATCCGTACGAAATTTCCGGCGGCATGAAGCAGCGCGTCGGCATCGCGCGGGCGCTCGCGACCGAGCCGCGCGTGCTGCTGCTGGACGAGCCGTTCGGCGCGCTCGATGCGCTGACCCGCTCGAGCCTGCAGGACGAACTGGTACGCATCGTCGAGGCCACGCGCTCAACTGTCGTCATGGTGACGCATGATATCGACGAAGCGCTCCTGCTGAGCGACCGGATCGTGATGATGACGCGTGGTCCTGCCGCCAAGATCGGCGATGTCGCCGCCATCGCGCTGCCTCGCCCTCGCGACCGGCTGGCGCTCGCCACGAACCTGGATTACGCCGCATATCGAAAGCGGCTGTTGGAGTTTCTCTATCGAAAGCCGTCCCAGGAGTTTGCCTAAGACCACGGGCTGACGAGGATGCGATCCGGCTTGCGACCGAGTGCACGCGGGCCCGGCGATTGGCATCGCACTGCCATCAACACCTCACTCGGCGGAAAATCGGCCGACGCCCGCGCCTTCGTTCTGGTGGCGCGCTCCAGGGTGCGAGGGCCCTTCCTGCCACTCAACCAATGACATCGCTCAAACCGGCAGCAATCAGCCGGTGGCCGGAAAGCCGAATATCTCCGCCGGGTTGTCGACAAAGATTCTATTTCGCTTGGTCTCGTCCGGAACCCATTCCAACATTTGGTCGAGCAGGGTCACGTCATTCGGCATCGGTTTGAAGTACTGAGGATGCGGCCAGTCCGAGCCCCAGAGAATACGGTTTGGCGCGTATTCCACTAGCTTCTGTACCAGCGGCTCGACATCGGAAAACGGGAAATTCTCTTCTTTGGAAATACGCGGGCTGAGCTTGACCCAGCAACGATCCGTGTCCAGACACTGCAAAATGAACTTGAAGCCTTCTCCGTTGATCCCCTTTGCCGGATCGACGCCGCCCATGTGTTCCAGCACGAAGCGGCCTGGTGTCTTCAGGATATGCGGCTTCCAGCCGTCCATGGCCGCGTCGTCGGCGCGGTGCAAATAGTGCATCGACCAGCCACGCTCCGTGGTGCGCGCCACCATTCTTTGGTCAATGCTCTTGGTAAGGCGCCAAGTGATACGGTATCCCACCACGCCCGACTTGGTCAGGATGTCGAGTTCGCCGTCAGTGATGTGCGGCCAGGGAACAATCACCGACCGAATGCGGTCGGAAAGACGATTCTGCGCGTGCAGGGCGATTTCATAGTTGTGCTCGTACATCATCGACAGAACATGCAGGCCCCGCGACAACCCCAGCGCGTCCTGCATGGCAAGCCAATCCTCGATCGGCGTGTCTTCGAACTGTAGATGACTGAAGACGTGACCCGGCTTGAGTGTGAACTGCTTCTGAGGGCCGATGAAATGGAAATGGCAGTCACATGCACCCGGTGGGAGCTTAAGCTTCGGCCTTAAGTAATTTCGATCAATCTTGGGAGAGAACGGACGGGTATCTTCTGTCATTGCCATACTGAGTTCCATTTACTCGATCAATCACCATCGCAGCGGACTTCAGTCTAATCGAGTGCGTCAAGATTTGTTATTTGGCTGCCGTCCTCGCTCGGAATTCCGCTCGGTCTGCTTTGGAACAAGGAGGACTTTGGGGGTTGGTTACTCAGTCACCTTGATGTTGGCATCCTTCATAACCTGAGCCCACTTGCGCAATTCGCCTGTTAGAAAATTGGTGAACTCTTCCGGCGTGCTGCCGCGCGCCTCCGAGCCAAGTGCCGCCAATTTATCAACGACGCTCGATTTTGCCAGCGCGGCACGGATCGTGGCGCTGAGCTTATCGACAACAGGTTTAGGCGTGGCTCTTGGGGCGAAAACGCCGTTGAAGGTCACCCCCTGCACATCCGGATAACCGGCCTCCGCGATCGTCGGCACGTCGGGAAAAGCCGGGACGCGATTGGGGCCGAGCACCGCGAGTGCGCGCAACTTGCCAGCCTTTAGATGCCCGGATGCATCGACAAGTTGCTGGAGCCCCACATCGACATGCCCCGCGATCAGATCACCAATCGCCGGTGCATTGCCCCGGTAATGCACCTCCGTCCAGGAAATTCCTGCCTTGAGCTTTAACAGTTCAGCCATAAAGTGGTTGATACTGGCGCCACTCGATGTCGCGAGCGTAAGCTTGCCGGGATTTTTCTTGGCGTAGTCCACGAGTTCGGCGACGTTGCTCACCGGCAAAGAGGCACGCACCAGCAACATATTCGTCGCGACGGCAAGCTGGCTCACGGGCGCGAACGCTTCTTCCCACTTGTAGGGCGGTTTCGGCATGGTCATGGGCCCGAGCATGATCGGTCCGTTCGAGCCGACGAACAGAGTTTGTCCGTCGGGGGCGGCGCGAGCCACCGCGGCGCCAGCAATGGTGCCTCCACCGCCTGGCCTATTTTCAATGACGATGGGCTGACCGAGCGCATCGCCAATTCCCGACTGGAAAATCCTTGCACTGACATCGACGTTGCCACCGGCAGCATAAGGCACGACGAGCGTAATTGGGCCGGTCGGAAACTGTTGAGCAAGCGACGGCCCTGTGATCCCGACGAGGAGCATCGCTCCAATAGCCAAGTCAATTTTTCGCATCACGTGCCTCTATGAGAAATCCACGGCTGGCCGCGGGAAACCTGCACATTCTCGCCTGCCATGAGCGTCGCCGCATGAACATCGGCAAGGCCATTCATTTGTCGCCGCCGTTATAGAGCGGAGATCCCAACTTGGCGATAGAGCAGCAGGTAGTGGCCAGAAGCCGAGCCATGGCGACCTTGGTCGGCCTGGGCACGCAAAGAATGGCTCACAACTGCCCACGGACGACGACGGCGACAAAAATGCCGCGGTATTCCGCCCGGCCTCACTTCAGATTGGCTGGTGCTTCATCAGAGCAGGCAGTACTATTGCTTTGAATGCCAAAAAACGAATTCTCACGGGAGGAAAATATGCTCAGCACTTCAGCGTTATTTCGCTTGAGCGCAAGCGCCGCTTTAGCCGTTGTCTTGGCGCCACACGCGCAAGCAGCCGATCCCATCAAGGTCGGAGTCGTAACGCCGTTGTCGGGCACTTACGCGCCGATCGGCAAGCAGGTTCGCTGGGGCGCCGAGCTCGCCGTCAAGGAGATCAACGCGGCCGGCGGCGTGAAAGGCCGCATGTTCGAACTGCTGTTCGAGGACGAAGAGGCCAATCCGCCGGTCGCAGTGCGCAAAGCGGAAAAGCTCCTCCAGCAGGACAAGGTCGACCTGCTGACCGGCACCGTCAACAGCGGATCGACCCTGGCGGTCGGTCAGCTTGCGGACCGCAACCAGCGCATCCTGGTCACCACTGTGTCTTACGCGCCCTCGATCACCGGCGCGCAGTGCAATCCGAATGTGTTTCGCGTGAACGCCAACGCATTCATGCAGTCGAACGCGTTGACCAACTGGTTGATCAAGAACGTGGCCGGCAAACGCTACTTCTTCATCGGCCCCGACTACGAGATGGGGCGGAGCACCATCGGGGCGTTCCAGGACGACATCAAACGGCTCGGTGGCAACGATGTCGGCTCCACCTATCCGCCGCTCGGTGCCAAAGACTTCACGCAATATATGGGGCAGATTCGGGCCGCGCGGCCCGACGTGATCATGACCGCGACCGCCGGCAACGACACCGTGCGGCTGCTCACCCAGCTCAAGGAATACGGCATCCTCAACGAGAAGCTCACGCTCGCCGGCGCCGCCGGCGCCGTTACGCAGGAAAACATCGGCGCCATGAGTGGCGCCGGCGAGAACTTCCTGAGCGCGGCTGGCTATTCGATCGATATCGACACGCCGGCGAACAAGAAATTCGTCGCCGCTTTCAAGAAGGAAGGTGGGTCGATCCCGACCTGTTCGGCGCCGACACCTATGGTCTGTTCTACCTGTTCAAGCAGGCGATCGAGCAGGCCGGCTCCACCGATACAGACAAGCTGCGCGCCGCGATGGAAGACGCCAGCTGGGAGACCCCGCAAGGCACCAAGAAGATTCGCAAGGGCGATCATCAAGCCGTTGTCGACATGGTCGTCGTCAAGGTGAAGGGCAACGACTTCCAGACCGTTGGCAAGGTGCCTGGCGCTGAAGCCGTAGGCCCGGACAAGTGCGATAAGTTCTGATCGGGAGCGATCCGCCGCCCCGGTCCGATGGAAGATCTTCTCCCCTACCTGCACTTCGTCCTGCTGCCCCAGGTCATCGACGCGCTGATCATCGGCGTGGCGCTGGCCCTGGTGGCGCTGGGGCTCACGATGATTTTCGGCTTGCTCGATGTCATCAATCTGGCCCACGGTGACATCTACATGCTGGGCGGCTACGCGGCTTTCACGCTGCTCGGCTGGGGCGCGGGCTATTGGAGCGCACTCGTCCTGGTGCCAATTCTGGTCGGTCTGGTTGGCTGGGGCCTCGAAGAGCTCGGAATTCGCCCGCTGCTGCCGCGACCTGATCGCGCCATCGTCACCCTCCTCCTGACGTTCGGCGTCAGCCTCATCCTGCGCGACGTGGCGCAGGTCGTGTGGGGCACCGAAACCCACGCGATCGCGGCTCCACTCTCCGGAATCGTGAATGTCGCCGGGGTCATCGTGCCGAGCTATCGCCTGTTCGTGTTCGCGGCCGGCCTTGTCGTGATCCTGGTGACCTGGTGGGTCGTGTACCGGACCCAGATCGGCGCCGTTCTGCGCGCGACCGCCGTCGATCCGACCATGGTGGCATCGTTCGGAATTCCGATTCGGCTGGTGTACGGCTTGACCTTTCTTTACGGCTGCGGCCTCGCGGGACTGGCGGGCGTGCTGCTCGGCCCGATCTATGCGGTGTTCCCGACCATGGGCCACGATTTTCTGGTCATGGCTTTCGCCGTGGTCATTGTGGGCGGCATGGGCAGCATCATCGGCGCTGTCATCGCGGCGCTGCTGCTGGCGCAAGTCCAAGGCCTCGCGAGCCTTTGGATTCCGCCGGTTTGGGCTGAGACCCTGGTCTACGGCGTCATGCTGCTGGTGCTGGTGGCGCGGCCCGGCGGTCTGTTCAATCGGCTCGGAGCCACGTGATGCCGCCCGCGGACGCGTCGGGTGCCGATGAGGGAGCGCCACGCCCGGCCGCGATAGCGAAGACGGTCGGCGACCGATTTTTGCAGGCAATGCGTCCTGCCACGCTCTCGGCCGGTCCGCTGCGATGGCTGGGCTTCGTGTTGCTCGCGCTTGCGGTGGTCTTCCCGCTCTTCGGCGGCCCGTTCTATACGCGGCTCGGCATCGAAACTCTGTTGCTGGGCTCGGTCGCGCTCAGCGTCGATATCTTGCTCGGCTACGCCGGCCTGCTCTCGCTCGGACAGGCCGCCTACTTCGGGCTGGCGGCTTATATCGCCGCGCTGATGTATCTTCACGTCACCCAGTCGTTCTGGCTGGTGATGCTCACCGTCATGGCGGCGGTGGGCGTCCTGTCGTTCATCCTGGGCGCGGTCGCAATCCGCGCCCGCGGCGTCTATTTCGCCTTGATCACGTTTGGCGCCGCCGAAATTCTTTCCAAGATCGCGCACAACACCCGCGCAATCGGCGGCTCGGACGAAATCCTCGGCATTCCGGTTCCGACGATCACGCTGTTTCCCGGCGTCGCGCTCGATCTGAACAGCAATTTTGTCTTTTACTATGCTGTACTCGCGGTGATCGTCCTGCTCTATGTCGGCACGCGCCGGATTCTCGCGACCCCGTTCGGTTCGGTGCTGCGCGGCATCCGAGACAACGCCGACCGCGTTCCCTACCTCGGCTACAACCCGTTCTGGTACAAGCTCCTGGCCTACCTGCTGGCGGCGCAGATCGCCGCATTCGGTGGACTGATCTATCCGCTGCTTCGAGGCTTCGTCGCGCCGCACCTGTTCGGCTTCGAAGTCTCGACCAAGGCGGTGGTGATGTCGCTCGTCGGCGGCGTTGGCACGCTGCTTGGCCCGCTCGTGGGCAGCGTTATCATCACCTTTTTGGAATCGCTGGTCGGCAGTTACACCGAGCGCCACCTGTTCGTGCTCGGAATGATCTTCATCATCTTTGTCATGTTCTTGCCGGATGGGCTGTGTGGCCTCGCGCAGCGGCTGCTGACGCGGCGAAAGGCCGCCTCATGATCAAGGTCACCAATCTCAACAAGGCCTTCGGAGGCCTGCGGGCGGTCGATAATCTGAGCTTCGAGGGGGAGCGCAACCGCATCACGTCGATCATCGGACCGAACGGCGCCGGCAAGAGCACCGCGTTCAATCTCATCGCCGGCACGCTGCCGCCGGACTCCGGTTCGGTCTCACTCGACGGCCACGACATCACCGGGATGGCGCCCTACGTCCTGACGGGGCTCGGCGTCGCGCGCTCGTTCCAGATCACCAACCTGTTCTTCGGCCTGAGCGTGCTGGAGAACGTCCGCCTCGCCTGCCAGAGCCTGGAACGGCGCAGCCGTTATCTCGTACGCCTCGATCGGCTTGTCACGCCACTCGCGCGCGCCGGTGAAATCCTCGACGAGTTCGGCATTGCGGAACAGGCGGAAGAACTCGTCGGCAACCTCTCGCATGGCGACCAGCGGCGCGTGGAGATTGCGCTCTGCATGGCGCTCGACCCCAAACTCCTCATGTTGGACGAGCCGACGCAGGGGATGTCGCCGAGCGAGACCGCCGAGATCGACGGGCTGATCAAATCGCTCGCCGGGCGGGTGACGGTGCTGCTGATCGAGCACGACATCGATCTGGTGATGAGCCTCTCCGACCATGTGGTGGTGATGCACCAGGGCCAGAAGCTGTTCGAAGGCACGCCGAGCGCGGTATCCGCCAGCACGGCGGTCCGGCAGGCCTATCTTGGGTTCGACGATGCCGCTGCTTGAGGTCGAAGCGCTGCACGCGCAATACGCTTTCGCGCCGGTGCTGCGCGGCATTTCGTTTTCCGTCAATGCCGGCGAGATCGTCAGCATCTTCGGGCGCAATGGCGCGGGCAAGACCACGACGCTGCGCACGCTGATGGGCTGGTGCAAGCCCTCTTCGGGAAAGATCGGGTTCGCGGGCGCAAGTATCGCCGGGCAATCTCCGGACCGCATCTTCCGCAAGGGCATCGCGTTCATCCCGGAGGATCGCCGCATTTTCGGGACGCTGACCGTGGAGGAGAACCTGACGCTCGGCCTGTTCAGCTTGTGGCAAAGCGGCGCGGAGCGGCAACGGCGGCTCGACCGGGCCATTGCGCTATTTCCGCGACTGGGGGAACGGCGCCGGCAACTTGGCAAGACGCTCTCCGGCGGCGAGCAGCAGATGCTGGCGATCGGGCGCGCGCTGGTCGGCAATCCGAAGCTTCTCCTGGTCGACGAGCCCTCCGAGGGGCTGGCGCCGATCGTGGTCAACGAAATCTTCGAATCGCTGGTCAGGATGCGCGACGACGGAATTGCCTTGCTCCTCGTCGAGCAGAACGTGCGGCGCGCCGCCGCGCTGAGCAACTCCTGCTACGTGATGGAAAAGGGCCAGATCATCGCGCATGGGTTGCCGGCCGACGTGATGGCCGACGAGAAAATCCGGCAGAGACTGTCGGTCTGATGGGCTATTGTTGAATGCGCGCGGGAAGTCAGGACGAGGTGCGGATGAAGAAACTGCAAGGCAAGGTCGCCCTCGTGACCGGTGCCAGCCAGGGCATCGGGCTCGCCTACGCCAAGGCGCTGGCGGCGGCCGGCGCAAGCGTGAGCGTCTGCGACGTCAAAGACGCCTCGACGCTGGTGCGCGAGATCGAAGCGGCCGGCGGGCGAGCGATCAGCGCAATCGCCGACGTCTGCGATGCCGGGGCGGTCGCCGCACTGGTAGAACGCACGACCGCCGAACTGGGACCTGTCGACATCCTGGTCAACAATGCGGCCATCTTCGCCGCGCTATCGCTGAAGCCGTTCACCGACATCAGTTCGGAGGAATGGGATCGGGTGCTGGCGGTGAACGTGCGCGGCACCTTCGAATGCGCCAAGGCAGTGGTGCCCGGAATGCGGACACGAGGTTATGGCAAGATCATCAACATCGCGTCCGGCACGGTGTTCAAGGGCTCGCCCCTGATGGCGCACTACGTGACGTCGAAGGGCGCGGTCATTGCGCTGACACGCAGCCTCGCACGCGAGCTCGGGCCACATGGAATTCGCGTCAACTGCATTGCGCCAGGCCTGATCCTGAGCGATGGCGTGATGTCAAACAGCGATTACGACGAAGTCTTCGTCACCGGCAATACCGCTGCGCGTTCGCTCAAGCGCGAAGCGAAGCCCGACGACCTGCTCGGCACCCTGGTGTTTCTCGCATCAACCGACAGCGATTTCATCACCGGGCAGACGATCGTGGTTGACGGCGGATCGGTGATGCATTGAGGATGCGACACGCCCGGATTTTCGTGGAGGCCCGCAATGTTATCGGCGTTGAATGACCCCGTGGCGACGTCGGAGATCGACCCGTTTTCGAGCGAGTTTCTTGCCGACCCCTACCCCAACCACGAACAATTGCGGGAGGCCGGACCGGTCGTTCGCCTGGCGCGATACGACGCATGGGCGGTGTTCCGTTACGAACAGGTGCACGCGGTCCTGAACGACTGGCAGACTTTCAGTTCCGGCGCCGGCGTCGGTTTGGCCAATTTCCACAAGGAACGTAATTGGCGTCCGTTAAGCCTGCTTCTGGAGACCGATCCGCCAGATCACACGCGCGCGCGCACCGTGATGAACCGTGTGCTGTCCCCGAGGAACTTGCGCGAGCTGCGTGACGGCTTCTATCAAGACGCCGTTCGGATGGTCGACCGCGCTCTTGAGCTCGGCGGCTTTGATGCGGTGGCCGAATTGACTCAGCCCTATCCATTGAAAGTGTTTCCGGATGCCGTGGGCCTCGCGGAAGACGAACGCGAAATGCTGCTGCCGTACGGCAACATGGTGTTCAACACCATGGGGCCGAAAAACGATTTCTATCACGCCGCGCTCGCGCCGGTCAGCGAGGTCTTGCCCTGGGTGATGGGCCGCTGCGAGCGCGCGGCGCTAAGGCCGGGCAGCCTCGGCGCCGAGGTGTACAAGCACGCGGATACCGGGGACGTGACCGAGCAGGAGGCCGCGCTTCTGGTTCGGTCGTTTCTCTCCGCCGGCATCGACACCACGATTTTTGCGCTCGGCAACGCGCTCCTTTGCTTTGCCCAGAATCCTGCCGAATGGCAGAAGCTACGGCAGGACCCTGCGAAGGTTCGTCCAGCATTTGAAGAGGTGGTACGTTTCGAGTCGCCATTCCAGTGCTATTTTCGCACCACAACGCGGGCAACCGAGATCGCAGGCGTTCCGATCGGGGACGGAGAAAAAATCTACGTCTCGGTTGCCGCGGCCAACCGCGATCCGCGCCGCTGGGAGGAGCCCGCGCGCTTCGACATTGCGCGCAAGACCGCCGGACACGTCGGCTTCGGCGCCGGCATCCACGGCTGCGTTGGCCAGATGATTGCCCGCATGGAGATCGAGATGATGCTCATAGCCCTGCTGGAGCGCGTTGCGTCGATTGAGCTGACGGGAACACCTGAACGCCTCCTGCATAATACGTTGCGGGCCGTCGATAAGCTTCCGGTACGAATGACCCGGGCATAGTCACCATTGCCACGACGCTATCCGACGCCGAAGCGGAAAATGTCAGATGCAAGGCTTGGCGCCGGTTAGTGTATGTGGCGCGCCCGGACGAATGTTCTGAAGCCTCACACAAGGTTCATCCCATGCTACCTATTCCTGCCGACATCTTCACCGAGCCCACCAACGTTGCCCCTGACGATCTGGCTAACCTTGGGCCGCTCCGTCGGCTCGCCGGTGTCTGGCAGGCCGACAAGGGCGTCGATATCAATCCCAAAGCTCAAGGTCCGGAGCGCCGCATTTTTCGAGAGCATATTCGGATGGATCCGATCGATCCTCAGACCAACGGCCCTCAACTCTTCTTCGGCCTGCGTTATCACATCCACATCAACACCCCTGAGGAGGACATCACTTTTCACGATCAGGTCGGCTACTGGCTGTGGGAGCCTGCAACAGGCCTGATCATGCAGAGCGTGGCAATTCCACGCGGCCAGGTTCTGCTCGCATCAGGCCTCGCGAAGCCGAATGACAAGAACATATCTGTCACGGCAAAACGCGGCGATACGCGTTACGGGATCTGCTCGACCGAATTCCTGGACGAAGCCTTCCGCACAACCAGCTACCGCTGCGACATCGTCTTCAACGATGACGGAAGCTGGACGTACAACATCGCAACCGAACTGCTCGTCAAAGGTCGCGACCAACCGTTCGATCATCACGACACGAATACCTTGAAGCTCGTTGAGGCGCCGACGCTCAATCCGCTGGCCATCATCCTGAGCGATCGCGCAAAACAAAATCGGCCGTAGGAACGGCGACCTGCGACGATGCCATCGCTGTTGTTGCCTTTCTCGCGCCGTCCGCCCCGCAATTTCTTGACGCGCAGCGGTCATGCACTCCCGAGTTGCAAGGCCATGAGCTCGATATCGCCGACCGTCCGCGGCGGTCGCGCTCCCTGTTGAAGCACTGATGTTGCGCTCGTTGAAGACCAAGAATAGACTTGGCCTGGCTGGGAGGTAGCGAACCTACCACCCCGAACATCCTGTATTTGCTTTCGTTTTCGGCCTATTTCGGAAAGCGATCAGTTCAACGACGGTTTTCAGGAAAATCATGCTTGGCGATGCCAGAAAGCGATGGCTAGCAAATCCGCAAGGCGTTTTAAGAAATCTGGCCGGGCTCAAGAGTGACAGCTCTGTCGGATTTCTACCTGTTATTCTGTCGAACCCGAAGGCTGAACACGCCCTATATGATTTGCGGGCGGTCGCTCTGCACTTTCTGGATATTGAATTTCTCGCGGCCGTAAGACCGGTCCATTCAGATCCGGCCTACATGCTCGATGCTGGCATTGATGCCATCGGTTATGCCGCTTTCGTTCAAAGCAAATTCCGGGAATATGCCGGCATTCACGAAAATCTCAGTGCTCTAAACGAATATCTCCTCGACAATCGCGAACCCGACATCATCAACTATGATTTGCAGGCATTTCTCATCACCTTATGCGCGGCGCGCGAGGCCATGCCCGCACTGGCAGCGGCAACAGCTGCGTTGGAACCTCTGCTAACAGAGGAGCGAATTTTTAGAATATCGAAGAGACCTCCTGAATGTTCCAAGCTTATTCGGCGCATTTACCGCAATAGGCAGCAGTTTGCCAAATTTTTTGGTGATTAAATGATTTGAATGAAGTCGTTGCGGCCTTTTTCCACTTCTTCAAGAGGAGCCAGACGAAACCGTACTAAGCTATTTCGAGATGAAAGAAAAACTCCGCGCTATCCGCGGAAACCCACTACAGGAACAGCCGGACGCAACGCGTAAAGATGTAGGCAACAATCCAAAACAACATGCGCCCGATTTGGAGCGAAAAATAGAACGCCGAGCGCGGCCTAAGCTCAATTATTACCGCCCTGCCTCGGCTGCCGTGATCGATCGCATTACAAGAGCAAATGAATTTCGTGTGTGGACCGTACCGTCCTCAATCAAAGACTTGTATGGACAACACGCGCGAGAACTGGCGAAGGCGCAAAAGTCATGGCTTCAGTATGCCAAAGAAACGTGGGCGACGAAATCTACCATGCGCTGGGTGCCATCGGACGAAGGCGGACTCGTGCTCGGTTATTTGACTCAAAAAGTCATTGATCCCGTTAGCAGCCCGCCCGAAATGAAATTGATCGAAGAGGCGCAGGAAGAGCAGCAGACGATAGCCTCCCTTCTGATCGACGTGTCGTGCTCTATGCAAGTCGACGAACGCTATAAACTCGCCTACATGATCGCCGACCGTTTGAGTCTATTTTTGTCAAAGGGTGAAGTTCCAACGGAAATTATTGGTCATACAACAACGGGCGAGACCATCCCAAATGTCATCGGCCGCAATCGTCCGATACATTACATCGTCTTCAAAACTCGCGAGGAACCTCACAATTTATCAACGGTACACCGCCTGTGCGCCATCTTTCATACGGGGATGCACTATTTCGGCTACGACGGTGAAGCCACCATGTGGTGTTACGAACGGCTAAAGAAGAGCCGCGCCAAACGCCGGGTTATTTTCGTCGTTACCGATGGAGAACCCAGCGGGACATATATGAGTAAGAAAGGTAATGATATCAGCTATTTTACCGCACGCCATTTTCGTGACGTCGTTGCCTTCATTGAGGCAGAGAAAAACATCGAGATTATTGGCGTGGCTATCAAAGCCGATGTGAGCAAGATTTTCAGCCGTTCTGTACGAATAGATTCTGTAGAGGACATATACAGAAAGCTCAGCCCCTTTACCCTTGCTTTGCTACATGAATTGAATGGCGTTAAAGGCCGCCTGCCGATACTTCTTCTGCCTCGAGAATGGTAGCGCGCCGAAGAGCCAACCCCTCGTTCTTCAGCCAGGCGGTCTAGCAGGAGCGGCTCCGGTCGCGCCAGAAGCGGCAATAGGCGTGGTAGGCGAGGTCGCGAACGCGCGTCCGCCAGCATTGCAGCGGATCGTAGCCATCGTGCGCGAGGCAGATGTTGCAAGACACACAGTCGAGCGCCCCCGCGCGACCGTTCTGCAGCGTCAACGGAAAATCGGGCTCACGCACAAACGGGCGGGCAAGGGCCAGAAAGTCGGCATCTCCCGATTGAAGTACATCGGTCATCATCGTGGTCGAGCGGATGCCGCCGACCAGGATCACGGGGAGACGCGTCGCCGCCTTGATCGAACGCGCGAACGGCCGATAGTACGCCTCTTCGGCCGGACGGGTCCACAGGCGCGGTAACACCCAGTCTTGGAGCCCGCGCCGGAGGCTCAGTCCAACGAATGGTCTGATGTTCTCGAGATAGCTGCTCATGACGCAGTAGCTCGGCTCGATCGCATCGAGCCCGTGCTCGGCCAGCAGTCTAGCGCGCTCGATCCCCTCCTCCTCCGCGAGCCCGCCGGGAATCGAATCCGCGACCCCGATCCGCGCGGAGACAGGAAAGTCCGGTCCGACTGCGGCGCGTACCGCGCCATAAACCGTCAAGAAGAACCGGTGTCGCCGTGCGGGATCGCCACCCCAGGCGTCGGTCCGGCGATTGGTATGGGGCGACGAGAACTGCGCGATCAGATATCCGTTTCCGCCATGCAGATGAATGCCGTCGAAGCCGGCAGCCTTTGCACGCCGTGCCGCTCCGGTAAATGCGGCGACGACGTCCCCAATGTCGTTCTCGGTCATCTCCGCCGCCTCGCCGCCGAAGATCTCGTTCCTGACAGGCGAAGGTGCAATCGGAGAGAGGTCCGGCATCGCGACCTGGCTGCCCGCATGGGACAGCTCCGCGAAAATACGGGCGCCATGGCGGTGAACCGTGTCTGTCAGGCGCCGCAGGCCAGGGATCAGGTCATCGGAGTAAAGGCCCATCTGGCGGGCCGAGCACTGGCCGCAACGCTCGACGTAGATGTGGCCGGTGATGAGCAGGCCCGCTCCGCCCTTCGCCAGCGTCTCGTAAAAGCCGACGAGGCGATCCGTGACGGCACCGTCCTCCGTCGCCATCGTCTCGGAGGTGGCCGCCCGAACGAGACGGTTGCGAAGCGGCAACCGTCCAATGCTACCCGACTGAAGATAAGGCGGCGCCTCTGCCATGAGACAAGACGTCTCCAGATGGTCCCAACGCTTGCAAGCTGGCGGCGGAGCAACGCCAGCTTCAGCCGGGAGAGCGCATCATCGTACGCCGATCAGGTCGATCTCGATCAGCGCATCCTTGACCAGCAGTCCCGTCGTGCCGACCGTCGTGCGGGGCGGCGGCACTTTGAAGTAAGACCTCCACACCTCATCGAAGCCGTTGAAGTATTTGAGGTCGGTCAGGAATACTTGCGCCTTGATGATCTTGTCGAGGCTGCTGCCGGCGGCCTCGAATGTGCGCTTGAGGTTCTGCATGACGTACTCGGTCTGCAGTTTGATGTCGGAACCATAGTAGGGAAATGCTTCGTGCCGCCGCGCCGCTGGAGCGACGCCGGTCACGAAGTCGCTCGGAAGCTGACCGGCGGCGAAGATGTGGTTTCCGATCACGAAGGCCTCGGAGTAATTCGCCAGCGGCTTGGGGCCGCTTGACGAGATGATTTCGTGCTTGAGGCCAGGACGCGGCACATAGCCGATCAGGTCAATCTCGACGAGCGTGTCTCTGATCAGCAAGCCCGTCGTGCCAACCGTTGTGCGCGGCGGCGGCACCTTGAAATAAGTCTTCCAGACCTGATCGAAGCCCGCAAAGTCGTCGAGGTCGGTCAGGAACACCTGCGCTTTCACCACCTGGTCCAGCGACGAGCCCGCCGCCTCGAACGTGCGCTTGAGGTGCTTCAGGACGTAGTCCGCCTGCAACTGGATGTCAGAGCCGTAGAACGGAAAGTTCGGCCGCTTGCGCGCTTCGGCCGGCACGCCGGTCTTGAAGTCGCTAGCGAGCTGCCCGGCGGCGAAGACGAAGTCGCCGACCCGCACGGCCTCGGAATAGTTGGCGAGCGGCTTTGGATTGTCCGACGTGATCACCGCATGCTTCAGCGCGGCGCTCGGCTGATATCCGATGAGATCAATCTCGATCAGCGTGTCCTTGACGAGCAGCCCCGACGTTCCGACGGTGGTGCGGGGCGGTGGCACCTTGAAGTACTCGCGCCAGACCTCATCGAACTCCGCGAAGTTGTGCAGGTCGGTGAGGAAGACCTGCGCCTTGACGACATTGTCGAGCGACGAGCCGGAAGCCTCGAAGGTCCGCTTCAGGTTTTTCAGGATGAAGTGGGTCTGAAGTTTGATGTCCGAGCCGTAGAACGGGAAGTTCGGGTGCTTGCGCGCTTCCGGCGGCACGCCGGTCTTGAAATCGCTGGCGAGCTGGCCGGCAGGAAAGATGATGCCGTCCGCAAGGGTTGCTTCGGAATAATGCGCAATCGGCTTCGGATTGTCCGATGTGATCACCTTCACGTCGGTCATTGTTGATCCTCCCTGGAATCCAAGCGTACGACCGCCCGACAACACCGTCGGGCGGCCAACCGAGCGCTGGTTAGTTTTGTGCGGCCATGTTGCGGGCGTTGGTTTCCTTGCCGTCCACGATCTTGACGACGTGCGTCACGAGCAGGGGATCGCCCTTGTGGTCGAATTTGAACGGGCCGCGTGTGCTCTCGAAGCTGATGCCGGCGAGCGCGTCGCGAATCGCGGCGCGATCTTCCTTGCCGGCCTTCTCGATCGCCATCATCGCCAGCGTGATCGCGTCGTAAGCCTCCGCCGCATAGGCATCGGGAACACGACCGAAGGCCTTCTGGTACTTGGCGATGAACGCCTTCGCGGCCGGGATGTCGGCAGCGGTCGCAACGCTAAAGTGGGTCGTGAAGTGAACGCCGTCGACCGCGCTGCCGCCTAGCTCGATGTATTTCGGCGTGGCAACGCCGTCCGAGCCGAAGCGCACGAGGTTCATGCCAGTCTGGACGTACTGCTTGCCAACCAGAGCGCCTTCGGTGTAGCGCGACCATTCGATCATGGCCTGGGCCGGGCTGGCCTTGATCCGGCCGAGCTGCGCGGTGAAGTCGATGTCGCCGCGGGTGTAACGCTCCTCGGCCACGATCTCGAAGCCGTACTTCTGGCCGGCCGCCTTGAAGGCCTCGAAGCCGCCGCGTCCGAAGTCGTCGTTTACGTACAGGAATGCGAACTTCTTGAGCTTCGGAAACTTCTCGTTGATGAAGTCGGCGAGGTCGGAGACCAGCTTGGTATCAGGGACTGGCGAGCGGAAAACCCACTTGTTCCCGGCAGTCGTGATGCGCTGCGCCGTCCCGGCCACGACAATCTGCGGCGTCTCCGACTGACGGCTGACCTGCGAGGCCGCGAGGCTCGCCGGGCTGCTGATGCTGCCGATCGTAATCAAGACTCCGTCGCGGGAGATGAGCCGCTTCGCGACGCTGACCGCCTCTTCGGGCTTGCCCGCGTCGTCGCCGTAGATCACCTCGACCTTCTTTCCGAGAATACCTCCGGCGTCGTTCTTTTCCTTGACGGCCAGTTCGACGGCCTCCTTTTCGCTGGCGCCCATGGCGGCGGCGTCGCCGGTCAATGGCCCGAACACGCCGATCTTGACGGTTTGCGCTGGGGCGGTCTGGGCGAGGGCGGCCGTGAGGAAGGCCGCGATGGCGACGGACCTGAGGCTTAAAGGTCGCATGGCAGAGTCTCCTATGGTGGTCGGGTTACGGGTTCACGTGGTGACTTGTTCACGTTGGTGACTTGGCCCCGGCGACGGTACGATTGTTTCAAACTCCTCATTCTGCTGGCCGAGATAGCTCGCCCAGACCTGCGGATTTTGCAGCAACTGCTTGCTGGAATCGGTCAGAACGATACTGCCGGTCTCGATGACGTAGCCGCGGCTTGCGAGCGTCAACGCGAGCTCGGCATTCTGCTCCACGAGGAGTACCGTCACGCCTTCGGCACGGAACAGCTCGATCGCTTTCGATATCTCTTCGATCACGATCGGCGCTAAGCCGAGCGACGGCTCGTCGAGCAGAAGCAGCACCGGCCGGGCCATCATGGCGCGCCCGAACGCCAGCATCTGCTGCTCTCCGCCGCTCAGCGAGCCGGCGAGTTGCCGGCGACGCTCGTGGAGTCGCGGAAACAGCGAATAGACTTTGTCACGCGTCGCTCTCTCGTCGCGATGGGCGCGCGGCGAATAGGCGCCGGCCGTCAGGTTTTGCTGCACGGTCAGACGAGGGAATACGTGGCGGCCTTCCGGAACCTGAATGATGCCGCGCGCGACGATGTTTTCGGGCGACAGGCCGGTGATAGCCTCACCTTGGAATTCGATCGTTCCCGCCGTCGGCCGAACCAGCCCGGAAATGACCTTCAATGTCGTCGACTTGCCGGCGCCATTTGAGCCAATCAGCGCGACGATCTCACCGGCGTCGACGGTCATGCTGATGTCCCGCACGGCCGCGACCGCGCCATAGGACGCGCTCACAGCGTTAAGGCGCAACATGCGCGGCCTCCATGGGCACGGGACGCACAGCTTTCGGGCCCTGCTTGATGCTGCCGCCGAGGTAGGCGCGGATGACCTCGGGATGCTGCCTGATCTCGGCAGGCGTCCCATCGGCCAATCGCCGTCCGTAGTTGAGGACGGTAATGCGGTCGCAGGTCGGCATCACCACGTCCATGTGGTGCTCGACCAGCATGACTGTGACGCCGGAGGCTTTGATCGCGCGGATCAGATCCACGAGCCGGCGGCTCTCGACGCGATTGAGGCCGGCTGCCGGTTCATCAAGCAACAGCAGCGTGGGTTTAGCGACGAAGGCTCGCGCAATCTCGATGAGGCGCTGCACGCCGTGGGGCAAAGCGCCCGCCGGTACATCTGCCATGTGCGAAAGCTCGACGAATTCCAATGCTTCGTGGGCGCGGGCGACGATCGCCTTCTCTTCCGATTTCTGCGCGGACGTCCGCAGCAGCGCATGCCAAAGCTCGCACCGCGTGTGGCCGTGCATGCCAATCATGACGTTCTCGAGCACGCTCATCTCGCGGAACAACTTGAGGTTCTGAAAGGTGCGCCGGATGCCTGCGCGCGCCCGGCGCTCGGCCGGCCAGCGCGCGATATCGTTGTCGCCGAGGTGGATTTGTCCTGCCGTTGACGGCAGATGCCCTGACACCAGGTTGAGCAAGGTGGTCTTGCCAGCACCGTTTGGACCAATCAGGCCATGCACCGTCCCGGGTTCGATCTCCATGTCCACGGCGTTGACGGCGACGAGGCCGCCGAAATGCCGGGACAGCCCATGGATCGCGAGGAGCCCGGCCATCATGCCCCCGATGCAGCGGTGTCAGACGAGCGCCGGCGAAGCCAGCCGCGAATGAACGCGAACAGGTCGACCGTGAGCCCGGCCAACCCGCGATTGCCGGTACCCGCCAGCAGGATGACCAGAAGACCGAACAGGATCAGCCGCATCTCGCCGGACGAGCGAAGCACCTCGGGAGCGATCACCACGATCGCCGCGCCGAGCGCTGCTCCCGGCAGACTTCCCAGCCCGCCGATCACGACCATGATCAGGATGTCGATTGACTTGAGGAATGTGAAATCGTTGGGGCTCAAGTACCGCGAGTGATAGGCATACAGGCCGCCCGCGACACCGGCCGTGAAGGCCGCAACCAGAAAGCATTTGCTCTTGTAAATGTTGACCGAGATCCCGCTGGCGCGCGCCGCCTCCTCGTCCTGGGCGATCGCCATCAGCGCCCGCCCAAAACGCGAGTGTGAGATGCGGTCGAGTGCGAGATACACCAGGGCGGCCACGGTCAGGCAGACGAAATAGTACGCGGTCTCGCCACCGACGTTGAAGCCGAACAGAGTGGGGAGCGGAATGTCCATCAAGCCGATGCTGCCGCCGGTCAGCCCATCTTCGTTGAGCATGACCAGGTGCACGATGATGCCGAAACCCAAGGTGGCGACCGCCAGGCTCGAACCCTTGAGCCGCACGATAGGAATGAGAAGAAGGCTCGCGACCGCTGCAGCGAAGCCTCCGCACAGGATGGTAATGAGGAAGGGTACGTTCCACGCGATGGCAAGGCTCGCCGCCATGTAGGCACCGATTCCGTAGAACGCGCCTTGGCCCAGCGACAGGACACCGGCCATCCCGACGAGCAATTGCAGTCCCATCGCCAGAATGGCGCCGATCAACGCCAGGCTCAGCACATGCAGCCAATAGGAGTTCTGCTGAAGCAATGGGACGGCGCAAAGGACCGCCAGAACGATGATCCGGGCGGTGAGCTGCGCCTGCATGTCAGACCTGCCGCCCTGGCCGAGTGAACAGGCCCATTGGTGCAAACAGTAGAATGAGAATCAGCACGGTCATGCCGACCGCATCCTTATAGGAGGTCGATATCAGCATACCCGAGAACGTCTCGATCAATCCGAACAGCAGGCCCCCGACCATCGCTCCCGGTACGCTGCCCAGCCCGCCCAATGTGGCGGCTACGAACGCCTTGATGCCGGTCGTGAAGCCCATATTGAACGAGGCGAAAAACAACGAGCCCAGGAGCACACCGGCCGCCCCCGCCATCATCCCGGAGACCGCGAAGGTCAGCGTTGTGATCCGCTCGACATTGATGCCCATCAGGCGCGCAGCGTTGGGATCCTGCGCTGCCGCCTGCATGGCGATGCCGAGGCGCGTGAAATGGAAGAAGAGCATCAGGCCGGCCATGATGAGAGCGCCGAGGATCACGATCCAGATCAGCTGCGGGGATACGACGAAGCCGGCCACCACCAGCCCCTTCGAGGCGAACAGCGTCGGATAGCGCAAAGGCTCCGATCCCCACGCCAGACGAGCAACATTCTGAAGGACCAGCGAAACGCCGAGCGTGGCAATGACGACATTGATCAGAGCGACCCGCCGGCCGAGCGGCCGGTAAATGGTGAACTCGACGAACACCGATACCAGGCCGCCGCCGAGAATCCCGAACAGCAGCACGAGTGCGAACGGCATCTCGGCGAGCCAGAAGGCGCTCAAACCCATCATCGCGCCGATCATCATCATCTCGCCCTGGGCGAAATGAAGGATCTCGGTGGCTCGGATGATCATCGAGATGCCGAGTGCGATCAGGCTGTAGATGCAGCCGATCGCGAGGCCGCCGAGCAAAGTCTGCACAAACTGGTCGGTGGTCACTGGGGTTTCGCCGAACGGTCCGGGGCTGACCATCAAGGCTATGCGAGGCCCCCTGGCCGTAGCAAGACTAAATTGCATGCGAATGCAACGCCAATTGACCCCGCATTGTGCAGATGTGGCGCGGCTAAGGGCTGACGTGGCGGGGCGGCCGACTGTGCGAAAGGCGTATTTCTTCGCATACGTATTCACAACGCGAGGATTCTTTGCTTATTTCTGTTCGCGTTTCAGGCCCGCCGGTCGGTTGGCACCAAGGTTGCACACCAAGGTTGCAATAGTTCGGTGAGCTCCCTGGCCGGCATGCCGTGGCCTTCGCGGAGGCGTCCTCATGAAAAAGAAAAAGATCCATCTCGCGTTCGACTTGTCCTGGACGCTCGTCGAGACGGTGTGGCGTCAGCCGGGCTCCTGGGTCGGCCGCCAGCACCCCGACATCGGCATGTTCGAGGAGGTTGCGCGCACCGCCGAGCGGGGCGGCTTCGACATGATCTTCTTCGGCGACAGTACCGGCATCCCGGACACCTGGAAGGGCTCGATCGAAGACTCGGTGCGCTACGGCGTGGCCTGGCCCCGTTTCGAAATGAGTCCCTGGATCACGCTGATGTCGAACGTCACGAGCCATCTCGGTTTCGGGCTGACCTACGCCTCGACCTTCATGCATCCCTTCTATACCGCCAGGCTTCTGAACTCGCTCGATCACGTCACCAACGGGCGCATCGCCTTCAATGTCATTACATCTCAGCGGCGTGCCGACTACGCCAACTACGGGTATGACGAACTGGTGGACCACAACGATCGATACGAACGGCTCGAGGAATTCATCGACGTCTGCCGGGCGCTGTGGACCAGCGTGGAGCCCGACGCATTCGTCTGGGACCGCAGGTCCGGAATCGTCGCCGACCCGCGCAAGGTTCGCGCGATCAACCATGTTGGCAAGGCGTTCAAGGTCAAGGGGCCGCTGAGCGTGGTGCCGTCACCGCAAGTGCAGCCGATCGTCATCCAGGCGGGCGGCTCGCCGCGCGGAACGCGCGCGGCGGCGCATGTCGCAGATCACGTTTTCGGCTTGACCAAGTCTATACCCCTGATGGTTCAGCAGCGAGCCGACCTCGACAAGGCGCTCCTGGACGAGGGCCGCGACCCCAGCATCGTCGGAATCCTCTGGTCGAGCCGGGCGATGGTCGGGGAAACCGAGGCGGAGGCGCAGGCGATGCGCGAGAGCCTGATCGCAGATGTTCCATTGGAAGCGGTCGGCGTCTGGCTTTCGCACAACACCGGCTATGACATGTCGCAGCTCCCGCCGCGCTTCTCGCTCCGTGAGCTTCAGCAGCGGATCGTCGCCGCTAACGCGTCGCCGGTCGGCTTCGTCCACCTACTGGCCAAGAAATATGGCGAACACACCGAGATTACGCGCGAGGAATTTTTCACGCACGGACTGCATGCCGCGACCGGCTATGACATCACATTCACTGGGACGGCCCCTCAACTCGCCGATCGCATGGAGGAGATGTTCGATGCAACCGGCAGCCGTGGCGGCTTCATGTTATCGATTTCTCAGGCGGCCCCGCGGTTGGTGCTGCAGAATATCGTCGACTTTCTCGTTCCGGAGCTTCAGCGCCGCGATCGCTACCGCACCACGTACGAGGGGAAAACGCTGCGTGAGAACATGCTGGATTGAGAACCGAGGGGGCTGGGCCCGGCATCAGGACAGGTAGCCGCCGCGAAAATGCACGAGCGGAAGCTTCTCAGGATTGGAACAGGTCGCGACCACGTTTCCCAGAAGCAGGAGGACGCCGTGCCGCTCGATCGTCTCGATCAAGTCGCAATCAATTGCGCCGACGGCGTCCTCCAGGATCGGAGCGCCGGTGTGCAGCGAGGTCCATTTTGCGGTGCTGAAACGATCGGCACCCTTCAGCGTGGACTTGCCGCCGAAGGCGTCCGCAATGTCCGTGGCGCTGCGCGGCAGGTAGTTGATCGCGAAATGCTTGGCCTCCAGGATGGTCTGCAGCGCGGATGTCCGCTTGTCGACGCTGACAAGCATCGTTGGAGGCTCGGCGCATACATGGGTCGCCGAGAGACCCAGCAGTCCTGCTGGACCGCTCGGCGACTGAGCCGTTACAATAGTGCTGCCTGTTGCGCGCTGGCCGATCGCCTGCCAGAAACCTTTGACATCGACAGTTGCCGATTGCGTTTTCGTCACCGACGTCATCCTTTTCGGCTGCGACTCCAGCGAGGTCGTGAAAATACTCACGAAGTCGCAAGCTGATCAAGACGAGATCGCGGCGGCATTCGACGATTGAATAGTGCACGATTGACGCTACCGGAACGGGCGATCTTTGGCCTACGTTCCGGTCAGAGCGGATGAGGACATGGCACGGAGAACCGCCGGCAAGGTGACGGCGCAGGTCACCGCAGAAGACGTGGCGCTGACGCTGGGCGTGTCGCAGTCGACGATATCACGGGCGTTTTCGCTCAACGCAAGCATCGCCGAGAAGACGAAGTCGCGCGTCCTGAAGGCCGCCCACGCGCTCGGCTACCAGCCGAACATCATTGCGCGCAGCCTGATCACGAGACGAACCAGTATCGTGGCCGTGGTGCTGGGAAACCTGGTCGACCCTTTCTATCCGGTCGTTCTAGACGCGCTTACCCAGGTCATCCAATCGCGTGGCTTCCAGACCCTGCTCTTCATTCCTTCGGCGGGTCAGGAAGTCGACGACGTGCTGCCCAAACTCCTTCAATACCAGGTCGACGCAGTTGTCCTGACGTCCGCGACGCTCTCGTCGGCCATGGCGAAGGTCTGTGCGGAGCACCAAACCCCGCTTGTGTTGTTCAACCGCTATGTACCGGGACTGGGCGTCAACGCAGTGTCCTGCGACAACGTCGCGGGCGGACGGCTGGTCGCAGAATTCCTGCACGGTCTAGGGCATAGGCGTTTCGCGTTCGTCTCCGGCGACAAGGAGTCGACGACGAACCGCGACCGCCAGCGCGGCTTCACCTCCCGCCTTGCGGAGCTTGGCGTCGGCGCCTGCATCCACGAGGCCGGCGGGGCTTACAGCTACGAAGCCGGCTACGACGCCACGAACCGGCTTCTCCGCCGGGCTCGGCACCCCGATGCGATTTTCTTTGCCAGCGATGTGCTGGCGTTCGGGGGCATGGATCGGCTGTCCGAAGCGGGCGTACGGACGCCGAATGACATTTCGATCGTCGGCTACGACGACGTGCCGCTGGCGGCATGGCGCGGATACGGTCTCACGACGATCAAACAGCCAATCGACGAGATGGTCGAGGCGGCGATGGAGATGATCGGACTCGGTAAGTCAAAACTTCCGTCCGACACATCGACGACGCGTCTCATCATGGGGAAACTGATCGAAAGGTCGTCGACGGCAGCGCGTCGCGCCCAACGAAGTAAGCGCCGCGGTTGACAATTCGTGCCGAGCTTCCGCGGTCACTCGCCCCTGTATCTCTGGTTGTCGTCTGCTGTGCTCGGCACGAATGCCCGCCAATCAGCAGAGACTGCCGTACTACCAAAAATCGAGACGCGGGCGGAGACGACATGGTTGGCGGAGAGGGAGACCGCCTTCAAGCCCCCCGGAGGCAGCCGGGAGACCCGGTAACAGCCGCCTCAGCTTGAATTAAAACTCTGATTTTTAACAACTTTTCCCTTTCCTAACGCCCGCTTTCGACCGATAATCACCGGTACAGGTCGGCACCGCCAAGTCGGGGGTCGACCCGGGGGTCGACGGAGAAGGGCATGGCGCTGACTGCTAAGAAGGTTGCGAGCCTTACGGAGCCCGGTCGCTATGGGGACGGGAGGGGTTTGTACCTTCAGGTCACCCCGGCGGGCGTGCGTTCGTGGCTGCTCCGGTATGAGCGGGACAACACAGCACTGAAGGGCATCCCGGCCGAGAAGGTTCGTTTTCACACCTGCTATAAACCAACTGCCTTAGCCAGAGGCACAATTATTTCGCCGATCCGATGCTCGAGGCCGTCGCCTGCCAGCCGGAGCAGGGGCGGCAGCATGAGACTTTGGTAATCAGTTATCATAAATCATGCCCATTTCGGTTGACCGCCATCTAGCTCAAGCGAAACGGCCACCAGCGGGACCGCCAATGTTGCCAAATCCAACGAGGTCCACTCCACCTCTTGTGTAACCGAACCAGATCTTCGAACGTCGCAGATGAGCCCGGTTCATTCCTAAAATACTGTATCAACGACTCCGTCTCTCGATAGTGCCGTTCGAGTATGTCTCCCCAAAAATCATAGGCGATCTTCTCGTCGAAAATTCCGTTGTGGATGCCCACGGCCAAGAGTTCATGAACGTTTAGGTATGAGCGAACATTATCGCAGTCCGCTCCAGCGTTGCTACAAAACTCTTGGATGGAATTGGCTGCTCTCAAGACCTTAATTGAAGTTTCGGTAGCCCGCAAAGGCATCTCGCATTTTTTCATCCAGCTGGGTCTTGATAAAAAAATCGATGGCACCCCGTCGCCGCGCGATACGCCGCTGAAGGACCACTGAGATTAGCCGGAGCGGCCGAAGGAATGCTTCCACGGCACTAGCGGTTTGCACATGTCTTCCTTTCTGCTGGACATGGTGCCGAAAGGAGAAAAGCCAGGCTGGGTGGCCGAAATCAATCGCCAACGCGACTGGCTCAAACATGCAGCCGGGCCGGAAGTCTTGACTTCTTGAAGAATGGCAAGCGGCGCAAATGATTGCCCGGGCGGCCACAAAGCTCGAAAAATGGACCCCGCGAATGGAGGAATTTAAAGCGTGGTTCATGAACGAGTACGAATGAAGGTAATGCGCGTTTTAGCCGTCACCGGACTGCACTAGGCGAAGGCACTTGACGGTCAGTTTCGCGAGCAAGGACGCCAAGATCGTATCGGGATTGAAGATAGGCCATCCCACGATTTAGTTTAGGTAAGAAGGCGCGAGCTGGGTGTCCAAGAGGAATGAAAAGTTTTGACGTCCAGGGCACGCGGCCGAAGCTACCATCTTTGTCCCACTCGATTTGATCCTCCTGATACGCGATTTCAACCTTAATTGGCATATCCGGAGCGATGCGCTCCACGATTTTTTGCGCTCGTTCTAGCAGGAACCAATGTGTTTCGAGCGGCTTCGACAAATGCGCACCCCATTATCTCCAGGTGATCATGCTCCACGAAAAACGGTTAACATCCAATTAGCAACGCCCGTTTTTCCAGCACCTCAGGTTCGTCGGCTTTGCGATATCGCGGCGGCCGTTACGGGCGGGACTGGTCAAGTGCCGAACGCTAACTGAAAGCCTCGGCGTCAATTGCCCGCAGCGCCTCTCGCAACGCATCTTCCTCGGCGCGATAAAGGTTGGTGCGCCATTGCGGCATTGGCGCGCCTTTATGAACTATGGGATGGCCATCTGACTTCCAGACTGATGCTTGCCATCCGCCCTCGACTTGAAACGGCTGCACATTGAAATTTCGGTAGAACATCACGGCCTCCCCATTGCAGAAGGCCTCTCAGAATAGCTCATTTAATGAAACGGCGGTTTCGCAAGTGGTTAAGATTTTAGTCAAATTCGCTGTATTGCGCTGACTTCGAGGGGCCGCGCCAAGACCAAGGCGCCACCGGATCGCCGCCTGTCACGAACAAGATCGGGATTGTGGAGGTTAGGGCTTTGGCTGCCAGGTGCGGAGCGCTCGGCCTCGTCTCGAGCTTAAGCCGGCCGACCGAAAATGTGACCGGCATCAGTCGCAACGACGAAATTTGAATTCGTGATCAACGTTTGGACCGCCAAGGCATTGGGCCTCACAGTTCCACCACCGTTCCAGCTACGCGCCGACAAGGATTAGAGCCGGCATCTAGAATGCCGGCAAAATGCGTCCACGGTCTTCTAGCCGGCGGGCACCCTACGCGGGGCACCGCTACTACATCGCTCCGCAAACTATCGCGAGCACGATAGCTACCGTCGCGACAAGCAGCAAAGTCTCAACCGACGTCAGACGGTCGAGCATCGCGTCCCCCCTGTTCCCCAACAGTCGCGACATTGAAAGTCCTATTTAACTTATCGGGCGAAAGCAGGGCGTGGCCATGAAGGGTTTCAGTGTGGACCAACGACGGGATAGCCCCTGACTGGCGCTCGCGGATGACGATCAAGCCTGCGCTGGAACATCAAATCCGGGATGCTTTGAAGGGCTAAGGGCAGACCCGGCCGTGAGTAATTGCCAAGCAATTCGGTGTCGCGGTCGGGACCGTGCAGGCCGCCCTGTCGGTTGGTCGTCTCACATTGCGAGGAGACGAAGCCTTGGCGAATTCGCCGGGTCGCAAGCCAGCCGGGTTCGGAGGGCTGGCGATCGCGCTAGGGCATTCTTAGAATGAACCACGCAATGACTACTCACCGACAAGCCAATTGAACGGGCGGACTACGAAGCCCGCAGGGCGGATCCTGGTCTCGCTCGTTGTGATCCCATGCTTTTTGGTTCGCTGCATTTATGTTGGGATGTGCGTGTTTTCTCATTATTGCGGCTTCTAAGTCAGTCCTAGAATAGCTATCTTTGAGTCATGTTGCATACCGTACCTCCCTCCTTCGCCTTCGAGCCATGAGACCTTCAACAAAGACGAGTGCGGTGCTCGGGGTGGCGCTCTTCGGATTCATTCTCGGAGGGCTCAATGCTCGATGGACCGGGAACGGCCACGACTGGATGTTACTCATGGCTTGTGGGGGTGCCCTCGTCGCTACTTTTACCCTACTGGTATTAGGCTTCTGGAGGCCCGAGGGCTGACTTTTTCCGCATTATCACGAAGCGGGCATGATCTCATCTATGACGTTTCCCTCATTAATTGCACTTCTTGAACATCGGGCCGCTACCCAGTCGGACGACAAAGCCTCCGTCTTTCTGTCGGATCGGGGCGCGCGAGAAGCCGAGCTCACCTTTGCGCAGCTTCACGACCGCGCCCGCGCGCTAGCGCATGAATTGGCGCGCAAGGGAGCGCCAGGAGATCGGGCTCTGCTGATCTTCCCACAAGGGCTCGACTTCATCGTCGCGCTATTCGGGTGCATGATGGCGGGCGTCATCGCGGTCCCCATGATGGTCCCGCGCCGGCAGAGTTCGCGCGATTCAAGCGCCAGCATCACCACCAATTGCGCGCCGCGCTTTATCCTGTCGAGCCCCTCCTCATGAACGGACCGCGCAAGGACTTCGCGGCCCGGTTCGCCAACGGCAATTACGAGTGGCTGGCGGTCGATGCGACGGCGGATCGTGCGCCCAGCGCGGTTTCGGCGTCGATGCCCCCGGTCAGACGTGAGACCATCGCATTCCTGCAATACACCTCGGGCTCTACCTCGATCCGAAGGGCGTCGTGGTCACCCACGACAATCTGCTGAAGAACCTCGAGATGATCCGGCTGGCGTTCGGCGCCACACACAAATCGACCTTCGTTAGCTGGATTCCGCTCTATCACGACATGGGCCTGATCCTGAACGCGCTCGAGGCACTGTATGTCGGTGCCTGCTGCGTGTTGATGGCTCCGAACGCTTTCGTGCATCGCCCGCTCGTCTGGCTCAAAGCCATCCAGGAATACCGCGGCGAGATCGCCTCGTTGCCAAATTTTGCCTTTGACCTTTGTGTCAGCCGGTTTAGCGCCGAGGCGGCACAAGGTCTTGATCTCTCATCCTGGAAGATCGCCGGTAATGCATCCGAGCCCGTGCATGCCGAGACCATAGAGCGTTTCAACCGCGTCTTTGCGCCGTATGGGTTTGACCCGCGCGCGATCTATCCGATGTTCGGGATGGCTGAAGCGACCGTCCTGGTCTCGGGAGGGACGCGCGGTGCCGGCCACGTCACGCGGCTGGTCAGTCGTGCTGAGCTTGGAAACCATTGCGTAGGGCCTGCCATGGACAACGCGGACTCCCAGCCTGTAGTCGGCTGCGGGCGCGCGGTAGCGGGAGAACGGATCGCCATCGTCGATCCCGGGACCTTCGCACGCCTCCACAGCGACAGTGTCGGCGAGGTCTGGGTCGGCGGTCCAAATGTGGCTCAGGGCTACTGGCGCAACGAGGCCGCGACCCAAGCAACCTTTGCGGCTCAGATCGACGGCGAGCCGGGTTTCTGGCTGCGGACCGGAGACCTCGGTTTTCTCGACGATGATGGCGAACTGTTCATTACCGGTCGCATCAAGGAGCTCATCATCATCCGGGGGATGAATCATTACCCGCAGGACATCGAGCGTACCGTGCAGGCGGTCGATCCGGCGTTGCGGAAGAACGGCGGTGCCGTGTTCTCGGTGCCGGACGAAGGCGGCGATGAGGCGCTGGTCGTCGTGCAGGAGGTTGAGCGCGTGCATCGGCACGGTGTCGACGTGGCCGACGTGTCCGGGCGTGTCCGCGAGGCCGTGACCGACGAGCACGAAATCTTCGCGCGTCATGTGGTTTTGATCCGGCCCGGCACACTGCCGAAGACCACCAGCGGCAAGATACAGCGCGGCGTGGCGCGCCAACTATGGCTCGAGAACAAGCTGGAGCTTCTTAACGCGGATGTTCCTTGAGTAGGCTTGGCGAGGCGCCGAATTCACACCCGAGTTTCACCGACTGCCTGCCACTCTTGAATATTCAGGTGCCAGCATGGACCAGGCGGTCAGGGTCGCCGCCGGCTCGCATTGTTTCAACTCGGAAATCGCATGGACCTGCTGATCAGCCCCCGGATCGACCACCGGAGCGCATGGCAGATCACGCTGCGATGCTCGGATTCGTTCACCGGCCTTAGGCGCTTGAGCACCTTACGAACCTCACAGTACGGTCTGGCCGCGCCCTACCTGCCCCGCCTTGACTCAGCCAAGGCCGCTGGAGCGCTTTCAGGCCATATCCGCTGCGTCGGGAGCCTTGTTGACTAAAGCCACTCCACGGACCTTCCCAGAGTCAAGGCGTGGGCACCGGCATTCCTAGCCCCCGCCGTACGCCGCGCCCTCAGTGGCGTTCATCGGTGCCTCTCGGTTGCGGTCGGGCTCAACATTCCAACATATCCGCTTCACCCCGAGAGCGATCGTTGACTGGCAACGATGTGGTTCGCTGCTTCGGACCATAACCGGTCGGGCATATCTTCCACGCTGTCACGTGATGCAGTATCTTGGTGCCTCCCGCTGGGACGATAATCTCCCGCTGTGCAAAGCGCATTGATCATGCCGTCGGCGACCTCATCACCTCTGCTTCACTCTTAAAGGGTATGTATTTACATGTCGAAGAAGGCCTTCGCGATCTGCACCGTCTTTCTTGCGACCTCGCCAGCTACCGCACAGGTGATGCCGGCGATGATGGAGTCGGGGGTCGAGCGACCGGCGTCGGCAATCTATATCGGCAACAGCTTCTTTTATTATAACAACAGCCTGCATAACTACGTAACACAGCTAATCCGCGCCGCCGATCCTACCTATCGCTTTCGTTCAACTTCGGTAACGATCAGCGGGTCTGGCTCCGACTGGCACGACGTCGGCTCCTACTTTCGGCCCAACGCGATCGGACGGTATTCATTCGATGCTGAGAACAACGTCGTATTCAATCAGATCGAGCGGCCGTTCGATCTTGCCATCATGATGGATTGCAGCCAGTGCCCGGTGCATCCGAAGTTGCGGCCGGTATTCTTCGAGCAGATGAAGATTCACGCCGATTCGGTGCGCAAGCACGGCGCGAAGCCAGTTTTCTTCATGTCCTGGGCGTATGCCGACCGGCCAGAGATGACCATGCAACTGGCTGACGCCTATACGACAGCCGCTAACGATAGCAACGCGTTCGTCATCCCGGCGGGGCTCGCTTTTGGCAAGGCGGTCGCACAGCGGCCGGAGATCAATCTCTATGCCGCCGATAAGCGGCATCCGAGCCTTGCGGGTACATATCTTGCCGCCGCAACTACCTACAGCGCGCTGTTTCGGAAATCCCCGAGCGGGCTAAAGTACGCATCCGGACTAAGTCCTGAGGTCGCTGGCTTCTTGCAAGATACGGCGTGGCAAACGATGCAGGAGTATTTCTCCCCGATCAACGCGTCAGCGCGGAAGTAATTGATCGGCTGTTGTCCGGGTCGGGTCAAAAGCGTGCTCGGTCGCGGCTCAACACTCCGGCATGTCCGCTTCGCACCCGAAAGCCGACAAATTATTGCATCGCGGCGCATGACCGCTTCGGGCCAATCGCGTCACTTCTCGGAAGACAGCGTCGCTATTCGATCACCTCGTCGGCGCGGGCGAGCAGCATGGGCGGCACTTCGAGGCCGAGAGCCTTGGCCGTTTTGAGGTTAATCACTGTCTCAAATTTAGTTGGCGCTTGCACCGGCAGATCACTTGGCTTCGCTCCCTTTAAGATGCGGTCGACGTATTCGGCCGCCCGCCGGTATTGGTCGGTCCCATCCTCCCCATAAGAGACGAGGCCACCAGCCTCAACAAAGTGGCGCTGCCAATACACCGTAGGCAGCTTATGCCGGGCCGCCATCGCGATGATCAGACTACGGTGTACGATCGCTGCCCCGTTCGCCGTGATGATCAGCCCGCCATTCGGGGAGCCCGCGAACGCCGCAACCGTGCGCTCCATCTCAGCGGGATCGCGCACGTCGATTGGTGTTACCTCCATTCTCAAATACGGTGCTACAGCTTGGATGGCACCGAATTGCCCGCTGCCCGAACGGACGGCGGGATTGCGGATGACGCCGGCTCGCGTCACGCTCGGAGCGATCTGCTTCAACACTTCAAGCCATTTTCCGCTCACGCCGTACTCGCGTGTCGAGAAACCAGTGGCATTGCCTCCCGGTTTCGCCAGGCTTTCGACATAGCCGCTGCCGACCGGATCAGTGACCTGGACGAACACGATCGGTATGGTGCGGGAGACCTGTAGCAGCGGCCCCAATGTCGAGGTGCCATTGGCCAGGATGACGTCCGGCGTAAGCGCGACCAGCTCAGCCACATGGCGACGGATGTCTTCGGACCTGTTCCCAGTCCAGCGGGTTTCGATACGAATATTGTTGCCAACTGCCCATCCCGATTGCCGCAGCTCTTTGAGGAAAGTGGCGTTGAGAACCGATGCTACTGGATCGTTTTCAGGAAAGTTCTGGAGGATGCCGACATACCGCACCCGCTCGGCCTGCTGCGCCCGCGCAACCACCGGCCACGCCGCCGCCGCGCCGCCGATAACCCCCAGAAAATCTCGGCGCTTCATTTCCGCTCCAAGGCTCAGCAGGTGGCATCGTATCGCTCAAGCTACGCGACGGAGGTCCGCAACGCTCTCGCGGTATGGTCCGATCATGTCGAGGCGCTGATCGACGGTCGAGAGCGCAAGATCGTGCAATTTCCCGGCTGACGTTTCTACGTAATAAATGACACGTTTCTACGTACGAAACGAAAGTTGCATTATTTTATCGGAAGCAATCTGAAACCTCTTGCAATCTAAAACCGCTTTCTGGTTAGCTCGTATCGCTGAGCCCGGAGACGTGTCAGGCAGGCAGCGTCAGAGCCTCGCCTCCGTTAAGAGCCCGAAAAAGCGCCCTACCTCAGGGGGTACCGCTCCGTCCCTCGCGCAGAGCGAGCCTCGGGCGCACATCCTCGGGCAGTAGCACCATGACAAGCAAGCGAGCATCCGCGCGCAAGCGCAAGCACAAGGCAATTTCGTCCGTCGAGGCTACGCGTCGTCAGTAACAGGCAAATCAGAGCGCCGCCTACCGCCGGGCGCGTTGTGCGTCTATCCGTTTTTGACATGGTGCGAGATGGTCGGCATTTCGCGGAGCACGGGACTGCGCGAGATCGCGCGCGGCGCCGTCAAGGTTACGCATCTCAGCCTGCGCCGCATCGGAGTCCGCAGCGATCAGCATCGTGAATACTTGGACGCGCGCGTCTCAGGCGGAGCAGCGGAATGACCGCCGGAAACGGCGCGGGCTCCGTCACCAATTCAGCGGTGAACGAAGCCCGGAAGGACGACGACGCATTTCAACGATCG
>CAWEDK010000030.1:0-45569 GCA_963807865.1 uncultured Alphaproteobacteria bacterium | reverse complement strand
GATTTCCCGCTTGGTCATGAGCTTGTTCACGACGTCGAAGGGAACCTTCGGCGCTCCTCGGCAGCACGTTGCCGAGCATGACGCGGCCGGGCGTGGTGTCGTACCACTTGCGCACCGGCTCGCCCTTCTCGTCGATGCCCTCCCAGCGGTACTTGATCTTGGTGTGCAGCGTCGACCGCCTTGGCGTGGAGCGCATGCTCGATCTCCGCCATGTCGCCGAACACCTTGGGATGCTTCTCCTTGGCGTCCTCGCGCATGATCGAGAGGTAGTAGAGGCCGAGCACGATGTCCTGCGACGGCACGATGATCGGCGAGCCGTTGGCCGGGATGCAGGATGTTGTTGGTCGACATCATCAGCACGCGCGCCTCGAGCTGCGCTTCGAGCGACAGCGGGACGTGCACGGCCATCTGGTCGCCGTCGAAGTCGGCGTTGAAGGCGGCGCAGACCAGCGGATGAAGCTGGATCGCCTTGCCCTCGATCAGCACCGGCTCGAACGCCTGGATGCCGAGGCGGTGCAGCGTCGGCGCGCGGTTGAGCAGCACCGGATGCTCGCGGATCACCTCGTCGAGGATGTCCCAGACCTCCGGCTTCTCCTTCTCGACCAGCTTCTTCGCCTGCTTCACCGTGGTGGACAGGCCCTTGGCGTCGAGCCGCGAATAGATGAACGGCTTGAACAGCTCGAGCGCCATCTTCTTCGGCAGGCCGCACTGGTGCAGCTTGAGCTCGGGACCGACCACGATCACCGAGCGGCCGGAATAGTCGACGCGCTTGCCGAGCAGGTTCTGGCGGAACCGGCCCTGCTTGCCCTTGAGCATGTCGGCGAGCGACTTCAGCGGCCGCTTGTTGGCGCCGGTGATGACGCGGCCGCGGCGGCCGTTGTCGAACAGCGCGTCGACCGCCTCCTGCAGCATCCGCTTCTCGTTGCGGATGATGATGTCGGGCGCGCGCAGC
Organism: uncultured Alphaproteobacteria bacterium; assembly: GCA_963807865.1. GTDB lineage: Bacteria > Pseudomonadota > Alphaproteobacteria > Rhizobiales > Xanthobacteraceae > VAZQ01. The sequence continues at coordinate 44,617 of CAWEDK010000030.1, read as the reverse complement.
TCGATCAGCCGCTTCAGGCGGTTGTTGCGGTTGATGACGCGGCGATAGAGATCGTTGAGGTCGGACGTGGCGAAGCGGCCGCCGTCGAGCGGCACGAGCGGCCGCAGATCCGGCGGGATCACCGGCACCTGCGTCAGGATCATCCATTCCGGCTTGTTGCCGGACTGCTGGAACGCCTCGATCATCTTGAGCCGCTTGGCGAGCTTCTTCTTCTTGAGCGTCGGAATCGGACTCGGCGATCTCGGCGCGCAGGTCGGCCTGCATCTTGTCGAGATCGAGCGCCTTGAGCATCTCGCGGATCGCCTCCGCGCCGATCATGCGCGGTGAAGCTGTCGGCGCCGTACTCGCTCCTGCGCCTTGAGATACTCGTCCTCGGACAGGAGCTGGCGGTCCTCGAGCGGGGTCAGGCCCGGCTCGAGCACGACGTAGTATTCGAAATACAGGATGCGCTCGAGGTCCTTGAGCGTCATGTCGAGCAGCAGGCCGATGCGCGACGGCAGCGACTTCAGGAACCAGATGTGCGCGACCGGCGCCGCGAGCTCGATGTGGCCCATGCGCTCGCGCCGCACGCGCGAGAGCGTCACCTCGACCGAGCACTTCTCGCAGATGATGCCCTTGTACTTCATGCGCTTGTACTTGCCGCACAAGCACTCGTAGTCCTTGATCGGCCCGAAGATGCGCGCGCAGAACAGGCCGTCGCGCTCGGGCTTGAAGGTGCGGTAGTTGATGGTCTCCGGCTTCTTGATCTCGCCGTAGGACCAGGACAGAATCTTTTCCGGGCTCGCGATCGAAATCCGGATCTGGTCGAAGACCTGCGCCGGCACCTGCGGGCTGAAAAGATTCATGATTTCTTGGTTCATCGTCTTCTCCTCGACCGGAGCTCGGTCGCCGAACGCGTCGCAGCTGCCGGCTCGCGACCGCATGCGTCCGTCAACGATCTGTCCGATCCGGGAGCGGCGCTCCGTCGCCGTGCGCCCGGCATGACGCCGGTCTACTCGGCCGCCTCGGCCGCGTCGCCGCCGGCCGTGCGCCTGCTTGGAATTGTGCAGGTCGACGTTGAGGCCGAGCGAACGCATCTCCTTGACCAGCACGTTGAAGCTTTCCGGAATGCCGGCCTCGAACGTGTCGTCGCCGCGCACGATCGCCTCGTAGACCTTGGTGCGGCCGGCGACGTCGTCCGACTTCACGGTCAGCATCTCCTGCAGCGTGTAGGCGGCGCCGTAGGCTTCGAGCGCCCAGACCTCCATTTCGCCGAAGCGCTGGCCGCCGAACTGCGCCTTGCCGCCCAGCGGCTGCTGGGTGACGAGGCTGTACGGGCCGATCGAGCGGGCGTGGATCTTGTCGTCCACGAGATGGTGGAGCTTGAGCATGTAGATGTAGCCCACCGTCACCTTGCGATCGAACGCCTCGCCGGTGCGGCCGTCGTACAGCGTCACCTGGCCGGAATGGTCGAGGCCGGCGAGATCGAGCATGTGCTCGATGTCGGCCTCCTTGGCGCCGTCGAACACCGGCGTCGCGATCGGCACGCCGTGGCGCAGATTGCTGCCGAGCTCGACCAGATCCTTCTCGCCGAGCGACTTGATGGTCTCGTCGTCGCCGTAGACCTTCTTCAGCGATCTCCTTGAGCGGCTTGGTGTCGTGCTTGGCGTTGTAGAGCGTCGACCGCCTGGCCGATCTTGCAGGCCGAGGCCGGCGCAGGCCCAGCCGAGATGGGTCTCCAGGATCTGGCCGACGTTCATGCGGCTCGGCACGCCGAGCGGATTGAGCACGATGTCGACCTGCGTGCCGTCCTCGAGGAACGGCATGTCCTCGATCGGCACGATCTTCGACACCACGCCCTTGTTGCCGTGGCGGCCGGCCATCTTGTCGCCGGGCTGGATCTTGCGCTTCACCGCGACGAAGACCTTGACCATCTTCATCACGCCGGGCGGCAGCTCGTCGCCGCGCTGCAGCTTCTCGACCTTGTCGAGGAAGCGCTGCTCGAGGCCGCTTCTTGCTACTCGTCGTACTGCTTGCGGATGGCCTCGATCTCGGCCATCAGCTTGTCGTTCGGCGAGGCGAACTGCCACCACTGCGAGCGCGGATACTCTTCGAGCACCGCGCGGGTGATCTTGGAGTCCTTCTTGAAGCCCTTCGGGCCCGGCGATGCCCTGGCGGCCTTCCAGCATCTCGGCCAGACGGCCGTAGACGTTGCGGTCGAGGATCGCCTGCTCGTCGTCGCGGTCCTTGGCGAGCCGCTCGATCTCCTCGCGCTCGATCGCGAGCGCGCGCTCGTCCTTCTCGACGCCGTGGCGGTTGAACACGCGCACTTCGACGACCGTGCCCTGCACGCCCGGCGGCACGCGCAGCGAGGTGTCGCGCACGTCGGAGGCCTTCTCGCCGAAGATGGCGCGCAGGAGCTTCTCTTCCGGCGTCATCGGGCTTTCGCCCTTCGGCGTGATCTTGCCGCACAGGATGTCGCCGGCGCGCACCTCGGCGCCGATATAGACGATGCCGGCCTCGTCGAGGTTCTTCAGCGCCTCTTCCGAGACGTTCGGGATGTCGCGGGTGATTTCCTCGGGCCCGAGCTTGGTGTCGCGCGCCATCACCTCGAATTCCTCGATGTGGATCGAGGTGAAGACGTCGTCCTTGACGATCCGCTCGGAGAGCAGGATCGAGTCCTCGAAGTTGTAGCCGTTCCACGGCATGAACGCGACCAGCACGTTGCGGCCGAGCGCGAGCTCGCCGAGCTCGGTCGAGGGACCGTCGGCGATGATGTCGCCCTTCTTGACCTGATCGCCCACCTTCACCAGCGGACGCTGGTTGATGCAGGTGTTCTGGTTCGAGCGCTGGAACTTCATCAGCCGGTAGATGTCGACGCCCGGCTTGGTCGGATCGGTCTCCTCGGTCGCGCGCACGACGATACGGGTGGCGTCGACCTGGTCGATCGACGCCGGTGCGGCGCGCGGCGATCGCGGCGCCGCGAGTCGCGCGCCACCACGCCTTCCATGCCGGTGCCGACGAACGGCGCCTCGGCGCGAACCAGCGGCACCGCCTGGCGCTGCATGTTCGAGCCCATCAGCGCGCGGTTGGCGTCGTCGTTCTCCAGGAACGGGATGAGCGCCGCGGCCACCGAAACGAGCTGCTTCGGCGACACGTCCATGAAGTCGACCTTGTCGGCGCGGCACCATCAGCACGTCGCCGGCATGCCGGCAGACGATCAGGTCCTCGGTGAAGCGGCCGCGGCTGTCGATCGGCGCGTTCGCCTGCGCGACCGTGTAGCGCGCCCTCCTCCATCGCCGAGAGATAGATCACCTCGTCGGTGACGCGGCCGTCCTTGACCTTGCGATAGGGCGTCTCGACGAAGCCGTACTTGTTCACCCGCGCATAGGTCGCGAGCGAGTTGATCAGGCCGATGTTCGGGCCTTCCGGCGTCTCGATCGGGCAGATGCGGCCGTAATGCGTCGGGTGCACGTCGCGCACCTCGAAGCCGGCGCGCTCGCGCGTGAGACCGCCCGGCCCGAGCGCCGAGAGGCGCCGCTTGTGCGTGATCTCGGACAGCGGGTTGGTCTGGTCCATGAACTGCGAGAGCTGCGAGGAGCCGAAGAACTCGCGCACCGCCGCCGCCGCCGGCTTGGCGTTGATCAGGTCCTGCGGCATGACGGTGTCGATATCGACCGACGACATGCGCTCCTTGATCGCGCGCTCCATGCGCAGCAGGCCGATGCGGTACTGGTTCTCCATCAGCTCGCCGACCGAGCGCACCCGGCGGTTGCCGAGATGGTCGATGTCGTCGATCTCGCCCTTGCCGTCGCGCAGATCGACCAGCGTGCGGATCACCGCGAGGATGTCCTCCTTGCGCAGCACGCGCATGGTGTCGGGCGCGTCGAGGTCGAGCCGCATGTTCATCTTGACGCGGCCGACCGCCGAGAGGTCGTAGCGCTCGGGATCGAAGAACAGCGACTTGAACATCGCCTGCGCGGTGTCGAGCGTCGGCGGCTCGCCCGGACGCATCACGCGATAGATGTCGAACAGCGCGTCCTCGCGCGTCATGTTCTTGTCGACCGCGAGCGTGTTGCGGATGTAGGCGCCGACATTGACGTGGTCGATGTCGAGGAGCGGCAGTTCCTTGTAGCCCGCCTCGTTGAGCACCTTGAGGGTCTTCTCGGTGATCTCCTCGCCGGCCTCGGCGTAGATCTCGCCGGTCTTCGGGTTGACGAGGTCCTCGGCGATGTAGTGGCCGATCAGCTCCTCGTCGGTCATGCGCAGCGCCTTGAGCCCCTTCTCGGCGAGCTGGCGCGCCTGGCGCACGGTGAGCTTCTTGCCGGCCTCGAGCACGACCTTGCCGGTGTCGGCGTCGACCAGATCGTTGATCGCCTTGTAGCCGCGGAAGCGGTTGGCATCGAACGGCACGCGCCAGCCGTCCTTCTGCCGCTTGTAGGGCACCTGCTTGTAGAAGGTGTTGAGGATCTCCTCGCCGTCCAGGCCGAGCGCGAACAGCAGCGACGTCACCGGAATCTTCCGGCGCCGGTCGATGCGCGCATGGACGATGTCCTTGGCGTCGAACTCGATGTCGAGCCAGGAGCCGCGATACGGAATGATGCGGGCGGCGAACAGGAGCTTGCCCGACGAATGGGTCTTGCCCTTGTCGTGATCGAAGAACACGCCGGGCGAGCGGTGCATCTGCGAGACGATGACGCGCTCGGTGCCGTTGACGATGAAGGTGCCGTTGTTGGTCATGAGCGGAATGTCGCCCATGTAGACATCCTGCTCCTTGATGTCCTTGACCGACTTGGCGCCGGTCTCCTCGTCGATATCGAACACGATCAGGCGCAGCGTCACCTTGAGCGGCGCGGCATAGGTCATGCCGCGCTGGCGGCACTCGTCGACGTCGTACTTCGGCGGCTCGAACTCGTACTTGACGAATTCGAGCATCGAGGTGTTGGAGAAATCGCGAGATCGGGAACACCGACTTGAACACGGCCTGCAGGCCCTCGTCGGGCCGGCCGCCGGCCGGCTCCTTCACCAGCAGGAACTGGTCGTAGGACGCCTTCTGAACCTCGATGAGGTTCGGCATCTCTGCGACTTCCTGAATTTTTCCGAAAAACTTGCGAACGCGCTTGCGACCGGTGAACGTCTGCGCCATCTCGCTCTCTCTCTGTCGAACCGCCGGGCCGGGACGACTCTCCGGAAGGCCGCAATCCATCGCGACCATCAGGACAGGCGTCGGGGCGCCGCATTCTGCGATTCGGTCTGGCGCATCGCCGAACCGCCGAATTTCCCGCTGCTACCGCAAACAGGCGGACAAATATGGGCGATTCCGGAGCGAATCTCCCCCGGAACCGCCGGATTCTGTCATCACACTTACTTGAGCTCGACCTTGGCGCCGACCTTCTCCAGGGTGGCCTTGATCTTCTCGGCCTCGTCCTTGGTCACGCCTTCCTTGACCGCCTTGGGCGCGCCCTCGACCAGGTCCTTGGCTTCCTTCAGGCCGAGGCCGGTGAGCGCACGGACCTCCTTGATGACCTCGATCTTCTTGTCGCCGACCGCGGTCAGCATCGACGGTGAACTCGGTCTTCTCCTCGACCGGAGCCGCGGCAGCGCGCCGGGCCGGCCGCGACCGCGACCGCGGCAGCAGCCGAGACGCCCCACTTCTCTTCGAGCATCTTGGCGAGGTCGGCCGCCTCCAGCACGGTGAGGTTGGAGAGGTCGTCCACGATTTTCTGACAGATCAGCCATTGTCCTTGCGTCCTATTTCGGTTCGAACCAGTTGAGATTGCGGTGCCTCACGCCGCTTCGCTCTTGTTGGCATAGGCCTGGACCACGCGGGCGACCTTCGCCGCCGGCGCGTTGACGACCTGCGCGATCTTGGTCGCCGGCGCCTGAATCGAGGCCGACGATCTTGGCCCGCAGCTCGTCGAGCGACGGCAGCGAGGCGAGCGCCTTGACGCCGTTCGGGTCGAGCGCGGTCTTGCCCATCGCTCCGCCGAGGATCACGAACTTCTCGTTCGCCTTGGCGAAGTCGATGGCGACCTTGGGCGCAGCCACCGGATCGCCCGAATAGGCGATCACGGTCGGCCCCTTGAGCAAGGGCACGATCGCGGCTGCGTCGGTGCCTTCGAGAGCGATCTTGGCGAGACGGTTCTTCGCGACCTTCACGGTGGCGCCCGCCTGCTTCATCTGCTTGCGCAGGGTCTGCATCTGGGCCACGGTGAGGCCGGAATAGTGAGCCACGACGACGACGTTGGTGCTCTTGAAGACACCGTTGAGCGTCGCGACAGCCTCCTTCTTTGCCGCTCGATCCACTGCAAGCTCTTTCCGGTTGGCGGCCCGCGGTCAAATGCGGGAACGCCGGTTGCGACCTGCCGCCTCGCCCAAAATTCGTTCGAACTTGCAACTCGAACAAACCAAGGCAGGACGACGCTTCTTTCCTGCCCCCCGTCGCGCGGCATGGCCGCGCCGGGTTCTCGAGGTTCGAACCGGTCGCGGGGCTGTTCGCCCCAAAACGGTTTTCCCCATCTGTGCGGGCTGGTGGATTAAGCCGGGTCGGAACCCGGCGCCCGCAGTCTCGGACAGGCTTCACTTCCGGAACTCGCCGGAAGCCGCTGGCGTCAAAGGAAAATCGGAATGGACCCCGGCTCCTCTCAGAATTATCCCGCAGGATGCCCAAAAGGAGTAAGGTCCTAACTACCCTGATTTTCATAAGGCGCGCTTAGACGCGCCGATACCCGGGCCGGCACGCCCTGTCGTCTATCTAGCGGCTCCGCACCGCGTTGCCAAGGACAATTGTACAGAAATAATGAATTTCGCGGTCCTAGTGGCATGAAGCTTGCATCACCCGCAGCAAGCTCTCAGGAATTCAAATCGATAGCGGCACTAGAATCATACTTGCTAGTGCCCCTGCTTCCGAAGTTCGCGTCAGGTGCTGCGACGTATCCGAACTTCGGAAGCGGGCCTGCGGCAGCCCCGTCGTTGACCACTTTGCGCCAACTCTGATCCGGGTCGAACGCCGTCATGTTGCTGGCCGATCCCAGGGTATTGGGCCCAAGGTCCTTCTCGTACACCACCCCGTCCTGGTTGACGATGAAGGTCATGACGCCGGAATTGTCGTATTCGGCCGGATACGCCACCAGCGCAAAGCCGCCGATCATGCGGCCGCGCACGATGTAATCCATGGCGCCGCCCTTCGCATTCGGCCCCTGCCGGGTCAGGACCTTGTAGTAGTAGCCATGGAACGGCGTGCCGGCCGCGCGCCGATCCGGTAGCCCTCCGCGCTGGCGCGCGCGACCAGTTCGCCGAGCGGGCTCTCATCGCCGGCCTGCGCCGGCCAGTAAAGCCCATCCTTCCGCCCCGGACGGCTGACGATGCGCTGCGCATAGACCCCGACGCCGGTGCCGGTGCGATCCTTGTCGGCATATTCCTCCTGCGCATCGACAAAGGCGCGGCACGCCTGGATCGCGCTCAGTTCGTTGCGGCCGATCCGGCGCTGGAGAATCTCCTGGCGCCCGGCGGCGGCATCGAACCGCCAGGTCTCGTTGCGGCGGATGAGCGGGATCGGAAACGGCCAGTCGCCCTCCCCGATGATCAGCATCGCCTTGTCGTCGCCGTCCATCGCGATCCGATGCTTGGCCTCATACGACTGCAAGAACCGCTTGCGCGTGGCAGCGTCGGCCACCGGATCGCCGGACGCCGCCAGTTCGGCGGCCTCGGTGCCGAGAACGCGCATGATCGCCCGGACATCGCCGGACTTCGCGGCGGTGGCCAGCGCCTTGCCGGCCTCGTCCGGCGTCTGGAACAACTGCTGGGCGCCGGCCGCCGACACCATCGCCCAGAGCCACACCACGGCCAGAGCCCACAGTCCGAGGCGCGTGATTGCAAACCGGCCCATGGCAACACCTGCAAAAGTCAACGTCATGATCGCCTCGAAGATTGCGAGTTGTCCTGCGGACTTAGCGGCGGCCGCGCCCGCCGCCGCCGTGCCGCACGTCGCCGCCACCGGCGTAACTCTGACGCCCGCGGCTCGGCATGCGCCTGCGTGGCGCGTCCCGAATGCGGCCTGGTCAAACGCGTTGTCGCGCGGACGGGCCGCCGACGGCGCGATTGGCGTTGGAGACGCGCGCCCTCGCCGCGATCGCTCCGCGCTGCTGCGGACGCTCTCGCGCTCGCCGGCGTTGGACGCTCCCCGCTCGCCGGCGCGGTCGGATCGCCGGCTCCGGGGCGGCGGTCGCCAGCGCATCGGCCGGTCACGATCGCCCGCCTCCGGACGGCGGTCGGGATCGAGCACGCGCTCGCCATCCCGGCCGCGGAAATCCTGGCGCACCTGCCGGCCCGCCTGCGCGTCGGTCCTGGCGTACTTCTGGCGGACCGCGTCGTTATTGTACCGCACACCGTGGCGATGATCGGGGTTGTGCTCCCACTTCGTGAAATTCGCCGTGTTGCGGTTGAAGTTGTTGATGTTCACCGAGCGGTTCGACACCACGTTGATGTTGTGGCCGGCCCAGTTGCAGTGGCCCCAGACCGCATAGCCCGCGGCTACACCGGCGCCGAACGCCACGCCCGGCCGCGAGTGCGCTGGCGGTGACGTAGCCGGGCGGCGGCGCGAAGTAGAGCGGCGGATAGGCCGGATAGGGCCATTCGCCGTAGACCACCGCCGGCTGATAGTACGGCACGTAGATTTCGGTCGGCGACGTCGGCTCGATGACGATGTAGTCCTTCTGGTTCTCGGTCTGGACGTTGACGGTCTGCTGGCTGCTCGACTGCAGCTTACCGTTGGCCTTGGCGCGGCTGCGCAGGCGCTGGATCGAATCCATCACGTCCGGCTGCTGCGCCAGCATGGCGTCGCCGACCTTCTGGGTCCAATCGAGCTTGTCGGCCATCATCGCCAGCACGTTCGGGACCTGGACCAGCGACTTGACGCTGTCGTCCCAGCTCTCCTTGGCGAGCGCGGAGGTGAGCGCATCGCCCTTGAGGCCGCGGTGCGATTTGGCCCAGCGGTCGGCCTGCACGACTTCGAGCGGATAGGTCGACGCCATCAGCACCTGGGCGAGCAGCGGATCCGGATAGAGCGCGACCGGCGCCATCATCTGATCGAGTCTGCTCGGCCGACAGACGCTGCTGATCTCGACGCCGGCGCCTGCGCCATCGCCGCGAACGACCACGTCCACGCAGCGCGAGCATGATAAACCGCAATGGCCAAGCCATTATGCGAGCCTCCTCAACGTCATCTCCCACTTCCCTCGCCTACCGCCAATCCTTGTCACGGTCTTTCAGATCGAGACGTTTCCTCGATTCGATCCGGCGCAGGGTATGCGGCGATATGCACCGATCACATCCGGAGCACAATCAACATCGATAAATCGTGCGAATTGATCGCCTCTGCAATAGGAATATCGAACATTGCACCTGCGACCGTCCGCCCGTGGCAACAGAGGCGCGATTCGAGCCGACTGGCGGCATCTGCTCCGCGTCGATTGGCCTGATTGAGGTATTGTGCCGCTCGGTGCACGATGCGAACGCAAAAGGGAGGAAAATGTGACCGCCGTCGATCGGATTCGGACCACCCATGTTGGCAGCTTGGTGCGGCCGCCAAGGCTCGTCGAATTTCTCAAGAAAATCGAGGCTGGCGAGCCCTACGACAAGGCCGCCTATGAAGCCTGCCTGCAAGGATGTCGATCGAGGAGGTCGTCCGGCAGCAGGTCGAAGCCGGCATCGACATCGTCAGCGACGGCGAATTCAGCAAGGGCCGCAACTGGGCATTCTATGTTCACGATCGTCTGAGCGGTGTTTCGACCCGGCCGGCGACCGCCGAAGAGCTCGAAGACCCGATGGCCTCTGCCGGCGGCGGACAGGACCGCGTGGCCTTTCCGGAATTCTATGCGGAATACGACCGGGCTTCCGGGTCTGGGCGCGCGGCTCGGCAAGCGCTTCGTGGTCAGCGGCCCCCTCACCTATTCGGACACGCAGGTCAAGCGCGACATCGCCAACCTCAAGTCCGCGGCCGCCAAGGCGAAGGCCGAACGGCGCGTTCCTGCCGGTGGTGGCGCCGGCGAGCGCGCTGCCTGGCGCCAAGAACGAGCATTATCCCGACGAGAAGAGCCTGTTGTTCGCGCTCGCCGACTGCCTGCACCAGGAATACAAGGCGATCGTCGATGCCGGCCTCTACGTGCAGATCGACGACGCCTTCCTGCCCTACATGCACGAGAAGATGGTGCCGCCGATGAGCGAGGCGCAGTACCGCGCCTGGGCGCAGATGCGCATCGACGCGCTCAACCACGCGCTCAAGGGCATTCCGCCGGAGCGTTCGCGCTATCACATCTGCTGGGGAAGCTGGAACGGACCGCACGCCTTCGACGTGCCGATGAAGGACATCGTCGACCTGCTGCTGCAGGTGAACGTCGGGCACTACAGCTTCGAAGCCGCCAACCCGCGCCACGAGCACGAATGGACGGTGTGGCAGACCGCCAAGCTGCCGCCCGGCAAGGTGCTGATCCCCGGCGTCATCAGCCACGCCACCAACATCGTCGAGCATCCCGAACTGGTGGCGCAGCGCATCGTCCGCCTCGCCAACATCGTCGGACGCGAGCACGTGATGGGCGGCACCGACTGCGGCTTCGCGCAGAGCCCGTTTGCCCAGCGCGTTCACCCCAGCATCATGTGGGCGAAGCTCCGGTCGCTGTCCGAAGGCGCGAAGATCGCCACCGCAGAGTTGTGGAGCAAGGCGGCGTAACGACCGCCAGCAGAAGAAAAACCGCAGCGGACGAACCGCGAAAGCCTCAACGGGAGGATAACATGCGGCGACTTCTCGCACTTGGCTGCACGCTGATCGCCTGGACGGCGACGGCTAGCCGGTCGCGTTCGCGCAATCGGACTTTCCCTCGCGCCCGATCACGATCGTCGTGCCGTTCCCGCCGGGCGGCAGCTCGGACGTGGTGACGCGCCTGGTCGCGCAGAAGCTTGCCGACAATCTCAAGACCAACGTCGTGATCGACAACCGCGGCGGCGGCGGCGGCGTGCCGGCGGCGGTCGCGTTCAAGCAGGCAGCGCCCGACGGCTACACGCTGTTTCTCGCCAACAACGGCGTGTTCGCGATCATGCCGGCGCTGACGCGCCGACATTCGCTTCGATCCGGTCAAGGATTTCCGCCGGTCACGCCGCTGTTCTCGTTCCCGAGCGTGCTGGTGGTGCCGGCCGGATCGCCGGCCAAGACCGCCAAGGAACTCGTCGCACTCGCCAAGACCAAGCCGGGCGGCCTCAACTACGCGCTCGCAGGGCGTCGGCTCGGGCGGCCACATCCTGGGCGAGATGTTCCGGCTGGTGTCCGGCGTGCCGATGCAGCACGTGCCGTATCGCGGCGCGGGTCCGGCGGTGAACGACCTCGTCGCCGGCAACGTCGACTTCCTGTTCAGCTTCCTACGTCTCGGCCATCGGGCAGGTGGAAGCCGGCAAGCTGCGGCTGCTCGGCTGGACCGCGACCAAGCGCTCGCCGGCGCTGCCGGATGTACCGACGATGGCGGAGGCCGGCTTCCCAGGCACCGAGCTTGAAATCTGGCAAGGCATCGTCGCGCCGCTCGGCACGCCCTGCCGCGATCGTGCGCAACGCTCAACGAGGAATTCATCAAGGCCGCGCAGGCGCCCGAGGTCGTCAGCAAGGTGGCGGCGCAGGCGGTCGAAATCACCACCAGCACGCCCGAGGAGTTCGCCAAGCTGATCGCGTCCGACGTCGACCGGCTGGGCAAGGTCGTCCGCGACGCCGGCATCAAGGCGCAGTAGGCGCAGACAGACTGCCGTCGGCGTGGGCGACGGCGCAATCCGCGGCGCCCTGCGCCGCAGCGCGGATGCCGCTCAATCGAAAAGGATCGTCATGATGCCCGGTCGCAGGATTTGCTCGATGTCGGTGCTTGGCTGCTGCTTGCTGGCGCCGCTCGCACTGATGGCGGGGGCTTCGCGCAGGACGCCTATCCCTCGCGCACCATCACGCTGCTGGTTCCGTTTCCGCCCGGCGGCAGCTCCGACACGGTGATCCGGCCGGTCGCCCAGAAGGTCGGCGAGGCGCTCAAGCAGACCATCGTGATCGACAACCGTCCCGGCGCGCGGCGGCAATGTCGCGGCGCTGGTCACCAAGCAGGCGCCGCCCGACGGCTACACGCTGTTTCTGACCAACATGGGCGTGATGTCGATCAACCCGATCCTGTTCTCGGACCTGCGCTTCGATCCGGTAAAAGACTTCGCACCGATCACGCCGATCATCTCCTTTCCGCACATCCTGATCGTCCCGGCCGACAGTCCGGCGAAATCGGTCGAGGAGCTTGCGGCCTTTGCGAAGACGCAAGCCGGGCGGACTGAGCTTTGCCTCGCAGGGCGTCGGCTCAGGCGGGCAGATCCTCGGCGAAATGTTCAAAGGCCGGGTCGGCGTGCCGATGGTGCACGTGCCCTATCGCGGCGCCGCGCCTGCGGTGACCGACGTGATGAGCGGTCAAGTCGACTTCCTGTTCACGTCCTACATTTCGGCGGGCGAACAGGCCGCGAGCGGCAAGGTGCGCATCCTCGCGATCGCCGGACTAAAGCGGACCAGCGCCGCTGCCGGATGTGCCGACCATGGCGGAAGCCGGCTTCCCAGGTCTCGATCTCGATATGTGGCACGGCATGGTGGCGCCCGCCGGCACTCCGGCTGCGGTCGTGAAGCGGCTCAACGAGGAATTCGTGAAAGCCACCCGCAGCCCGGACATCGAGCGCATCATTGCGCCACAGGCCACCGATGTTCTTGTCAGCACACCGGATGCATTCTCCCGGCGCATCGCCGACGATACCCAGCGACTGGGCAAGATCATCCGCGACGCCGGCATCAAGCTTCAGTAGGCAGGGCAAGGCGCCTTCGCCCAACCGAAAGCAAATGTCCCGGGCGCTGCGTCGCAGGCCCGGGACAATTCAACCGTCGCTACGATCTTGCGACTATTGCTGCGAGCCGGCCGCGCCCAGCACCGAGCTCGGTTCGACCTTGACGCCCGGGCCCATGGTCGAGGACACCGCGACACGGTTGATGAACGTGCCCTTGGCGCCCGACGGCTTCGCCTTCTGCACCGCGTCGGCGAACGCCTTGATGTTCTGAACGAGCTTCTCGGCCGAGAACGACGCCTTGCCGACGCCGGCCTGCACGATGCCGGCCTTCTCCACGCGGAATTCGACCGAGCCGCCCTTGGCGCCCTTCACGGCGCCGGCGACATCCATCGTCACGGTGCCGACCTTCGGGTTCGGCATCATGCCGCGCGGACCGAGCACCTTGCCGAGCCGGCCGACCAGCGGCATCAGATCCGGCGTGGCGATGCAGCGGTCGAAGTCGATATTGCCGGCCTGCACCTTCTCGACCAGATCCTCGGCGCCGACCACGTCGGCGCCTGCCGCCTTGGCCTCGTCGGCCTTGGCGCCGCGCGCGAACACGCCGACCCGCACGCTGCGGCCCGAGCCGTTCGGCAGCGTGACCACGCCGCGCACCATCTGGTCGGCGTGGCGGGGATCGACGCCGAGATTCATCGCGATCTCGATGGTCTCGTCGAACTTGGCCTTGGCCCGATCCTTGACCATCTTTATGGCTTCTTCGATCGAATAGGTCTTGTCGCGATCGACACCTTCACGCAGCGTACGGGTCCGTTTTCCAAGAGACATGATGATCACTCCCCGACCTGGATGCCCATCGAGCGGGCGGAGCCTTCCACCATGCGCATAGCGGCCTCGATGGTGTCGCAGTTCAAATCCTTCATCTTCTTCTCGGCGATCTCCTTGACCTGCGCCTTGGTCACGGTGCCGGCGCTGTCGCGGCCCGGCGTCTTCGATCCGCTCTCGAGCTTGGCGGCCTTCTTGAGGAAGAATGACATCGGCGGCGTGCGCATCTCGAAGGTGAACGAACGGTCGCCATAGACCGTGATCACCACGGGGATCGGCGTGCCCTTCTCCTCCTTGGCGGTCTGCGCGTTGAACTGCTTGCAGAACTCCATGATCGCAAGGCCGCGCTGGCCGAGCGCCGGCCCGATCGGCGGCGACGGATTGGCCGCGCCCGCCGGCACCTGCAGCTTGATGTAACCGGTGATCTTCTTTGCCATTTACCAAACTCCTGTCGTTGGCCATTCTCGGCCGGTTCAGGGTTCGTGGTGCGGATCGGTGCGGTTGGCGGCCGCCGTCACCTCCCACGTTCTCTTGAAAGGCGGCGCTCCGCCTTTCCGCTTCGTCTAAAGCTTCTCCACCTGTGCGAACTCGAGTTCGACCGGCGTCGCCCGTCCGAAGATCGAGACCGCGACCTTCAGCCGGCTTCGCGCCGCATCGATCTCTTCGACCGTGCCGTTGAACGAGGCGAACGGACCGTCCGACACCCGCACCTGCTCGCCGACCTCGAACGAGATCGACGATTTCGGATGCTCGATGCCCTCCTGGACCTGGTGAATGATCCGCGCCGCCTCGGCATCGGAGATCGGCATAGGCTTGTTGTCGGCGCCGAGGAAGCCGGTCACCTTCGGGGTGTTCTTGATGAGGTGATAGGCCTCGTCGGTCAGTTCCATCTTCACCAGGACATAGCCCGGGAAGAACTTGCGCTCAGCGTCCACCTTCTGGCCGCGGCGCACTTCGACGACCTTTTCGGTCGGCACCATGATTTCTTCGAACAGCGCATCGAGATGCCGCTGTTTGGACTGCTCGCGGATCAACTCGGCGACCTTGCGCTCGAAGTTCGAGTAGGCCTGGACGATATACCAGCGTTTGGTCATGCGTTGATTCCGCCGGATTCTTCAACCGCCGATGCCCAACACGAGCGTCACCACAAAACGCATGATCTGGTCCGCCACGAGAAAGAAAATCGAGGCGATCGCCACCATGACGAACACCATGGCGGTGGTGATCGCGGTCTCGCGGCGGGTCGGCCAAGTGACCTTCTGGGCCTCGGTGCGGACTTCCTGCAGGAATTTGAACGGACTTATCGCCATATCTTAGGGTATCACCACAATTGCGCTTGGCGCCATGAACCGCCGGCTCGCAGCCAACGCTGACCGACGCAAGCCATTGATAAATATGGACTTCGACGGTCGAGCCTGGCTACGCCTGGCAGGAGTGGAGGGACTCGAACCCCCAACCCCCGGTTTTGGAGACCGGTGCTCTAGCCATTGAGCTACACTCCTCCGGATACGCTTGCGGCGGCCCGAGGTCCGCCGCAGGGTTGTAGATGCATGAACGAGGCCGGTATTGCAAGCCCGCCGCCTCCGTCCGCGGGTGCAAAGGGGGCGCGATGTGCCCCATTTGCCCGGATCCTCGCGTCAGTCTGTGATCGACACCACGACGCCGGCGCCGACGGTCTTGCCGCCCTCACGGATGGCGAAGCGCTGCTTCTCCTCCATGGCGATCGGCGTGATCAGCTCCACGTCCATCGCGGCGTTGTCGCCCGGCATGATCATCTCGGTGCCCTCCGGCAGCGTGCACTGACCGGTCACGTCGGTGGTCCGGAAGTAAAACTGCGGACGGTAGTTGTTGAAGAACGGCGTGTGACGGCCGCCCTCCTCCTTGGTCAAAATGTAAGCCTCGGCCTTGAACTTCTTGTGCGGCTTCACCGAGCCCGGCTTGCACAGAACCTGCCCGCGCTCGACCTCGTCCTTGCCGATCCCGCGCAGCAGACAGCCGACGTTGTCGCCGGCCTCGCCGGCATCCAGCAGCTTGCGGAACATCTCGACGCCCGTCACCACCGACTTCTTGGTGTCGCCGAGCCCCACGATCTCAACTTCCTCGCCGACCTTGATCTTGCCGCGCTCGATCCGCCCCGTCACCACCGTGCCGCGGCCCGAGATCGAGAACACGTCTTCAATCGGCATCAGGAACGGCTGGTCCACCGCGCGCTCCGGCAGCGGCACCTCCTTGTCCAGCGCCTCGTACAGCCGCAGGATCGCCTCGTCGGCGAACTCGCCCTTCTCGCCGTTCAGCGCCTTGATCGCAGCGCCCCGGATCACCGAAACCTTGTCGCCCGGGAACTGGTACTTCGACAACAGCTCCCGCACCTCGAGCTCGACCAGGTCGAGCAGCTCAGGATCGTCGACCACGTCCACCTTGTTCAGGAACACCACGATGTACGGCACGCCCACCTGGCGGGCCAAAAGGATGTGCTCGCGGGTCTGCGGCATCGGGCCGTCGGCCGCCGACACCACCAGGATCGCGCCGTCCATCTGCGCCGCGCCGGTGATCATGTTCTTGACGTAGTCGGCATGGCCCGGGCAGTCGACGTGCGCGTAGTGCCGGTTCGGCGTCGCATACTCGACGTGGCTGGTCGCAATCGTCAGAATCTTGGTCGGGTCGCGCCGGCCCTGGCTCTCCGAGGCCTTCGCAACCTGGTCATACGGCACGAACGTCTTCGACCAGCCCTTGTCGGCCGAGACCTTCGTCAATGCCGCCGTCAAAGTCGTCTTGCCGTGATCGACATGCCCGATCGTCCCCACATTGCAATGCGGCTTGTTACGCTCGAATTTCTCTTTGGCCATCCGTAACTCTCTTTCGTTCTGGCGCTGTTATTGAGGACGTCGGTGGCAGCTTCTGTGCGGAAGCGGCCGGCTCTACATAGGAACGGTCGGCGGGCATGCTAGTGCCCGGCCATCACGTCCCCTGCGAGTGGTTGGAGCGGGTGAAGGGAATCGAACCCTCGTCATCAGCTTGGAAGGCTGTTGCTCTACCATTGAGCTACACCCGCGTCAGGAATCGGAAGCTTGGTATCAGGAATGGACGATGCGAGGCGATCTTTGATCCTGATCCATGGCCATTCTGAAACCTGGATGGTGGGGGAGGCAGGACTCGAACCTGCGAAGGCGTAAGCCAGCGGATTTACAGTCCGCCCCCTTTGCCACTCGGGACACTCCCCCGTCCGCCGCCAAGCGTCGCATAATGGACCGAGCTACTCCAGCCAGACGGCAGGGCGGGTATATGCGAGGGGTCTTCCCCGGTGTCAACCGCGGCGCCACCCCGCCCGGGCTGGGGCATCGTTTCCGGCCGCAAATAGCGCCAATTTGCCAGGCCTGCCGGTCGCGGCGTTGCCTATCCGCCCCTCGGGGGGTCCCTCACGGTCCGGTTCGGCCGAGCACTGCGTCGCCGTGCGTTGGATTCGAGCCGGAGCCCGCCGATTCAGGCCTTCGAGAACTGCCGGAAGTCCGGCTCCCGGTGGAACCAGAATTCGTAGCCGCCAATCGCCTTCTGCATCGCCACGTCGTGGATCGGCTGGTTGAGCGGCACGATCGGCACGTCGGAAATGCATAGCGCGACGAATTCCTTCACCGCCTGCTCGTACTCGGCCTGGTTCTCGGTGAAGCGCGCGAGGTCGATCAGCTTGTCCATCGCCGGATTCTTGTAGGCTGAGATATTGAAGATCGAATTGTTACCGTGGAAGTTCCAGAAGAAATAGTACTCTGGATAGTCGAGCCAGCCGCTGAAGCGGTTGAGCACCATCGGCAGCTCTTTCTTGTTGAGCGTGGTGCGCCAGTTCGCTCCCGGAATCTTCTCGATCGTGACCTTCACGCCGATCTTGCCGAGGCTCTCCTGAATCAGCACCGCGGTAGGCTCGCCGACGGTGGCGGTGCCGACGTCGAGCGAGAACGTCGTCGCCAGACCCTGCCCGAAGCCCGCCTCAGCCATCAGCGCCTTCGCCTTGTCGAGATCGGTGCGATATGGGAACGCCTGCGGCCAGACCGGCTGGTCGACGGTGGCGCCACCGCCATACATCGGCTTGGCGCGGCCGAAGAATGCGCTCGACTGGATTTGTTCGTAGGGCATCGCCCAGGCGATCGCCTGCCGCAACTTCACGTTATCGAACGGCGGGCGCGAGGTGTTGAGCGCCACATACCAGAGCGCGTTGGGGATCGGCACGCCCACGACCTTGAGCTTGCCCTCCTTGATCATCTGGTCGAAATCCTTCGGCGGAAAGCCGGTCGAGATGTCGGCGTCGCCGCGTTCAAGCATGGCGCGCCGGGTGCCGGCCGACGGCACGTCGCGCGCGATCACGCGGCGGATCTTCGGCAACGGTCCACCCTTCCAATTGTCGAATCGCGACAGGATGGTTTCGCTGCCGGGCTTCCAGCTTTCGACCTTGTAGGCGCCGCCTCCGGCCTCGTTGGTCCTGAGCCAGGCAAGCGCCCACGGGTCGGCCTCGGTGGCGTGCTTCTTCGCGAGTTCCGAATTGATGACGAACGGCACGACGACCGCGAGATTGAACATCAACATTTTGTCCTTGCGGATGAAATCCACCCGGAAGGTGTGATCGTCGACCGCAACGAACTGGTCGCGCTTTTCGAGGCTGCCCGCCGACATCTGGAAGGTCGGAAATCCGCCGACCGAGACCGAGCGGTCGAACGACCATTTCACATCCCTGGCAGTGACCGGCGCCCCGTCGTGGAAGGTTGCGTCCTTGCGCAGCTTGAAGGTGCACGACATGCCGTCGGACGCGACCTGCCAGCTTTCGGCAAGCTCGGGCGCGAGTGCGCCGCGATCATACGAGACAGTGCCGTCGGGCAATGTCTTTGCCGCATAGGTCATCAGTCGGTCGTAGCAATTCCAGGCGAGACCGTTGACGGTCTGGTTCGAACCGACGCCCTGCATGTCGAGGCTGTTGGGCCCGAGTTCCTGCACAAGCAGGAGCGTTTCGGATCGGCTTTGCGCCAGCGCCGGCGAGGACCGAAGCGACCATGCGGCGCCCGCGGCCAGTGTTGATTTCAGGAAAGCGCGGCGATCGAAGTCACCCGGGCAAAACGGCATGACGGTCTCTCCAATGCAAAAAGCTCGGCTCAGACCGAGCAAGCCGGATGCCAGTACGCCGGAGCAGGCCCGATTGCCGGCTGCCCATTCGTAAACCCCTGATGCCGGATGTAATTCAGCCAGGGGCCGAGTGAAAACCGTGCCAGCGCCTCCCACGGCTGAATTTTGATGCAGTCCGATGCCTTGATATTGAGCCGTCCGCGCGAGACTGTGGCCGCACCTCATCAGGAAGCCATAAGGACCGCAGCGGATGCCGAATCGACCTCACGACCGGCTGCCAGCGGGAGCCAAGCCCGGCGCAACGCGGCAATTGCTGGAGCGCCGCGAACGCTTCACCCGCGCGCGCCGCGAGGCGCTGCAGCCGGACGGTCCGGTGGCACTCTACGGTTGGCACACCGTCGTGACCGCACTGGCAAACCCCGCCCGGCGCTTCCGCAAATTGCTCGTAACCGACAATGTGGCGCGTCGGCTCGCTGAGGAAGGTATCCAGTCGCAGCTCGATCCGGAGATCGTGCGCCCCGGCGTCATCGCCGAACGGCTGCCGGCTGACGCGGTGCATCAGGGCATCTATCTGGAGGCCGATCCCCTGCCCTCACCTGAGATCGAGGAGATCGAGCCTGCCGGCATCGTGCTCGTTCTCGATCAGATCACTGACCCGCATAACGTGGGCGCGATCCTGCGCACCGCGGCGGGCTTCGCGGTGGCGGCGGTCGTGACCACGGCGCGCCACAGCCCGGAAGCGACCGGTGTGCTGGCAAAGTCGGCTTCCGGCGCGCTCGAATATGTGCCGATCGTGACGGTGCAGAACCTGGCGCGCGCGCTCGATACGCTCAAGGAGCGGGGCTATCAGGTGATCGGACTCGACAGCAGCGGAGACAGCGAACTCGCCGATGTGCCGCTGCGGGCGCCGCTGGCGCTGGTGCTGGGCGCCGAAGGCAAGGGCTTGCGGCAACTCACGCGCGCCACCTGCGATGCCGTCGCCCGGCTCGACCTGCCGGGGCGGATCAAGAGCCTCAATGTATCGAACGCGGCGGCGCTTGCGCTCTATGTCACGAACCAGCGGCTTGCTGCGCTCAAGCCGCCGGCCACCTAGCCGCAATATCGTCAGCGGTGAACCGCCGACACCCGATGCACGCGCGGCCCCTGGATGGAATGCCCGTAGACACGAAGCGGCGGCCGAACGAACCCGCGGGGATAAGGGCGAACATACGGACGTCCAATCACCCGGCGATAGCCGCCACCGTAATAGTAGCGTGGTGCAGTCGGAGCCGGCGTATAGCCAACATAAGGATAGCCAATGGCCGCGACCTGATCGCCCTCGATGTAATTGCGCTGGGTAACGTACGAGCCGGGACCGGAGTAGACCGGGCCCTGGTTCACCACATACATCTCGGGAACGGGCCCGCAGCCGCACGTGGCGACCGGCATCGGGCAACAGCCGGCCGCTGCCTGCGTGATGCCGGCAAGTGTGGCGATGGCGCCTATGGCAAAGAGGCGAAGTCGGTATTGCAGCATGGTCTTCCCCGATCTGGTTTGGTTGGATTTGGTTTTTGGTGGTGCGATGAACTGGTGCGGCGGCTCGCGCTCAGTTGCACAGGCAATGCGCGCGAGGTCCAAAATCGATCCCTGTCGCGGATGAGTTCCTTGGCGACCGTCCGTTGACGCCGGGGCCGTGGTGGATGCCGCGCTTGCCGGGGACCACGAAGGATCGTGCTTCGGCCGCGAGCGCAGAGCGCGTCAGCGGCCAAAACAGCGGATCGTCGACGAACGCGCAAATGCCCGCACGCACCAGCATCAAAATGCCCCAACCCATCGCGGGCAATCTAGGCGGCGAAATCTGCTTTGCTGGTTAATGCAATCATGGGAATTCTTTGGTAGTCTTAATTTAGTGCTAACGGCCGCGGCGCATTCGGACCGTAAAGTGAAGGATGAAGTTCGTCGCGGCCCAGCAATGACGGAATTTTTTCGCCATCCGGACGGTGTCTTGCTAGTGTGACTTGACGATTTTCTCGGCGCTGTGGCTTTTGCACATCAGCCCAACCGACGTATTTTGCCGGGTTAGCTCAGCGGTAGAGCAGCGGTTTTGTAAACCGTTGGTCGGGGGTTCAAGTCCCTCACCCGGCACCATTCTCAATGTAGAAATCACGGGCGAGCCAGCAACGCCAATGCTTCGGATCGCGCGTTGGCACACGCGTACCTAAGAATGCCGCGTCTCAGTTTGCGGCGCCGGAGACCTGCGGCCGCAGCCGCTCCGCCGCGGTGCCGAAGGCGTCGGCGAACGCATGCAAAGCCTTGGCGCGACCGAGAGAATTGCGCGCCGGGTCGGTCAGCTTCTCGGGATTGAGCGGCTCCGGCAGCGCGGCGATGTGCGCGGTAATGTCGAGCCTGCTTTCGACCTTGGCGAGGAACACCGGCCCGGCTGACGCCAGTTGCCGCGCCTGCGTCTCGGCCTGCTCGACCAGCCGCGCCACCTCGTCCTGCAGGTTGATCGGCTGGCGCAGCTGGTACTGCGTCGCGATCATCTGGCAACGCCACACCCACTGCTCCACCAAGCCCCCCAGTACGGCGGTATTCATAGCCCCCTCCCCGTGGCGCGAGACCAGCCGAATCGGCTAATCTGTGGACAGTTTAGCATAAACTGTGCAAAAGTAACGTATTCCCAAATTGAGACGCGTATTGGCCATCTTTTGACTTAAGCGCCGCCTGTAATCGCAGGCTGCGACAGCGTATTCGGCTTGGGTACTTCTGCCCGGCGCTGAATTCGCAGACCGATTGCTTCACCCGGCACGTGGGCGCGCGGCCGCGTCCAGCCCCATCGACAGGGGCAGGACGGCTCCTCCATTTTCGGCGCGCCTGGGCTACTGCTTGGGAATGCCGGCGGCCTTGATGACCGCGGCCCATTTCTTGATGTCGCCTTCGAGACGGGCCTTGAGCTCTTCGGGCGTGCTGGCCTTCGCCTCGATGCCCAGTTCCGCATAGCGCTGTTTCACGTCTGGCATCGCCACGATCTCGTGCAGCGTCTTGTTGAGCAGGCCGAGCACCGGCGCCGGGGTTCCGACCGGGGCGAACACGCCATTCCACGACGTCACCTCGTACTCAAAGCCGCCGGCCTCGGCGACCGTCGGCACGTCGGGCAGGAACGGCGAGCGCTTGGGACCGGAAGCCGCCAGCGGCCTGAGCTTCTTGTCGACCAACGAGCCCTTCAGAGGGGCGTAGAAATCGACCATGAGCTGCACATCGTTGCGCAGCGCGGCGATGACGATCTCGGGCGTGCCGCGATAGGGAATGATCTGGAAGTTGAGCCCAGCCGACGCCTTGAATAATTCGGCCGCAAGGTTCTGGGTGCCGCCGACGTTGATCGTGCCGACATTGAGCTTGCCGGGCTGGGCGCGCGCCGCCTTGATGAAGTCCTGCAGCGACTTGAATTCGGAATCCGCGTTCGTGCAGAACACCAGCTCGAAATAGCCGATGGTCGAGATGCAGGCGAAGTCCTTCACCGGGTCGAACGGCAACTGGTTGTAGATCGCGACGCTGATCGAGGTGCCGTTCGTCACCAGCCCGATCGTATAGCCGTCGGCCGGCTGCGACAGCACCGCACGCGCGGCTGCGATGCCGCCGGGGCCCGGCAGATTCTCCACCACGAACCGCTGCCCCAGCTTGTCGCCGAGCTTGTCGGCGGCAAGCCGCGCGGTGATGTCGGCGACGCCCGCGGGCGCGAACGGCAGGACGAAGCGAACCGGACGGGTCGGGTAGTTTTGCTGCGCGCGCACAAGACCCGGCATCGCAAGCGTGCCGGCGGCGGCCAGGCCCGTCGTGGTGAAACGCCGTCGTGTGATGCGGTGCGTGCTCATGTCCGCCGTCCTTTCGATCCGAATGTGGGCCGCGCAACGCCAGGAGCTTCGGCGTGCGGGCCGCAGATCAAGCACGGCAGTGAGCGCGGTGCAACCCGCGCCATGGTCACACCTTCTCCTCGATCACGCTGGCGCGCACATCGTCTTCGATCAGCCGCCAGATGCGATCCACATAGGCGACGAACTCGGGCGTCCGCTTCATCGCGAGCGCTCGCGGCCGGGGCAGATCGATGCGCACGTTTTCCACGAGCCGGCCGGGCCGGCGGGCGAAGACCAGCACGCGGTCGGACAGAAATACCGCCTCGTCGATCTGGTGGGTGACGAACAGCACGGTCTTTCGCCCCTCCTCCCAGATCCGCAACAGCTCAGTCTGCATGATCTCGCGGGTCTGCGCATCGAGCGACGAGAACGGCTCGTCCATCAGCAGGATTTCCGGGTCGATGGCGAGCGCGCGCGCCAGATTGACGCGCTGGCGCATGCCGCCGGAGAGCTGGCGGGGATGGTAGTTCTCGAACCCCTCGAGGCCGACGAGCTTGAGAAGCTCCAGCGTGCGCGCCCGGTCGGCCCGGCCGATCCGGCCTGCCACTTCCCGGCCGATGATGGCGTTCGAATACACCGTCCGCCACGGCAGCAGGTTGTCGTTCTGAAAGACGAAGCCGCGGTCGCTGCCCGGGCCGCGCAGCGCGCGGCCGTCAAGCAGAACCTCGCCGGTGCTGGCGCTTTCCAGCCCGGCGACGATGCGAAGAAACGTGGTCTTGCCGCAGCCCGAAGGTCCAACCACCGAGATGAACTCGCCGCGCTCGACCGCGAGGTTGATGTCGTCGAGCGCAACCAGGTCGCCGAACGACTTGCCGAGGTGCTGGATCGCGAGCTTCGGCGCCATGTTCAGTCCTTGGTCCAGGGCACCAGCCTGCCTTCGAGCCAGGTGAAGCCTGCGGTCATGACGATGCCGGCGACCGCCAGCACCACCACGCCGGCGAACAGTTCCGGCATGTTGAAGGCGTCCGCCGACGCGCTGATCAGCCGGCCGAGGCCGGCCCGCGAGCCGAACAGTTCCGCGACCACCACGCCGATCAGGCCACGGCCGATGCCGAGCTTGAGCCCCGCAAGGATGAACGGCACGGCCGACGGCAGCGAGACCTTGAAGAAAATCTGCCGGGGCGAGGCGCCGAACGACCGCAGCATCTCGACCAGTCGGTCGCTCGTCGTTCGCAGCCCGGCTTCGGTGTTGATCGTGACGGGAAACAGCACCAGAAAGATCACCACCAGGACCTTCGACCAGATGCCGATGCCGAGCCACAGGATGAACAGCGGCGCGAGCGCAATGGTCGGCGTCGCGTAGAGGCCGGAAATCCACGGCTGCAGCACCCGCTTCATCACCGGGCTCTCGGCCATCGCGAAGCCGACCGCTATGCCGAGCACGCTGGCGATGAGATAGCCGAGCGCGAATTCGATCGCGCTGATGCTCAGGTGCTTCCACAACTCACCCGATTTAGCGAGCGCGACAATGGCGGCGAAAATCTGAGTCGGTGCCGCGAGGAAAAGCGTATTGGCGACCACGAAGCGACTGATCAATTCCCAGAGCAAAAGCCCGCCGAGGACCGAGAGCAAGCCAGCGAAATAGAACCGCCGCCCCCCGCTCCGCGGCCTGACGCCCGTTCGCTGCTCAGCCGCCCGCCCCACCGGCACCCCCGACACCCTGAATTCGCCCGTGCTAATCCGAGAGTTGCGTCACGCCCGGCAGCACAAAGCGCTCAACGTCAGTCGAGCCTTCGACATCGCCGAGATCCTTGAGGGCCTTGAGCATCGCACTCATCTTCGTTCTCGAGACCTTGCCGGTGTTCTCGAAGAATTCGTTCTTATGCAGGAAGTCGTAGGATTTTGCGACATCCGCTTCCTTGAGCTTGCTCGCCTCCACCATCAGCTTGATCGCTTCGTCACGGTTCTGCGGGTCGGAGAACCAGGCCATGCTCATGTTGTGGACCTTGAGCACCTTGTCGAGCCGGGCCTTGTTCTTCGTCGCCCAGGCGCGGCTGACCACCGCGCCGGCGAACGGCAGTTCGCGGGCGTAATCGATCGTCAGGCCGAGATTGGTGTAGCCGGCCGACTCCGCATAGAAGTTGAACGGCGGCAGCAGGATCGCGGCATCGACCGCGCCTCCGGTAAGCGCGGAGAAGCGCGCCGAGGTGGCGCCTGCGAACACGGTGTCATAGTCGCCCGGCTTGACGCCGTTCGGCACCGCCATGCGCTCGAGATAGATGCGCGTGATGTCCTTGGGGCCGCCGATCGAGATGGTCTTGCCCTTCAGGTCGCTCCAGCTCTTGATCGCCGGCTTGGCGAGCAACGCGTAGGGCGGCGCCTGCATCTCGATGCGCACGATGGCGATCGCGCCGCCCTTGTCGATGGCGCGGATCGGATCGGCGAGCCCTGTCGACAGCGCGATGTCGAGCGAGCCCGCGGTCAGTTGCTGCACCAGAGAGGCGCTCGACTGGATGAAGACCATGTCGAGCTTGAGGTCCTCGGCCGCGTAGTAGCCCTTCTTCAGTCCGATATAGACCGGCCAGTGCGTCGCCGACACGGCGCCGACAAGACCGACGGTGACGGTTTCGGCCGCCGTTGCGATCGGGGCCGTCCAAAGCGGGATCGCAATCAACAGCGCGCCAGCGAGAACATCACGTAACCGTGCCATGCCCATGATCTACTCCCTTATGATGTCGCCATCTGCGTGAGATAGTGTCGCGCGATCTCGCTCCCGGTCGCCTTCCAGACCCGCGCATGATTGCAGATGTAGCCGAGCGCCGCGTCGAGCGCGTCGATGCGGTGCGGCACGCCGGTCAGATAAGGATGCAGCGCGATCGCCATCACCCGTCCCGATTCCGCACCTTCCCGGTAGAGCACGTCGAATTGCCGGCAGATCATCTCGCGGAACTCGTCCGCGGTGCGGTGGAGCTTCTCGAACGCCGGCTTGTCGTTGATCTCATGGCTGTACGGCATGGCGACGAGTTGCCGGCCGCCGTCGAGTGTCATCAGATAGGGCTGGTCGTCGTTGGTCCAGTCGCAGACATATTCGCAGCCCGCCGCCGCCAGGAGGTCGGGCGTGTCCCACGTCTCCTGCAATCCGGAGCCGAGCCAGCCGCGCGGCCGCATGCCGGTCGCCTGTTCGATGGTGGCGCAGGTACGGCGGATGATCCCCTCCTCCTCGCCCGGGCGGCGCCTCGTTGAGCCTGCGCGTGTTGCTCTCGCAATGGCCCATCCACTCCCAGCCGAGCTTCTGTCCCTCGGCGATGATTTCCGGATGGTGCGCGCACAGATCGCTGTTCAGCGCGACGGTGCCGCGGATGCCGTGGCGCTCCATCACGCGCATCAGACGGAAGACGCCGACGCGGTTGCCGTAATCGCGCGCCGACCAGGACGGAATGTCGGGCACCGGCGTACCGGGCCCGCCGGACCCGGCCGGCACCTTCTCCATCAGCGAGAAGAACTCGATGTTCGGGATGACCCAGAGCGCGAGGTGCGCGCCGTCCGGCCAATTCAGGCGCGGACGCGAGATGATCGGCGAGTATGGAAACGGACCGTAGGGAGCAGGCTTCACGATCAGCTCGCCTTCCTGACGACCTGATGCTCGAGATGGCCGACGACCTCATCGACGTGCATCACGTCGCAGTACTTGTGATGCATATCGAAGAGATTGACCTTGTGCGAGAGGATGCTGCGGTCGAAGCAGCATTCCTCGACCAGCACGACGTGATAGCCATGCGAATAGGCGTCGACCGCGGTCGCCCGCACGCATCCCGACGTGCTCTCGCCGCAGATGATCAGCGTCTGCACGCCAAGCTGGGTCAGGTGCGCCACCAGCGGCGTGCCGAAGAACACGCTGGCGCGCTGCTTGGCAAGGACGACGTCGCCCGGCTGCGGCTTGAACTCCGGCCGGATGGCATAATCCGACGGGTCCATCGGCGGCTTGTTGCGCTTGGTCGCGGTGACGAAGCTTGGCCTCGTCTCCGCGCGGACGTCACCGGTGGAGTAGAAAATCGGCAGCCCCGCGGAGCGCGCGGCCGCGAACAAGCGTTTGGTCGGCTCGATCGCCGCATAGGCGTACTCGCCGCAGGTGCTTGGAAACGATTTGGCGAGCTTGGCCGGCGGCTCAGCGCCGCCGCGATAGACGAGTTCGTAGAGATCGACTGCCAGTAATGCCGGGCGCGGGCCGACGAAGGTCTTGCGGCGGTAGTCGGAATAGATCTCCAGGATGTCCGGCGTAACGATGTCCTTCCAGCAGTGATCCTCGAAATCGTCGGTCATGCGCGGCTCCGCTTGCTGCCGGAGCCGATGCAAGTTCGATGCCGGGCTCCGATGGGCTCAAGCCTATCGGGCACCGACGCCGGTGTATATGCAGCCGCGACACAAGGAACCGCCGGCCGGGGCGAGCATGCCTAGTGGGGCGGATTTGACGTTCCTATCAGCATTGCGGCGAGTCGATAGTAGGAACGTCAAATCCAAAGCCACACCAAAATCATAGATTTGCTAGTGTCCCTTGGGTTCCGACGCTTGTAAACGTGCGTGCTGCGATGGGATACAAGCGTCGGAACCGGGACACTAGCCAGCGTGCGCACTCAGACGCGCGTGGGAGGCTCCCCGCTCACCACGTCACGCCGGCCTTCGCCAGATAGGTGCGGCCGGGCAGCGGATAGGCGTTGTAGGTCCCGAACGACGGCAGGCCGGTGAAGAAGTCGATCGCGCTAATGGCGTACTCGTAGTAGCGCACGTCGAACACGTTCTGCACCGACAGCGCCCAGAAGATGTTCTGTCTCTCGCCGCCGAGCCGCAGATCGACGAGCGTCTCGCCGGGAATTTTGAGCTGCATGTTGGCGGAATCGTTGTCCATGCGGCGCGGCCCGAAGTAACGCGCGACAGCGTCGAACACCAATTCCTTCTGCACGATGTTCCAGGACAGGCCCGCGTTGGCCGTCCAACGCGACACCAGCGGAATGTCGTTGCCTGCGAACTGGCCTTCGACGAACTGCGCGCGGGTGTACGCGCCACCGCCCTTGAGCCGCAGCGCGTCGGTGACCTGCCATCCGACGATCGTCTCGACGCCATAGCGCCGGGTCGGATCGAGGTTGGTGTTGGTGAAGGTCGCCGGGCTAAAGAAGATTTCGTTCTGCAGGTTCATCAGGTAGGTGCTGGTCTGGAACGAGAAGCCGCCGACCGTGAGGCGCAACCCCGCCTCGTAGTCGCGCGAGGTCTGGGTCTTGAGGTCGAAGTTGGTCGCGACGCCAAACGGGCCCTGCCCCACGCGCTCGTCGACGTTCGGCACACGGAAGCTCTGCGCCGTGCGCCCGAATAGCGCAACGTATTGATTGAAGCGATGTTCCAACCCGATGTGCCAGGCCTTCTGAGTTTGCTCGCCATCGAACGGCAAGCCTTGCGGCGTTTGGAACAGCCCGCCCGGCGCGAACGGATCGTACCTGTCGCGCGCACCGATCGAAATCCACTGATATCGTCCACCGAAGCCGAAGTCGGTGTTCGGCGTGATACTGATCGTCTCCATCGCGTAGGCGGCGACCGAGAGCTGGCTCAGATTGTAACGGTGATAGGGCGAGAACCTCGCGCCCTGCGACCTGCTCGAGCCGTAGTTCGCGTCATAGACGTCGATGCCGGTCAGGAGCTTGCCCTTGGTGCCGCCGATGTCGTGGTTGCTGCTGAAGCGCGGCGTCAGCGACAACGTCGTCAGGGTGGTGTCGACGTAGGAGTCGAAATCCGGACTGAACGAGTTGAAGAAACCGGCCAGTTGGTGCTTCTGTCGAATGCCACCGTCGACGATCAGCTCGTTACCGGGAGCGAGCGTGCGCATGATGCCGGCGGTGGCGTTGATGCCGCTCTTCTTGCCGTAGTCGAACGGCGTCGCCGCGACTGTCGGAAACACGTCGACCTCGCTGAAGAACGGCGTCACCCGGCGGCCGCCCGGAAAGCCGAGCGACTGATCGTCGGCGGAGAGCGTGAGATAGCCGCCGCCCATGTCGCCGGTGTAGCGAAAATCGCTGACGCCGACCTGCTGGCGCAGCACGTTGTTCTGGCGATATCCGGCCGAGCCAATGACGCTGGCATAAGCCGACATCGCCCACGGGCCGGATGACGTGTTCATCGACGCGCCGCCCTCGGCGTATTTGAACGATCCCGTCGCCGCGATGATCCGGCCCGACGGCGGCAAGTTCGCACCGTTCTTGAGCACGATATTGATCACGCCGCCGACGACACCGTCGCCGTAGAGCACCGCGCCGCTGTTGCCGCGCGTGATCTCGATGTGGTCGATGCTTTCGCGCGGAATGGTGCTCAAGATCGACGCCGGCGAGATCGAGATCGTTGATGCGCCGGCCGTTGATGAGGATCAGCGTGTTGTTCGACGCGGTCGCGCCGAACCCGCGCATGTCGACGGTGGTCCCCGCACCGTTCACGCCGCCGAACAGGCTGGTGATCTGGACTCCCGGCTCGCGCGCCAGGATGTCCTGGACTGTTACGCTTGGCGAGCGCTCGATGTCGGCCGCGGTGATCACCGTCGTCGAGGCGCCGGTGATGGTCGAGTTGGTGACGATGCCGGACGGCTTTTCGACGACGACTGCGCCGGGCGTGGCCGGCTCGCTCGGCCCTTGCCGCGGGCGCCACGCGGGACGTCGTCTGCGGATCGCGCTGGCGCGCCGGCCGGCTCGGCACCGCCGTGCTCAGGCGGCTCGAGGTCGGGTTGACGTCGATGGTTTCGAGCGTCACGGCCGCCGTGGACGTCGCTGGTTGCGCGTCCTGTGCTTGAGCCGGGGCAAATCCCAACACGGCGGCGCATCCCAGCAGCGCCGCGCGCAGGTGTCGCAAACTAACAAATGTCGGTCCCATGATCCGCGTCCTTCGTTGCGGTGCCCGCAGCCGCGGGCACCCGGTGACAGAGCCCGACGCGAAGGACGTGTGAACGGTTGGCTTTCGAACCCACCTGCCGAACGCATGTCGGCAGCCGGAGACGGCCGCACACCACCCACACTGAAGTCGTGGAAAGAATCCACGGCCTTCGCGTCGGTCATGTGTCACCGCTGCGAACAGCCGCTCCGTGTGGTGCTCCCCGCCCACCGGTTGGGTGACTGTGCTGGCAGGTCTCCTGGCTCGCGGGTCAATGCGTGTCGTCCGGCCTTCCCAGTTTCCCAGTGGCCAATACGGACGAACGCTCGCCGCTTACAGTTGCGGGGGCAGCCACGATTTCATCTGCAGCGCGCAGACGATCCGTGTTCCCTCTTGCCTCCCCGGTGCAAACCGAGGAACCAACACGCGTTAAGATTTCCTTGATAGAGCGCGAGCGTCAAGCTCGGATCGCCGCGTACGTCGCTAATGCAAACTGTTGTTGCGCCGCAGCTACAGAATAGTGGCGGAGGTGCGGCAAAATTAGACCGGCTTGCGGGCCTCGCGAGAGACACCGCAAGCCGGCTGCCGCGACCCAAGCCGGTTACGCATACTGCCAGCTACGCGATACAATCACTGTCAGTACAAACTCCGGCCAGGGTGCGGACCCCGAGAACTTGGTTTCGTCCACAGTCGCGCCCTGCTCGCCCGCAACAACGGGCTCGCTGGCGGTCGCGCGTCGACTTGCGCAGTATCAATTTCCCTTTGGCGTGGTCCGTTCGAAAGCGAACGCAGCCCCACGCCGACGACAATACGACGGGATCAATTAACGCATGCTAAAGCACGGATGCGGCTTGTCCGGCCTGAGTGCTCCACGCGTTCCCGATGTGGATTGCACCGGGCCACCGGCGATTCTCGTCGCGGGCAGCGCGCAATGGCGATGCCGCCGGCTTGGTTACGAGGATGGCTGCGCCACCGGCGCCGTCTCCGTCATCAGCCAGGCGAGATACGCCGGATCGACGCTCTCGACCGCGATGACCAGGAAGGCAGGCGTCGAATACGAATGCGTGTCCTTGACTGCCGCACGCACGTCCTCGGCCAACGAAGCACGTGTCTTGATGATCATCACCACTTCTTCGGCCCGCTCGACCTCGCCTTGCCAGCGATAGTGCGAGATCATGCCGGGCAGAATGTTGACGCAGGCACAAAGCCGCCGCTCGATCAGTGCGCGCCCGGCCGTCTCTGCCTCGACAATCGAGGGATAGGTCGTATAGACGAGAACCGCGCGCTCCAAGTTTGCCTCCCCGATCACCAAGTGTCGTCCACTCGTCGCTGATGGCACCGGAACAGCAGAGCCTCGGAACATGACCGCCGTGCCCCGCAAGTATGGACGGATCGCCTTTATGGCAAGCCCCACGGCGGAGGCCCAAGAGGCGCGGCAGCACCTGTCCGCACGCTACGGCGATGTGCCGGCCGATTCCGCAGACGTCATCGTCGCACTCGGCGGCGATGGACTGATGCTGCAGACCCTTCACAAGTTCATGAAGTCGGACAAGCCGATCTACGGCATGCACCGCGGGACCGTCGGCTTTCTGATGAACGAATACCAGCCCGACGGCCTGCACGAACGGCTTGCCGCTGCGGAAGTCACTGTCATCCATCCACTGCTGATGCGCGCAGTTGTCGCGAATGGCAACGAAGCCGAATTCCACGCCTTCAACGAGGTCTCACTGTTCCGCCAGACCTACCAGGCTGCGCGGCTCAGAATCCTGATCGACGGCAAGCAGCGCCTGGACGAACTCGTGGCCGACGGCATTCTGCTCGCGACGCCCGCCGGCTCCACCGCCTACAACCTCTCCGCCCAGGGCCCGATCATTCCCATCAACGCATCCCTAATGGCCCTGACGCCGATCAGCCCGTTCCGGCCGCGGCGCTGGCGCGGCGCACTTCTACCCGACACCGCGCATGTGCGCGTGGAAGTGCTAGAGTGGGAGAAGCGGCCGGTGGCAGCGGTCGCCGACCATGACGAAGTGCGCGGTGTCCGCGGCGTCGACATCAAGATGGATCACAACATCTCGACCAAGATGCTGTTCGACCCCGGCCACAGTCTCGACGAACGCATTCTGCGCGAGCAGTTCGGATACTGATAGCCCTTGATCAGCGAACACTCTGCCGCAAGCAATGGCGCTTAACGGCTTCCGAGTTCCAGACCCAACGCCGCCGCGATGTCGGACTGCTTGACGGTGGTGCCATGTCCGCCGGCGATAGTGGCGCCGGTGATCCCGTACTTCTTGAGCGCGTTGCCGACCGCAAGGGACCCGGCATTGCGGTCGATCGGCGGCCGCGGCGACAGAATGTCGGTGACGTATACGATGTTCGGCCCCGGCAGGTGTGCAAGGATCATGCCTTTGGCATGCGGATTTTCGACGTTGTAAAGGCGGATTTCGTCGGTGCCGTCCGTCAGCACGCGCTGATCCGTCACGTCTTCGATCCTCGCCGCACGCGGTTTCTTCTGCAGTTCATCCGGCACGATCGTATGGCGCGCGCGTGCGACCGCCTCGAAATACGCCTTTCCGGGACCGGGCACGATCACGGTGGCGCCTTCCGCGATGAACGTACGGACGCCGCCGGAATGGTCCATGTGATGATGCGAGAGCACCAGATAGCGTACCGGCTTGCCCGGATATCTGGCTTTCGCGGCGTCGATCACCCAGCGCGACTGAAGTTCGCCGTAGGGCGCGTCGAACACGACGAGATGATCCTTCATGGCGACGATCAAATTGTTCGCACCACCGCCCTGGACGTGCTGCACGTTCGGCGCAAGCTCCACCAGCTTGAGACCACCACCTGCGGGAAAGATGATCGTGTCGGTGTCGGCGAAACGCCCGAGCAGCACGCGCTTGATTACCCACCAATACGGCACGTTGCCGGTGGCCGGCGCCTTGGCAGCGGCGCGGATCGCATCCGGAACCGCAAACGCATCGGGCGCGATCGCGGGATTGGCGGCGACTTCCTGATAGGTCACCTTGCCGATCTCCACCCCATTCCACTGATACGACAGTGTATGCGCGATCTTGACTGCGCCGACCGCTTTCCAGTCGCTGAACACCACGTCGTAGGTGGAATCGCCTGCGATGCTGTCGTCGTCGCGGGTGCGGACGGCGGCCGGCAGCTTGGTCTTGGGATCGATTAATACAGTGAAGTTCCCCTCGCCGACGGCATAGCCCATCGCCAGCATCGGCGTCTTGCCGAGCAGTTCATTGGCCAGCGGGCGCACGCCCTTCTTGGCATCCAGCATCTTGACCAGCAAAGTTGGATCGATGCGCTCAAGCTCGCGCAATGCGGTGGCGATGCGGATACCCGACATCGGCTGCGCCACGCCCTTTTCGTTGACGACGAAGCCGAGCCCGGGCGTGACGATTTCGGTGTATTTCACACGTTCGATGCTCGGGTATTTCTTCTCGCGGTCCCATTCGCTGCGCGCCTGCCCGTTCGCCACATCCCAGACCATCGAGATCGCAGAATTTCCCAGGAAGCGCGGCTCGCCGCCGGGCACCAGCGACTGTCCAGTGTCCCAGTGCGCGGCATCGGCCTTGATCGAGAGGCTTTTCAACGCACGCAAGGCGGCCGCTCCGCCCTGCGCCTGCACGGCCTGTTCGATGAGGCCGCGATGGCCGGATTGCGCGTGCGCCGGAGGTGTCGAGCCAAGCGACAGCAACAGCACAGCCAGAGCGGACATCACCCAATGCATCGATCTCTCCACCGATTTCGCGGGCTCGGCGCCACCGCCGGCTCGATACCCGCGAATCGTTGAGAACGATAGCGCAGCCGTCCCCACGCGGGGAACGCGCCATATTGCGCCGAAGCTGCTTGAAGTCACCGACGTTTTCGTGGCGCACGGGAACCGGGAGCAGCCAGGTTGTCATCGACCCCTGCTCCTGGTGCCGGGCGAGTCCTGAAAGTAATCGAGAATCTCAGGTGGTTTTCGTTTTGGCGCGCCGGCGCGGCGCGAATTGCGACGCGTCAAGCCGCTACGCGCTCGTCCTCGTAGCCGTAATCCTGATCGGAACCATCATCCGCGACCAGTTCGTCGCACAACAGCCGCGCCTCTTCGCGCGCAGCTTCCGCCGCAAATCGCCGCAGCAGCGTGAGAAGCGGCTCGATATCGACGCCGTCGTGATCGGCGCACCGCGTCAGCACGCGCTCGACCATGCGCCGTTTGAGACGTGTCGCGCCGCCCATGTCACCCACGAACCCGCCCTCGCGCATCGCTTCGACCGCCTCGCGGAAGGCCGGATAGGTGGATACCGGCAATCCCGCCCGGTCGAACACCGCGCGAAAACCGGAGCTGCCCCTGTCATGCACCAGCGCGCTGACGCGCGCGATCGGCATGCCGGAGAGATCGGCGAGCGCCTCCTCGAACAGCCCGACATTGCCGGACAGCAACGCTCGCAGCACCAGGCCGGCGGTAAGCTGGCCGCTTTCGCGCAGGTGCCGGATGAGCGGGCGGATTTCGCCATTGGGCGACGCGGCCGCGAGCGTCACGGTCGCCTTCTCGCACGCCTCGCGCGCGATGCGTTGGGCGCGGCCCTCTTCCAGCCAAGCGCGGGAGGTAACGAAGCCCACCAGGGTCTGGGAGAGTTTCGCGACCAATTGCTGGCGTGTCGCCGCGGGAAGGTCCTCGCGCACCAGCATGGACTCGCGGATGACCGGAAGGTGCCCGAACCGGTCGACGATCCGATCGAGCGAGAACGGCGCGATCTCGGCCTGGACGTTTTCGATCAGTACGAGGCAAGCTTCGGCCGCACCGACTTCGGCGATCGCGGCCGAGACTGCGCTCGGCAGATCGGCACGGTTTGCGATCGCCATCTGGACTTCCGGGCCGCCGGTCGCGACCGCATCGACCAGGTCGGCATCGACCAGCAGTACCGAATGCTCCAGCACCCAGGTCGCGACCTCGGGCTGGTCGGCGGCAAGTCCATGAATGACCGCGGGCGGGGCGTTCTCGCTGAACGCGAGGGCCCGGGCGAGTTCGGCGCGCACCAGCGGCGATGGATCGTCCAGCAACATGATGAGCGCCCCCTCGGCCGCCGCGCGATCATCGCGGGACAAGTCCGAGTAGAGATAGGCACGCGCCAAGTTGCCGCTCGCTTCCGCCCGATCCCCGGCGGACGCACTGCGCATCCAATGCAGGAAACTGCCGAACAATCATTGGTGACCGACGCCACGATTCTGGTGCGCCGCACTGCGCGACATCAGCGCCTCGCGCCGATACCGAAGATACTAACGCGCGAGAATTAACAAAGCGTTCACCATAAATCTTTGCGAAGTTTACCGAAGTCTTAACAGCGCGCATCCCTGGTCCGGCCTTCGTCCGGAGGCCGCCCTTCACCACGTAGCTGCATCCTGTCGCGTGCAGCCGCCGCCCCGATGGCACGTGGTCGATCGCCGCCGCAATTTCGCGACTAAAAACCTGCCATCCGTGAACAAGCCGCGCGGATTTAGATGAATTCGACCTTGGCGGTCGCCGGCAGATGGTTGAAGGTCAGCGATCGCCCAGGCCGCCGTGTAAGGTCGGCCGCTTCGACCAGCGGTGGCGCTTTGCCCCAAACTTTCGGGCTTGGCTCCGGACGAATTCCGACGATTATGTTAAACGGCGTCTTAAGAAACTTAGAAGGAGGACCCGATGGCCGAGATCGCGACCCGTCATAAGCGCGGAGGCATCTATTTCGACGATTTCCAGCCCGGCCAACGGTTCGAGCATCCGCTCACCCGCACGGTGACGCAGATGGACAACATGCTGTTCTCCAACATGACGCTCAATCCGCAGCCGCTGCATATCGACCGCCACTTCTGCGAGCAGGAGACCGAGTGGGGTCAACCGCTGATGAACTCGCTGTTCACGCTCGGCCTGATGATCGGGATCCAGGTCGCCGACACCACGGTCGGCACCACCATCGCGAACCTCGGAATGACGGAGGTGAAGTTTCCGCACCCGCTGTTCGAGGGCGACACCGTCCACTGCACCACCGAGGTGATCGGCAAGCGCGAGTCGAAGTCGCGCAAGGGCGCCGGCATCGTCGAATTTCACCACCGCGCATTCAATCAGGACAACAAGCTGGTCGCGGAATGCCAGCGGCAAGTCTTCATCACCATGCGGCCACGCTGATGCGCTCGCTGCTCTTCGTTCCCGCCGACAGCGGCCGGAAGCTCGACAAGGCGATGGCGAGCGGCGCCGACGCCGTGATCGTCGACCTTGAGGATTCCATCTCGCGCCGAGAACAAGGCGGCGGCCCGCAAGAGCGCGGCGGACTTCCTGAAGGACGCCGTTCAACTCGCGAAGCGCCCTCGCCTCCTGGTGCGCGTCAACGGCCTGCAGACCGGCCTGACCGACGCCGATCTTGACGCCATCGTCCCCGCGCGCCCCGACGCCATCATGCTGCCGAAGGCGGAGGGCGGCGCGAGCGTGGCGCATACCGACGCCAAGCTCACGGCCCGCGAAGCGATCGCCGGGATTGCCCGACGGCCACATCAAGATCGTCGCGATCGCGACCGAGACCGCCGCGTCTTTGTTCCTGGCCGGCACCTACTGCGGCGCCAGCGGGCGGCTGGAAGGCATGACCTGGGGCGCGGAGGACCTCTCCGCCGAGCTGGGCGCCGAGGTCAATCGCGATGCGGTCGGCCGCTTCCTATCACCGTATCTCATGGCCCGAGCGTTATGCCTCGCCGGCGCCGCCGCAGCGCGCGTCCAGGCGATCGACACCATCGCGGTCGAGTTTCGCAACATCGCCGCGGTTCGCCGCGAGACCGAGGAGGCGCGCCGCGACGGCTTCACCGCCAAGATGGCGATCCATCCGGCGCAGGTGCCGGTGATCAACGAGGTGTTCACGCCCACCTCCGCCGCGGTCGCCAAGGCGCGCGCAGTGGTGGCGGCGTTCGCGGCGCATCCCGGCAAGGGCACGGTCGGCATCGACGGCATGATGTACGACCGCCCGCACCTTGAGCGCGCCCGCCAATTGATCGAACGGGCGAGCGCCGCGGGGATCACCTGAAATCTACGATTTCTCGCCGTACACCGCGGCAGGATCGAAGTGCCGCTCACCGTCGCGGAATTCCAGCGTGACGGCGCCGCCCGTACCGACCGGCACTGCGCGGTAGAAGCACGAGCGCCGGCCGGTGTGGCACGCGCCGGCACCGGTCTGCTCGACCTTGATCCACACGGCATCCTGATCGCAATCGACCCGCATCTCGACGACCCGCTGGACGTGGCCGGAGCTCTCGCCCTTCTTCCACAACGCGCGCCGTGACCGGCTGAAGTACCAGGCGTCGCCGGTCTCGATCGTCCTTTGCAGCGCCTCCGCGTTCATGTGGGCGACCATCAGCACGTCGCCGGAGGCCGCATCGGTCGCCACGCAGGTGACGAGACCATCGGCGTCGAACTTCGGCGTGAGCGTACGCCCTTCCTCGACCTCCTTGGCCGAGCCGGGCGACGCAAAGACATCAATATGATCGGTCACGTCCGCGCCTCGTCGCTGCCCTGTCACGGGGGTACGGCGCGCTCCGCAGCCCGGCAGCGGGATTCAACGCTGGGACGCGCGCACCATGGTGATGAAACGGACCTGGTCGTCCGGATTGTCGCGGAAGCTGCCGGTGAACTGCGTGGTGATGGTCGAGGAACCGGGCTTCTCGACGCCGCGCACCGACATGCACATGTGCTCGGCCTCGAGCATGACCGCCACGCCGCGCGGACCGAGGACATCCTCGAGCGCGGTGGCGATCTGCGAAGTCATGTGCTCCTGCGTCTGCAGGCGGCAGGCATAGATGTCGACCAGCCGCGCGAGCTTGGACAGCCCCACCACGCGATCGACCGGCTTGTAGGCGATATGCGCCTTGCCGACGAACGGCATCATGTGGTGCTCGCAGTGCGAGTTGAAGGCGATGTCGCGCACCAGGACGAAATCGTCGTAGCGTCGCCGATCTCGCTGAAGGTGCGGTCCAGCACGTCGGCGGGCGACTCGCCATATCCGCGGTAGAGCTCATCGTAGGCGTCGACGACCCGCCGCGGCGTATCGAGCAGGCCTTCGCGATCGGGATTGTCGCCCGCATAGGCGATCAGGGTCCGCACCGCGGCCAGCGCGTCCTCGCGCGAGGGCTTGGGCACGGACGGCTGCGCGCCGGTCCGGGCGTGGTCTGCCACCATAGGTTCAGGGACGGCCGGCTTGGGCCAAGGCTTCACGACAGCATCCATTTGCGGTCTCCGTTCGACCGGCCAACAGGCCGGGGGTGTCACCGGGGCGGCCGCATCAGTCTTGGCGCACGGGCGAGCTCAACCCATGCGCGGCAACCGGACGCCGCATTCCCATTCTACATGCCTTTGCCCGAGGGCAAAGCCGGCCGTCGAAGCCTCACTGCTCTTCGCAGCAGCCGGCCGATGCATATATATTCGTCGGCAACCGGCGCTGCAATCAACCGGCAGCCGAAAACAGGCTTGGCACTCCCATGCTGAACGAGGTCTACAACAGCCGAATCCTGGAGCTTGCCGGCAATATCCCGCGGATCGGCCGGCTCGAGGCGCCGGACGCTACGGCGACGGCCCACTCCAAGCTCTGCGGTTCGACCGTCACGGTCGATCTCAAGATGACCGGCGATACCGTGACGGACTTTGCCCACGATGTGAAAGCCTGCGCGCTCGGCCAGGCCTCTTCCTCCATCATGGCCCGCCATGTCGATCGGCGCGAAAGCCGACGAGCTGAAGGGGCTGCGCGAGACTGTTCGGCGCATGCTGAAGGAGAACGGCGCGCCGCCGTCCGGCAAGTGGGCCGACATCGCCGTGCTCGAACCGGTGCGCGACTACAAGGCCCGGCACGCTTCCACGCTGCTGACCTTCGATGCCGTCGCGGCCGCCATCGATCAGATCGAGGCGAAGCGCCGGCAAGCCGCGGAGTGACTGTCCCGATGCGGCGCCGGCTCCCTGCCGTGGGCGGCCTCGCGCTGGCGCTGACACAGTTCGCCGGCATGGCCGCCGCGGCCGACTGCGCGACCGAGGCGGCCGCCCTGGGGCGAGACCAGTCCGATCTGCCGCGGCTCGAAGTCGCCACGCCGGCCGACCGGCCGCCATACTGCATCACGCTGGAGACCCTGATGGCGTTCGCCGCGCGCGTGAAAGCGCACGTCACGGCCTGCCCGAACTCGGATTACGTGCAGCAGATCGCCGTGTGGGAGAAGTCGCGCACGAGCTACAGCAAGCTTTTCAGCCAGTATCGCTGCAGGCGGACGCATGTAGCGCTCTCAGTCGCGCTGCGATGTCGGCTGCCCTACGGTCGCGAACGCGGCGGTTGCCGCGGTCGGCGCAATGCGCTGCGGCGCTTCGATGAACAAGCCCTCGACCGTGCTCAGCCGCATGCGTTCGAGTTCGGCCGCTGACAGGAGATGCAACGGCTCCCACGGCGGCACCTGCAAGGCCCGCTCCAGAAGCTCGATGTCGCCGCCCATCTCGATGGTGTATTGCGCGAGGCGCCCGATGTCGCGTTGTACGACGTTGAGTTCTTCGGCCGAGTAGCTCGATTCCAGCGCCGTCTTGCGCTTCTTGCCGAGCCAGATCTGATGCACCAGCACCTGCGCCTGCGGCGGCACATAGCGGCGCGTGCCGGCCAGCAGCAGGAATGCGCACATCGATTCGCAGTGGGAATCCGGCGCCAGCGCGGCATACTTCACGCCGTCTTCGGCTGCCGGCAGGGTGCGGGTCCGGCCCACCGTCGTCACCATATCGAGCTTGCGGATGGTTCGCCCCAGCGCGAGCGTCCCGAGCACCGATCCGCCGTCAGAATCGAGCACCAGCACCGCGCCGCGCACATCGGAATTGCGGGCGAACGCCTCAAACTCACGCGGCGTGTCGCTGGTGACGTAGCCGCTGGCGGAAATCCAGGTCCGGCAATTCGATCCGCAAACCTGCGCCGGGCCCTCACGTCGCCACTCGAAGCGCATCGGACCGGCCGCCGCATCGTCGGCGCGTGCTGGCGATCCCATGAACACTTGCAAGAAACAACAAACGCACGCGAGCCCGGCCGAAACGAGTCGGAGCATGCTGATCCCTCGATCAAGGCGCGCCATGCCACTCTTGGTGTCGGCCGCTGACGCGCGTGTGTCCCACAGCTTGCATGCCGCTTTTAGATGCAGCGGCGACTCGGGTCCAGCCCCAATAACGGGCGGTTCCAGCGGCGAATTGCCGTGGAACCGCGCATGGGCGCGAACAGCCCAACGCGCGAAATACTTGCCTGCCGCGGCCATTTTGGCCCACGAAGGAAACTTCATGCGTGCCGCACATCAAAGACATGCCGTTTTGCGCGGCATTACGCGCGGGTCCGGAACTCGCCGCCCGAGCCCTGATTCGCGCCTATCGCTATACGCTATCGGCGCTGGTCGGATTCCATTGCCGCCACCTTCCCACATGTTCAGCCTATGCCGATGAAGCGATTGGCCAATTCGGCCTGTGGGCGGGCGGTTGGATGACCCTGGCGCGGCTCTGCCGCTGTCAACCGTTCGGAACATCCGGGCTCGATGTCGTGCCGGCGGCGTTGCCGGGGACCGCGCGCTGGTACCTGCCGTGGCGATACGGCCGCTGGCGGGGCACCAACGCCCCGCCCATGAATGCCCCCTAGTTCGGCTTACTTCCCGCTTCTTCCCAGCGCTTCCAGGCGCTGTTCGGCTTCCTGAGAACCCAGTTCCGCAGCCTTCCGGTACCAAACGCGCGCCTGATCCGCGTCGCGGGCGAAACCGAGCACGCCGAGTTGCGCCAGCACCGCGCCGTCGAAGGTACCGCCCAGCGCCAGTGCGGCCGGCGCGCTGCCGGCGTTGGCGGCACGCCGCAACAGCAACCGCGCCGACGCGATGTCGCCGGTGCGCAGGACTTCCTGGCCGCGCTTGAGCAGTCCGGCGATTTCGTCATCCGCGAGCGGCTGCGCCGCGGCTTCGGCCGGCGGCTGCGCGATCGGAGAGATCGCGGCCATCTGCGCCTCGGGACTTTTCGCAACCCACTCCAGCCGGACCACTTGGCTGTCCAGCACCCGGTCGTTGGCGGTACGAAGATCGACCCTGGCATCCATGGCGCCGACGAAGTCCGGGGGCGCGTACGCCATCGCCCTGCCGACATCCAGCGCCGACAACTGCCAGCCGGAACGACCGAGCGGCGCCCCGGCGGAGAGCCGCGTGCCTTCCGCGAAGCCCGCCACCATCAGCATCTCGCCACTCACCTTGCCGTCGAACGAGACACCAAGCGCGAGCGGCTCGTTGATCCGGCCGCGCTGGCTCTCGACCACGAGTCGCGCGGGTAGCAGCGGCGCTCCGCGCGCCGACTTGCTTGCGAGCGGCATGGCAGTCTTGGTCACCTCCGGATCGCGCTCATGCGTCGCCGGCGCTTGCGGCGAGGTGGCCCAGGTCAGCCCGAAGGCCCCAAGCGCCGCCAGCATGCACATGGCGAACAGCCGGCCGAGCCAAGGGATGTGGCTGGTCCGCCGCAAGCGGATCGGCGGCTGCGGAACGGCCTGCGGATCGAGCGCCATCCGTCGCCTGAGCGCCTCGATGGCGATGTCGCCTTCGAACCGCGGCGGCAATGGCGGCCGCTCGATATTCGGTCCGCCGAGCCCAGGCGCCATCGGCGGCGCATTCGCGATTTCCCGCTGTGGCGGCGATGGCGGATGTCCCGCCGCGCCTTCCCGAATCCATCTCGGGGCATACTGCAGAAACTTGTCGTCACTCTCCGTGCCGCGCACTGGAGCACTCATCGAACGCCTCCCCCCTCTCTCGACCCCCCGGTCGAGGCGTCTGACGGATCAGACGCTGTCGTAAACCATCGAATCTCCCTGCTTACATCTCCCTGACTATCGGCGGTCGCGCGCCTGGCTCCATTTCAGGAATTCCTGGAACAGCCGCTCGCGCTCCTCCGGCTTGGCGCCGGCTCCCCGCGTCGCCATGAACTCCTTGAAGGTGTCGCGGTTGGCGGCGACCGGCTGCTGCGACGGCGCAGGTTGGCGATGGCGCTGCAGCCATTCATCCGCCGGCGCAAACCGCGTCCAACCCGGCAGCGTGGCCGCGAGATTGGTCTCCTGCCATTTCGGATGGCGCGGCGGCTTCTGGAATTCGGCGAGCTTCGGGAAGAACTGCTGCACGAACTTTTCGATGCGGCGATAGCGGTCGCTTCCCTTCGGCCAGTTGTAGGCGATGAGCACCGCGCTCACCGCGACCGTCTCAACGCCTTCGCCCGACGGCACCATGCCGGGATAGTCGGCCTTGGTCAGCGTCGCTGGCAGGTAGTCATCCTGCAACGGCTTCGCGAACGGAATGGGCAGGAAACGAAAGCCCTCGGCGGCCTTCAGCTTGGCCATCGCGCCGGCCGGCTTGCCGGCGATCAGGACGGTGGCGGCGATATCTCCGGACTTGAGCTTTTCGAATGCATCCGCCTGGCCCATGTTGACTTCCTGGGCCGCGACCTTGAGACGGCTGAAGATATCGCGCGAGGACAGTTGCGTGCCGCTGCCGATGTCGCTGAAGTTGACCTTCTTGCCAGCAAGCTGCTCGATCGACTCGATGCCCGAATCGGCGCGCACGACCAGGTGCATCTCCTCGTTGAACAGCTTGGCGAGGTAGACGATTTTGTCGTCGATGTTGCCGATCTCATTGCTGCGGCGGAACGTGTTGAGCAGGATCGACTGCGTGATGCCGAGATCCACCCCTTTCAAGAACCGGACATCGCGCAGGTTCTGGCCACCGCCCTTGCCGATCACCGGCAGGACGCGGAAATTGTCGCCGTCATCCAGGACCGCTGACAGATCGTAAGCGATCGACAGATACGTGGCATTGAGATTGCCGGATACGACCGCGATCGTATTGGCGTTGATGCGCTCACCGACCGAGCCGAGATTAGGCTTGTCGGGAATCGGCGCTCGCCCGTTTTGCGCCCATGTAGGCGAGATGGAAAAGGCTACGGCAATCCCCGCCGCGGCCAATACGCACGTTACCTGAAGTGGCCCCACCAGTCGTTGCCGACCTCCCCCCATCTCAACCCCCGTCCTTGCGGCCGGGTCTCACTCTACGCAACACACACACACGCGCGTAACAGACCCGACAGGTTGCTGACGCTTTCCGATTTTGGCGTACGCGTTGAACTCACATCGCCGCCTCGGAACAATTCAAGTTTCGTTAGCAAATCTGTCGTGGGTGTGATCCGAGTTTGATCATTGTGTGCATGGAAGGTGCACGGTAACAGGCTCCGCGCGAATGTGGCGGTGATTGAGAAGCGACATGCGCATCGGCGATCAAGACGTTGAACTTCCTGACGCCGCCAACGACCTCACGCGGCGCCACGTTGCATCGAGCGTGCTGCAGCGCGGGTGATTTGCTTTGCGCGAGCGGCTCGGATTGCACGCACAGAGCGAATCTCACGGCAGAACTGTGGCCCCACACCTCGGATGTTGGCGGCCGCGGACCGTAACGCGCAACAAGCACACCGCATTGTGCTGCGCCGTCGTCGCTGACACGTGCGCGCTAGGCCTCCCGCTCGCCGAATGCGCGTCAGGCGATTCCGTCCTCGAAGGAGGCTGCAGGCGCGGCGCCAAGTCGCCGCGCGACGCGTGCCCTTTCGGCACGAGGGTTGAGTGCGGCGTAATTGCATCCCCGCTTATTGCGCCCGACGGCCGGCCTGCGCTAAAAGCCGTCCCCGGTCCGCTTACCTGCATTCGTAGGCAGCGAGTGAGCAACAGGAGCTAAAGTTATGGTCGCGCTGACCTTTCCCGACGGCGCGCGTCGGGAGTACCCGCCACACATCACCGGCCTCGACATCGCCAAGGGCATCTCGCCCTCGCTCGCCAAGCGCACGGTCGCGATGGCGCTCGATGGCACGGTCCGCGATCTCGCCGACCCGATCGAACAGGACGCCAAGATCGAGTTCATCTCGCGCGACGACCCGCGCGCGCTGGAACTGATCCGGCACGACTGCGCGCACGTACTCGCGGAAGCCGTGCAGACGCTGTGGCCCGGCACCCAGGTCACGATCGGACCGGTGATCGAGAACGGCTTCTACTACGACTTCTTCCGCAATCAGCCGTTCACTCCGGAGGACTTCGACGCGATCGAGAAGAAGATGCGCGAGATCATCGCGCGCGACAAACCGTTCACCAAAGAAATATGGTCGCGCGACGAGACCAAGAAGGTCTTCCGCGACAAGGGCGAGATGTTCAAGGTCGAGCTGGTCGATGCCATTCCGGCGGACCAGCAGATCAACATCTACAAGCAGGGCGAGTGGTTCGATCTCTGCCGCGGTCCGCACATGACCTCGACCGGCAAGGTCGGCAACGCCTTCAAGCTGATGAAGGTCGCGGGCGCCTATTGGCGCGGCGACAGCAACCGCGAAATGCTGAGCCGCATCTACGGCACCGCCTTCGCCAAGCAGGAAGAACTCGACGCCTACCTCAAGCAGATGGAGGAAGCCGAAAAGCGCGATCACCGCAAGCTCGGACGCGAGATGGACCTGTTTCACTTCCAGGAGGAAGGACCGGGCACCGTGTTCTGGCACGCCCATGGCTGGACCATCTTCCAGGAGATCGTCAGCTATATGCGCCGTCGCCTCAAGGGCGACTATCGCGAGGTCAACGCCCCGCAGCTCCTCGACAAGTCGCTGTGGGAGACCTCCGGTCACTGGCAGTGGTTCCGCGAGAACATGTTCATGGCGACGTCGGCTGGCGAGAACACCGAGGACGAGCGGGTGTTCGCGATCAAGCCGATGAACTGCCCCGGGCACATCCAGATCTTCAAGCACGGGCTGCGGTCGTATCGCGAGCTGCCGCTGCGGATGGCGGAGTTCGGCGTGGTCCACCGCTACGAGCCGTCGGGCGCGCTGCACGGCCTGCTGCGGGTGCGCGCCTTCACCCAGGACGACGCGCACGTGTTCTGCACCGAGGAGCAGATGGCCGACGAGTGCCTCAAGATCAACGACCTGATCCTGACGACCTATCAGGATTTCGGCTTCACCGGCGATCTCACGGTCAAGCTCTCGACCCGGCCGGAAAAACGCGTCGGCTCCGAGGCGGCCTGGGATCATGCCGAAGGCATCATGCAGGATGTCCTCAAGCAGATTGATTCCCGCAGCCACAACCAGAAGA
>CAWEDK010000029.1:0-19292 GCA_963807865.1 uncultured Alphaproteobacteria bacterium | reverse complement strand
TGACGGACAAATCCCCGCGCGCCAACGTCGGACAAGGACTTAGGTGGTCGATCCATGCCATGCCGATGACGATCGTCGAGAAGATTCTGGCGCGCGCCAGCGGCGCGGCGCAGGTGAAGCCGGGCGACCTGGTCGTCGTCGGCGTCGATACGGTCGTGCTTTACGACGGAAATTTCTTTCCCGCCTATTGGCGCGACCTCGTCAGCATCAAGAATCCGGATGGCGTCGTGGTGGTGTTCGACCATCGCGTGCCGGCGCCGGACCGCGCCTGCGCCAAGGCCCACGACGTCGGCCGGAAGTTCGTCGAGCAGTTCGGCATCAAGCGCTTCCACGATGTGGGCAGCGACCAGGGCATCTCCCACGTGATCGTGGCGCAGCACG
Source organism: uncultured Alphaproteobacteria bacterium (assembly GCA_963807865.1). Classification (GTDB taxonomy): domain Bacteria; phylum Pseudomonadota; class Alphaproteobacteria; order Rhizobiales; family Xanthobacteraceae; genus VAZQ01. Next base: position 18,911 of record CAWEDK010000029.1, on the reverse strand, counting down.
GCTACGCGCTGCCCGGCACGGTGCTGGTCTGCTCCGATTCGCACACCGGCAGCGGCGGCGCTTTCAACTGCGCGGCGCGCGGACGGGCGGCCCGGACATCATCTACGCCCTGGCCAAGGGCGAAACCTGGTTCCGGGTGGGCGAGACCGTGCGCTACGACCTCACCGGCCGCCTTCGCCATGGCGTCTCGGCGAAGGACCTGTTCCTCCATATCGCGGCGCGCTATGGGGACCACTCGAATCAGAACGTCGAGTTCGGCGGACGTGCGCTTGGTGAGCTGAGCATCGACGCGCGGCGCACGCTCGCCACCATGGGCACGGAGCTCAACGCCGATTTCACGATCTTCGAGCCGGACGAAGCCATGCTGGCCTACGTGCGCGAGCGCACGCAGGCGCCGTTCGAAGCGCAATACCCTGACGCGGACGCCCACTACGCCGAGCGCCGCGCAATCGACCTCGACGCCATCGAGCCGCTGGTCGCGCTGCCCGGCAAGGTCATCGGCAACGCCGTCCCCGTGAGCGAGGTCAAGCGCGAGCGTATCCAGCAGGCCTTCATCGGCTCCTGCGCCAACGGCAACTTCGACGATCTCGCGGTCGCCGCCGAGGTGGTGAAAGGAAGGCGGGTCGCGCCCGGCGTTCGGTTCCTGATTACGCCCGGCTCGCAGGCGATCTATCGCCGGCGCTGAAGGCCGGCCTGATCGAAACGCTGATGGATGCCGGCGCGGTCGTGACCAATGCGACCTGCGGCGCCTGCCAGGGCGGTCACATGGGCGTGCTCGGGCCGAACGAGACCTGCATCACCGCCAGCACGCGCAATTTCAGCGGACGCATGGGCGATCCCAGCGCCCGCATCTTCATGGCCTCGCCCGCGACTGTGGCAGCCTCGGCGTTGACCGGCGTGATCACGCATCCCGGCGAATTCCTGCGGGAGCGAGGGCATGGTTGACGGCGAGGTCTGGAAATTTCGGCGACGACATCAACACCGATCTGATCGCGCCGACCCCCTATATCTACATGCCGGCCAAGGAGCAGGCGCGCCACGTGTTCGAGGCCAACCGGCCCGGCTGGGTCGACGAGGTCAAGCCCGGCGACTTCATCGTGGCCGGCCGCAATTTCGGCATGGGGTCGAGCCGCCCGGCGCCGATGGTGCTCAACGCGCTCTCGATCGGCTGCGTGCTCGCCGAATCGATCAACGCTCTGTTCTTTCGCAATTGCGTGAGCTTCGGCCTGCTCGCGCTCGAATGCCCGGGGTCTCGAGCCTGTTCCAGGAGGGGCAGCGCGCGGAGGTCTCGTTCGACGATTTCACGGTCCGCAATCCTGGCGACCGGCCAGACGCTGAAGGCCGTGCCGGTTCCGCCCTCGCTCATCAGCCTGATGCGCGGCGGCGGCATCTTTCCTCTGCTCGAAAGCGAGAGGGTTGATCGCCCCGAAGCGTGCCGGCGGACGAAAGACGCCGCAGACTAATGATGCGGCGCGGCGGAGAGAGACGAAGGAGCGGCCGATGCACGCGGTCTGGCGGCGGTCTGTGACGGAGCGGGCAGGTGGCGAAACCGCGCACCGGTTCCTCAACGTCACCGACGTGACGAAGGACTATGAGACGCGCGAAGGCGACCAGATCCTGGCGCTGGATCGGGCGTCCCTGTCGCTCGCCGAGGGTGAATTCGTCAGCGTGGTCGGTCCCTCGGGGTGCGGCAAATCGACCCTGCTCAAGATCATCGCCGGCATCGAGCCGGCCACCGACGGCACCATCATCTATCGCGGACAAGCCGTCCATCGGCCGCAGCGCGGCATGGGCGTCGTTTTCCAGACGCCGGTGCTGCTGCCCTGGCTGACGGTGCTGGAGAACGTCCTGCTGCCGCTTCGCGTGCTGCGCCTCCCGCGCAAGCCCGGCGGAGAGCGCGCCCGCGCCGCTCCTCGCTCTGGTCGGTCTCACTGGCTTCGAGGGCAAGTATCCGTTCGAGCTGTCCGGCGGCATGCAGCAGCGCGTCGGCATCGCGCGGAGCCTGATCCATGATCCCGGCTGCTGCTGATGGACGAGCCCTTCGGCGCGCTGGATGCGCTGACGCGCGAGCGCATGAGCCTCGAGCTGCAGAAGATCTGGATGGCCAACCGCAAGACGGTCTTCTTCATCACGCACAGCATCCTGGAATCGGTGTTCCTTTCCGACCGCGTGCTGGTCATGTCGGCGCGGCCGGACGGTTCATCGACGAGTTCGGCATTCCGTTTTCGCGGCCTCGCGGATTTGATCTCACGACCAAGCCGGAGTTCAACGACTTCGTCGGGCGCATCCGCGGCCTTCTGGGAGCCTCGGTCGATGCCTGACATTGCGCCACGCAGGAGGAAAACGCTTCCGAATGGCGACAGCGTTCTCCTCCCTTGTCCGCCAGCGTCGTGCTTGGCTTCGTGGTGTGGGAAGCGCTGGTCGTCTGGCACGACATCCCGCCTATGTTCTGCCATCGCCGAAAGCTGTGATGGCCGCGCTGGTCGACGGCCTTGGCCAGAACCCGACCAGCCGCGCGAGCTTTTGGTATCATTTCGCGGATACGCTGACGGCGACGCTTTCGGCTTCGCCATCGGCGCGTCCTCGGCCTTGTCATGGCAGCCGCCATGGCCGAGTTTCGGATCGTCGAGCGGCTGCTGTTTCCCTATGTCGCCGCGATCCAGAGCCTGCCGAAAGTCGCGATCGCGCCGCTCTATGTGATCTGGTTCGGCTATCAGATCCAATCGAAGATCGCGATGGCGGTGACGCTCGCGCTGTTTCCGGTGCTGCTCAACGCGTTGCAGGGCTTCCTGTCGGTCGAGCGCGACCGGTTAGAGTTGATGGCTCGCTCGACGCCAGCCGTTGGCAGGTCTTCTGGCTGGTGAAGCTCCCCTCCAGCCTGCCGCTGATATTCGCCGGTCTCAACCTCGGCATCGTCTACGCGCTGCTCGGCGCGCTGGTCGCCGAATTCATCGGCGCGCAGCGCGGCATGGGCGTGATGGTGCTGCAGCTTCAATCCGTCAACGACACGGCCGGCGTTTTTGCGGTCCTGATCGTGCTCGCGGTCGTTGGCTACCTGCTGATTGCGTCCGTACGGGCGGTTCAGCGTCGCGTCCTGTTCTGGTCAGGCGGGGCAGCACGCAACGACTACGTATAAGAAATCTCCGAGGAGGAAACAATGACGCGAACAATCTACAAACTGATTGTCGCGCTGGCCTTGGGTATCGCGACGTTCGGCCTGGCGCCGGGCGCGAACGCCCAGGAGTTGCAGAAGCTGCGGCTCGGCTTCGGCACCAAGGTGGTTTCGCCGATGATCGCCAACATCCTGATACCGGAATATCTCGGCTACTATCGCGAGGAAGGCCTGACCCTGGAGTTCTTCCCGCTCGGCCCAAACTCAGTTGTCATCGAGCAGATCGATTCCAAGCGCATCGAATTTGCGACCGGCATTCCGACCGTGCAGCTTCCGGTCGTCGCCAGAGGCGAGAAGCTTCCGACCCTCAATTTCTTCGAGTTCACCTATCCGTTCAAGTACGGCCTTGCCGTGTCGCCGAAGAGTGGCGTCAACCAGTTGGCCGACCTCAAGGGTAAGATGCTGGGCGTTAGCTCGCTTGGACTGACCGACTATGCGGTGCTGAAGCTCATTCTCAAGCGCAATGGCCTCGATCCCGACAAGGACCTCAATATTCTCGCGGTCGGCGAGGGCGTTGTCGGCGGCCAGGCACTGCAGCGCGGCGCCGTGGACGCGCTTTTCAGCTACGATACTCAGTTCGGCCAGATCGAGGCGGTCGGCATCGAAATGCGGTATGTGGCGCTGCCGAAGAACGTGCCGAACATCGGCGGCTTCTATCTCACCACGCGTCTGGAAACCCTGAAGGAAAAGCGCAAATGGGCGGTCGGCGTAGGACGTGGCGTCGCGAAAGGTCAGGTCTTCATCCGCGAAAATCCCAAAGCTGCGGCCTATGCCTTCCTCAAGATGTTTCCGGAAGCCGCACCGAGGGCTTCGACTTTGGAGCAGCAGCTTAACGCGATCATGATGCCGATCACGAAGCGGTCGCCGTTCTTCAGCTCATACGATCCGAGTATCAAGAAATGGGGGGAAATGAGCGCGGCCGAGTTCAAGGAGGAAGTCGACTTCATGGGCTTGAGCGAGAAAATCCCCGACGTGAGCGGTCTGTTCACGAATGAACTGATCGACGAGATTAATGCCTTCGATGCAAACAAGATCCGAACCGACGCGAAAGACTTCAAAATCCCAGGATAGGCTGGTGCGCCATCTCACCGGCGCATAAGACAATGCTGTCTGCGGGGATTCCGGGATGAGGCAGGGTCACGGGATCGTTCGACGCGATTTCCAGATGGTGAATGGAGCGTCAGCCGACACGTCTCTTCAGGCACCGGAACAGCCTTCTTGCCGAATGAGGCATCGTTGGTGCCGCGCTCGGCAACGCTGCTGCCGTAGAGCAGGCCCTCCTTCACCTTCGGCATCGTCCTCGCGACGTCGGTGATGACGAGGCCGTGGGTCGGGCACACGGTCTTCACGTCAAGCCGCTGCATCAGGATGTCGAGCCGGGCGCAGTAGTTCGTCATGTCGGCCCACTTGGTCCACCACAGCGCGAGATCCGCGAACACCGCGGTGGTATCCTGCAGGTCGAGCGACGCCGCCTCCTCGGCGACGAGGCCGCAGTGGCCATCCTCGTGATAGTGGCTGTAGGCGAAGCCGTCGCCGGGGAAGAGCACGCGCTCGCGCGTCTCGAAGCCCCACCAGGTGGTGCGCATGTCGCGCACGACCGGCTCGACGGCGCGGAAGCCGCGGCCGCCGAGGTCGATCTCGTCGCCCTCCTTCATCATGCGCATGCGATGCTCGTGCTGCGGGAAGGCGAGGTGATAGTCGGAGACGTCGCCGACGAGGAGCGCGTCCGGAAAGCGCGTCAGCACGCGGCCGAGCCCGCCGCAATGCGGCGTCTCCTGGTGCGTGACGAAAAGGTATTTCAGCGGCGGCCGGCCGGGCAGCAGCGTGTTGAGCTGCGCTTCCGTGATCGGGAAGTCCTTCGGGTGGCCGGTCTCGACCAGCATCGAGGCGGTCTCGCCGACGATCAGGAACGAGGCGTTGCAGCCGTGATAGATCTTGCCCTGCTGGCGCTGCTCCAGGCACTCGCCCAGCCAGAAGATGCCGGGCGCGACCTCGCGCGGCAGCGGGTTGGGACGGTTCAGCGTGCCCTGATGACGCGCGGCCATTTTTCCCTCACCTCTCCTCGTCGCGGCCGACATAGCGCGACACGGCGACCGACTTGTCGAGCGACTTGAGCACGTCGTCGACGAGCTGCATGTGCTTCGCGACGGTCTTCTTGCCGCGCAGGATGCAGCCGTAGCCGGGCGCGATGGTTTCGATGTCGTGCTTTGACAGGATCTTGTCGATGCCCTTGCGCAGCTTCGCGGTGTCGACGCCCTCGAGCCACCAGTAGCGCGTGTTGAGCAGAAACGAGCGCACATGGTCGAAGTCGGTCGGGTCGTCGTCGCCGTCCTGGATGATCCAGGGACCGTCCGGCGCGCTCGCGCCAGGTGTGCGTCCACATGTCGGAGGTGAACAGCGTCTTCGTCGCCGCGTCGTAGATCCAGCGCGTCGCGATCAGGCGGATCGGCGCCTGGTAGACGACCACCGGGCGGCCCTGCGCGCCGATCGGGATCGTCTCCTCGCGGCTGATGGTGGTGATGTTGAGCCGGTCGAGCGTGTTCTGCCCGGAGTCGGAGCCGGCGCCGAAATCGAACCAGAACGCGGCGTCGGGATTGCCGGTGAAGCATTCCTTGACGTTGAAGTAGAGCGTGAACGGATCGATGTTCTGGATCGACATGAATTCGTTCAGCCGCAGCGGCAACAGCGACAGCGGCAGCGTGCGCGGGATCAGGGACTCGATCTGCCCGCGCAGCGACGCCTCGTCGCCGCCGAAGCCGGTGTCGATCAGCCAGGCGGCGTCGGGCTGCTTGAGCAGGTAGCAGTTCGTCACCGAATAGCCGCGTGGCGCTCGCCGGATAGGACGAGACCCGGCCGTCGAGCCGCATGGTGTTCTGCAGCGCATAGAGCTTGCCGGCGGCAAGCTCCTGGATGGTGCCGCTTTTGATCCGGTCGAGCACGATCAAGTCCTTGATCAGCCTCAGTTGTCATGGCCCGCGAAGCGGGCCATCCAGTACGCTCGCCGAGCCGTCATAGCGACTAGTCCACGCGATGCCGGGATTACTGGATCACCCGCTCGCGGGTGATGACGCCGCGAGCCGCACGTTGCATCACGAGCCGCCCTTGATGTTGTTGTCGCGGATGATCTTCGCCCAGAACGGCAGCCCCTCGGCGATCGATTTGCGCAGCTCCTCCGGCGTGGGCAGCGGCACCTCGACCCGGAACTTGTTGATGAAGATGCCGTAGGTCTTCTCCTCGCGCACCGCCGCGACGACGTCCTGGTAGAACCGGTCGATGATCGGCTTCGGCGTCCCGGCCGGGCCGAAGAAGCCGAACCACGAATAGGCGCGCAGGCTGGTGATGCCCTGCTCGACCGCGGTCGGCGTGTCGGGAATGAACGACGCGCGCTGCTCGCCGAACTGAATCAGCGCGCGCAACTGCCCGGACTCGACCTGCGGCGCGACCGTCGCGCTCGACGAGATCACCATGTCGACGTGGCCGGCGGTGCCGTCGTTCAACAGCGGCGCGGCGCCGCGATAGGGCACGTGCACCAGCTTGATGCCGGTGAGCTGCGACAACGCGGCCACGGTGAGGTGCCCGTTGCTGCCGAGGCCGGTGGTGCCATAGGTCAGCGTATCGGGCTTGGCCTTCGCCGCGGCGACGAGCTCCGGCAGCGTGCGGTAGGGCCGCGAGGGATGCGCGCACAGCACCATCGGCCCGCGCGCGATCATCGTCACCGGCTCGAAATCCTTCTGCACATCGAAGGGCAGATTGGTGAGCAGCAGCGTCGATGAGCAGGAACGTCTCCGAGGTGAGCAGCCAGGTGCGAGCCGTCGGGCGGCGATTTCGCCACCACCGCCGCGCCGATCGAGGCCGACGCGCCGGGCCGGTTCTCCACCATGATGGTCGCGCCGAGACGCTGCTGCAGCGCGGGCTGCAGCAGCCGCGCCATGGCATCGGACGTACCGCCGGCGGGAAACGGATTGATGATCCGGACGATCCGGACGAAGGTGTTTGAGCTCGCGCGGCGACCGGAGCCAGAATCCCGGCCGCGACGATCGAACGCCTGGTCAGCATGTGCCGCCTCCATTCAGGCGTTGGTTAGCCGGATGCCGCTGCCAGCACCTGTCAGAGCGGCACGAGCAGGGGCCCCACTCTAGCACACTACGGGATGATCGCACTGGCATCGCGGTCGGCCAAACCCCAAGATCACGGACAGCAGCAAAGCGGCCTGCGAAGGAGCGTCATCATGACCACGGAAAATTTGCGCCGAATGCCTGCCACCGCGAACAAATCTCGGCCATTACGATCGCTTGCGCTCACATTTGCGATCGCGGCGTCAGCAGCGTTGCTTGTATCAGCCGCTGCACAAGCGCAGCAGTCGCAACAGCCGCCCCCGTCAAAAATGCCGCTGCCGAAAGCGGATCCCCCGCCGCAGCGCATTATCACGCAAGGGCTGGCGAAAATGGTCACGGAAGATCTCATTCCGTGCGGGATCACCCGACCGGGCATGAACCTCAGGAAGAACCCGGTCGGGGAGATTACGGCGAAGGACGGGACGAAGTTCACCGTGCCAACGGCCAACAATTTCCTGGCAGCGCCCAAGCTGCCGGATCTCTACAATGAATGCTCAGGAGTGACGCCGAAGGACTTGTCCGAAGTCGACCTCAACAATGTGCCGATCGTCGAGATCGACAAGGACGGCGAGATCGTGACCGGCTTTATGGTCGCGGACAATTATTTCGAGCTCTACATCAACGGCAGGCTGATCGGAGTGGACGCCATTCCGTTCACGCCGTTCAACTCGCATGTCGTCCGCTTCCGTGTGAAGCGCCCGTACACCGATCGCCATTCTGGCGCAGGACTGGGAGGACAAGCTGGGCCTCGGTATGGAAGTATTCCAAGGGAATTCATGGCATTCGGGCGATGGCGGGTTCGTTGCAAAGTTCTCCGATGGGACCGTGACGAACAGCACGTGGAAGGCGCAGTCGTTCTACATCGCACCGCTCCAGCACCCTGACGACGTCGTCGAGTACGGAAATATCCACGACACTTCCCATCTAGGCGGGCGCATCCATCCCCTGGCGAAGCTGCCGACTTGCCGAGAGCTTTGCTTCGCGATCCACTATCCGATCCCGGCTGGGTGGATGGCGCCGAATTTCGACGATTCCAAATGGCCGCAGGCTTTTGAGTACCTTGATCAAGAAGTGGGCATTTTGGGTGTGCCTGGCTATTGGCGCTACCCTGAGGCATTCATCGGCGGACGCTGGATCTGGACGATCAGCCTGGTATTCGACAACACGGTCCTGCTGCGAAAGACTGTGCGATAGGCGCCGGATCGCCCTCTAGCGTCAGGCTCTGGCTTCTCCGTTCTCATCGATTCCTCTGCTGCCACCAATGTGATGCGCGCGGACCGGCAGCGTCGGGGGCGCTCCGCAGAAACTCAAGCCGAAACGGTCGGTAGAGCTGCCACCGTCGAGGGGGCGAGATTGAACATCACCGCAACCATCACCCCCTCGTTCCACGACACACCCGATCGGAAGACGCGAAGTGCGCGGAAGTGCCAGTATGCGCTAACCTGCTTTTGCAGAAGCGTAGATACTGCGTTCGAATTGACGGTAGATCCGCAATGTTCGATCATCCGCAAACGGCAAGACTTGCGTCATGAAAACGGCTGAGATTCGCCTGCCAGGATCAATCCAATAATAGGTGTTGAGAAGGCCGCCCCAGGTCAAACTGCCAGCGCTGCGACCGCCTGGAACGGCCTGCATGTTGATCATGTGACCGAAGCCCCATTTGCAATTGATACCCGGAAAGAAATTGACGTCGTTGGAGAGCGACGGGACCGTCGTCCTGAGAACTCCGACTTCGATCTTGTCGATCTGGTTCTGCCCCATGAGCGCGACGGTATCGGGACGAAGTATCCGGACGCCGTCCAGAGAGCCGCCCCGCAACAACATGCGGATGAACGTCAAATAGTCCGGCCCGGTCGAATAAATCCCACCTCCGCCGGAGAACGATCGGCGTATCGATTGTCGCTCTTGCGATTGCGGCGTAATAGAGCCGTCCGATCCGCGTCGGTGCGCACTGGCCTCTCGCTGACGCTGCTGCGGCGAGATGACGAACGCGGTATCGCTCATTCCAAGCGGGTCAAAAATGTGCTTGCGAAAATAGCTATCCAGCGGCTCGCCGCTCATCGTTTCGACGATGCGGCCGACCCAATCGATACTCGTGCCGTACTGCCAACGCTCACCGGGGTCGAACATAAGTGGGGTACGCGGCGCACGGATTCTTTGCGCTTTCGGTAGCAATTCGATCGATTTGGCATACTGGACGGCCCTGGCATCCCAGAGCCGATAGGTGAAGCCGGCTGTATGAGTTAGCAGATCGCGCAAGGAGACCGGCCGCCTCGCCGGACGCAACCGCGGGATCCCGTTGGTATCGAATCCGTCGAGCACTTGAGGTGACCCAAGGTCCGGATCGATATCCGGCACCGGAGAGTCCAATGAGAGCTTTCCCTGCTCGACAAGCTGCAGCGCAGCCACTGAGGTAATCGGCTTAATCATCGAGGCGATGCGAAATACGGTATCGCGCGTCATCAGCGGCTCGGCGTGCAGCCGGCGTTTGCCAAAAATCCCTTCATAAATGATGCCTGTGTCTGTTGCGGCCAACGCCACGACCCCTGGCACATCTCCCGCGCTCGTTGCATCGCGAAGCATCGTGTCGAGCTTAGAAGACTCTTCGATTCCGAGCCTGATCGCGCCCTGGGCGACCGCAACGGTCACGGGGCGAGCGCCCAGCGAACTGGCAACCACGAGTTTCCCCGCCGATCTCAGTATGTCGCGGCGGTTTGCGCGATGAACCATGCCCTCTCTCTACCCAAAAAGTTAGAGGCAACTATGGCCGCCCTTTGAATCCAGCGCCGCCGGCCATCGAGCAGGTCGCCCCGGGCGCACTGTCAGCACCGTCGTGGGCGGCGATAACGCTCAACCGCGTAACCGGACTACGAACCTCGCGAAATAGCAATGACTTATGCGTGGCGGAGGAGGCAGTCAGGACCGAACCCGTCTCAGCATACAATTCCCTGCTAACAGGGAAAATACAGGGAATTCCGCCAAAAAGCAGCGATCACGAGCTTCGCACAAAGTCGCCCCAACAAAGGTGCGCTTCGGCCGCTTGTGGAATCACAAAATCTTAAATTAGGAGTTCTCTGATGCCCCATTGGGGCACTCTCCGTATCAGTTCACCGCCTTACTTCGGCAGCCGTCTTCGGCTACGGGCCATGTGTGGACGGCTCCGGGTTGGCAAGAGCTTTCTTCACGTCGCAGGCTTGGTCGGTGCAGCCATGTGTTCGGCCTTTGAGTGCGGCTCACATGACCGCTGGCCATAATGCTCTCCGCAGATCAGGTCCCGGTCAAAAGCACGCATTCGACAATGCCGTGGCCCATGTGGGTTGTCCTGATCGCCGGAACGACCGGCTCTGCATTACGTGCTGTTCGCCCTCCCAACCTTCACATCACGCCGAGTATTCGGCGCGATCTCGTCAGACCCTTAGCCCGGCCGGATAATTGTACGGCTCGCCCGTAGACATCATTGCCCAGGCCATGCGGGCGAGCTTGTTGGCCAGCGCGATGGCGGCGACTTTGGTCGGTCGTCTTGCCAACAACGCCGCGACCCAAGGCCGATGCTTGGTGCCGTGGATCTTGGCATAGCGGATGACAGCGAGGGCGCCGGCCACGAACAGGCCGCGCAGGTAGCGGTCACCCTGTTTGCTGATGCTGCCGAGCCTATCCCGCCCCCCGCTTGAGTGCTGCTTGGGCACCAGGCCGATCCAGGCCGAGAAGTTGCGGCCCGACCGGAAGGTTTTGGGATCCCCAACACTCGCCACCAGGGCGGTGGCCAGCAACGGACCGACGCCAGGAATGCAGTTCAGACGCTTGCTCGTTTGATTGGAGCGGTGCCAAGCCAGGATCATTCGATCAAAGTCTAGGATTTGCTTCTTGAGACCGAGTAGTTGGCTACCCAGCGCGGCAAGGCATCCCCGCACAACCTCAGACACCCGTTTATCGCTCGCATCGGCAATGACACCCAGCAGGTCCTCGACGCCCTTGCGTCCGACCGGCGCAACGATCCCAAACTCCGCAAGGTGAGCACGGATGGCATTGATCACCGAGGTCTGCTGTCGGATCAACAGATGACGCGTTCGATGTAGCATCAGCCCACTTTGCTGCTCAGGCGTCTTGGTTGGAACAAACCGCATATTGGCTCTGGTGACCGCCTCACAGATGGCTTCGGCGTCAGCAGCGTCATTCTTCTGCCGTTTGACGTAAGGCTTCACGTAGGCCGGCGGCATCAGGCGCACCGTATGGCCAAGCGCCTGGAGCTCGCGCGACCAATGGTGTGACGACGCGCAAGCCTCGATGCCAATGAGGCATGGCGGCAGCTTCTCGAAGAACGACAGGACATAGCGACGCTTCAACTGACGGCGGATGACCACTTGGCCCGCCGCATCAACGCCGTGCACTTGAAAGACCGACTTGGCGATGTCGAGACCGATCGTCGTAATCGTCTGCATAGGTAGCTCCTCCGAATCGTGGGAGCCTTAGCAGCGCCCACATCTTCGGCGCTCGCGCGCCGGGTGGAGGAGCCGTCCACAGCATCAATACCGGACACCGATCTTGCGATGGCACCGTCTGGCTTGACGTAGGCTCAGTTCAAAGCGTTCTTGTAGATGACGCCGTCCTTCATGATGATTTTGAAGTTACTGGCGGGATCGGCAATCAGGTTGATGTTGTCCAGCGGATTTCCGTCGACAAGCAGCAAATCCGCGAGTGCGCCCTGTTCCACGATGCCGAGCTTGCCGGGATAGGGATTGCGCTTACCGGACAGCGCCAGCAGTTCGGCGTTTGTCGATGTCGCCATGACCAGCGCTTCGGCGGGGGTATACCAGCGAGTGAGCGAGGCTAGAATTGCCCCCTGTTGCTGCGCCAGCGCGCGAGAGAACAGGACGTCGGTACCCCACGCCGTTTTGATCTTGTACTTCTTTGCCAACTCGTAGGTCTTGGCTATACCGGGCCAGACCTCGTCCGCCTTGGCTCGCTGCACTGAACCCACCGGAAAGCCCAACCTGAGGTCGTCGGGAAGCGGCTGCATGCTCAGCCAAATACCCTTCTCGGCCATCAGCTTGGCGGTTGTATCGTCCATCAACATGCCGTGCTCGATGCACTTCACGCCCACCGCAATGGCTCGTTGGATCGCAGCCGGCGTAAAGGCGTGGACGGTAATGTAAGTACCCCAATTCTCGGCCGCTTCAACCGCGGCGCGCAGTTCGGCCTCGGTGAAGGTGGTCACGTCGATCGGACTGAAGGGTGACGACACCCCGCCGCCCGCCGTCAACTTAACCTGGGAGGCCCCCTGCATGAGTTGCTCACGGGTGCGCAGGCGTACCTCGTCAGGGCTGTCCGCGACCATGCTCCCGCCAAGCTGCTCCATGCGGGCGAGCATGCCGCCGATCGTCCGCGGCAGATCGGTTAGCTCGCGGAAATCCCCATGCCCGCTCGTGACAGTGATCACGGCGCCGGACGGATAGATGCGCGGGCCCTTGACGATGCCCTCGTCGATGGCGCGCTTGAGGCCGAACACCGGCCCGCCAACATCGCGAACGGTGGTGAAGCCGCGCATCAGCGTGTCCGTCGCCTCGTCGCCAGCCATTAGACTGTTATAGGTGACGTCACCGAACGCCTGCGCCGGAGTCACACGGATCAGCGCCGCGTGCCAATGAGCGTCGATGAGGCCAGGCATCAGCGTGCGGCCGTTTCCGGCGATACGCAGAGGGCCTGCTACCGCTATCGGTACCGTAGAAATACGCTCGATGACGTTGCCCTTGACCAGCACATTCGACGGAGCGGAAAGGGCTGCGTTCTTTCCGTCGAAGATTCGGACATTTTCGAAAAGCACATCGTCGGCGCTCGCGGCGGTACAAAATCCCAGCGCGAGAACTGCCGCGAGCCATCGTCTGCCGACAGGAGGCAACATGAAAGCTCTCCGCGCAAGAAGGCCTGCATTATAGCGGCCTAAGCCAGATCGTTGGAAGAGGGAGCGCAACACGCGATTACCGACAAAAACATTCGCGGAAGGCATCCATGTACTAGTCGACGATTTTCGGCACGTCGGTGCGGCCCGCGCGCCCCGCCGGGCAGAACCTCATCCTGGAATCCCGCTTTGCGGAAGGCTGGGATGACCGCTAGCCCTCGCCCACGGTGGTGATCGCGAACGCGTTCTGCGACTCAGCTTAGGCCGATCGGCATTGAGATCAACACGACGCCGGTCAAAGAGAAACACATCGTGCTAGCGGTCAGAAACGCGCGCAGGACTCAGAAAAACTGACGTTGTTCGTGACTCGATATTACTTGCGCAAGCTCCACACCGTTGGATACGGTTTTCGCCGATTAGCTCTCGCGAGTGGGCGATGCAGCAGCGCGTTCCGGTCATCGATATTTCGCCGTATTTCCACGGCTCCGCCGCCGAGCGCAAGCGTATCGCCGCGTTCGTGGATGCCACCTGTCGGGACATCGGTTTTCTCATGATCGAGGGGCACGGCGTGCCAGCCTCCTTGGGCGAGCGTCTCTATGAGACCGCCGAGCGGTTCTTCGCCCAGCCGATCGAGGAAAAACAATCGCTGAAAATTCCCTGGCTCGACAGCCGCGGATGGGAAGGAGCCGCCGCCTCCAATCTCGCGGAGACGCGCGCGCCCGACGGTGATAGCCACGCCCCCGACCTGCGCGAGAGCTTTGGCATCGGACCGCTACGTGTGCCGGCAAACATGTCGCCGCAGGAAGCGCCGTTTTTCCGTGAGAACGTCTGGCCGCATTGGCCGTTGGAATTTCGCGATCTTGCGATCGAATATTATCACGCTATGGAAGTGCTGTCCGCGGATATCCTTGAGGTTTTTGCTTGCGCACTCGACCTGCCCCCGGGATTCTTTGTCAACAAGAACGATCGACATATCAGCCATCTGGTCGTCAATCACTACCCAGCTCAGACCACCGATCCGCTCCCGAACCAGTTGCGTGCTGGGGCGCATACCGATTTCGGGGACATCACGATCCTGCGCGCCGATCCTGCTGTCGGCGGTCTGCAAATTCGCGACCGCGAAGGCAACTGGAGCGATATCTCATCGCCGCCGCATGCGTTTGTGGTGAATCTCGGCGACCTCATGGCGCTGTGGACAAACAATCGGTGGGTCTCGACCTTGCATCGCGTCGTCAACCCGCCAGGGCAGCGTGCAACGCGGGTCCGCCAATCGTTTGCATTTTTCCATCAGCCCAATTGGCATGCCGAAATTCGGTGTCTACCGACCTGCGCGACCCCGGGGGGCGCGAAATTTTCGCCGACCACATCCGGAGAGCATTATCAAAGCAGGTTGGAGCGCCTGCGGCCCCACCTTGTGGCCAAGACGACGGCCGTCTGATCAGTTTGTGCATTCCTCGGCAAGAACTTCGCAGCGGATACTTGCGCTTTGGGATTCCGTTGCTTTTGGTGTTTTCTTTGACGCATCAGAAAAGCTGACGCCATTCGCTGACCAATATTAATTGCGCGGTTCAGCACGACCGATACCGTTCCCGGACATGGACGGCTTCGTCAGGAGATCGCGCATGGATCGACGCTCATTTCTCGTTGGTTCTGGAGCTCTGGGGTTGGGTTGCAGCCTCGTCTCCATCTTGCGCACGTTGCCTGCGTCGGCCGCCGAGACGGATACGATCGTGGTCGCGATCGGCGAGACCATCACGACACTTGACGTTCTGCGGACCGGCATCAGTCGCGCCAGCTATCAGGTCGGCGTCAACGCTTATGACCGGCTGGTCTGCTTCGGCACCAAGACCAATCCAGACGGAACCGTCACCTACGATTCCCAGAAGCTGCAGGGCGAGGTCGCGGAAAGTTGGGAGACCGCCCCCGACGGACTATCGATCGTATTCAAGCTGCGACCGGACGCGGTGTTCCAGGATGGGACCCCGATCACCGCCGAGGACGTCAAGTGGTCGCTCGACCGTGCCATTGGCATCGGCGGCTTCCCGCCGTCCCAGATGGCGGCGGGCCGGATGGAAAAGCCGGAGCAGTTCGAGGTGGTGGATGCCAAGACATTTCGCATCCAACTACGGCAGAAAACCAAGCTGACGCTACCCGACCTCGCGGTGCCGATGCCGGTCATCTTCAATTCCAAGATCGCCAAGGCGCATGCGACCCAGGCCGACCCCTGGGCGTCGGAATACCTGCATCGCAATGTTGCGGGTTCCGGCGCCTTCACGGTCGAAAAGTGGGAGCCCGGCCAGCAGCTCATCTATGTGCGAAACGACAAGTGGAAGGGCGGCCCGCTGCCGAAGGTGCGTCGCGTGATCCTTCGCGAGGTCCCGAACCAGGCGACCCGCCGCTCGCTGCTCGAACGCGGCGATATCGATATTGCATTTGATATTCCCGGCAAGACCGCAAAAGAGCTGCTCGAAGATCCCAAGGTGAAGGTGGTCGGCCAGCCGATCGCGAACACCCTGCTGGTCCTGATCCCCAACCTCAATTTCGAACCACTGCGCGACAAGAACGTTCGGCAGGCGATCGCGAGTGCGATCCCTTACGAGCAGATCTTCCAGCAGGCGGCCTTTGGTCGCGGCACGCAGATGTATGGCGCAACGTCGGCACAACCCACCGGGACGACCTGGCCGCAGCCGTTTCCCTACACGACCGATCTCGCCAAGGCGAAGGCCCTCATGGCGCAATCCGCCTACAAGGACGGCTTCGAAACCCAGCTCGCTTTCGACATCACGACGTCATGGGGCGAAGCCACCGCGCTTCTTGTCAGAGAAGGACTCGAGAGCATCGGAATCCGATGCGGCATCCAGCGCATCCCGGCCGCCAACTGGCGCACGCTCGCGCTGATGCAGAAAAAATTGCCGCTGATGCTGGATGGCTTCGGCGGCTGGATCGACACACTCGACTATTATTTCTTCTTTGGCTTCAAGAAGAGTATCTTCAGCGCGGCGACTACGACAACCCCGAGATGAACGCGCTGATCAACAAGACGATGGACATGGCCATGACGATCCCGAATACGCGCCGAGCGTCAAGCGCATGCTGGCGATCGCGTTCGAGGACACGGTTCGCATCCCACTTTGGCAGCCATGGCTCGAGACGGCCATGCTGCCTTCGGTCACGGGCTATCAAAACTGGTTCCACCGGGGCTTGGATGCGCGACTCTCTATCACCTGATCCATGGCCAACCGGTCGATCCCGTCACTCGTTCTGCAACGGCTGCTGCAAGCGATACCGGCGCTTGCGGGAATTGTCGTCGTCACCTTCATTCTCACCCGCGCCCTTCCCGGCGACCCCGCGATCCTCTTCGCGGGGCCGACCGCGGACGAATCGATCGCGGAGGTCCGCAAGAACCTTGGCTTCGACAACCGCTGGCGGCCCAGTTCGTCTTCTTACGTGAAGTCGCTGGCGCGCGGCGATCTCGGACGATCGATCTCCACCGGCCAGGGCGTCGGCGAGGAACTGGTACGCCGGATCCCGGCGTCGCTCGAATTGACCTTGGCGGCCCTGCTGCTGTCGGTTTCCATCGCGGTGCCGCTCGGGGTCATGGCGGCGACGCGGCCCAACAGCTGGGTCGACCACTTCTGCCGGGTCACCGTCTCGAGCGGCGTCTCGCTGCCCCCGTTCTTCACCGGGCTTGCCTTCATCGCGCTGTTCTACGTCTATCTCGGCTGGTCGCCGGCGCCGATGGGCCGACTGAACATCCTCTACTCGGCGCCGCCGCACGTCACCGGCCTCTACGTCATCGACGCGATCCTCGCGGGCGACGGCAAGACCGCAAGGGCGGCCCTGTTGCAGCTGCTGTTGCCGGCCTGCACGCTCGCGCTGTTCACCGCCGCGCCGATCGCGCGCATGACCCGCGGCACGATGCTGCAGATCCTGCAAAGCGATTTCGTGCGCACCGCGCGCGCCGCGGCCTCGCGCCGCACGGTGCTGTGGACCTACGCCTTCCGCAACGCCATGCTGCCGGTGATCACGACGTTCGGCATGGTGTTCTCCTTCACGCTGGGCGCCAACGTGCTGGTCGAGAAGGTCTTCTCCTGGCCGGGACTGGGTTCGTTTGCGGTCGACGCCCTGGTCAGCTCCGACTACGCCGCGGTGCAGGGCTTCGTCCTCGCCATGGCGGTCATTTTCGTCCTGCTCAACCTCGCCATCGACATCTTCTATACGATCGTCGAGCCGCGCCTGCGGATCGACGCATGACGATGAGCGTCCTCGCGGGGAGGCCCGAGCGCCGCCGGCACCCCGCCTTCGGCCTCGCACACATCGTCCTGTCCGATCCGCTCAACGTCGTGGCCTTCGCGCTGCTTACGTTGATCGTGCTGATGGGGGTCCTCGGCCCGTACGTCGTGCCGTACGATCCGCTGCGCAGCAGCGCGTTGGAGGCGCTGCTGCCGCCCTTGGCCGCGCACTGGTTCGGCACCGACGAGCTCGGGCGCGATGTCTTCTCGCGCGTGGTCGTGGCGACGCGGCTCGATCTCCTGATCTCGGTTTCTGCCGTCGCGCTGTCGCTCGCGGTCGGCTCCACAATCGGGCTGCTCGCGGGATATTACGGCGGCTGGTTCGATCGCATATCGGGGCGGCTGATCGATACCATCATGGCGTTCCCGCTGTTCGTGCTGGCGATGGGCATTGTGGCGGCGCGGCCGACACGGTCGCCAACCTGGTCTACGCCACGGCCATCATCAACCTGCCGTTCTCGCACGCCTGGTGCGCGCGGAGGTCCTGGTGCGGCGGGAAGCCGGCTTCGTGATGGCGGCGAGGCTGTGCGGCAATCCGGACTGGCCGATTCTGGTTTCCGTATTTTTCTCAATACGCTGCCGCCGCTGATGATCTCAGGCCTCGCTCAACATGGGCTGGTCGATCATGAATGCCGCGGGCCTGTCGTTCATCGGGCTAGGCGTGCAGCCGCGTACCGCGGAGTGGGGCATCCGGGTCGCCCAGGGTGCCAGTCTGATCGTGTTGGGCGAATGGTGGATCGCGCTGTTCCCCGGCGCGGTGCTGATCAATCCGATTTTTCACCTTCAATCTGCTGGGCGACGTCATGGCTACTTGTTTTTGCGGCGGGTATGAATCGCTTTTTTCAGGTTCCTTATCCCATCCGGTCTCTGCGCGCCCTGCATCATCTTTGCTGCCGTGCTCATCGACCGGACGATGTCCCGATAGCCGGTGCAGCGACAGAGCACGGCGGAGATCGCGTCGCGGATTTCGGCCTCCGCCGGGAGACGGCGACCGTCGCAGCAGATCCTGGGCGACGGCGAGCATTCCAGGCGTGCAGAAACCGCATCCCCGCGGCTGACAAATAGACGCGAATTGGCGGCTTTTTGTACGAAGGCCTTGTCTCTGCAGTTGGCACCTTGTTTGGCGGGACCATTTCGACGCATTCGTCTCTAGCCTTGGATTTCCCGTTTCCCGGAAACAGAGCGCGCAGTAGGTAGAGAGCGGTTTGATAACGGCCGCGCTCCCGCGCGTTGTGGCTCAGCAAATCAACTTGCGCTGTTGTGCGATTCGGGCAATGCAGGTCGGCGACATGCCGATCAGCTTCAACCAAATGCTTTGTGTCAGCCATGTCATGCCGCTCACTATCACGTTGCGGGACGACATTGCGCTGCCCCAGCGCAACGCCCGCATCGGAACGCGATTGTGGTCTAGTGTGACTTTTCAGCGTAATCAAACC
>CAWEDK010000028.1:0-66784 GCA_963807865.1 uncultured Alphaproteobacteria bacterium | reverse complement strand
GCACGGAGAAACGATTTCGGAGCGCCCCATGTCCACCGCCGGCTCGAGCGAACACCTCGTCACCAGTGTCGAACAGCTCGAGCGCATCTACGGCGAGCCCTACGGCCCTTCGATCCTGAAGGTGGCCGACCACGTTACCCCGCACTACCGCGCCTTCATCGAGGCGGCGCCGTTCTTTGCACTGGCCTCAAGCGGAGCGGACGGGCTCGACTGCTCGCCGCGCGGCGATGCGCCCGGCTTCGTGCGCGTGCAGGACGAGAAGACGCTGCTCATCCCCGACCGGCTCGGCAATAACCGCATCGACAGCCTGCGCAATATCCTCAAGGACCCGCGCGTCGCGCTGCTGTTTCTGATTCCGGGCTGCGGCGAAACCATCCGGGTGATCGGGCGGGCGCAGATCTCGACCGATCCGGCGCTGGCGCAGACCTTCGTGGTCAACGGCAAGACGCCGCGGTCCGTCATCATTGTCGCGGTCGAGCAGGTCTACTTCCAGTGCACCAAGGCGATCGTGCGCTCGAAACTGTGGGATGCTTCACGCCATGTCGAGCGCAAGAGCCTGCCGAGCGCCGGCATGATCCTGGCCGAGCGCACCGGTGGCAAGACCGACGCCGAAGCGCACGACCGCGCCGCGCCCGAGCGCGTCAAGGCGACGCTGTATTGACTGCGGCGGGATTCGTGCCGCCCTCGATGCTGCGTCCGCAAACACCGGTCCTGCCGAGCGCGATGCGGTGCGCTCCGAGTGCGTGCGCCGTAGTCAATCCACCAGCCTGAACACTTCGCCCTGCCAGCCGCAGGCTTGCAACGTCGCGTGCATGTGCAGCGGCACCGGCGCCGAGGCCGCGATCGGCGCGCGGTTCTTGTAGAGCGGCACCACGACGTCGCGCGCATGCAGGTGCAGCCCGGGCCGCCGACTGCGCGGAGCATTTCCGTAGATCGTGTCGCCGACGATCGGCCAGCCCATGGCGGCGCAATGCACGCGCAATTGATGCGTCCGGCCGGTCAGCGGCTCCAGCGCCAGCCATGTGAGCTGCACTACGATTTGGTTCAGTCGAGTTGACCCGCTTCCCTCGCCGCTTGCTCCACTGTGCTCCCGCTGGGGCACGCGTCGTACCAACCACCGAAGAAAGCAGTGCCCGCCCCAGCACCTTCCATGTCGTCACGGCGGGCTGGCCGTGCGGATCGGGCTTCATCCACCAGCCGCGGCTCTCGTCGAGCCGGCCGAGCGGCAGATCGATGCGGCCCTCCGTCTCCGCCGGACCGCCCTCCACCACCGCCCAGTAGGTCTTGCCCACCCTGCCCTGCTTGAACAGCCGCCCGAGTTCAGCCAGCGCCTTGCGATGTCGCCCAAGCACCAGGCATCCCGAGGTGTCGCGATCGAGCCGGTGCGCGAGCGCCGGCGCGCGCGGCAGGCCGAACCGCAGCGCGCCGAAATGGTCCTCCAGGCTCTCGCCGCCCTTCGGGCCCTTGTGAACCGCGAACCCCGCCGGCTTGTCGATGATCAGCATCAGCCCATCGCGGTAGAGCAGGCGCGCCACCATCTCTTCCGGAGTCATCCTTGCGTCCATCGGCGAAACCGCTATCACGGGCCCGGCATGAACGACAGTACGGAACAGACGAGCTGGTGGCAGCGGCTGAGCGGCGGCCTCAAGCGCACCTCGACCAATCTCAGCACCTCGATTTCCGACATGATGATGCGCGGGCCGCTCTCGCCCGAACGCATCGTCGAGATCGAGGAAGCGCTGATCCGCGCCGATCTCGGCCTCGATGCCGCCGCGCAGATCGCCGCCATCATGGCGGACGGCCGCTACCGCAATCTCGGCGAGGTGCAGGGCGTGCTCGCCACCGAGGTCGCGAAGCTCATGGCGCCGGTCGCCAAGCCGCTGGCGATCGAAGCTAAGAAGCCGTTCGTCATCCTGGTGGTCGGCGTCAACGGCTCGGGCAAGACCACGACCATCGGCAAGCTCGCCGCGCGCTTTCACCGCGAAGGCCGCTCGGTGATGCTCGCCGCCGGCGATACGTTCCGGGCGGCCGCCATCGACCAGCTCAAGATCTGGAGCGGGCGCTCGGGCGCGAGCGTGATCGCGCGCCCGCCGGGCTCCGATCCGGCCGGGCTTGCCTACGACGCGCTGGTCGAAGCGCGCGGCGAGGGCATCGACGTCCTGCTCATCGACACCGCGGGCCGGCTGCAGAACCGCACCGAGCTGATGGACGAGCTCGAGAAGATGGTGCGCGTGCTCAAGAAGGTCGACGCCAGCGCGCCGCATGCCGTGCTGCTGGTGCTCGACGCCACCGTGGGACAGAACGCGCTGTCGCAGGTCGAGATCTTCCGCAAGATCGCGGGGGTCACCGGCCTGGTCATGACCAAGCTCGACGGCACCGCGCGCGGCGGCATCCTGGTGGCGATCGCCGCCAAGTTCGGCCTGCCGGTGCATTTCGTCGGCGTCGGCGAGGGCATCGATGATCTCGCGCCATTCACCGCCGAGGATTACGCCAAGGCGATCGCCGGAACCGCTTAGCCTGCCTCGTCCTGAGCGTTGCGCAGCAATGCGGTTTCCGCGCTCCTCAGGCTGAGGACCGAATGACATGAGCGACGAGTCGCGTTACACATCGGCCATGCCTGCAAACCCCGCGTCCGACAAGCCGCAACTCAATCCCACCGTGAAGCTGGTGCTCGACCTCGGGCCGCTGCTTCTGTTCTTTCTCGCCAATTCGCGGCCGGCGCTGTTTGCGCCGCTGCTCAAGCCGTTCCTGTCGGACGCACTGTTGAACGGCGAACATGCCGGCATCTTCACCGCCACCGCCGTCTTCATCCCGACCGTGGTGCTGGCGCTCGGCATCGGCTACGCGCTGACCCGTCACCTGCCCCTGATGCCGCTGATCACCGCGATCATCGTGGTGGTGTTCGGCGGGCTCACGCTCTTCCTGCAGGACGAGACTTTCATCAAGCTCAAGCCGACCATCATCTACGTGCTGTTCGGCGGCGCGCTGCTGATCGGGCTCGCGTTCGGCAAGCCGCTGCTCGGGCTGGTGTTCGATTCGGTGTTTCATCTCACCGACGAAGGCTGGCGCAAGCTCACGCTGCGCTGGGCGCTGTTCTTCCTGGCGCTCGCCGTGCTCAACGAGATCGTCTGGCGCACGCAGTCGACCGACACCTGGGTCAGCTTCAAGGTGTTCGGCGTGCTGCCGCTGACCTTCGTGTTCGCCGCCCTGCAGTATCCGCTGCTGCAGAAATACGCCGCGCCGGAACCGGCGTCCAAGGAATAGGCCCGCTTAAGTAACCGGCGCCGCCAGCGCCTTCTCGATCGCCGGCTTGAGCGCCTTTTCCAGGTTGTCCGGCGTGATCGGCCCGATCAGCTTGTAGGCGATCTTGCCATCGCGCCCGATCACGAACGTCTCCGGCACGCCATAGACGCCCCATTCGATCGCGGCACGGCCGTTGGCGTCGGCGCCATTCGCCACGAACGGATTGCCGTAGCGGCCGAGAAACCGGCGGGCATTGTCGGCCTGGTCCTTGTAGTTGATGCCGGCGACGCGGATCCGTTGGTCGGCGGCGAGCTTCACGAGCAGCGGCGCCTCGTCGTGGCATGGCACGCACCACGACGCCCAGACGTTGAGCACCGTGACGTCGCCCTTGAACGCCGCGCTGTCGAGCCCGGGCACCGGCTTGCCGTCACGCTCGAGCCCGGCGACCGGCGGCAGATAGGTCGGCGGCGCCGGTTGTCCGATCAGCGCTGAGGGAATACGCGACGGGTCGCCGGTGCCCAGCCGGTACATGAACAGCGCCGACAGCGCGAGAAACGCCAGCAGCGGCAGCAACACCACTGTGCGAGAGCGCGGCGCGGGCGGCGACTTCCCGCCCTCGTTGTTTTCCGTCGTGCTCACGGTCGTGCCTCGTTCACGCCGTCGGAGCGGCGGGTGACGCCGTGCGCTTCGAGATCCTCGATCGCGCGCCGCAGCCGGTAGCGATCGACGAGGACCCAGAGCACCAGGACCGCGACGATGGCGATCGCCGCCCCGTAGGCACTCAGGATAAACGCCGCATGCGGACCGAGATTCATGATCACGACCCGGCCGCGGCCTCGGCGCGCCGCATCATCATCGTC
This sequence comes from uncultured Alphaproteobacteria bacterium, assembly GCA_963807865.1. Classification (GTDB taxonomy): domain Bacteria; phylum Pseudomonadota; class Alphaproteobacteria; order Rhizobiales; family Xanthobacteraceae; genus VAZQ01. Next base: position 62,681 of record CAWEDK010000028.1, on the reverse strand, counting down.
CGCACCCGCCGACGCATGATCTCGTTGCGCGATGCGGCCAGATGCAGGGTAACGAACAGCAGCGTGAACGCGATCACCATGACGACCAGCGGCATGAGGATCGAGCCGTGGACAGCAGGGCCGCCGAGCCGAATGACCGACGCCGGCTGATGCAGCGTGTTCCACCAGTCGACCGAGAACTTGATGATGGGCACGTTGATCAGGCCCACGAGCGTCAGCACGGCGGCGGCGCGCGCGGCGCGGCCCTGATCGTCGATGGTCCGCCACAGCGCGATCACGCCGAGATACATCAGGAACAGCACCAGCACCGACGTGAGCCTGGCGTCCCACACCCAATAGGTGCCCCACATCGGGCGGCCCCACAGCATGCCGGTGACCAGGCACATCAGCGTGAAGGCGGCGCCGATCGGCGCCGCCGCCTTGGCGGCGACGTCGGCGAGCGGGTGGCGCCAGACCAGCGTACCGAGCGCCGCGATGCTCATCAGCACCCAGGCGAACAGGCCAAGCCATGCCGCCGGCACGTGGATGAACATGATCTTGACGGTGGCGCCCTGCTGGTAGTCGTCCGGCGCCAGAAAGGCTTGGTTTATGGCGAGCGCAAACGCCAGCAGCGTCGCGGCGACCAGCCACGGCATGAGACGGTCCACAAGCGCGACGAAGCGCGTGGGATTGGCAAGATCGATCAGCGCCATCGGCCCCTCATAATGGTGCTCCAGCCGGTCCGCAATGTGACTCGGGGCTTCACGATCCCGTCACTCCAGCCCATTCCGCAGTGCTGCGGCGGCCGCGAACGGCCCGACCACGAAGCTCACCAGGCTGAGCGCGAGCAGGATCGTGAATGGCGTCCCGAACGACACCGGGCCGACGATCGCGGCGTTCGACGCTGAGACTCCAAAGATCAGCACCGGGACGGTCAGCGGCAGCACCAGAACGGCCAGCAGCAGCCCGCCGCGGCGCACCGCGACGGCGAGCGCCGCGCCGATCAGGCCGGTGAAGGTCAAGGCCGGCGTTCCGGCGAGGAGCGTCAGCGCGACCGCGCCGGTCGCTGCCGGATCGAGATTGAGCAGCAGCCCCAGGACTGGCGCGGCAACGATCAGCGGCACCGCGGTGGTCGCCCAATGGGCGGCGGCCTTGACGGCAAGCGCAAGTTCGAGCGGGACACGCGACGTCAGGATCAGGTCGAGCGAGCCGTCCTCCTGGTCCATGGCGATCAGCCGGTCGAGCGCGAGCAGGCTCGCGAGCAGCGCGCCGAGCCACAGGATGGCCGGGCCGATCCGGGCCAGCAGCGCGAGATCGGGGCCGATGGCGAACGGCATCAGCGTCACGACGATCAGGAAGAACAATACGCCGATCAACGCACCGCCGCCGACCCGCACGGCGAGCCGCAGATCGCGCAGGAACAGTGCGGACAGCGCGGTCATGATGGGCGCCTCGATAGCGGCCGCATTCCGCACTTGGTCGGTTCTTGCGTCCCCTCCCCCCTTGAGGGGCAGGTCGACGCGCGACAGGCGGAGGGGGGTGACCGAAGGAAAGACTGGTCTCCAGAACCACCCCCCTCCCCACCCCTCCCCCTCAAGGGGGGAGGGGGCACACTGAACAAGCGGCGAGCGTCTCGAGATTGCGGTACCAGCAGGTCATTGGCCGACCGCCCCCAGCCGCAGTTCGGGTGCGCCATCGAGACCGATCGGACCGTGCGTCGCCGCCAGGATCAGCCCGCTCCCGGCCAGATGATCGCGCATGATCCCGCCCAGCAGGACCTGGGCGGCGGCATCGAGCGCCGCGGTCGGCTCGTCGAGCAGCCAGAGCGGGCGCTTGACGGCGATCAGCCGGGCAATCGAAAGCCGCCGGCGCTGACCGGCCGACAGGTAGCTCGCCGGCACGCCGGCCAGCCGGTCGAGGCCGACGGCGGCGAGCGCAGCCGCCACGGAGGTCGCGGCGCCGCCGAGGAAGCCCGTCCAGAAGCTCAGGTTCTCCGCCACGGTGAGCGAAGGCTTTAACGCATCCTGATGACCGAGGTAGTGCGCTTGCTCGCCGATGCTGAGTTCCGGGTCGCCTCCCTCCAGTACCAGCCGACCGTCCTCCGGCCGGACCAGCCCGGCGATCACGCGCAGCAACGATGATTTGCCGGCGCCGTTCGGCCCCGTCACCAGCAGCGCCTCGCCGGCCGGCACCGCGAACCGCAGGCCGGAGAACACCTTACGGCCGCCACGGACGCAGGCGAGGTCGGACGCTGCGAGGCGCATCAGCGGAATTCCGGCCAGGCCGTGTTTCCGGACCGGGCTCGCAGACCAGCCAAATCCCGCGATATTGCTGTCATGTTGTTGACGAGAGTCGATTTTCTGGAACCATCCGAAAAAAGACCTTATAAGCCCGTCGTCCCGCGCTCACTACCCGAACCCGCGCGGAAATTGCGACCCGCCGAGGACGAGCTTCCGGTACGCCGAGGCCGCCAGCCGACCCCCGCCCGCACGATGGGAACCGACACATATGACGTCACTCGACAGTTTCCGGTGCTGCAAAACCCTTAAGGTCGGCAGCAAGACCTACGCCTATTACAGCCTCCCGACCGCGGAGAAGAACGGCCTCAAGGGCATCTCCAGATTGCCCTTCTCGATGAAAGTGCTGCTGGAAAACCTCCTGCGTAACGAGGACGGCCGTTCCGTCACCAAGGATGACCTCCTGGCGGTCGCGCAGTGGCTCAAGACCAAGACCTCGGATCGTGAGATCGCCTTCCGTCCCGGCCCGAGTGCTGATGCAGGATTTCACCGGCGTGCCCGCCGTGGTTGACCTCGCCGCCATGCGCGACGCCATGAAGAAGCTCGGCGGCGACCCTAAGAAGATCAACCCGCTGGTCCCGGTTGATCTGGTCTGCGACCACTCGGTGGCAGTCAACTTCTTCGGCACCAATACGGCCGTGAAGAAGAACGTCGAAGAGGAATACCGGCAGAACGGCGAGCGCTACGAATTCCTCAAGTGGTCGCAGAAGTCGTTCGACAATTTCCGCGTCGTGCCGCCCGGCACCGGCATCTGCCACCAGGTCAACCTCGAATACCTGTCGCAGGTGGTCTGGACCAAGAAGGACAAGCTCAAGGCCGATGGCAAGCCGTTCTCCGGTGAGGTCGCCTACCCGGACACGCTGGTCGGCACCGACTCGCACACCACGATGGTGAACGGGCTCGCGGTGCTCGGCTGGGGCGTCGGCGGCATCGAGGCGGAAGCCGCGATGCTCGGCCAGCCCTACTCGATGCTGCTGCCCGAAGTGATCGGCGTAAAGATCAGCGGCAAGCTCAAGGAAGGCATGACCGCAACCGACCTCGTGCTGACCGTCACCCAGATACTGCGCAAGCGCGGCGTGGTCGGCAAGTTCGTCGAGTTTTTCGGCCCCGGCCTCGCCGGCCTCACCATCGCGGACCGCGCCACCATCGGCAACATGTCGCCCGAGTACGGTGCGACCTGCGGCTTCTTCCCGGTCGACGACGACACCATCAAGTATCTCACCGACACCGCCCGCGCGCCCGCGCAGGTCGCCCTGGTGGCCGCCTACGCCAAGGCGCAGGGCATGTACCGCACCAAGTCGACGCTCGACCCGATGTTCACCGATGTGCTCAAGCTCGAGCTCTCCTCGGTCGAGCCCTCGCTCGCCGGCCCCAAGCGCCCGCAGGACCGCGTCGCGCTGAAGGACGTCAAGAACGGCTTTACCATCGCGATGGAAAAGGAGTTCAACAAGGGCGGCGACGGCGGCGGCAAGGACGTGTTCGAACTGCACCCGTCGATCGCGACCGCTCCGCTCGACAAGAACTTTGCCAAAGCCGGCGGCGGCAAGCGGGTACCGGTCGAAGGCCGCAATCACGACCTCGGCCATGGCGACGTGGTGATCGCGGCGATCACCTCCTGCACCAACACCTCGAACCCGAGCGTGATGATGGGCGCCGGCCTGCTGGCGCGCAAAGCGGTCGCGAAGGGCCTGACCGTCAAGCCGTGGGTCAAGACCTCGCTGGCGCCCGGGTCCCAGGTCGTCGCCGAATATCTCGAAAAGTCCGGGCTGCAGAAGGACCTCGACCAGCTCGGCTACAACATCGTCGGCTACGGCTGCACTACCTGCATCGGCAATTCGGGACCGCTGGCGCCGGAGATTTCCAAGACCATCAACGAGAAGGATCTGGTCGCCGCCGCGGTGCTGTCCGGCAACCGCAACTTCGAGGGGCGCGTCAACGCCGACGTGCGGGCGAACTACCTGGCGTCGCCGCCGCTGGTGGTGGCGTACGCGCTCGCCGGCTCGATGTATGCCGACATGGCCAAGCAGCCGCTCGGCCTCGACAAGAAGGGCAACAAGGTCTTCCTCAAGGATATCTGGCCGACGAGCCGCGAAATCAGCAACGACGATCCGCAAGACCATCAACAAGCAGATGTTCGCGAAGAAATACGCCGACGTGTTCAAGGGCGATACCAACTGGCGCAAGATCAGCGTCAAGGGCGGGCTGACCTATACGTGGGACAAGAAATCGACCTACGTGCAGAACCCGCCGTATTTTGTCGGTATGGGCCAACGGCCCGAGCCGCTGAACGACATCGTCGATGCTCGGGTGTTGTGCCTGCTGCTCGAACTCCATCACGACCGACCACATCTCGCCGGCCGGATCGATCAAGGTCGACTCGCCCGCCGGCAAGTACCTCATCGATCACAAGGTCAAGCCGACCGACTTCAACCAGTACGGCACGCGGCGCGGCAATCACGAAGTGATGATGCGCGGCACCTTCGCCAACATCCGGCTCAAGAACCAGATGGTGCCCGGCGTCGAGGGCGGTGTGACCGTCCACTATCCGTCCAAGCAGCGCATGACGATCTACGACGCCGCCATGCGTTATAAGGCGGACCGCGTGCCGCTCGTCATCTTCGCCGGCAAGGAGTACGGCTCCGGCTCGTCACGCGACTGGGCCGCCAAGGGTCCGAACCTGCTCGGCGTGCGCGCGGTGGTGACCCAGTCGTTCGAGCGCATCCATCGCTCGAACCTGATCGGCATGGGCGTGATCCCACTGTGCTTCGAGGAAGGCACGTCGTGGCAGACCCTCGGCCTCAAGGGCGACGAGCAGGTGACCATCCGGGGCCTGCATGGCGAAATCAAACCGCGACAGCGGATGATCGCCGAAATCGTGGCGGCCGATGGCGGCCTGAAGCGGGTACCATTGATCTGCCGCATCGATACACTGGATGAACTCGACTACTTCAAGAACGGCGGCATTCTGCAGTTCGTTCTGCGGCATCTGGCGTAAAGCATGATCCCGAAAAGTTGCAGACTTTTCGGATAAGATCATGCGATCGATCAAGCGCTTAGAGCGAAATGGCGTTTCAGCCGAAATCATTTCGCTCTCGGCCCGGACATCCGTCTGCGCCGCATTGCAACTCACCGCGAAGTGAGTGGCGGGTGATGGCGCAGACGCATATGAGTGGTCACGTCGAATTTGCCGCCGATCGGCAATGAACGGCGGGGGGTGGGAAGACCGGGAATGTCAGGCCGTCGCCTCGTCTGTGCCGCCGCAGTGGTGTTTGCATCTGCGGCATCGAGTTTGTCCGCCCACGCTGAGCCGCGCGCGGTGCTGGAATTGTTCACCAGCCAGGGCTGCTCGTCATGCCCGGCTGCCGACAAGCTGCTCGCCAACTTCGCCGCCGACCCGACCGTGATCGCGATGACCCTCGCGATCGATTATTGGGATTATCTCGGTTGGAAGGACACGCTGGCGCTGGCCGGCCATTCCAAACGTCAGAAGGCGTACGCCAAAGCCCGGCACGACCGCGAGGTCTACACGCCCCAGATGGTGGTGAACGGCATGGCGCACGTCCTCGGCAGCGACCAGGCGGCGATCGAAAACGCCATCGCGGCGACGCGGCGCAACGCCGAAGCGCTGTCGCTGCCGGTGTCGCTCTCGGTGACCGACGGCAAGCTCAGCGTCAAGGTTCCGGCAGCCAGCGAGGTCGCCGCCGAGGTCTGGCTCTGTCCGATCTCAAAGTCGGTGTCGGTCGCCATCGGCCGCGGCGAGAACAACGGCCGCACCGTCACCTATCACAATGTCGTTCGCCGCTGGGTGAAGCTCGGCGAATGGACCGGCAAGTCCGAGGCGTGGAACGTCAAGCTCACCGACTTCGCCACCACCCGGGACATCGATACCGTCGCCGTCCTGGTGCAGCGCGGTGCGGCGGCAAGCCCGAGCCTCATGCTGGGCGCCGCCATGACGGCCCTGAAGTAACGGCCCGCCGGCCCCGGCTCCCCAACTCCTGACGCTTGCTGCAACGCGGGATGGTTTCGCCGTCACGATCGCGTTTGCGCGCGAAGCAGCCGGCGCTTCGCGCCACACCGTTCGAACCTTTTGTGGCTTCCTTGCGACTAATCCTCTGAGCCCAGTGTGGACCTGTATCGGCAGGTCCGGTTCATCGTGTGCCAGCAAGGGGGCATCCATGCATCGTTCTAACCTACAATTCGTCCAGCCTCGTGACCGCCGCCATGTCGGCCGGCATCGCCGCCCTGATCGTGGCGGCAGCGACTCCCGCCAGCGCCAACCCGTTCGAATTCCGGTCGACGGCCAGTCCGTTCGTCCAGACCGCACCGGCGCCCGCCGTGCGGACAGCCTTCCGTTCCAGAGGCGGGGAAAACAGGAAAGAAGAAGCCCGGGACCACGGAGCCGCGAACGACATCCTCGCCAAGGGAAAGGGCCCCTGGAGCGTCTACATCTCGATCGACAAGCAGCATCTGACGCTCTACTCGGGTGACCAGCCGGTTGCGCACTCGAAGGTCTCGACCGGGACCGCAAGCCACCCGACCCCGACCGGCGTGTTCAGCATCATCCAGAGGGACCGCTGGCACCGCTCCAACCTCTACGGCAACGCGCCGATGTGGTTCATGCAGCGGATCACCTGGTCCGGCGTCGCCATGCACCAGGGCGTTGTTCCGGGCTATCCGGCCTCGCACGGCTGCATCCGGCTGCCCGAGGCATTCGCCCGGCAACTGTGGGGCATCACCGGGATGGGCGCGCGGGTGATCGTGACCCGTGGCGAGCTCACGCCGACGGCGATCTCCAGCCCGAAGCTGTTCGTGTTCAAGCGCGCGCCGGAGCCGCAGAAGCCGGAGCCTGCCGAGCCGGCTGAAGCTGAATCCGTGGCAAAGTCGGCCGACGATACCGTCAAGGCCGCCTACAACACGCTCGAGACCGCACGGCCGAGCACGTCCAAGTCCGGCCAGCGGGTGACAGCGACCGACATGGCCAACCCCGATCCGGGTCTGGCCGCCGTCACCAAGCCGCTCAAGCCCGGCCCGATCGCGGTGTTCATCAGCCGCAAGGAAGGCAAGATCTTCGTGCGCAAGGGCTTCGAGCCGGTGTTCGATGCGCCGGTCACGTTCGCGCAGCCCGACCAGCCGCTCGGCACCCACGTCTACACCGCGCTTGCCTTCAACGGCGACAACTCCAGCCTGCGCTGGATGGTGACGACGGTTCCGACCGTGCTCACGCCGGCGAAGAGTGAGAAGACCCGCACCGTGAAGGGCAAGAAGACCGAGACCGTCGCGGCCCCGCCAGTGAACGTGGTCGGCAACCCCACCGAGGCGCTCGACCGGGTGAGCATCCCGCAGGACGCCCTGGACCGCATCCAGGACCTGATGACCCCCGGCGCGTCGCTCATCATCTCCGACAAGGGCCTTGGCCCGGAGACCGGCAAGGGCACGGACTTCATCGTCCTGACCCGCTGACCGCCTCCTCCTTCCGCTCAATCGGCGATGCCCGGCCCTCGCGGCCGGGCATCGTCGTTTTCAGGTGGCCGCCGCGCGCGTCAGGCATGCCAGCGCCTCTCGCGTCGTAACCGGCGGCGCCCAGCCCAGGCGCGAGAGCCCGGCCGGGTCCGCCACCAGCGAGCCGGCCAGCCGCTCATAAATCTCCCCTCGCCCGCCGGCACGCAGCACAGCCTTGAGCAACGGCTTCGGCACCGGGAGCAGGCCGGGACGGCGTCCGAGCCCCTGCCGCATGGCGGCGATCATGTCCGGGATCGTCAGCGCGCCAGGATCGGCAACGATCAGCGGCCGGCGCAGCGGCGCCGGCGCGGTCAGCACGGTGTCGACGGCGGCGACCAGGTTGTCGAGCGACAGCAGAGATCGCCGGGCATCGAGCGCGCCGAGCGGCAGCGGATAGCGCGAGCGCGCGAACCGCAGCAGCTCCGCCATGTTGCCCTTCACGCCCGCGCCGTAGACCAGCACCAGCCGGAGCGCCACCCAGTCGAGATCGAGGTCCGCGAGCCCCTGCTCGGCCGCGAGCTTGGAACGGCCATACGCATCGGTCGGCCGCGGCGGGAAATCTTCGGTCAGGACGTCGCTCCGCGGCCGGGCCGCTCTGGGCGCGGATCGACGACAGAAAGACGAATCGCCGCGCGCCCGCCCGCTGCGCTGCGCGCGCGAGACCGATCGTCGCCTCGGTGTTGAGCAGCCGGTAATCATCTTCGGGCAATCCCGACATGGCATGCGCGATGCCGGCCGAATGGATCACCGCATCGACATCGGCGAGCGCCGCCGACATGTTCTGCGGCCGCGCCAGGTCGCCGACCACCGCGCTCGCCGCCGCGATCGGCACGCTGCTCGGACGCCGCAGCAGGACGCGCAACCGGTAGCCGCGCTTGGGAAGCTCGCGCAGCAGATACTGGCCGATAAATCCGGTCGCGCCGGTGAGCGCGATGAGCGGCCTGGTGGGGTCGAGAGGATTCGCCACTGCGCTTCGCTCAGGTTATGGCCGAGGGGCCTATTCGTTGGCCGCGGTATTGGCCGTTGTGTGGCAGCCAGGCCGGGCGGCGACCGCCTATTCGGGCTGGATGCCGGCCGCCTTGATGATCTCGCCGTAGCGGATGATGCCCTCCCGCATCCGCGCGCCGAACTCCTCGGCCGATCCGCCGATCACCGCCATGCCGTTGTCCTGCAGCTTGGCGACGACGTCCGGTGCATTGACCGCCTTGACGATCTCGGCGTTGAGCCGAGTGACAACATCTGGCGGCATTCCGGCCGGACCGAAGAATCCGAACCACGACGACGGCTTCTGGAACGCCGGAACAAGCTCAGTGATCGAGGGAACGTCCGGCAGTTTGGCGTAGCGCGCGGGTTCGAGGATTGCGAGAATCTTGACCCGGCCGTCCTGCACCGCCGGCATGGCGTTCGACACCGAGATGAACACCATCGGGATGTGACCGCCCGCCACGTCCTGCATCGCAGGCGCCACGCCGCGATAGGGCACGTGCTTGATGCGTACGCCGGCGGTCTGATTGAACAGTTCGCCCATCATATGAAACACCGAACCGACGCCGGATGATCCGTACGACAATTCATCCGGACGGCCCTTGGCGTAGGCGATCAGTTCCGGCACCGAGTTGACCGGTACTGAGCGATGCACCGCCAGACACGTGACCGGCTCGACCGCGGCGGCGAGCGGCGTGAAATCCTTCACCGGGTCGTAAGGCAGGTTCTTGGTCAGGTGTACGGCTGTGACATGCGTGCCGGCGGTCGCGGCCAGCAGCGTGTAGCCGTCCGGCGCCGCGCGCGCGACCATAGCTGACCCGATGGTGCCATTGGCGCCGCTGCGGTTGTCGATCACGATGGTCTGGCCGAGCGCGGGACCGAGCTTCTCGCCGACAAGCCGCGCGACCAGGTCGAGCGCCGGCCCGGGCGGGAACGGCACCACGATCGAGATCGGCCTGGCGGTCGGCCAGACCTGTGCTTAGTCTGCGCTTGAGCCGCTCCGGCCGGCATGCCGAACGCCAGGATCGGCAGCCGGAGAACGAAATCGACGATCCACGCGCATGGCGATCACCTCGGCGGTTCGGTGCAATCAGGGTTTCGTCGCCGGCTCCGGATACCAGGAGGGCCGGCGCTTGTCGCGGAAGCTTGCGCGGCCTTCGGCGGCTTCCGGCGACTTGAAGAGGACGTCGAACTCGTCCTGCAACTCGCTCAGGAGCGCAGGCGAAACCGGTGTTCCGGCGAGATCGCGCAGCAATCTCTTCGCCTGCGCGACCGCACCAGGTCCCGCGAGCAGCGCCTCGTCGATCAGCGCCGACACCGCCACGATCGCCGTCGCCGGTTTCGCAGACCTGATGCACCAAAGCCGATCCGCATCGCCTCGTCGGCCTTGAAGCGCTCGCCGGTCAGCAGATAGCGCCGCAGGCCGCGCGGCTCGATCGCGCGCAGGAAGAACGGAATCAGCGGCCCCGGCGCGAAGCCGAGCCGAACCTCCGGGAGGGCGAAGAACGCATCGCGCGAGGCCACCACCATGTCGCAGCAGCAGACGAGCGCGAGGCCGCCGCCAATGCACGCGCCGTGCACGAATGCGATGGTCGGCTTGGCGACGATGTCGAGGGCGTGGCACACGCCCGGGATGGTTGCCCGGACGCCGGACGGCGCTGGATCGCCGCCACCGATCTCGGCGCCGACGCAGAAATGCTTGCCTTCGCCCCGAAGCACGACGATGCGGACCGCGGGATCCGAGCCGGCGCGTTCGATCGCGGCCGCCAAGGCGTCCAGCATGGCCTGATTGTAGCAGTTGCCCTTCTCGGGCCGGTCGAGCACGAGATGCGCGACGCCGCGTGCATCGATCTCGTAGCGCAGCGGAGCATCTGCGCTCATGGCACACCCACCGCCGCGCGTGCATCAGATTCGAGCGTGAGGCTCGAGAACCGCGCGGTGCGGCTCATTTCGCCGCCGTAGCAGGCGCCGAGCGCGATGGCGCGCTTGTAGTAGAGCCCGATGTCGTGCTCCTCGGTGTAACCGATCGCGCCGTGCATCTGCAAAGCCTCGCGCACGATCGCGAACGCGGTGCGCGAGGCGCGCGCCTTGACGGCGTCGACCATCGCCGGGTGATGCTCACCCGCATCGAACTCCGCCAGCACGCGATAGAGCAGTGAGCGGTCGAGTTCGATGTCGATGAAGCCGTCGACCGCGCGATGCTGCAGGATCTGAAAGCTGCCGATCGGCTTGCCGAACTGCTGGCGCAGCTTGATGTAGTCGAGGGTAACATCGAGCGCGCCCGCCGCCAGCCCGATCAGTTCGGCGGCGACGCCGAGCGCCAGGAATTCCTGCATCCGCGCCGTGAGCCTTTTCGCCTCCGCCCCGCGGGCGATCACGTCCGCGGCCGGCACCTGCACGCGGTCGAACGCGATCCGGCTCGACATCGATCCATCGACGTTGCTGCCGGTCGTCACCGTGACGCCCGCGGCGTACGCCGGAACGAGACAGAGCGCCGTGCCGGCATCGACCAGCAATGTGTCGGCCGAACGCGCATAGGGCACGAACGCCACCGTGCCGCTCAACTCCGCGGTACGGTCGTCGAACGTCACGCTCGTCTCCGCCTGCCGGACCCAGCCGCACGCCCGGCGGCGTCGTCGCCGGTACGATCAACCGACGCCCCGCCACCAGATCGGCAAGCGCCGCCGCCTGTGCGGGGACTTGCGCGAGCGTCAGCGCGACCGCACCGGCCTCGACCAGCGGAATCAGCATGAGCTGCCGGCCCGCCTGTTCGAGCGCGAGCGCGAGATCGAAGGCGCCCGCCCCTGCCGCGCCGTCGCGCTCGGCTAACGTCGCAACCCAACCCGCCGCGATCGCCGCCCGCCACGCGTCGCGGTCCATCTCGTCGCCGGCCTGCCGCAGTACGCGCAGCCGCTTGGCGCCGCCGAAGTCGGCGCACAGCCGCGCGGCGGTATCGGCGAAAATCCGTTGCGGCTCGTCGAGCAACAGCTCCACTTCGTGTCCCTCGTTCGGTCGACGGCGTCAGCTCGGCAGGCCGAGCACGCGCTTGGCGATGATGTTGCGCTGGATCTCGACCGCGCCGCTGCCGACCGTGACACGGCGCATCTCGAACATCTCGCCCGCCGGATTGACCACGTGATTGCCGATCCGCAGGTCTTCGACCGCGGGACCGTAAGGCCCGGCGGCCTCGACCAGCAGTTCGGAGGCGCGCTGGCCAAGTTCGCCGCCGACGATCTTGATCACCGGCGCCATCGAGAGCGGCGCCTTGCCTTGACCCTTGCAGCGCCGCGGCGTGCCGGTAGTAGGCCGAGAACGCGAGCAGATCGATTTCCAGCGAGGCGAGCTTGTGGCGGAACGCCGGCTCGCGCAGCGCGCCGGAAAACTCGCCGACCTGGCGCGCCTTGTTGAGCAGCACCGCGGCGTTGCGGGGATGGCCGGTGGTGAAGCGTTCGGAGCCCAACAGCTTGTTCGCAACCTTCCAGCCCTCGTTGAGCCCGCCCAGCATGTTGGTGCGCGGCACCCGCACGTCGACGAAGAATTCCTCGGCGAACTCGGCGTCGCCCTTGATGGTCTGGATCGGCCGCACCGTGATGCCGGGCGACTTGAGGTCGATCAGCAGCATGGTGATGCCGGCGTGGCGCGGCTGCGCCTTCGGATCGGTGCGCACCAGCGCGAACATCCAGTCGGCGAAGTGGCCGTTGGTGGTCCACATCTTGTGGCCGTTGACGACGAAGTCGTCGCCGTCGAGTTCGGCCCTCGTGGCGAGACTTGCCAGGTCGGAACCGGCGCCGGATTCCGAATAGCCCTGGCACCAGGTCGCCTCGCCAGTGAGGATCGGCGGCAGGTGCTGCGCCTTCTGGGCCGGCGTGCCGGCGTCGATGATCAGCGGCCCGATGAAGTTGAGGCCATGGGGATAGGGCGTCGGCGCGCCGACCCGGCTGATCTCTTCGAACAGGATGATCTGCTGCGTGAGCGTCGCGCCCATGCCGCCGACTTCCTTCGGCCAGTGCGGCGCGATCCAGCCGCGCTCGTAGAGCTTGCGATGCCAGGGCTTGAGTTCGGGCGGGTCGATACGGAACGGCCGGTTACACAGATCGGCCGGCAGGTTGTCGGCGACCCAGTCGCGCACCTCCTGCCGGAAGGCGCGGTCGGCCGGGTTGTCGTCGGCGAACAGCGTGGTGTTGTCCCACGACATAACTTCAGGACCGCAGCTTCGCGAGGCCGTTGCTGAGCACGATGTCGCCGCGACCCGCGACCCGGCACTGGAACGAGACGCGCGGACCGTCGACCCACATCTCGGTTCGGATGGTGTCGCCCGGGAACACCGGCTTGGAGAACCGCGCCTCGATGCTGGCCATCCGCTCCGGCCGGTAGTCCGCGCAGGTGCGCAGCACCGCATGCGCCGCGATGCCGAAGCTCGCCGCGCCGTGCAGGATCGGCCGGTCGAAGCCCGCGACCTTGGCGCGCTCCGGATCGGCATGCAGCGGGTTCTCGTCGCCGTTGAGCCGGTAGAGCAGCGCCTGGTTGAGCGCGGTCGGCAGATCGCAGGTCAGGTCCGGCGTCGTATTCGGCACGGCGTGCGGCACCGGCGTGTCCGTCACCTTGCCGCCGAAGCCGCCATGCTTGCGCGCGAACGTGCTGGTGTCGACGGTCGCGACCAGCGTGCCGTCCACGTCGATCAGGTCGCGGGTGTTCTGGATAATGGCGGCGTTGCCGGGCCCCTTGTCGATCACTTCGCGCACGCGCGGCCGGCTGATGAGCCGGGCCTCCGGCTTGAGCGGCCGATGCAGCACGAGCCTGACATCGCCCGCCACCACCAACCGCTCGTCGATGCCGAAGGCCGGGTCGGTCATGCGGCCCGGCCATCCCAGCACCACCGCCATGGTGGGAAAGGCCGCGAGCCCGGCGCGTTCGTACACGAACTTGAGCTGGCCGGGATCGAGCGGATCGAGCCCGATGCCGATGCCGAGCGCATAGATGATGCAGTCGCGCTCACCGTATTTCACGTCGATGTCGGGCGGTGCGTAGGCTTTCACCCGTTCGTAGTTCAGCGTCATGATTGCTGGGACTCTTGTTGGAGGGCCGAGGTTATTGCACCAGCTTCACGCCGGAAATGTCCACGAGCATCTTACCCTTGGGCATGTCCTCGACGATGAATTTCGCGAAGACGTCGCTCGGGTTGCCGACCGGATCGAAGCCCTTCGACGTCAGGTACTGCTTGGCGAACTCCGGCGTGTTGACGATGGCGGACAGATCGGCGTTGAGCTTGTTGACGATCGGCGCCGGCGTGCCTTTGGGGGCGAACATGCCGAACCAGGTCTGGAACGCCGACTGGTCGGGCGACAGGCCCGACTTGCCGAACGACGGCACGTCCGGAATGAGCGCATTGCGTTTGCCGCCCGGCACCAGCAGGCCCTTGACCTCGCCGGCGTTGATCTGCCGCGTCAGGTCGAGGTTGCCGACGATCAGGTAGAGCAACTGGATATCGCCTGCCGTAAACGCCAGCATGGCGTCGGACGCGCCCTTGTAGGGGACGTGGGTCATGTTCGCGCCGGTCTGGTGCTTGAGCCACTCGACAACGAGATGCGTGTCGCCGCCGACGCCGAACGAGCCGAAGTTGAGCTTTGAGGGATTCTGCTTCGAATAGGCCACCAGTTCCTTGAAGTCCTTCACCGGGACGTTCTTGTTGAGGATCAGAACCTGCTGGGCGAACGCCAGGTTGGTGATCGGCTCGAAGTCCTTCACCGGATCGTACGACAGCGACTTGTAGAGCGCCGGATTGAGCGTCACCGAGCTGCGCGACAGCAGGCAGATGCGTATAGCCGTCGGGCGCAGCGCCCTTGCAGGCATTGGCCGCGATGATGGTGTTGGCGCCGGGACGGCTCTCCACCACGAAGCCATGCGGGTTGCGCTGCTCGAACGCCTTGCCGAGTGCCCGCACCATGACGTCGATGGCGCCGCCGGGTGCGAGCGGAATGATGACCTTGATGGGAGCTGCCGGATATCCGGCCTGACCGAAGCCCGGGATGACGGCCGCGATAGAGAGAACACCGGCCAAGAGTGCTGCCAGGCCGGCGAGCCTGCGAAACTGCATTTCCTTCCTCCCTGCCTCGCTCCGCCTTGCCGGCTAGCCGGTGGCGGAGTCGATCCATTGAACATTGTAGCTGACCGCAAATCCTTTCATGCGATCGTGAATGAGCGCCTCTATATCACGCCGTGCTTCCGGCCGCGCGGCGAGGCGAATGTCCGCGCGCGTGCCCTTGAGCGGATCGGCCACCATCTCGACCGCGATGCCCGGCGCGACATCGGCCAGCACTTCGCGATAGGCGCGCCGCGCCGCGTCCTTGCGCAGCTCAACCTTGGCAGGCTTCTGCACATCGGTGAGCGGCATGCGCTCGAGGATGATGATTTCCTTGGGCGCGGCGGGGCGCTCGGGGATGTGCTGCAGGGCGAAGTCACGCAGTTCGTCGGCACTGACCTTGGCGCCCGCCACCAGTTGCACGTAGGCGACCGGCAGTTCGCCCGCATAGCCGTCGGGCTTGCTCACGGCTGCCGCCAGCAGCACCTCGCGGTGCTTGAGCAGCGTCTCCTCGATGACCGACGGATCGATGTTGTGGCCGCCACGGATGATGACGTCCTTGGCGCGGCCGGTCAGCCACAGATAGCCGTCGGCATCGATCCGGCCGAGGTCGCCGGAGTTGAACCAGCCGTCGCGCGTAAAAATGCCCTCGTCGTATTTCGGGTCGAGGTAGCCGGGCGTGACGCTCGGCCCCTTCACGACCACCACGCCGATCTCGTCGACGCCGCAATCGCGCTTGATCACGTCGCCGTCGAGTTCGACGGTCTTGACCTGCGTGTAAGGGAGCCGCAGGCCGGGCGAACCGAATTTCGGATCGCCGTCGCGCGGCGCCTGCGTGACGTTCTGGGTGTATTCGGTCGCGCCATAGGTCAGGAGCACACGCACCCCGATCAAGCTTTCGATCTGGCGCGCGACCTCGGCCGGAAATGCCGTCGAGCCGGTGCAGGCATATTGGCGCAGCGTGCCCAGTTGTTCGCCGCGCGGGCCGCTCTTGGCCAGTTGCGCCAACGTCGTCGGCACGCCCGAGAACAGCGTGATCCGGTACGTCTCGACGAACCGCCAGTAGTTCTCGATAAAGCGCTTGTCGCGCGCGCCGAGCGGCGTCGGGATGACGATCGACATTCCGAGCGCGATGGCGAAGTAGCCGCGCGCGAAAATGCCCGCGATGTGGAACATCGGATAGTCGGAGAAGATCACCTCGTCGGCGGTGTGCGCCATCACCACGGCGTTGGCCCAGCACTTGTAGCTGAAGCCGCGGTGCGTGAGTTGCACCAGCTTGGGCGAGCCGGTGGTGCCGCCCGAATGCACATAGGCGGCGATGTCGTCGGGCGCGATGTTGCGCTCGAAGGTCAGCCGGTCACCGGGCTCGGCGGCGGCGAGCGTGGCGAATTCCGATTGCGCATCGCTCGTACCGCCCGGTCCCGGCACCGAGAGAATGCGCACATCAGGCGGAATGTCGGCGCGGATCGCCTGCAGGTTCTCCCAGATCTCGTAGCCGGGCGTCGGGCCGAGTGCGACGATCACCTTGGCGCCGGTCGAGCGGATCAGCTCGCTGAGCTGGTCGCCCTTCAGCATCCAGTTGACGCCGCACGCGATCCCCGCCGACAGCGCACCCAGCATGGTGACGTAGAGCTCGGGCACGGTCGGCAGCACGTAAAGCACGGTATCGCCCGGCCCGACGCCGAGCGCCCGGAACAGGTTGGCCGCCTGGGTGGCGCGCTGCCGCAGCTCGCGATAGCTGATACTCACGGGCGCGCTGTCGGGATCACCGTCCGCGATGTAGCGCAGCGCGATCTTGCCGGGATCGCGCGCGCAGCCCTGCGCGATCCAGTCGTTTAGGTTCCACGAGAAGATGCGCTCGCCGAGCGGCACGCGTTCGAGGTCCTCGATATCGCGCAAATTCCGCAGCGGCGTGAAGGTTTCCGGCATGTCGGTGGCGTTCCGCGATCCCTAGTGGAGTGGCCGCGCGCATCAAACCTCACGGCAGCGCCGGCTGCCACCACTTTCTGACAACCATGACCGCAGCCTCCGCATTGGAGCCGGTTGGATTCCTGATAGATTGCCGGTTGCACCGGGCCGGCCACGCCCCCGCTGGGGCGGAGATCCGATTGCTCGGAGAGAGACCTGAACCATGAGCGACCCGCAACCGAGCAGCCTGCGATCGGCGCTGGACTATTTCAGGCCGCGCAACTTTCTGCGCCACGAGTGGCCCTACCTGCTGGTGCTGGTGCTCGCGCTGTTCGGCATCGCCTACACGAGCTTCGCCCACACGCCCATGACGCTTTACTGGATCGTGCTGGCGCCGTTGATCGGCGTCATCTGCGTGGTCTCGCGCTGGCCCGAGTTGCCGGGCCGGGACGAGCGCATCCGGCTGATCTGGACCCAGGCCGCCCATTGGGTGGCGGTGCTGGTTGCGATCCGCCTGGTGTTCATTGCGGACGTCGAGAGGATGATGAATTCGGATGCCAGCGCGCTCGCGGCGCTCACGCTGCTGGCGCTCGGGACCTTCACGGCCGGCGTCCATACCGCGTCGTGGCGCATCTGTCTGGTCGGCGTGCTGCTGGCAGCCGGCGTGCCGGGCGTCGCCTGGCTCGAACAGTCGGCGCTGCTGCTCATGCTGATCGTGCTAATCGTGGTCGGGATCGCGGCGCCGATCTATTGGCGCTACAAACGTGGTCCGGCGCCGGTGCACACGCCGGCGCCGCCGTGACGGCGGGACGCGCAACCGAGACCGGCGCGGCCTCCGGAAATCAGAGGCCCGCCTTGAGGTGCGTGTTCCAATAGCTCTTGACCTGCGCGATCAGCGCCGGCGGCAGCGGGACGTAACCGAGTGCGTCGGCGTCCTTCGCACCCTTGTCCAGCGCCCATTTGAAGAAATCGAGCGCAGCCCGCGCGCGCCGCGGTGGGGTCGATTTGTGCATCAGGACGAACACCGTGGCGACGACCGGGTAGGCCGCGTCGCCCGGCGCGTCGGTCAGCAGCAGATCGAAATCGCTGGCCTGCGCCCAGTCCGCGCTGGCGGCCGCGGCCTGAAAGCTCTGCGGGTCCGGCCCGACAAACCGCCCTGCCCGGTTCTGGATCGCCGCATAGCTGAGCTTGGTCTGTCGCGCGTGCGCGTACTCGACATAGCCGAGTGAATTCTTGGTCTGCCGCACCGCCAGCGACACGCCCTCGTTGCCCTTGACGCCCGTTCCGGCCGGCCACTTCACCAGCAGGTCGGAGCCGACCTTCTCGCGCCATTGTGGGCTCACCTTGGAGAGATAATTGGTGAAGTTGTAGGTCGTGCCGGAGCCATCCGAACGGCGCGCCAGTTCGATCCTGGCACCCGGCAGATTGAGGTCGGGGTTCAGCGCCCGGATCGCCGGATCGGCCCAGGACTGCACCTTTTCGAGATACATGTCCGCCAGCAGCGGACCGGTGAGCTTAAGCGCGCCGGGGGCGATGCCATCGAGATTGATTGCCGCCACCACGCCGCCGATCACGATCGGAAACTGGATGAGCCCGAGGCTCTGCAGTTCCGCCGGCTTCAGCGGCACATCGGAGGCGCCGAAGTCGACTGCGCGCGACTTGACCCGCATCGTACCGGCGAGCGAGCCGATCGGCTCGTAGTCAAGCACTGGCGTGCTCGGCGGATCGTCGAGCCCGCCGCCGCTGACCGCGAAGTCGCCCCCGCCGGCGAGCCATTTCTGGTAGGCCTTCGCCCAGCGCGAGACAATCGGATACGCGAACGTCGATCCTGCGCCGGTCAACGCCGCGGCGCCCGTCACCTCCTGCGCGCGCACGGGTGTCGTCGCGGCCGCGAGCACCGCAGCGGCGACGACGAGAACTCAGACGGTTCATGCGATGTCCTTTCACTAGGCCGGAACGGCCACCGCCGCCCCGCCCAGCGTATCCGGCGCGCGCGAGGACACCGCCGCGGGCGTCCGCACCTCGCGGGTGACTGAACGGCGTTCGGCATCGATGCGCTCGATCACGAAGAACGCGCGCTCCGCGCTTCCCAGCAGCGTCAGGATCGAGCCGCGCTCCACCCAGGGCAGGTCGGCACCCTGCTTCAGGCAGCGCTCGCGCAGCGCCAGCAGGCCCGGCAGGCGCGGCGCGGCGGCGGCCGGAACGGGCGCCATGTCCTGCGTCGCCGGCAGGATCGCCCGCATGGCGTCGGCGATCTGGTCGAGGACCGCGTTCACCAGTTCCTTGCCGGGCTGCCCGAATTTCTGCCGTTCGACCCGGCGGGCGACCTGGTAGAGCGTCTCGCCCAGGCTGGCGGTCCAGTCCTCTTCCTCGATCAGGCTGGCGATCAAGTCGGCCTGTGGGAACGGCATGTTGGGATCGAACATGTTGGCGGTGTACTGCCGGATATCGCGGCTGAGCACGTCGATCGGTGGCGAAGTGCTTCTCGGCATCGGCCGGCGCCGTCGGCACGCCGCGCGCGATTGCCAGGAACAGCCCGGCCGCCTCGAGGTAGCGCGCAGTCTCGCGCTGGATCGCCGACACGCCCTTCGGCAGGTCCTTGAGCAGGCGCGGATCGAGATAGCGCGTCTGCGAGTAGTCCTCGGCTTCTTCGGAGACGTGGTGGCCCACCTCGGACAGCACGCGGTCGAACACGCTGATGAACGGGAACATGATCGCGGTGTTGAAGATGTTGAAGGCGGTCGAGTAGAGGCCGACCGCGACCGGGACCAGCGGGAAGGTCTCCTTGCCGTTGATCACGACTGCGACGCCCGGATCGCCGCCGAACCAGCCCATGATCCAGACCAGGAGCTGCATGGACAGGAAGAACAGCGGCAGCATCACCGCCACGCCGATCAGGTTGAACGAGATATGCGCGTAGGCGGCGCGCTTGGCGTTGCGCGAGAGATTGAGCGACGCCATCCACGACGTGATGGTGGTGCCGAGATCGGCGCCGAGCGAGAAGGCGACCGCGGTCTGCCAGTCGAGCACGCCGGCGGCGCCGAGTCCCATGACGATGCCGATGGTCGCCGACGACGAGTGGATCAAGGCGGTAATGACCGCCGCGATCAGCACGCAATAGATCAGACCCAGATAGTTGTCGGCCTTGAGGCCCGAGATGACGCCCATCACCTCCGGCATGTTGCGCAGGGGACGCAGGCCGCCGGTCATCAGGTTGAGCCCGTAGAAGATCAGCGCGAAGCCCATGCAGGCGAGCGCGATGTTGCGCACCTTCTCGTTCCTCGCGAACACGTAGACCAGCGCGAAGATGCCACCGAGAATGAGCCCGAGCGGGCCGAGCGGCAGCGCGATCAGGCCGTTGCCGAGCGTGGTGCCGATATTGGCGCCCATGATGACGCTGATCGCAGGCCGCAGCCCCAGAACGCCCGCATTGACGAGACCGACCACCATGACGGTCATCGCGGTGCTCGACTGGATCACGCCGGTGATGAAGGTGCCGGCCATCAGGCCGGTGATCGGCGTACCGGCCACCTTGGCCAGCAGCGTCCGCATCCGGTTGACGGCGAGCGACTGGATGCCGATCGACATGAATTCGAGCCCGAGCATGAAGATGCCCAGGCCACCGATCACCGGCACCAGGATGTCTTTGAAAATGTCCGCTTGCATCGAAACGCCCCCGAGGAAGAATCGCTGCCGACCGTTCCGGTCGGACCGCAAGACACCCCGTCGGAAAATTTCACCGCGCGTTCAGCGCTAACGAACGGCGGCTGCGGCCCCGGTCAGGGGACGGAATTCCAGGATCGGGAATGACATCGCAGGAGGCAGCGAATGGAAAGGTGAGACCGAGAACCAACTCTAGACGGCGCCGTATGACAGTATGACGACAATCGTTGTTGGGCTTCGGTACCGGCCGCGCCTGGATCGCCGCATCAGCCGCAGAGCAGCGTCGTCATGTCCTTGTGCGCCGGCGGCGTGTCGGCGGACAGTACGATCAGTTGCACCGGATCGACCACGAACACGAAGCGCTGAAAGCCGATGAAGCCGCCGTTGCCATAGGTGTTGACCAGGCCGCATACGACACTCACCAGCCGTCCCTCCGCGGTGCGCGCAACCTTGCTGATCAGGTTCCTGAATTCAGTGACTTCCGGCGCCGGCAGTTCGCGCAGGATCGCGGCTTTGGCCTTCGCGACCGGCGGCGCGACAATGGCGTCAGCCTTCTCGGCGGCCGACGCCGGCGCGGCGATCAGCAAACACAATACGACGCCGAAGCTTTTGAATGTCGGAGCCAAGGCGATGACGATCCTCCGCGCTCGCGCTCACGATGGACCGGCCCCGACAGCGAGGCAACCGCCCGGTCATGGCCTTGCGAACCGCTCCCTACGGGACGAACGGCTTTTGCCGCTACTGCCGATCAGGCGGGCTGCGCACCGTCATAGCCCTCGACGACGATGATATCGGCCACGGCGTTATCCCGCCGCTTGGCGATGGCCTTCGCGTACTCGGGCGAGTGATAGCATTCGAGCGCGGTCGCAAAGTCCTTGAACTCGACGACAACGATACGTGACCGTCCCCGTCCCTCGACCACTTCCGACTTGCCGCCACGCGCAACATAGCGGGCGCCGTACTTGCGGAAAGCGTTTTGATTTTCAGCGATGTAATTCTTGTAGTCCTCGAAGTCGCTGACGTCGATGGACGCGATCCAATATCCTTTCGCCATCGGAATTCTTTCGCCGCGTGGCCGCTGCCGATCAGGGCGTGGGCAAGGGATATCCGGGAATCCGGTCGGTGGGCGGGACGCGCTCGGCGCTCTGTGCGCTTTCGATGGTCCGTTGAGGCGGGGCGGCGCTTGTCGCTGCCTCGACGCGGGACCGACCGGGGCGGTGGACAGCCCGGGTCAGGTCCGCTCGCGTCGTTCGTCGTGGAAGATGGACATTCCCGCCGCCGATCCGTGTCGGCGGAGGCAACCGCTCCCGCTCAGGCGCCTTGCGACGCCCTGACGGTGACGCCGATCGCTTGCTGGGCGTGCTGGTACCAAGCTTCCGATTTGAAACTCGCCGGCTGTCGCTGACGGACGCGCTTGCCTTTGGGTGCAGCTTTTTGGGTTTTGCCGTGGGACTTCTTCGAAGCGTTATTCAAGGGCGACTCCTTGTGGCAAAAAATGGGCTTTTTGGAGCCCGAACAGCGGCACTAAAGACAACATGCTCGCGTCCGGGTCAAGCGGGAACGCACGCCCGCGATGCGCGTTCCTTAAAATGAGCGATCGATGGGATTGGCATGACGGTTGGAGCCGGCCGGAACCGCGATCTCGCTACAGCGGCCAACCGCGCCGGCCTTGATCAGCCGCGCCGGGCGCCAACGCAATTAATTGAAATCATTAGAAATTTGGTGGAGCCAAGGGGAGTCGAACCCCTGACCTCTTGAATGCCATTCAAGCGCTCTCCCAACTGAGCTATGGCCCCATCGTGGAACGCGGGTGTCGGGACGACCCGCATTCGAACCTCGTCGGCGACATTACCGGACGGACCCCGGCGTGGCTAGTTCTCAGGCCTCCTCCTCGGAGTCGACGTCGCCGATGATGTCTGCCACGTCATCATCGCCTTCTTCCTGCTCCTCGATGAAGGTGGCGTCGTCCATCGGCTCGTCCTCGAGCTCGATCTCGTCGCCGCCCTCCACCACCTCGGCATCGGTCTTCTTGCCCTGAGCTTCGGCGTCGGCGTCTTCGAGCGAAACGAATTCGGCCTCCTGCGTCTCCGGCAGCACTACCTCTTCTTTCGGAGCCGCCGCGGCCGCGCGCGCCTCCGCACGGTGCCGCACCGCGGGCGCGATCACAGGTACGACGTGGCCCGTATACGGCGAAATCACCGGGCTCTTGTTGAGGTCGTAAAACTTGCGGCCGGTCTCCGGACAGATGCGTTTGGTGCCGAGCTCGGATTTTGCCACGGTCCAGGGTTCCCTCGAGGATCGAAATGAAGCGTCTCACTTGGCTAGTTGCAGTGGCGCTGTCAATAGCGCTGGCGCGTGTTCTGGCGAGCCAGCCCCGGGTCGCGGATGACACCCCCGGGGGGCCATGATAGGAGGGCCGCACATTCATCCGAGGCCCTGCTGGTGGATCACGCCGTCCTGCAACCGCTGACCGCGCGCCGCTCGGGGGCGCTCAAAGGCCGTGTCCGGGTACCAGGTGACAAGTCGATCTCGCTGCGCTCGTTGATCTTTGGCGCGCTGGCGGTCGGCGAAACCCGCATCAGCGGACTGCTGGAAGGCAAGGATGCGCTCGATACCGCCAAGGCTATGGCGGCGCTCGGCGCCACGGTGGAGCGCACCGGTGCGGGCGCCTGGCGCATCCGCGGGGTCGGGGTCGGCGGCCTGGCGGAACCGTCCGCGGCGCTCGATTTCGGCAATTCCGGCACCGGCTGCCGCCTGATGTTCGGGGCCGTCGCCGGTTGCCCGATCACCGCGACGTTCGACGGCGACGCCAGCCTGCGCACGCGGCCGATGCGGCGCATCCTCGAACCGCTGGAGCTGATGGGCGCGCGCACCCTCGAGATCGTCGAGGGCGGCCGGCTGCCGGTACGGCTACAGGGCGCCCGCGACCCGATTCCGATCGAATACGAGGCACCGGTGCCGTCCGCGCAGCTCAAGTCGGCGGTGCTGCTCGCCGGCCTCGCGGCGCCCGGCGCCACCACGGTGATCGAGCGGGAGGCGACCCGCGACCATACCGAGAAGATGCTCGCGCATTTTGGGGCGGATGTCCGGGTCGAGCCGTTGGGCGCGCACGGCCGCCGGATCACGCTGGTCGGCCAGCCCGAGCTTGTGGCGGCGCCGGTGGTGGTGCCGGCCGATCCGTCGTCCGCGGCCTTCCCGCTGGTCGCGGCCCTGATCGTGCCGGGCTCCGAGATCGTGCTCGAGGGCGTCATGCTCAATCAGCTGCGGGCCGGACTGCTGACGACCCTGCGGGAAATGGGCGCGGCGATCGAGGTGCTGGAGCGGCGCAACGAGGGCGGCGAGGACGTCGCCGACTTGCGGGTGCGGAGCTCCGCACTCAAGGGCGTCGAGGTGCCGCCCGAGCGCGCCCCCACGATGATCGACGAGTATCCGATCCTGGCGGTCGCGGCGGCATTCGCGGAAGGCACGACCCGCATGCGCGGCCTCAAGGAGCTGCGCGTCAAGGAATCCGACCGGCTCGAAGGCACCGCCGACCTGCTGCGGGCGAACGGCGTCACGGCAGAGATCGACGGCGACGACCTGATTGTCCACGGCTGTGGCCGGCCGGCCGGCGGCGGCGTGGTCAAGACCCACATGGATCACCGCATCGCCATGTCGGCGCTGGTGCTCGGCACCGCCAGCGAAAAGCCCGTGCAGGTCGACGATGCCGCGTTCATCGCCACCAGCTTTCCGAGCTTCGTCGAGTTGATGCGCGGGCTGGGCGGCGAACTGACATGATCATCGCCATCGACGGACCGGCCGCGTCCGGCAAGGGCACGCTCGGCAAGCGGCTCGCCGCCCACTATCGGCTGCGCCATCTCGACACCGGCCTGATCTACCGGGCGGTGGCGATGGCGCTGCTCGACCGGGGGCATCCGCTCGACGACGTCCCGGCGGCGGTCGCGGCGGCGCAATCGCTGGAGCCCGGCCAGTTCGACGAGGCCCGCCTCAAGGCCCATGCGGTCGGCGAGGCCGCCTCCCGTATTTCGGCGATCCCGCAGGTGCGGGAGGCCCTGCTGGCGTTCCAGCGCGAGTTCGGCCGCACGCCCGCCGGGCGCGGTGCTCGACGGCCGCGACATCGGAACGGTCATCTTTCCGGACGCCGACGCGAAAATCTTCGTGACCGCAACCCCGGAGGTGCGGGCGCAGCGCCGGACCCTGGAGCTGCGGGCGGCCGGCGGGGCGGTGGACGAGGCCGACATCCTCGCCGACATCCGCCGCCGCGACGAGCGCGACACGCAACGTTCGGCGGCCCCGCTGAAACCCGCGAAGGATGCGCACTTGCTCGATACCACCCATTTGGATATAGACGCCGCATTCCGGGCCGCCGTCGACATTGTCGAAGCCGTCCGAACGGGCCGGGAACACGGACGACCGCGTTCCCGTCATGGAGGTTGAGCCCGTTCGCACGTCGTTTCTCGCAACGGTGCTTCTTTGACGGCGCGCCGGAAACCTGAACCATCGTTTCGATCGCTCGGCCGTTGCGCCGGGCCGCCGGCACGCACGCA
The DNA here is from genome assembly GCA_963807865.1 of uncultured Alphaproteobacteria bacterium. Classification (GTDB taxonomy): domain Bacteria; phylum Pseudomonadota; class Alphaproteobacteria; order Rhizobiales; family Xanthobacteraceae; genus VAZQ01. Next base: position 37,725 of record CAWEDK010000028.1, on the reverse strand, counting down.
GGCACGCTGACGCAGCCTGTGAGTTTCGCCGGCGGTTGCCGAAGGTCCGCGGGACCTTCAGAACCCGGGCATTCGACAACGTCCATTCACCCGAACCGGCGCCGTCCGCATCCAGGAGAGTTCATGGCCACCGCTACCGCCGTTCGCACCGACCCGCGAGGATTTCGCCAAGCTGCTCGAAGAGTCGTTCACCCAGGGCGGTCTCATGGAAGGGACCGTCGTCAAGGGGACCGTCGTCGGCCTCGAGAAGGATGTCGCCGTCATCGACGTCGGCGCCAAGACCGAAGGCCGCGTGCCGATCCGCGAATTCACCGGACCCGGGCGCCAGGGCGACCTCAAGGTCGGCGACACCGTCGAGGTCTATCTGGAGCGCGTGGAGAACGCGCTCGGCGAAGCCGTTCTCTCCCGGGACAAGGCGCGGCGCGAGGAAAGCTGGGGCAAGCTCGAGAAGGCCTTCAACAACAACGAGAAGGTCCAGGGCGTCATCTTCAACCAGGTCAAGGGCGGCTTCACGGTCGATCTCGACGGCGCGGTGGCGTTCCTGCCCCGCAGCCAGGTCGACATCCGGCCGATCCGCGACGTCTCGCCGCTGATGAACCAGCCGCAGCCGTTCCAGATCCTCAAGATGGACCGCCGCCGCGGCAACATCGTCGTCTCCCGCCGCACCGTCCTTGAAGAGACACGCGCCGAGCAGCGCCAGGAACTGGTGCAGAACCTCGAAGAGGGCCAGGTCATCGACGGCGTGGTCAAGAACATCACCGACTACGGCGCGTTCGTCGACCTCGGCGGCATCGACGGCCTGCTGCACGTCACCGACATCGCCTGGCGGCGCGTCAATCACCCGACCGAAGTGCTCAACATCGGCCAGCAGGTGAAGGTCAAGATCATCAAGATCAACCACGAGACCCACCGGATCTCGCTCGGCATGAAGCAGCTGCAGGACGATCCCTGGCAGGGCATCGAGGCGAAGTATCCGGTCGGCGCCCGCTACAAGGGCCGCGTCACCAACATCACCGACTACGGCGCGTTCGTGGAGCTCGAGCCCGGCATCGAGGGCCTGATCCACGTCTCCGAGATGTCGTGGACCAAGAAGAACGTGCATCCCGGCAAGATCATCTCGACCTCGCAGGAGGTCGACGTGCAGATCCTCGAGGTCGATCCGGTCAAGCGGCGCATCTCGCTCGGTCTCAAGCAGACCATGCGCAATCCGTGGGAAGTGTTCGTCGAGAAGTATCCGCCCGGCACCAACATCGAAGGCGAGGTCAAGAACAAGACCGAGTTCGGCCTGTTCCTCGGCCTCGACGGCGATGTCGACGGCATGGTGCATCTCTCCGACCTCGACTGGAAGCGTCCCGGCGAGCAGGTGATCGAGGACTACAAGAAGGGCGACAAGGTCACCGCCAAGGTGCTCGACGTCGACGTCGAGAAGGAGCGCATCTCGCTCGGCATCAAGCAGCTCGAAGGCGACCCGATGGACACCGGCGCCGCCGGCGAGCTCAAGAAGGGCGCGGTGGTGACCTGCGAGGTGACCGACGTGAAGGAGGGCGGCATCGACGTGAACATCGTCGGCACCGATCTCAGCGCCTTCATCCGTCGTGGCGATCTGGCGCGCGACCGCGGCGAGCAGCGGCCGGAGCGGTTCGCGGCCGGCCAGAAGGTCGACGCGCGCGTCATCCAGTTCGACCGCCGCACCCGCAAGGTGCAGGTCTCGATCAAGGCTCTGGAAGTTGCCGAAGAAAAGGAGGCGATCGCCCAGTACGGCTCCTCCAATTCCGGCGCGACGCTCGGCGACATTCTCGGCACTGCGCTCAAGCGCAAGGGCGAGGAATCGTCCGACCGGAAGGACGACGAGTGACACCAAGACGTTCGCCTCCCCGCGCCGTGCGCACGGGGAGGCGCTGACGTCGCGGCGGCGGCTCCGCTGCTTGCCACAATTGCGGCCGGTTTGCGGTGCGCCATTGGCGCCCGTTCTGCCGATTCCTCGAAGGAGATGAGCCATGTCGCTCGATGCCGATTCCATCGTCGATCGCCGCCGGATACGGCGCAAGCTCACCTTCTGGCGAGTCTTCGCCGTTCTGTTTGCGATCTGCGCCGTGATCGCGCTTGGAGCCGCGCTGCGCGTACCCGGCACCAGCATGCTGACCGGCAAGACGGGCGATTCGATCGCCCGCGTCACCTTTACGGGTCTGATCCGCGGCGACCAGGAACGCGTCGAGGCGCTGGAGCGCCTCGGACAGTCCCGCGCCCGGGCGGTGATCGTGCACATCAACAGCCCGGGCGGCACCACGTCCGGCTCGGAGGAACTGTACAGCGCCTTGATGCGGTTGAAGGAGCGCAAGCCGCTGGTGGTCGTGGTCGACGGCCTTGCAGCGTCGGGCGGCTATATCATCGCGGTCGCCGCCGACCACATCGTCGCGCAGGAGACTTCGCTGGTCGGCTCGATCGGCGTGCTGTTCCAGTATCCGAACGTCACCGGATTTACTGAAGACGCGTCGGCGTGAAGATGGAGGAGATCAAGTCGTCGCCGCTGAAGGCCGCGCCGAACGGCTTCGAGCCGACCTCGCCGGAGGCCCGCGCCGCTATCGAGGCGATCGTCTCGGACTCCTACGCCTGGTTCCGCGGCCTGGTGAAGGCGCGCCGCCAGATGGACGACGCCACCCTCGACAAGGTCGCCGACGGCCGGGTCTTCACCGGCCGCCAGGCGGTCGCCGCTCAAGCTCATCGACGAACTGGGTGACGAGCGCGCCGCGGTGGCGTGGCTCGCCAAGGAAAGGAACATCGACCCGAAGACGCCGGTCCGCGATTACAAGCTGAGGGACCGGCTCAGCGACCTGCCGTTCCTGCACACCGCCGCCGCCACGGTGCTCGACGCCGTCGGCCTGGGCGCGCTCGCCCGGCGGATCGAGGAATGGGGCGCGCTGCAGCGCCTGAGCCTTGACGGTCTTCTGGCCCTTTGGCACCCTTCGTCCTCGAACTGATGCGTCTCGAACCGCGTGAGTCGAGGGTTGTGTACCCGACGGCCAGACTGGGACGGCGCCGATGATCAAATCCGAGCTTGTGCAGCAAATCGCCTCGCAAAATCCGCATCTCTATCAGCGCGACGTCGAGAACATCGTGAACGCCATCCTGGGCGAGATCATCTCCGCGATGGCGAGCGGTGACCGCGTCGAGTTGCGCGGCTTCGGCGCCTTCTCGGTCAAGCATCGGCCGGCCCGCACCGGGCGCAATCCACGCACCGGCGCGCACGTTTCGGTCGAAAAAAAGTCGGTTCCGTTCTTCAAGACCGGCAAGGAGATGCGCGAGCGTCTCAACCGGCCGAACGGGACGCCCTAACGTAGCGTCGGAACCCGCGCCCCAGGTGCAGGTGACCGTGTATGCGTCGGGGCCGGCCAGCCGGCCCAGTACGTCTGCTTGCCGAATTCAGACAAGCCAGACGTTGATGCCGGCAGCACGTCCCGTTCCGGCGAACGACAAGGAACCCTCGGATGATCCGCAAGATCGTCGCTGCGCTGATTCTCGTTCCGATTGCCGTCGGCTTCGCCGCCTTTGCGGTAGCGAACCGGCAGACCATCGTCATCTCGCTCGACCCGTTCGACCAAGCCTCGCCCGCGCTGGCGGTCGCAGTCCCACTGTTCGCGCTGATCCTGGCGCTGCTGATCTTCGGCGTGGTGGTGGGCGGCATCGCCGCCTGGCTGCGGCAGTCCAAGTGGCGGCGCGCGGCGCGCCTGGCCGAGGCACAGGCGCGCGACCTGCGCACCGAGGTCGACCGCCTCAAACGGCGGATCGGCCCGGCCGAGCTGGTCGCCGAGGCGCTTCCGGGCGGCTTCACGCCGCAGCTCACCATCCGGCCGCCGGCGGCGTGAGCCGATCTGGCGGCCGCCCGGCGGGACCAGCGGGGGTTCGAGGCACGGGTGCTCCATGCTATATTACTGCCGCCATGAACGCACCCGATATCAACCGCTCGATCCTGCGGATGCACATCGCTTCGATCGAGGCGAAATATCCGATCAAGATTTCTGGGCCTTCTGCCGCGCGGCAGCGTGGGGCACGTGTTTGAAGACAATGCCCTCGATTTCCTAGCCGAGAAGCGGCCGGGGCTCGATCTCTTCGGCCTGTCAGGGGCCGAGATTGACCTGGGGGACCTTCTTGGCCGCCCGGTAGGGATCGTCCTCGTGAGTGGCTTGAAGGATCGCGAAGCGGAGGAATTCCCCCGCATTGTCGAACCGGTATGAACCGATCCGATCTCGAACGCCTGCGAGATGCGCGGGAGTTTGCGCGGTATGCTCAGGGCGACGCCGGCGGTTTGTCGGCCGGCGTTCTGGCAAGCACGAGGCAGCCTCGACACGCGGCGCTATATGATTTGATCGTCATCGGCGAAGCATTGGGACAAGTCTCGGCGGAGGTGAAGAGCGTCGGTGCTGATATCGAGTGGAGGAAGATCACCAATCTCCGGAACATCATGGTCCATTCCTATTGGCAGGTGGACCTTGAACTGATCGCCGATGTGATCGGAAATCGCCTCGATCCCTTGGTCCTTGAACTTGACAAGCTGATCGCTTTTGTCGAACGCAACGTCAAATGACCCTGCTGATCAAAATCTGCGGCCTGAAGACATCCGACGCGCTGGAGGTGGCGCTCGACGCGGGCGCCGACATGGTGGGCTTCGTGTTCTTCCCGCCGTCGCCGCGCCACGTCGGCCACCACATGGCTCGCGCACTCGGCGCGCAGGTGCGCGGCCGCGCGCGGAAGGTGGCGCTGTCGGTCGATGCGACCGACGCCGACCTCGCCGCCGCCATCGAGGCGCTCGAGCCCGACATGCTGCAACTGCACGGCAAGGAGACGCCGGAACGTGTCGCCTCGGTGCGCAACCGCTTCGGACTGCCGGTGATGAAGGCTCTGCCGATTTCCGAGCGTAGTGATCTGTCGCCGATCCGGCTCTACGAGACGGTCGCCGACCGGCTGATCTTCGACGCCCGGCCGCCGCGCGACGCCACCCGGCCGGGCGGCCTCGGGCGATCGTTCGACTGGCATCTGCTGCAAGGACTCTACGACCGGCGTTCCCTATATGCTCTCGGGCGGCCTCGATGCCGGGAATGTTGCGGAAGCGTTGCGCATCACCCAGGCGCCCGGCGTCGACGTCTCGTCCGGGGTCGAACGCGCGCCGGGCGAGAAGGATGCGGACAAGATTCGCGCCTTCATCCGGGCAGCGCGCGCGGCCACGGTGCAATCCGGCAGCCAAAAAATCACGAGCAGCGCATGACCGTGCAACGTCAACCGAACTCGTTCCGCACTGGCCCCGACGATCACGGCCATTTCGGCATCTATGGCGGCCGCTTCGTCGCCGAGACGCTGATGCCGCTCATTCTCGATCTGGAGCGCGCCTATGCGGAGGCTCGCCAGGATCCGGCGTTCAAGAAGGAGATGGACGGCCACCTGACGCATTATGTCGGACGGCCGTCGCCGCTCTATTTCGCCGAGCGCATGACCGACCATCTCCGCGAGGTGTCCGCCGCCAAGGGCGGCGCTGGTGGCGCCAAGATCTATCTCAAGCGCGAGGACCTCAACCACACTGGCGCGCACAAGGTGAACAACGTGCTCGGCCAGATCTTGCTGGCCCGCCGGATGAAGAAGCCGCGCGTGATCGCCGAGACCGGCGCCGGCATGCACGGCGTCGCGACCGCCACCCTGTGCGCGAAGTTCGGCCTCGCGTGCATCGTCTACATGGGCTCGGTCGACGTCGAGCGGCAGAAGCCGAACGTGCTGCGCATGAAGGCGCTGGGCGCCGAGGTCCGGCCGGTAACGTCGGGATCGAGCACGCTCAAGGACGCGATGAACGAGGCGCTGCGCGACTGGGTGACCAACGTCACCGACACGTTCTACTGCATCGGCACCGTGGCGGGCCCGCATCCCTATCCGATGATGGTGCGCGACTTCCAGTCGATCATCGGCATCGAAACGCGCCAGCAGATGCAACAAGCCGAAGGCCGCCTGCCCAACTCGCTGATCGCCTGCATCGGCGGCGGCTCGAACGCGATGGGCCTGTTCCATCCGTTTCTCGACGACACCCAGATCGAGATCTACGGTGTCGAGGCCGCCGGTCGCGGATCTGGAGACCGGCCTGCACGCCGCTTCGATCGCCGGCGGGCGGCCGGGCGTGCTGCACGGCAACCGCACATACCTCCTGATGAATGCCGACGGCCAGATCAACGAGGCGCATTCGATCTCGGCCGGCCTCGATTATCCGGGCATCGGGCCCGAGCACGCGTGGCTCAACGACATCAAGCGCGTGCAATACCTCTCGGCGACCGACGAAGAGGCGCTGGCGGCGTTCGAGTTCTGCTCGCGGCTCGAGGGCATCATCCCGGCGCTCGAGCCGGCGCACGCGCTGGCGCGGGTGATGGATCTGGCGCCGAAGAAGCCGAAGGATCACCTGATGGTGGTCAATCTCTCCGGACGCGGCGACAAGGACCTGGCGAGCGTCGCCGACTATCTAGAGAAGCGGACGTCATGAGCGCGCACCGGCAGCATCGGCGCGCGTTCGGACGGCAATCGGGGTAAGCCCGTGATCAGCAGGCAGAAAGTCGTCGGCTGGATTCTGATCGTGATCTCCACGGCGTTCATCCTGTATTTCCTGCGCACACGGCTGATGGTGCCGGGGCCGATCATCGAGAAGAAGGAATGGATCAATTTCGCCGGTTCGGTGATCGGCCTGTTTCTCGGAACCATCAATGTCCGGATGGCGGCGATGCGGGAGCGCCGCCGCCGGGAAATGTCCAAGCAATGAGCCGATGCATGTTTCGACTCCAGCCGATTGCACCGCCTCATGCTGAGGAACGATCGAAGATCACGTCTCGAAGCATGGCCGCATGTTCGGTTTCTGTCGCCATCCTTCGAGACGCGCACTGCGTGCGCTCCTCAGGATGAGGTCCGAGGAAGCGCACTCCGCGCGGCCGTCGTATGGCCTCGACGTCGGAGCGCCCCGCCGATGACCACCCGCATCGATCGCCGCTTCGCCGCGTTGAAGCAGGAGGGCCGCGCCGCGCTGGTGACGTTCACCATGGCGGGCGACCCCGACTACGACGCGTCGCTCGCGATCATCAAGGCCCTGCCGGCGGCCGGCGCCGACGTGATCGAGATCGGCATGCCGTTCACCGATCCGATGGCCGACGGCCCGGCGATCCAGGCGGCCGGCGTGCGCGCCCTCAAGGCCGGACAGAACATGACACGGACCATCGCGCTGGTGCGCGAATTCCGCCAGGGCGACGACACCACGCCGATCGTGCTGATGGGCTACTACAATCCGATCTACATCTATGGCGTCGACCGCTTCCTCAGCGATGCGCTCGCAGCCGGCGTCGACGGGCTGATCGTCGTGGATTTGCCGCCCGAGGAAGACAGCGAACTCTGCCTGCCGGCGCTCAAGGCCGGCCTCAACTTCATCCGCCTCGCCACGCCCACGACCGACGACAAGCGCCTGCCGGCGGTGCTCGCCAACACGTCGGGCTTCGTCTACTACGTCTCGATCACCGGCATCACCGGCGCGGCGGCGCCCGATCATTCCCGGGTCGCCGAGGCGGTCTCCCGCATCAAGCGCCACACCGGCTTGCCGGTGGCAGTCGGCTTCGGCGTCCGCGCCGCCGAGCAGGCCGCCGCGATCGCGCGCGGCGCCGACGGCGTCGTGGTAGGCTCCGCGCTGGTCGAACGGGTGCGCGGCAGCCTCGATCAGGACGGCCGGGCGACGGCGCGCACCACGGCGGCCGTCACCGAACTGGTCAGCGAACTCGCCGGCGGCGTGCGCGCCGCGCGACGGCAGGCCGCGGAGTAGGCTATCCTCTCGCCGGGAGGCTTACCCCAAGGCTGCCGGCCTCCCTACATGTCTGGAGCACGGCTCCCAGGAAACTGTCATGAACTGGATCTCCAACGTCGTCCGGCCGAAGATCCGCAACTTCCTCAACCGGCGCGAGTCGCCGGAAAATCTCTGGATCAAGTGCCCGGAGACCGGGCAGCTCGTGTTCTTCAAGGACGTCGAAGCCAACCGCTTCGTCATCCCGGGCTCCGACTACCACATGCGCATGGGCGCGATGGCGCGTCTCAAGTCGATGTTCGACGGCGAGACCTGGTTCGACATCGCGATCCCCGAAGTGCAGCTCGACCCGCTGAAATTCCGCGACGAGCGCCGCTACACCGACCGCCTCAAGGACGCCCGCAGCAAGACCGGCACCAACGATGCGATCAAGCTCGGCTATGGCCGGCTGGATGGCCTGCCGGTGGTGATCGCCGTGCAGGATTTCGACTTCATGGGCGGCTCGCTCGGCATGGCGGCGGGCGAAGCGGTGATCCGCGGCATCGAGACCGCGGTCGACAAGGGCACGCCGTTCCTCATGTTCGCCGCGTCCGGCGGCGCGCGCATGCAGGAAGGCATCCTGTCGCTGATGCAATTGCCGCGCACCATCGTGGCGGTGCAGTCGCTGCGCGAATCCGGCAAGCCCTACATCGTGGTGCTGACCAACCCGACCACCGGCGGCGTCACCGCGTCCTACGGCATGCTCGGCGACGTGCACATCGCCGAGCCCGGCGCGCTCGTCGGATTCGCCGGACCGCGCGTGATCGAGCAGACCATCCGCGAGAAGCTGCCGGAGGGATTCCAGCGCGCCGAGTATCTCAAGGAGCACGGCATGGTGGACATGGTGGTTCATCGCCATGAATTGCGCGCCACGCTCGCCAATCTGTGCCGGCTGCTGACCAAGGCGCCCGCGAAGGAGACCGGCGAGACGCTGCCCGTGCCGGCCGGCGCGTAATGCCCCGCGCGTGGGGGACGAGCGGTGAGAATAGCGCCGACCGGCTAGCGCGGTCATGAGCCAGATCGACAACGTCGTTGCGCGGCTCACCGCGCTGCACCCCAAGCTGATCGACCTGACGCTCGATCGCATGGCGCGGATTCTGGCCGCGCTCGATCATCCCGAACGCAAGCTGCCGCCCGTCATCCATGTCGCCGGCACCAACGGCAAGGGCTCGACCATCGCGTTCATGCGCGCGATCCTGGAAGCCGCCGGCCTCGCGGTCCACGTCTACACCTCGCCGCATCTCGTACGCTTCAACGAGCGCTTCCGGCTCGGCGCACCGCGCGAAGGCCATCTGGTCGATGACCGCGAGCTCATCGCAGTGCTGGCCGAATGCGAGCGGGTCAACGCCGGTGCGCCGATCACGGTGTTCGAGATCACGACCGCGGCGGGTCTGCTGCTGTTCTCCCGCCACCCGGCCGACGTGCTGCTGCTCGAAGTCGGCATGGGCGGACGGCTCGACGCCACCAACGTGATCGACCGGCCGCTCGCCACCGTGGTGACTCCGGTGTCGTTCGATCACGCCGAGCACCTCGGCAATACGCTGGCAGAAATCGCGCACGAGAAGGCCGGCATCTTCAAGCGCGGCGTGCCGGCGATCGTCGCCGCGCAGCCGCGCGAAGCGCTGATGGCGATCGAGCGTCAGGCGGCGCGGGTCAAGGCGCCGGTCCGCATCGCGGGCGAGAACTGGACCGCCACCGAGGAGCGCGGCCGGCTGGTCTATCAGGACGACGACGGCCTGCTCGACCTGCCGGCGCCGAAACTGTTCGGCCGGCACCAGTTCGAGAATGCCGGCGTCGCGATCGCGACGCTTGCGGGCGATCGGGGACCTGCGGCTGCCGTCCTACGCGTTCGAGCACGGCATCGCGCGCGCCGAATGGCCGGCGCGCATGCAGCGCCTGTCGCAGGGACCGCTCGCCGCGCTCTCCCGCCCGGCGGCGAACTGTGGCTCGACGGCGGCCACAACGTCGACGGCGGCCGCACCGTCGCCAATGCACTCGCCGATCTCGAAGAGCGCGTGCCGCGTCCGCTCGTGCTGGTGGTCGGAATGCTGGCGACCAAGGACAGCGCCGGTTTTCTCAAGAATTTCTCCGGCCTCGCGCGGCGTGTCATCGCGGTGCCGATCCCCGAGCAGGCGAACAGCCTGCCCGCTGCCGAGTTGGCGGAGATCGCGCGCAGCGCCGGGCTTCCGGCGCAAGAGGCCGACGACATCGAATCGGCGCTGGCGTCGATCCGCCTCTTCGACCTCCCCGCCCCTCCCCGCGTGCTGATCACCGGCTCGCTCTATCTCGCCGGCGTCGTGCTCGCGCTCAACGGCGCGCCGCCGGTGTGATCAGATCGCGCGAAACGCCGCTACTACGATTGAAGCACGGTTTTCGCGGCAACGGCGGTGCGCTCCCCTCCCCCTTGTGGGGAGGGGTTGGGGGTGGGGACTTCCTTTGATTCGTCCGATCGCAACAAGACCCCACCCCTCCTGCCACGCTTCGCTCGGCAGGCGACCCTCCCCACAAGGGGGAGGGTGAAGGCGCGTATGCCTATCGATCCGAATCGCACATGCGCCAACAAAAAAGGCCGGCCCTCTGGGCCGGCCTCGTCGCAACGATTTCGTGCGCGGCGATCACACCGCGGCAGTGATCCACTGCTCCAGCTTCTGCTTCGGCGCGGCGCCGACCTGGCGGGACGCCATCTCGCCGTTCTTGAAGATCATCAGCGTCGGAATCGACATGATGCCGTACTTGGCGGCGGTCGCCGGATTCTCATCGACGTTGAGCTTGAGGATTTTCACTTTGCTGCCAAGCGATCCGGCGATCTCTTCGAGCGCCGGCGCGATCATCCGGCACGGGCCGCACCACTCCGCCCAGAAATCCACCACGACCGGGCCGGTCGCCTTCAGTACGTCGGACTCGAAGCTGGCGTCCGAAACCTTCTCGACGGTCATGGGAACCTCGTTCATCTCTTCAGGGCAGGCCAGGGGCGGCCGCCCCTCAATCGGTCCCGGAACGTAGGAACCACCCAGGGCACCGTCAAGCGCTGTCACGCAGGGGTGAACCGTGCCAGTGTGGCGGTTCAGAAGTCCGCATCATTCTTACCGCGAGTCCGAAATGCGGACTTCTGAACCAAAGCCACACTGGATCAATAAGTTGCTAGTGTCCTTCGATTCCGAAGTTCGCAGATGAGGGTGCCGGAGAATGATGCGAACTTCGGAATCGGGACACCAGCGCCTCGTCGAGCACCTGAGGCGGCAGCACCATCAGGTCGGGGACGTGCGTCCACAGCAATGCGGCGCGAATCTCGTGCGCCGGATAGAGCTTGGCCAGGACCGCGCGATAGAGCGCCAACTGCATGACGTATCCGGGCGCATCCTCGGGCCGGCGCGGGGCCGGATGATTCGTTTTGTAATCGGCGATCAGCACGGCATCCCGGGTCACCACGAGCCGGTCGACCTGGCCGGACACCAGGGACGTGCGACCATTGCCGGTGAGTCGCCCGACGATCGGGACTTCGGCCCGGCTGCCCGGCGCAAACAGTTCGGCAAAACGCAAATCATCCAGCACCGCGTGCACCTGCCCGGCAATCTCGTCCTGCTCCTGAGCCGTGAAGGTGGCGGCGACGCGCGCCAGATAGCCGCGAATCGCATCGCTCCGCTGTTGCGGCGCGATGTCCGGCAACGCCTGCAGCAGGCGATGCACCACCGTGCCGCGCAGCATCGCCTTCTGGCGATCGGCACTCATCGCACCCGCCCCCTGACGCGGGCTCGCGTCTTCGAGCGCTCGCGATGGCGACAGCGCAGGCCGCAACGACGGCTCGGCCCCGACATCGCGTTCGAGCCAGGCCGGGCGTGCCTCGATCGGTTCGGTCCCGCTTCCAGCCGACGCCGACTTCGTCACGCCGGCGCCGGGCACCTTACGGTACCGCCACACCGTCCCGTCGCTGTCGTCGGCGGCCTCCTCGACCGACAGCGGCTGCAAGGCGTCGAACACCAGCTGGTACCAGCAATTCTCCGGCTTCTTCACCAGACCCTCGAACCCGCACACCACCAGCCGGTCGATCGCGCGCGTCATGCCGACATAGAGCAGCCGCCGGTATTCCTGGCCTGCTTCATCCTTGGCGGCCTCTTTCGCGTCGGTGATCAGGGGGAAATCCGTCGCCTTCAGTCCGGCCCAGACGAACGGCGGCGGCGCGCCCGGCGGCCGGCCTTTGGCGGGCACCGGCAGGAGCCGCGGCTGATGCTGCTGTGGTCCGGCCGGCGGCGTCGTGGTGTCGGCAAGGATCACGATCGGCGCTTCGAGCCCCTTCGCGCCGTGCACCGTCATCACCCGCACCTCGTCTCGGTTGATCTCCATGTCGCGCTTCACGTCGGTGCGCGCGGTGCGCAGCCACGCGACGAAGCCTTGCAGCGATGGCGTCTCGCGCGCCTCGTAGTCGAGCGCGAGATTGAGGAATTCGCTGAGCGCATCGTCGGCCTCGTGGCCGAGCCGCGCGAAAAACTGGCGCCGGCCGCGCTCGGGCCCGAGCACGCGCGCATAGAAGGCGAACGGCGAATCGCGCCGCGCCCATTCGGCGAAGCGGTCGAGCTTCGTGTTCGCGGCCGCGAATCGCGGGTCATCGGCGGCCTGCGTGCGTAGCGCCGCGCGCAGCGAGCCCTTGCGCTGCCACGCGATCGCGAACAGATCCTCGTCGCCCAGCCCGAACAGCGGGCTCTTCAGCACGGTCGCAAGCGCAAGGTCGTCCTCCGGCAGCAGCAACGCGTCGGCCAGCACCATCAGGTCCATGACGGCGATGTGCTCGGTGAGCACCAGCCGGTCGGCGCCCGCGACCGCGACGCCCGCATCTTTCAGGGCGCGAATGATCGCCTCGAACAGCGGCCCGCGCTGGCGCACCAGCACCAGCACGTCGCCGGCGCGCATGCCCTGCTGTTGCCAGCAGCGCACATGCTTGGCGATCTTCGCTGCCAGCCGGACCTGCGGGCTCGTCTCCGCCAATTCATCGAACGGCGCATCCCAGGCTTCGATCTCGTGCTTCGGATCGGCCTTGACCAGCGGCCACACCTCCACCACGCCGGGCGCGGCATCCGGCAGCGACTCGTGCACCGGCTTGACCTCATCGGCCGAGAGCCCGCGCAGCGCCTGCGGCCGCGCAAACACGGTATCGACCGCGCCGAGCACGTTCGGGCCGGAGCGGAACGAGTGGCGGAAGCGTCACATGGCGCATCTCGTGCTCGGCGCCGCGGGCGAGACGTTCGAAACTCCTGGCGCATGACGTCGAATTCGCGCGGCGCCGCACCCTGGAATGAAAAGATCGACTGCTTCTCGTCGCCGACCGCGAAGATCGTGCGGCGCACCTGCCGCGCACCAGCGCCGGCGAAGAACTCGGCGGTCAGGAGGCGAACGATCTCCCACTGCTTCGGGCTGGTGTCCTGCGCCTCGTCGATCAGCACGTGGTCGATGCCCTGGTCGAGCTTGTAGTGCACCCAGGCGGCGCGGTCCTCGCGACAGCAGCGTGAGCGACTTGTCGATCAGGTCGTCGTAGTCGAGCAGGCCACGCCGGTCCTTCTCGGCCTGATAGCGCGAGATCACCGCGTCCGCGATGGTCAAGAGCGCCGCGGTACGGTCGCGGCACGCGATGGTGTTGCGGCGCTCGAACAACGCACAGACGCGATCGCGTTCGGCGTTGAACCGCTCGCCGAGCTCGCCCAGATCGCGCGTGAGCTTCGCGGTGAGCGACACGGCTGCGTGGCTCGCAGTTTGTCGGTGATGTAGATCCAGCGATAGATCTTGCGCCCGCTCTGCGATCGCTTGCCGGCCGTGTGCGGCGCGCAGCAGGTCTCGGCCTGTTCGCGATCGCGTCTTCGATCCGCCGTCGAGCCGACTCGGCAACCCCCAGCCATTGCGATGGCGGGATCAGCGCCGCCCTCGACCGTCTCGGCGTCGACCTGCTCGATCGTGTCCGTCGAGATCGACACCCAGCACGCCGCACAATTCGCCGACCGCGGCATCGACGCTTCCGGCATGCAATATCCACTTGGTCACCAGGTCGCGCTTGCGGATCGCTTCGGCCACCACGTCCTTGAAGGTCTGGTCGGCGACCGCCGAGATCGCCACCGCGAGCGCGCGGCCGAACGCGCCCTCCGGCTCACGCGCCGCTTCGAGCAGCACGCTCATGCTGGTGCGGTTGAGAAGCTGCGCTTCGGCCGCCTCGTCGAGCACCGTGAAGCGCGCCGCGACGTCGGCCTCGAACGGAAACTGCTGCAGCAGCCGGGTGCAGAACGCGTGGATGGTCTGCACCTTGAGCCCGCCCGGAGTCTCCAGCGCGGTCGCAAACAATCGCCGCGCCTGCGCCCGCACGTTCGCGGTCAGCCGCACGTTCGAGATCGCGCCGATCGCCTTGTCGAGTGCCGCGTCGTCGAGGGTCGTCCACTTGGCGAGCTCGCCGAACACGCGGTTCGCCATGTTGGCGGCCGCCGCCTTGGTGAAGGTGATGCACAGAATGCGCGACGGGTTGACGCCGTCGAGCAGCAGCCGGATCACGCGCTGCGCCAGCACGTGGGTCTTGCCGGAGCCCGCATTGGCGGCGACCCAGGCCGAGGCCAACGGGTCGGAGGCGGCCTCCTGCGCGTTGCGCAGGTCCTGCGGGATGGTGCGCGGCGCGGTCATCCGCCCGCTCCTGCACTCATGTGCCGTCGCACCGCGTCGCTCACCACTCTTCCTCCTCCTCGCCGACCGACCATTCCTTGACGCGGGCCAGGTGATCGTAAGTGCCGTAGCGGTTCTTCCACATCGACAGCACCAGCGGGCGGTAGGGCTGCGCCTCGTTCTCGAACTTCTCGATCAGGTCCTTCAACTTGTCGAGCGCGCGCTCGGCATGGGATCGGGCATCGCCGTCCTTGAACTCGATCGGCTTGAATTCGCCCGGCGGCTCGACGCCGCGCAGCGCCACATAGGCCAGTTCGGTAATCGACGCACCCTTGTCGATGCCGGGGAACCCGCCTTCGCGCAGCATCGCGGCTTCGAGCGTCAACTGCGGCGCCATGCCGATGCGCACCTGCTTCTCGGTCGGCGGCGTGCCGGTCTTGTAGTCGAGGATCGCGTAGCCGCCGTCGGCGTGCTGCTCGATGCGGTCGGCGACCGCGCACCAGCTTGAACTCGCGCTCGCCCACCGGGATCCTGATCTCGCCGCGGACTTCGGCGTGCAGCGCCTTGAGCATCGGACGCCGCGCCCGCTCCCACCCGGCAAACCAGCGCGCGATCCTTCGGAAGCGCGGGCGCCAGAACGCGCTCGCCTCCGGATAGTCTTCGAGCGCGGCGAAAGTATTCCCGGCTGAACTCGAGCAGCGCGGCCTCGGGATCGTCCGGCAGCCCCGCCGCATGAGCTGCGGTGAAGTCGCCGACCGCGCCATGAATGAGCGTGCCGCGGTCGGCGGCGCCCGGCGGCAGGTCGATGGCGTCGAGTTCGCGCAGCCGCAGCACGTGCCTGGCGTAGATGGTGTAGGGATCGCGCAGCCAGGCCTCGATCTGGGTCACCGAAAGCGATGTGGGCCGCGCAGCACGCGGCGGCTTCGGCTCCGGCCGGTCGATGCGCTCGACCTTGGCGGGGAGATCGAGGGCGCGCGCCCATCGGCAATACGCCGCGCCGCGCTGGCGCGCCGCCGTCCAGCGCGCTTCGCCGGCCACCGCGGCGAGCCGCTGCACGAAGCGCGACACCACCGTCGGCGCGCCCGACAGCTTGGCCGGATAGCTGAGGATCACTTCGCTGGCGCCCAGCGCCTGCGCGAAGTCATGGGCGGACAGCGAGATTCGCCGCTCGGGCAGATCGAGGCCGAGCGTGTGCCGCATCGGCCGGCTGAGCCACGGGTCGGGGCGGGTCTGCGGCGGCCAGGTGCCTTCGACCAGCCCGCCGAGCACGACGCGGTCGACATGCTGCAGGCGCGCTTCGAGCGGGCCGTAGATGCGCACCCGCACGCCCCGTTGCTCCGGCCGGCGCACCGTGCGCGGAGCGATCGCCAGTTGAAACAGCTCGGCATAGTCCGACGGCTGGAGCGCAAATCCCGCGCTGGTCGGATCGAGCGCGATCTCGTCGAACGCCGCCGCCAGCGCCTCGCCGTCGATAGCCCGCGAATGCCGCCGCCGCGCCGGACGCATCCGCGCTCAGTTCGGCGACCGCCGCGCGATGCCGGGCGGCGATGTCGGCGAAGCTGCGCGGGGACGCGGCGAGTTCTTCCAGCGGCCGCAGCGCCGCGGTCAGCCGGGCGACCAGATCGGCCGCGGCGTCGAGCTGCCAGTCCGCCAACGCGATGCGCGGATCGGAGCGGTGCAGGTCGGACGCCTCCTTGCGCCTGACCTTGCCGAGTTCGGCGCGCAACGTACCGAGCGCGCCGGCCAGTCCCGCGGTGCCGGGCCGCGGCCGCGGGCCGCGGAACACCGCGCGTTCGAGCGCCGCGACCGCGAGCCGCATGCTTGCCCGCGTCGGCGCCGAGCCGGATCAGCGGATGCTTGAGCAGCGCGAGCAGCGGCACCGGCGCCAGTCCGCCGAATGCGGCATCGACCGCGAGCCGCGCAAACGTACCGGCCGGCGTGGCGGGCAGCGCGTCGCCGCCGGAATCGTCGACCGGCACCTTCCAGCGCTCCAGCGCCGCGAGCACGCGGCGCGCCAGCGCGCGGTCGGGCGTCACCAGCGCGGCGGTCTTGCCCGGCGTCTCGGCGGCTTCGCGCAGCGCGATCGCGATCGCCAGCGCCTCCTCGTCGGCATTCGCGGCTTCGAGCACGGACAGCGCGGCGAGCGCGCGGTCCTCGTGCGCGGCAAACTCCGGATCGGCAAGTTCGGCCTGCCAGCGGTCGGTGGCAGCCGCCGGGCGCAAGGCTTCCGACACCAGCCGCTCGCGGCCATGCGCCGGCGGCGTGCCGAGAACCTCCACCTCGTCGCGCGAAATCCCGATCCGGCGCAGCAGTCCCGCCATCGCAAACTGCGGATGACCGACCGCCGGCGCGACCGGCTCGTCGCCGGACGGCGTGCGGCCTTCGATCATGCTCCAGGACGCGTCATCGAGATCGGTGTCGAGCCCCGGCAGCACCACCGCGCCATGCGGCAGCCTGGCGATGGTGGCGATCAGTTCGGCGGTCGCCGGCATCGAGCCGGTCGATCCGGCGGCGATCACCGGCCCGTCGCGCTTCACGGCGAGCCGTTTCGCCTCGGCGGCGATCAGCAGGTCGCGGCGCGCCGCCGGCTCGATCCGGCCGTGCGCGGCGAGCAGCGCGGGCCAGGCCTCGCGCGCGATCTGGAGGAACCGCAGCGTCAACTTGCCAGTAGTGGTCGAATTGCGTCCGGCACGAGTTCGTCGAGCCGGTCCCATGGCACCTGCCGCGTCGCCATGTCGTCCATCAGCCGCGCCAGATCGTCGGCGAGCGCGAGCGCGGCGGCGGGCGAATTGGCGACCAGCGGCGCGCCCGTTGCGGTGCGCACGTCCGGCGCGGTCCGCCCACTTGCGCACCAGTTCGGCGAGCAGCATGCGCCGCTCGAGCCCGCCGAAGCCCTCGGGCAGCGCGAGCGCATCGGCGGCAAGCTCGCCCGTCGCCATGCTGGCGAACGCGATCTCGTCCTCGTCGATGTCGCCGAGCGCGACGATGCGCGGCAGGATCGCGGCGTCACCCTCGAGCAGATCGAGAAAGCTGTCGCGCACCAGCCGGCAGGCGCGCCGGGTCGGCAGATAGAGCGTCGCGTCCGCGAACGCGAGCGGATCGCCGGCGGCGGTGAAGCCTTCGACCAGCCGGCCGGACGCCAGCGCGCCGAGCAGCGTCGGCACGAACGGCACCGATGCCGGGATGGTGAAGACTCGGGGGAGCGCCATGCCGAATCATACACCACTGGCAGGCGTCACAGCGCAACTGGAGCCTGCGGTTGTACAGAGCGACGCGGGAAAACTGCTACGCCGCGCTGGCGACGATGGCGGCCTCGGCGGCGCTGACGGCCTCCGGCGTGCCGACATGCATCCACACGCCTTCGAGCCGAAGGCCGCAGATTCGTCCGGATTCGACCGCGCGATCGAACAGCGGCGACATCGACGACGGCCCTGGCGGCACGCCGGCCAAGAACGCCGGCGCGAGGATCGCGGCGCCCGCATAGACGAACGGCACCACCTCGCGCTCGCCGCGCCGCGTGAGCTTGCCGTCCGGCCGCCATCTTGAAATCGCCGCGGCCGGTATAGCCGATGCTCGATGTGGTCGGCGCCAGCAGCAGCAGTCCGTCCATGCGCGCCGGGTCGAAGGCCGCGGCCAGCCGCGACAGATTCGACTTCACGCCGTCGATCCAGATGGTGTCGGAATTGACCAGGAAGAACGGCTCGTCGCCCAGCAGCGGCAGCGCCTTGACGATGCCGCCGGCGGTGCCGAGCAGTTCGCTGCGCTCGTCCGAGAACACGATGCGCGGCCGCTGCCGCCCAGCGAGGTGACGCTCGATCTGGTCGGCCAGGTGGTGGACATTCACCACCGCCTGCTCGACCCCGGCGGCCGCCAGCCGGTCGAGCACGTAGTCGATCAGCGCCTTGCTCGCCGACCTTGACCAGCGGCTTCGGAATCGAGCCGTTGAACGGCCGCATGCGCGTGCCGAGGCCGGCCGCCAGCACCATGGCGTGTTTCGGAGCGAGTCCGGGATCGCAGCATCTTCATCAGGGTTTTCTGCTATTCGGACCTTAAATTGTCTTTAACGATGGCACGTTGACGCTATACCACGCCCTGCAGCGGCTCGAGCGCCGGATGGCTCAGCGAGCGCTGCAGATAGCCCCATATGCGGGGAATATGACGCAAATATTGCGGCTTGCCGTCGCGCATGTCGAGGCGGGCGAAGATGCCCAGGATCTTGCTGGCGCGCTGCGCCGCCAGCGTCACGTAGATCCTGATGAACTCGGCATGATCGAAATCCGGACGCGGCTGGCGGCGCGCCAGCACGTAGCGGCCGAGCAGCGCCACCTCGGTCTGTTCCGGCACGTCGATGCGGGCATCCTGCAGCAGCGAGGCGAGATCGTAGGCGGCCGGGCCCATCAGGGCGTCCTGGAAATCGAGGATGCCGAGCCGCGCGATGCCGCTGCGCGCGCGGCAGCCAGAGCAGATTGGGCGAATGAAAGTCGCGCAGCACCCAGGTCGGCGGCGACGCGATCGCCGGCTGCAGGGCTCGCGCCAGAGCGCGCGGAACTGCTCGCGCTCGTGCGCCGCGATCTCCATGCCGAAGCGCGGCAGGAACCAGTCGAGCAGCAGCTCGGCCTCGATCAGGAAGGCGTCGATGTCGTAGGGCGGAATCCGGTATTCGACATGCGGCGCGACCGGCAGCGCCGTCGGGAAGCACGTTGCCCGTGCAGCGCGACCAGCACGTCGACCGCGGCCTCGTAGCGCTCCAGGATCGGCGCCGGCGGATCGCCGCTGACCACGCGCTCGTCGCCGAGGTCCTCGATGAGCAGCAATGCCCTGTGTCGAGGTCGGCGTGCAGGATGGCCGGCGCCGAGAAGCCGCGCTCGCGCAGCCCGTTGGCCATCGCCACGAACGGCGACCACGCCTCGGCGAGATGCGCGATCGCGCTGTAGGGCTTGCCGTCGCGGACCGGCGGGCCGTCGGGCCGCCGCGGCGAATTCATCAGGATGGCGTGCTTGTCGCCGAGCGCGAGCCGTTCGTAGGACCGCGTCGAGGCATCGCCCTGCATGCGCGTGCGCGCACGCGCGTCGCCGTAGCCGCTCTCGGCGATGAACTGGCGCACCGGCGCCATGCGGTCGACGCGCGGCGCGAACGTGCCGTAGCCGGTCACGCGGGCGTGGCGGAACTCGAGCTTGAGCTTGGGCGCGAGCGTGAGCGTGATGTCGAGCCGGTCGGGCGGCAGAAATCCGGCCGCACGGTCCGGCCATTCGATCAGCATGACGGCGTCCTCGGGCAGGTCGTCGAAGCCGAGCTCGGCGAGCTCGGCCGATCCGGACAGGCGATAGAGGTCGGCATGCACCAGCGGAAACTGCGGCAGGTCGTAGGTCTGCATCAGCGTGAAGGTCGGGCTCGGCACCTCGATCGACGCGTCGCCCGCCGAGATAGCGGATCAGCGCGCGCGCGAACGTGGTCTTGCCGGCGCCGAGGTCGCCCGACAGCGTGACCATGTCGCCCGGCTTCAGCGCGTTGGCGATGTCGACCATGAGCCGTCGGGTGGCGTGCTCGTCCGGCAGCGCCACCGAGAAGCTCGATGTGGCCGGCGGGGTCAGCAGCGCGGCCATTTGACTGCCCCATGTAAGCAATCACGAGCCGCGGACTCCGTGCTCGCGAGATGCGGAAGGCCGCACCCCAACGTCCCCTCCCCCCTTGAGGGGGAGGGACAGGGAGGGGGGTGACCGCAAACATCGATCGTGCCGCCACCCCCCTCCCCAACCCTCCCCCTCAAGGGGGGAGGGAGCGCACCGAATTCGCGGCACTCGTGTGATGTGCGATCGAAGCAGCGGCAGGGTCACGCCGCGGTCCGGCGTCTGCTCGTGCTCGATCGGGAACACGCAGGTCACCGTGGTGCCGCGGCCGACCGCCGATTCCAGCGTTCACCGTGCCGCCGTGCAGCTCCACGAACGAGCGCACGAGCGACAGGCCGAGGCCCGTGCCGCGATGGCGCGAGCCGAGCGAGTGGGTCTCGAACCAATCGAATACCCTGTCCTGCACGTCGGCCGGGATGCCGGGGCCGCGGTCGGTGACCGAGAACACCACCGCATCCTTGAGCCGCTGGGCCGAAAGCGTAACCGTCTCGCCCGCGGGCGAAAAGCCCACCGCGTTGGCCAGCAGATTGAACAGCGACTGGCGCACCCGCCGCTCGTCGGCCACGAAACTGCCGATGTCGGGCGCGGCGCGGATTTCGAGCTTGATGCCGCTCTTGACCAGGCGATCCTGCACGCCCTCGGCGGCCGCCTCCATGGTCTTGCGGATGTCGACCGCGCCGAGGTTGAGCTGCATGGCGCCGGCGTCGATGGTGGCGAGATCGAGGATGTTGTTGATGATCGCGAGCAGCGCGTTGGTCGAGACCGTGATGTAGCTCAGGTATTCGTGCTGCTTCTCGGTCAGCGGACCGGTCACCGGGTCGCCGAGGAAGTGCGAGAAGCCGATGATGTTGGTGAGCGGCGAGCGCAACTCGTAGGAGACGTGGTGCACGAAGTCGATCTTGAGCTTGTCGGCCGTCTCCAGCGCCTCGTTGCGCTCGCGCAGCGCGCGCTCGACGTTGACGGTGTCGGTGACGTCCTGGAAGGTCACCAGCGTGGCGCCGTCCGGCAGCGGCACGCGTGGCGCAATCGACCACGTTGCCGTCGCGGCGCTCCAGCCGGCCCTTGACCGGCTCGCGGTTGTCGATCGCCGTGATGGTGGCGCGCAGCCCCTGCCAGATCGGATGCGTCGCCGTGCAGCGGCCGGCACCAGGCGCTGACCGCCTCGATGTGCGGCCGCTCGGCGAGCGCGGCGGCTCGAGCCGCCACATCTGCACGAAGGCCGGATTGAACAGCCGCAGCCGCCCGTCGCTGCCGAACACCGCGACCGCCTCGGCGAGATTGTCGAGGGTCTCGCCCTGCACCCGGATCAGCGCGTCGTAGCGCCGCTCGAGATCGAGCCGTTCGGTGACGTCGTCGAACAGGTAGATGACGCCGCCTTCCGGATTGGGCGTGGTGACGACCCGCATGGTGCGGCCGCCCGGCAGGTGCCAGAGGTGCTCCTTGGCCTCGAGCGCGCGGTAGGCCTCGTGCAGCGCGGCCTTCCACTGCCGGAAATCGGGCTCGTCGGGCAGCCGGCGCGCCGAGCGCAACTGGTCGAGCACCGCCGAATTGGTCGGCCCCTGGTCGAGGAACGCGGCGTCGAGGTCCCACAGCGAGCGGTAGGCGGCGTTGTAGAACGCGAGCTTCCGGTCCGAGCCGAAGATCGCGACGCCGGTGGCGAGCTGGTCGAGCGTGCGGCGGTGCGCATCGACCATACGCGCCAGTTCGCCGCGCAGCATCTCGGCCTCGGTCGCGTCGATGCCGATGCCGGCCGAGCCGCGCGCGGCCGGCACGGAAATGACGTCGAAGGTCCGCCGGTTGCCGGCGACGACCGCCGGCAGGCGGCCCGCATAGGCGGCCGCGGCCTCGTGCGCGCGGAGGATTTCGGTGCGCGCCGCGCCGCCGAACAGCTCGATGCCGCGCTCCACCGCCTCGCGCGCTGCCCTTGGCCTCGACCGCGCTGCACGTAGGCGGCATTCACGAAGATCAGCTTGCCGGCGTCGTCACGCGCCCAGACCGGCGACGGCATCGCGTCGATCAGCGCCTGCAGGGCGGCGGTGTCGTCGGTCTGCTTGCGGTGGCGCTGGGTGAGCTCCGCCAGCTCGTACTTGATGCCGGTCACCTCGCGCAGCCGCAGGATCGCGCGGCCGCCGACCAC
Organism: uncultured Alphaproteobacteria bacterium; assembly: GCA_963807865.1. GTDB lineage: Bacteria > Pseudomonadota > Alphaproteobacteria > Rhizobiales > Xanthobacteraceae > VAZQ01. The sequence goes on along the minus strand of CAWEDK010000028.1, from coordinate 15,488 downwards.
CTGCCCTCGGCCTCGACGGTGCGGCCGTTGAGGGTCGTCACCGTCATCGCGAAGCTCTGCCCGCGGGCGCGCAGCGCGTCGACCGAGCGCTCCATCTCGCCCGCCCGATCCGGACGCAGCCAGGTCCCGAACGCCAGCATGCGGTGGGGCTCGCCCGGAGCCGCGACCAGCGCCGGGTCGCCGATGATCTCGGGCTGGTCGGACCCGGCCGCCCAGGCGACCAATATCTGCGGCTCGGCCAGCAGCAGCGCATAGGCGCGGTCGACCGCGGCCTTGGCGGCGATGCTTTCGTCGCGCGCCGCCGCTTCGGTATCGGCGAGCCGGCGCGCGCGTGCGCACCAGCAGGATCGCGGTCACGACCGCGAAGCACAGGACGCCGAGCGTCAGTGCGAGCGCCGCGAGTTCGTGCCGGTCAAGCGCCAGGAAGGCCGCCAGATAGGCTTCGAGCATGCCGGGACTATCCGCGGCGTCGGGTCCGTGCGGGTTGTCGGCAGCGAGCGCGGCGGCTGTCCAGATTGTGCTGACGGCAGACGCGAGCGCGACGGTAAGGACGCGGAATCCGCCGCGCAGCGGATGAGCCCCAACGCCCTCCACGGTGGCCCGGATCGCCTCCGGCATGCCCGTTTGCCCCAAATCGCCGCATTCACCGGGGCCAGCCGGCCCGGTGTGAGCGCAGACGGCGCGGCGGTGCCTCTCCCGCCTTGCCGTCCGCGAATCAAGTCACTTTAACTCCAACTGGAATCCTTCAGGTAAGAGTCCAGATCGTGAACGATGCGGCGACGTTCGGGCCTCATCATCGATCCAGGTGCGCCAGGCTATAAAGCGATGGAGCTTATACGTAGCGCGACTGCCATGATCTGATCGATTGGACATCACATTCCCCCGCTATTCCAGGACCTGCGATACCTGCCGGTAGCGATTCGGCGTGATGCCTGTCTGCTCGCGAAAGAAGCGGGTGAAATGGCTCTGTACCTTGAAACCGAGGTTGTCGGACACCTTGCCGATGCGGCATTCTCCGGACGTCAGGACGTTGAAGGCGTGCTCGATCTTCAAGGCCTTGACATAGATGCGCGGCGTGACGCCGGTGCATTCCTTGAATCGCTCGAAGAAATGCGGGATCGACAGGCCGGAGATCGCCGCAAGCTCGGCGGTATCGAAATGATGTCTTGGATTCTCGTGGATGTAATGGATGGTGCGGCGGATGCGGAAATCGGCGGCGCGCGCGACGCTGTTGTGCTCGCTGAGACTCGTGGCTCGAAATGTGATCTCCCCGACCAGCCGTTCGAGAATTTGCCGTTCGACCGCTAGGTCATGCAACATATGGCCGACGAAGCGGCCGATCAGCCGCTTCAACTCGGGTGTCCGCGGCACGCAATGCTGCTCGAAGCGCAACTCTCGACGCGGCGAGTTCTGATCGGAGAGCCACGTCGGATCGAGGAAGAACGCCAGCAAGAACGCGGGCCCGCCACGCGAGCCGACATAGCTGTGCGGCTCCCAGGCATTGATCAGCACCACCGTTTCGGAGGTCAGCGGAAGACTGCGACCGTACACCTCCATCGCGCCGTCGGCACCGCTGATCTTAACGATGATATGCGGTTGCGGATGCGCGTGCGTGACCAATGGATGACACATGTCGAGCAGCACCACCCGACCGAATAAGCCGTGATAGATGCGATTGCGGTTCGTCATCGTTTGGCCGGAAACCCAAGCGGTCAGTCCGCACCTCCAGCACATTTTAGCATGAATTTCGGCCGATAGCGGAACACTTTCCGCGGCTTAACGCCCTGCCCGGCGCGCGGCAGATTTCATGACTTCGCCGGACATGACTTCGCCGGACATGGCCGGGCGCGCTTCTTGCGGCGCACGCCGAACCGGGATGCTGGACCAAAAAAACCGAGTGGCAGGTAAATTCCTAGATGCCGGCAATGCGGCCTGAAGTCGCACAATGCTCATTGGTTGAAGAAGCCGGAGAACGTCCAGTGCCTAACGCATTGCCTCTGCTGCCGACCACGGTCGTGGGAAGCTATGCCTTGCCCTCGTGGGTGTTTGCCGCGGACGACTGGATGCAGCGGGGTCTGTACGGCCCCATCGACACGGAAGAGACCTTCAACGATGCGGTCGATCGCGCCATCCAGGATCAGGAGAAGGCCGGGATCGACATTATTTCCGACGGCGAGATGCGGCGGCGCGGTTTCGTGCAGGGCTTCGTCAGCAAGATTTCCGGGCTCAAGAATGTCGGCGCGCCGCGCAAAGTCGGAGAAGCCGGTATCGACCAGGAGCCGGTCTACGAGACTACTGGTCCTGTCACCGTGGCGCACGGCATTGGCATCGTCGAGGAGTTCGAATATCTCCGGGACAACACGACAAAGGCCACCAAGGTCGCGGTTCCTGGCCCCTACGCCATAACCGCCTGGTACAAGCCAGTCGAGCATTACAAGGACCGCTCCGAGCTCGCCGCCGCCTTCGTGCCGGCGATCAAGGACGAAATCAGGCGGCTGGCCGCGGCTGGTGCCAAATACATCCAGATCGATGAGCCGACCATTCCGGGCTATGGCGCCGACCACCACACGTCCAAAGACCTCGTGCGCACCTTCAACGAGTGTATCGCCGGCGTGACTGGCGTGAAATTCGTGATGCATATCTGTTTCGGAACGCACAAGAAGATCGCCTATGCGAAACGAAGTTACGCGCCGTTCTTTCCGGACATCCTTGAAGCGAAGGCGGATCAGTTCGCTCTGGAATTCGCAAATCGCGAGATGTCCGAGATCGAGCGCTGGAAGGAGTGGGTCTCCGACCGCGATTTGGTCGCCGGCGTGATCGATGTGCGCAACCACTATATCGAGACGCCGGAGGACGTGGCGGAGCGCATCAGGACATGCCTGAAATATGTTCCGGCCGAGCGGCTCTATCTGAGCCCGGATTGCGGCATGCGCCGCGTCATCCGCTACCGCGCCTTTCAGAAGTTGAGGTCGCTAGTAGAGGGCGCGCGTATCGTGCGGCGCGAGTTGACCGGAACACCGGCCTGACCGCGAAATCGGAGGGCCGCGACGCCGGGAAACGACGCGCGACTCCGGCAGCGAGCGGTAATCAGCCGAATAACAAGGATCAGGGAGGATTGCAGTGATGATGACCATGATGAAGAGCTGCCTGCTCGCGGCGCTTGGGCTCTCGTTCAGCACCTTCGCCGCAGCGCAGGACTTCGTTGTCGGCGGGAGCGGCGCCGTCACCGGCCCGACCGCCAGTACCTATGCTCCGACCATGGAAGCGATGCGGATCTATTTCGATCGCATCAACAGGACGGGCGGCATCAACGGCAAAAAGGTGAAGTTCATCACACTCGACGACCAGGGCGAGCCGTCGCGCGCAGCAACTAATGCGCGCCGTCTGGTCACACAGGAAAATGTGAATGTCCTGGTCGGCGCCGGTCCCTCCGCAACCATCCCACCGATGATCGCGGAATTGGAGCGCGGCGGCATACCGCTCGTGTTTGCCGGGTCGGTGTGCCCGCAGCAATCCTATCCGCCGGCGAAAGAAACGGTGTTCTGCACGACGGGCTTCGGTGTTTCGTACGACAATCGCGCGATGATCGACTTCATCGCGAAGCAATACGGGACGAAACTCAAGATCGGCTTCGCGGCCATGGCGATCCCAGTCTCGCGTACCGGCATTGACATCGCGGAAGCGCGTGCCAAGGAGCTCGGCATGACCTCGGTCGGCCAGCAGGTCATCCCGCCCGCAACGGCCGACTACACCCCGTTTGCAACCAAGCTTCTGGAAGGGTCGCCCGATTGGGCATTCTCCTGGGCGCCATGGATCGTGCAAATCAAGACCTTCGAGGCTCTTCGAAGGCTTGGCTGGAATGGCCGCTTCATGACCTGGGCCCATATCGAGGCCGAAAACGAGATGATCCGCCTCAAGGATCCGGGCCTGGTGCTGATCGGCGCGAATGCGCTGTTCAGCGAAAATCTGCCGATCCATCAGGAGATCGCCAAAGAGGTCGAAGCTGCGAAAATCCGGTACCCGTTCAATCAGATGGGCGAAGGCTGGGTGGCCGGCATGGTGATCGAAGCCGCGCTGCGGGCGGCCGGCAACCCCGATCCGAAGGCCATCACCGCAGCAATGAAGAATCTCAAGGTCGACACCAAAGGTTTGCGCGGCGGTCCACTCGAGTGGACGCCTGACAATCACTTCCGCACCGCGCAGAACTATCGCTTCTATGCCTGGAGCGCCGAGAAGAACCGGATGGAGGCGATATCGGACTGGATCACTTACAAGATTCCGTAACGACCGATCGCATCGCGCGGCGGCAGCGGGACACACGCGGGGTTACCCGCTGCGGGGGAGGCGGTGGGCAAAATGTAGCCCATCACTGGAACGAGATCTTGTTCTCCGTGATCACGCCGGACCACTTTGCCATCTCGCCGCGGATGTAGTCGGCGAATGCCTTGCCGCCGAGCGGCGTCACCACCGCGCCCATCTCGGTCATGCGCTTGCGCAGATCGGGCATCGCCAGCACCTCGGCCAGCGCCGCTTCCAGCTTGGCGATCACGGCGGGCGGCGTACCGGCCGGCGCGACCAGTCCGAACCAGTAGGCGGCCTCCAGCGGAACGCCGGCCTCCGCCATGGTGGCGACCTCGGGCAGCATTTCGAAGCGCGCGGGCGCGGCGATCGCGAGCGGCGCCAGCGTCCCGGCCTTCATCTGCTGCATCCCGACCACGGCGGTCAGGAACATCGCATTGACATGGCCGGCGACCAGGTCGGTCAGCGCCGGCGCGCCGCCCTTGTAGGGCACGTGCAGCATGCTGGCGCCGGTCTTGGCGGCGAACAGTTCGCCGGCCAGATGGCTGGCGCTGCCCGGTCCGACCGAGGCATAGGACACGCTGCCGGGCTTCGCCTTGGCGAGCGCGACCAGGTCCTTGACGGTGCGCGCCGGCACCTGGGCGTTGACGGTGAGCACCATCGGCGCGCTGCCGACGAAGCCGATGAACGCGAAGTCCTTCAAGCTGTCGTACGGGATGGTCTTGAACACGCTCGGGTTCACGGCGTGATTATCGTTGATCATCATCAGCGTGTAGCCGTCGGGCTCGGCCCGCGCGGCCGCCGCGGTGGCGAGCGTGCCGCCGGCGCCGGGCCGCGCCTCGATGATGAACTGCTGGCCGAGCTTGGCGGACAGCTTATCGCCCACCACGCGCGAGACGGTGTCGAGCAGGCCGCCGACCGGAAACGCCACGATGATCTTCACCGGCTTGTTGGGATAGTCCTGCGCAGCAGCCGAGCCGAAGCCTGCGCATACGAGCGCCAAAGCAATCAGCAGAATTCTTCATCGCACCTCTCCTTTCGTGTCCCGGACGCGGTGCAGCGCGTAGCTCTTGCGGAGCGGTGCGCCGCTGATCCGGGACCGCCAAAGACCGAGTTCGTGAAGGTCCCGGGTCTGCAGCGCACCACTTCGTGCTGCGCGGCGCCCGGGACACGCCAGTCTTACGTCCGGCCGGTATGCTTGCGGGCCGCTTCGAGGTGGCCGTAGCTCTGCACCGGGGCGCACATCAGGAAGCGGTAGCCTTCCTTGACGATGCGCTCGGCGTTGCCGGTCTCGACGTGCGGATGGCCGACCACCACGTTGTGCTTCTTGCAGGTGTCGACCACGCGCTTCATCCACTTGAGCAGTTCCGGATGCTCGTACTGCCGCGGGATAGCCGAGCTCCTGCCCGAGGTCGCCCTCGCCGATCAGGATCGCGCCGATGCCTTTGCACCTTGGTCAGCATGGCGTCGAGGTTCTCGACCCCTCGCGTATCCTCGATCTGCAAGATGCAGAAGATCTCGCCCTGCGGGTTGAGCGGCCAGACATCGGCCTTCTGGTAATAGTCCTGCTGGCCACGCCCCAGTAGCGCGCCGCCGCGGTCGGCCCGTCGCCGCGGATGCCGACCGGCTCGTAGTTCGGCGCGCTCTTGAGGCGCGGATAGCGGCAGGCGCCGACCGCGTTGGCGGCCTCCTCCACCGTCGAGATGTGCGGGAACACGATGCCGAAGCAGCCGACGTCGAGCGCCTGCTTGGCCTGCCATTGCGCCATCTCGATGCCGTTCACCGGAACGCGGACCATCGGCGTCACCGGCGGCACCAGTCCCGCCTTGGCGATCTGCGCGCGGTTGAGCATGTACTGCAGGCAGTCGCGCAGGCGGCCCGAGTCCCACGGATTGTGCTCCATCTCGAACACGCAGCCGTCGAACTTGGAGGCGCTCATCGCGATCGCCGAATCGACGTGCGCGGGCGCGAAACAGGTGAGCGCATGCTGGCCCGCTTCGAGGGCGCGGATGATGTTGTTCAGGCGCGGCAGATCGGCCATTTTTCGGAAGTCTCCCTTGGGATGCGGCGCATCCTATCAGATCGCAATCGGGGTTTGACAATGCCGCCGCGGCCCGTAGCATCCGCGCGAAATCTCCCCTCCCGGGCTTTGCCCAACAGCAGCGACGGACCCAAATGATCATCGACTGTCACGGCCACTACACGACCGAACCGAAAGACCTGCACCGGTTCCGCAAGGACCAGACCGCCGCCGCCAACGCCAAGGACAAGGCCGCGATGCCGTCGCGCGCGGCGCTGAAAATGTCGGACGACGAGATCCGCGAGAGCATCGAGCAGAACCAGCTCAAGCTGCAGCGCGCGCGCGGCACCGACCTCACGATCTTCTCGCCGCGCGCCTCCGGCATGGGCCACCACGTCGGCGACTTCGCGGTGAGCCAGGAGTGGACGCAGATCTGCAACGACCTGATCCACCGGGTCTGCACGCTGTATCCCGAAGAATTTCATCGGCGTCTGCCAGCTGCCGCAGACCCAGGGCGAGTTGCCGACCTCGTCGATCAAGGAGCTGGAGCGCTGCGTCAAGGAGCTGGGCTTCGTCGGCTGCAACCTCAATCCCGATCCGTCCGGCGGCTACTTCAACGCGCCGCCGCTCACCGACAAGTGGTGGTACCCGTTCTACGAAAAGATGATCGAGCTTGACGTGCCGGCGATGATCCACGTCTCGGGCTGCTGCAATCCGGCGCAGCACACCACCGGCTCGTACTACCTCAACGCCGACACCATGGCGGTGATGCAGCTCATCCTGTCCGACGTGTTCAAGGATTTCCCCAAGCTCAAGCTGATCATCCCGCACGGCGGCGGCGCGGTGCCGTACCACTGGGGCCGATTCCGCGGCATCGCGCTCGACAACAAGCGCCCGGAGCTCGCCGAGATCATGGGCAACAACATCTACTTCGACACCTGCGTCTATCACCAGCCGGGCATCGACCTGCTCACCAAGGTGGTGCCGGTCGACAACATCCTGTTCGCGTCCGAGATGGTCGGCGCCGTCAAGGGCATCGATCCGAACACCGGCTTCAACTTCGACGACACCAAGCGCTACGTCGACAACACGCCGAATCTCAGCGCCGCCGACAAGCAGAAGGTGTTCGAAGGCAACGCGCTGAAGGTCTATCCGCGGCTCAAGGGCCAGATCGAGAAGCAGGCGCGCGTCAACGCGTAGGGAACACTAAGCAGACCTGGCTCAAGGCAGCTTGGAGAGCGCGGTTCGGACCATATCCGGCCAACCTTTCTGCGCTGCCGGGAGCTTGTGCTCCTGCTCCAGTCTTTCAAGAATGACGAGAGCTTCAGTCAGCATGGCCCGCCCCTGCGTGGGATCGACCAGCGGGCCAAGCCTGGACAAGACGTACGCAAGTTCCAGCAGCGATCGCAGCCGGTCGGGGTCCTTGGCGACGACCGCCCGCGCGATGACGAGCGCTCCGCGATAGTTTTCGATCGCTCCCGCGACGTCACCCTGATCGAGCACCACATCGCCGATCCGCTCCAGGCTCGCCAAGATGTCGAGCTGCCGTTGCGTATTGTCGGGGTCCTTGGCGGCGATCGCACGCCGGATGTCGAGACCCTGGCGATAGGCCGCAAGCGCACCCGCGAGATCGTTCTGGGCCTTGAGCAGATCACCGACCTTATTCAGGCCGAGCGACACGTCGCGTTGCCATTCCGTGTTGCCCGGGTCCCCAGCAGCCAGTCGGCGCGCCATGTCGAGGGACTCTGCGCGCGAGCGCCAGCCCGCCCGCACGATCTCCCTGGGCGGCGAGCGCATCGCCGAGATTGTCCAGGCTCAGCGACACATCGCGCAGCCACTGTGTGTTGCCCGGATCCTTGGCGACGAGGGCCCGCCCAATGGCGACGGCCTCGCGGTAGGCCGTAAGAGCACCCGCGACATCGTCTTGGGCAGTCAGCATGTCGCCGACCATGTTCAAGGAGTGCGATAGATCGCGCTGCCATAGCGGATTGTCCGGCTCCTTGATGCTGAGGGCCCGCATGATGTCGAGACTTTGCCGGTAGTAGGTGAGCGCACTTGCCAGATCGCCGGCTTGCTGGTCGATACCGCCGAGCTTTCGCAGCGCCAGCGCAAGTTCGCGCTGCGATTTCATGTCGTCCGGTTTCCTGGCCGCAAGTGCGCGCCGAATGTCGAGGATCTCGCGGTAAGCGGCCAGCGTCCCGGCGCGGTCGCCCTGCGCCAGGAGCGCGTCACCCAGCCGTTCCAGGGCCACCGGCACGTCTCGCTGCCAATCCGGGTTGGCCGGGTTCTCCGCCAGCAAGCTGCGCGCGATGTCGAGAGCTTTCCGGGCGCTGTCGACCGCAAGCTGCGTCGCGCCGAGGCGCAGGTAGATGTCGGAGAACTGGTTGTACATCACCTCCTGGGTGCGCCGCACTTCGGGATCGTTCGCGGTCTGCGACGCAAGGTCGTCGATCGTTTTCTCGGCCCGCCCCAGGATGGTTCGTACGGTCTCGGCCCGTATCCCTTCGACATCGCGCAGGCCGTCGGCGAGATCGAACAGCACCCGGTTCACGGTCGATTTGGCGGCCTCGAAATTGCGCTCGGCAAGCGCTTGCGCCGTGATGGCGACCCCGCGCTGCCAGTAGGCCAAAGCGGCGAGACCGAGCGCCAGGACGAGCCCGGCTGCCAGGCTGCCGGTGAGAACATTACGCCGCCGCGTCGCGCTCCGCCGGCTCTCCGCGATGAAAGTCCGGGTTTCTTCCGTCGGGGCGGGCGCGTTTTCGGGACGAGCCGCGATCCATCGCTCGGCCTCCTCCAGAGCGGGCGAGCGCAGCAACAGCCCCTTGGGCCGGCCCGCCGCGGCCCATTGCCGGGCACGCTCTCCGAATTCCGTATGTGCCCTGATCCAGGCAATATCGGTCCGCAGCGCATCGTCGAGACGTTGCCAAGCTCGAATCGAATTGCGACCGCATCGTCGAAGAAAATAAAATTCAGTCGTGCGAGCGCGCTTGGAATGGCTTTGTCGTCGGCCCGTCGAAACACCACCGGCGCGAAACGCTTGTTGAGCGATGCCGCAAAGGCGACCTCGTCGTGACACACCTCGGATGCGACCGCGTCGGGGCTGATAACGAACACGACGGTGTCGGCCCGCGAGATCAGGTCCTGGATGCGCTTCCACCAATCCTCAAAGGCGTAGATTTCGCTGCGGTCGATCAGCGCTTCGATGCCGCGCGTCTTCAGCGCCGCCTCGAGCTGGTCTGCGAAAGCGATGTCTTTTCGCGAATACGAGATGAAGACCTTGGCCTTCGGCTGTCCGGGATCGTCTGCGGCATCGACTGCGGCGTTCATCGGCAGGCCACCGGGATCGCAGGATGTCTTGAACCAGGGCGTCGATATCGGCACGCCTCGCTGAGGCGACGGCAAACCGGCGGAGCCCAGAAACAAGCCGGCGAAGCTAGAAGCATGAGCCTTCGAGGCAGTGTCAAGCGCTGGCCGCGATCGCAATCCCAAATCGGTTCGGCGTAGCGTCACCAACGCAGATCGCCTACATTTTGCATGCGGGCCGTGCGCCGAGTCAAAACTGCGCTGCGCGTCACCGCCATCGAGAACGGCGCCATCAGCCAAACCGGCGCCGCATGGGAGGAGAGGGCTCGATGCGCAATCGGCGATTTCTGCTGGCGGCGATTCCGGCCCTGCTGCTGGCCGTGACACAGCCGTTGCCGGCGCAAAATTATCCGGACAAGCCGATCAAGATCATCGTGCCCGGCGCGCCCGGCGGCCCGACCGACGTACCGGCAAGGTTTGCGTCGCAGATTCTACCCTCTCGAATGGGGCAGCCGGTGGTGGTGGAAAATCGCCCGGGCGCTGCCGGCGCCATCGGGGCGCGCGCGGTCGCAGCCGCGCCGCCCGACGGCTACACACTGCTCGCCGGCAACACCAGCGTGCTGGCCGTGTATCCCTCGGTCTCGCCGAGCGCAGGCTACGACCCGATCAAGAGTTTCGCCGCTGTCGCCAAAGTATCGGAGAGCTACCAGATCCTGGTGGTGCCGGCGTCGTCGCCGTGGAAGTCGGTGAAGGAGCTGGTCGATTACGCCAAGGCCAATCCCGGCAAGCTCAACTATGCCAACACCGGGCTGGGCGGCCTGCCCCATCTGACCGCCGCGCTGTTCATGGCGCGCACCGGCACAGACATCGTCGGCGTGTCCTATCGCAGCGGCGGCGAGGCGGTGACTGCGGTGCTCAGTGAGGCGGTGCAGTTGACGTTCGAGAGCATCACCATCCTGCTGCCGCTCATTCGCGACGGCAAGGTCCGCGCCCTCGCCATCACCAGCGCAAAGCGGACGCCGCTGGCGCCGGACTTGCCCACCATGATCGAGGCCGGCGTACCCGACTACGAGGTCACGACCTTCAACGGCATCGTCGCACCCGCGAACACGCCCGCAAGTGTCGTCAACCGGCTCAACGCGGCGATGAACGAAGGCCTCGGCACGCCCGACATGCGCGAGACCATTGCGCGCATGGGCGCGGTGTCGCCGCTCGGTTCGCCGGAGGATTTCGCCCGCTTCATCGCGGCGCAGAATCTGAAATGGCAGGCGGTGGCGAAGGCCGCGAACATCAGGGTGGACTAAGTGGGCGTCACAACAACCGGCGCAATCTAGAGCGCATCCTCTTAGAGCGCATCCTTCTAGCGTGGCATCGCTTACTCTCCGTCCTCCCCGCGAAAGCATTTTCGTGGGATCTAACGGTGACAAGACGTGCGCCAATTCAAACGGGATAACGACACCAAGTGGACGCCCGTTCGAGCGCAAGTTCGGTCGATCTTCTGGGGACACAAGCGGCGCTGGATGACTCCCGAGAGCACGAAGGAGCGCGGATGCGCGGGCTGATGCGGGGAAGCGCGGGGAGGTGTCCGGAAGCGCGGGGAGGTGTCCGAGTTCGCCAGGGAGGACGGCGGAAGATCGGCGAAGAAGGCCGGTTCGGGGGCCAGTGGCCGACAGGGGTGACACTGTTCGAGGGGCGGGGTTGCGCCAGACGACGGTCAGGTGCCCGATTTTCGCAACCCTTCGGCGGACTGCGTCAGGTCCTCGACGCTGATGCGCGACAACGCTTGGGAAAAGGCCTTTTCGGCCTGCGCCAGCGCCGGCACCACGACTTTGCTGAGCAGCGGCGAGTTGGCCTCTGGCCCATCCCCGGCTTCGTCCGCCGCCCCGGCCGCCCGCAGGATCTGGTCGGCGGTGATTTGCCGCTGGTCCCGCGCCAGTTCGTAGCCGCCGCGCGGCCCGCGGATCCCCTTGAGGATGCCCTCGCGGACCAGCGCCTGCAGCACCGGCTCGAGATGGCGCGGCGGCAAATGATGACGCCCGGCCAATGCCTTAGCGGCAACCGGCCGCCCTCGCGCATTGATCGCGATGTCGATGACGGCGGCGATGGCAAGGATGCCTTTGCGGGGCAAAAGCGGCATGAGAAGTCCGGGAAAATCCTGCACGCGAAGAACGGCTCAGGTCGTAAACAAGTATAATAATACCTTAAAGCGTAACGTCTAGTCCGTTCCTCGTGGGCCTTCCCTGGACGCCATGCCTGTAGAACCTAATCCCCGAGCCCCCCGCGTGGTTTCATCCAAGTTTGCAGTCTCGCAAATCGTTGCTTGCATTGTAGCCGCGACAACCAATTGCGCAATCCGCATCCCCCGTTCAACTGTGAACAAAGACTCCCCGTGATTGATCAGGAGGACGAGAATCTCGCCCCGATAGTCCGCATCGATCGTGCCGGGCGCATTGAGCACGGTAACGCCGTGCCGCAGCGCCAAGCCGGATCGCGGGCGCACCTGGCCCTCGGTTCCCGGCGGCAGCGCGATGCAAATCCCAGTCGGGATGGCGGCACGCGCGCCCGGCGCGATCGTGACCGGCGACATCGGCCGGCACAGCGGCGATCAGGTCGAGCCCGGCGGCGAGTTCGCTTTGGTACGAAGGGAGCGGCAGGCCTTCGGAATGCGGTAGCCGCTTCAGGCGGAGCTCGACGGTCATCGCGTTCCTCGCGCCAGCGTGGCGGCGATCTTCGCGATCAGACCGCGTGCGACCTCCGGTTTCGACTGCGGCGGCCAATGTTCTACGCCGTCCGCCGTCAGGATGTGGACGGTGTTGCGATCACCGCCCATCACGCCGGAGTTGGCGGAAACATCGTTGGCGACGATCCAGTCGCAGCCTTTGCGATCGAGCTTGGCTTTTGCATTCGAGAGAAGTTCATCGGTCTCGGCGGCAAAACCGATGACCAGGCGCGGCCGACCGGACTTGCGCTGCGCAACCGTCGCGAGGATGTCGGGATTTTCGACCAACGCGAGGTTCGGTGCGCCGTCCTTCTGCTTCTTGATCTTGCTGGCGTTGGTCTGATCGACCCGCCAGTCGGCGACGGCGGCAGCGAAGACCGCAACGTCGGCCGGCAGGGCTTTCGTGACGGCGTCCAGCATCTCGCGCGCGGTATTAACTTTGATGACGTTAACACCGGGTGGATCTGGGAGATTCACTGGCCCGGTCACCAGCGTGACGTGCGCCCCGGCGGCCATGGCAGCAGCAGCAATGGCGTGTCCCTGCTTGCCCGACGAGCGGTTGGCGATGTAGCGCACCGGATCGATCGGCTCCTGCGTCGGCCCCGATGTCACGAGCACCCGCCGACCCTTGAGCGGCAGTTCGCGGGTATCCCGGCGAAGGAATGGCTCGGCCGCCGCGACGATCTCCAGCGGCTCCGCCATGCGGCCAACGCCCGCCTCGCCGCGCTCCGCCATCTCGCCGGCGTTCGGCCCGACCACCGCGATGCCGTCCTGCGCGAGCTGCGCCAGGTTGCGCCGGGTCGCGGCATGGCCCCACATCAGCGGGTTCATCGCCGGGGCGATCAGCACCGGCCGGTCGGTGGCCAGCAGCACCGCGGAGGCGAGGTCGTCCGCATGGCCTCCCGCCATCTTGGCCATGAGATCGGCGGTCGCGGGTGCAACGACGATCACGTCCGGATCGCGCGCCAAGCGGATATGGCCGACGTCGAACTCGGTGTCGACATCGAACAGTTCGGTGAAGACCCGCTCGCCCGCGAGCGCCCCGGCCGCGAGCGGCGTCACAAACTGCCGGGCGGCCGCGGTCATGATGCAGCGCACCGCCGCTCCGCGCTCCCTGCAGCCGCCGAATCAGATCGAGCGACTTATAGGCCGCGATGCCGCCGCCGATGATCAGCAGCACGCGCGCTCCGTCTGGACGGGCCGGCTCATCCGGCATCTCCGAAGCGGCTGCACGCGACACCGGCGCCGGCGCCTCCGGCTTCACCGCGACGGGCGGGCGGCTTTCATGAACGGCCGCGGAGTGCCGGAGAATTGTACGCGCCTCGTCCTCCATCGAGCGGCCGTTCCGGGCCGCCTGCAGACGAAGCCGCGCTTTAGTTTCCTCGTCGAGTTGCCGGATCGTGAGGCTGGCCATGACGTAAAGTCCGTTTGAGCCATCCTAATGGCCGTTTGATTGCAATGCAATCAATGCAATCAAAACTGTGAGGATACCCACAGGAGGAGGATCGCCGCGATCGCCCAAAGTGCCAGGGTCCGCCAGCGGGTCCGGCGCGCCTCGGCCCGCCCGATCGCCGCCACGGTCTCGGGCGCGAGCACCAGCCCGTTGCGCGTAATGACGTCGAGTTGCTCGACCAACGCGCCAGTGCGCGACAGCAGCGCCGGCAGCCCGACGAGAAACCGGCCGAGTTCCCCCGCCCCTTCCATCGCGCCTTCCATCCGCCCCGCCGGCCCGAGGTGGCGCTCGATCCACTCGCGCACAACAGGTTCGGCGACCGTCCACATGTCGAGCCGCGGATCGAGCGCGCGCGCGACGCCTTCCACCACCACCATCGTCTTCTGCAGCAGCAGCAGTTCGGGGCGGGTGCGCATGTCGAACAGGCTCGTCACCTCGAACAGCAGCAGCAGCAGCTTCGCCATCGAGATGTCTTCGGCCATGCGGTTGTGGATCGGCTCGCCGATGGCGCGGATCGCTTGCGCGAAGTCCGAAACCGAATGATGCCGTGGCACGTAGCCGGCCTCGAAGTGCACCTCGGCGACGCGGTAGTAGCCGCGGGTGATGAAGCCGTAGAGGATCTCGGCGAGGAACAATCGCTCCTTCGGCCCGAGCCGGCCCATGATGCCGAAGTCAACCGCCACCAGAAGACCGGCATCGTCGACGAACAGATTGCCGGGATGCATGTCGGCATGGAAAAAGCCGTCGCGCAGCGCGTGCCGCAGAAACGTCTGGATCACCGCACGCCCGAGGCTCTTGAGATCGAAGCCCTTGGCGACGAGCCGCGCGCGGTCGTGCAACGACGTCGCGTCGATCCATTCGAGCGTCAGCACCTCGCGCGCGGTGCGGTCCCAGTCCACCGTCGGCACCCGAAAATCCGGGTCGTCCTTGGTATTTTCCGCCATCTCCGACAGCGCAGCGGCTTCGAGCCGCAAGTCCATCTCGATGGCGACGGTCCGGCGCAGCGTTTCGACCACCTCGACCAGCCGCAGCCGCCGCGCTTCGGCGGACCACGCCTCGGCCTTGCGAGCTGCGAAAATGAACGCGTCGAGATCGACCTTGAAGCGCCGCTCGATGTCGGGACGCATCACCTTCACGGCCACGGCGCGCCGGCCCGCGGGCGTCTCGGCTTCGGCGCGATGAACCTGCGCCATCGAGGCGGCGGCGACGGATGGGCCGAAGGAGGCGTAGAGACGGGCGAGCGGCGCGCCGAGCGCGCGCTCGACCGTCCGCTCCGCTTCGTCCTGCGGAAACGGCGGCATCTTGTCCTGCAGCGTTTCGAGATCGCGCGCGATCGCAACACCGACGACATCGGGACGGGTCGCGAGAAACTGCCCGAGCTTCACGTAGGTCGGCCCGAGCCGGGTGATGGCGGCCGCAACGCGATTCGCCGACGCTGAGGGCGTCACCGGCCGTTCGATCAATCGCGCCGCGCGGACCGCCGCCCGCGCCGGCAGCGGCAGCAAGGCAGGGTCGACTGACGCGAACACGCCTTCGCGCGCGAACACAAAGGCCGCGCGTCCGAGCCGGGACAGATGGGCGAGCGTTGCAAACACGACAGCGGTTCCAAAGTTCGTCAGCGAGCTGGACAGCCTTACTGACTATACCAACCACATAGCACCATGAGGTATCCGTTATGGCCGTGTTCGTCCCAG
>CAWEDK010000027.1:0-80000 GCA_963807865.1 uncultured Alphaproteobacteria bacterium | reverse complement strand
ATCGCCACTGACACCACGATCGAATCGATCGTGGCCTGGTCGGACAAGGGCAAGTACGTCGCGGTCGATCCGCGCAGCGCCAACAGCGTCGCTTCGACCTCGGGCTCGGACGATGAGGAGGATGACGGCAAGGGCGTGCGGCTCTACCAGAGCATCTACGAGACCGCGATGCGCAACCAGGTGCCGCGGCCGGTGATCGACGACCTCATCCGGGTCTACTCGTACGACGTCGACTTCCAGCGCAAGGTCCAGCCCGGCGACTTGTTCGAAGTGCTGTTCGCCGGCGAGGACGAGAACGTGAGCGACGGCAGCAAGACGCGAAGTGCTGTTCGCCTCGCTGACCACCGGCGGCGAAACCCGCAAATTCTATCGCTACCAGACGACTGACGATAACGTCGTCGACTACTACGACGAGACCGGCAAGAGCGCGAAGAAGTTCCTGGTGCGCAAGCCGCTGGCAGACGGCATCATGCGGTCGGGCTTCGGATCGCGCAATCACCCGATCCTCGGCTCGGTGCGCATGCATACCGGCGTCGACTGGGCATCGAACATGGGAACGCCGATCTTCGCGTCCGGCAACGGCGTGATCGAGAAGGCCGGCTTCGAAGGCGGCTACGGCAAGTACATCCGCATCCGCCACGCCAACGGCTACGAGACCGCGTACGGCCACATGTCGGCCTTCGCGCGCGGCATGGAGCCGGGCAAACGGGTGCGGCAGGGCCAGGTGATCGGCTATGTCGGCTCGACCGGCCTCTCGACCGGCGCGCACCTGCACTACGAGATCATGATCAACGGCCGCTTCGTCGACCCGATGAAGATCAAGCTGCCGCGCGGCCGCGTGCTGGAAAGCAGCCTGCTTGCGGGCTTCGACCAGGAGCGCGAGCGCCTCGACAACATGATGAACCGCACCGCGACGTCACATTATGCGTCGGGTGCGAATATTGCCGGACGGTAACGCGTACACACGGACCCTTGATGGCGGACCACGGACGACGGCCCACAGCCGTCGTCCGTTTTGTTTTCGTAGAAATGACCTGAGAGACTGCGCTACGCCGCGACAGCGAGCTTGCCGTTGAACGTCAGCCCCTGCTTGCCGGCCGAGATCACGACCTTCTCGCCATCCTTGACGCTGCCGGCAAGGATCATCTCGGCAAGCGGATCCTGGATCGACTTCTGGATCACCCGCTTGAGCGGACGGGCCCCATAGGCCGGGTCCCAGCCCTTCTCGGCCAGCCACTCGCGGGCCGACGGCTCGAGCTGGATCGTGATCTTGCGATCCTCGAGCAGCTTGGCCAAACGCCTCATCTGGATGTCGACGATCTTGGTCATCTCGCTGCGCTTGAGCCGGTGGAACAGGATGATCTCGTCGATGCGGTTCAGGAACTCGGGCCGGAACGCCGAGCGCACCACCGCCATCACCTGATCCTTGACCGCGTCGGTGTCCTGGCCGTCCGGCTGGTTCACCAGGAAGTCGGCGCCGAGGTTCGACGTCATCACGATCAGCGTGTTGCGGAAGTCGACGGTGTGACCCTGGCCGTCGGTCAGGCGGCCGTCATCCAGCACCTGCAGCAGCACGTTGAAGACGTCGGGATGCGCCTTCTCGATCTCGTCGAACAGGATCACCTGATAGGGCCGCCGCCGCACCGCCTCGGTGAGCGCTCCGCCTTCGTCGTAGCCGACATAGCCGGGCGGCGCGCCGATCAGCCGCGCGACCGAGTGCTTCTCCATGTATTCCGACATGTCGATGCGCAACAGCGCGGTCTCGTCGTCGAACAGATACTCCGCCAACGCTTTCGTCAGCTCGGTCTTGCCGACGCCGGTCGGCCCGAGGAACATGAACGAGCCGATCGGCCGGTTCGGATCCTGCAGGCCGGCGCGAGCGCGCCGCACCGCGGTCGATACCGCCTTGACGGCCTCGGCCTGGCCGATGACGCGCTTGGCGAGCTGCTCCTCCATGCGGAGCAGCTTCTCCTTCTCGCCTTCCAGCATCTTGTCGACCGGCACGCCGGTCCAGCGCGAGACCACCTGCGCGATGTGGTCGGCGGTCACGGCCTCCTCGACCATGTCGCCGGTCTGGCTCTTGCTCTCGATCGCCTTGAGCTTCTTCTCGAGCTCCGGGATGCGGCCGTAAGCCAGTTCGCCGGCCTTCTGGTACTCGCCCTTGCGCTGGGCATTGGCGAGTTCGGCGCGAAACTGGTCGAGCTCGGTCTTGAGCTTCTGCGCATCGGAGAGCTTCACCTTCTCCGCCTTCCAGCGGGCAGTCAGGTCCGCGGACTGCTTTTCCAGCGACGCCAATTCCTTCTCGAGATTTTTCAGGCGCGATTTCGACCCGGGATCGCTCTCCTTCTTCAGCGCCTCCTGCTCGATCTTCAGCCGCACGATCTCGCGGTCGATCGAGTTCGAGCTCTTCCGGCTTGGAATTGACCTGCATCTTCAGCCGCGCCGCCGCCTCGTCGACCAGGTCGATCGCCTTGTCGGGCAGGAAGCGGTCAGCGATGTAGCGATTCGACAGCGTGGCGGCGGCGACGATCGCCGCGTCGGTAATGCGGACGCCGTGGTGCTGCTCGTACTTGTCCTTGAGCCCGCGCAGGATCGAGATGGTGTCCTCGACCGTCGGCTCGGAGACGAACACAGGCTGGAAGCGCCGTGCCAGCGCAGCATCCTTCTCGACGTGCTTCTTGTACTCATCGAGCGTGGTGGCGCCGATGCAGTGCAGTTCGCCACGGGCGAGCGCGGGCTTGAGCAGGTTCGAGGCGTCCATCGCGCCGTCGGCCTTGCCGGCGCCGACCAGGGTGTGCATCTCGTCGATGAAAAGAATGATCTGACCGTCCGAGGACGTCACCTCGTTCAGCACGGCCTTGAGCCGCTCCTCGAATTCGCCGCGATATTTGGCGCCGGCGATCAGCGCGCCCATGTCGAGCGACAGAAGCTTCTTGTCCTGCAGACTTTCGGGCACGTCCTGGTCGACGATGCGCTGCGCGAGTCCTTCGACGATGGCGGTCTTGCCGACGCCCGGCTCGCCGATCAGCACCGGATTGTTCTTGGTGCGCCGTGACAGCACCTGGATGGTGCGGCGGATTTCCTCGTCACGGCCGATCACCGGGTCGATTTTGCCGTCGCGCGCCGCCTGGGTCAGGTCGCGGGCGTATTTCTTGAGCGCGTCATAGGCGTTCTCGGCCGACGCCGAGTTGGCGGTACGGCCCTTACGCAGCGCCTCGATGGCGGCGTTGAGGTTCTGCGGCGTCACGCCGGCGCGCGCCAGGATCTTCCCGGCATCGCTGTCCTTGTCGAGCGCGATCGCCAGCAGCAACCGCTCGACGGTGACAAAGCTGTCACCGGCCTTTTCGGCGATCTTCTGCGCCTGGTCGAAAATGCGCGCCAGCGCCGGGTCGAGATAGACCTGACCTGCGCCACCGCCCGAGACCTTCGGGCGCTTGGCGAGCGCGGCCTCGACCGCTTGCAGCGCTTGGCGGGAATTGCCGCCGGAGCGGTCGATCAGCCCGGCCGCGAGCCCTTCCGGATCGTCGAGCAGAACCTTGAGCAGGTGATCGGGGGCGAATTGCTGGTGACCCTCGCGCTGGGCCAAACTTTGCGCGGACTGCACGAACCCGCGCGCGCGATCGGTGTACTTCTCGAAATCCATGTCCTATTTCCCTCGGCCTGGCCCTCCGCCCGTCCGGCGCAGGAAGGTCATCGTCAATGGGTGGGCTGGCGGCCATTGACCTTCGTCAATGGCGACAGCGACGTTGAGTTGGGCGGGACCCCGACAGGCGATCCACAACCGATATGTGGGTGCGCAGCCTGGGGGGTGGAAGAGGTTTTGCGCGATTTTAGCGCGGGACTGGCCACGACACCGGGGTCGGGTTAACAACCACCGAATGACGGGCGATGGCCACGGTCCAATCGATCTTCCGCTATCCGGTGAAGGGGCTCTCACCCGAACCGCTCGCGCGCACGCGGCTCGCGGAGGGCCAGACGGTGCCGGCCGACCGCCTCTATGCCATCGAGAACGGCCCGTCGGGCTTCGACCCGGCCGCCCCCGGCTACCTGCCGAAATCCCGGTTCCTGATGCTGATGAAGAACGAGCGGCTAGCACACCTGCGCACGCAGTTCGACGAGGCGAGCCATGTGCTGAGAATCGAGGCGGACGGCCGTGAGGTGGCGCGCGGGGACCTGCGGACGCCGGACGGCCGCTCCCTGATCGAGCAATTCTTCGCCGGCTATTGTTCCGACGAGTTGCGTGGCCCGCCGCAGGTCCTCTCAGCCCCGGATCACAGCTTCTCGGATGTGGCCAAGAAGGTGGTGTCGATCATCAATCTCGCATCGGTCGCCGCCGTCGAGGCCGAGGTCGGATCGCCCGTCCATCCGCTACGCTTTCGCGCCAATGTCTACGTCACCGGCTGGCCGGCTTGGCACGAATTCACGCTCCTCGGCGGTGAGGTCGCGATCGGGCCGAAGGCCCGGCTGAAGGTCGTGAAGCGGATCGTGCGCTGCGCGGCGACCAACGTCGATCCGGACACCGGCATCCGTGATCTGGCGATCCCGCATACCCTGATGCGGGCGTTCGGGCATGCCGACTGCGGCGTCTATGCGGAGGTGGTGGCGGGCGGCGAGATCGAGGCGGGTGATGAACTGCGCACGTAGCCGCTTCGTGGCGTCCACCCTCGCGCTCGTGCTGCTGGCCGTCTCGCTGGTTCCGGGCGGCGCCGATCCGGCGCTCGACGCACTGGTCGCTGCCTATCCGGATCATCTCGCCAGCCATGACGGCAAGGAGCTGGTCTGGAAGGACGGCACCCGCATGCCGATCTCCGACGGCAAGGCCGGCAAACCCTTCGAGGAACTGCTCAACAGCCCCGACGTCAGGGATCAGTTCGTCTATCCGTATCCGCTCGGCTCGGACGTGAAGCCACCAGGACTCAACGAGGACCCCGGCCGCATCCGATACGAGCCGTTCTTCGTCAAGATGTATGGCGATTGCCGCAAGGGCGAGGTTGCCAAGCGGCTCAAGCCGGTCGCCTGGATGCCAGCCCGGCGCGGCGGCTCGGTCAGCATCACGACCGTCAACGGCATCAACGACAGGCTGGCCGCGGCGGTGACGGAACTCGAGAAGCTGCCCGCGAGCATGACCCAGTATCTCGTGCCGTCCGCTGGCACCTACAACTGCCGCCCGATCGCCAACACGACCCGGCTTTCGGTGCATGCCTTCGGCGCAGCGCTCGATATCAACACGCAGTTCAGCGATTACTGGGAGTGGTCGAAAGGGCCGAACAACTCCGTGAAGTGGCGCAACCGCGTTCCCGGCGCAATCGGCGAAATTTTCGAGCGTCACGGGTTCATCTGGGGTGCGAAGTGGTACCACTTCGACACCATGCATTTCGAATATCGTCCGGAAATCATCGCGCTCGCAAAGCGAGGCTGGCCGCGCCAGTGAGCGGCCGCTCGTTCAAGCGCCAATGCGATTTTCTCTCGAGGCGCGTCGCCGCGCGATCCTCAGCGAAAGTTCGTGACTTTTCGGGATCATGCGTTGGCTCGGCAGGGCCAGCCGAGGCGTAAGCGCGGTCCGGATCATCCCGGACCGCAAGAATTGGAACCGACCGTCTGGATGACTTCAGCGCCGCGCAGCCTGATCCTGATGGGGCTTCTGAGCGAGGAACTTTTCCTCGATCTCCTTGAAGATCCGCACCATCCAGCTCTCGGCGCGCAACGCGCGATCCTGGAAGTGATCGACCTGCGCCTGAAGCTGCACCGCACGGTCCTCAGCCTCACGCAGCTGCAATGACAGCTTGTGCGCAAGATCGAAGGCGCGATCACAGTCGTCCTTGGCGGAGCGGGCGGCTTGATCGAGCAGCCCTACGATGGCTTGGCCTGAACGGTCGATTTGATCATCTCCCCTGGGCCATTCCTTCTCGCTCGGTGCGAACGGAATGACCTTTTTCGGCCCCTCGAAGTTGCGCTGGTTCATGACTACTCACCCCCACAAAGCTCTTCAACCGCCGCAAACTACGCGCGGCCGAGCGGCAGACGGACGCACCGCTTACTGAGCATCGTCACCCTAGCATTCCTTGTGGATAATGTCCGGCGACGAATGCGGCGTTAACGATTTATGCACACTCATGTGACTTCGCGGCCACGCCGCGGCTCGCGGCCGCTAAGAAATTGTCACTCGGCAAGCGCGGCGTAGGACAGATATCCAACCGTCGAACCCGACTGGACCGTCGTGACGTCCTCCGGCAGTTCGACCAACCCATCGGTTTCGGTCAGCGAGGTAATGACGCCGGCGCCATCTTGCGCATGCTTGACGGCATCGAAGCCGCCATCGGCAGCGCGCGTAAGCCGGACCCGCACATATTCCCTGCGGCCGGTCTTCTTGCGGTAGTCGAACGCCGCGCGGACCGGCAGCGCCACGAGCGGCAGCATCTCAGCCCCGGCAAGCCGCAGCAGCAACGGCCGCACCACCCGCGCAAAAGTGACGAACACCGCAACCGGGTTGCCCGGCAGGCCGACGAACGCCGCGCCTTCTCCTGGCTCGGTCCCCCGCACCACGCCCATTGCCACCGGCCGGCCCGGCTTGATGCCGACCCGCCAGAACACGAGGCTGCCGGTCGCCTCCACTGCGCCGCGGACATGGTCGGCTTCGCCGGTCGAAACCCCGCCCGACGTGAGCACGAGGTCGTGCCCGGTCGCAGCCGCGGCGATCGCGCGCGCGAGCTTCGCCGGATCGTCCGGCAGAATGCCGAGATCGGTCGATGCCGCCCCGAGCCGCTCGATCAGTCCGGCCAGCAGATAGCGGTTGGCGTCGAACAGCGCCGCGCGGGGACGCACGGTGCCGGGTTCGACGATTTCGTCACCGGTCGAGAACAGCGCGACCCGCACCCGGCGCCGGACCGTCAGTTCAGCAAGCCCCAGGCCCGCGACGAGGCCGACATGCTGCGGGGCAAGCCTGCGGCCGGCCGGCAGCACCATCGAGCCGGCCCGCACGTCTTCGCCGGCGACGCGCCGGTTGGCCCCGGGCTTGAGTCCCGTCGGCACCACCACGTTCTGCTCGTCGGCCCAGACATCCTCCTGCATGAAGACCGTATCGGCGCCATCCGGCATCGGCGCGCCGGTGAAAATGCGGGCCGCCTCGCCGGGCCACAGGGCACGCTGGGCGGCGCGGCCCGCGGTGACCCGGTCGACCACCGCGAGCCGCGTCTCCCTCTTGCTGTCGAGATCGGCATGCCGCACCGCATAGCCATCGACCGCTGAGTTGTCGAAGGGCGGCAAGTCGATCGGCGCCACCACATCCTCGGCGAGCACGCGCCCGACCGCGGCAGCCCAGCGGCACGATTTCGCTTTCGGCAACCGGCGAGACCCGCTCGACAATGATGCGCTCGACCTCCGCGACTGGCATCAGCGGACCGGAGAACGCGAAGCAGTCGTCGGTCAACTGTGCCATCAGCCGCGCTCCAGGCTCGCCAGCACGACTTCGAGCGGCGCAGCGCGGCCGACCAGAATCTCGGCGATGCCGCCGACATCGTCGATATCGACGACCGGGACGCCGGCCTGCGGGAGCGGCACGTCAGACGCAATCGCGACGATCGCCGGATCTTCGGGTTGGATCAGCGGCTTGCCGACCGCCGCACGGTACACTTCGAGCTTGGGGTGCGGCTCGCGCTTGTAGCCTTCGACCAGCACCAGATCGACCGGGCTGAGCTTGCGGATGAGCGCGCCGAGCGTCGGTTCACATTCGCCGCGCAACTCGTGCACCAGCGCGAAGCGAGCTGAGGAGCCGACCAGTACCTCGGTCGCGCCCGCCATGCGGTGGCTATATGAATCCTTGCCGGGCTGATCCACGTCGAAGCCGTGATGGGCGTGCTTGAGGGTCGAGACTCTGAGGCCGCCGGCGACGAGGCGGGGGATCACCTTGGCGAGCAGCGTGGTCTTGCCCGCGCCGCTCCAGCCTGCAAGTCCGATGATGCGCATGGCGGTATTATAACGGCTAAATGCCGCCGATGCGCCCGCCCTGTCCACCTCACATTCGGGCCGCCTTCCTTCGAGACATGCCGGTCGGTCGGTCGTCAAAGCGGAATTCACGCGCCAAAATAAAGCGCCCGGCGGATCGGCCGGGCGCTCGTTGTCTGGCGACCTGGAGATGCGGCGGCGCTATTCGGCCGGCTGCATCTTGCCTTCCGGCGGCGGCCCATCGATGCGCCCCTTGGCGGCTTCCTGCTCGAGCCACAGGCTGTGGTGCTCCTTCGCCCAGTTGACGTCGACGGTGCCGTCCCACATCGCCTCGACGGCACCCTCCATGCCGATGGTGCCGATGTAGATGTGAGCCAGCATGGCGGCGACGAACAGCATCGCGACCACGCCGTGGACGATCTGCGCAAGCTGCATGTCCGCGATGTTGGTGCCGTAGAACGGGAACATCAGCAGATAGCCGCTGACCGCCACGGCCGGCCCGCCGAGCACGACGATCCAGTAGATCATCTTCTGGCCGGCATTGAAGCGCGCGGCCGGCGGATGCCGGTCACCGACCATGCCGCCGCCCTCCTTGATCCAATTCACGTCGACCTTGGTCGGAATGTTCCAGGCGAGCCACATCAGGAACATCAGCACGACGCCGAGCGTGAACGGGAAGCTCAGGTAATTGTGGGCATACTTGAGCCACTGCGACACGTCGGTGAATGCCTGGGCGCCGATCAGCGGCAGCAGCAATTGCTTGCCGAACGTGATGTTGAGGCCCGACAGCGCCAGGATGATGAAGCAGCTTGCCGTCATCCAGTGCACCAGCCGCTCGAACATCGAGAACCGCACGATCACGCGGCCGGAGCGGCCCTGCTCGATCCGCACCATGCCGCGGATCATGTAGAACAGCACCAGCAGCAGCAGCATGCCGATGATCGAGATCGCGCCGATCATCGGCAGCGTGCGCTCATGGAACTGCCGCCAGTCGCGGCCCGCGGGCTGCTCGAGCGTACAGGCTCTCTGATCGGGCAGCGTGCAGCGCCCGGTGATCCGGTTGAGCTCGCTGAGCAGCTTCTGCTCGTTCACGGCGTCCGCGGTCGGATTGATCTGTTGCGCCGCAGCCGGCGGCGCGCATCGCGAACATGCAGGCGAGCGCGAGTGCGGCGGCGATGAAACGGACGTGCCTGAGAATGGTCGCCATCCTTGGTTCTCCTTAGCTGTGCTTGCGCGCAATCACCGATGTCATTCCGGGCCATTGATTGCCGCGACCGGTCACAGCCGGTCGCGGCTGCCGGAATGGCGCCGGATCAGGTCGCGATCGTCTCGCGGTAGGCGGTCGCCAGCCCCAGGCGCCGGAGCCGTAGCCGCGCTTCACCACCCGCTCCTTGTAGATCTGCGCGATGATCTCGCCATCGCCGGCCAGGAGCGACTTGGTCGAGCACATCTCGGCGCAGAGCGGCAGCTTGCCTTCGGCCAGCCGGTTGGCGCCGTACTTGACGTACTCGGCCTGCGAGCCGTCGGCTTCCGGGCCGCCCGCGCAGTAGGTGCACTTGTCCATCTTGCCGCGGGAGCCGAAGTTGCCGACCTTGGGATACTGCGGCGCGCCGAACGGGCAGGCGTAGAAGCAGTAGCCGCAGCCGATGCAGAGGTCCTTGGAGTGCAGCACCACGGCATCTGCGGTGGTGTAAAAGCAGTTCACCGGACAGACCGCCGCGCACGGCGCATCGGTGCAGTGCATGCAGGCCATCGAGACCGAGCGTTCGCCCGGCTTGCCGTCATTGATGGTGACGACGCGGCGCCGGTTGATGCCCCACGGCACCTCGTTCTCGTTCTTGCAGGCGGTGACGCAGGCGTTGCACTCGATGCAGCGGTCGGCGTCGCAGAGAAATTTCATCCGAGCCATTGTCGAGTCTCCTTACGCTGCCGTGACCTGGCACAGCATTGCTTTGGGTTCTTGCATGCCGGTCACCGGGTCGTAGCCGTAGCCGGTGATCGTATTCACGCTCTCGCCGAGCACGATCGGATCGGCGCCCTGCGGATACTTCGAGCGTTGGTCGACGCTCTGGAACCAGCCGGCGAAGTGGAACGGGCACCAGGTGACGCCCTTGCCGACCCGCTCGGTGACCAGCGCTTTCATGCGGCAGACCTTGCCCTTGGCCATTTCCGGGCCCGAGACATGGACCCACTGGCCGTCCTTGATGCCGCGCTCGGTGGCATCCGCGGGGTTGATCTCGATGAACATGTCCTGCTGCAGTTCGGCGAGCCACTTGTTGGATCGCGTCTCCTCGCCGCCGCCTTCGTACTCGACCAGGCGTCCCGAGGTGTTGATCAGCGGGAACTGCTTGGCGATGCCCTTGTCGACCGCGGCCTTTTGCACCGTGAAGCCGTTGTTCGGCACGCGGAACTGCACCGCATCGGGCCGGGTCGGATACTTGGCGACCAGTTCGGGCCGCGGCGTATAGATCGGCTCGCGGTGCACCGGAACCGGATCGGGCAGGTTCCACGCATTGGCGCGCGCCTTGCCGTTGCCGTAGTGGATGCAGCCGTGCGCCATCGCCACGCGCTGAATGCCACCGGACAAGTCGATCGCCCAGGAGACGCCGTCGGGGTTATTGCCGCCGATGCGCTGGATGACGGCAAGCTCCTCGGGCCTGAGGTCGCCGTCCCAGCCGAGCTTCTTGAGCACCCCGTAGGTGAATTCGGGGTAGCCGTCCTTGATCTCCGAACCTTTCGAGTAGGAGCCGTCCGCCAGCAGGCTCACCTTCCGGCTCGTGCCGTCCGGCAGCTTCTCTTCCCGCTCGACACCAAAGCGCGCGCGGAAAGTGCCGCCACCGTCCATGACATGCAGGTTGGTGTTGTAGAGCTGGTGGGTTCCGGGATGCTTGAGTTCCGGCGTGCCCCAGCACGGCCACGGCAGTCCGTAATAGTCGCCCTTGGCGGGGCCGTCCTTGGCCCGCAGCGAAACCAGATCGAAGTCCTGCTGGTTTGCCATGTGCAGCTTGAGCCGCTCGGGAGACTGGCCGGTATAACCGGTCGACCAGCCGCCGCGATTGATCTCGCGCAGAATATCCTCGGCCGACACCGCGCCGTTCTCGACCTTGATGTTCTTGAACATGCGGTCGGCGAAGCCGAGCTTCTTCGCCATCATGTACATGACATCGTAGTCGTTCTTCGATTCGAAGATCGGCTTGACGATCTGCTCGCCCCACTGGATCGAGCGGTTCGAGGCCGTGCGCGAGCCGTCGCACTCGAACTGGGTGCAGATCGGCAGCAGGTAGGTGCCGTTCTTGCGTTCGCCGAGCACCGCCCAGGTGGTGGGATGCGGGTCGGCAACGACCAGGAGCTCGAGCGCTTCCAGGCCTTTTGCCGCATCCGGCATGCGGGTCACGGTGTTACCGCCGTGCCCGAAGATCATCATGGCCTTGAGATTGTCTTTCTGCTTGACCTGATCCTTCGGCAGCGTCGCGGCGTCGAACCAGCGCGTCGACGGAATGCCCGGCGCCTCCATCATCGTCTTCGACTTGAAGCGCGACTGCATCCAGTCGTAGTCGATCTCCCAGACCCGGCACCAATGCTTCCAGGCGCCCTCGGCGAGGCCGTAGTAGAGCGGCAGGTTGCCGATATCGAGACCGAGATCGGTCGCGCCCTGCACGTTGCAGTGGCCGCGGAAAATGTTGGCGCCGTTGCCGAAGCCACCGACATTGCCGGTCGCCAGCAGAAGGATGCAGAACGCACGCACGTTGGCGGTGCCGACGGTGTGCTGGGTCGCGCCCATGCACCAGATCAGCGTCGCCGGCCGCTCCTTGGCGAACTTTTCGGCCACGCGCTTGAGTTGCGCTTCCGGCACGCCGGTGACACGCTCGACTTCGTCAGGCGTCCACTTCTCGACCTCCTTGCGGACGTCGTCCATGCCGTAGACGCGCTGCTGGATGAACTCCTTGTCCTCCCAGCCGTTCTTGAAGATGTGCCAGAGCAGGCCCCAGATCACCGGAATGTCGGTGCCGGAGCGGATGCGCACGAAGTCGGTCGCGTGCGCGGCGGTGCGGGTGAGCCGCGGCTCGATCACGATCAGGTTGGCGCGATTGAGCTCCTTGCCCTCGATCAGGTGCTGCAACGACACCGGATGCGCTTCCGCCGGATTGCCGCCCATGATGACCATGGTCTTGGCGTTGCGGATGTCGTTGTAGCTGTTGGTCATCGCGCCGTAGCCCCAGGTATTGGCCACGCCGGCGACCGTCGTCGAATGACAGATACGCGCCTGGTGATCGACCGAGTTCGTGCCCCAGAACGCGGCCAGCTTGCGATTGAGGTAGGCGCCTTCGTTCGAGAACTTGGCCGAGCCCAGCCAGTAGACCGACTCGGGCCGGACTTCTGGCGGATCTCCATCAGCTTGTCGCCGATCTCATCGATCGCCTTGTCCCAGGCGATGCGGGTCCACTGGCCGTTGACGAGCTTCATCGGATATTTCAGCCGACGGTCGCCGTGCACGAGTTCGCGCACAGCCGCGCCCTTGGCGCAGTGCGAGCCGCGATTGATCGGGCTGTCCCAACCCGGCTCCTGGCCGATCCACACGCCGTTCGAAACTTCGGCAACCACCGTGCAGCCGACCGAGCAGTGCGTGCAGATGTTCTTGCGGATGGTGACCTGCGCGCCGGCAGCCGGCGGCGGACCAGCCTGCGCCTTACGCACGCTGCCGAGCGGCAGTGCGCCGATCGCGGCGAGTCCCCCGGCGGCGAGGCCGGAGCGGCGCAGGAAGGCGCGGCGGTCAAGCCGGCCTTCCGACTGACTTTGCAACGCACCGGCGAGGGTGCCGCGACGAGCCTGACGTTCGGTTCTCTTGATCAGCATGCCTGCCTCCTCAGCTCGGATACCGGTTGACCCGATAGAACGTCTTCACGTGTTCGGTCTCGCGGTAACGGGCTTTGCGTTTCTCGTCGTTCGTCTCGGTATCGGCGCGCGCTTCACCGGCGAGCGGCCCGGCGGCCGCCGCCGCGACGGTCGCTCCAGCACCCAGTGTGCGCAAAAATTCACGGCGCCCAACCGCAGGCTTCGATGCTTTGGTCATGGCTGCGTCCTCCGTCGTTGTTCAGTGTTGCGCATCACGCCGGATCAGGCCGGTAGCGCATAAGCTTCAGTTTCTATTTCGATCAACACGCGGCCGAGCGAGCCGACATGGCGGTAGAAGTCGCCGGCACCGGCGCGCTCCAGGTCTGCGAAGAAGCGGCCGATCCACGGCGCGAGATGCATTTCGAACAACTCGCGATCCGCACCGGCTGGAGCCTCAAACCGGCGGCTCACCAGTCCCGCCATGATCTCGCACAAGGTGGCCGCGTGATCCTCGGGCTCGGCCTGGCCAGCCGCGCGCTCGATTCCGAGTTTCGCCAGACTTTCGCGCAAGCGCGCAAGCGGCCGCTCGTGCAGGAAGCCGGTAAGATAATACGAGCCGTAAGGCAGCAGTTCCCCGCGCCCAAGACCGATGAAGAGATCGAAGAACTCCCGCTCGACGAGTTCGGAATTGACGCGGCTCGCCGCCTCCGCGAGCGCCACATGCGCCATCCCGAGCGCCGTCGCGTCGCCGCGGAGCGTCGCAAGGCGATCGAGCAACGTCTGATCTGGCGCTCGGCGCAGCAACGCGGACAGGAGGGCGTATTCCTGCGCCCGAGCGGCCTCCACCTCATCGAGTTCGATATGCGGCGGCTGATCCTCATAAAGGTCGGGACGCAGGGCCGCGCGGTTGACGCCAGTCACCGCCTCGACCGACAGAACGCGTTCTGCCGGAACATGCGACCAGTTGGACACCGACGGCTGGGAAATGCCTATCTTTCGGGCGAGCGCGCCTACGCCGCCGGCTGCCCGGATTGCTTCGTCGAGACCCGCGTCCCTCATAATGTTTTGAGCCTGGGCGGTTGATTATTCTTAGTTCAATTCTAATGAAAGTAGCCGCTCAGGCGAAACAGGGTCAATAGTCGCGGGCTATGACCCATCCTTACTTTGGTAGTGCCCTCCCCTGCCGCCGCGGTACTTCTTCCGGGTCGATTTCGGTACTTGCGGGACGATGTTGCGACGCAATATCTTCTGCCTGCTGAAGCATCCAATTCTTCGCAATTGCGAGATGAGCCCTCATTTGACAGGGACTCATCTTGCCTGATCCCAACCACCGGCCGGGGGTTCAAGATGGGCGCTGGCGGCGGCGGCGTGTCGAATTCGCCTGAATTTTCATCAGCACCAGCCGCGGTCCGGTCCGCGTCTGCCGTGGGCTTGGTTCCCTCCGGCTGTTCGGGGGAAAGGCTACGGCCAACCATTTCGGTCACGCGCCGCCGCAGTTCTTCAGTCATCTCGAGCGGCTGAAAGCCTGTGATCGCCCCCGGTGTATTGAAGTCCCAGTCGTAGTCGGCAAGCCCGACGAAATCCCGGATCGCCGGATCGGCGACCCAAGCGCGGCGAAGGGCCGCACGGGTCAGTGCGGCCGGCACGCCCGGCGCCAGGAACGCGCGAATATCGCTCGCCGCGGTGATCGAATTGATCGAGGGCAATTGCGTGAGGTCGAATACAGGTTGCGGCGGCTCGCAGTCGCCGGACTCTGGAGGATCGCGCCGCGCAGCGACCACTGATTCTGGGCGCTCCGGCACGTCCCTGGGGGATGGCGGATTGTCAGCGACGGAGTTCGGCTCGGACGGCTCAGCGGCTTTCGCCGCATCCCGCTTGCGCCGTGCCCATCGCGCCAGAAAGTTGTCTGCGCTCGCTCATTCGTTGCGCTCCTCGCGGATCGGAGCACGGCGTCCCAACGCTTCCGGGTCCGCACGATCGCGCTTGCGTTTGTAGAACGGCCGATCGACGTGATGCTCGGCGACGAACTCGTCGATCACCGCACGAATCGGCTCCGGCATCGCAACCACATCCACCAGATCGCCGCCCGCTTCAGTCCAGGCCTCGCCTTCGGCCGGATCCGCCGTAACGCCGAAGACTTCGTACGGCGGATCGATTCCGGTTGGCCGCAGCGACACCCACAATCGGCCGTCGCCCGCCAGATTGCTGCGATAGTTCGTCGTCTCGGTGCGATGCAGTTCGATATCGGCCGTGCCGGCATAGAACGTCGCAACTTCGCCCGCGTCCGACAAAGCCGTCCAGGGCGCGGCCTCCGGCAGTCCGACCAGCACCGATACCGGCTTCCAGGTGAAATCGATCCAGGGCGATTGCGCCTTGCGCCGCTCCACCACCACGCCAACCGAGATGCGAGCCAGCGCGCTGCTCACGATGCCGTCTCCAATTGCCGGATCGGCAAGCCGGTCAGGAGGTTCTGCGGTTTCATGCGAACCGTGCCGTCCGCCGTCATGGCCAGCAGCAGATAAATGGGCTCGTCCCGGGCATTGTCCAGCGCTATGGCGGGATTGACCAGCATCAACCGGTAGAGCCCGACGATGCGGTCGCGAACGCCTTCATCGAGGTCCTCGCCGTTCCACAGCGCGTCGCCGATCGCAGTCCCCTGGGCATCCAGGCCGACATACCACGTCAGATTGACATTCTGCGCCTCGATCAGCGGTTCGACCGCGACCTCGACCGCGAGCAGATGCTCGACCCATTGCGCTACCACCGTGCCCAGCGCCGCCAGTCCGCGCCGGCCTCCGGTGAGATCGAGCGCCATGTCGAACTGGTCGCTGCGGTCCCAGTAGGTGGCGGCATTGTCGTCGTTGAGAACTTCGATATCGCTGGGTTGCGGCAGCCCCAGCATCGACACCAGCGGCGACACCGGACGGGGGGATGAACTTGTGACCATCTCCTCGTCGGCGGCGATCAGCGAACCGTCATGAACGGTGACACGCTGCGGCCGGAAGAACATTTCCGCCGCCCGAAGAACGTAGGGATCGTCGGAAGTGTCGAGGATGTTGCGCAGGATCACGTGCACGAGCTGGTTCATGAACAACGGTGGCGTCCGGCCGACGCCCTTGCGCACCAGCGCGAGATACGCCGCCTCGATGGTGCGGTGTCGGACCAGGTGATCGCGGAACGCCAGCATCACCTCCCAGTTCTGGTGCGCATCGGCGTCCGCGATCGCGGCGATTTCCGATGCGGCGACCGGCCGGCGCGGATCGGACAGCAGCGCCGCGTACAGCGTGCGCTCGACCACGCACGCCTCGGGCGGCGGCTTGAGTTCCGGCCTCGCCAGATAGGCCATCAGGAACTCGTCGGTCACGCGCAGCCCGCCGCCCTCGTCGCGATCGAGCAGATGGTGTCCGCAGGACAGCCAGAAATCGTGCATGCCGTCACGTCTCGTGCATTCACCGGTCACGGTTCGCGCGGCTTGGCCGCCGTCGCCAGACGCGCGAGATCGACAGTCTCGCCGGGCTCGTCTTCGCCGTCCACGTCGAGAAACGTGAACGCGCGCATCGGCTTGCGCTCGCCGCGCGGATGCAGCGTGCGGAACGCTTCGCGGATCGCGCCGTCCTCGAACTGGCGGCGTACCGCGACCAGCGTGTCGGCCGGATGGTCGCAGAGCGACGCCGCGAACGCCACCTCGTCCTCGGCGGCGGCGCGCGCGGCGGCGAGATCGGGGGCGCCGAAGCGGGCGAGCAGATGCTGCGCGAGCGCGTCGACCAGCGCGGCGCGGTCGGTGTCGCGGGCCTCGACGATCTGCACCAGCGTCGACCAGCCGAAGCGTCTGCAAGCCCATGAATCCACTGCGGAAAGCGGCGAGCTGCTTGCCGGACAGCGCGTCCGGATCGGCTTCGGCGAACAGGAACGCCCCGGAAACCGCCCATTCGCCCGGCTCGGCGGCCCGCTCGAACACGAAGGTATCGGACGGATCGAGCCGTATCGTCCGCAAAAGCCTCACGTTTTCGGCCCTCCGGTCGCCGGATCGAGCCACGATGGCGTGCGCGAGCGCATCGACCAGACGGAGCCGTTCGACCCCCGCCTGCCCTGCCCGCCGGATCAGAAGATCGCCGTCTTCGGCGATCTGCGCGTGTCTTCCCTCGCTGCTCCGGCCGAGGAGCACCGTCTTCCCGCCACTTCCCGCCGCTTCCGCACCGCCGGAAGAAACCGCCGGCGGCGACAGCCGCGCCAGGTAGTTCTTCGCCACCTCGCCGAAGCCTTTTTCCTGCCAGGCGTCGATCGCCACCATCAGATGGCGGGCGAAGCTCTCGACCAGCCCGCCCGACCCGAGATCGTCGAAGCCTTCCGCGTCGAGCGCCGACGACAGCGGCCGCACGCCGGGCTCGTCCTCGCCCATCGCGACCGTGCGGATCATGCCGCCGAACACCAGCCACGCCGGCGGCTCGTCCTCGACGGCATCGTCCGGCCAGGCGAGCCGCACGCCACCGACCAGCCCGCCGTCCACTCGCACGCCGTCCGGCCAGTCGAACGCGATCGGCTTGTCGGGCGGCGCGTGGACGGCGAGCGCATCGGCCAGCGCGGTGAGCCCCGCATAGATCGCGCGCCGCGCGGTCCTGAGCGGCTCGTCGGGCTCGAGCACGACGGCGAACTCCGCGAGATCGAAGCGACCGACATAGACCAGCGTGCCGGCGCCCTCCTCGGCCGCGATCTGTTTCGCATGCGCGAAGGCATCGCCGACCTCGCGCAGCGTCACCAGCCGGTACGGCGGCGGCAAATCGAGCGCAGCGTTCGACGTACGCGCGGCTGAGTGTCTCGGGCATCCTCGTTCCCGGTTGGCGATTTTTCTTTGTAACCATTATAACCTGCGCTACGCGGTGACCAGTGGAAACCGCTGCCGTGCCGTCATCCCGGCCGAGCGCATAGCCGCGAGGGCCGGAGATCCATAACCGTCAGGCCGATCGCGATCGATGCAGCTGAGCAGGAGGCGCGGTTATGCGATTCCGGGCTCGCGCCAACGGCACGCCCCGGACGACGGAGGCCGAGATTCGCCGGAGCCCAGATGGCCGATAGCCCGCGCACCGTTCTGATCTGCTCGTGCGAAGACACGATGCCGCTCGATGCCGGTGCGATCGCACGCGGCTGCCGCGGCGCCAAAGTCTTGACCGGCCGGCAGCTCTGCCGCGCCGAGCTCGAACGGTTCCGCGCAACCGCGGACGGCGACGCGCCGCTCACGGTTGGTTGCACGCAGGAAGCGCCGCTGTTTTCCGAGCTCGCCGAGAATCGCGCGACCGCGATCCAGTACGTCAACATCCGCGAGACCGCGGGCTGGTCGAGCGATGCGGCGCGCGCCGGCCCGAAGATGGCGGCGCTGCTGGCGGCCGCCGCCGAGACCGCGCCCGACATTCCGTTCATCAGCTTCACCAGCGAAGGCGTCGCGCTGATCTACGGCCGCGACGAAAGCGCGATCGAAGCCGCCAACCTGCTCAAGGATCATCTCGACGTCACCGTGCTGATCAAGCCGCCGGCCGATGTGACGCCGCCGCGCACCACCGACTTTCCGGTCGTCAAAGGCAACATCCGTCAGGCCAAAGGCCATCTCGGCGCGTTCGAGCTGACCGTCGACAACTACGCGCAACCTGCGCCGTCATCGCGCGGCGCGCTGGCGTTCGGCGCGGCGAAGAACAATGCGGTGTCGCGCTGCGATCTCCTGCTCGATCTCTCGGGCGACGCACCATTGTTCAGCGCCGGCGACCTGCGCGAGGGCTATCTGCGCGCCGATCCCGCCGACGCGGCTGCGCTGATGCGCGCCGTGCTCAAGGCGCGCGATCTGGTCGGCACCTTCGACAAGCCGCGCTACATCGACTTCACCGCGGACATCTGCGCGCATTCCCGTTCGCGCATCGTCGGCTGCAACCGCTGCCTCGACCTATGCCCGGCCGGGGCGATCACGCCGGCCGGCAATCACGTGGCGATCGACGCTCATATCTGCGCCGGCTGCGGCCAGTGCGCGGCCGTGTGCCCGACCGGCGCGGCATCCTACGCGCTGCCGCCCGCCGACACCCTCATGAGACGCCTGCGCGCGCTGCTCACCACTTATCGTGAAGCCGGCGGCGCGCTGCCGGTCGTGCTGGTGCACGACGGCGCGCACGGCAGCGCCGATGATCGACGCGCTGGCGCGCTTCGGCGACGGACTGCCCGCCAACGTGCTGCCGCTCGCCGTCAATGAGGTCACGCAGGTCGGCATCGAGACGATCGCGGCGGCGTTCGCGTACGGCGCCGTGGCGGTGCGCCTGCTGCTGCGCGCCAGGCCGCGGCACGACATCACCGGGTTGACCCGCACCCTGGCGCTCGCCGAGCCGATCCTGACCGGGCTCGGCTTCGGCAGCCGGCTGCGTCGGCCACGATCGAGACCGACGATCCCGATGCGCTCGGCGACCGCGCTGCGCGGCATCGCGCCGGCGCCGGCCGCACCGCGCCCGGCGAGTTTCCTGCCGGTCGGCGACAAGCGCGACGTCATGCGTTTGGCGCTCCGCGAACTTCAGCGCGCCGCGCCCGCGCCGGTCGACGTGATCGCGCTGCCGGCCGGTGCGCCGTTCGGCACCGTCGAAGTCAAGGTCGAGGGCTGCACGCTCTGCCTCGCCTGCGTGTCGGCCTGCCCGACCGGCGCGCTGCTCGACGATCCCGAGCGGCCGATGCTGCGCTTTGCCGAGGACGCCTGCGTGCAGTGCGGCCTGTGCCAGGCGACCTGCCCCGAGAAGGTGATCTCGCTCAAGCCGCAGCTCGACTTCCGCGCCGCCACCGCGCCGGCGCGCGTGATCAAGCAGGAGGAGCCGTTCCACTGCATCCGCTGCGACAAGCCGTTCGGCGTGAAGAGCACGATCGAGCGCGTGCTCGCCAAGCTCGAAGGCAAGCACTGGATGTATCAGGGCTCGGCCAAGCGGCTCGACGTGCTCAAGATGTGCGAGGACTGCCGGGTGATCGCCGCCACCGAGGCCGACTTCGATCCCTACGGCGCGCCGCCGCGCCCGAATGTGCGCACGACCGAGGACTATCTGCGCGAGCGGGAGCGAGAGGAAGTGAGACCATAAACCGCAAAGCCCATCGAAGCCGAAGCCAATGTTCTATATTTGCTTCTGATTTCCGGGCATAGCGGACATGGCTGGACCTGCTGTTGGCTCGCCCCGGGTCGATTTTGACCCTGAGCCGACTTTAGCGGCCTCGGTCCGTTGTGGGATAGCTCGCATACCCGCTGACTGATCGCTGCCAATTCGATATCCTGCAATTGTCATGCTCGTAGGGCACCCAAATGCAACGCCATCAATTAAGTCGCCGCGAGTTCATCACTTTACTCTCTGGCGCGGCGGCTTGGCCGCTCGTGGCGCAAGCGCAGCAGATGCCGGTGATCTGCGTCTTCAACAGCGGCAGGGCGGCAGCCCAAACCAAAAATATCGCGGCATTGCGGGAAGGCTTGAAGGAGGCCGGGTTCGTCGAGGGCCGGAACGTTGCCATCGAATTTTTGTGGGGCGAAAACCAGTTCGACAAGCTGCCTGCTCTGGCGGCCGAGGTGGTTGCGCGGAAGCCTGCGGTCATCGTAAGCAACACGCTCGCCGCACTTGCTGCCAAGAAAGCGAGGGCGACCGTGCCGATCGTGTTCACGACTGGCAGCGACCCCGTGCGGGACGGCCTGTCACTACGCTCAACCGGCCCGGCGGCAATGTCACCGGGGTTGTGTTCTTCTCCGGCGTGCTGGGCGCCAAGCGCTTGGAGCTCCTGCGCTCAGCTAGTTCCAAACACTAGCGTCGGCGCTGTCATCTATCCGGCACGCCCGAAACCGAAGCGGAGCTGGCCGATCTTGAACGCGCGGCGCAAACGCTGGGCCTGCCGCTCGCAGTCGACGAGATCAAGGGACCTGGCGACATCGAAGCGGCTTTTCTGAACCTAATCGCGCGCGGAGCCAAGGCGCTCTATGCGGGCCGGTCCGTTCATGTTCAACAATCGGGAGCGGCTCGTGGCGCAGGCCGCCCGCAGCGCAGTGCCAACCATGTATTCGGCGCGCGAGTACGCCGAAGCCGGCGGCCTGATCAGCTACGGCGCAAGTCTGCCCGATGGTTTTCGGCAAGCGGGTATCTACACCGGCCGCATCATCAAGGGTGAGAAGGAACTTCCGGTCATGCGGTCGAGTAAGTTCGAGTTCGTCATCAACCTGAACACCGCCAAGGCGCTCGCACTTACTGTGCCGCCAAGCGTCCTCGCATTGGCCGACGAGGTGATAGAATGACCGTGCGGCTGCGCACGCAGTTTGCTGCGGTGCATGAGCACGTAGGGCGGATGAGCGAAGCGCAATCCGCCCTTCTTCGGGCGCAAATGGCGGGCTACGCCTTCGCTAACCTGCCCTAAGTTATTCGTCGAAACCGGCTGAATTGAAACCGCTGGGTGGCGCCCATCGGGGTGTGATGGTCGTCGCGGCGGCTCTCGATCAATTCGAACGCGGGACCGAGCATGTCGCCGAGTGACGCCGCGTCGTGGCGCAGGACCGGCAGGCCGCTGCAGCGCTCGGGGCCATCGGGCGCAAAGGTTCCGATGATGACGTGTCCGCCCGGCCGCACCGCCATCGCAACCCGCTCCGCATAGGCGGCGCGGTCCTTCGAGTCGGTCAGGAAGTGAAAGGCGGCGCGGTCGTGCCAGACGTCATAGGCCTGGGCCGGCTGCCACTTCGTCACATCGGCGACGACCCAGCGCACCTCCGACGCGCGCGCACCGAGACGCGCTTTCGCGGCCGACAGGGCCTGTTCGGAAAGGTCAAGGATGGTGACGGCTTCGAATCCCTTGTCCAGGAGCCCATCGACCAGCCGCGAGGCGCCGCCGCCAATGTCGACGATCGACGCGGCGGATTTCACGCCTGTTGCGGCAATCAAGTCGAGTGAGGCGGCCGGGTTCTCCTGAAACCAGCTCACTTCGTGCTCGCCCTTGGTGCCGTAGACGGATTCCCAATGGGCCTGGCGATCGACGTTGGCCATCGCGCATGTCCTGCGTTCATCGAATAACTGGTAATGAACATCGTCTGCCGCAACCGCTCGGAGACCGTATGCCCTCGTCGCCGCCGATCCTCGATCACAAGGACGCCGATGCGCCATCGGTGTTTGCGCCGGCCGCGTTGCTGCGCGAAGCCCGCCGGCAAAAGGGACTGGCCGCCGCGGACGTGCCGGCGATCTGCATTCTCGATCCTGACGGCGATATTCTCCGACGCCTCAAGCGGACCGGACAAGCAAAGCGATTCGACGCCTGGCCTTGTTACCACACGGAGCTGCACACCTTCCCGCTGGCTGGCGAAACTGTCGGCATGGTCGGCTGCGCGGTCGGCGCGCCATTCGCGGTGCTGATCGCCGAAGAGCTGTTCGCCTGCGGTTGCCGCCTTCTGGTCAGCGTGACCTCGGCCGGTCAGATCGTCGCGGCCGGAGCGCCGCCCTACTTCGTGATCATCGATCGGGCGTTGCGCGACGAGGGCACGAGCTATCACTACGCGGCGCCGGCGGAGTTCGCGGACGCCGATCCGCAACTGGTCGCGATGGCGATGAACGCCTTGCAGCGCGCAGGACTGCGCGCCTTCGTCGGGCCGAGCTGGACGACCGACGCGCCGTTCCGGGAAACCAGGCAGGCGATCGATGCCGCTCGCGCCAAGGGCGTGCTGGCCGTCGAGATGGAGGCCGCGGCGCTTTACGCATTTGCGCGCGCACGGTCTGCGCCGGTGCTGTGCGTCGCGCATGTCACCAACACGATGGGGCAGGCCGAACGCGATTTCGAGAAGGGCGAGGCCGACGGGACTGCCGACGCGTTGAAGCTGCTGGAGACAATCGTGCGGGCGGCGCGGCCGCCGACGTAGCCCACAGCTCGCTAGGCGCAGGGCGCGATCAGCGCGCCGTCACCTCGACCGAAATCTCGTGGCGGCGGACCGCCTCCTGCTCCCACGGCCGTCGATACTCGAAGACGACGCGGGCCTTGCCCGGGGACACGCCCTCGATACTCCAGCGGCGGACCCCGGGCGCTCCGACCGGGGCGGCACCTTCACGTGCCGAGAAGCCGAGGTCGTCGATCCGCACGATCGCCAGATCGGCGCTCCCTGCCCGATCGATCTGCCACCGGTATCCGGTCGTCGGGTTTTCCTCCAGTTGCACCGTGGTCCGCTGGCCCGGCGCAAGCTGCACCGACTGATCGGCCGCCTGGATCGCACGAGGGCCGGGCAGCGCGAGCAGGAGCAGCAACGCGACCGGCATGGCCGCGGCGCGAAGAATGTGTTCCGTCTTGAGCAACGATGGCTGCATGGAGCCGCTACCTCTGTCAGTGTGGCGCGGGTGGAGTCGGTGGTGGAATGCGGGTGAATGTATGGCATGCAGGACCAGCCATCGCGGCGTGTTGCGCCGGAGCACCCGACCCGCTCGTTTGATGAGAACGAACAGAGCTAGACTGTGCGTCAGGTAAACGGTGATCGATCGTGAGATTTCTGATTCGCCTGTTGCAGCGCCTCGTGATCCTCGCGCTGGGCGCACTCAGCGTCTGGCTGATCGTGTTTGTATTCTTCGAGCTCGAGGACCACCGGCTGCCGTGGGTTCTGGCGTTGAGCCTGACCTATGGGGTTGCCGCGTATGTCATCCTGCCGCGTGTCGTCCGCCTGGGCCTCAAAATCCTGCAGCGCAAACGTGTGCCGCGCTTTACGACGACCGGCGACGGACTGCCCGGCGACCCCGTCAATCTCGCGCTGATCGGCACGCTCGCACAGCTTCGCGCCGCCTTTGCAACCGCCGGCTGGTCGGGAGCCGATCGGCTGAGCCTGGCGAGCTCGTGGGGCATGGTGCGCGCATTCGTGTTCAACTCGCCGTATCCGACTGCGCCGTTCAGCACGCTCTATCTGTTCGGCCGCGGCCAGGACATCGGCTTCCAGAAGGCGATCGACGACAGTCCGCGCAAGCGTCATCACGTCCGGTTCTGGGCGTTGAGCCTGGAGCGGGCCGAGGAGCCGATGGAAAGCGCGCGCTTCTGGCTCAACACCGACCGGCCGCCGGACGATGCGCGCGTTCTCTGGGTCGGCGCCGGCACCAAGGACACCGGCCTCTCGGTCACCGAACTCACGTTCCAGATTACCCACGCCACCGATTCCGACACCAACGCCGAGCGGGATTTCATCATCGGCGAGTTGCGCAAGCATGGCGTGATCGACGCCGTCACGGCGTATCAGGCCGGCCAGCATCCGCCCGCCGAACGCGTCAACCACTATCTCGCCGACGGCCGGGTGACGCTGGCGACGTTGCGGGCAAGCGGGAGCTGACGCCGCCCGCCCGTTATTACCCGCCGGCCGCCGCACCCGCGCGGGCGCGAGAGATGGTCTCCCAGACGCGGCCGGGCGTGGCCGGCATGTCGATGTGCTCGACGCCGAGCGGCTTGAGCGCATCGATCAGCGCGTTGATGACGGTCGGCGGCGCGCCGATCGTGCCGGACTCGCCGATGCCCTTCACGCCCAGCGGATTGGTCTTGCAGGGCACCTCCTCGAGCGCCGACTCGATACTCGGCATCGTGTCGGCACGCGGCATGCCGTAGTCCATGAAGCTGCCGGTGAGAAGCTGGCCGGACTGACGGTCGTAGACCTGATGCTCGATTAGCGCCTGGCCGATCCCCTGGATGACGCCGCCGTGGATCTGGCCGCGCACGATCATCGGGTTGAGGATGCGGCCGAGATCGTCGACCACGAAATAGCGGTCGACGATCACCTCGCCGGTGTCCGGATCGACTTCGAGCTCGCAGACATGCGAGCCGTTGGGATGGCTCGGCGGCTCGGCGCTGAAGCTGCCGGTCGATTCCAGCCCGACGCCGAACTTCACCGTGAGCGGCCCCATCGGCGCGTACGCGGCCTTGGCGACATCGACGATGGCGATCGCCTTGTCGGTGCCGACCACGCGGAACTGGCCATCCTTGAATTCGAGGTCGGCGGCGTCCGCCTCCATCAGCATGGCGGCGAGCGGCTTGCCCTTTTCGATCATCGCCTCGGTCGCCTTCACGAGGGCGTTGCCGCCCACCATGGCGCTGCGCGCTCCATAGGTGCCGCGCCCGATCGCCACCTGCGCGGTGTCGCCCTGGATATGGCGGATCGATTCGAACGGCACGCCGAGCTTGTCGTGCGCGAGTTGCGCGAACACGGTGGCGTGGCCCTGGCCGTGCGAATGGGTGCCGGCCAGGATGTTGAGCGTTCCGTCGGGATCGAAGCGCAGGTCCACGCGTTCGTTGAAGATGCCGCCGAACTCGATGTAATAGCTCACCGCGCGGCCGCGCAGCATGCCTTTGTCCTTCGACGCCTTCTTGCGCGCCGCGTAGCCCTTCCAGTCGCTGTTGTCGATGCACTTGTCGAGCAGGCGCACGAACTCGCCGCTGTCGTAAGTCCAGAGCGTCGGCGTCGCGTAAGGCAGCTTGTTCGGCGGGATGAGGTTGCGCCGCCGGACCTCGGCCGGCTCCATGCCGATCTCGCGCGCGGCGTGCTCGATCAGCCGTTCCATGAAATAGGCCGCTTCGGGACGGCCGGCGCCACGGTAGGGCCCGCTCTGCGAGGTATTGGTGAACAGACCTTGCGACATGATGTGCATCGTCTGGATGTCGTAGGCCTCGGGCACGAAGCGGATCGACATGGCGCCGGCCGCCAGCGCCGGTCCGACGAAGTAGGCGCCGAGTTGGAACAGCATGCGCGCCCGTAGCGCGAGGATCTTGCCGTGGTCGTCGAGCGCGAGTTCGCCGAAATAGACCATCTCGCGGCCGTGGTGATCGTTGAGCATGCTCTCGCTGCGCGTGGCGACCC
Source organism: uncultured Alphaproteobacteria bacterium (assembly GCA_963807865.1). GTDB lineage: Bacteria > Pseudomonadota > Alphaproteobacteria > Rhizobiales > Xanthobacteraceae > VAZQ01. Next base: position 54,388 of record CAWEDK010000027.1, on the reverse strand, counting down.
ACTTCACCGGCCGGCCGATCTTGCGCGACGCCCACAGTGTCAGCACGTCGTCGGGGAACGGTCCGCCCTTGAGGCCGAAGCCACCGCCGACATCCGGCGAAATCACCCGGATGTGGTTCTCCGGCACGTGCAGCACGTGCGAGAGCTCCATGCGCACGCCGTGGGGATTCTGGGTGGTCATGTGGAGGGTGTAGAAATTATCGACCGCGCTGTAGTCGCCGATGGCGGTCCGCGGCTCCATCGCGACCGGCGAAATGCGGTTGTTTTCCACCCGCAATTTTACGACGTGCTTTGCGGTGGCGAAGGCCGCGTCGGTCGCGTCCTTGTTCCCGAACATCAGCCGGAAGCCGATGTTGCCATTCGGATTGTCGTCCCAGACTTTGGGCGCGCCGTCCTTGGCGGCATCTTCGAGATTCACCACGACCGGCAGCGGCTCGTAGTCGACCTCGACCAGTTCGGCGGCGTCGCGCGCCTGCGCGAGCGTCTCAGCCACCACGAAGGCGACGCGATCGCCGACGTAACGCACGCGCTCGGCGTTGAGGATGGACTGCCAGGTACGATGGCCCTTGGGGGCACCGAAATCCTCCGGCATCGGATGCGCAGTCAACTTGCCGAGATGGTCGGCCTCTGCGTCGGCGCCGGTGAGCACGCAGAGCACGCCGGGCGCGGCCTTGGCCTTGCTGACATCGATGCGCTTGATCTTCGCATGGGCGTGGGGCGACAGCACGGTGACGCCGTAGCACATGCCGGGCAGGCTGATGTCGTCGACATAGCGCCCCGCCCCGGTCAGGAAGCGCTGATCCTCGACCCGCCGTACCGCCTGTCCGATGCCGAACTTGCCTGCCATTTCCGCCCTCGCTTGGTGATCGTTTCCGCGATTTTAGGGGAGAGCCGCGGGCGGCGCCAGCGCTTGCAGGTCATCTCGCGCGGGCGACTGCCCGCTGGCAGAGATGCATCAAGTCCGGATGTCGAAGTTGCCGACCCAAGGCGGCAATTGCGGTACATTCGCCGCCCGTAGGGAAAAAGGACAAGCCCAAATGGCGGCGCCAACAGTTCGACGCGCTGATTTTCTCATGGCGCTGGCCTATGCGACGGACCTGGCCACCGGTCATTCGCGAGACTTTGCGCTGCGATCCTGCGTGCTGGCGATGCGGCTGGCCGATGTTGCACGCCTCGACGGCAACGAATGCCGCAATGTCTATCACCAGGCGCTGCTTCGCTATATCGGATGCAACGCCGACACCCACCTGCTGGCGTCGGCGTTTGGCGACGAGATCGCCCTTCGCCGGGACCTTTCGCGCATCGACATCGGCAACAAGTCGGAGCTTGCCGAAACGATTGTCCGCGCCATCACGCGCACCTTCGCGGACGCGCCGCCGGCGGAACTGACCAAGGCGGTCGAGCGCGGCCTCGCCGAAGCCATGCAGGTGAGCGTTCCCATTCTGGCCGGCCACTGCGAGGTCGCGCAGCGGATCGCCGAGCGGATCGGCCTTTCCGAAGAAACCCGCGAAAATCTCGGCCAGCTCTATGAGCGCTGGGACGGGCGCGGACTGCCGCAAGGCCTGGCGGGCGATGCCGTGAAGTTTCCGGTCCGGCTGGTGACGTTGGCGCAGGATGCCATCGCGCTGACCGAAGCCCACGGATTCGCGACCATGACCACGATGATCGCCAAGCGCTCCGGCGGCGCCTATGAACCGGAGTTGGTCGATCTTTTCCTCGCTCACGCCGAGCGGCTGCTCGCAGGACTCGACGGTCCCGTTGACCGCGAAACGATCCTGGCGCTGGAGCCCGTTCCCCACGCGGTGCTTGGCGAGGACGCTTGCGAGGAAGCCTATCTGGCGATCGCCGACATGATCGACATGAGGATGCCCGCCACGTTCGGTCATTCGCGCGCCGTGGCGGCGCTGGCGAATGCCGCGGGCAAAGATATGGGCCTTCCGGCCTCGGACATTCGTGATGTCCGGTGGGCGGCCTATACGCACGATATCGGCGAACTCGCGATTCCGGTTTCGACCTGGATGCGGGCCGGCGCCCTGACCCAACGCGAGACCGACGCGGCGCGGCTTCACCCCTACCATGGCGAGCGCGCACTGGCGTCATTGGGCGGGGACGGCAAAGCCGTCGCGGCCCTGGTGCTGCGCCACCACGAGCGTCTCGACGGCAGCGGGTACCATCGCTATGCCCGCGCCAGTGACCTTTCGCCAGCCGCCCGCATCCTTGCTGCCGCCGAAGCCTTCCAGACCGCCCGGGAAGCGCGGCCCTACCGTGCGGCGTTGAGCGATGCGGCGGCCGCCGCGAAGCTCCGCGGCGCCGTCAAGGACGGAAAGCTCTGCGCCGACGCCGTGGAGGCCGTCCTGACCTGCGCCGGCCAACCCGCCCGCCGAGCGACGGCCGAGCGTTCGGCCGGCCTGACGCCGCGCGAGATCGAGGTGCTGCGACTGATCGCAGCCGGGCACACCGCGAAGGAAGCGGCCCGCCAGCTCGAGATCGCACCCAAGACTGCCGACAACCATATCCAGAATCTCTATTCCAAGATCGGCGTCAGCACCCGCGCCGGCGCGGCCCTGTTCGCTCTCGAACGCGGCCTGGTGCAGCAGGGAATATCCGCGGCCTAGTGCCCCGAACCCGAAGTTCGCGCACATCGTGCGGCAAATTCGATCGCTAACTTCGGGTTCAAAAGGGGCACTTAGAGTTGCTAGTGGTCCTTGGATTCCGAAGTTCGCAAACGAGGATGCCGCACAAATGATGCGAACTTCGGAATCGGACCACTAGGGAATCCTCCCCATGTGCGGGCGGGGCGTCGCAGGCATCCTGCCGACCTGAAACGGGCCGCGAGGGCGCGGCCGCAGGATTTCAGTTCGGATAACGGAGGGTGCCGATGAAGTACATGTTGAGCTGGTTCGAACGTTCGCAAGGATCGCCGATCGAGTACGAGAACGCCCAGAAGCGGATCCTGGAGGTCTTCACGCAATGGAAGGCGCCGGACAATTTCAAGATCGAGATGTTCGTCATCCGCGTGGGTGACTGGGGTGGCTACATGCTGCTGGACTGCGACGAACCGCTGGCGGTTCACAAGTTCTGCTCGATGCTGCCCGCATTCGAGTTCCAGGCACGACCGGTGGTTCCCGTCATGGACGCGGTCCGGGTCGAACTCGAAGCGATGGCCTTCCGCGATGGGCTGAAAAGCAAGTGACAGACGTGCGTATCGCCTTGCCCTGACCGGCAGCGGGTTCGCCGCCTACTGCCCGGCCTTGATTCCGAGCGTCTGCGCGATCGAGGCGAGCTGGTCGCGAATCTCCTTGATGCCGGCGGCGAACTCGGCCGGGCCACGGATATCGACGACCTGACCGGTCGCCGCCAGCCGGCTCGCAATGGTCGGATCGGCCTCGACCACCGCGCGGACGTCGGCGGCGATGCTTTCGCGCAGCGCATTCGACATTCCGCGCGGGCCGTATATGCCGATCAGGCTGTCCAGTCCGAGATACGGGTATCCGGCCTCGGCGACGGTCGGAATGTCGGCGGCGATTCCGACCCGCTTCCGGCTGGTCACCGCCAGCACCCTGCAGCTTTCCGGCCTGAACCAGTGGAAGCATGGTCGCGTAGGACGACATCAGCAGGTGGATGCGGGCTTCGGCCAGGTCGTTCGGCGCCTGCTGAATGTCGCGGTACGGCACCCGCGCCACCGGCAGGCCCTGGGTCTTGGTGAAAGCCGACAGGATCAGGTCGGAATTGCCGGCGGCCGCGGCGACGTTGAGCGTATCGGGCTTGGCGCGGGCCAGCGCAATGAATTCGCCGAGCGTCTTCACGTTCAGCGATGCCGGAGCCGACAGCGCGATCACGATGGTGGTGACGTTCGTGATCGGCAGCAGGTCGCGCTCCGCATTGTACGGCAGCTTCTCGTGCGCATACGGATGCGCCGTGAAGGTCGAGGCCGGAACGAACAACAGCGTGTGGTCGTCGTTGGCGCTGGTGAAGGCGCTGATGGCGACGAGGCCGTCGCCGCCCGGACGGTTCTCGATCACCACCGGCTTGCCCCAGCGCGCCGACGAGCTTGTCGCCGAGCAACCGGGCGGTGATGTCGACTCCGGCGGCGGGGCCAAACGGCAGGATGAATTTGACCGCACGCTGCGGATAGGTCTGGGCGGAGGCGGCCGTCACGCTGCCGACGCCGGCGGCCAACCCGATCACGAGCACGATGATCAATCGCAACATGGACGGTTTCCTTCCTCCCAACACATCACTGGCCGTTCCGGCTCGTTCGTGCAGCCGCATCATAGCGCATTCCGCCTCGCGCGGCGGCGAGGCCGGTTGACGCGGCAAAGGCCGGTGAGCGGCGCACGCACCGCCTTCTGGGAGATTGTTCCGGCTGACGACTGTCCCGATACCGTTCAGCGCCCGTTCGCCTATTTGATCCGCCAGGTATGCCACTTGGTCTCGCCGGCCGGCGACTTGGCAGTTCCCGTGATGGAGTAGCCGTTCACCCGGCCGGTGTAGGTGGTGTCGCCGGCGGTGAATGAAATCTGATCCCCGGTAATCTTGGCGTCGCTGATCGCCGTGGAGGCGTTGCCGATTTTCGTCGTGCCGGCCAGCTTCTGGTAGTTCTGCTCAAACACGAACTCACCGCCGCGCGGCAACTGCCAGGTGCCCTGCACTTTCGCCGGAACAAGCCAGTAGAAGGCGGTGCAAAACTGCGTGCAGTCGTCGGACACCGTGGCCGTTTCGTCCGGCTCCCAGTCACCCATGTCGAACGAATTCGAGACGACACGGAGGCCGGGTTTCATGTTCAGAATCTTGGGTCGCAGCCGGACATTGATGTCCGGCAGCAGGAAGAGCGTGAGAACGGTCGCCTTGGAGAAGTCGCTTTTGAAAATGTCGGCCCTCTGGAATGTCGCCTTGCCGGTGACGCCCACCATGGCGGCATAGCGGCGCGACAGTTCGACCATCTTGGGATTGTACTCGATGCCGAGCGCCCTGGCGCCGCGCTGCGCCGCGGTGATCACCGTGCGGCCGTCGCCGGACCCGAGGTCGATCAGGAAATCCTTGTCCGTGAGGTTGGCCATATCGAGCATCTTGTTCACCAGCGTCTGGCTGGTCGGCACCCAGACAACGTCTTTGCCCTGCTGTCCGACGTCGGGCTCAAAGTCCGGCGCGCGCTGCGCCTGAGCGCTGCCCAGCGCCAGAACGAGCGCCAAGCCCGACAACGAAACCAAACGGGTGAACTCGTGCGGCGTCATTCTTTTCTCCAAGATGATGTGAACTCAAACTATCTCAGGCCACCCGCTCGGTGAGAGGGGCGGTGTCGCCAAGCCGGATCATTTCGCGTAGCATTTTTTCCATGAGCTCATGCTTCACGGCTTCGTGCGGTTTCGAGTGCCAAAGGTTGCAGAGCTGCTCGGGGTCGCTGTCGCGATCGAACAGGCAACCTTCGTCGATGCCGTCCCAGAGCGTGAGTTGCCAGCGCTCCGTCACGAACGTGCGGGTGCGCAGGCCCTCGTCCCGGCCGAGGTGAATGCCGAGCTCGTCTTCCTCGACGATGATGCCGAATCGCGGCAGGCGCTCTTTGTTCACAGCGGCTCGCACGATGTCAAAGCCCTGATTGCCGTGGAACGGCCCGAGGCCCGCGCGCGCCAGAACGGTCGTGCCGATGTCGATGGTGCCGGACAACAGGTCGGTCGTGCCGCCCGCCGGCTTCGCCGGATCGGACCAGATGAAGGGCACGTGAATGACGCCCTCGTAGTGCAGACCGTGCTTGAGCATCAGCCCGTGGTCGCCCATGAAGTCGCCGTGGTCGCTGGTGAAGATGACGACCGTGTTCCGGTCCTGCCCAAGCTCGCGCAGCTTCCCGAGAACCCGGCCGATCGCGTCGTCGATCATGGTGATCATGCCGTAAGTGAGCGCGATGCACTGGCGGACGGCGGTTTCGTCCGTCAACGCGAAGGGCGGCGGGCCGCCGGCGTTCGACTTGCCGGCGGCGGCGGCGGCGCGCAGTTCCTTCTGGAAGCCGGGCTCGTGCTGGTCGACGTGATGAAAGCTCTTCGGCAGCGGGATCGTCGCCGGATCGTACATATCGAAATAGCGGCCCGGCGGCGTGAACGGATGATGCGGGTCCGGGAAGGAGCACTGCAGAAAGAACGGCTGATCGCCGAGGTCTGGGAGTGGCGCTCGAGATAGCCGATCGTTTCGTCCGCCACGTAGGAGGTGGGATAGAGCTCCTCCGGCACGGCCGTCCGCCAGGCCTGCGGCGCAACCAGCCCGGGTGACGGCAGCGCATTCCGCCAGCCGCGCAGACCGTCGGGGTCCGCGGCGCGATCTCTCAGCCAGCCGTTGTAGTGACCATGCACCTGATCGCCGTGGCCGTCGGCAAACCGAACGAAGTCGAAGCCGTAATACGGGCTCGGCACCGATCGGTCCGGATGCTCGGCCCACAGCTTTCCGATTTCGGCCTCGTAGGCCGGACCCGACCGGCGTCGACGGTTGGCCTCGCGCAGTTCGCTCGGCGGCCGCGCAAGGCCGGCCTGCGCTTCGATGCGGTTCGGCACCGCATGGCTGGTCATGTCCTGAAGATGCGACTTGCCGATCAGCGCGGTGCGATAGCCGGCGTTCCGCAAAAGGTCGACGAACGTCACCGCGTCGAGATCGAGCGGAATGCCATTGTGCCGCGAGCCGTTCACGGTCGGCATGCGTCCGGTCATCAGCACGATGCGGTTCGGCATGCAGATCGGGCAGGCGACGTAGAAATTCTCGAACCGCAGGCCGCCGGCCGCCAGGCTGTCGATATTCGGCGTCCTGACGATGGGATTGCCATAGCAGCCGACATGATCGGCGCGGTGCTGGTCGGTGATGAAAAGCAGAAAGTTCGGTCTCGCGGTCACGGCCATGCGATCCTTGTGGGAGCGATTGTTTGCAAACGCAGCGTTCCGCCCGCGCGACCGCGTGAAGCCGATTGCGTGACCGCGTCGGTCGCTGCCGTCATGGATTGATCTTGATGTCGGCGTCCTTGATCACCTTCGACCAGTGCGCAACCTCGCCGCGCACCAGCGTGCCGAACGCCTCCGGCGATCCGCCGGCAAAGTCCGCGCCGACTTTGGCAAAAGCTTCGCGCACCCTGTCGACCTTGAGGGCCTTGTTGATGACGGTGTTGAGCCGCTCCACCACCGGCGCCGGCGTTCCGGATTTGACCAGGATTCCGGCCCAGTCCTCGCTCGCGAGCTTGGGATAGCCGGCCTCGACGATCGTGGGCACATCCTTGAGCGCAGGGACGCGCTGGTGGCTCATCGTCACCAGCGCGCGCAGCTTGCCGCTGTTGACCAGATCGACAACCGCGACGGCGGTGATGAACTGATACGTGTTGGTGCCGTTGATGAGGTCGCCGATCGCTTGCGGATTGCCCTTGTAGGGCACGTGCATGGTCTGCACGCCGGTTTCGAGCTTGAACAACTCGCCGAGCAGATGCGCGGGCGTACCGAAGCCGCCCGACGAGAACGTGTGCTTGCCGGGATCGCGCTTGAGGTAGGCGATGAACTCGGACAGCGAACGCGCCGGCGTCGATTGCGAGATCACGAGCACATTGTAGGTCTTGCCGAGCTGGACCACGGGAGCGAAGTCCGTTTCGATCCGCAGGTTGGCGCTCGGGACCAGGGCCGCGGCGGCGGCGATCGGCGCTGTCACGGAGAACAGCGTATAGCCGTCGGCGGGCTGCCTGAGCGCGTCGGCGGCGCCGATCGTCATGGCCCCGCCGGGCTTGTTCTCGACCACGACTGTCCAGCCTTCCGCCTCCGCGATCGTCGCGCCGACAATGCGGGCCAGGATGTCGGGCGGCGCACCCGCGGGCGACGGCACGACAATGCGGATGGGTCGCGATGGATAGGTCTGGCCGAAGGACGGACGAACGAACGGGCCGCCGAGCCCGATTGCTGCCAATCCCTTGAAAAGCGCTCGCCTGTGCATGTCCTTCTCTCCCTATTCTGTTTTTTTCATTCTTCGATCTAGGCCGGAGCCAACGAGCGGCCGATGCAGCGCAGCAGATTTCGGCCGATCAGAGCAGCATCGCGGACCGTGAGTCCAGGCTCCTTGGCGCCCTGGTCGATCCATCGCGCCGAACTCCCGCGTACGGACAGTCAACCGGTGGCAGGCCCATCATCCAAAAATCAAATATAGAACCAATCCACCCGCGATCACGAAAAGGACGAGCAAGAATGCGATCTTTCCGAATTCCCGCACATTCCTGTAGAGGGAGTGCCCCATCCGCTTTTCCAGCCAAGTTTGCATTTCATCCATCATACGGTCTCCTGATAGGGGACTGCTTGTATGATACCCCCTTCGGGGCTCGCGGTCGCCGGCACTCATGAGTGCGTGCACATCCTCGGCGGATGCCCGGCTAGGCGCGGTCGTCGCCGGGCATGAGGAATCGAGAGAACCGCGCCCGCCTCACACCGCCGTCACCGCGCCGCGCTCGATGCGGAAGGCGCGCGAGAGCAGGTCGGCAACCTGGCCTTCGTTCGATTCGGCGATCAGGATCGACAGCCCCTGCCCTTTCAGGCTTGCCATGACCTCGCCGAGTCGCCGGGCGAGCGCTGGCGCCAGCCCCTCGAACGGCTCATCAAGCAAGAGAAGCCGCGTCCCGGCCATCAGCGCGCGCGCCAGCGCCACCATCTTCTGCTGGCCACCGGACAATTCGAGCGATCGCCGGCCACGGAACGCCTCGATCTCCGGCATGATCGAGAAAATCCATTTCAGCCGCTCGTCCTTGTTGCCGATCGCGGTCGTCCAGGTCGGCAGCAGGATATTCTCCTCGACCGTGAAGCCCGGCACGAGCCGGCGATCTTCCGGCATGTAGCCGATGCCCTGGCCGACGCGGCCATGCGGCGGCAGCGCCAACAGATCGACGGCGCCGAGCTCCGCCTTGCCGGTCGCCGGAATGGCGCCCATCAGGGCGCGCAGCAGCGTGGTCTTGCCGGCGCCGTTGCGGCCGATCAGCCCGCACATCTCGCCTTCGTCGAGCATCAACGAGGCGCCGCGAATGATCGGCACCGGCCCAATCGCGACGTCGAGGTTCGCGACCTTAAGCATGCGACGCCTCGATGCGTGGCCGGGCGGTGCCGCTGATCAGCGTCTGCACCCGCGGGTCGCCGAGCGCGGCGTCGGGCGTGCCGTCGGCGATCACGGTGCCGTCGTAGAACGCCAGCACCCGGTCGGCGTAGCGCGCCACGATCTCCATGTCGTGCTCGACGAACAGCACGGTGAGTTTGCGGCTCTTCAGCGCCGACATCACCACGTCCATCAAGCCGAATTTCTCCTCGACCGAGATGCCGCTGGTCGGCTCGTCGAGCAGCAGCACGCGCGGGTCGCCCACCACCGCCATGGCGATGTCGAGCAGCTTGCGCACGCCCTGCGGCAGCGCCGAGGCGCGGGCGTCGCGGTAAGGCTTGATGCGGAACAGCTCGATCGCGGCCTCGGCCTCGGCCAGCGTCTCGGGCGATTTCAGCGGAGCGAGCAGATGCGCCAGCGCGTTCTCCGACTTGCGCGCGATGGCGGCGGCCGCGCACATGTTCTCGAACACGGTGAGCGAAGGAAAAATCTGCGCCACCTGGAACGAGCGCGAGATGCCGAGCCGGGTGATCTCGCGTGACGGCATGCCGGTGATGTCGCGATCCTCGAACCGGATCGTGCCTTTCGACGGCCGCAGGTAGCCGGTAATCATGTTGATGAAGGTGGTCTTGCCGGCGCCATTTGCACCAATGATTCCAACAGTCTGCTGCGGTGGCACATCGAGCGTGATGTCGCGCGCCGCCACGATCGAGCCGAAGGTCTTCTCCAGGTCGCGGACCGAGAGGATCGCGGTCATGCGCCGCCTCCCGGCGAGCGCCGCAGCCGGAGAAAGAACGAGCCGAGGCCTTCGGGCAGGAACAGGATGGTGAGCAGCAAGCGCCGAACCGAGAATGATCTGCCAGGTGCCGGGCATCAGATCGACCGCGATGGTGCGCACCAATTCGAACACGAACGAGCCGACGAACGCGGCCGCGACCGAGGCGGTCCCGGCCAGCACGGTCACGAACACGAAGCCGCCCGACGTCGTCCAGTACGCCATGTTGGGATCGACATGCTGAACCACCAGCGCCGCCAGCGCGCCGCCGATTCCGGCCAGCACCCCGGAAATCACCAGCTTGAGATGGATCAGGCGGTTCACCGAGATGCCGAGATACTCGACGCGGATCTCGTTGTCGCGCACCGGCACCGCCAGTGCGCCCGCGACCGTGCGGAAATAATGCGCCACCACGAACGCGGCGAGCGCCGAAAAGCCGAGCACCAGCCAGTACAGCGTCAGGTTCAGCGCCGCGCCCTGCGGCCGATAGCCGAACAGCGTCCCGGCCTCGACGTGGAAGCCGTCGGTCGAGCCGAGCGTCTCCGACTTCACCAGAATGCCCCACAGGATCATCGACATTGCGAGGCTCAGCATGGCGAAGAAGATGTCGCGATAGCGCGCCAGCAGGAATCCCACCAGGAACGCCACCAGCCCGGCCGCGGCCGCCGCGACGGCGATCATCACGAACACGTCGCGCAGCGGCGTGTAGCGTCCGATCAGCGCCACCGCGTAGGCGCCGATGGCGTAGAACAGCGCCTGCCCGAACGGCACCAGGCCGGCGCGCCACAGGATGATGAGGCCGAGCACCACCAGCGCGTTGGTGAACGCGATGGTGGCGAGCGAGACGAGCCAGGCCGGCATGAACGGCGCAATCGCCGCCATCGCGGCGAAGGCCAGCGCTCCGAGCCATGTCGACAGCGACCCCATGTCAGATCTTCCGTGGCTGGACCTGGGTGAACAGACCGTAGGGGCGGAAGATCAGCACCAGCGCCATCACGGCGTAGATGACGAACAGCTCGAGCTGCGGGACGAGATGCACCGCGCCGGCGCGGCACAGGCCGACGATCAGCGCGCCGATCAGCGCGCCCTCGATCGACCCCATGCCGCCGGTCGCCACCACCGCGAAGGCGAGCACGATCACCTCGACGCCGATGCCGAGCGTCACCGAGATCTTCGGCGCCATGACGGCGCCGCCGAGCGCGCCCAGCATCGCGCCGATCACGAAGGTGACGGTGAACACCACGGTGACGTTGATGCCGAAGGCCGCCGCGGTCTCGCGGTTGAAGATCACGACGTTGAGCAGGCGGCCGTAGCGTGTGTACTTCAGCGCCCAATAGACCGCGATCGCGATCCCGGTCGCGATCGCGACCAGCAGGATGTCGTAGTTCGACAGCGTAAGCTCGCCGATGTCGATGCTGCCCGCCGCGACCATCGGCTGGTAGGCCGCATAGGAGCGCGGGCCCCAGATCAGCGTGATCGCGTCTTCCAGGATCAGGAAGCACGCGTAGGTGACGAGCACGATCACCACTTCGTCCTTGCCGTAGACGAACCGCAGCACGCCGCGTTCGAGCACGAGGCCGAGCACCAGCCCGATCGCCATCGCCAGCAGGATCATGAACAGGAAGCCGCCGGCGTCCGGCAGGCCGCGGTCGAAATAGATGCCGACCGCGGTGGCCGCGCCGTACGCGCCGAAGGCGTAGAACGAGCCATGGGTCACGTTGAGGATTTTCATCACGCCGAAAATCAGCGTGAGGCCGACGGCCACCAGAAACAGATAGGCGGCATAGACCAGGCCATCGGTCAGGATCGCGAACGCGGTCAGCACGGCGGCCCCTGCATATTTCGAAATAGAGGGAGCTGGCGCCGCATCGCGCCCTCCCCCTGAAAGGGGGAGGGTCGGGGTGGGGGTCCTGATGCGACGGCTACGCGGTTGATCAAAAGACGACCCCCACCCGGACTGCTTCGCAGTCCGACCTCCCCCTTTCAGGGGGAGGTAAGTACCGGTATGTCACGGCGCGCTAGCACTTCGCGCCCTTCATGCCGTCCTTGAGCCATTCGTCGGAGTTGATGCCGGGCGGCGGGTTGACGCACTCGGCCGGAAACCGGATGCACGTCGACGATTTCGGGTTCGTTCTTCTGCTTGTTGAACCGATAGGTGCCGTAGGCGGTCTCCTGGATGCCCTGATGGCCGTTGCCGAGCGCGAGCTTCACCGGGCCGCTCGGGCCCTCATACGAGATGCCCTCGAACGCCGCGACGACCTCGTCGGTGGTTGGCTTCATGCCGCCCTTGTCCTTCTGCGCCTTCTCCCACGCCACCTTCAGGCCGAGGACCGACGAGCGCCATCTGGTACGACGGATAGGTCGGCGGGGTGCCGTAGCGGTCGATGTAGATCTTGCGGAACCACTCGTTCAGCGCCGACTTGGGCGCGAGCGGCCCGTTCGGGCCGCGGGCGCCGACGATGGTGCCGTCCGGCATCTTGTCCCGCAGCCGCCAGATCGCAGATTCGGCGGTGGTGCCGATCAGGGGCATGCGCTTGCTCAAGCCACGCGCGCTGCTCTGGTAGATGAAGCCTTCGAGGTCGCCGTCCCAGAAGCTCGAATGCAGCGCCTGCGACTTGGAGGTCAGCAGCGTCGAAATCTCCGCGCCGAACTCGCCGGCGAACAGCTTCGGAAACAGCTCCTTCTCGACCTTCGCCTTCGGCGCCAGCACGTTCATCGCGCCGACGAAGTCGCGCCAGGAATCCTGGCCCCAGGCGTAGTTCTGGTTGATGCCCGAATAGAGGGTGACGTCCTTCTTCTTGGCGATCAGGTAGCGCGCCGCGCCGGTGTTATCCATGGTGGCGTGCGGCGACGGACGGAACACGTATTTGCGCGCCTTCTCCTCGAAGATGCGCGGCGTGCCGCAATCGTAATAGACCGTCAGCGCCTTGAGCTCTTCGGCCACCGGCGTGACCGCGAGGCAGCTGCCGGACGAAATGTAGCCGACCACGGCGTCGACCTGATCGCGCTGCACGAGGTTGCGGAATTCGGTGACGACCTGCGCGGTCGAGCCGGCCTCGTCGACGTATTTGGCTTCGACCTTGGCGCCGCCGAGGCCCACCGTGTTGTAAGGCGCGGGCGCGGTGCCGGCATTGAGCGCCTCGATCACGATCTCGGCGCCGTTGCGCCCGGGCACGCCGAACGGGCTCGCGGCCGGCCCGCTCAGGAACGACACGATGCCGACCTTGACCGGCGCGGATGCGGCCGGCGCGCGGCTGCTGCGCGGACGCGAGCGTCCCGGACGCGAGCGCCAGTCCGGCAGCCAGACCCAGCACGTCGACAGATTTCGAAATACGAGCCTTCATTCCAGTTCCTCCCTGGTCGGACATTCAGAGTAGTCCGAGCATCTTTCCTGCGCCTCAGCAAACGCGATCCCGACATCATATTCAACCGATTTTCGGAAGCCCGGCGAGTGATAAGATAGCCAAATCACCGCACGTCGATCCATGACGGTTCGACGCAACCCTGGGACTGACATGACGACCACCAGCAGCGAGCCGCGGCCTGCCGCGCATGCACAGACCGGCCGCGACGCGCGGCTCCTGAGCCGCCGGGGCGACCTGACCGGACCGACCGCCGGACTTGCGCCCGGCTACGTGCAGGGCAACCTGGCGATCCTGCCCGGCGTCGCTGGCGGGCGACTTCCTGCGCTTCTGCCAGCTCAATCCCAAGCCGTGCCCGCTGCTCGCGACCTCGGCGCCGGGCGACTGGCGGTTGCCGTCGCTCGGCGACGACCTCGACATCCGCACCGACATCCCGCGCTACCGCGTATTCCGCGACGGCGAGTTGATCGACGAGCCGTACGACGTGCGAACGCATTGGCGCGACGATCTGGTGAGCTTCGCGCTCGGCTGCTCGTTCTCGTTCGAGGAAGCGCTGATCGAGGACGGCATCGAGCTGCGCCACATCACCCAGGGCACCGCGGTGTCGATGTATCGCACCAACGTCCCGACCACGCCGGCCGGCCCGTTCCACGGCCCGCTGGTGGTGTCGATGCGGCCGCTCAAGCCGGCCGACGCGATCCGCGCGATCCAGATCACCACGCGGTTTCCGGCTGTGCACGGCGCGCCGATCCACATCGGCCGGCCCGACCTGATCGGCATCAAGGATATCGCGAAGCCGGACTACGGCGATCCGGTGCCGATCAACGACGACGAGATTCCGGTGTTCTGGGCGTGCGGAGTGACACCGCAGTCGGTGGTCGCGACCGTGAAGCCGGAGTTCTGCATCACGCACTATCCGGGCAGCATGCTGGTCACCGACCGCCGCAACACCGAATTCGCCATCATGTGACGGCTAGTGCCCCGAACCCGAAGTTCGCAAACGAGGGTGCCGCATAATGATGCGAACTTCGGAATCGGACCACTAGTGCGCTCACCGCGCGCGGCTGTTCTGGATTCGCTGGATCGCGACCGGCATGTCATCCAAACTCGGGTCGATCGACAGCGCCATGCGGTAATCGGCGAGCGCGCGCTCGAGATCGCCCTTGACCTCATAGCTTGCACCACGGCCGCGGTAGGCCAGCGCCAGCTTGGGATCAAGCTTGAGCGCGCGATCGAAGTCGTCGATCGCCTTGTCGTGCACCCCCAGGAAACTGAAGTGCGAGCCGCGCCAAACATAGGCGCCGAGCAGTTCGTCGCCGCCGGCCTTGCCGGACATGATGAGCTGCGTGCAGGCCTCGATCGCCGCCTGGTAGGCGCCGGACACGTCATGACATGAGATGGGGGCGGACGGAGCAACGGGCACAGGAGCCGCCGGCACTGCCGCTGTCTTGCGTTCGATCCGCTCCAGGCCTTGCTTCGCCCACGTATTGTCGGGCTGGATTGACAGCGCCATCCGATAGTCGGCGAGCGCCCTGTCGAACTCGCCCTTCTTTTCGTAACTCTCGCCGCGCGACGCAACGTAAGTTGCGCGGTCCGGGGTCAGCCGGATGGCCTCGTTGAAGTCCGCGATCGCCCGGTCGTAATCCGCCTTGTGATAATAGTAGACCATGCCCCGATAGAAGAAATGGCTCGAAATCCTTCGGCGCCAGCCGGATGGCTTGGTTCAAGTCCGCGATGGCGAGGTCATATTGCTTCTTGGACGAATATGAACTGGCGCGTTTGGCGAACGCTTCGGCATTGTTCGGATCGAGGCGGATGACGCTGTCATAGTCCGCGACGGCGCGGTCAAAATCTTTTTTGCCGTTGTCGTAGGCGTAAGCGCGATCGAAATAGGCCTTCGTCAATTTCGGCGCTAGCCGGATCGCTTCGCTGTAGTCTGCGATCGCCTTGTCATGATCGTTCTTCATGAAATAATAGATCGACCCGCGTGTCGCGTAGATTTTGGCGAGCTCGGGTCCGGCCAATCGTTTCGCCGCGATCGCTTTGGAACAGGATTCCAACGCCGCCGGCTCGTCGCTGAACTCGCAGGCGCGGGCATCCGCCGTTGCAAACATCGCCGACAACACGACGAGCATCGCAAACGGCGCGATCTTCAAACGGAAACGCGTCTCGCTCATCGCCGTTCTCCGCTCCGCATCGGAGCGAATAATAAGGTATTTTTCGAGACGATCGAAAGCCCAGACTGGAGGCTCGGCATTCCGCCGGCCCCGTCCCGGGCGGGGTGTGCGTTGACAGAGACATGGATGGCCGAACGTCGGCGGAGCAACGCCGTCCTTCGGACGGCGATGCCCGGCCATGACGTGGAGAAAGCGGCGATCGTCAGATCGCGCCGGCGCCCGACGAGATCAGCAGCTCCAGGCGTAACCGCACGAGGCGTAGGAATAGGCCGCCGGATAGTAGCCGTGGGCGGCGTAGCTGTAGTACGGGCTCCATGCCACCGTGGTGTAGGCGGCGCTCGCATACGCTGCGCCAACGCCCCACCCCCAGTACGGGCGGTAAGCCGCATAGCGATAGCCGCCCCAGTAGGGACGATATGCTGCGTAGCCATAACCGCCCCAATACGGACGGTAGGCGGCGTAGCCGTACGCCCGGTACGGCCGGTAGGCCGCATAGGTGCGATAGAGCGGTGCGCGGACGGTGTAGCCGCCGACCCAGTAGCCGCCCCGCCGCTGCGCGTTGGCGTCTTCGGGTACGAGCGTCACACAGACGGCCGCGGCAGCCGCCAAGGTGGTCAACAATTTCATACGTGGGTACTCCCGGTTAAGCGTGAGTTGTGGCGCCTTGTGCGAACGGACAACGCCGCATCGCGCCTGACGACCCTGTGGTGGCGAAACACTGTCACCACGTGCTTAACCGCTCGAACGGTTCACGGATTAACCTGAACGCAGCGTCCGCGGAATCAATTCACTTGCAGCATAAATGAGGAATCGCGCAGCGCTATTTCGGCGGACGCACTTCGACGCCGGCGCGGCGCTCGATCGGCTGCACGATGGTGGTGAGATCCTGGTCGGGCCCGATCTCGTCGCAGGCGAGCTTGAGCGCGCGCATCACGGCTTCGGCGACATCCATCGGGACGCCGAGCGCCTTCGCCTCGGACAGCGCCAGGCCCACGTCCTTTGCCATCAGGCCGTTGGTGAAACCGAGATTGAAGGTGCGCGGCACCACCATCTTGGGAAACTTGTTCTCGGTCGCGGTATTGCGGCCCGAGCCGGCATTGATGACGTCGAGCATGATGCGCGGGTCGAGCCCGGCCTTGACGCCCAGTACCATCGCCTCCGAGGTGGCCGCCATCGCGGCCGCCGACAGGTAGTTGTTGCAGAGCTTCATGGTCTGCCCGGCGCCCGGCCGCTCGTCGACGAAGAACACCTTGCCGATCACGCCGAGCGCCGGCTCGACGATCGTCGACCTCGGCGCGCGGCCCCGACACCATGACGGCGAGCGTGCCCTTCTCGGCGCCGGAGACGCCGCCGCTCACCGGCGAGTCGATCTGCACGATCTCGCGCTCCTTGAGCGTGTCGAAGATGCGCTGCGCCATCACCGAGCCGGTGGTGGACAGATCGACGAAGCGCCGGATGCGGTTGCCCTCGATCAGCCCGCCCTTGCCGGCCGCGACCGCGAGCACGATGTCGGGCGTCGGCAGCGACGCCATCACGGTCTCGGCGCGGTCGGCGACCTCGCGCACCGACTGGCGGCTTCGGCGCCGAGCGCGACCAGCTTTTCGACCGGCTCCTTCCGGGTATCGAACACCACGACGCGATGGCCGGCCTCCAGCAGACGGCGGGCCATCGGGAAGCCCATGTTGCCGAGGCCGATGAAGCCGATGTCCATGCCGCTCTCCCCTGAATTGTGATGCCGCGCGACTTTATGGATGCGCGGCCGGGGACGCAATTTCGTCTCAGCCTCCGGCTGCCTAACGTACTTGTGCAGCGCACAATAAACATGCACTGGGCTGCTCGAAACGAGGCAGCGGGTTTCCCGTAGCGCCCAGAGAACCGCACTTATCTTATTAAAATAATTACAGATTTTCTCCTCGCCATCGCATTGGCACGGGCCTTGAAAGGAAGCTGTGTCCGGTTGCCGTCCGGCGTCAGCGCACGCGCGCGACGACGGCCATCACGACCGGCGATGAGCCAACAGGAACGACCATGACCGATCCGACGACCCGCAAGCCGCGCAACCGCCAGATCTCCCGCCGCGCCTTCCTGCAGCGTTCCGCCGCCACCGCCTCGGCGGTGGCGCTGACCGAATCGATCCGCATGGCGTTCCCGGCCGGCGCCCACATCGCGCAGGCCGCCAGCCCAGAAGTGAAGAAGGCCATCCTCGGCTACATCGCACTGATGGATGCCTCGCCACTGGTGATCGCGAAGGAGAAGGGCTTCTTCGCCAAGCATGGCATGCCTGACGTCGAGGTCGCCAAGCAGGCCTCGTGGGGTGCGACCCGCGACAACATCGTGCTCGGCTCCGAGAACAACGGCATCGACGGCGCGCACATCCTCACGCCGATGCCGTACCTGATCTCGACCGGCAAGGTGACGCAGAACAACGTGCCGACGCCGATGTACCTCCTGGCGCGCCTCAACCTCGACGCCCAGGCGATTTCGGTTTCCAACGAATACAAGGACCTGAAGGTCACCGCCGACGCCTCGCCGCTGAAAGCCGCCTTCGAGAAGAAGAAGGCCGCCGGCAAGGAAGTGAAGATCGCGATGACCTTCCCGGGCGGTACCCACGACCTTTGGATCCGTTATTGGATCGCGGCCGGCGGTGTCGATCCCGACAAGGACATCTCCACCATCGTGGTGCCGCCACCGCAGATGGTCGCCAACATGAAGGTCGGCAACATGGACGCCTTCTGCGTCGGCGAGCCGTGGAACGAACAGCTCGTCAACCAGAACATCGGCTTCTCCGCCTGCACTACCGGCGAAATCTGGGCCAAGCATCCCGAGAAGGCGGTCGGGATGCGCGCCGCATGGGTCGACAAGTATCCGAACGCCGCCAAGGCGCTGCTGATGGCGACGATGGAAGCCCAGCAGTGGTGCGAAAAGATGGAGAACAAGGAAGAACTCGCCACCATCGTCGGCAAGCGCCAATGGTTCAACGTCCCGGTGGCCGACATCATCGGCCGCCTCAAGGGCGACATCAACTACGGCAACGGCCGGGTCGAGAAGGGCACCAAGCAGTACATGAAGTTCTGGAGCGAGCACGCCTCGTATCCGTTCAAGAGCCATGATGCCTGGTTCGTCACCGAGGATATTCGCTGGGGCAAGTTCGAGCCCACCACCGACGTCAAGGCGCTGGTCGACAAGGTCAACCGCGAAGACCTCTGGCGCGATGCCGCCAAGACGCTCGGCGTGGCTGCCGCCGATGTTCCGCCAACGTCCTCGCGCGGCAAGGAGACGTTCTTCGACGGCAAGGTGTTCGATCCCGACAATCCGAGCGCCTACCTCAAGAGCCTGACGATCAAGCGCGTCGAGGTGTGATGAGCGGGCGCCGCGAGGCTGCCGTTACACGGCCTCGTTCAGTCGCTGACGGAGACTGTGAATGAATATGCCACTCCTCAAGACCGAGGCCGGCGTGACGCTGCCGCCCGCACAGGCGGCGGCTGTGCTGCCGCTCAAGGTCTCGCGGCCGAGCTTCGTCAAGACGAAGCTCCGGCCGCTGCTTTGGGCGATCGCGGCGCGCGTGGTTCCGCCGCTGGTCATGCTCGCGCTGCTCCTGACGGTCTGGCAGATCCTCTGCATGAAGCCCGGCGCGACGCTGCCCTCGCCGTCGAAAATCTGGACCGAAGCCCACGACCTCATCGTCGATCCGTTCTTCGTCGCCGGTCCGCAGGACATCGGGCTCGGCTGGCGCGTGCTGGTCTCGCTGCAGCGAGTTGCGGTTGGCTACGGCCTCGCCGGCCTGTTCGGCATTCTGCTCGGCGCCATCATCGGGCAGTCGGTCTGGGCGATGCGCGGGCTTGATCCGATCTTCCAGGTGCTGCGCACGATCTCGCCGCTCGCCTGGCTGCCGATCTCGCTCGCCGCGTTCCGCGACAGCCAGCCGTCCGCGATCTTCGTGATCTTCATTACCGCGGTATGGCCGATCATCATCAACACCGCGGTCGGCATCCGTAACATCCCGCAGGACTATCGCAACGTCGCGGCGGTGCTGCGGCTCAATCACCTTGAGTTCTTCTACAAGATCATGATCCCGTCGGCGGCGCCCTACATCTTCACCGGCCTGCGTATCGGCATCGGCCTGTCATGGCTCGCGATCGTCGCGGCCGAGATGCTCACCGGCGGGGTTGGCATCGGCTTCTTCATCTGGGACGCGTGGAATTCCTCGCGCCTCTCCGACATCGTGGTCGCGTTGGCCTATATCGGCGGCGTCGGTTTCTTGCTCGACCGGCTAATCGCCGCGCTCGCCACCGTCGTCACCCGCGGTACGGCGTCCAACTGAGGGGATAGGCGATGAAGAATTATCTGAAGATCGACCACATCTCCAAGACCTTTACGCGCGGCAATCAGGAGACTGTTGTTCTCCAGGATGTCACGCTGTCGATCGATCAGGGCGAGTACGTCTCGATCATCGGCCACTCCGGCTGCGGAAAGTCGACTCTGCTGAACATCGTCGCCGGGCTGGTGCCGGCGACGGTCGGCTGCGTGCTGCTGGAGGATCGCGAGGTCAACGATCCCGGCCCCGATCGCGCGGTCGTGTTCCAGAACCACTCGCTGCTGCCGTGGCTCACCGTCTACGACAACGTCAAGCTCGCGGTCGACAAGGTGTTCTCCGGAAAGAAATCGCGCGCCGAGCGCGACGCCTGGACGATGCACAATCTCGATCTCGTGCAGATGGCGCATGCGAAGGACAAGCGGCCGGCCGAAATCTCCGGCGGCATGAAGCAGCGCGTCGGCCTGGCCCGCGCGCTTGCCATGGAGCCGAAGGTGCTGCTGCTCGACGAGCCGTTCGGCGCGCTCGATGCGCTCACCCGCGCGCACCTGCAGGACTCAGTGATGGCGATCCACGCCAAGCTCGGCAACACCGTGCTGATGATCACGCACGACGTCGACGAGGCGGTGCTGTTGTCGGATCGCATCGTGATGATGACCAATGGCCCGGCGGCGAAGATCGGCGAAGTCCTCGAAGTGCCGCTGGCGCGTCCGCGCCGCCGTCTCGAGCTTGCATCGAACTCGGTCTACCTAAAGTGCCGGCAGCGCGTGCTCGAATTCCTCTACGAGCGCCACCGCTTCATCGAAGCCGCCTGACGCGCTCGGCGCGCCCCGGCGCCTTGCACGGTGCGCATTCGCCGGCAAGGGAAATCATGACTAATAATTAATAATGGCAGGCAAATTGCCGCATGCACCCGTGCGCGGGCTCGTCTAGGCTGTCAGTGCAACCATTGGGAGGATGTACTGATGTTCTTGACGCAGATCCGCGAATGGAGCCAGAAGAGAAAACTCCGCGAAATGCTGCTCGATCCGCGTTCCGCGCGGGGGTACCGGTCGATGGGGCAACTCGAAAAGGGCATCGCGGCCGACCGCCCGACGACCGAACGGTTGCTTGTCAGCATCGGCGCACGAAAGTCCGACGCCGGCGAAGATTGGACGCTGAAGCCGCTCGAAAAGGTCTGATCGTTCGAGACCGAAGGGCGCCGCCGGGGCGCCTTTCACCGCTCAATCATCTGCCTGAACGCCGAACGCGCCCGCACCTGCGGGCGCGATTGTGGTCACACGACCGTCTGGTGGCGCTCGATGCAGACGCGCAGCACCTCGTCGGGGTCGCGCTGCCACCAATTATTCGCTGACAGAATCTCCACCTCGCAGTGACCGCGATAGCCCGCGGCCTCGACCTGTGCGCGGACCGCACGCAGGTCGATGACGCCATCGCCCATCATGCCGCGGTCGAGCAGCAGGTCGGTCGTCGGCACCAGCCAGTCGTTGACGTGATAGGCCAGGATACGCCGGCCGGCGCGGGCGATCTGCCGAGTGAGATCGGGGTCCCACCAGACATGATAGACGTCGACCGCGACGCCCGTGCCCTCGCCCAGTTGGTCGCACAGGTCGAGCGCCTGACCGAGCGTATTCACGCAGGCGCGGTCGGCCGCGAACATCGGATGCAGCGGTTCGATCGCCAGCGGGATGCCGGCCTGCCGCGCGTACGGCAGCAGTGCCGCGATGCCGTCGTGCACCTGGCGGCGTGCATCCGCCAGATCGCGTGATCCCTTCGGCAAGCCGCCGACCACCATAACGAGACATTGCGCGCCGATGGCGGCGGCCTCGTCGACGGCGCGGCGGTTGTCGTCGAGCGCCGCGCGGCGGCCGGCTTCGTCGGCTGCGGGAAACATGCCGCCGCGACAGTGCCCGGTCACCGTCAGGCCCTGCGCGCGGATGAGCGCGCCGGCGCGCTCGGGACCGCAGGCCTGGATGATGTCGCGCCACGGCGAGATCGCCGTGATGCCGGCCCGCGCACAACCCTCGACCAGTTGCTCGAGCGACCACGCCTTCACGGTCGTCGAGTTGATCGACAGCCACGACCGGTCGTTTGAGAGATCACGCATGATCTATGCACTCACTCTATTCCCGCGACGCGCTCTCTCCGCCCCCTCCCCCCACGTAGCGAAGCGGAGTGGTGGGGAGGGCTGGGGTGGGGGGCGCTTCGCCAAAAAGAAAGCCCCCCACCCCTGACCCCTCCCCACCGCCATAAGCGCGTTTACGCGCGTCTTCGACGCACTATGGCGGGGGGAGGGGAACCGAACCGCCGGTGTGTCGAACATCAAACGTGTTTCGTAGACTTGTCCATCACGCCGCGACGCCGCGGGTTGCCATGACGGCGCGCATGCGGGTGGCGGCGCGATCCGGATCGGAAAGCAGCCCGGCGGCGTCCGCCAGACGAAACAGTTCGGCGAGATGCAGCGTCGAGCGCGTGCTCTCCTGGCCGCCCACCATGGTGAAGTGGTCCTGCAGACCGTTGAGATACGCCATGAACACAACGCCGGTCTTGTAGAAGCGGGTCGGCGCCTTGAAGATGTGGCGCGACAGCGGAACGGTCGGCGCCAGGATGTCGTGGAAGGTCTGCGTCTCGCCGCGCGTGAGCGCGCCGAGCGCGGCCGCGGCGGCCGGCGCGATCACGTCGAAGATGCCGAGCAGCGCGTCCGAGTAGCCCTTGTCGTCGCCGGCAATCAGTTCGGCGTAGTTGAAATCGTCGCCGGTATACATGCGCACGCCCTGCGCCAGCCGGCGGCGCATGACGATTTCCTTGTCCTTGTCGAGCAGCGAAATCTTCACGCCGTCGACCTTGGCAGCATTGTCCGCCACCACGTCGAGCGCGACCGCCATCGCGGCATGATGGTCCGCATAGCCCCAGTAGCCGGCGAGCGCGGGGTCGAACATTTCGCCGAGCCAGTGGATGATCACCGGCTCTTTCACCTGGCCGAGGATGCGGCCGTAAACCCTGGCGTAGTCGTCGGGCGAACGCGCCGCCTTGACCAGCGCGCGGCTCGCCATCAGCACGATGCGGCCGCCGAGCTTTTCGATCGCCGTACACTGCTCCTCGTAGGCGCGGATGACATCGTCGATGGTCACGCTCGCCGACGGTTCGAGGTGATCGGTGCCGGCGCCCGAGCCGAGCAGCGCGCCGGGAAAGTCTTTCGAGGCCTCGATGCTGCGTCGGATCAGTTCGAGCGACTTCGGCCAGTCCATGCCCATGCCGCGCTGGGCGGTATCCATCGCTTCGGCGACGCCGAGACCGAGGCCCCACAGATGCCGGCGGAACGCGATGGTGCGCTCCCAGTCGATCGCGGTGTCGACCCAGGGATCGGTGTCGGCGAGCGGGTCGGCCACCACATGAGCGGCCGCATACGCGATGCGGTGGAACGGCGGTTTTGCGACGGGAAGCGCACGCGGCGGCTTCGTGGTGTAGGGCGCGAGCTTGGCCACCGGCGATCGGAAGGTTGAGCGTGGGCATCAGGAAGTCTCTCCGGCTTCACCCTCCCCTGGAGGGGGAGGGTCGGCGGCGAGGCCGCCGGGGTGGGGTGAAGGTGCGGCGCGAAGTTCACCCCCACGCGCCTCGCTACGCTCGGCGACCTCCCCCCTCCAGGGGGAGGTGAGGAGAGACTGCCTGCGTGTTTGCATCATCACACCTTCAAAGCATCCTCACACCTTCAGCGGCGAGATGTCGATCCAGCGCCGTTCTTTCCAGCTACGCAGGCCGGCTTCGACAAGCTGCAAGCCCTTGGCGCCCTCCAGCAGCGTCCACTTGAACGGTGTGCCGTCGTAAAGATGGCGGATGAACATCTCCCACTGCGTCTTGAAGCCGTTGTCGTAGGTGCCAAGCCCCGGCACTTCCGACCACGTCTCGAAGAACTTGATCGGCTGTGGAATATCTGGGTTCCACACCGGCCGCGGCGTGTTCACACGCGCCTGGCTCCAGCACTTCTGCAGCCCGGCGACCGCCGAGCCGTGCGTGCCGTCGACATCGAAGGTGACGAGATCGTCGCGCCGCACCCGCGTGCACCACGAGCTGTTGATGTGCGCGATCACGCCGTCGGCAAGCTGGAAGGTCGCGTAGGCGGCGTCGTCGGCGTCGGCCTTGTAGGGCTTGTCGTTCTCGTCCCAGCGCTTGGGAATGTGGGTCGCGCCGAGACACGACACGCTCTCGACCTCGCCGAACAGGTTGTCGAGCACGTAGCGCCAGTGGCACAGCATGTCGAGAATGATGCCGCCGCCCTCCGTCGTCTTGTAGTTCCAGGACGGGCGGTTGGCGGGCTGCATGTCGCCCTCGAACACCCAGTAGCCGAATTCGCCGCGCACCGAGAGGAGCCGACCAAAGAAGCCGGAATCGATCAGCATCTTGAGCTTCAGCAGGCCGGGCAGGAACAGCTTGTCCTGGACGACACCGTGCCGGATGCCGGCCTTGTTGGCGGTGCGCACTAGGTCGAGCGCGTCGGCGAGATTGTCGGCGCTCGGCTTCTCGCAATAAATGTCCTTGCCGGCGGCGATCGCCTGCTTGACCAGCTTATGGCGAAGCTGGGTGGTGGCGGCGTCGAAGAACAGAGTGTCGTCCTTGTTCTTCAGCGCGGCCTTGAGGTCGGTGGTCCAGCGCGTGAGCCCATGCTCCTTGGCGAGCTGCTCCAGCTTCTCGGCATTGCGCCCGACCAGGATCGGGTCCGGCATCACCCGGTCGCCGTTCTTGAGCGCGACGCCGCCCTCGTTGCGGATCGCGACGATCGACCGGATCAGATGCTGATTCATCCCCATGCGGCCGGTGACGCCGTTCATGATGATGCCGAGACATTGCTGCGCCATGCTTTTTTATCCTTCAGTTCCGGCAGTCTCTCGTGTCCCCTCCCCCGTTTACGGGGGGAGGGTCAAGGAGGGGGCATACACAAAGATTCGCGCAAGCTCACCCCCTCCCCACACCCCTCCCCCGCAAGTGGGAGAGGGAGCAGACCGAGAATGCCGTTCGAGCAATCCCATCAGTCCATTCCCAGCAGGCGGTAAATGCGGCGGGTGTACTCGCCGAATTTCTCCTGCGTCTTCATGTCGAGCGTGCGCGGATGCGGCAGCTCCACCCGGAAGTTGTCCGCCATTCGGGCCGGGCCTGCGGTGAGCACGATCACGCGGGTGCCCAGGAACACCGCCTCGGTGATGCCGTGGGTCACGAACACGATGGTCTTCTTCGCCTCCTGCCAGATGCGCAGCAGTTCGAGGTTCATTTTCTCGCGGGTGAGCGCATCGAGCGCGCCGAACGGCTCGTCCATCAGGATCAGCTTGGGATCGTGGATCAGCGCACGCGCAATCGCGGCGCGCTGCTGCATGCCGCCGGAAAGCTCGTACGGGTATTTGTCCTCGTTGCCCTTGAGGCCGACGAGCGCGAGCAGATCGCGGGCACGAGCGCGGCTCGCCGTCATCGGCAGGCCGAGGATTTCGGCCGGCAACAGCACGTTGTCGATGATCCGCCGCCATTTCAGCAGCAGCGGCTGCTGGAACACCATGCCGATGTCGCGCGACGGATCGAACGGCTGCCCCGCCGATCCGATGGTCAGCTCGCCCGCGTCGTAGGAATGCAGACCGGCGAGAATCTTCAGCAGCGTCGTCTTGCCGCAACCCGACGGTCCGACCAGCGAAACGAGTTCGCCGGCCTCGACGTCGAACGTCGCCTCCGAAATCGCGAGAAACGGCTCGCCGCGGGTGCGGTAGGTCTTCTGGACGCCGGCGAGATGGATGAACGGAGTGCCCATGCTGTGCGTCTAGGATACCCGCGCGTCACGCACGACCAGCAGGCGTTCCAGGCCGAGCACCAGCCCGTACAGCACCATGCCGATCAGCGTGATCAGGATCACCGCCATGAACATCGCGGCGGTATCGAGCGTCACCTGCACCTGCAGCATCAGGTAGCCGAGGCCGCGGTCGGAGCCCAGGAACTCGCCGACGATGGCGCCGGCGACCGCCAGGATGGCGGCGACCTTCATGCCGGAAAAGATGAACGGCAGCGCGCCCGGGAGCTGAATTTTCATGAACAGCTGCCAGCGCGAGCCCTTGAGGGAGCGCACCAGATCGAGCAGGTCCGGCTCGACCTCGCGCAGGCCGCGCGCCGTGGTCAGCACGATCGGAAAGAAGCAGATCGCGAACGCCATCAGGATGTTGGGTTTGATGCCGTAGCTGAACCAGACGATGATCAACGGGCCGAGCGCGACCTTCGGGATCATGTTGAGGCTGACCAGCAGCGGCATCACGGCCATTTCGAGCCGGCTGAACCAGGAGAACAGCAGCGCGATGCCGATACCGATCACCACCGCCAGGATATAGCCGCCGAATATCTCGACCGTGGTGATGGCGATATTCTCCCCCCACCGGTAGTTCGGGACGAACAGCGCGTGGAACGTGTCGTAGGGCGACGGCATCACGAACTTCGGCACCTCGCCGAACCGCACGAACAGGTACCAGGCCACGATCAGCGCCAGATGGCTCACGACCGCGAGCGCGTAGCGCTGCAGCGTCTGCGGGTTTGGTGCCAACGCGTTCACTCCCTTGTGTCAGCCGTCACCGGCCTGATGATCGCCCGGAAACTCTGGCATATGCGCGCCGCCTCCCCAACCCACCACGACGCCGCGATGTCGAATTGAATCGCGGCCGGGCCGCTAGCGTCCCCTCCCCCGCTTGCGGGGGAGGGCTAGGGAGCGGGCAGACAGAAGACTCGCGCAAGCTCACCCCCTCCCCAACCCTCCCCCGCAAGCGGGGGAGGGAGCACACCGCCTGCGTTGCACAGGTGAGCGCTCGCGACAGCCTTCCCGCCCTTACGACAGCCAGCGATCGAGGTTGGCGAGGACGAAGTCGTCGTCGTTGAGATGCGGATAGGCGGCGCAGACGCGGTCGATCTCCTCGGCCTGGCCAGGGCCGAGGGTTTCGTTCGGATCGAGACACCAGATGCCGTCCAGCAGCCCCTGCCGCCGCAGGATTTCATGACAGCCCGCGATCACGCCGTGAAAGTCGTTGCGCACGTCGAAGATCGCTGCGTTGCAATCGGTGATCTGCGAGTCGAGCGCGAGCAGGTCGTGCGGCACCCCGAGGGCGGCCGCGGCGGCGTGCGCGCGCTCCAGCAGTTCGACCGCACGCTTGACCCAAACGCTCCAGTGCCCGAGCAGCCCGCCCTTGATGCGCATGGTCACTGGCCCGTCCCGAGTCGGCACAGTGAACGGCTGCAGCAAGTCGAGCAGGATGTGGTCGTCGTTGCCGGTATAGAGCGTAACCCGGTCGGCGGCGCCGGCCTCGACCACGCCGCGGATGACGTCGAGTGTGCGGTAGCGGTTGAATGGCGCGATCTTGACCGCCACCACGTTCTCGATGGCGGCGAACCGCCGCCAGAACGACACCGGCAGTACGATGCCGCCGACCGCCGGCTGCAGATAGAAGCCGATGAGCGGAATTTCGTTCGCCAACGCCTGCGCGTGCGCGATCAACTCGTCCTCGCCAGCGCCCTTCATGGCGGCGAGCGACAGGAGCCCGGTGTGATAGCCAAGATCGCGCGCCAGCGCGGCTTCCTGCGTCGCCTGCGCGGTACGGCCGGCGAGCCCGGCAATCATGATCGGGGACCTATCGGTCCAATCGCGCGCGGACTGCATCGCGAGTTCGAGCACCGGCCGGTAGAGCCCGACGTCACGGATGGCGAACTGCGTCGTATGAACACCGACAGCAAGCCCGCCCGCGCCGGCGTCGAGGTAATAACGGGTGAGCGCACGCTGCCGCCGGTGGTCGAATGCGCGATTGGCGTCAAGCGCAAGCGGATGCGCCGGGATCGCCGTACCCTGCCGCAGCGCGGCGAGAACGTGCGGGGGCCAATCCTGCCAGCGCGATCCCATAGTCCGACTTTCGTCTAATCAGCTTCAGTGCATCGCGGCATTTGCCCCCGCGGGGAAGCAAGTCCGCAGCGGCGACCGGTCGCGGCCGCGATGTTGACAGGGTGGAGAAGCCAATCCTATCGTCCGCAACAATCAAGCAGCTATCACGAAGCTTCGCTGTACGTCGAGAACCGGCGATATTGCCGGCCGCCACAGCATCAACCTCCGGAGTTCAGCATGCGGACTATCGCGACATTCGCCTTTGCGGCGTGCGCCGGCGTCGCGCTCGGCGCGGCCCCGGCCGCGGCGCAGCAGATCACATTCACGCTCAACTGGGTCGCGGGCGGCGATCACGCGCCGTATTTCTACGCTCAGAAGCAGGGCCTCTATAAGCAAGCCGGCCTCGATGTGAATTTCGAGACCGGCCGCGGCTCGGCGATGTCGGCGCAAAAGGTCGGCGCCGGACAGTCGCAGCTCGGCCTGTCCGACATGGCCAACGTGCTGCTGTTCCGCGGCAAGGGCGCCGACAATGTCGGGCTGATGAACGTCTACGCCAATTCGCCGCAGGGCATGTACTGGCTGAAAAGCTCCGGCATCACCGGCGTGAAGGACCTGGCCGGCAAGAAGATTGGCAATCCGGCTGGCGACGGCGCCCGCACCATGTGGCCGGCGCTCGCCAAGACGGCCGGCATCGATCCGAACTCGGTGACCTGGGTCAACATCGATGCCAATTCCAAGCTCAGCGCGCTGAAGGCCAAGACCGTCGACGCCACCACGTCGTTCTTCAACCTGCACCATGTGTTCGCGCGCGAACTGGGCAGCGACCTGGGCTTCCTGGCGTGGAAGGACGCCGGCGTGAACCCGTACGGCAACTCGATCATCGCCAACGCCGCCTGGCTCAAGGCCAACCGCGACAAGGCCGACAAGTTCGTCAAGATCACGCAGAAGGCATTCGCCGACTGCGCCAAGACGCCCGATCCCTGCATCAAGGCGCTGGTCGAGGCCAACGGCGCGCTGCTGTACGACAACGAACTGCTGAACTGGCACCTCGTCACCATCCTGATGAGCGACGACACTTCTCGTAACGTTGCCCTTGGATGGCACGACGACAAGCGCATGGCCGACGACTACAACTTGGTCAACGACAACCTGAAGATCGAGAAGCCGTATGACGTGAAGGCGGCCTACACCAACGAGTTCCTCGACAAGAACGTCAAGATGCCGCCGATCAACCCGCCGAAGCTGTATTGATCGCTTCGCTGAGCAGACTGCCGGACCACTGCGTCAAGAAATCCGGTGAGCGTCTCGTGCCCTCTCCCTCGCTCTCGGGAGAGGGTACCTGAGCCGTGCGAGGGTGGGAGAAGGGCTGGACGCCGCGAACTTCGCCTCTCCCGGCTCGCGCGGCGCGGGCGACGGGACACCGCATCGCTTTAGCGCGCCAAATGCGGCCGCCCTACCCTCATCGACCAAGCTGGCCATGTTCGCTAGGGTGGCCGTCAGTCAAGATGGAACCAATAAGCGAGGACGGCAGCGCGCGTACACCGAACCTCGCATCACCCGACCGAGGGAGGAACGACGCATGAAACATCTGCTTCGTATTCTTGTCGCCGCCGGCTTGACGCTGTTTGGCGTCTGCGCCAACGCTCAAACCTATCCGAGCAAGCCGATCACGATCATTGTCCCGTTCGGCCCGGGCAGCGCCACCGACACCATCACCCGGGTCGCCGCGCATCATCTCGGCGTCGCGCTCAAGCAGAGCGTCGTGGTCGAGACCCGGCCCGGCGCGAACGGCGCGCTCGCGGCCTTGTATGTCGCGCGCGCGGCGCCGGACGGCTACACGCTGATGATGGGCACCAACAGCTCGCATTCGGCCGTGCCGTATTTGATGAAGAACGTAGCGTACGATCCGGCGAAGGACTTCACCGCGATCACGCGGATGGGAAGCTACACCCTGATGTTGGTGACCCATCCCAGCATCCCGGCGAAAACGATCAAGGAGCTGATCGCCTACGCCAAGGCCAACCCAAAGAAACTGTCGTTCGCCAGCGGCAACACGTCGGGCGTCGTGGCCGGCGAGACGTTCAATCGTTGGGCCGAACTCGACATGCTGCATGTGCCCTACAAGAGCTCGGCGCCGGCGATCAATGACGTGCTCGGCGGCCGGGTGTCGATGATGTTCAGCGACCTGGTTCTCGGCCTGCCGCACGTCCAAGCCGGCAGCCTGAACGCGCTCGCGGTGTCGCGCATCAAGCGCAGCGCGCTCGTTCCCGAGCTTCCGACCCTGGACGAGGCCGGCGTCACCGGCTTCGACATGGATTCCTGGGCCGGCATCTTCGCCCCTGCGGGGACGCCCGAGCCCATCGTGAACCTGCTCAACACCGAGTTGCGCAAGATCATCGACAGCGCGGACGTGAAGTCGAAACTCGGCCAGGCGGGCTTCGAGGCCTTCTCGAGTTCGCCGAAGGAACTGGACGACTTCACCAAGGCGCAGCTCGTCAAGTGGGGCCAAATGATCAAGGACGCCGGCATCCAGCCGGAGTGACCGCCTACCCTTCACTTTGGATAGCAGCACCGGCTCTTCCTTTACCCTCCCCCTTGTGGAGAGGGTCGCCTGACGCGCGCAGCGTGGCAGGCGGGGTGGGGTCTTGTTGCGTGCGGATGAATCAAGAGAAGCTCCCACCCCCAACCCCTCCCCACAAGGGGAGGGGAGCCACCGCCGATGCGGCGCGGACATCGCAACGCGAAACTTCAAATGCACTGGCGGCTTGCCGCCGGGCGCAGGCTTCACCTAAAAGCTTGGGCCAAGAACGGCGCGCCGCGCCGCCACCCGGGAGAGCAACCTTGCGTCCAAGCCGGCGACAACCCGACGAGTTGCGCGCCATATCGCTCGAACGCGGTGTGGTGAAATATGCCGAAGGCTCGTGCTTCGTGAAATTCGGCGACACCCAGGTGCTGGTCACCGCCACGCTGGAGGACCGGCTGCCGCCGTGGCTCAAGGGCCAGGCGCGCGGCTGGATCACCGCCGAATACGGCATGCTGCCGCGCGCCACCTTGGAGCGCACGCGCCGCGAGGCGTCGGCCGGCAAACAGAATGGCCGCACGGTCGAGATCCAGCGCCTGATCGGCCGCAGCCTGCGGACCATCGTCGATCTTCAGGCGCTCGGCGAACGCCAGATCACGGTCGACTGCGACGTCATCCAGGCCGACGGCGGCACCCGGACTGCCGCCATCACGGGCGCCTGGGTCGCGCTGCACGACTGCATCGCCTGGATGAAGACCCGCGAGATGCTGAAGGCCGACCCGCTGCGCGATCATGTGGCGGCCATCTCATGCGGCATCTGCCAGGGCACGCCGGTGCTCGATCTGGACTACGCGGAGGACTCGGAGGCCGATACCGACGCCAACTTCGTGCTCACCGGCGCCGCGCGCATCGTCGAGGTGCAGGGCACCGCCGAGAAGATTCCGTTCAGCGAGGAGCAGTTTCTCGAACTGCTGGCGCTCGCCAAGAAGGGCATCGCCAAGCTGGTCGATCTGCAGAAGATCGCCGTGATGTGAGCGCACGATCTTGCATCGCCAACTGACCGGCCGGATCGTGATCGCGACGCACAATCCGGGCAAGCTGCGCGAGATGCGCGAACTGCTGGCGCCCTACGGCATCGAAGCCGTGTCGGCCGGCGACCTCGGCCTCGGCGAGCCGGACGAGACCGGCACGTCGTTTCGCGACAACGCCCGCATCAAGGCGCAAGCCGCCACACGCGCCACCAACCTGCCGGCGTTCGCGGACGATTCCGGTCTCGCGGTCGACGCGCTCGATGGCGAGCCCGGCATCCACTCGGCGCGCTGGGCCGGCGAGGCCAAGGATTTCCAATACGCCATGCAGCGCGTCGAAGACGAGTTGCAGGCGCGTGGCGCGCGCACCGCAGAAGCGCGGCGGGCGCACTTCGTCTCGGCGCTGTGCGTCGCCTGGCCGGACGGCCATATCGAGGACTTCGAAGCTACCGTCGACGGCGTGCTGGTCTGGCCGCCGCGCGGCGCTCTTGGCTTCGGCTACGACCCGATGTTCCTGCCGGACGGCCACACCCGCACCTTCGGCGAGATGCCGGCTGAGGATAAGCACGGCCTACCGCCACACGGCAAAGGCCTCTCGCACCGCGCCCGCGCTTTCCTCAAGCTGGCGGCGGCGTGTTTGAAGCCAAGGCGTTAGCGCAATCCGCCCTGGCCGCATGTGTCCCGGACGCGGTGCAGCGCGAAGCTCTTGCGGAGCGGTGCACCGCTGATCCGGGACCGCAACAAACACCGCCTCCTTTGCGGTCCGGTTCTGCAGCGCATCACTAAAGAGTGCTGCGCTGCGCGCGGGACACAAGCAGGCATTGCCACCAACGGCCCCCGCACCAAAAAGCGAATCCATGTGATCGCCATCACACCGCTCCGGTCAAGGTAGCCTTAATCAGCCCGCATCAAAGGGAGCTTGCCGTCCGCAACCGTGGACTGCGGACGCATTCGAATTGTCAGGAGGTGGGCGCTATGTCGATGAACATTGGACTGTCGAATTACTTTGCGGCGATCAGCCAGCACAAGAACGCCGGCATTCTGGCGGCTTCGTTGGTCGTGGCTGGGGCACTTGGCGGCTGGGGCATCTCGGCCACGCTCGTCGAAAGCGCCAAGGCGTCCGATTCCATGCGGCGAGACGTCGAGGTCGCTAAACTGTCGCTCGACCAGGCCAAGGCCGCACTCGTGGGCTCGTACACGGTGACTGGAACCGATCCCGACGGCGTGCCCTATAAAGGCACCAAGGTCGTCGCCATCTCGCTGGCGCCGTCGGGCGCGCTTGAGCTCGATTGGGACGACGGCACATTCGTCGGCGTCGGGCAGATTGTCGATAACGTCCTGGCGGTGTCCTATGCGGTGAAGGGCCGAACGGTGATCGCGCTGATGACCATCAATCCCGATGGCTCGCTTTCCGGGAACTGGCTGCGTCGTACGGACAAGGGATCGAAGGGGACGGAGACTTGGAAGAAGAAGACTTAGCCGTAAATGGGGTGGTTGAGGCGCGAAGCGCCTTGACCCGCCATCGGGACTCGCGGTGAATTCAGGGTGGGTTACGCGCCGGTAGCCCGAAGAAGACGGGCGTAAACGCCCTGATTGGCGCTAACCCACCCTGCAAGCTCCAGTTTGCCCTACGAAAGCCACCGACGACAGGGATTTAGACGGGACGGTTTCCACGGCGGGGGTCCAGCAATGATCGGTGCCACGGCAGTCCGTGCGCTTGTGCTGACGGCGGCTCTTGCCGCCGCGGTGACGCCGGTCCAGTGCCTTGGCCAAACAAGCACCGAAAAGAGCGGCGAAAAGGGCGCCGAAAAAGTCCCCAAGTTGCCTGCCAAGGCGACAAAGGAGCTGCCGCCCGAGCTGCTGGCCCTGCTCCAACAAAAGAAGATGCAAAAAAGCTCACCGATCCTTGTGCGCATCTTCAAGGAGGAGGCAGAGCTCGAAGTCTGGAAACAGGACGCCACCGGCCGTTTCCAACTGCTCAAGACCTATCCGATCTGCCGGTGGTCGGGCGATCTTGGGCCGAAGTTGCAGGAGGGCGACCGTCAGGCTCCGGAGGGATTTTATACGGTGACGCCCAAGCTGATGAACCCGCACTCCAGCTTCTACTTGTCTATCAACACCGGCTATCCCAACAGCTTCGATAAGGCGAACAACCGCGACGGCAGCCTGCTGATGATCCACGGCGACTGCTGGTCGAGCGGTTGCTTTGCGATGACCGACGAGCAGATCAGCGAGATCTACGGACTGGCGCGCGACTTGCTCGCCGGCCGGCCGTCGTTCCAGGTTCAGGCCTACCCGTTCCGCCTGACGCCGGCGAATCTGGCGCGGCATCGCAACAGTCCGAACCTGGCGTTCTGGAAGATGCTCAAGATCGGCAACGATCACTTCGAGACCACGCAACTCGAGCCCAAGGTGGATGTGTGCGATCGCCGATATGTCTTCGACGCGCAGGCGCCGGCGAATTCGTCCAAGCCGCTTGCGTTCAAGCCCGCCGACCCGTGCCCCGACTTTGTCGTCAATCCAAAGATCGCGCAGCGCGCGCTGGAGAAGCAGCGTGCCGACGAGCGTGAATACGCGCGCTTGCTCGACGGCAACGTGCCGTCCGCCCCGGTCTACAGCGCGCTCGACGGCGGCATGAACGAGGTTTTCCTGCCGCGGTTTCCCGGCCGCATCATGCTGTCGAGAATGACACCACTCACTGACATGCCGAACCTGCCGCCGATCCCCTGGGCCGGCAAGAAGGGTTCGATGATGAGCGAACTGTTCGGCCCCTCGATCGTGCCGGCATCACGGGGTCAGGCCCCGCAGCCCGTAGGGTGGGTTAGGCGCGAAGCGCCGTAACCCACCATCGGGACTTGCGGCGAATTCCGGGACTTCGCAGAAAGCTCTGCCGGTGGGTTACGCGCCTTCGGCGCCAACCCACCTTACGAACCCGCGCCGGCCTCTCGCTCCCCTCCCCCCATGAGCGAAGCGAATGGTGGGGAGGGGTCGGGGGTGGGGGGTTCTTGGCACGCCGCCGCTCAATTCGTCGATTGCAATGACTGGGTAGTTGCCCCCCACCCCGGCGGCTTCGCCGCCGACCCTCCCCACCGCTCGCTACGCTCGCGGGGGAGGGTAAGCCGCGGCACGCGTTTGCCCCGAACGACACGCTTGCCCCGAAGGCCGCGCATCTGCTGCGACCCCACAGATGACGCCCGCCCGCAAAGCTGCCATATCAGCGGCATGAAACCTGAGTCGGACCAGGCCTTCGGCGTCTACGTCCACTGGCCGTTCTGCCTGTCGAAATGCCCGTACTGCGACTTCAACAGCCACGTCCGCCACGCGGCGATCGACGAGGCGCGCTTCGCCCGCGCGTTCGAGGCCGAGATCGCCGCGACGGCCGTGCGGACGCCGGGCCGCACCGTCTCGAGCATTTTCTTCGGCGGCGGCACGCCGTCGCTGATGCAGCCCGCAACCGTGGGCACGATTCTCGACGCCATCGGGCGGCACTGGACGGTCGCGCCCGATACCGAAGTGTCGCTGGAAGCCAATCCGACCAGCGTCGAGGCGACGCGGTTTCGCGGCTATCGCGCGGCCGGTGTCAACCGGGTGTCGCTCGGCGTGCAGGCGCTCGACGACGGCGCGCTCAAGGAACTCGGCCGGCTGCACAGCGCGCGCGAAGCGCTCGACGCGGTCGCGGTGGCGCGGGAAAACTTCGAGCGCTACTCGTTCGACCTGATCTATGCGCGGCAACGGCAGACGCCGGAAGCGTGGGCCGCCGAGCTTCGGCGCGCGCTCGCCGAGGCCGGCGAGCATCTGTCGCTCTACCAGCTCACTATCGAGCAGGACACGCCGTTCTTCGCGCTGCATCAGGCCGGCAAGCTCACGACGCCCGACGACGACACTGCGCGCGCGTTCTACGATGTCACGCAGGAGGTCTGCGCCGCGGCCGGCCGGCCGGCGTACGAGATTTCCAATCACGCTCAGCCCGGCGCCGAGTGCCGGCACAACTTGGTCTACTGGCGGGCGCACGAATATGCCGGCATCGGTCCGGGCGCGCATGGCCGGCTCGACATCGACGGCGAGCGCCATGCGGTCGCGACCGAGCGGCGGCCCGAGAGCTGGCTGATGCGGGTCGAGGCCGCCGGCCACGGCGTGGTCACCGACGAGGTGCTGTCGCGGGTCGAACGGGCCGACGAGTTCCTGCTGATGGGGCTGCGGCTCGCCGAGGGCATCGATCCGGCGCGCTATGCCCGCCTCGCCGGCCGGCACGCTCGACGCCGGACGGATCGCGTCGCTACGCGACCAGGGCGCGGTGGAGACGACCGCGGACGGCATGCTGCGGGTGACGCTCGCGGGCTTTCCGGTGCTCGACGCCGTGGTCGCCGACCTCGCCGCGTAGCTATCTCGCATTGACAAGCGCGCCTCAATGCCGTCGCAATAGTTGCAAGCTGCGCCCTTGAGAGCGCCGGCACCTGCGGAGGGACAACATGACTCGACGCGCGCTCAGCCTTTTTCTGACCATTGCAGCATTGCTGTCGGCCGAACTGCCGGTCGCCACTTCGGCCTCTGCCCAGGATTCGCTGAAGCTCGCCATCGGCGGGCGAGGCAACTGGGATTCGTCGCCGGCCGAACTCGGCAAACGCGGCGGAATCTTTCAGAAGAGCGGGCTCGCACTCGACAACCTGTTCACCGCCGGTGGCGGCGAAACCTTGCAGGCCACGATTTCGGGCGCCGTCGACATCGGCATCGCGGTCGGCACCGGCGGCGTCATGGCGGCGTTCATGAAGGGCGCGCCGGTCCGCGCCATCGGCTCGGTTACCACGGGCGCCAACGAGATCTATTACTTCGTGCGCACCGAATCGCCGCTTAAGTCCTTCAAGGATGCGACCGAGAACACCACCATCGCGTATTCCAGCACCGGCTCGTCGACGCACTTGTTCGCGCTCGGACTGGTTCGCGTGCACAACAGCAAGGCCAAGCCCACCCGCACCGGCGACCCGCAGGCCACGTTGACTCAGGTGATGTCCGGTCAGATCGACATCGGCTACGCCGGCGCGCCGTTCGCGCTACAACAGCTGGAGGAAGGCAAGATCAGGATCATCGCGCGGGCGAGCGAGATCCCTGAGACCCGCGAGCAGACCGTCCGCCTGTTGATCGCGAACGCCAACAAGCTGGCCAAGGACCGCGAGCTGATCGCGCGCTTCATGCGGGCCTACGCGGACACCGTGGACTGGATGTACTCCGACCCGAAGGCGCTCGAACACTACCGCGATTATTCCGGCGTACCTCTCCACATCACCCGGAAGGGCCTCACCGAGTTCTATACCCGGGAGACGCTCGATCCGTTTCGCATCTCCGGTCTCGACGCCGTCATGTCCGATGCCGTTCAGGTCAAGCTGCTGTCGCAGCCGCTGAGCAAGGAACAGGTCGGCGAACTGTTTCAGGTTCCGGCACGCAACCGATAGTTTCGCCGTCCGGACAAACCAGGCGCGTCAGGTCGCCGACCCGCCGAACGCCTTCGGCGGCGGACTGATCACCTGGCCGCCGCCCGGCGTCACGCGCATCACCGACAAGCCGCGCTGGCTGGTGCCGTCGGGCGCGGAAGCGGAACAGCCCGTCGATGCCGGTGAAACCCGAAGACGTGGTCAGCACCTCTTCGGAGAACCGCTGCTTGCCCTGGGTCTTGGTCAGCGCCGCGACCAGCGCGACCGCATCATAGGTCAGCGATGCCGTGCGCACCGGGTCCGAGCCGTATTTGGTTTTATAGCGCGCCGCGAAGCTCTTGAAGCCGGCCGAATCGGGCCCCGCATACCACCCGCCGTCGAGTTGCGGATTGGCGAAGATCTGCGCGTCCTCCCACAAGCCCGTCCCCAGCAACTGCACCTTCTTGGTGTCGAGCCCGTTGGAGACCAGCCCCTGCACGATGGCCGGCACCGCGTCGGCGCCATCCGGAATGAAGATCGCATCGGCCTTGGCCGCAGCTGTCGCCACGGTCCGCACCGGTCCCTGCATCTGGCCGCGGTCGAGCGGATAACGCTCCAGCGAAATGACCCGGCCATTCCGGCGCGCCACCGCCTGCTTGAATGCAGCTTCCGCGACCGTGCCATAGGCGTTGTCCGGCACCAGCGCGGCGAACGCCCGCTTGCCCTGGCCGGCAGCGTAACCGATGATCCGGTCGACGTCGGATTCCGGCAGGAAGCTCAGCAGATAGACGCCGCGCGAGGCAACGTTGGCGTCCGTCGAGAACGCAATGACCGGGACCTTGCGGGCGCGCGCGAGCTGTCCGACCGGGCCAACTGTCAAAGCGAAGAGCGGCCCCAGGATGATTTCAGCGCCTTCGTCGAGCGCCTGCTGCGCCGCCTGTTGCGCACCCGGCGCGCTGCCGCCGTCGTCCTTCACCAGGAGCTGGATATCGGGATTGTTGAATTCGGCGAGCGCCATTTCGGCGGCATTGCGCATGGATTGCGCGGCGACCCCGGCATTTCCGGAGGCCGTCAGCGGCAGGATCAGCGCGACCTTGACCTGCCCCTCGCCGATGTTCGCGCCGGGCTGCGCCGACGTGGCCGGCGGGCTGCTGAACATGTCGCCGACTGAAAAATTGCCGCCGCCGCATCCGGTCAGCAGAAATGCGCCGGCGAGGGCGCCGAGCCACAGCATAGCCCGGCGGCT
The DNA here is from genome assembly GCA_963807865.1 of uncultured Alphaproteobacteria bacterium. Lineage (GTDB taxonomy): Bacteria > Pseudomonadota > Alphaproteobacteria > Rhizobiales > Xanthobacteraceae > VAZQ01. The sequence continues at coordinate 16,590 of CAWEDK010000027.1, read as the reverse complement.
CCGCGCGGGAGTCCGCGTCTGCAGTACTCGGTACATCACGGCGTCTCCACCACCACCGCCAACGCCACCCCGTTCACGACAGCAAATTGGGCGATCTTGCCGTCGTCAGTTTAACTGAATGAAAATCATAGCGAATTCTTGCGGCCATGACGAGTGCGCCGTTTGGCGGGTAGAGTAGCCCGATGCGACGCCCCGGCCCGAACCCGACAACCCAGCCGGCCAGCCCCGATCGGCCTGATCGCCGGGAATATGTGCTGCACGGCCAGTCGGCCATTGCACCACCGCTCCCGGCCGGCCTGCACCTGGTGGCGACGCCGATTGGCAATCTGCGCGACATCACGGTACGGGCGCTCGAAGTTCTGGCGGCCGCCGACCTGATTGCCTGCGAGGACACCCGCATTACCGGCAGGCTTCTCGAGCACTACGGTATCAGAGCTCCGCTCACGCCCTACCACGAGCACAATGCCGGCGAGGCCCGCCCCAAGCTGATCGCCCGCTGGCGGCCGGCGACGCCATCGCGCTGGTGTCCGATGCCGGGACACCGCTCGTGTCCGATCCGGGCTTCAAGCTCGTGCGGGAGGCCCACATCGCCGGTCATCCGGTGACGCCCATCCCGGGCGCTTCGGCGGTGCTGGCGGCACTGGCCGTATCGGGCCTGCCGACCGACCGTTTCTTCTTCGAAGGGTTTCTGCCCGCCAAGGAGACGCAGCGGCAAGCTCGTATCGCCGACCTCAGCCGTATTCCCGCAACACTGGTGTTGTTCGAGACCGGCCCCCGCCTCGCCGCCGCGCTCGCCGATCTGGCGGCCGGACTGGGGTCGCGCGAGGCCGCGATCTGCCGGGAGCTCACCAAGCTGTACGAAGAGGTTCGCCGCGGCAGTCTCGAGGCGCTGGCAGCGAGCTACGCGCAGGCGCCCGAGCCCCGCGGCGAGATCGTCATCGTGATCGCGCCCCCTTCCACCGAGACCAAAATTGAGGCGGCCACGCTCGACGCCATGCTGCGCGACGCCCTCGCACGCGTCTCGGTCAAAGAGGCCGTCGCCGAGATTGCCGCCGCCACCGGTCATCCCCGGCGCGAGGTCTACCAGCGCGCTTTGGCGCTGAACAAGGATCGGTCTCATGGCGACTGAGCGACCCCGTCCCTCGCCGCTTGGAGCCCGCAGCCCCAATCCGGAGCGCCAGGTGGCGTTCCGAACCGGCCTTTCGGCGGAAAGCCGGGCGGCCGCCCTCTTGATCGCCAAGGGCTTCCGTATCCTGTCGCGGCGCTGGAAGAGCCCGGCCGGCGAGATCGATATCGTCGCGCGGCGGCGCGGCCTCCTGGTGTTCGTCGAGGTCAAGGCGCGCGAGCGGCTCGATGACGCCGCCTGGTCGGTCACTGGCCGACAGCGCGCCCGCATCGCAGCGGCGGCCGAAGCCTGGCTTGCCACTTACGGCGATGCGAGGAATCCGGGACATTCGCTTCGACGCCATGCTGGTGGCGCCGCGCCGAATACCGCGTGCACATTCCGGCGGCGTTCGACCTGAACGGCTGATGCGGCGGCCGCCGCTTGTCAGCCGGACGATCTTAGGGATCGCGCTCAGGCGGCCCGCAGCTTCTGGAAGAACGTGTCGACCTGGCCGCGAATGCGGGCGGCAACATTGCCGAGGTCCTCGGCAACCACCTTGACGGCGCCCGCATTGTTCCGGGTCGCGGCCGTTGCTTCGCCGACCAGCACGACCTCGTCAGCGGTTTCGATAGTGCGCTGGGCCGCGGTCTCGACGCTGCGTGCAATCTCCTGGGTGGCGGCGCCTTGCTCGGTGACCGCGGCCGCTATCGCTCCGCTGATGTCGCCGATCTCGCGGATGGTGCGCTCGATCGCACCGATCGCGTTGATCGAGCGCAAGGTGGCGTGCTGCATGCCGGCGATCTGCGCCCTGATATCCTCGGTCGCCTTGGCGGTTTGACCCGAGAGCGCCTTGACCTCGCTCGCAACGACCGCGAATCCACGGCCGGCATCGCCGGCACGCGCCGCCTCGATCGTGGCATTGAGCGCCAAGAGGTTGGTCTGCTCGGCGATGTCGGTGATGAGCTTGACGACATCGCCGATGCGCCCGGCGGCATCGTTGAGCTCCTTGACGGTAGAGTTGGTCTGCTCCGCTTCGGAAACCGCCTTGGTGGCGATGCTGTTCGATTGCGCGACCTGCCGATCGATCTCGGCCACCGAGGCCGAAAGCTCGTCGGCCGCGGACGCGATGTCCCGGACATTCTCCGATGCTTCGGAAGATGCCGTCGTGGCGCCGCTGGTCCGGCTGGCCGCGGTATCGGCGGCAACCGACAGCTCCCGCGACGCCGCCAGCATCTGGTCGGAGATCAGGCCCAGCTCGGACAGCGTCGCTTCCATGTCGGCGCTGAACGTGACGATTTCGGCTGACATCTGCTCCTGGCGGCGTGCGCGCGCCTGAGCGTCGTCGATCACCGTCGTGCTGAGCTCCTCGTTCTGCCGCATCGCATCCTGAAAGACGGCGATCGAACGCGCCAGCGCGCCGATCTCGTCGCCGCGTTCGCGATAGGGAATGGCCACACCCGCGGTACCGGCCGCGACCGATTCCGTCACCCGGGTGATCCGCGCCAACGGCTGCGCCACCGCGCGCCAGATGATCGTCACGCCGACGCCGGCAAGCAGAACCGCGCAGGCGGCGAAAAAACTGAGGAGCCAGGCGGTCGTTTCGATGCCCTGGTCGATCTTCGCATAGGTGCGCTTGGCGCGATGCGAATAAATCTGACCGAACGGCTCGAGGAGCTTGCCGATCTCTTCCCGTGCGAGTTGATTTGCGCCACTCTCGCCCCACTCGCGGGCCGCCGCTGGGCCATCAGCCAATGCACGACGGACCAGTTCGCGCCGGGATTCCCGATACTCCTTGATGTGCCCGGCCAGCGCTTCGAACTGCGCCGCCTCGTCCGGGCTGACGACCCACTGCCACTCGGTGACGGCGTCGCCGATGCGATCGCTGGCGCGGATCAGTCCGACCGCGAACGGCTTCACCCCCGCGGTATCGGCCGTGGCATAGATCGCCGCGCGATTCTCCCTCGACGGCATCGAGCAGTGCCTTGACGCGCTCGACATTGAGGGCGCCGGCAAACGCCGCCTCGAACTCCTTGGTGAGCGCCGCGTGCTCCCGGGAATTGATGACCGCGACGGCGGCGAGTGCGATGGTGACGGTGGCGAGCAGTGCAAAGATCGCGTACAGCTTGGTCGCAATGGAAAAGTGCGGCAGCGTCACGTTGCGATCCCTTGCGCCTGCAAAAATCCCGACCGAACGTATAGATTGCAGGGAAATGCTTAACGTCGCGTTTGCGTTACCAAACGATTGCCGGGGATGAGGGATCGATGAGCTTGAAAATCGCCGTACAGATGGACCCGATCGAGCGGATCAACATCCGTGGCGATTCGACGTTTGCGCTCCTGCTGGAGGCGCAAAGGCGCGGACATGCGATCTCCTACTACACACCGGACCGGCTCGCGCTGCGCGCCGCGCGGGTCTTCGCCACCGTGCAGAACTTGCAGGTCCGCGACCAGATCGGCGACCATTTCACCCTGGGCGAGCCGCGGCGCATCGACCTCAGCGAACTCGACGTCATCCTGCTGCGACAGGACCCGCCGTTCGACCTGGCCTATATCACCACCACGCACCTGCTCGAGCGCATTCATCCCGGGACTCTGGTCGTCAACGACCCGCGCGAAGTCCGCAACGCGCCCGAGAAAATATTCGTGATGGAGTTTCCCGACCTGATGCCGCCGACGCTGATCACCCGCGACCTCGCGGAGATCAAGGCGTTCCGCGCCGAGCACGGCGACATCGTCATGAAGCCGCTCTACGGCAAGGGCGGCGAGGCGGTTTTCCGCCTCGCGCAGGAGGACCTCAATTTCGGATCGCTGTACGATCTGTTCTCGGTGACGTTTCGCGAGCAATGGGTGGTGCAACGCTTTCTCCCCGCCGTGAAGCACGGCGACAAGCGCATCATTCTGGTCGACGGCGAGTTCGCCGGCGCGGTCAACCGGGTCCCGGCACCGGACGACCTTCGCTCCAACATGGTGCGCGGCGGCACGCCCAGGGAAACCGACCTGACGCCGCGCGAACGGGAAATCTGCCGCACGCTCGGCCCTTCGCTGCGCGAACGCGGGCTGATCTTCGTGGGCATCGATGTGATCGACGGCTTTCTGACCGAGATCAACGTCACATCGCCGACCGGGATTCGCGCCATCCAGAATCTCGGCGGTCCCGATGTGGCGGCGATGGTGTGGGACCGGATCGAGGCCAAGCGGCGCTGAGGCATCGTCCCGTCAACGACTCATGCGCGCGCATTTTGCAAATCGGCACGCTCCATCATTGTTGACAGACGCCGCGCCGCCAGCTTGACAGCCGTCGGCAACGGGCCTGACATGCCGTCGGCCCGGGGCGCGGATTCGACATGGCTGTCGAGATTTTTCATTTCGAAGCGATTCCGCAGGATGCGCTCGCGCCGGCGATGAAGTTTCTGTTGACGAAGTGGAACACGCTGTCGGCGATGAACAAGCTGACGCTGCCGACGCTAACCGACGACACCAGTTTCGACATCACCGGCAATTCGTCCAAGATGCTTCCGGCCGGGGGCGATTTCTTTTTCATGCATGTCGGCCGCAATATCCGAGCCGCCATTGGCCAGGATTTCACCGGCCGCATGCTGTCGACGATCAACGACACGGTCTCGCGCGACCTGATCGGCGCCTACCAGCAAGCGGTCGCGCAAGGCCGCCCGCTGTTCATGCGATTTACCTCGTCATTCGCGCAGAACGCGCTCGTCTGGGAACGGCTGGTGCTGCCGGTCGAGGTGAGCGGACTGGGTACTGTGCTGGTTTGCTATTCGGAAGTGCTGAGCCATCAGCAGGAGGTGTTCGAGCAGCTCTTCAAGCATGCGCTCAATCCATGGGTCGTGACCTATCCGACCTTCACCAAGGCGGGCGAGTTCGACGACGGCTGGATTCTGTTGATGAACGAGGCCGCGCGCTTGGCGTTCGGGTACGACGAACCGGTCGTCAACCTGCGGCTGCGTGAGCTCTCGCTGTTTCAGTCCGGCGAACTGTGGACCAAATTGCGGGACGCGCTCGCGCATGCCGATCCGCGCGCAACGATCCACTTCGAACAGGGCGAGATCAACTTGCTCAAGCTCAAGCGCCTGTTGGCGTTGCGGTTCGACCGGGGCGACGCTCCGCCGGCGGCGTAGCCGGCGAACCACCGTGTCCGCTTCGACAACTCACCGCGCTGGCGCAGGTGCGCCCGGACGCTCGGCCTTGAGTTCGCGCGATCGCGGCGCGGATCGGCGCGAACGGCCCGTACTTGTGCTGCCGCGCGTCGAAACTGTCCGCGTAGGGGCCGTAAGGCACATCCACCGGCTTGTCGAGCAGGTTGGGAAAGTCCTTGTCGAGGCCGGATTTGTTCGGCCGCGGCTGTGAAACCATGTAGGCCGCCACGTCCCACGCCTGTTCGGGCGAAAGCTGGGGATTGAGGTAGTCGGTGCCGTGCGGCATGTTGAAGTGAATGAAGTTCGCCGCCGTGATCAGTCGCGTCATGCCGGCGCCGTCGTTGAAGCTGTCCGGTCCCCACAGCGGCGGGATCATGTAACCGAGATCGGTGGTGGGGAGACTGCGGCGGACACCCTGGCCTTCAGGCCCGTGACACACCGCGCAACTGTTGGTGTAGACGGCCTGGCCGCGGACCGGATCGGCGGCGCGGTCGAGTTCCGGCATGGTGCCGGGTCCGAGGCCGGGCAGTTTTTCACCGGGCGGCACGCCGGTCGAGAGAAACTTGATGTAGGCGACGAGCGCCTGCATCTCGGGCGCGTCGTTCGGCATGGCGCGGCCGTTCATGCTTCGCATCATGCAGGAATTGAGACGGCCCTCGAGGCTGGCCTCGGTGCCGGAGCGTATACTGTACGCCGGAAAATCCCCGTAAATCCCGTACAGCGCCAACCCGAACTTCTTGGTCCCCGCCATCAGGTGGCAATTCGTGCAGGCGAGGTTGTTGCCCGCATAGCGCTTGGCGGGATCGGCAACTTCCGGGCCGACATGCGCATAGGTCGCGGTCACCAGATCGCGACCGCGCCGGATCTGGCGGCCGCTGGCATCGTCCGGCAAGGCGCCGATTTCGGGCACGGTCCAGGTCGGCGGGTTTACGGGTGGCGCGCTTTGCGCGCGGCCGGCAATTTCGTAACCGGCAACACCGGCCAGTACGGCGAACAACGCGATAAGGGTGCGGCCAGCGGATTCGAGAAATCGATTTCAAACAAAGTCTCCCGGATTTCGGCGTACGCATAGTACCGCCGCCGGCCGGGATCGCCTCAATCTGGCGCTGGCGTACGGGCTGGCCAACCAGCCGGATCAGGCGGCGCGCGCGGCATCGGCCGATCTGGATTCGGTTTCCGTGCAGCGCAATCTGCAGCACTACGCCATGCTGCGCGCATGGACGGCGCTGCCCGCAGCCAGGCGATCCGCAGCGATCCGACCTATTTTCCTAAAGCCGCTCCCTAATATCAGCTGCTAAAAGATTGATTTGCCTGCGGTTGCGGCCCGAAGCGGCACGCGGCGCTATTCCATTGCATTTGCTGGATTTTCTACCTAATATCCGTTAGAAAATCCGGAACGGACCGATGGAACGCGCCGAACAGATCGCCCAGTCCAGAAAGCTGCTGGACTACATCACCAGGCGCACGACGGCTTTGGCCGATGACGTACATATCGAAGACATTGCCGCCTACGCCTCGCCGCAGCGGGCGGAACGGGAGCGGCGCGAGCTTTTCCTGCGCCGGCCGCTGTGCCTGGGTCTGTCCAGCCGCCTGCCGTAACCCAGGCGACTGGCTGACCGAAGACTATTCCGGCACGCCGATCCTGCTGGTGCGCGATCGCGACCGCACTCTGCGCGCCTTCGTCAATGCCTGCCGCCATCGCGGCGCGCGGTGGCGGATGGCGCCGGCGAGAAAGCCGGCGGCTTCACCTGCCCCTACCATGCGTGGAGCTATGGTCTGGACGGCAAGCTGCGCACCCGCCCCAACGAAGCCGCCTTTGCCGGGCACGACCGCAGCCAGTGCAATCTCATCCCGCTGCCGGTGGCGGAGAAATACGGCCTGATGTGGGCTGCCGCCACGCCGGGGCTGGAATTCGACATCGATGCCGAACTCGCCGGACTGGGGCCGGAACTGGCCTCATACCAGTTCGACAGCTACTCGCATTATCGCACCAAGGTCATCACGCCCGACACCAACTGGAAGATGCTGGTGGACGGGTTCCTCGAGACCTACCATCTGCCGCATCTGCACAAGACCACCGTGTCGCCCCTGATCTTCGGCGATCTCGGCACGTTCGATGGCTATGGGCTGAACACGCGCATGTCGTCGTGCGCCGCGGCTTCACCGAAATGGTGAAACTGCCGGAAGAGCAATGGGACCTCATCCCGCAATCGGCGATCATTTACGTGCTGTTTCCCAACACGGTGCTGGTGGTGCAGGGCGACCATGTCGAGACCTGGCATGTCTATCCGCATGCCAGCGATCCCGGCGCCTGCACCACCTATTTCTCGCTCTATACGCCGAACCGACGGTCACCGACAAGCAGCGCCGGCACTGGGAGCGCAATTTCGATCTGGCGATCGATACGGTCGAGAAGGAAGACCTCGTGATGTCCGCCGGCATGCAGCGTGGCTACAGGCCGGCCATCAGAAGACCATCGTGTTCGGCCGCAACGAGCCGTGCCTGGCGCATTTCCATCAGTCGATCGATCGGGCGCTGGGCAGCAACCGGGTAGCGGCGGCGGCCGAATGAACTAAGCGGAATTCGCAGCGCTTTGCGTAACAGTTGAAAGCGTTCGAATGACCGGCGCCGCAGCGATGCGGCGCCGGTTTTCGTTTACAGCAGCAGGCCGATCGGATCTTCCAGCAGCGTCTTCAGCTCGGAAAGGAATTCGGCTGCCGCCGCGCCGTCGATGACTCTGTGATCGGCCGACAGGGTCAGGCGGCAATAGGATTGCGCCACGAAGGCGCCATCTGCGACACCACCCGCTCCTGCGGCGCCCCCAGCGCGATGATGCCGGCATGGTGCGGGTCGATGATGGCGGAGGCTTCGCGGATGCCGGTGGCGGTAAAATCGGCGATGGCGAAGGTGCCAATGCCCTCCTCGCCCGCAGCGATCGACCGGGCGATGCCGCGCAGCCCTGGCGGTCGGCATCAGCGATCAGGATCGTGCGGCTGCCCTGGCTCAGGGCGATGTCGATGCGGTCGTAGAGCAGCATGCCGTCGTCCTGCCAGACGGCGTTGAGCGCCGGCGTGCGGCGCAGCAGGCGCGCGGTCGCCAGCACCACGATGTCGAGCAGCGAGGGCTTGTGTTCGCCCAGGGCGCTGGCGAAGTCCAGCAGCCGGTCCAGGCGACATCGATGGTCTGGTAGAAATGCGGCATCTCGCGCTTGGCATGGACCAGGCGCTCGTTGCGCGTCGTCGGCAAGGCACGCGGGGGCGCGGCAAAGGAGACGACGTTCTGCGGCAGCGGCAGTAGCGCTGCCACGTCGCGCGCCGTCACCTCGCCGGTCTTGCCGAGCCGGCCGAGATCGATCGACGCGAGTGCCGCCAGGCGTTCGGCAAGCTTGGTGGTGTGCATGGTCATGGCCGCCATCCGTCGATGCAGGCGCGGGCGGCGGCGTCGACGATCGCGGCGGCGTCGATGCCGTGGACGCGGTAGAGGTCGGGGATGTCGCCCGACTGGCCGAAGCGGTCGACGCCCAGCGGACGGACGCGCTGGCCGCGCACCGCGCCCAGCCAGGACAGCGTCGCCGGGTGGCCGTCGAGCACGGTGACCAGCGCCGCGCCGGGCGCCAGCGCGCGCCAGCAGCCGCTCGATGCGATGCGCGCGGCTCGCCCCGCCGCCGCGCCGCCTGCCAGTCGGCGTGCAGCCGGTCGGGCGAGGTGACCGCCAGCAGGCCGGCCCCGGGCATGTCCTCCAGCGATCGCTGCGTGCGCGGCCAGCGCCTCCGGCGCCACCGGCGCCGCATAGGCGATCGCCAGCTCGGCGCCCGGCGCGGGCTGCGCGCAGCCAGTAGGCGCCGGCGACGATCGCCGCGGCGAGCGCGCGGTCGAGCGCGCGCTCGCGGCTGGTCGAGCGGCCGCGTCGACAGGCGCAGATAGACCGAGCCGCCGTCCTCGCGCCTGCATGTGGCCGAAGCCCCAGCGCATGATCGCCGCGAGCTCGTCGACATAGGCCGGCTCGAAGCCGGTCAGGCCGGGCTGGCCGATGCCGATCAGCGGCGTGGACGATCGACTGGTGCGCGCCGCCCTCGGGCGCCAGCGTCAGGCCCGACGGCGTCGCCACCAGCATGAAGCGCGCATCCTGGTAGCAGGCGTAGTTCAGCGCATCGAGGCCGCGCTGGATGAACGGGTCGTAGAGCGTGCCGATCGGCAGCAGCCGCGCGCCGAACAGCGGTCGCCGACAGCCCGAGCGCCGCCAGCATGCAGGAACAGGTTGTTCTCGGCGATGCCGAGCTCGATGTGCTGGCCGCTGCGGCGCCATGCGCCCAGCGCTGCGCCGAGACGACCTTCTCGCTCGCGGAACACGTCGCTCGGTCGCGCGCGGTCGAAGATGCCGCGCCGGTTCACCCAGCCGCCGAGATTGGTCGAGACCGTGACGTCGGGCGAGGTGGTGACGATGCGCTGCGGCGAGCGTCGCGTCGCCGCCGGCCGAGCTCGTCGAGGATGCGGCCGAAGCCCTCCTGGGTCGACATGCGTCGCGCCGCGCGGCACCGGCAAGCGTCGGCGGCACCGGCATCGCGCGGCGTCGTGAACGCGGCGCTGGCCGCTGGGCGAACGGCACGCCGCGCGAGGAAGGCGCTCGAGCTCGCCGGCGCGCATGTCGAGGCCGGCGAAGCGGCTCCCACTCCTCGCCGTCGGCGATCCCCATGCTGTCGCTGGAAGTCCGCCATCTGCTCCGGGCTCATCAGCCCGGCGTGGTTGTCCTTGTGGCCGGCGAAGGGCAGGCCGATGCCCTTGATCGTGTAGGCGATGAAGCAGGTCGGCTGGTCGTCGGCGACGCGCGTGGAAGGCCTCGAGCACCGCCTCCATGTCGTGGCCGGCGAGGTTGGTCATCAGCCGCGCGCAGCGCCGCGTCGTCGTGCGTCGTCGAGCATGCGCGCGGATGCCGGGCATCGCGGCCGAGATCGCGCTCGCAGATGCTCGCGCCAGGCCGCGCCGCCCTTGAAGGCCAGCGCCGAATAGAGCGAGTTCGGGCAGTCGTCGATCCAGCGCGCAGCGCCTCGCCGTCCGGGCCGCGCGAAGGCGGCCTCGCAGCTGCTGGCCGTATTTGAGCGTGACGACGCGCCAGCCCATCGTCTCGAACATCGCCGTCGATGCGGCCGAACAGCCGGTCGGAGACGACGGCGTCGAGGCTCTGGCGGTTGTAGTCGATGACCCACCAGACATTGCGGACGTCGTGCTTCCAGCCTTCGAGCAGCGCCTCGAAGATGTTGCCCTCGTCGAGCTCGGCGTCGCCGACCAGGGCGACCATGCGGCCCGGCTGGCTGCCGTCCGGCACCAGCCCTTGCAGCCGCACATAGTCCTGCACCAGCGCGGCGAACAGCGTCATCGCCGACGCCGAGGCCGACCGAGCCGGTCGAGAAATCGACGTCGTCGCCGTCCTTGGTGCGCGACGGGATAGGACTGCGCGCCGCCGAGCGCGCGGAAGCGCTCGAGCTTGTCGCGGCTCTGCCGGCCCGAGCAGGTACTGGATGGCGTGGAACACCGGGCTGGCATGCGGCTTCACCGCGACGCGGTCCTGCGGCCGCAGCACGTCGAAATAGAGCGCCGTCATGAGCGTCGCGACCGAGGCGCTACGACGCCTGGTGCCCGCCGACCTTCAGCCCGTCGCGGCTCGGCGCGCAGGTGGTTGGCGTTGTGGATCATCCAGGCCGACAGCCACAGCACCTTCTTCTCGAGCGCCTCGAGGCAGGCCAGTTCCGAACCCGCTTCTGGCCGGGTCGGGGTGGATTGATTTGTAGTTTTCGCCTGCGGACTGGCCATCGCCGTCTCCCGGATAAGAATCTCTATTTAACTCAGTTCGAGCAGAAAACTTTTGCGTTCTTGCAGAACTATCGGCAGTAAAGGCATAATTATTCCAATAAATCGGGATTATTGGAATGAATGGGTCGAAAATCGCACTGGACGCCATTGATCGGCGGATTCTGCAGTACTTGCAGCAACATGGTCGCGCCTCGACGGCCGATCTTGCCGCAGCCGCCAAACTCTCTCCCTCACCCTGCTGGCGGCGGGTGAAGGCACTGGAGGACGCCGGCGTGATCTCGCGTTACGTCACGCTGGTCGATCCCAAGGCGGTCGGACTGTCGGTCAATGTCTTCGTCAACGTCTCGCTCTCGACACAGGTCGAATCGGCGCTGGAAGTGTTCGAGAAGGCGGTGCTGCAGCGGCCGGAGGTGACGTAGCGCGAGATGACGCCGGCATCCTCCAGCGCCTTCACGCGCCGCCAGCAGGCGAGGGCGAGAGTTTGGCGGCGGCCGTCATGCGAGGGCGCGGCCGTGTTCCTGCGAATATTTCAAAATCCGGCGATCAATGGCGTCCAGTGCGATTTTCGACCCATTGATTCCAATATTCCCGAGTTATTGGAATAATTATGCCCATCAAGCGCCTAAGCGTTACGAACTGGGTTAAACGGAGGCTCTCCAGGAGACGGCGATGGGCCCTCCACCTGGCCTGTCTTTGAAGCGCTGCAGAGAAGATCCTGTGGCTGTCCTCGTGGATGATCCACAACATGCACAAGCGTAACTCGCGCGACATCTTGTCGGCGGCCGCCGAGCCGTCCGCGTCACGATCATGACCGCGCCTCTTATTTCGCCGTGCTCCAGCCACGGGACCTGTAGCCATCAGAGCCGCACGCTTCGCGGTCTTCCATGCAATTCGATAACTTGTCGGCGGGACCCGGACCAAAGACAGCTGCAGTTTCCGCAAACTGGGTGGCGCGCAGGCCTATCCCTCACGCACCAAAGACAAGGACGACGTCGAGACCCACCGGCTCGGTCGGTCTCGGCGCCGCGGTAACCTGTTGGCTGGTAGGCTACGTGGCACTGAAGTCGCTGGATCCCGAGGAAAGAAGGGCCACATGGGTGGCGCTGGTGGGCGACACCGAACTCAACGAAGGCAATGTCTTCGAGGCCCTGCTGGAGGTTCGACGCGATGTGCGCCGATCTGTGGTGGGTGATCAACTACAACCGCCAGAGCCAACTCAGATGACAACCGATTGCTCCCAGCGCATCGACAAGCTGTTCGAGATGGTGGGCTGGAAAGTCATCACCTCTTTGAAGCTGTTCGCGCAGGAAGATGGCGACCTGCGGCAGTGGATCGACGATGCCGACTCGCTTCGGCACTGGTCTATGAGCATGGCTGGCGCGAGGCCCTGCACGAAATATAAAGTGCTCTCCGGCATCCGCGCGTCTCGAGACGCATGACGATGCGGCGCTGGCGCTGACCAATCTCACCGGCCACGATCTTGAGTGCGTGCTGGAAGCCTTCCGCGCCGCCTCGCGCGCGACGTGCCGACCCTCCTCCATGGCCAGCGGCCGTCGACCTCTTTCACCACCACAAAGGCACCAGGCTGGTAAGGACCGAGCAGATGGGTGAGTTCCGCAATCTGATGCAGATCGGCGAGGGCCGGGAGTGGGAGCGCTTCGCCGGGCTCAAAATGGACGCGACGCTGGAGCACGTACCATGTCGAACGCCAAGCGTCGGTTCACCGACGACGCCATCGATGCGATACTCGTTGCTCCGTCATAGAAGTCTTCGACGCAGCAAGGTTTTGGCCAGGTCCTCAACGAGCTGGCGGGCGGCGAGGAAGCCGGCGCGTCACCACTTCGCCCGATGTGACGGTCTCGACCGATCTCAGCGCCTGCGGTATCGGCCACCAATCGCCAGGAAGCCACCGAGACGTGTTTCGCGAGCAGAAGGTGGTGTCCGCGCCGAAAGCCCGCGCGGCCGGCGTGTCGAGCTGGGCATCGCCGAGAACAATCTGTTGTTGGACTCCGCAGGCGCTTGGCCTCAGCGAAACCTTGTTCGGCGCGCGCCTGCTGCCGATCGGCACGCTTTACGATCCCTTCATCCAGCGCGGGCTGGATGCGCTGAACGTGCAAGCGCCCACTTCCAGTGCTGGTGGCAAAAGCCTTCGGGTATTACCTTGTCGCCCGAAGGCGCGCGAGAATCGATCGGAACGCCGTTGATCCGCATGGCGCAGCCTGGCATGAGCCGAGCCCGCCTTCCTAGACGAGCTCGCGCATGGAATGGGGTTTCGGCCACATGCAGGCGGAGGAGGGCGGGTCGGTCTGCGTCTCTAGGCCGCTCTGGATCAACCGCAGCGCAGCCTGGCAGGCGACAGCACGAGCGTGAAAGGCGCCTACTGGCTGCGCGAACCAGCGCAAGATCAAAACTTGCCATCGCTTACGTGGGTGCGGTGGCGCCGGAAGCCATCGCCGCACCCGGGAGACCCTGCTGGCCCTGTCCCCAACGCCGGATTGCTCGCATCACCTCGATGGCCTGCACGAGGACTGGCAAGCGGCGCGACAGCAGCATCACCGTCCCCGGTGCTCGGCGATCTGCTGGGAACGTTGGCGCCGGGCGCGGCGCTGAGTACCGTTCTCGACGGTCACCGCGACTTGTGAGCTGGTTGTGTCGCCGGCCAGCGCATCTATCCGCTGGGCGTCGATCGGCTTCGGCCAGTGGGGCGACATTCCCGGATCTCTATCGCATCGATCGACGGAGGCGGCGATCATCGATGCTGCCGCCGCACTGTATCGACGGATGGGGGCCGTGACGTGCGCGCTACCAAGCTTGCCGAACGCCTGGCGGCGCTAAGCGCCGATCGATCTCGGCCCGCAACCACGATGGCCGTGGCAGCGCTCTGCCGCTGCGGCAAAACGTGGCCCCTTCGGCGCCTGCGGCGGCGCGCGGCGAGCACCTGACGGGAGGTGCAACCCTACCAGACCATCGATGTCGCGCTCGACCGTGTTGAACCCGCCAGCGCGCTGGGGGAGCACAAGCCGTCACTGCTCGACATTGTGGTCTGGCGACGGCGCGCCTGCGCCCGCGCGTCGGCGCTCAACGCCGTGTGGGAGGACGACGGCATGCTGCTCTACGATCGCATCGACGGGCCGCCGTCCCTGATCGCCGACGCCGACCGCCGACATCGCCCGGTCGATTGCCGCTGGCGAAGGAGGGCATGGGCAGCTCGCCGTCGTCGATTTTACCGCGACGGGCATCCGCAAAGCCTGCCGCCATCACCGTGCTCGTGTGATTGCGATCAGTTGGGTGGTGTCGCGGCGTGGCGCCTTCCGTGCCGCAAATGCTATTGCCGCCTGAGCCCCTGTCGGCCGATCACAAAGTCATCGACGGCGCGGCGGCAGCGCAATTCCTCCGAGCTGAAGACGCTGCTGGAAGACCGATCGGCCTGCTGCTGTAAACGAAAACCGGCGCCGCATTGCTGCGGCGCCGGTCATTCGAACGCTTTCAACTGTTACGCAAAAGCGTCGCGAATTCCCAAAAAATAGGCAGCCGCCACGCGGCCACGCGCCCGAATCGATCGATTGATGGAAATGCACGAGGCTGCGGCCGACATGGTCTTCTCATGACCGGCCTCGTCGCCACGTCATGCCGGCCGACATCACAAGGTCTTCCTTCTCGACCCTATCGATCGCCAGATCAAAATTGCGCTCCCAGTGCCGGCGCTGCTTGCTGGTGACCGTGAGTTATAGACAATGGTGGTGCCGCGCCGGATCGGTCGTGCGGATGGTGCGCCTGCCAAGGTCTCGACATGGATCCACCTGCCCGCCGATCAACACCGTGTTGGGGAACAGCACCATTAGATGGATCCACAGCCGATTGGGATGAGGTCCCGTCTCTTCCGGCAGCTTCACCATGCTGGTGAGAAGCCGCAGCACAACAATCATGCGCGTGTTCAACCCATAGCCGTCAAACGTGCCGAGGAGTCGCCCATCAGGGGCGACACGGTGGTCTTGTGCAGATGCGGCAGATGGTAGGTCTCGGAACCCGTCACCAGCATCTTCCCGTTGGTCATTGTCTGGCGTGATGACCTTGGTGCGATAATGCGGTCGCTGTCAAATTATATGAGGCCAGTTCCGGCCCCAGCCTCGGCCCGTGGATACTCCAGCCCAAAAAACACTAACCCGCCCATCAGGCATGCTCCGCCACCGGTAGCGGCATGAGATTGCACTGGCTGCGATCGTCCGGCAAAGGCGCGTTTGGGCGGGTGCGGCAGCTTGCATCCCAGTAGCTCCACGCATGGTAGGGCAGGTGAAGCCGCCGGCTGGCCGGCGCCATCCGCCACGCGCGCGATGGCGACACTGACGAAGGGCCCGCAGATGTGCGGTCGCGAATACGCACCAGCAGGATGTGCGTACGCAGCCAGTCGCCGGGTTGGCAGGCGGCTGGACAGGCCCCGCAGCGGCCAACGGCAAAGCTGGCGCCTCCCAGCTCGCCGCTGTGGCGAGGCGTAGGCTGGCGATCTCTTCGATATGCACGTCATCGCCAAAGCCGTCGTCTTGGTGATGTAGTCCAAAAGCTTGTGGACTTGGCACTCCTTCGGGTGCGTTCCATCGGTCCGTTCCCTTGCTAAACGGATATTAGGTAAAAAATCCACGAAATGGAATAGGCGCCTGCCGCGCGGGCCCCAACAGCAAGCAAATCGAATTCTTTGGCCGCACGGTACTAGGGAGCGGCTTCATGGGTGAGATCCTGCGCGGATCGGCCACGTGGCTCCGGGCAGCGCGTCCAGTGCTCCGCGGCGTGGCGTAATGCTCCAGATTGCGCTGCACGGATACGAAATCTGAAATCGGCCGTGCGCGGCCTGATCCGGCTGGTTGGCCAGCCCGTACGCCAGCGCCGGGTGCGCGCGGTCGCGCGATGGCAGCGACGCCGCGCAGCACAGAGACCGATTCCTGACAACGCCGGCGCAGGCCGTAATTGTTCTGCAGCGGGGCCGCGGCACGGTCCGCGCGATAGGCATCGCCGCCTGTTGGGCTCGATGCGCACGGCGCGCTCGGTAGGCGGCGATGGCCTCGTTATACGCGCGCATCTCCGCCAAAGTGGAACCGGACGCAGATGCGGTTCGAGGATGGGTGGCGTATTGATCGGCGGCGCGGCGATCGGAAGCCATAGCAGTCGGCAGATGGCCTGGCCCGGGCGGCGTCGCCCATGCGCAGCCAGGTGCCGAGCCAGTCCGCAGCGTCGGAGGGTTCGCGCCGCCGCCGCCTGGCACACGTGCGCGCCAGCGGCGCGCGCTCCGTGAGCCGACCGCTTCCCGTAAGCATGGATTTCCCAAGTTTCCTCCAACCTGGTATGAGGCGTACTGATTAGAAACTGCTCTCGGCGCCCTGACTTGGGCGCGACGTTCCATGTCGAATTCGCCGATCCAAGGATTAACCATCAAATGGAACTCGTACTGAATTGATACATTCGTCCGCCAGCCATCCATAAGGGTAACGGTGACGGTGACGTCTGGGTACGTTGCCGCTGCAGGCGGTACCGT
>CAWEDK010000026.1:0-201136 GCA_963807865.1 uncultured Alphaproteobacteria bacterium | reverse complement strand
TGGCCATCGACCGTGGCGTTGAGCGCCAGGATCATCTCGTTGACCGCCGGATCGTGTGCGCGCGACACCAGCGCGTCGATCGCAAGCTCCTGCGGGCCGATGCCGTCGAGCGGCGACAGCGTGCCGCCGAGCACGTGGTAGCGGGCGTTGACCGCGTGCGCGCGCTCGAGCGCCCAGAGATCGGCGACGTCGGCGACCACCACGATGATCGAGGGATCGCGCCGCGGGTCGGTGCAGACCGTGCAGGGATTCTGGCTGTCGATGTTGCCGCACTGCCGGCAGACCTCGATCTTTTCGATTGCGGTCTGCAAAGCAGGCGCCAGCGGCGCCATGATCTGCTCGCGCTTCTTGATCAGAAACAGCGCGGCACGGCGCGCCGAGCGCGGCCCGAGCCCCGGCAGGCGGGCCAGCAGCTGGATCAGGCGTTCGATCTCGGGGCCGGCGGTGGCGGTGGGCATGTGCGCGTGATGAGGGGTGTCGGGCGCAGCGCAGCACCCTTTCGCTGCAGCGCCGTGCGAACTCGGTCGCGGCGTCAGCGCGCAGCACAGACTGCAGCGCGACACCTGGACTAGAACAGCTTGAGGCCGGGCGGCAGCGGCAGGCCGCCGGTGACGCTCTTCATCTTCTCCTGCAGCACCGTCTCGGCCTTGCGCCGCGCGTCGGCATGCGCCGCCACGATCAAGTCCTCGACGACCTCCTTGTCCTGCGGCTTCAACAGGCTGGCGTCGATCTTGACGCCCTTCATCTCGCCCTTGCCGGAGAGATTGACGGTCACGAGGCCGCCGCCCGACGTGCCGGCGACCTCGATCTGGTCAAGCTCGGCCTGCATCGCCTCCATCTTGGATTTGAGTTCGGCCGCCTGTTTCATCAGGCCCAGGAAATCCGCCATCGCCACTCCGATGCGCGCTTGAGCAAATCGGTCAAGTATTTGCGGTCGTCTGATCTTATTCGAGCCATCATCGTTCCGGGATCATGCGCCTTGGCTGTCTCTCGACGTCGTCAGGACGCATCGTCAGCCGGAAGTCCGCGATGTCGTCGTCGCCGGTCCCGGCCTCCGGCGGGATCGCCATCGGCGGGACCGCTGCTGCGCCACCTCGGCCTTGCGCACGTCGACGATCTCGGCACCGGGGAAACGCGCCAGCACGGCCTGCACCAGCGGGTCGGCCTGCACGCCGGTCTTGAGCTCGGCCTGGCGCGCATCGTGCGCGATTTCACGTCGGCTCGCCGGCTCGGCCGAGACGATCACCATCCAGCGCCGGTTGGTCCACTGCGAGAACTTGCGCGACGAGATCGTGCACCAGCGTCCTGGGCGCGCTCGGCTCCAGCGCGATCTCGAGCCGGCCGTCCTCGCAGCGCACCAGCCGCACGTCGCGCTCGAGCGCCGCCTTGACGCCGATGTCACGGTTCTGCGCCGCCAGCGCGATCAACTCTTCGAAGCTGCCGAACGGCGACCGGCGGCAGGCGCCGGATTCAGCGCGGCGGATCGGACGCCGCGGCTGCGCCGGCGGAGGCCAGCGCCGCGCGCGGCGCGCCACGCGGCCGGCGAGCCCGCCGCCGAGCGACGCGCCTGCGAGGCGCGCGCATCGCGCGAGGCACCGACGCCCGGCTCGCCGCCGGAGCGCCCCGGCGCTACCGATGGCCCGGCTCCGGCGTCGAGCCATTGCCTTCCGACAGCGAGCGCACCACCTCGTCGGGCGTCGGCAGGTCGGCGGCATAGGCGATGCGCACCAGCACCATCTCGGCGGCGGCGACCGGCCGGCCGGCCTCCTGCACCTCGGCGATGCCCTTGAGCAGCATCTGCCAGGTGCGCGACAGCACGCGCATCGACAGCTTCTCGGCGAAGCCGCGCCCGCGCGTGCGCTCGACCTCGATCAGCGCCGGATCGTCGGCCACCGCCGGCACGATCTTCACGCGGGTGACGAAGTGCGTGAACTCGGCGAGGTCGCCGAGCACCACCGCCGGGTCGGCGCCGGTATCGTATTGCGCGCGCAGCTCGGCGAGCGCCGCCGCCACGTCGCCGCGCATCAGCGCCTCGAACAGGTCGATGATGCGCGCGCGGTCGGCGAGGCCCGAGCATCTGCCGCACGTGCTCGGCGCGCACCGGCCCGGCGCGCATGCGCGATCGCCTGGTCGAGCAGCGACAGCGAGTCGCGCACCGAGCCCTCGGCGGCGCGCGCGATCAACGCCAGCGCCTCCGGCTCGACCTCGATCGCCCTCCTTGGCGGCGATGCTCGCGAGATGCTCGACCAGCATGCCGGCGTCGACGCGGCGCAGGTCGAAGCGCTGGCAGCGCGACAGCACCGTCACCGGCACCTTGCGGATCTCGGTGGTGGCGAAGATGAACTTGGCGTGCGGCGGCGGCTCCTCCAGCGTCTTGAGCAGCGCGTTGAACGCCGCGCCCGACAGCATGTGCACCTCGTCGAGGATGTAGACCTTGTAGCGCGCGCTGACCGGCGCGTAGCGGATCGCGTCGTTGATCTGGCGCACGTCGTCGACGCCGTTGTGGGAGGCGGCGTCCATCTCGATCACGTCGAGATGGCGGCTCTCCATGATGGCCTGGCAGTGCACGCCGAGCGCCGGCATCTTGACGGTCGGGCCGGCACCGAGCCGTCCGGCAGCTCGTAGTTGAGCGCGCGGGCGAGGATGCGGGCGGTCGTGGTCTTGCCGACGCCGCGCACGCCGGTGAGGATCCAGGCCTGCGGAATGCGGCGCGGCCTCGAACGCGTTCGAGATCGTGCGCACCATCGCGTCCTGGCCGATCAGGTCGTCGAAAGTCTGCGGCCGGTATTTGCGCGCCAGCACGCGATAGCCGCGCGCCGCACGGCTTGCTCCGCCGAGCGCCAGGCCGGGAGCAGAGGTCGTGCCGTCGGCGTCGCTCATTACGGGCTCGTCGTCCATCGGGAGGTCGGCCGATTCGAACGCCTGCCGATCGCGGGTTGGTCCGAGATCGTCAGCGTGCCCGGAGCGACGGCGGATAGAATGTGGGCGAAGTGGGAGGCTGACGAGCGACCCGAACCGGAGCTCGTTAGGGCTGCTTCCTTCCGGACCTGACCCGGTTGGCGAGTGGCTCGTCCACCGCCAACCTCCCGCGCCCTATATCGGGCCTCGGAGCGGGAATGCAAGCCGCCGCCGCGGCCTGTGGTCAACCGGGAACGCCGAAGCTAGCACTTGCGCGCAATCGCGCACGTCATTCTCATCGCGCGGTTCACCGGCACGCTGGACGACGAACCGCGAGCTTCGGACCGATTGCAGGATGCGCACATGACGACCCCTGCCGCGTCTGGTCGCTGCGACCCGCAGCTCGAACGCGATACCGTGATGGTCGGCGACCTGCCGCTGGCGCGCGTCGCTGGTCATGAACGACGCCAATTATCCTTGGCTCATGCTGGTGCCGCGCCGCTCCGGGCGCCGTGCGAAATCATCGACCTCGACGACGAGCAGCAGGCGCAGCTGATGGACGAGATCGCCATGCTGTCGCGCGTGCTCAAGGACGTGACCGCCTGCGACAAGCTCAATGTCGCGGCGATCGGCAACGTCGTGTCGCAGCTGCACGTCCATGTCGTCGCGCGCCGGCGCGACGATCCCGCCTGGCCGCGCCCGGTCTGGGGCGCGCGCCCGCCCGCCCCTACGGCCAGGACGAGCTCGACCGCTTCATCGACCGCATCCGGCGGGAGGTTGCATTCGGTTGAGCGCGCATGTTGCGCGCGGCATCCGGCTGTGCCAGCGTCGCGCGCCCCCCCGGAGCAGTTCATGCCGTTTCGCCCCGATCTCGGCCCCAAGCCGCGCCTCGGCTATACGCAAAGCCTGATCGAACGCGCCGCCGAGCGGCGCAACGACGCGGCCGCGCTCGCGGCGCTGGAGAGCGACCCGCGCGCCGGCGTCTATGTCGATCGGCGGCGAGATGGTCGTGCTGAAGAAGCGCGCAGACGGTGCACGATCCGCTGTTCACGCCGGCGGAGGCGCGCGCGCTGTCGCGATCCGGCGAGACCGTGTTCCTCGGCCTGATCGACGACGCCGCCCGGTTCGCGCTCGCGCCCGATGCCGCCGCCGATCGAGACGCTCAAGGCCCGCGACGATCTCGTCGTCACCGATCTGCGCTCGATCGCCGTCAAGGCCTGGTCGAGGCCGAGCATCTGCCGCCGATCGCGGAAGGCAAGGCGCTGCTGCACTGGCACGCGCGCCATCGCTTCTGCTCGAATTGCGGGACGCGCCACCAATGTCGTCGAGCGGCGGCTGGCGGCGCGACTGCCCGGCCTGCAAGGTGCAGCACTTTCCCGCGCACCGATCCGGTCGTCATCATGCTGCCGGTCGCGGGCGACCGCTGCGTGCTCGGCCGCTCGTACCGCTTCCAGGGCAGCATGTGGTCGTGCCTGGCGGGCTTCGTCGAGCCGGGCGAAGCGATCGAGGACGCGGTGCGGCGCGAGACCCGCGAGGAAGCCGGCATCGTCTGCGGCCGCGTCGCCTATTTCGCCTCGCAGCCCTGGCCGTTCCCGACCTCGCTGATGATCGGCTGCCACGCCGAGGCGCTGTCGCACGACATCGTCATCGACCGCACCGAGCTCGAAGACGCGCGCTGGTTTGACCGCGAGGAGGTCGCGCTGATGCTGCTGCGGACACATCCGCAGGGCCTGACCACGCCGCCGACGGTCGCCATCGCCTATCACATCATCCGCGCCTGGGTGGAGGAGGAGATTGACTTCCGCTGACGCGTCGACGCCGCGCCCGCGCGCCATCCTGTGCGCCGGCATCATCGTGCTCGACGAGGTCTTCCAGGTCGAGAGCTTCCCGCAGCCGGACGGCAAGGCCAGGCCAAGCAGCTATTTCGTCGTCAACGGCGGCTGCGCCGCCAATGCGGCGGTCGCGATCGCGCGGCTCGGCGGCGCGGCCGCGCTCTGCGGCCCGCTCGGCGGCCCCGCCGGCGAGGACGCCAACGGCGACCGCGTGCTGGCCGCGCTCGCGCGCGAGCATGTCGATTGCAGCGGCTGCGAGCGCGTCGCGGGCTGGCGACGCCGCTGTCGGCGATCTTCATCGATGCCCGCGGCGACCGCATGATCGTGACCTACCGCGACGACCGCATCGCCGCGGCGACGCCGCCGGACCCGGCGGGCCTCGTCGCCTCCGCCGACGCGCGTGCTCGCCGACAACCGCTTTCCGGATTTCGTGCGGCCGATCTGCGCGGCGGCGCGCGCGCGCGGCCTCACCGTCGTGCTCGACGCCGACCAGCCGACGCAGTGTCCGACGCGCTGTTCCGGATCGCCACCCACGTGATCTTCTCCAGCGAATGCCTGCGCGCCACCACCGGCCCGACGACCTCGCGCGCCGCGCTCGCCCGCGTCGCGCGAGACGACGGAGCCTTCCTCGCCGTCACCGACGGCCCGCGGGACGTGCTCTGGCTCGATGGCGGCGACGCTGCGCCGGAGCCCGGTATTCCCGATCGAGGCGGTCGACACGCTGGGCGCCGGCGACGTCTTCCACGGCGCCTTCACGCTGGCGCTGGCCGAGGGCCGCGACCTCGCCGCCGCCATGCGTTTCGGCCGCCGCCGCGGCCGGGCTCAAATGCACGCGCTTCGGCGGCTCGGCCGGCGCGCCGACGCGCGCCGAGGTCGAGGCGTTCCTCGCCGCCGCAGGCAAGCGCCTGAAGCTGGTACGCAGCTAGACAGCACTGTGCGCCTCGCAGATCGCCCTTGCGATAGAATATTATTCTAGATATAGGTCGATTCAGACCGCAACTCGCAAATTTCACCTCGCCAGACCGCCAATCGCGACATTTATTTCCCCGATCTCCTCATGGACGCCATCGACCGCAAAATTCTCGCCCTGCTGCAGCAGGACGCCTCCCGCTCGGTCGCCGAGATCGGCAACCTGGTCGGGCTGTCGTCGACGCCGTGCTGGAAGCGCATTCAGCGGCTCGAAGCCGACGGCGTGATCCAGCGGCGCGTCGCGCTGGTCGATCAGGACAAGATCGGGCTCGGCGTCACCGTCTTCGTCTCGATCGAGACCGGCGACCATTCGCAGGAATGGCTCGGCCGCTTTGCCGAAGTGGTCGGCGCCATGCCGGAGGTCATGGAGTTCTACCGGATGGCCGGGCGACGTCGACTACATGCTGCGCGTCGTGGTGCCCGACATCCAGGGCTACGACACCTTCTACAAGAAGCTGATCGCCGCGGTGCCGCTGAAGAACGTCACGTCGCGCTTCGCGATGGAAAAGATCAAGTCGACGACGGCGCTGCCGATCCCGCCGGCCGCGAGCAAGAAGGCCGCGGAACCGGTCAGGAATTGAGCCGAGTGATCGTGTCCGACAGCCGCGGCCGCATGTAGATCTGATCGGTCAGATTGAGCGTCCCGGTCATCACGTAGCCGATCGTCGGCTTGTAGGTGTACGACACCTCGCTCCAGATCAGCGCCGTGTTCGGCACGTTGAGCGCAGCCGGCAGCGTCACCGACGACCCGACCGCGCGCTTGGTGCCGTTGAGCGTGTCGCTCCAGGTCACCTTGGCGTTGCCGTTGGCGTCGATGCTGACCAGCGACACCGTCACCTTCAGCGGCGTCGCATCGATAGGGCGCGATGACCGCCGTCGAGGCATTGAGCATGTTGCTCATGTCGGCGTTGTTGATGCTCGACACCTGCGAAGCCAGATCGGCCGCGGTGCGCGTGGTCAGCGTCACCTTGCGGTCGATGCCGATCGCCTGCGAAACCTCGACAGTGCCCAGATAGAGCGTCAGCATGAGCGGCAGCACCATGGCAAACTCGACCGCCGAAGTACGCCCGCTGATCCTGGCTGAAACGCGCAATCCGCTGCGAGAGACTGAGACGACGCATGTCGATCGTCATGGCTTGGCACTCACTGGAGCATAGGGCTCGTTGCGGAACGCGGCGGTCGCGACCAGCAGCCGCTTGCCGCCGTTCATGATCGCCAGTTGAAGCCGAGCAGCGAAACACTAAACCGGCCATTGATAGAACAGCCGCACGACCACGATGTCGCCCGGGCCGCCGGGCGTGATAATTGAAGTTGTCCTGGAAGTTGCCCTGACCGTCGACCGGGCTGGGCATCGTGACGCTGGAGAAGGACGAGAACGTCTTCACGTCGACATAGACGCCGTTCTGGCAGTCGAACAGTCCGTAGATCTTGCGCGCAGACCGCGTTCTTGAAGGCAGCCTGCGACATGCCCTGGGTCTGCGCCTGCCCGGTCATGATCAGGCGCGAGGCGTCGGCGACCGCCGTCTCGAGCGCCTGGCCGGAGAAGAACACCAGCGCCGTTTCCATGATCGCGAAGAGCAGCGCCAGAAACGGCGCCGCGACCAGCGCGAATTCGACCGCGGCCGAGCCGTCCTGCTGTGCGGACAAATCGGCGCAGCAGGCGACCGGCGGCAAGCCGCCGCGCCGCCCGTTCGCTGTTGGCAGATTTGATCAGCATGAACATGCCCATCGACGCCCGGATGTCTGTCCGCAGGCGCCTCGACACCGCGACAGGTTGAGCAATAGCAAAGAGATGTTTGTCGAATTGTTGTGGCAATTGCCGATATGGCGGGGCCGGATTTTAACGGTTCGCTCACCATCCTGCGTGCGGCATCGCTCCGACAATCGCGCGACATCACGCTGGCGACGACCTCACTTCGGCGCAGGCGCGCTGCCCTGGGCCTGGCCGCTGCGGACGCTGCTCTGGCATGATCATGGTATCGAAGAAGGTATTGCCGTCGCCAAGTGTGATCCGGCGCTCGCATTTCGGCGTGCAGCTGTAGGTCTCGCGTTCGACCCCGCGATAGACCACCACCACGTGACCGACCGGCCCCTGCACCTCGATGATTCTTGTCCATCAGCACGTTGCCCGCCGCGGTCGAGCGCGATGATGTTGGTCATCCCGTAGCCCTTGCCGGTGATGACCATCTGGCCGCCCGCCTGCAACGAGGCGTCGGCGATCAGCGGGTTGCCGATCACGATGCGTGGCGACCCTTTCCGGCAGCTTCATGAGCTTGGCCTGGTCGAGCGACACGACGACATCGGCGCGCGGCCCTGCGATGGCGGCGACCGGAACGCAGGATGGTCAGGGCGAGCGAGCAGCAGACGACGAAACGCGTAAGCGACATCGAACTCTCCCGCACCTTACGCATCGACAGGTCGAACGACCGCCGAATGGGCAGGCAGTGCCGCCAGTCACTCGAAATTCGAATCTCGCAAACCTAATGTCTGAATCGAAGTCGCATTATTGCCCGGCAACCTGTCGTTGCGACTTCGGAGGCGAGCCGCCCTCACTCACGCTTGAACGGATAGAGCATTTGCGCGCCGAAGTTCGGCGGAAAACTGGTGTCTGCGATGCCGTAGCGCTCGGGCATTGCGTTCTTCGGCATGTAGAAGGTGCCGAACATCAGATCGAGGACCGGAAAAGTCGATGCAAAGTTCTTCTCGCCGCCGTGCTCGGCCGCGGTGTGGTGCCAGCGATGAAACACCGGGCCCGCGATCACGTATTTGAACGGCCCAAGTGTCCAGTTCAGGTTGGCGTGGACGAAGGCCGAGTGCGCGATGGTGAAGGGGCCGAGAAACACCAGCACATTGGGCGAGATGCCGGCCAGCAGCAGAACGACGTCGGTCGCGACGCTGCCCAGGAAAATATTGATCGGATGAAACCGCGCCGCCGAGATCCAGTCGAGATGCTCGGACGAATGGTGGACCGCGTGATACCGCCACAGCGTCGGCCGGTGGAAAGCGCGGTGAATCCAGTACATCATGAAATCGGAGCCGACCAGAAAGATGATCGCCTGCAGCCACAGCGGCAATTGCGCCAGCGGACCGTGGCCGTCGTCATAGAACTCGACCAAGCCGTCGGCGGTGTGAATGCCGAACAGCAACGCCGCGCCCATCACCAGGAGGCCGATGCGCAGATAGCGCGCGAACAGCGGAATGACGAACCAATAGCAGAGGTCGGTCACCAGATCGCGCTTGCGCCACCAGGGCTGCCCCGGATTGCAGGCCCAGAAGAACGACAGCACCGTGAAGACCAGCGCGAGCGCAATCGAAACCGGCACGATCTTCAGAAGCGTGAAGCCAATGCCGTGAATTAAGGCAACGAACTCGTCGAACATGTCTCACACCGTCCTGCGCACAAACCAGGCACCCAGATATCGAGAGCGCAGTTAAGATGGCGTGAAGTTCTTCGCGGCGCGACAAGCTCCCACAACGAAGGGGATTCAGACATTGCGGCCGCGCATGCCGCTGCCCTGCCCTGCTCTTGGGAACCCCGGCACCTCTTCTTCTCCTTGGGGACAAGCAGATGAGCAGACGACGCGACGTTGCATCAGGTTCACGCTTCCTATTCGTCCAGGGCAGCATGGAAATACGACCTGGGACGACGTGAAGTGTATCCTGGCCGCACGCCCCCCTCCGCGGCGCCCTGTATTGGCGGGGGGCTGAGCTTGGTCGAACTCGCGGAAAATTTTTCTCGCTTTCTTCTAGTATTACCATAGGAAACTTAGGCTTTACTTTCAACTCTGCGATCTAATTACAACGTCTATGCAAGTTAAACTGTGGAAAATTTGAATAAATGCTGGCGTTAACCAAAGATAAACTGGCTCAATATATTTTTAACTACATCGATTTTTCCAAGAATAGCACCGTTTTTCATCGTGGATATTAACCTCGCCGCAACGGCCACCCCCCTAAATGGGCGCACGGTTTCGGATCGGTCGGGCATAACGGCTCCCGGGACCACGCTCAGACAGCCACTTGTGGACCTCTAGGAGTCAAACATGACCAATCTTGTGAAGCGTTTTGCGAAGGACGAGTCGGGTGCGACCGCCATCGAATACGGCCTCATCGCCGCCGGCATCTCGGTCGCGATCATCGCCGTCGTCCAGGGCCTCGGCTCCAAGCTGAACACCAGCCTCGGCACCGTCTCGACCGCGCTGAAGTAAGCGCGCGGCGTACGGCATACGCTCATACGGAAGGCCCCGGCTCGCCGGGGCCTTTTCGTTTGAGGTTGGCCGGTTCGACGCCCCTCCCGATTCGCTGCGTCCGCCTAACTTAGGTCGGTTCAATCGTCTTGACGCTGCTAACCGATCCGCAAGCACGCCCGTGCTAATGCGGCAGGTGCGGCCCGGATTTTACCGGTCACCGGTGGATGGGACGACCATGGTTGCCGATGCCGTCCGACTGATGTTGTTTCCGGCGCTGATGGCGTTTGCCGCCTCGAGCGACCTCCTCACCATGACCATCTCCAACCGCGTGTCGCTGATCCTGGCGGGCGGCTTCCTCCTGCTGGCGCTGGCCATCGGCATGAGCTTCGCCGATATCCTGGCGCATCTGGGCGCAGCCGGCGTCGTCCTCGTCGTGGCGTTCGCATTCTTCAGCCGCGGCTGGATCGGCGGCGGCGACGCCAAGCTGGCGGCGGCGACGGCGCTTGTGGCTCGGCTTCGACCACCTCCTGCCCTACCTCATCTATGCTTCGCTGTTCGGCGGCGCGTTGACGCTCCTGCTGATCCAATTCCGTCTCGCGCCGCTGCCGTCCGTCCTGGCGCGGCAGCCGTGGGTGCAGCGGCTGCACGATAGCGACAGCGGCGTGCCCTACGGCATCGCGCTCGCCGCCGCCGCGCTTGCGGTCTATCCGCAGACCCCGTGGATGGCGGCCGTCGGGCTTTAACGCCCGGCCGGCATTTGGCGAAAAATTAAGTTCAGGTTTCCAAATCGTGACATCACCGTTGCGACGTGCCGGACCTGTTGCCGGATTGCCGACATCCTGCGCGCTACCAAGCATTAACTCGATTTGGATACGCCTTATTAACCATGCCTTGACGTTTAGCTGCTGAAATCCCCATCACGCGACCACGTGTGGTCGGGTCATCGTGGCAGTTGCGAACACGTACCGGTCGCAGCGTGATTGTGGGAAGTGAAAGCGTATGAAACCCGCGCGTATCGTTGTGCTCGTCATCGCCATCGCGGCCGGTGGTATGGCCGCGCTGCTCGCGGGACGATCCGATCCTCCGACCGTCGCGCCCAGCACCGGTCGCTCCGCTTGAAACCGTCGACGTGCTGATCGCCAATACCGACATCGGACTCGGCCACACCGTGGCGGCGAGCGACCTGCGCTGGCAGACCTGGCCGGCCGCCGCCGCCGGCGCGAGCTTCGTGCGCAAGAGCGAGCGGCCCGACGCCATCAAGGAACTGGCCGGCGCGCTGACGCGCGCATCATTCTCCAGCGGCGAGCCGATCCGCGAAGGCAAGCTGATCAAGGGCAACGGCGGCGGCTACATGGCGGCCGTGCTGCCGTCCGGCATGCGCGCGATCTCGACCGAAATCTCGGCCGAAACCGGCGCCGGCGGCTTCATTCTGCCGAACGACCATGTCGACGTCATCCTGACCCGCCGCGACAGGCTCGCGGAGAAGAGCGCGGGCGTCGAGATTCACACCAGCGAAATCATCCTGCCGAACGTGCGCGTGCTCGCCATCGACCAGACGGTCGAGGAGAAGAACGGCCAGCGCGTGGCGATCGGCAAGACCGCGACGCTCGAACTCAGCCCGCCGCAGGCCGGAAGTTCTCGCGCTCTCCCGTCAGCTCGGCACGATCTCGCTCGCGCTGCGCAGCCTGGTCGATTTCGAACACAAGGGCAGGCCGGTCAGCCCGGCCGAAGATGGCGGCAACCGCCGCGGCGTGAACGTGGTGCGCTTCGGCGTCACTACCACGAGCACCGCCAAATGAAGGGACGATGAGGGGGCCGTATCATGGGGAACACGTCGCTGATCCACACCGCGTTGCTGGTGGCGTTGCTTGTTGCGTTCGGCCTTGTGGCCACCGGCCACGCGCCGGCTGCAGAGCCTCAACCCCGGGTCATCCAGGTGGTCGGCAGCGATTCCAGCTCCAGGTTCGTCCCGCTCGGCGTCGGCAAATCGGTCGTGATCGACCTGCCGCGCGACATCAAGGACGTGCTGGTCGCGGATCCGAAGTTCGCCAATGCGGTGATCCGCTCGTCGCGCCGCGCCTATATCGTCGGCACCGCGGTCGGCCAGACCAACATCTATTTCTTCGATGCCGACGGCCAGCAGATCGCGGGCCTCGACATTGCCGTGACGCGCGACCTCAACGGCCTGCGCGCCGCGATCAAGCAGGCGCTGCCGCATCTCGACGTCCGGGTCGAGGGCCTGGGCGAAGGCCTCGTTCTGCTCGGCAACGTCTCGAGCCCGATCGAATCGCAGCACGCGTTCGACATCGCCGCGCGGCTGGTCGACGACGGCCGCAAGGTCGTGAACGGCATCACGATCCACGGCCGCGATCAGGTCATGCTGAAGGTGACGGTCGCGGAAATGCAACGCGATGTCATCAAGCAGCTTGGCGTCGACCTCACCGACCGCCAATGGCGGTCTGGGCATGGGCTCCGCCGTGCTCGACTTCAGGAATTTCAATCCGTTCCCGGTGTATGGCCAGCCGCTGGTCGCGGCGAACCGCATCACCAGCACGTGGCAGTCGATCAGCACCACGCTGAAGGCCATGGAGCGCGCCGGCGTCGTCCGCACGCTCGCCGAACCGAACCTGACCGCGATCTCGGGAGAAACCGCCACCTTCCTGGCCGGCGGCGAATTTCCGATCCCCGCCGGATACACCTGCACCGCCGGCACGGTCCTGGGCACGACCGGAAACTGCCAGTATCAGATCCAGTGGAAGAAGTTCGGCGTCGCGCTCAACTTCCTGCCGGTGGTGATGTCCGAGGGCCGCATCAGCCTCAAGGTCATGACCGAAGTGTCCGAGCTCTCGACCGAGAACCAGCTCACCCTGGTGCAGTCGACCGGCTTCAGCCTCTTCGGGACCGAGCAGAATTCGACCCTGACCATCCCTTCGATCAAGACCCGCCGCGCCGAGACCACCGTCGAGATTCCCTCGGGCGGCGCGCTCGCGATGGCCGGCATGATCGGCGAGCAGACCAAGCAGCAGATCAACGGCATTCCCGGACTGATGCAGCTTCCGGTGCTCGGCTCCCTGTTCAAGAGCCGCGACTACATCAACAAGCAGACCGAACTGATGGTCATCGTGAGCCCGTACATCGTGCGCGCCGTCGCGCAGAAGGAACTGTCGCGGCCGGACGACGGCTACGCAGACGCCAGCGATCCGGCAGCCGTGCTGCTCGGCAAGTTCAATCGCATCTACGGCTTGCCCGGCAAGTCAGAGCCGAAAGTCAGCTATCAGGGCCGTTACGGCTTCATTCTGGACTGACGCGACCGCGCGCGGGAGACGATCAATGTACCCAATCCAAAGGTCCTTCGCTGGATGGCGCGGCGTACGGATCGTTGCGCGCGTCGTCGCGGTGCTGGGATGCACCGCCTTGCTCGCGGGCTGCTACACCACGACGCCGGTCGCCAGCGGCCTCGCCAACGACTACCGCCTGCGCCATCCGATCGCCATCAAGGAGGGCGTGCGGACCGTCGAGTTGTTCATCGGCAGCAAACGCGGCGGCCTGTCGCCCGCTCAGCGCGCGGATGTCGCGGCTTTCGCCGGCGCCTGGCGGCGCGACTCGACCGGCGGCATCCTGATCGAGGTGCCGGCCACGACCCGGAACGAGATCGCCGCGGCCAATGCGGTGCACGAAGTCCGCGCGTTGTTCTCGTCGCTCGGCGTTCCCATGCAAGGCGTCGAGGTGCGGCCGTATCGGCCGGCCGATCCGACCCGGATCGCCACGGTGCGGCTCAACTATCCGACCATGACGGCGGAAGCCGGGCCCTGCGGGCTCTGGCCGCACGATCTCGGACCGACCGCCGATCGGGAGCACAACGAGAACGTGCCCTACTGGAACCTCGGCTGCTCGGTCCAACGCAATCTCGCCGCCATGACCGACAACAAGGCCGATTTGATTCAGCCGCGCGGCGAGACCCCGCCCTATACCGGCCGCCGCACCACGGTGCTCGACAAGTATCACCGCGGCGAAAGCCCGGCGACGGTCTACCCGGACGGCGAAAAAGCCAAGATCAGCGAAGTGGGCAAATGAGCGCACGCAAGACCAGCGGGGGAGAAGGCGGCGGGACGCAAGGCATCGTGACCGGCGAGCACATCGCGCCCGCGCCACGCATCTCGATTCAGGCGTTCTGCGAAACCGTCGAAACGGCCGCGGCCATCCAGGCCGCGGGCGAAGACCGCCGGCTCGACAAGGCTCACCTCAAGATTCAGATGGGCGGCATCATCGCCGCGGCCGAAGCCTACAGCAATTCGCCGACGCCGAACGTCATCGTGATCGAATTGGAAAGCCGCGGCGACGATCTGCTCGCGGGCCTCGATTTACTGTCAGAGGTCTGCGATGCCGGGACGCGGGTGGTCGTCATCGGCCGGCAGAACGACGTCCTGCTCTACCGCGAGCTGGTGCGGCGGGGCATCAGCGACTACCTGATCTCGCCGCTCGGCACGCTCGACGTCGTGCGCGCGATCTGCGGGTTGTTCTCCTCCCCCGACGCCAAGCCCGTCGGCCGCATCATCGCCGTGGTTGGCGCCAAGGGCGGCGTCGGCGCCTCGACCATCGCCCACAATATCGCCTGGGCGGTCGCGCGCGACCTCCAGCTCGATACCGTGGTGACCGATCTCGACCTCGCCTTCGGGACCGCGGGCCTCGACTACAACCAGGACCCGCCGCAAGGCATCGCTGACGCGGTGTTCTCGCCCGACCGCGTCGATACCAGTTTCATCGACCGCCTGCTCTCGAAGTGCACCGACCATCTGAGTCTGCTGGCCGCGCCCGCCACGCTCGACCGGGTCTACGATTTCTCGACCGAGGCCTTCGACTTCGATCTTCGACACGCTACGCGCGACGATGCCCTGCATCGTGCTCGACGTGCCACACCAGTGGACGGGCTGGAGCAAACGCGCACTCATCAATGCGGACGAAATCCTGGTGGTCGCCGCTCCCGACCTCGCCAACCTGCGCAACGCCAAAAGCCTGCTCGACCTGCTGCGTAGCGCCCGTCCCAACGATCATCGGCCGTCCTACTGCCTGAATCAGGTCGGCGTGCCGAAGCGGCCAGAGATCAAACCCGCGGATTTCGCCAAGGCGCTCGACGACCAGCCGCTGGCCATTATCCCGTTCGAGCCGCAGGTCTTCGGTACGGCCGCCAACAACGGCCAGATGATCGCCGAGCTGTCGTCATCGCACCGGACGGCCGAGATGTTCCTGCAGCTCGCGCAGGTCCTGACCGGACGTTCGGAGGCGAAGAAGGCCAGATCGAGCCTGCTCAGCCCATTCCTCGAGAAACTGATGAAGCGCTCGGCGTAAGAGTTTGAAGTTTGGAGTGAGTACAAGTGTTCGGTAAGCGTACCAATTCGACCGGCGATAATGCCGCGCCGGCGCCTGTCGCCGATTCGCGTCCGCAACCCGCGCCCGCCGCGGCCGCGTCGACGGTGAATGCGGTCCAGTCCGCGCCGCGCACCGCGCAGCCGGCCGGCGAATTCATGGAAGGCGGCCGCGCGCCCATTCCCTCGGCAGGGCTCGGTGCCCCGCTGCTGCCGGCGCCGACCGCCGGCAAGCGCGGCGGCCGATTGCCGGACGCGCCTCCGCTCGCGCCGACCGCGACCGACAGCCGCCACTCGGAGGAATACTACCAGACCAAGGGCGCAATCTTCGGGGCGCTGATCGAAGCCATCGATCTCGCGCAGCTCGCCAAGCTCGACGCCGAGTCCGCCCGCGAGGAAATTCGCGACATCGTCAACGAGATCATCGCCATCAAGGCGATCGTCATGTCGATCTCCGAGCAGGAGGAACTGCTCGACGACATCTGCAACGACGTGCTGGGCTATGGCCCGCTCGAACCGCTGCTATCGCGCGACGACATCGCCGACATCATGGTCAACGGCTCCGGCACGACCTACATCGAAGTCAAGGGCAAGCTGCAGAAGACCGGCATCCGCTTCCGCGACAACCAGCAGCTTCTGAATATCTGCCAGCGCATCGTCAGCCAGATCGGCCGGCGGGTCGACGAATCCTCGCCGATCTGCGACGCGCGCCTCCCCGACGGCTCGCGCGTGAACGTGATCGTGCCGCCGCTCGCCATCGACGGCCCGGCGCTCACCATCCGCAAGTTCAAGAAGGACAAGCTCACCCTCGACCAGCTGGTCCGGTACGGCACCATCACGCCGGAGGGTGCCGAGATTCTCAAAGTGATCGGCCGCTGCCGGGTCAACACCATCATCTCCGGCGGTACCGGCTCCGGCAAGACCACCCTGCTGAACTGCCTGACCCAGTTCATCGATAACGACGAACGCATCATCACCTGCGAGGACGCGGCCGAACTGCAGCTACAGCAGCCGCACACGGTCCGGCTCGAAACCCGGCCGCCCAACCTCGAAGGCGAAGGTCAGGTCACCATGCGCGACCTGGTCAAGAACTGCCTGCGCATGCGGCCGGAGCGCATCATCGTCGGCGAAGTGCGCGGCCCGGAAGCCTTCGACCTGCTGCAGGCCATGAATACCGGCCATGACGGCTCGATGGGCACCCTGCACGCCAACTCGCCGCGCGAGGCGCTGTCGCGTGTCGAATCCATGATCACCATGGGGGGCTACTCGCTGCCGTCGCGAACCATCCGCGAAATGATCTGCGGGTCGGTGGACGTGATCGTGCAGGCGGCCCGCTTGCGCGACGGTTCGCGCCGCATCACCCACATCACCGAGGTGCTGGGCATGGAAGGCGACGTCATCATCACCCAGGACCTGTTCCTGTACGACCTGATGGGCGAGGACGAGAAGGGCAACCTGATCGGCCGGCATCACTCCACCGGTATCGGCCGGCCGCGGTTCTGGGAACGCGCACGCTATTACGGCGAGGAAGTCCGGCTCGCGGCCGCGCTCGACGCCGCCGAACTGGCCGATCGGACCTGACGGCAGAGCCATGCAGCACATCGCGATATTCTTTCTGGTGGCGGTCGCGATGGGTGGCGTCACCTGGGTATTCCTCTATCCGTCACTCTCCGGCGAAACCAAGATGGAGAAGCGCAGGGACCTCGTCATCCGTCCCGGCCAGATGCCGCTGCGAACGTCGCGCCAACCTCATCAGAAGACGCGCCGCGAGCAGGTCGAGGGAACGCTCAAGGAGATCGAGGAACGTAACACCAAAGCAAAATCCGTCCCGCTCAACATCAAAATCGCCCAGGCCGGGCTGAACTGGTCGAAGCGCCGGTTCTTCCTGACTGCGCTCGGACTTGCCTTGGTGACCTTCTCTCTCACCTTCGCGGTGATGGGCGACCTCCTGATCGCAAGCGTCTTCGCATTCGTCGCGGGTGGCGGCCTGCCGTTCTGGCTGCTCAAGTTTCTCAAGAAACGGCGTGAAAACAAATTTCTGCAGGCGTTCCCCGACGCAGTCGACACGATCGTGCGCGGCATCAAGGCGGGACTGCCGCTGCTCGACAGCCTGCGCATGATCACCGTCGAGGCGCCCGATCCGCTGCGCAGCGAGTTTCGCACCATCCTGGAGACCCAGACCGTGGGCATTCCGATCGGCGATGCCTGTGGCAAGCTGTACGAGCACATCCCCGTGCCGGAGGCGAACTTCTTCGGCATCGTCATCTCGATCCAGCAGAAGTCCGGCGGCAACCTGTCGGAGGCGCTGGGCAACCTGTCGAAGGTGCTGCGCGAGCGCAAGAAGATGAAGTCCAAGATCCAGGCCATGTCGATGGAAGCCAAGGCCTCGGCGGCGATCATCGGCGCGCTGCCCCCGGCGGTTGCGTTCCTGGTCTACATCACCAGCCCGGATTACATCGAGCTGCTGTGGACGCACCCGACCGGCCGGATGATGCTGGCCGTCTGTGCGGTCTGGATGTTCACCGGCGTCATGGTCATGCGCAAAATGATCAATTTCGACTTCTGAGGCGCCATGATCGACCTCATCATCGAAAAGCTTCACGACGCCCGGTTCATGGCGATGCTGTTCGCCGGGATCGGTGCGATCGCCACGGTGCTGACGCTCACCATGCCGCTGCTCGTGACCGACTCGCTGGCGCGGCGGATGAAGTCGGTGGCGCTCGAGCGCGAGAAGATGCGGCAGCGCGAGCGTGAGCGCCTGGCGCGCGGCGAAAGGATCTCGCTGCGCCGGTCGCCCAAGCAGTACATGCAGACGATCGTCGAGCGGTTCAACCTGAGCAAGCACCTCGGCCAGGAGGAGGCTCGTTCCCTGCTCGTCCAGGCCGGGTATCGCGGCCACGCTCCCTACATCACCTTTCTGTTTTTTCGCCTGGTGACGCCGGCGGCCTCGCTGCTGTTCTCGGTGTTCTATCTGTTCGTGGTGATCGAGCTTGACCAGCCCGCGATGGTCAAGATTGCGCTCTGCATCGGCGCCACGTATTTCGGGATGCACCTGCCCGCCATTTTCATCAAGAACAAGATCGCGCGGCGCCAGATGTCGATCAAGCGCGCCTTTCCGGACGCGCTCGATCTGCTGCTGATCTGCGTCGAATCAGGCACCTCGATCGAGGCGGCGTTCAGGCGGGTCGCGCAGGAAATCGGCTCGCAATCAATCCCGCTGGCCGAGGAGCTCACCCTGACGACGGCGGAGCTGTCGTATCTGCAGGAGCGCCGCCAAGCCTACGAGAACCTCGCCAAACGCGTGAACATCGACGGGGTCAAGTCGGTCTGCATGGCGTTGCAGCAGGCGGAGCGCTACGGCACGCCGCTCGCGCAGACCCTGCGGGTGATGGCGCAGGAAAACCGCGACATCCGCATGTCGGAGGCGGAGAAGAAGGCTGCCGCCCTGCCGCCGAAGCTGACGGTGCCGATGATCCTGTTCTTCCTGCCGGTGCTGTTCGTCGTCATTCTCGGCCCGGCCGCGATCCGCGTCATGCAGATGAACCTGATGGACTGAGGCCGTGCAGGAAACGCCGTCAGGTGCGCCGCGATCAACTGCCCTTGGCCTGGACCTTGGGCCGCCCGGTCTCGCCAGGCTTCATGCCGTTCTGCTGCGCCAGCATCTGGCGCAGATAGGCAACGTTGGCGGCCGCCGTTTCGGTCGACAGGTCGGCCTGCGCGATCGACTCCGCTTCCTGGAAGCGGCCCTGCAGGCCGACGACCAGTGCGAGGTTCTGCCGGACCCGCGGATCGACGCGCGACTGCACCGATGCACGACGCAGCGTCGACTCGGCGCGGACCAGGTCTTTGGAGAGCGCATACGACAGGCCGAGATTCGACAGCACGCTCGGCTCGTCGGGCTTGATGCGCAGCGCGGTGGCGTAGTAGCGCTGGGCCTCGTCGTGGCGCCCCATCTGATCGAGCACCGCCCCCTGCACGGAGAGGATGCGCCAATCCGGCTGGTCTGGCGTGTGTGCGCGGTTGAGCACGTCGAGCGCCTGCTTGTAGGTGCCGTTGTCGGCGAGCGCGCGGCCGTAGGCGCCCAGCAAGCTGGCGTTCTTCGGATTATGCAGCGACGCCTGCTCCAGCACGGCGACCGCCTGCGAACGCTGGCCGATCGAGCGCAGCGCCTGCGCGTAGCCGATCGCGGTGTCGGGATCGTTGGGCATGGCGTTGTAGCGCTCGCTCCAGGCCTCGAGCGCGGTGCGCGACTCCGAACCCTGGGCCGGCGGCGCGGCGGTCGCGCCGAGCGATCCGGTGAAATCCGGCTGGGTGGTCTTGCAACCGGCGGTCGCCAGCGCCAACAGCATCGCCAGCACGGCGGGGACGTGAGTCGGGCGCCGGGTCAGGAGAGTTTTAAAACGCGTCGAGCAAATCATCACTGCCTCGTGGCCCCCCACGAGACATGGCAATAAAGCGTTAACCTTAATAACCGGTTAAGCGGAACCGTTAATATGTGTTAACAGACGCTCCCTTCCCTGCTTCGCGACGCCCGCCGAGGCGTTCCGGCAGGCCATTTATGGGCACTTCCACGATGCACCCGAAACTCTTTCTGCGCGGACAGGCGGCAGCCGTCCCAATTACTTTTGTTAACGCCGCGACCTGGCCCGACCAGCGCGAGGCGCTTGATTCGCACGCCAAGGCCTTCGCGACGGCGTCCGGATTCGAGCCGAAGGCCGGACGGCACCTGGTCCTGCCCTCGCCGGACGGCGGCCTCGGCGGGGTGCTGTTCGCGCTCGAAGCTGCGGACGATCCCCACCTCGACCTGTTCCGGCCGGGGAGCCTGTCCAGCGCGCTGCCGGCGGGCAACTACCGCTTCGCCAACGCACCGCACGATTCCAAGCTCGCAGCGCTCGCTTTCGTGCTCGGCGCCTACCGCTTCACGCGCTACCGCAAGCAGGACGTCAAGGACATCCGGCTCGAACTGCCGGGCAACGTCGACGGCGACGAACTGACCCGCATTGCGGACGGCGTCTGCCTCGCCCGCGACCTGATCAACACGCCGGCGAACGATATGGGCCCGCCCGATCTCGAAGACGCAGCGCGCAGCGATCGCGGCCCGCCACGGCGCCAGCGTCCACACCGTGGTCGGCGACAATCTCCTGACCGCCAACTTCCCGCTGATCCACGCCGTCGGACGAGCCGCCGCACGGCCGCCGCGCCTCATCGACCTGACCTGGGGCGATCCGGGCCATCCCAAGGTGACGTTGGTCGGCAAAGGCGTGTGCTTCGACACCGGCGGCCTCGACATCAAGCCGGAAAGCGGCATGCTCAACATGAAGAAGGACATGGGCGGCGCAGCCTCGATGCTGGGGCTCGCCCATATGCTGATGGATCGCGGGTTGAAGATTCGCCTGCGGCTGCTGATCCCGGCGGTCGAGAATTCGATTTCCGGCGGGGCGTTCCGGCCGCGCGACATTTACCGTTCGCGCAAAGGCATCACGGTCGAGATCGGCAATACCGACGCCGAGGGGCGGCTCATTCTGGCCGATGCACTGACGCTCGCGGATGAGGAAGCGCCCGAGCTGATTGCCGACATGGCGACCCTCACGGGCGCCGCGCGCGTGGCGCTGGGCGCCGAAATCCCGCCGTTCTTCACTGACGACGACGAGCTTGCCGCGGCGCTCTCGCGCCATTCCGCGAGCGAGAACGATCCGCTCTGGCGCATGCCGCTGTGGCGCCCTTACGACCAGTTGCTCGATTCCAAAGTCGCCGACGTCAACAACGTGACCAACAGCAGCTTCGGCGGCTCGATCACGGCAGCGCTGTTCATGCGCCGCTTCGTGACCGCCGCCAAGGCCTGGTTGCATTTCGACGTGTTTGCCTGGAATCAGACCACGAAGCCGGGACGCCCGGAGGGCGCCGAATGCCAGGCAGCGCGCGCGCTCTACGCACTGCTGTGCACCCGCTACGGCTGAGCCCCCGAGGACCCGTGAACCAGTTCGACCCTCGCCTGACCCCCGCGCGCACCGACCTCGCCGCGAAGCACCTCGAAGGCAAGATCGCCGCGGCGCGCTTCGTCGCCGGCGAGCCGCGCGAAATCGCCGAAGCGCAGGCTCCGCTGCGCCGCGTTCCCTCGCCCGACGCGCCGCTCGAAACCGAGGCGCTCGAGGGCGAGCGCGTGACCGTCTACGAGATCACCGAGGAAGGCTGGGCCTGGGGCCAACTCGCCGGCGATGGCTATGTCGGCTACCTGTCGTCGAACGCGCTGCGCGCGGTCGGTCCAGCCATGACCCACAAGGTGGTGGCCGCCCGGACGCTGGTGTTCCCCGGACCGAACATCAAGCTTCCGCCGATCGGCGGGCTGCCGCTAGGCGCCATGCTGGCGGTCGTACGCGTCGTCGAGCCCTTCGCCGTGACCGCCACCGGCGCTTGCGTGCCATTGCGGCATCTTGCGCCGATCGGCGCAACCGAGAGCGATCATGTCGCGGTCGCCGAGCGATTTCCTGCACGCGCCCTATCTCTGGGGCGGCAAGACGTCGTTCGGTCT
The DNA here is from genome assembly GCA_963807865.1 of uncultured Alphaproteobacteria bacterium. Taxonomy (GTDB): domain Bacteria; phylum Pseudomonadota; class Alphaproteobacteria; order Rhizobiales; family Xanthobacteraceae; genus VAZQ01. The sequence goes on along the minus strand of CAWEDK010000026.1, from coordinate 179,355 downwards.
CGATTGCTCGGCGCTGGTGCAGGTCGCGCTGAACGCCTGCGGGCTCCCCTGCCCGCGCGACAGCGACCTGCAGGAGCGCGCGTTGGGCACTTCCCTGCCCTCGCCCGATCTTGCGAACCTGCGGCGCGGCGACCTGATGTTCTGGAAGGGTCATGTCGCCATCGTCCGCGACCGGGAGACGCTCATTCACGCCAACGCCTATCACATGGCGGTCACGATCGAGCCGATCGCCACGGCCGTCGCGCGCATTCAGGCGAGCGGATTTCCGCTGACCAGCGTGCGGAGACTATGAACGCGCCTTTCGCGGCAGCGCGGTCAACCATCAGTAACCGGCGTCGCGGTCGATCACGTGCTCGAGCGGCAGCCCCTGCTCGTGACGCTCGATCTGCCGCAGGATATTGCTGACCAGCGCATGCGGATCGGAGGCGGCGGCGCAGTGCGGCGTGACCGTCACCTTCGGGTGGTCCCAGAACGGACTTGCCACCGGCAGCGGCTCGGTCGGAAACACGTCGAGCGTCGCGCCGGACAGTGAACCTTCGTCCAATGCGGCGAGAATATCGGCGTCGATCTGCAGCGCGCCACGGCCGGCATTGATCAGGTAAGCGCCGCCAAGCGCGCCGTCGTGCTTGAGCCGCCGGAACAGGTCGAGACACAGGATGCCCCGCGTCGCCGGTGTCGCCGGCAACAGACACACCAGAATTTCGGTCCGGTGCAGAAACCGCGCGAGGCCATCCGCGCCATGGAAGGTCTCGATGCCGTCGATGCGCTTCTGCGTCCGGCTCCAGCCTGCGACCTGGAAGCCGAGGCGGCGCAGCACCTGCGCGGCATCCTGGCCGAGCACCCCCAGCCCCATCACGCCGACCGCGACCTCGCAGGCCGGCCGCTGCTCGTGCTCGTACCAGCGATGCGGCGCGCTGCTGGGCGTCGTAAGTCCGCTGCTTGCGGTGATGCATGAGCACATGGAGCACGACGTACTCGGTCATCCGCATCGTCAGGTCGGGATCGACGATCCGCACGATCGGCACGTCCCTCGGCAGCGCAGGACCGGACAGAATGTGATCGACGCCGGCGCCGAGCGAGAAGATCGCCCGCAGGTTGGGCAGCGCGGCCAGCAGATCCGGCGGCGGCAGCCAGACGCATGCGTAAGCGATGCTTTCGGGGTCATCGACCACGCCGGCAGCGACACCGGCGTCCGCCGGTCCGCTCCACATCCTGACTTCGCGCCGCGGCGCGAGCACGCGGAACCGCTCCTGCCAAGGCTGCGGATTCATCCCGGTGATGGCCAGCAGGATCGCGGCCATCAGGGCCTTGCCACACCCGGGCGCACGATCTCGTCGAGGCGTGCCCGGTTGAGCGCCAGCCATTGCAGCGCCATGATCAACGGACCGCTGCGCAAGCTGCCGGTCGCGACCGCCGCCAAGGCGCGCTCGATCGGCACCCGCACCAGGAATGTCTCCTCGTGCTCGGCCGCCAGCCCGGCCCGCTCGGGAATCTGCGACACGTCGATGATGCCCAGGAATACCGTGATCTGCTCGTCGCACAGTCCGGGCGTCGTCAGATAGGTGAACAACTCGATGAGCGGCTCCGGCGCGCAGCCGATCTCCTCGACGCATTCGCGCCGCGCGGTCTCGGCCGGATTCTCATTCTTCTCGACGTGGCCCGCGGCGATTTCGAACAGCCTCCCGCGGCCATTCGCCAGATGCGCCGCCAGCCGGAACTGCCGGAGCAGAATGATCTCGCCGCGTGTCGCATCCAGCGGCAACACCGCCACCGAAGCGCCGCTGCACAACAGGTCGGCCGCCTGTGGCGGGTCCTGGCGGTGCGCAAACTTGAAATGGAAGCGATTGAAAGGGCGGAAACCTTGGGCGAGCAGTTCGGGCAGCGTCACCGTCACCGTCGACCGGCGAATCGGCGAGCGGACCTTCGGGCGGCTTGGCAAACTGGCGCACGCGGCGAAGTCCCCTATTGGGCGACCACGCCCTCGGGCGCCGTCTCCAGGTTGAACGCGGCGGCGAACAGCGCGCGGGTATAGTCGCTCTTCGGATGCGCGAACAGTTCGGCCGCCGGCCCGCTCCTCCACCACCTTGCCGTGGCGCATCACGACCAGGCTGCTCGCCAGCGCCGCCACCACCCGCAGATCGTGCGAGATGAACAGGTAGGTGAGATTGTGCCGCTTCTGCAGGTCGCGCAGCAGGTCGACGATCTGCGCCTGGATCAGCATGTCGAGCGCGCTCGTCGGCTCGTCGAGCACCACGAAGGTCGGCTCCAGCACGATCGCGCGCGCGACCGCGATGCGCTGGCGCTGCCCGCCGGAGAATTCATGCGGATAGCGGAAGCGGGTCTCCGGATCGAGCCCGACGTCGCGCAGCGCGCGCACCACGCGCTCCTCCCGCTGCTTCGGCGACAGCTTCGGGTGATGGACCCACAGCCCCTCCTCGATGACGTCGGAGACCGACATGCGCGGAGAGAGCGAGCCGTACGGGTCCTGGAACACGATCTGCATGTGGTGGCGGAACGGCCGCATCTGGCGGAACTTCAGGCCCATGATCTCTTTGCCGAGGAACGCGATCGTGCCCTGCGAGGAGATCAGCCGCAGGATCGCGAGCCCGAGCGTGGTCTTGCCGGAGCCGGATTTGCCGACGATGCCAAGCGTCTCGCCCTGGCGGACCGCGATGTCGACGCCGTCGACCGCCTTGATGTGGCCGACCACCTTGCGCAGCACACCGCGCTTGATCGGAAACCAGACCTTGAGGTCCTTGGTCTCGAGCACGATCGGCGCGTCCGGCCGCACCGGCGCCGGATCGGGCCTCGGCTCGGCCGCCAGCAGCGCGCGGGTGTAGGGATGCTCCGGCGCAGTGAACACCTGCTCGACCGGACCGCGTTCGACGATCTTGCCTTCCTTCATCACGCACAGCCGGTCGGCGAGCTTGCGCACGATGCCGAGGTCGTGGGTGATGAACAGCATCGCCATGCCCATGCCGCCGCTGCAGGTCCTTCAGCAGGCTGAGAATTTGCGCCTGCACGGTGACGTCGAGCGCGGTCGTCGGCTCGTCGGCGATCAGCAGGTCGGGCTCGTTGGCGAGCGCCATCGCGATCATGATGCGCTGGCGCTGGCCGCCGGACAGTTGGTGCGGATAGCTCCCGAGCCGCGTCTCCGGCTCGGGAATGCCGACCTGCGTCAGCAGATCGAGGATGCGGGCGCGCGCCGCCGCGCCGCTGATGCCCTGGTGGAGCAGAAGAATTTCGCTGATCTGCTTCTCGATGGTGTGCAGCGGATTGAGCGAGGTCATCGGCTCCTGGAAGATGACGGTGATGTCGTTGCCGCGCACGTGGCGCATGCCGGATTCCGGCAGGTGCAGCAGTTCCTGGCCCTTGAACCGGATCGAGCCGCTGGGGTGATGCGCCGACGGATACGGCAGGAGCTTCATCACCGACAGCGCGGTCACCGATTTGCCGGAGCCGGACTCGCCCACCAGCGCCAGCGTCTCGCCCTTGCGGATGTCGAAGGAGACGCGATCGACCGCGAGCGTCTCGCGCCCGCCCTGACGGAACGCCACGGACAGGTCGCGCACCTCGAGCAGCTTTTCGGGCGTTGCGTCCATCACCTCACACGAAGGTCTTGCGCGGGTCGAAGGCGTCGCGCACCGCCTCGCCGATGAAGATCAGCAGCGACAGCATGATCGCGATGGTGAAGAAGCCCGAGAGGCCGAGCCAGGGCGCCTGCACGTTGGCCTTGCCCTGCGCCAGCATCTCGCCGAGCGAGGGCGAGCCCGGCGGCAGGCCGAAGCCGAGGAAGTCGAGCGAGGTGAGCGTCATCACCGACGACGACAGGATGAACGGCAGGAACGTCATGGTCGCCACCATGGCGTTGGGCAGCAGATGGCGGAACATGATGGTGCGCGTTCGAAACGCCGAGCGCGCGCGCGGCCTGGATGTACTCGAAGTTGCGGCCGCGCAGGAATTCGGCGCGCACCAGCCCGACCAGCGACACCCAGGAGAACAGCAGCAGAATTCCGAGCAGCACGAAGAAGCTCGGCACCAGCACCGACGAGATGATCAGCAGGAGATAGAGCGAGGGAACGGCGGTCCAGATCTCGATGAAGCGCTGGAACAGGAGATCGACCCAGCCGCCGAAATAGCCCTGCACGGCGCCGGCCGCGATGCCGATCACCGACGATATGATCGTCAGCGCCAGCCCGAACAGCACCGAGAGCCGGAAGCCGTAGATCAGGCGCGCCACCACGTCGCGCCCCTGGTCGTCGGTGCCGAGCCAGTTGTATTCGAGGTCGCGGCAGCCGGAGAGCCCCTTGCGCTCGACCACCGCCTTGCATTGCTCCTCGGTCAGCATCCAGGTCGGCTTCGACGGCGCCGGCGTCGGCAGATCGAGATTGTGCGTGTTGTAGGAATAGCGGATCGGCGGCCACAGCATGAAGCCGCCCTTCTCGGCGATCAGCTTCTGCAGGAACGGATCGCGGTAGTCGGCCGCGGTCTCGAAGTCGCCGCCGAACGCCGTCTCCGGATAGTTGACGAACACCGGGAAGAACGAGCGGCCGTCGTAGCGCACGAAGAACGGCTTGTCGTTGGCGATGAATTCGGCAAACAGCGACAGCACGAACAGGACCATGAACAGCCACAACGACCAGTAGCCGCGCCGGTTGGCCTTGAAATTCTGCCAGCGCCGCCGGTTGAGCGGCGACACCTTGAAAAGATGACGCTCCGGCAGGACGCCGAGGCCCATCGGCGTCTGCGCCGTGCGTCTCCGGGACCTGGATGGTGGTGCGGTCGTCCACCTCAGACCTCCCGCGTCTCGAAGTCGATACGCGGATCAACCCAGGTATAGGTCAGGTCGGACACCAAGTTCACCACCAGCCCGACCAGCGCGAAGATGTACAGATTGGCGAACACCACCGGATAATCGCGGTTGAGCACGCTCTCGAAGCTCAGAAGGCCGAGCCCGTCGAGCGAGAAGATCGTCTCGATCAGCAGCGAGCCCGAGAAGAACGCGTGCACGAAGGCGCCCGGGAAGCCCGCGATGATGATCAGCATGGCGTTGCGGAACACGTGCCCGTACAGCACCTGGCGCTCGCTGCAGCCCTTGGCGCGCGCGGTCAGCACGTACTGCTTGCGGATTTCGTCGAGAAACGAGTTCTTGGTCAGCAGCGTCATGGTGGCGAACGCCGCGAGCCCCATCGAGATGATCGGCAGCACGAGATGCCAGAAATAGTCGACGATCTTCTCCGGCGTCGACAGTTGCGCCCAGTTGTCCGAGGTGAGCCCGCGCAACGGGAAAATGTTCCAGAACGAGCCGCCCGCGAACAGGATGATGAGCAGGATCGCAAACAGGAAGCCCGGGATCGCATAGCCGATGATGATGACGCCCGAGGTCCAGACGTCGAACCGCGAACCGTCCCTGACCGCCTTGCGGATGCCGAGCGGGATCGAGATCAGGTAGGTCAGCAGCGTCAGCCAGATGCCGAGCGAGATCGACACCGGCAGCTTCTCCTTGATGAGCTGCAGCACCGTGGTGTCGCGGAAATAGCTCTTGCCGAAATCGAACCGGATGTAGTTCCACAGCATCAGGAAGAAGCGCTCGTAGGCCGGCTTGTCGAAGCCGAACTGCTTCTCCAGGCTCTTGATGAATTCGGGGTCGAGCCCCTGCGCGCCGCGATACTTGGACGTAGACCGCGTCCGCCCCCATGGTACTTCCAGGCTGGCGCGCGGTTGCCGAAATCGCCGCCCGGCGAGCCGGATACGCGCGAAGTGGCGCCGGTATCGGAGCCGCTGAGCTGCGCGATCACGCGCTCGATCGGGCCGCCCGGCGCAAACTGCACCACCACGAACGAAACCAGCATGATGCCGAGCAGCGTCGGGATCATGAGCAGCACGCGCCGAATGATGTAGGCGATCATGGAATGCGTCGATCCACGCTCAATGCGTTTCGGGCCAAGTTTCGCTTATCCGCGCTGTTCGATTCGCGCGGCCTTGTCGCGATCGTACCACCAGGTGTCCGGAATTCCCCGCGCATAGCGTGGTTTCGCGGCCGGACGTCCGAACATGTCCCAATAAGCGATCCAATGCGAGGCCTTGTACCAGTGCGGTATCCAGTAGCGGCCGGCGCGGATCACCCGGTCGAGCACTATGCAGGAGGTCGTCAGGGCCGGCCGGCTGTCGGCCGCGATGATCTTGTCGACCAGCGCATCGATCACCGGATCGGCGATCCCGGCCAGATTCTGCGAGCCTTTCAGGGCGGCGGCCTGCGATGAGAAATAGCTGCGCAGCGAATTGCCAGGCGTGCTGGAAAATGCGAACCGCTGCACGACGATGTCGAAGTCGAAATCGTCGACCCGCTTGCGGAACTGCACCGGATCGACCATCCGGATGGTGGCGTCGAACCCGAGCAGCGTCAGGTTCTTGATGAACGTGCTGTGGTGCGGCTGGAACGACGGCTCGTCGAGCAGGAACTCGATGTTGATCGGCTCGCCCTGCGCGGTCACCCGCTTGCCGTTTCGGACCGGGTAGCCGGCCTCCTGCAGGATCGCGCTGGCCTTGCGCAGCAGCGCCCGGTCCTGGCCCGAGCCGTCCGAGACCGGCGGCACGAACGGCTCGTTGAACACCTCGTCCGGCACCTTGCCGCGATAAGGCTCGAGCAACGCAAGCTCCTCGGCCGAGGGCTTGCCGACCGCCATCATCGTAGAGTTCTGGAACACCGAATGGGTCCGCATATAGGACCCGTACATGATGGTCTTGTTGGTCCACTCGAAGTCGAAAGCGTAGATCAACGCTTCACGCAGCCGCCGATCCTTGAACTTGTCCCGCCGGGTGTTGAAGAACCAGCCCTGCGCACCCGACGGCGTATCGTCGGGCAGCACGTCGCGCTTCACCCGGCCGTCGCGGATCGCAGGAAAATCGTAGCGCGTCGCCCAGATGCGGGAGGTGAACTCCTCGCGGAACACGTAGCTCTTGCCGGTGAACCCCTCGAACGCGACGTCACGATCGCGATAATATTCGTAGCGCAGGACGTCGAAGTTGTTCAGCCCGCGCGAGACCGGCAGATCGGCGCCCCACCAGTCCTTGACGCGTTCGTATTCGATATAGCGGCCGGCCTCGAAGCGCCCGACCTTGTAGGCGCCGCTGCCGAGCGGCACCTCCAGCGTGGTCTCTTCGAATGCCTTGGTCGAGTAATAAGCGCGGGAAAAGATCGGCGTGCCGGCCACGAACAACGGCACGTCGCGGCCACGCTGCGGCGCAAAGCGCACGACCACGGTCGCATCGTCCACGGCTTCGGCGCCGGCGAAATCACGCAGCAACTGCTGGGCGATCGGATGGCCCTTGTCCTTGAGGATCTGCAACGAGAACGCGACGTCGTGAGCCGTGAGCTTCGAGCCGTCGTGAAATCTGGCCTCCGGCCGGATGAAGAAACGATAGGTCAGCCCGTCGGGCGAAACCTGCACCGCGTGCGCCGCGAGCCCGTACATCGCGTCTGGCTCGTCGTCAGCGCGCACCATCAGGCTCGCGAAGGTCGATTGCATGCCCTGCGCGCCGTCACCCCTCAGGATGTAGGTGTTGAGCGAGTTGAAGGTCAGGAAGTTCTGATTGAACGCGCGGGTCGGCCCAATGTGGGAGAACAGGCCGCCCTTCGGCGCGTTCGGATTGACATACTCAAACTGCTTGAAGTCGGCCGGATACTTCAGGTCGCCGAAAGCCGACATGCCGTGGCGGGGCGGCGGCTCGGTCTGCGCAAAGCCGGGCGACATCATCGCCGATGCAACCGCCCCCGCCCCCAAGATCAGCGCGTCGCGGCGGGTGACGTCGGCGACCCCTGACGTCACGGGCGCATCCCTGTCTTCGCCGCCTTCTGCGCATCCCACCACCAGATCGTCGGGAATGCGGCCGCCCCGTATTTCGGCAGTTCCTCGGGCCGGCCGAAGCGATCCCAGCGCGCCGTGCGCTGCATATTGTGCGTGAACTGCGGCACCACGTAGTTGTTCGCCAGCAGCACGCGGTCCATGGCGCGGGTGGCGGCCACCAGTTCGGCGCGATCTTTTGCGAAGATGATCCGCTCGATCAGCGCATCGATTGCGGGATTCTTGATGCCGATGAAATTGCGCGAGCCCGCGGTGTCCGCCGCCTGCGTGCTCCAGTAGTCGCGCTGCTCGTTCCCGGGCGAAAGCGATTGCGGCCAGGACGAGGTCGTGATGTCGAAATCCCAACTGCGCATACGGTTTTCGTATTGCGCATCATCGACGGTGCGGACCGTGACACTGATCCCGAGCCGTTCGAGCGAGGGCTTGTAGAACAGGATGAAGCGCTCGACGGCGGGATCCTCGGCGAGAATCTCGACCGTCATCGGTTCGCCGGTCTTGGCATTGACGAGCTTCTGGTTGCGCACTTCGTAGCCCGCCTCGCGCAGCAGACGCGTCGCCTCGCGCAGGTTGGCCCGCACTTTCTCCGGCGAGCCGCCGACCGGGTTGCTGTAGGCCGTCGTAAACACCTCGGGCGGCACCTTGTCGCGCACGGTTTCGAGGATCGCCAGTTCCTGGCCCTCCGGCAGTCCCGATGAGGCGAGCTCGGTGCCCTCGAAGTAGCTGTTGATGCGCTTGTACTGGCCGAAGAACATCTGCTTGTTCATTTCTTCGAAATCGTAGGCGAGATTGAACGCCCGCCGCAGCCGCGCGTCCTTGAACTTGTCGCGCCGGGTGTTGAAGACGAACGCCTGCATGATGCCGCGATTGCGCTGGGGGAATTCCTCCAGGATCACGCGCTTGTCCTTCACGGCAGGGAAGTCGTAGGCCGTCGCCCAGTTCTTGGCGCTGTTCTCGGTCCGCCAGTCGATATGGTCGGCCTTGAATGCCTCGATCGCGACCGTGGCATCGCGGAAATACTCGAACCGGACCTCGTCGAAGTTGTCGCGGCCAATGTTGACGTTGAGATCCTTGGCCCAGTAGTCCTTGACGCGCTCGTAAACGATCGTGCGTCCGGCCACGAACTCCTTGATCTTATAAGCGCCGTTGCCGAGCGGCGGCTCGAGCGTGGTCAAGCCGATGTCGCGCTTCTTGCCTGCCGCGTCGGTGCCTTCCCACCAGTGCTTCGGCAGTACTTCGAGCTGGCCGAGGATCACCGGCATCTCGCGGTTGCCGGGGCTGTCGAACGTGAAGGTGACTTCGGCCTCGCCGGTCTGCTCGATCTTTGTCACGTGCCGATAGTACGCAGAGTACATCGGGCTGTGCTTCTTGAAGCTCTCCATGGAGAAGATCACGTCATCGACCGTGACGGGCTTGCCATCGTGATGGCGGGCTCCGGAGCGCAGGCGGAACGTGGTCGAGGCGAAGTCCGCCGGATGACTGACGGCCTCGGCGACCAGCCCATAGTCGGTCGAGACCTCGTCGAGTGAGGAAACCATGAGGGAATCGCAGATCATGGTCGATCCCATGGCGATCGAACCCTTAAGGCCCGCGACGACAAGATTGAAGTTGTCGAAAGTGCCGAACGCGATCATCCGAACCGTGCCGCTCTTCGGCGCATTCGGATTGACGTAATCGAAATGCTTGAAGCCCTCGGGATACTTGAGCTGACCGAACAGCGATAATCCGTAGCGCCACTGCCGCTCCTGGGCGACCGCCGGGACGGTGAGGCCGAGCCGGCCGATCAGCGGAGACAAGAGCGATAGCGCACCGGTCTGGAGAATTGATCGACGGGTCAGGCGCAAGGAAACCTCCAACAATACCGGCGCGGGCCGAGGGGTCACGTGCTCGCCCGATTATGTCCGATTTTGGATGTTTCGGCATCCAACGCGCATTACGATACGGCAAGAAAGCATCAATTTTACGTGGCAAGGATCGCGCCAGCCAAAAGCAAACGGCCGGACACTGAGGCCCGGCCGTCCTGAACCGCAGCAGATCGTCGCGTTACTTCGGAGCCGCAGGCGTGGCCGGTGCCTCGGCCGCCTTGGTTGGGAGCGGCGCGGGACTGTCGGACAGGGAGTTGAGATAGGCGAGCAGGTCGGCACGCTCGCCTCCCCGCGCGACACCGGCAAACGTCATGTTGGTCCCCGGGATCATCCCCTTCGGATTGAGCAGGAAGTGGTCAAGATCCTGAATTGACCACGCGCCGCCCTTGGCCTTGAGCGCGGCGGAATAGTTGAACCCCGCCTCCGACGCCTTCGCGCGGCCCACGACGCCCCACAGATTGGGGCCGACGAGGTTCTTTCCGCCCTTGGCGAAGGTATGGCAGGCCGCGCACTTCTTGGCGGAGTTTTCGCCACGCGCGACGTCAGCCTTGGCCAGCAGCGCCTCGATCGGCAGTTCGGGTTCGGCCGGCTTCGCCGGCTCCTTGCCCGTCGGACGATCCGGTACGGCGATCTCGTAGCCCGGCTTGGCCGGCTTGTGAGGCGCAAAGATCGCTCCCGCGGCGATATTGACGCTGAGCACCGCAAGGCAGGCGCCCAAGACGGCGCCCAGAATTTTGTTCATTTCAAAGGAGTTCATCGCCTCCAGGCTCCGTGCGCATTAACGAGGCAGCCACAAGGCCGCATTTGATCTATGGCGGCGCACAAATAGCTGGTTTTCCCGACCCCTGGCAACCCGTATAACCGCCCAACCCACGACCGGTTTTATCCAGCTTGAGCGGGCCTCGATCCGATGGCGGTGCGCGATGTCCTTGTCCTGATTCCGGCCCGCATGGCCTCGACTAGGCTCCCCGGCAAGGCGCTCGCCGATATCGCCGGCCTGCCGATGATCGTTCATGTGATGCAGCGGGCGCAGGCAGCGCAGATCGGCCCGGTTGCAGTTGCGACCGATTCCGAAGTGATCGCGGCCTGCGTCGAAAAGGCCGGCGGCCGGGCGGTGATGACGCGCGCCGACCACGCCTCTGGCTCCGACCGCATTTACGAGGCGCTCGAAACCGCGGACCCGGAGGGCCGGGCCGGGATCGTCGTCAACGTGCAGGGCGATCTGCCGACGCTCGAACCGGGCGACCTCGCCCGCGCACTCGAGCCGCTCACCGATCCATCGGTCGATATCGGCACGCTGGCGGCCGAGATCAGGCGGGAGCATGAGCGCACCGACCCGAACGTGGTCAAGGTAATCGGCACGCCGGTCGCCGAGCGGCGGCTGCGCGCACTCTATTTCACCCGCGCCACCGCGCCGTCCGGCGAGGGACCGCTCTACCATCACATCGGGCTCTACGCATATCGGCGCGCCGCGCTGCGGCGATTTGTCGGCCTGCCGCCCTCGCCGCTCGAAACGCGAGAACGGCTCGAGCAGTTGCGCGCGCTCGAAGCCGGGATGCGGATCGATGTCGCGCTCGTCGACAGTGTGCCCCTCGGCGTCGATACGCCGGAGGATCTGGAGCGGGCGCGCGGCATCCTCGCGGCCGGCCGTTGACTTGCTGATGCGAGTGAGCGTACCGGAACCGCATGACACCAAACAGGAAGATTGTTTTTCAGGGCGAGCCGGGCGCGAATTCGCACCTTGCGCTGCACGAGGTTTATCCCGACTACGAAGCCGTCCCATGCGCGACATTCGAGGACGCCTTCACGGCGATCAGCAGCGGCGAAGCCGCGCTCGGCATGATTTCGGTCGAAAATTCGGTCGCCGGGCGCGTCGCCGACATCCATCACCTGATGCCGGATTCGGGGCTGCATATCGTCGCCGAGCATTTCATGCCGGTGCGGCATCAGTTGCTGGCGCCGCGGGGCGCGACGCTCGCCGACATCAAGACGGTCGAGAGCCACGTCCATGCGCTCGGCCAGTGCCGCAAGATCATCCGCAAGCTCGGCATCCGGCCGATCGTCGCGGCCGACACCGCGGGCTCCGCCCGCGAGGTCGCTGCCGTCGGCGACAAAACCCGCGCCGCGATCGCGACACGGCTCGCGGCCGAGATCTACGGGCTCGACATTCTGGCCGAGGACATCGAGGACGAAGCCCACAACACCACGCGTTTCATCGTGCTGTCGCGCGACGCCCGCTGGGTCAGGAATGGCAACGGCCCGGTGATCACCACGTTCCTGTTCCGGGTGCGCAACGTGCCGGCAGCGCTCTACAAGGCGCTCGGCGGCTTCGCCACCAACGGCGTCAACATGACGAAGCTCGAGAGCTATATGATCGAGGGCAATTTCTTCGCGACCCAGTTTTACGCTGACGTCGAAGGCCATCCCGAGGACCGCAATCTCGTCTTCGCCTTCGAAGAGCTGGCGTTCTATTCCAAGGAAATGAAAATCCTCGGCGTCTATCCGGCGCATCCCTTCCGCGCGACGTTCGAGGAGACGGTCGGCTGACTGAGCTGTCATTCCGGGGCGCGCCGAAGGCGCGAACCCGGAATGACGAGAGAGCGGGCTAAGCGGCTCGCCGGTCTGCCGTGACGCCCCGGCTTCTCGCTGCGCCCGGCGCGGCGCACGGTGCACGCTTGGCCATCACCGTTCTCGGCAGGCGCCGCTCGGGGTCGCCGCCGGCGACCAAATATTCGATCTCCGAGCGCGCGATCCCCATGTCGCGGAGCGTGCGGTTGTCGAGACCCTGCAACTCCCGAACGGCGCTGCGCTGCCTCCACTTGGCGCCGACCGCTTTGGCCCATCCGAGCAAGAGCGCGGCCGGACGGTTCGCGAGCCAAACGGCAAAATCGCGCAGCGTCTGCGCCCGCAGGGCTTGAGCCCGCACGACCGTTTCCGCCTTGATGAGTTCCCAGCGCTCCGGGGTGAGTTCGCGCCGGTCTTCCCGGCTGTTGTTGCCCTTTGCTGAGTTGATCATGGTCATTCTCCATCTGTTGGATGGAGCTTTACGCCTGCAGTAATATCAGGTAAAATGAATAATACTGATGATTATCATCTTCTATTGAGAATGATCGAGGCGCACCTGATGGACCTCTCCGACCTCAACATCTTCCGCGCGGTCGTCCTGGCCGGCGGCATCACGCGGGCTGCCGAGAAGCTCAACCGCGTGCAGTCGAACATCACCACCCGCGTGCAGCAGCTTGAGCAGGATCTGGGCGTCGAGCTGTTCATCCGCAACGGCAAGAAGCTGCATCTGTCGCCGGCCGGCACGATCCTGCTCGACTATGCCGATCGCCTGCTCGGCCTCGCCGACGAGGCGCGCGAGGCGGTGCACGATACCGAGCCGCGCGGGCTGTTGCGCCTCGGCTCGATGGAGAGCACCGCGGCGGTGCGGCTGCCGCAGCCGCTGATCGAATTCCATCAGCGCTTCCCCGACGTGAAGCTTGAACTGCGCACCGGCACCCCGCTCGATCTGTCGGCGGCAGTACTCACCGGCGAACTCGACGCCGCGATAGTGGCCGAACCGATCGCCGATGCGCCGTTCGACAAGCTGCCGCTTTACGAGGAGGAACTGGTGATCGTCGCTCCGCCCGGGCATCCGCCGATCACGTCGCCAAGCGATGCCGACCCGCAGGCCGTGCTCGCCTTCGATGCGACTTGCCCGTACCGCAAGCGGCTGGAGCAATGGTTCGCGCAGGCCGGCGAGATGCCCGAACGCATCATCGAGATGTCGTCCTATCACGCGATGTTGGGCTGCACCGTCGCTGGCATGGGAATTGCGCTGCTGCCGCGCATGGTTCTCACCGCGACTCCGCAGGCCAAGTTCCTCAGCGTGCATGCGCTGCCGGCGAATCTCAGCCGGTCGGCGACGGTGCTGATCTGGCGCAAGGGTGCGCTCTCCCCCAAGGTGCGGGCGCTGAAGGACATCCTCGAAAAAGCCGCGAACAAGACGCGCGCGACACCGCCGCGCAAGAAAATCGCCGCGTAAGGGCTCAGGCCGGCTTAGCTGGCCGCTCGCGTTCGTAGCGGGCCGCGAAGCGAGGCGACAGCCGCCGCATCCGGTCCATGTCGATGCGGCCCGAGCGCGTCAGATAGCTCATGGCGAAATCGATCGGAGCAAGCCGCATGTGTTCGGCGAAATGCTGGTACCAGTGGCTGCTGGCATTCGCGGCAGCAACGAGCTTCTCGAGAACCGGCCGGCGGCGGGCTTCGTAGTCGGCAAACGCATCGCTCACCACATTCGGGTGGCATGCGAGTGCGGCATCGAGCGCGATCGCATCCTCCATCGCAAGCCGCGTGCCCGAACCGATCGAGAAATGCGCGGTATGTAGCGCATCGCCGAGCAAGACGCAGCGGCCGTGCGACCAGCGTTCATTACGCACGACCGGGAACTGCCGCCAGACCGAGTTGTTGGAGATGAGCGGATGGCCGTCGAGCACGTCGGCAAACACCCGCTCGCAGGCGGCCTGCGCCTCGTGCGGCGGCATGTCAGCAAATCCGGCGCGCACGAATGTGTCCTGGTCGACCTCGACGATGAACGTGCTCATGCCGGGCGCGTAACGATAGTGATGGGCGTTGTAGTGCCCGTCCCCTTCGGTGCGGAAGGTCTGGCTCAGGGTGGCGAAAGTCTTGGTCGTACCGAACCAGGCGAAGCGATTGGTCAACAGACTGACGGTGCTGCCGAACGCTTCCACATGACTTCGGCGCACCAGTGAGTTCACGCCGTCGGCGCCGACCACGAGATCGGCCTCACGCATTTCATCGAGGCTCGCGACCGGGTGCCCGTAGCGCGGCTCGACACCGACGGTGCGGGCGCGTTCGAGCAGCAGATCGAGCAGTGCAAGGCGGCCGACGGCGGTGAAACCGATGCCGTCGATCACGATCCGCTCCCCGCAGAGATCGAGCGTGATGTCGCTCCAAGATTCCAGGTGCGGCGCGATCGCGGCCGCGGTGTTCGGGTCGTCGCCGCGCAGGAATTCGAGCGCGCGATCGGAGAACACCACGCCGAACCCGAAGGTCGCGCCGCGCGGGTTCTGCTCGAACACCTCGACCTGTGAGTCCGGCTGCCGCCGCTTGATCAGATAAGCGAGATACAGACCGGCCGGTCCCGCCCCGAGGATGGCAATGCGCATGCTTCACCTTACCGCATCCGCCAGGTCGGTGCGCGTATCTGAGCCCTCTCCCCTTGCGGGAGAGGGCAGCACCGAAGGCTCAGCGCGCTCGGTTGGGTGAGGGGTTTGTTGCAGGGTTGCAAGATTACCCCTCACCCATTCATTGCTGGTGAACCGCCGCGGCAGCCCTCTCCCGCAAGGGGAGAGGCCACAATCACGAAAGTCGCCGCGCGACGCGCGACGGCGTGGAACATGCAAAAATCAAATCGTCTGGTTGTAGGCGCCGACCTCCGGGATGGGTGCGCAGCACCGCGTCGACCGCCTTGAACATGTCGCGCATGCGCGCCTCCGACACCGGGCTCTCGACCACCACCACCAGCTCCGGCTTGTTGGACGAGGCGCGCACCAGCCCCCAGGTGCCGTCCTCGACCGTGACGCGCACGCCGTTGACGGTGACGAGATCGCGGATCGGCTGGCCGGCGACCTTCTCGCCGTTCCGCTGCGCCGCCTCGAAATGCTTCACCACCTGCGTCGACGACGCCGTACTTGATCTCGTCGGCGCAGTGCGGCGACATGGTCGGCGACGACCAGGTCTTCGGCAGCGCGTTCTTCAGGTCGGCCATGCTCTTTCCGGGATTGCGGTCGAGCATGTCGCAGACCGCGAGCGCGAAGATGAGCCCGTCGTCGTAGCCGCGGCCGATCGGCTTGTTGAAGAAGAAGTGCCCGGACTTCTCGAAGCCGGCGACCGCGCCGATCTCGTTGACGCGCCGCTTCATGTAGGAATGGCCGGTCTTCCAATAGTCGGTCTTGGCGCCGTTCTTGATGCAGCACCGGATCGGTCATGAACAGGCCGGTCGACTTCACGTCGGCGACGAAGGTCGCGCCCTGGATGCTGCGCCGAGATGTCGCGCGCCAGCATCACGCCGACCTTGTCGGCGAAGATCTCCTCGCCCTCGTTGTCGACCACGCCGCAGCGGTCGCCGTCGCCGTCGAAGCCGAGCGCCGACGTCGGCCTTGCTGCGCCAGCACCGCGTCGCGCATGGCGTGCAGCATCTTCATGTCTTCGGTGTTCGGGATTGTAGCGCGGGAACGTGTGGTCGAGCTCGCAGTCGAGCGGCACGACCTCGCAGCCGACCGCCGACAGCACCTGCGGCGCGAACGCGCCGGCGGTGCCGTTGCCGCAGGCGCAGACCACCTTGAGGTGGCGCTTGAGCTTCGGCCGGTTGGTGAGGTCGGCGATGTAGCGCGCCGGAAAATTCTCGACGAACGTCATAGGCGCCGCCGCCCGCGCATCTTGAAGCGCGCGTTGAGCACGATGTCCTTGAGCCGCGTCATCTCGTCCGGCCCGAAGGTGAGCGGACGGTTGCGCGCCCATCTTCACGCCGGTCCAGCCGTTGTCGTTGTGCGAGGCCGTCACCATGGCGACGCACGGCACGTCGAGCGCGAACTGCGCGAAATAGGCCATCGGCGTCACGGCGAGCCCGATGTCGTGCACCTTGCAGCCCGCCGCCATCAGCCCGGTCACCAGCGCCATCTTCACCGACGGCCGAATAGCCGCGGAAGTCGTGGCCGGTGACGATCTCCGGCTTGACGCCGAGCTCGTGGATCAGCGTGCCGAGCCCGATGCCGAGCGCCTGCACGCCCATCAGGTTGATCTCGCTTCCCAAGAGCCAGCGCGCGTCGTATTCGCGAAAGCCCGTGGGCTTCACCAGCGGCTCGGATTCGTAGGCGTAGGTGTTGGGCGTCAGCGCAGGCTTGGGCTTGGGAAACATCGCGAATCCTCGATTGTCGCCGTGCGCAGGGCTTAGCGCATGCAGCGCTGATCCAAAAGCCATTCAGCGCAAGCAGGTTCCGCAATTGCTAACGGGCACGCAAAGGTCGTCAGGCGCGGCCCATCGGCAGCGGACTGCGGTCGGCCAGCGCCATCTCGCGATAGGCGAGCTGCTCCATCAGTTCGCCCCGCACGCCGCGATGGGCCGGATCGTCGAACAGGTTGTCCATCTCGTGCGGGTCGTTCTCCAGGTCGTAGAGCTCGCCCCACGGGTCGTTGTGCGCGATCGTCAGCCGCCAGCGCTTCGGTGACCAGCGTGCGCAGGCGCGGCGCCGTCTCGAAGCCGAGCGAGGCGCGCTGCTGGTCGTCCTCGATCACCATCGCGTCCCGCGGGTTCGCGAGCGCACCGCCGCCGATCGCCGGCAACAGGCTCTCGCCCTGGATGCCGTTGTACGGCTGGATCTGCGCGCGATCGAGCACGGTCGCGGCAATGTCGAGCGTGCCGGCGAGCGTGTCGGCAGTGCGCGCCGGGCCTCGGCCGGGCTCCGCCCAGATGAACGGCACGTGGGTGATCGCCTCGAAATGCGCCGGCCCCTTCAGCATCAGCCGGTGGTCGCCGAGGAAATCGCCGTGGTCGGTGGTGAAGATCACGATCGTATCCTCGGCGAGGCCGCGCGCCTGCAGCGTCGCGAGCACCCGCCCGATGGCGTCGTCGATCATCGTGATCATGCCGCAGCTCAGCGCCATCGCCTCGCGCGCCTCGCGCTCGTCGACCGCGAACGCGGCCTGCTCGGACGTATTGGCCTTGCCGCTCGCGCGCTGCGCCAGCGCCCAAGCGACCGAGCGGGCGAGCGGCCGGTTGCCGTGATCGAAGTTCGGCGGCAGCGCCATGTCCTCGCGGCCGGTACATCGACCAGTACTTCCCTGGCGGCGTGAACGGATGATGCGGGTCCGGAAACGACGTCATCATGAAGAACGGCTTCTCGCGGTCGCCGGCAGCGTAGCGATCGAGCCATTCGCAGCTTTTCTCGGAGATGTAGGCGGTCGGATAGAGCTCTTCCGGGATCGGCGTGCGAAACGCCTGCGGGCAGACGTAGTCGTGCGGGAGCTGGTTCTTGTGGTCGCGCAGCGCATCGGCGTCGGACCGCCGCGCCTTCAGCCAGACGTAATAGTGCCCGCCGACCTGGTCGCCGTGGGTGGTGCAGAGATCGACGTGCTCGAAGCCGTAGAACGGCAGCTTCATTTCGAAGTCGCGCCCCGGCTCCCAGCGCGCCGGATGCTCCTGATCGTACGGCCCGTCGCCCGGAACCGGCTTGCGCGCCTCCGCGAACTCCGGCCCGAGCACCTGGTCGCCGGCGCGCGGCGGCGGCCGTTTGAGGATCGCGGGAAACTCGGAAAAGTTCTGCAAGTGGCTCTTGCCGACCAGCGCGGTGGCGTAGCCGCCCGCGCGCAGCGCATCGACGAACGTGTTGGAGTAGAGCGACAGCGGCGTGCCGTTGCTGCGCACGCCGTGCAGCGACGGCATGCGGCCGGTCATCAGCGTCGAGCGGTTGGGCATGCAGACCGGCGTCGCCACATAGAACCGCTTGAAGCGCGTGCCGCGCGCGGCAATCGAATCGATATGCGGCGTCTTGAGAATTGGGTGGCCGGTGCAGCCCAGATAATCGACGCGATGCTGGTCGGTGATGAAGAACAGAAAGTTGGGCCGCTTTGCCACCGGTGACCTCTCGTTGAATTGGAATGAGACCTGGTACGCGTTCAGTTGACGCGCATGTTCGCTGCCTTGACGACGCGCGCCCATAGCGCAGTTTCGGCTTGCAAGCGCTCCATTGCGTCGGCCGCGGACGATCCGACGGCTTCGACGTCATGCGCCTTCAGCTTCTCCTGCAGATCGGGCGACTGCATCGCCTGCCGGATCGCCCGTTCCAGGACTTCGGCGATCGCATCGGGAGTGCCGGCAGGCGCCAGCGCAACGAAGTGGGAATCGACCTTGAAGTCCGGGTAACCAGCCTCCGCCATCGTCGGCACGTCCGGCGCGATCTCCGAGCGGCGCGCGGCGGAAATCGCGAGGCCCTTGAGACGCCTTTCGCGGACATGGTGCACCACGCCGGTGGTGGCGACGAACCCAGCCTTCACCTGCCCGGATACCAGATCGATCACCAGCGGCGCGTTGCCCCGGTACGGAACCTGCACGGTCTCGAAACCCGCGACGGTCTTGAAATATTCCATTGCCAGATGGCCGCCGCTGCCGGGCCCCGCATGGGCGTAAGTGAGTGGCTCCTTCCTGGCGAAGGCGACGAACTCCGCGAGCGTGCTTACCGGAACGGACGGGTGCACCACCATCATCGGTCTGGAGTTGGCCATCACCGACAGGGCGCGGAAGTCCTTGAGCGGATCGAACGGCAGCTTGCCGTAAAGCGCCGGGTTGGCGGTGAGCGTCGTTGAGAGCGACATCAGCAGCGTGTAGCCGTCGGGCGCCGCCTTGGCGGCGGCCTCCGTCCCGAGATTGCCGCCAGCGCCCCCGCGGTTCTCCATGATGAACGGCTGCTTGAGGCTCGCCGACAGCTTGTCCGACACTCCGCGCGCCACGATGTCGAGCGGGCCGCCGGCGGCAAACGGCACGATCACCCGGACCGGCCGCGCCGGATAGGTCTGTGCCTGCGCGTCGATTGCGACCAGAGCGAGCAGTGCCGCTGCGAGCATCCCTCATCGCTTGCCGCTTCATTGTCATTCTTCGCACGCTCGCGGGCGGCGCCGAACCGGCGCGCGGATGCGAGCAATATCGCAATCCGCGCGCCGGCGGAATGGCGGCGTCACTTGACGGTGCTAGAATGACCCCATAGGCACCGGCGCTGCATGCTGCGCCGCACCACGCCGGGACCGATTTCATGAACAATGCCGATCTGATCGTCGCCACCCTGAAAGCTGCGGGTATCGACCGCGGATTCGGCATTCCCAGCGGCAACGTCCTGCCCCTGATGGAGGCCATGCGCAGCGGCGGGATCGATTTCGTGCTGACGGCGCACGAAGGTTCCGCAGGTTTCGCGGCCGACGTCTCCGGCCGCATGACCGGCGCGCCCGGCCTCTGCATCGCGACGCTCGGCCCCGGCGCCACCAACCTGGCGACCGGCGTCGGCTGCGCTTATCTCGACCGTTCGCCGATGATCGCCATCACCTGCAACCTCAACACCGATCAGCTCGGCCGGCGCATCCAGATGTGGATCGATCATCACGCGCTGTTTAAGCCGATCACCAAGGCAACGATGAAACTCGAACGCGGGCGGATCGCCGAGACGCTGAGCGCAGCGATCCGGCTTGCCTTGAGCGAGCCGATGGGACCGGTTCATCTCGATCTGCCCGAGGACGTGGCGCTCGCGCCAACGCGGGAGCCGATCCCGCTGATGCCGGTCGCGGGCGCCAAGGTTGCGCCGGCGCCGGCCGAACTCGCTCGCGCGGGCCGGCGAAATCCTCGCGGCCGCCAAGCGGCCGATCGCCGTCATCGGCTCAACCGCCATGCGGCTCGCCGACCCCGAATTGCTGCGCAAGGTGATCGAGCGCCACAACCTGCCGTTCGCCACCACCACCATGGCGAAGGGCATGATCGATGAGGATCACCCGCTGGCACTTGGCTGCATCGAACGCTCGTGCCGGCAGATCCAGCGCAAGCTGCTGCGCTCTTCGACCTGATCGTCGGGCTCGGCTACGACACGATCGAGGTCGAATACGAGGCCTGGATCGGCGATGCTCCGCTGCTGCAGATCGATATCGATCCGGTCGATGTCGCGCCGAGCGTCAAGCTCGTCCACCAGGTGACCGGCGATCTCGACCACTCGCTCGCTCGTCTCGCGGCATTGCCCGGCGCGACCAACACCTGGGCAGCCGCCACGCTGTCAGACCATCGCCGGACCTTTCAGTCGGCGCTGCGGCCGGCGAGCGCATCGTTCACCGCGCACGCCGCGATCGACGCGGTGCGGCGCGCGCTGCCGAAGAACGGCATCCTGTCGTTCGACGTCGGCGCGCACACCCACCAGATCGGCGGCCAATGGACGGCGCATGCGCCCAAGACCTTCCACATCACCAACGGCTGGTCGTCGATGGGATTCGGCCTGCCGGGCGCGATCGCCGCCAAGCTTGCCCGCCCCGACCTGCCGGTGGTCTGCTTGTTGGGCGACGGCTGCTTCCAGATGACCTGCGGCGAGGTCGCGGTCGCGAAGCGTCTCGGCCTCACGCTGCCGATCGTGGTGCTCGACGACCGCTGGCTCGCGCTCATCAAGGTGAAGCAGATCCGGCGGCAGTTTCCGCTTTACGGCACCGAGTTGCAGAAGGAAGAGTACCGCGATCCTCCCAGCCACTATTTCGGCGTGCCGGCGATCGGCGTGCGCACGTCCGATGCGCTTGAAGCGGCGGTCCGCCGAGCGCTCGCCGAAAAGGGGCCGACGGTGATCGAGGCGGTGGTCGATTCCGACCACTATGTCGATACGGTCTACGATTGAGCTGCTACTGCTCGAGCATGAGCCTGCCGCGCTCGTGCGTCCAGCGCACTTTCGACAGGAACGTCATCCCGAGCAAGTTGACGCTGAGCGCGCTGTCCGGCTGGACCAGCGCAGGCACATCGCGGACGACGATGTCGCCGACTCGACACGGCGGAGCATGACCAGCGCGGCACGCGTGATGCCATTCGCGGTGCTCACCTTCACGGTGTAGTCGCGCGGCGCGGGATGTATCCCGAGCCGCGCCGCATCGCTTTCACGTAACGCGATCGCCGAAGCGCCGGTGTCGACCACAAATTCGATGCGCCGGCCGTCGACCCGAGCGTCCGTCCAGAAATGACCACCGTTGCCGCGCTTGAGGACGACGCTGCGGGAATTGGCCGGCGGCGATGCCGGCTCCCGGCGCCGACGTCATCGCGGTGGCGGCGTCCGGCGAACGCACCGCCTTGTGGTCGATGAACCGCACTGCCAGCACACCGAAGACGAGCAGCACACCGGCCATGATGACGATCTGACGCATGATCTTCACCGCGGCTCGCAGAACGGCGCAATCAACCACCGGCTATGCCCAAGAACGCCGCTAATGCGGATAGCCGTGACGATGCGCTTCAGCCGCAGCTTGGTGACCGGCGACGTTACCGCCGATCGTTAAATTTCGATCATTCGCCGCGCGGCTTGGCGCGGCGCGTAGGCGGCGGCGGCCAGCGGATTGTCCGGCCACGGATGGCGCGGATAGCGGCCCTTCATCTCGGCTTTGACCGCCGCATAGCTGCCGCGCCAGAAGCCCGGCAGATCGCGCGTCACCTGCACCGGCCGGTGCGCGGGCGACAGCAGTTCGACCACCAGCGGCACCCGGCCGCCGGCGATCGATGGATGACGGTCGAGGCCGAACAGTTCCTGCACGCGGATCGAGATTTTCGGGCCTTCGGCGCCGCATAGTCGATCGGCACCGCCGACCCGGTCGGGGCCACGAAATGTGTCGGCGCCTCGGTCGTCGAGCCGCCGCCGCAGGTTCCAGGGCAGCAAAGTGTGCAGCGCCGCGGTGAGTTCGTCGCGCGCCGAGATCGGCGAGCGCGGTCTTGCCGGCGAGCGCCGGCGCAAGCCATTCGACGCCGTGGCGGCAAGCGCAGCGTCGGAGACATCGGGCCATTCCGCGCCTTCGGCCTGGTGAAGGAAGGCGACCCGGTCGCGCCATTGCGCAAGCGACTTTGGTCCAAGGCAGGCGGTCGAGCCCAAGTCGCGCGAGTTCGCGCGCCAGCATCTGCGCGGTCTCCTCGCTCGGCACGATGCGGATCGGCTGCTCGGACAGCGCAATGGCGCCGAGCCGCAGGCTGCGACGGCCGCGCAGGCTGGCGCTCGCGGCATCGAACGCGATGTCTTCGCGGTTCTCGATGCGTTCGGCGAAGCACGTCTGGATGTCCGCGAGCGCGATCGGCGCGGCAAGCAGAACGCGGCCCTGCGCGGCGCTCCCGGCGATTTCCGCCACCACCAGGAACGGCTCGCGCGCCAGCGCCGACGCGGCATCGACATTCGCGCCGCGGCCATTGGCGAGCAGGAAGCCGCCGCCGCTGCCGCGATTCTTCGCCATGCGGTCCGGATAGGCGAGCGCCAGCAGCGCGCCCGGCGACTCGGAGCGTCGGCTCTCTGCTGCCTCTGCGGCGGCGCGGTGCGGCGGCCGCCTCCGACTCGCGAGCGCGAGTTGCGACAGCGCTTGCGCAATCTCCGCCCAGCGCTTCGCCATCGCCCGCGCCTCCTGCGCGCGGCGCGAGCGGTCGCGGTGCAGGCCGTCGAGGCGGTGGGTGAGATCGACATCGTTGCCGCCGAGCCCGCGCTCGGTGAGCACGAGCGCGATCTCGGCGGCGAGCACGCGCGTTACCGACCGCGGCGCCCTCGACCACCATGCGGGCAAGCCGCGGCGGCAGCGGCAATTGGCGCAGCGCCCGGCCCTGCGCGGTGATGCGGCCGTCGGCGTCGATGGCGCCAAGGCTCGCGAGCAGCGCCTTCGCCTCTTTGATCGCGGCCGGCGGCGGCGGATCGAGGAACGCCAGCGCCGCCGGATCGGTGACGCCCCAATGCGCCAGATCGAGCACGAAGCCGCTGAGGTCCGCGGCCAGGATTTCCGGGACGTTCGCCGCCGCCAGCGACGCGGTCTGCGGCTCGTCCCACAGCCGGTAGCAGACGCCGGGCTCGGTGCGGCCGGCACGGCCGCGCCGCTGGTCGGCCGCCGCGCGCGAGACCCGCACGGTCTCGAGCCGGGTCAGCCCCACGTCCGGCTCGTAGCGCGGCACGCGCGCCAGCCCGCTGTCGATGACGACCCGCACGCCGTCGATGGTCAACGACGTCTCGGCAATCGAGGTGGCGAGCACGACCTTGCGGCGGCCGGGCGGCGCGGGCGCGATCGCGCGATCCTGCACGTCGGCGTCGAGCGCGCCGTAGAGCGGCACGATGTCGACCGCTGGAGTCGGTGACGCGCTCGCGCAGCAGCGCTCTCGGTGCGGCGGATTTCGGCGGCGCCCGGCAGGAATACCAGGAGCGAGCCGGCATCCGCCCGCAGCGCCCGCACGGCGGCATCGGCAACCTGCCGTTCGATCGGAACCTGCGGATCGCGGCCGATGTAGCGGGTGTCCACCGGAAACGCGCGGCCGGCGCTCTCGATCACCGGCGCATCGCCCAGGAGCGCGGCGACGCGGGCGCCGTCGAGCGTCGCCGACATCACCAGCAGCCTCAGGTCGTCGCGCAGGCCCTGCTGGACGTCCCGCGCCAGCGCCAGACCGAGATCGGCGTCGAGCGAGCGCTCGTGGAACTCGTCGAACAGCAGCGCCGCGATCCCGTCGAGTTCCGGGTTGTCGAGCACCATGCGGGTGAACACGCCCTCGGTCACGACTTCGATGCGTGTCGCGCGCGTGACCTTGGAGCCGAACCGCACCCGGTAGCCGACGGTCTGCCCGACCTCCTCGCCCAAGCGTCGCGGCCATGCGGGCGGCGGCGGCGCGGGCCGCGATCCTGCGCGGTTCGAGCACGACGATCCGCTTGCCGCGCGCCCAGGGCTCCTCAGCCAGCACCAGCGGTACGCGGGTGGTCTTCCCCGCCCCCGGAGGCGCAACCAGCACCGCGGCGTTGCGGGCGCGCAGCGCCCCGGTCAGAGCCGGCAGGCTCACATCGATGGGTAGCGGGGGAACGAAATTCATGCTTAAGGGCGTCCTAAGCTGACGCCTGGCACCGTTCTTGACCGGGTAAAGGCAAACGCAACGTCCCCATCCGTATATGAGACAAATGGGAACCGAAATGGGACGCTCGATACCGCCGGCTGGCACGCCACATAGCCAGCGCGTGGACTGGGTCGACTATGCAAAGGGATTCTGCATCGTCTTCGTCGTGATGATGCATTCAACGCTGGGCGTCGAGAACGCCGCCGGCCGGGAAGGCTGGATGCACGCCGTGGTCGACTTTGCCAAGCCGTTCCGCATGCCGGACTTCTTCCTGATTTCCGGCCTGTTCCTGGCCCAGGTCATTGATCGCGACTGGCGCACCTATCTGGATCGCAAGGTGGTGCATTTCGTCTATTTCTACCTGCTGTGGACTGCGATCCAGTTCGCCTTCAAGGCTCCGATGTTCATCAATGAGCACGGCGTCATGGGCACGGCCTGGCTCTACATCGAGACGCTGTGGGAACCGTTCGGCACGCTCTGGTTCATCTATCTCCTGCCGATCTTTTTCGTCGTCACCAAACTGGCCCGCGGTCTGCGAGTCCCGGCAATGGCAGTGTGGCTCGTCGCCGCAGCCCTCGAAATCGCGCATATCCATACCGGTTTCACGGTGATCGACGAGTTCGCGAGCCGCTTCGTCTATTTCTACTCCGGCTATCTTTTCGCGCCGCGCATCTTCGCGCTGGCGGCACGCTGGCGCGAGTTCCCCGAGGCCGCGCTGGCCGGGCTCGCGGTATGGGGACTGATCAACGGGCTACTGGTATTCCACGGCTTCGCCGAATTACCGTTCGTCTCGCTCGCGCTGGGCTTTGCCGGCGCGGCCGCCGTGGTGGCGGTGTCCGTCCTGCTCGCGAAGACCGATTTCGCGGCGCCGCTGCGCTATTGCGGCCTGAATTCCATCGTCATCTACCTCGCGTTTTTCCTGCCGATGGCGGTGACCCGCATAGTGCTGCTCAAGACCGGCTTGATTTCCGATATCGGCACGATCTCGGTCCTGGTGACGATCGCCGGCGTCGTCGGCGCGCTGATGATGTACTGGGCGGTCCGGCACACGTTCCTGCGGTTCATGTTCGAGCGGCCGGAACGCTTCTGGATCGCGCCGAAGGCGCGCACAGGGCTGCAAACGGCGTCTCAAACCGCCCCTTAGAAGGGTTATCCCCGGGCCGGGTAGCGCCGGCAGGCCGCGGTTGCTAATGGGTCCTGGACTGACCACATTCGGTCCAGGACATGCCCACCGCCAAAGCCAAAGATTCCAGCGCCCAGAGCGCATCCGCTCCGCCCATGACCGGCCGCGCGCCGAAGCCGGGCGATCACGTCTTCTTGGTCGATGGCTCGGGCTACATCTTCCGCGCCTATCACGCGCTGCCGCCGCTCAGCCGCAAGTCGGACGGATTGCAGGTCAACGCCGTCCTCGGCTTCTGCAACATGCTGTGGAAGCTGCTGCGCGATATGAAGCCCGGCGAGCAACCGACCCACCTCGCGGTCGTGTTCGACAAGTCGGAAAAGACGTTCCGCACTGACATGTACCCGGACTACAAGGCGCATCGGCCCGATCCGCCGAGCGACCTGATTCCGCAATTCGCTTTTGTCCGCGCGGCGGTGCGCGCCTTCGACCTGCCATCGATCGAACAGGGCGGCTTCGAAGCCGACGACCTGATCGCGACCTATGCGCGGCAAGCCTGCGAGGCCGGCGCCACCACCACCATCGTGTCGTCCGACAAGGACCTGATGCAGCTCGTGAATGACTGCGTCGTGATGTACGACACCATGAAGGACCGCCGCATCGGCATTGCCGAGGTGATCGAGAAGTTCGGCGTGCCCCCCGACAAGGTGATCGAGGTCCAGGCCCTGATCGGCGATTCGACCGACAATGTGCCGGGCGTCCCCGGCATCGGCGTCAAGACCGCAGCGCAGCTCATTGGCGAATTCGGCAACCTCGAGACGCTGCTGCAGCGCACCGGCGAGATCAAGCAGGAGAAACGCCGCCAGAGCCTGATCGAGCATGCCGACAAGGCCCGGCTGTCGAAGAAGCTCGTCACCCTCGACGATCACGTCAAACTGGACGTGCCGATCGCCGACATCGCGGTGCACGATCCCGACTACAAGCGGTTGATCGGCTTCCTCAAGGCGATGGAATTCAACACGCTGATCGCGCCGCGTGGCGGAGTTCGCCAGCATCGACGCCTCGCAGGTCGAGGCAGATGGGTCGGCTGCTTCACCGCCGGCATATGTCTCGAAGTCTGCCGGCCCGCGGCCGGACGCCGCCCAGGGCGAGCTTCTCCCGTTATCCGCCTCCTCGTCCCTCCCCCTCAAGGGAGGAGAGAGCGCACCGAACAAGCGCCCTGGCCGAGTCGAGGATGGTCCGATCTTGATGCCGCCGGCGCTCGCCGAGGCGCGCGCCGCGACGCTACGGAAGCTGCGGTTCGAACGCGGGCGCTACGAAACTGTCCGCACCCCACAGCGCCTGCAGGAGTGGATTGCGCGTGCGACCGATCTCGGCACGGTGGCGGTCGATGTCACTACAAACAGCATCGACCCGATGCAGGGTACGCTCTGCGGCCTCTCGCTGGCGCTGTCGCCGAACGAAGCCTGCTATGTCCCGCTCGCGCACCGGGCGGGCGGCGACGGCTCGGGCGGCCTGTTCGCGGGCGGCATCGCGCCGGACCAAATCGAGGAACGCGATGCGCTCGCGGCGCTGCGGCCGCTGTTCGAGGCTCGAGGCGTGCTCAAGCTCGGGCACAACATCAAATTCGCCGCGCAGGTGCTCTCGTTGCGCGGCATTGAGCTGCGCTCGTACGACGACACGATGCTGATCTCGTATGTGCTCGACGCCGGGCGTTCCGATCACGCCCTGAACGCGCTGGTGATGCGCCATTTCGATCACGAGATGATCGGCCAAGACACGCTGGTCGGCTCCGGCAAATCGCGGGTGACCTTCGATTGCGTGGAGATCGGCAAGGCGACGGAACATTCGGCGGAGCGCGCCGACGCAATCGTGCGTCTATGGCAATTGCTGCGGCCTCGTCTGGCCGCCGACCGGGTGACCACCGTGTACGAGACGCTGGAGCGGCCGCTCGCGACCGTGCTTGCCCATATGGAGCGCCGCGGAATTTCGATCGACCGCCAGGTGTTGTCGCGGCTCTCCGGGGAGTTCGCGCAGCGCGCCGCCGGCCTCGAAGCCGAAATCCAGGAGCTTGCGGGCGAGCCAATCAATCCGGGCAGCCCGAAGCAGCTCGGCGACATCCTGTTCGGCAAGCTCGGCCTGCCGGGCGGCACCAAGACCAAGACCGGCCAGTGGGCGACCGGCGCACGACTGCTCGACGAACTCGCCGAACAGGGCCATCCCTTGCCGCAGAAAATCCTCGACTGGCGGCAGGTGACGAAGCTCAAGTCGACCTATACGGACGCCCTGCCCGCCTACGTCAATCCGACCACGCATCGCGTGCACACCAACTACGCGCTGGCGGCGACGCCGACCGGCCGGCTCTCCTCCTCCGAGCCGAACCTGCAGAACATCCCGGTGCGCACCGAGGAGGGCCGCAAGATCAGGCGCGCCTTCATCGCGACCGATGGTCACAAACTGGTCTCGGCCGACTACTCGCAGATCGAGCTGCGGCTGCTTGCTGAAATCGCCAATATCGCCGCGCTACGCAACGCGTTCAGCGAAGGCCTCGACATCCACGCCATGACGGCTTCGGAGATGTTCGGCGTGCCGATCAAAGGCATGCCGGGCGAGATCCGTCGCCGCGCCAAGGCGATCAACTTCGGCATCATCTACGGCATCTCGGCGTTCGGCCTCGCCAACCAGCTCGGCATCCCGCGCGAGGAGGCTGGCGCCTACATCAAGAAATACTTCGAGCGCTTCCCCGGCATCCGCGACTACATGGAAGAGACCAAGGCGTTCTGCAAGAAGAACGGCTACGTGCTCACGCTGTTCGGGCGCAAATGCCACTATCCGGACATTGCCGCATCGAACGCCTCGGTCCGCGCCTTCAACGAGCGCGCCTCGATCAACGCGCGCCTGCAGGGCACCGCTGCCGACATCATCCGCCGCGCCATGGTGCGCATGGACGCCGCGCTCGCCAGGCAGAAGCTCAACGCGCAGATGCTGCTGCAGGTGCACGACGAACTCGTGTTCGAAGTGCCGGAGGACGAAGTCGAAAAGACGCTGCCGGTGATCAAGAAGGTCATGGAGGATGCGCCGCTGCCGGCGCTCTCGCTCGCGGTGCCGTTGCAGGTGGACGCGCGCGCCGCCCATAACTGGGACGAGGCACACTAACTTCGGCGCGGGGGCCGGCAGCATTGGGGACACGTGAGAGACAATTCGCGGCTATGACGAAATGCCCGAGCCTTCTCGCGGCAAGACGTCCAGCATGGCTGCATCTCGGCCTCGCGGTCCTGGCGATTGCCCTGTGCCCCAATGCCGCTTACGCCGCCACCGGCCTCGACGGGACGAGCCTGCACTGGCCGTGGGCGCTGCCGTTCATCGGCATCCTGCTCACCATCGCCACCGGCCCGCTGCTGTTTCCGCGCATCTGGCATCACCACTACGGCAAGCTCGCCTTCGTGTGGAGCGTCCTCACGGTTGCGCCGCTCGCGGCCATTTACGGCACACCGACAGCATTCGCAGCCTTCGTCCACGTGATGCTCGCCGAATACATGAGCTTCATCGTGCTGCTGTTTGCGCTCTACGTGGTGGCCGGCGGCATCCTGGTGACCGGCAACCTGCGCGGCACGCCGATCGTCAACGGCACGATCCTGACCATCGGCACGCTGAGCGCGAGCATCGTTGGCACGACCGGCGCGGCGATGATCCTGATCCGGCCGCTGATCCGCGCCAATTCGTCAAGGCTGCACAACGTCCATGTGTTCGTGTTCTTCATCTTCCTGGTCGCCAATATCGGCGGCGCGCTTTCGCCGCTCGGCGATCCGCCGCTGTTCGTCGGCTTTTTGCATGGCGTCGATTTCTTCTGGACCGCGCGCAACATGTGGATCGAGACCGCGCTGGTCGCCGGCGCCGTGCTGGCGATCTTCCTGCTGCTCGATGTCTGGTACTACCGCAAGGACCGGCTGGTCACGACCGTTGGCGAGACCCCTGCCCCGATGAACCTCGGCGTCAGCGGCAGCATCAACTTCCTGCTGATCGCCGGCATCATCGCCGCGATCTTGATGTCGGCGACCTGGAAGCCGGGCATCAGCTTCGAGGTCTACGGCACCGTGCTGGAGCTGCAGGGCCTCGTGCGCGACGGCGTCCTGGTGCTTCTTGCGATCCTGTCGCTCGTGCTCACGCCGAACGAGCACCGCGAGGCCAACGATTATTCCTGGGACCCGATCAAGGAGGTGGCGATCCTTTTCGCCGGCATCTTCACCTGCATCATCCCAGTGCTGGCGGTGCTCGATGCCGGCAAGGACGGCGCGTTCGCCTGGCTGCTGGCGGCGGTCACCGCCAAGGACGGCACCCCGAACGAGATCGCCTATTTCTGGCTCACCGGCGTGCTGTCGGCCTTCCTCGACAACGCGCCCACCTACCTGGTGTTCTTCGAACTCGCCGGCGGCAAGGCGCAGGAACTGATGGGGCCGCTCGCTCCGACGCTGAAGGCGATCTCGATGGGTGCGGTGTTCATGGGCGCGCTGACCTATATCGGCAACGCACCCAATTTCATGGTGTATGCGATCGCGAGCGGCCGCGGCATCAAGATGCCGAGCTTCTTCGGCTACATGCTGTGGTCGAGCGCGGTCCTGCTGCCGATTTTCGCTTTGCTTACCTACGTCTACCTGCCGCGGCCTTCTTAGCGCGCTTCGTGCCCGATTTGCGGGACGACTTTTTGGCGGATTTTCGCGCCGCCTTCGGCCGTGCCGCGGCGGGCAACACCGCGACTGCTTCGACCTCAAGGGTTGCGCCAGCACGAGCGAGCTTGGAAATCGACAGTGTCGTGCTGGCGGGCTTGTTCTCCTTCGGCAGGTAGCGGTCGCGGACCTCACGGAAGATCGGCAGGTCGTCGATGTCGGTGAGGTAATTGTTCAGCTTGACCACATGCTCGAAGCTGCCGCCGACCACAGCGAGCGCCGCCTTCAGGTTCTCGAACGTCTGTACGGCCTGGGCGCGGAAGTCGCCGACGACGTTGCCGTCGAGTCCGACGCCGAGTTGGCCGGCGATGTAGACAATCCGCGCCGGTGCGGTCGCCTCGACCACGTGGGTGTATCCGGGCGGCTTCGACAGCGCGGCCGGGTTGATGAAGCGGGTTTTGGTCACGGGTATCCTCCCTCGTTGCTTTGGTTAGTGCTGATAGAGCGGCCGCTGTAGCGACAGCGGGTCAACTTGACTTCCAGGTGTCGGTGCCCGACCGTTCACGCTGCGAAGAGCGCACCGATGCCCTGCCGGCCTGGGCGCTCCTGTGGGACGTGCAAGCGGGGGATCGGTGACCGGACAGCGCATTCTCGGGCTCGCCTGCGTGAGCCTACTCTCCGTCATCTGCCTGGTCGAGATCGCGTACGCCGCGCCGGCGGCCACGGTAGAGCCCGTCCACCTGTTCGGCATCCCGGTCGATTTCATCCTGTTCGGACTGACGCTCCTCGGGGTCGCGCTGTTTCACCATCGCACGCTCGAAATCGCGCTCGGCGGGCTCGCCGTTATCACCGCCTACAAGCTTGCCTTCACGGGCTTCGCGTTCGGGACGGGCCTCGGCGGGCTCGGCGCGCACCTGCGGCACGAGTGGGTCATTCTGGCGAATCTGTTTCTGCTGCTGATGGGGTTTGCGCTGCTGTCGCGGCACTTCGAACAAAGCCGCATCCCCGACGAAATGCCCGCCCTCCTCCCTGATGACTGGAAGGGTGGATTTTTTCTGCTCGTCATCGTGTTCGTGATGTCAGCCTTCCTCGACAACATCGCCGCCGCGCTGATCGGCGGAACCATGGCGCGGCACGTATTCCGCGGCAAGGTGCATATCGGCTATCTCGCCGGGATCGTCGCGGCTTCGAACGCCGGTGGCTCCGGCAGCGTGGTCGGCGACACCACGACGACGATGATGTGGATCGCGGGGGTCAGCCCGCTTTCGGTGGCGGAGGCGTTTGTCGCCGCAACCGTCGCTCTCCTGATCTTCGGCGTTCCGGCCGCTCTGCAGCAGCACCGCTACTCGCCGATCATCAAGCAGGCTCCGAGCGGACTACAGATCGAGTGGACGCGGGTTTTCATCGTGGCCCTGATCCTGGTCGTGGCTATTCTTTCGAACGTCATCGCCAACATGCGGTTTCCCGCCGTGCTGGATGTCGTTCCGGTCATCGGACTCGCCGTCTGGATCGTGATTCTACTTACCGCGTTCCTCCGCAGACCCGACTGGGAGGTGCTGCCGGAAACCTTCAAGGGCACGATCTTCCTGCTCGCGCTGGTCACCAGCGCATCGATGATGCCGGTCGAGAAGCTTCCCGCCGCGGCCTGGCAGACCGCGCTGGGGCTCGGCTTCGTCTCGGCGGTGTTCGACAACATCCCGCTCACCGCGCTCGCCCTCAAGCAGGGCGGCTACGACTGGGGCTACCTCGCCTATGCGGTTGGGTTCGGCGGCTCCATGATCTGGTTCGGCTCGTCCGCCGGTGTGGCGCTGTCCAACATGTACCCAGAGGCGAGGTCGGTCGGCCGCTGGCTGCGGCACGGCTGGCATGTGGCGCTCGCCTACGTCATCGGCTTCTTCGTGATGCTCGCCATAATCGGCTGGCAGCCCGACGCCGACCACAAGCGGCGTGCTGAGGGCTCACCCTGGCCGACCGAAAGCACCGCATCCGGCCAACCGCCGGGCTGAACTCGGCCGCATAGTGGCAAGTCCGACACACCGCCGTAAAATCGACAATTTGGATTGTTTGGGTGCCGCCCGGGCGTTGACTTTCTTAGCCTTGTAGGTGCGCGGGGGCTCGCAAGAACCCTTACGCCAGCGCGGCAGGGGCGGGAAAGACCAAGCCTGGGGACACTAGGGATAGCTCGTGCGCCAGGGGACTTTGGCGTACGCGTTTGGGGGACTCGGCCTTGATTTCACGGAACCGCACGAGCGGCGCGCAGCGCGGCTATCGCGCGTTGCTGGCAGCCGTCGCATTCATTGGCGTCGGTCTTTCGGCGTCGCCGGCAACAGCCCAGAACTTTTTCGAATCGTTGTTCGGCCGGATTTCGCCTCCCGGCGGCAATGCCTACGCGGACCCCAATCAGCAGTTCAATCCCTTCGGCCAGCGCCAGGAGCCGCGGGTTGAGACCGGAGGTGCCGTGGCCTACTGCGTGCGCACCTGCGATGGGCGCTACTTCCCGATCCAGAAGGTCAGCGGTGCAACGCCCGCGCAGACCTGCAGCTCGTTCTGTCCGGCCAGCACCACCAAGATTTACCGCGGCAGCACCATCGATCATTCCGTCGGCCCGGAGGGCAAGCGCTACACCGAGCTTCCGACCGCCTTCACCTACCGCGACAAGATCGTCACCGGCTGCACCTGCAACGGCAAAGACGCCTTCGGGCTCGTGACGCCGAGTGTCGAGAATGATCCGACACTACGCGCCGGCGATATCGTTGCGACCAACACCGGCATGATGGCGTACAACGGCACCGGGCGGCAGAACACCGCGGAATTCACGCCGGTCCAGTCTTATCAAGGCTTGGCGCCGGACGTGCGTCAGCGGCTGTCGGAGACGAAGGTCACGCCGTCGGAAGCGGGCGCCTCACCGGTCAAGATCGCGCCTCCGCCCGAGACCACCGCGTCAGTACAAGCGAGCCGCAACAAGCGCGCACAGGCCGCGCCGCCGCCCGCTCAGCAGCAAGGCTGGCGTCCGTGGTTCTGGTAGCACCGCTACTTTCAGACCCACCACCCTCCTGATCGTCAGCCATCGAGGCCTGCGACAACGTCCTTGGCGATCGACAGCGCCGAGGTCAGGCCTGGCGATTCGATGCCGAACAGATTGACCAGACGCGGCGCACCGTGCTGCGCCGGCGTGTCGATCAGGAAGTCCGCCGCCGGCTCCTTCTCGCTCGTCAGCTTCGGCCGGATGCCCGCATAGTCCGGCACCAGCGCGCCGTCCGCCAGGCGCGGGAAATAACGGCGGATGCTGGCGTAGAACACGTCGGCCCGCCTGGGATCGACGTCGTAGTTCTCCTGCTCGGTCCATTCGACGTCCGGGCCGAACCGCATGCGGCCGGCGAGATCGAGCGTGACGTGCACGCCGAGGCCGCCATGGATCGGCGCCGGATAGATCAGCCGCGAGAACACCGGCCGGCCCGCATAACCGAAGTAGCTGCCCTTGCCGAGAAAGAGCCGCGGCACCCGCTCCTGCGGGTAGCCATCGGTGACGCGGCCAAGCTGCTGCGCGCCGAGCCCAGCGGCATTGATCACCGCGTCGACCAGGATCGAATCGCCTCCGGCCTGCAGCAGCCAGCCGCCCTGCACCTGCATGATGCGGTCGATCCTGGTGTTGAACGCGATCATTCCGCCGCGATCTTCGAGATCGCCGCGCAAGGCGTTCATGTAGGCATGGCTGTCGACGACGCCGGTTTCAGGCGAATGCAGCGCGGCGATGCAGGCGAGTTCCGGCTCCATCGCCCGCGCCTCGGCAGCCTCGATCATCACGACGCCCTCGACGCCGTTGATCTGCGACTGCTTCTGGATCGCGTTGAGCTTCTCGATCTCGGGCTCGCTGGTCGCAACCACCAGCTTGCCGCACTTGCGATGCGGCACCCCGTGGGAGTCGCAGAAATCGTAGAGCATCCGGCGGCCGCGCGGACAGTGATGGGCGCGCAGCGATCCGGTCGTATAGTAGAGGCCGGCGTGGATCACCTCGCTGTTGCGCGACGAAACCCCGGTGCCGATCGCGTTTGCGGCTTCCGCGACGATCACATCATGACCGCGCAGCGCGGCTTCCCGCGCAATCGCCAGCCCGACCACCCCGGCACCTACCACCAGAACCTGCACGCTGCCGTTTCCCTGCTTGTGACCGGGAAGCTATCTGCGGCAACCGGCGGAAAAATGCCAGCCTATGCCTCGACCGGCAGCCCGACATAATTTTCCGCCAGTGACACGGACGCGGCCTCGGAGCTGACCACGTAGTCGAGCTCGGACAGCTGACGCTTGCGATCGAAAGCGTTGTGGCTGGGATCGACGTGGAAAATCTGCGTCATCCACCAGGAGAAGCGCTGCGCCTTCCAGGTCCGCCGCAGGCAGACCTGGGAGTAACGCTCCAACAGGTCGTGACGGCCGGAGCGGTAGTAGGCCTCGAGCGCGCGCGCCAGTACCTTCACGTCAGCCAAAGCGAGGTTCATGCCTTTCGCGCCGGTCGGCGGCTGGATATGGGCGGAGTCGCCCGCCAGGAACATCCGGCCGTACTGCATCGGCTCGGCCACGAAGCTGCGCATGGCGGTGATGCCCTTCTGCAGCATGGTGCCTTCGGCCAGCGGCCGGGTACCGGCGAGGCGCGCATGCAGCTCCTGCCAGATGCGCTCGTCCGGCCAGTTTTCGATGTCATCGTCGTGCGCGCACTGCAAATAGAGCCGCGACAAAGTCGGCGATCGCATGGTGTAAAGGGCGAAGCCGCGCGGGCTGTAGGTATAGATCAGCTCGTCCTCGGGCGGAGGCGACTCCGAAAGGATGCCGACCCAGCCGAACGGATATTCGCGGTCGTAGAGCGTGAGCCCGGTCGCCGGGACGCTCGGGCGGCAGATGCCGTGGAAGCCGTCGCAGCCGCCGATGAAATCGCAGTCGAGCTCCTGGTCCCTGCCGGCGTGGTGAAATCGGATTTTCGGAGCGGCGCTGGTGACGTCGTGCACGCTGACGTTCGAGACCTCGAACAGGATCTGCCCGCCGTCCGCCAGCCGCCGGTCGATCAGGTCCTTCACTACCTCCTGCTGGCCGTAGATCGCGACGCCCTTGCCGATCAGCTTGCGGAAGTTGATGTGGTGCAGCCCGCCGTCGAAACAGAAGTAGATGCCGTCGTGGATCATCGCCTCGCGCTTGAGGCGCTCGCCGACGCCGGTGTCGATCAGGAGGTCGGTCGCCCATTGCTCCAGCAGACCCGCCCGGATGCGGCTTTCGATATAGTCGCGGCTGCGGTCTTCCAGGATGACCGATTCGATGCCCGCGAGGTGCAGCAGATGCGACAGCATCAGCCCCGCGGGGCCCGCCCCAATGATCCCGACCGGCGCGCGCATGCCTTCTCCTCTTCGACCGACAGCCTGTCGTTAAATACACGGTTCGACGTTGAGAAGGGATGGATGCGGGATTGAATTGTCCGAAACGGCCGCAGTCATCCCAGCGCCGTCGAAAGGTCGGCGATCAGGTCGTCGACGTTCTCGATGCCAACCGAAAGCCGCACCAGCGTATCGCCGATGCCAAGCGCGGCGCGCACCTCGGCCGGAACCGAGCCGTGCGTCATCAGGGCCGGATGCTCGATCAGGCTCTCGACGCCGCCGAGGCTTTCGGCCAGCGCGAACAGCCGGCAGCGTTCGAGGAAGCGGCGCGCATCGTCGAGCGTGCCGTCGAGTTCGGCCGAGATCATGCCGCCGAACGCCCGCATCTGCCGCTTCGCCAAGCGCATGCTGGGGATGGCTCGGCAGCCCCGGATAGAACACGCGCCGCACCTTCGGGTGCCGTTCGAGCCAGGCGGCGATCTGCATCGCCGAGGCGCAGTGGCGCTCCATCCGCAGCGCCAGCGTCTTGAGCCCACGCAACGCCAGGAACGAATTGAACGGCCCCTGGATGCCGCCGACCGCATTCTGCAGATAGGCCAGCCGCTCGCGCAGCTCGCGGTTGGTGCCCACGACCGCGACGCCGCCCACCATGTCGGAATGGCCGTTGAGATACTTCGTGGTGGAGTGCACGACGACATCGAAGCCGTATTCGAGCGGGTTCTGCACATAGGGACTGGCGAAGGTGTTGTCGGCGGCGGCCCAGAGTTTGTGCCGCCGTGCAATCAGCGCGACCCGCTCGAGGTCGACGAGCTTGAGCAGTGGGTTGGTCGGCGTCTCGATCCAGATCAGCCGAGTGTTGGGCCGGATCGCCGCCTCGATGGCATCCGGATCGGACAGATCGAGGCAAGTGGTCTCGCAGGCCCATCGAGCGATTGCGCACCCGCTCGAACAGGCGCCGCGAGCCGCCGTAAAGATCGTCGACCGCGATGATGTGGGCGCCGTGATCGAGACATTCCAGCGTCGTCGAAATCGCCGCCAGCCCGGAGGCGAACGCGAAGCCCTGGCTGCCGCCTTCGAGGTCGGCGATGCAGCGCTCGAACGCCATCCGCGTCGGATTCTGCGAGCGGGCGTATTCGTAGCCCTTGTGCACGCCGGGGCTCGACTGGACGTAGGTCGAGGTGGTGTAGATCGGCATCATCACGGCGCCGGTCGTCGGATCGGGCGATTGCCCGGCATGGATGCAACGGGTGGCGAAGTCGAGCCGGTTCGATGAGGTCATCGCGCAATCCTGAAGTAGTTGATGAGGTCGAGCCGCGTCGCCACGCCCAGGAACTGATCCCCGTCCATCACGATTGCGATGTAGTCCTTGCGGAACAGCGGCACGAGATCGGCGATCGGCGCATCGGCCGAGATCGTCTCGAGCCGCGTCGCCATGATGTCCTTCACCGGCTGGGTGAACATGCGGTCGGCGGCTTCCGGGTCGGTGAGCAAGCGCGGCGAGCACGTCGCTCTCGTCCACCAGCCCCACCACGCGGCCGCTGTCATCGACGACGGGCAGTTGCGACACGTCGGCCGAGCGCATGCGGGCGAACACGGTGCGCAGATTGTCCTGCGGACGCACCACCACAGCGGTACCCTCGCTGTAACGGTGCGTGACGACGTCGCGCACGGTGCCGTGACGATGCGGATGGGTCCAGCCTTCCTGCGCCAGGAACGTCGGGTTGAACACCTTGGACAGATATTTGGCGCCCGAGTTGCAGACCAGCGTCACCACCCGCTTCGGCACCGTCTGCGCACGGCAGTAGCGCAGCGCCGCGGCCAGCAGCGTGCCCGACGACGAGCCGGCTAGAATGCCTTCCCGCCGCAAAAGGTTGCGCGACGCCTCGAAGCTCTCCGAATCGGAAATCGAATAACGCGCTCGACACCAGCGACAGGTCGCAATTGGGCGGAACGAAATCCTCGCCGATCCCTTCGACCGCCCAGCTTCCTACCTCCGGAGCGCGCCCGGTCTGCACCAGCGGAGCAAGGATCGAACCTTCCGGATCGGCAAGGACCATCTCGGTCGCGGGCGATGCCGCTTTCATGTAACGCCCGATGCCGGTCAGCGTGCCGCCCGAGCCCACGCCCACGACGATCGCGTCGACCTTGCCCTCCATCTGCCGAAGGATTTCCGGCGCCGGTCGTCGTCTCGTGCGCACGCGGATTGGCCGGATTGCCGAACTGATCGACGAAAAATGCGCCTGGCGTGCGCGCGCGTGATCGCGGCTGCTACATCCTGATAGTAGTCGGGATGTCCTTTGCCGACATCGGAGCGCGTGATCACGATCTCCGCGCCCATCGCCCTGGCGTGCAACACCTTCTCGCGCGCCATCTTGTCGGGCACGACCAGCAGGGTGCGGTAGCCTTTGCGGCCGCCGACCAGCGCGAGACCGAGACCGGTATTGCCGGCGGTCGCTTCGACGATCGTGCCGCCCGGCTTGAGGCGTCCGTCGGCCTCCGCGGCCTCGATCATGGTGCGCGCCGGCCGGTCCTTCAGCGAGCCGGACGGGTTGGCGCTTTCGAGCTTGAGGAACAGCCGGCAAGGCGCGCAATCGATCCGCGTCACCTCTACCAGGGGCGTTTCGCCGATGAGGTCGAGGACCGAGGCCACGGGGCTAGCTCAGCCACTCGGCGAGCGCACGGTTGACCGCCGCGGGCTGTTCGAGGGTCGACAGATGTCCGCTGTCTGGCACCACCACCAGGCGTGCGCCCGCGATGCCGCCGGCAATCTCCTCCGCCAGCGCCGGCGGCGTCAGTTCGTCGCCCTCGCCGACCACCACCAGCGTCGGGCAAGCGATCGTGGCCAGCATCGGCCGCGCGTCGCTCCGCGCCATGATGGCATGTCTGCTGGCGGACGAACGCTTCGGGGCCGGTGTCTTCCGCCATGGCGCGCACCACGCGTCGCAAGTTCGCGTCGTTCTGCCGGTCGCGATGCACGAACAGCGGCCAGAGCAGATCGGACACCTCGGCGAAGCGACCGTTCTGCGCGAGCGAAATCTGGGCCGACCGGCGCTCGGTCTGCTGCGGCGTGTCGGAACGCGCGGAGGTATCGAGCAGGGCCAGGCGGTCGACCCGTTCGGGCGCCTGCCGCAAGATCGACAACGCAATGTAGCCGCCCATCGAAAGGCCAGCGAGCGCGAACCGTGGCGGCGCGTTGTTTAGAATCCGTTCGCGCGATCGCCTCCATGGTGTCGTCATGGCGATGGTCGGCGACCGTCACCGGCCCGAACGGCCAGAGCGCGGCGACCTGTTCCGTATAGAGCCGCGCGGAGCAGAGCAGCCCAGGCACCAGCATGACCGGTAACGGTTCGCGCATCGCCAACATCTCGACAGAATGCTGAAAAAACAAGATAGCTGCTTAACTTATTGCCCTGCCAGCGGATTGACTTTCCGCCGTCCGCCACTATGTTCCCGGCAACCGGTTCGATTGAATTTAACCGCCTTTTCCCGCGCAGCGTCGTTATCTGGTCATCCGGCGCGGTTAGTGTCCGGGCGGTTCTCCTCAGAGGTTACATGCCCTTTTCTAAGCTCGGCTTGTCCGACAAGGTTCTCGCCGCCGTTTCAGCGGCCGGCTACACCACCCCTACTCCGATCCAAGAGCAAGCAATACCACACGTGCTCGCACGCCGCGACGTACTCGGAATCGCGCAAACCGGCACCGGCAAGACCGCGGCATTTACCCTGCCGATGATCACGATGCTGGAAAACGGCCGCGCGCGCGCCCGGATGCCGCGGACGCTGATCCTCGAGCCGACGCGCGAACTCGCCGCTCAGGTTGAAGAAAGCTTCATCAAATACGGCGCGAAGCAGAAGCTGAACGTTGCGCTGATCATCGGCGGCGTATCGTTCGACGATCAGGATGCCAAGCTCACGCGCGGTGTCGATGTGCTGATCGCCACGCCCGGGCCGCCTGCTCGACCATTTCGAGCGCGGACGTCTCCTGTTGACCGGCGTCGAGCTTCTGGTCATCGACGAAGCCGACCGCATGCTCGATATGGGTTTCATTCCGGACATCGAGCGTATCTGCAAGCTGGTGCCGTTCACGCGTCAGACCTTGTTCTTCACCGCGACCATGCCGCCGGAAATCCGGCGCATCACCGAGCAGTTCCTGCACAATCCGGTACGCGTCGAGGTGGCGAAACCCGCAACCACGGTGGCGAACACCACGCAGCTGCTGGTCAGGACCGGCCGCGAACCGCACGACAAGCGCGATACGTTGCGCCACCTGGTCCGGTCTTGCGAAAATTTCAAGAACGCCATCGTCTTCTGCAACCGCAAGCGCGAGGTCGCGCAACTGCACAAATCGCTGCTGCGCCATGGCTTCAACGCAGCGGCGCTGCACGGCGACATGGACCAGTCGGCGCGCACCGCGGCGCTCGACCAGTTCCGCAAGGGCGAGGTCACATTGCTGATCGCCTCCGATGTCGCGGCGCGCGGGCTCGACATTCCCGCCGTCAGCCATGTGTTCAATTTCGACGTCCCGCACCATGCGGACGATTACGTCCACCGCATCGGGCGCACCGGGCGGGCGGGCTTGACCGGTACCGCGATCACGATCGTGAGCCCGGCCGACAGCAAGTCGGTCGGCGCGATCGAGAAACTGATCGGTCAGCCGATCGCTTGGATGGATGGCGCGCCGCTAGCGGAATCAAAGTCCGCACCGGAAGAGCCGCGCCGCAGCGAGACGCGCCGGCCCGGAACTCGCCGCGGAAGCCGTTCAGCACCGCAACACCGCGAACCGGCGCCGGTCGCTCATATTGAAGAAGCCCGTCAGGCCAAGAAGCCTGCCCGTGCAGTCACTGAGGCGCGGCCGCGATCGAAGCCTGCAACCGACGATGATACGCTTTCGCACCTGCCGGCATTCTTGTTACGCCCCTTCAGGGTGAAGGCCTCAGGCTGAAAGCCCGCCAGCTTTGCACGTTCATTGAACCATTTCCGCCGATACCCGCGCGCTTGCTCGCCGCGATCACGTGAGCTGATCACGTTTTAGGGCGAACGTCGCCCCTTGCCGACTACAGTCCGTTTCTTGCCTGACCGTCTCGCACTGCCGCTGCGCTGCGCCGCCGCCAACGCATCGCGCGCCCACCGCGCCAGTTCGTCCGGCTCGTCATAGAGCCGGTCGGGCATGCGCCGAAACGACATCACGCCGCGCTTGCCGTTTCTGGTGGTGTAGCTGAAGGGGTCGAGATTTTCGCGCTCGAACGCCGCAGCGGTCTGCGCATCCACCTTCAGATAGATGATGCCGTCGTGCACCAGCGCGAACATCGTGTCGCCGGCATAGAGGCCCGCGCCGCCAAACAACCGGCGAACCGTCACCGCCCCGAAGGCGGCGAACAGATCGCAGATGTCCTCGGGGGCCAACGCCGCCCTGCCGCTCAACGCGCGTCGGCGGCCGGCTTGAGCTGCACCGATTCACCGCAGCCGCAGGCCGAGGTCTGGTTGGGATTGTTGAACACAAATTGCGCGGCAAGCTTCTCGGTCTTGTAGTCCATCTCGGTACCGAGCAGGAACAGGATGGCCTTTGGATCGATGAAAACGCGTACGCCCTTGTCCTCCACCACCTCATCGGCAGGTCCGACCTTGTCGGCATATTCCATCGTGTAGGTCATGCCGGCGCAGCCGCCGTTCTTGACGCCGACACGCACGCCGACGACATCATTCGTGGCGTTTGCCATCACGTATTTGATGCGGTCCGCCGCGGCGTCGGTCAGCCGGATCACCTGCGGTCTCGGCCTCGAACTGGCCATCTCTCATTCTCCTCTCGCCGGGTTCAAGGCCCGGCAGCGGCATCTACATGCCCAAAGATAACGACGAAATCCCGGCTGTGAAGGCCCGAGTTTCGCTTTTCCCGCCAATAACTTGCGAACAATTCCAATGAAAAGCCGCAAGTCGGTTCGTTCGATTCGTTCGCCCGTGTCAGCATCCTAATAGATCGCCCAGAGTCCCGGCGTCGCCAATTCCAGCAGGTGGCCATCCGGATCGCGGAAATAGACGCTGTGCCCGCCCCGCGACCAGGCGGTGCGGCCTTCGATCTCGACGCCGCGCTCGCCGAGCAGCGACTCCCAGGCGGCCAGTTCGTCGGTTTCGACCGCGAACGCGATATGCAACGGCCCGTGACCGTCGTGCGGCGGGATCGTGCCGCCCGGCATGCGCACCGTCTCCAGCGTGGCTCCACGGAGAAACAGCAGCAGGACGTTGCTGCCGCCCGCCGCGTAGGCGCGAAACCGCTGGTCGGACCTGAGCAGCGGCAGCCCGAGCACGTCTTCGTAGAACGCTGCCGCACGATCGAGGTCATCGACATAGAGCGACGTTTCGAGCACGCGTCCGAGCGTCGGCACCGCCTTCACCACATGTTGAGCGTCGCACGCGCCTCATCCGACATCCGGCTCTGATCCCAGGGCGGATCCCAGACGATGTTGACCTTGACGTCGCGCACGCCCGCCACCGCGCTGGCGGCGCCCTCCACCATGGCGGGAAGCTCCTGCGCGGATGGGCAATTGGGCGTGGTGAGCGTCATGTCGATCTCGACGCTGCGATCGTCGGCAATGTCGATCTTGTAGATCAGACCGAGTTCGTAGATGTCGGACGGAATCTCCGGATCGTAGACGGTCTTCAATGCGCGCGATGATCTCGTCGGTCAGCCGTGCCAGCTCGACCTCGGGGAGCGCCGACGCCTCGGCCGGAACCAGTGGCGCTTCGGCCGTCGAAGGCGTCTTGCCAGTTTCATCAGTCATGCGAAGAACTCCTGCGCTTTGACCAGCGATTGGGCGAGAACGTCGATCTCCTCGCGGGTATTGTAGAGCGCAAACGACGCCCGGCAGGTGGCGCTCACCCCGAAGCGGTCGAGCAGCGGCATCACGCAATGGGTGCCGGCGCGAACCGCGACGCCCGAACGGTCGACGATGGTGGCGACATCGTGCGGATGCGCGCCCTTGATTTCAAACGAGACGATCGGGCCCTTGTCCTTGCTGGTGCCGATGATGCGCAGCGAATTGATCTGGCGCAGGCGCTCCTGGGCGTAGCTCAGGAGACCGGCCTCATGCGCGCGGATGCGTGGCTTGCCGACCGATTCGATGTAGTCGATCGCGGCTCCAAGACCGATCGCCTGAACGATCGAGGGCGTGCCGGCCTCGAACCGGTGCGGCGGGTCGCCATAGGTGACGCGATCCTGAAACACCTCACGGATCATCTCGCCGCCGCCGTTGAACGGCCGCATCGCCGCGAGATGCTCGTACTTGCCGTAGAGCACGCCGATGCCGCTCGGACCGTACAGCTTGTGACCGGTCACGGCATAGAAGTCGCAACCGATGTCCTGCACGTCGACGTCGAGGTGCACCGCCGCCTGCGCTCCGTCGACCAGCACCGGGATGCCGCGCGCATGCGCAATCCGCACGACCTCTTTCACCGGCACGAGGGTGCCGAGCATGTTCGACATGTGAGTGATCGCCACCAGCTTGGTGCGCGGCGTCAGCAGCTTCTCGAATTCGTCGATCAGGAAGTTGCCTTCATCGTCGACCGGCGCCCACTTGATCACCGCGCCCTGGCGCTCACGCAGGAAATTCCAGGGCACGATGTTGGAATGGTGCTCCATGATCGAGAGCACGATTTCGTCGCCCGGCTGGATGCGATCGCTGCCGAAAGTGGCGGCGACCAGGTTCATCGCCTCGGTGGCGTTGCGGGTGAAGATGATCTCTTCTGGACGGGCGGCGTTCAGGAACCCACGCACCTTCTCGCGCGCGCCCTCGTAGGCCTCGGTCGCGGCATTCGCCAGATAGTGCAGACCGCGATGCACGTTGGCGTATTCGCTGGTATAGGCCAGCTGGATACGGTCGAGCACGGCCTGCGGCTTCTGCGCCGAAGCGGCGTTGTCGAGATAGACGAGCGGCTTGCCGTAGACCTGCATCGCCAGGATCGGAAAATCCTTGCGGATGCGCGCGACGTCGTAGGCGCCGTTGCTGACCGCAGGATGCGTCATATGATTTCGCTTCTGCTCGTGTCCCGGACGCGGCGCAGCGCGAAGCACTTGCGCAGCGGTGCACCGCCGATCCGGGACCGCCAAGACAACCGCTGCAACGGTCCCGGGTCTGCAGCGCAACGCTGCGCGCTGCGCTGCGCCCGGGACACGATGTCTATGGACGTACACACCTTCATTTCTCTCGCGCCTTCAGCCATTCGGCGACGTGATCCATCAGCGCGTCGCGCAACCCGGCATGCTCGATGCCTTCCACCGCTTCGCCGACGAAGGCCTGGATCAGCAGCGACTCCGCCTCCTCGGCCGGAATGCCGCGCGCCTTGAGGTAGAACAGCAGGTCTTCGTCAAGATCGCCCGAGGTGGCGCCGTGACCGCACTGCACGTCGTCGGCGAAAATCTCCAGTTCCGGCTTGTTGTCGGCTTCGGAGGTGTCAGACAGGAGCAACGCGTGGGTCGCCATTTTGGCGTCGGTCTTCTGCGCGTCCGGGCGCACGATGATCTTGCCCTGAAACACGCCGCGCGCCTCGCCATCGAGCACGGTCTTGAACATTTCCCTGCTGGTGCAGGCCCTGGCCACATGATCGGCGACGATCGTCACATCGGCGTGCTGGCGGTGCTTGAGCAGGCTCGCACCGCGAATGGCGGCAAACGTCGCCTCGCCATCGAATCGCAGAAACAACTGGTTGCGCACCACCGTGCCGCCGGTCGTAAACAAAAACTCGTTGAAGCGCGCCCGCGCGCCGATCGCCGCCATCAACGACGAGACGTGCAGCGCGCCGGCACCGGCGCCGTTGACCTTGACATGGTCGACATGCGCTTCG
This sequence comes from uncultured Alphaproteobacteria bacterium, assembly GCA_963807865.1. Taxonomy (GTDB): domain Bacteria; phylum Pseudomonadota; class Alphaproteobacteria; order Rhizobiales; family Xanthobacteraceae; genus VAZQ01. The sequence continues at coordinate 135,035 of CAWEDK010000026.1, read as the reverse complement.
TCGCCGACCACAAGCTCGAGCGCGGTGTTCACCTGATAGTCCGCGCCCGCCGCGCAGCCTTCGTGGCTCTCGACCAGCATGGCACGCGCGCCCTGCCCGATGACCACGAGCGAGCGGACAAAGACCGACGCCGGCTGCCCGCCGGCATTGACGAACAGCAGATGGATCGGCCGCGCCAGCGCGACGCCGGCCGCGACCTCGATCACCGCGCCGTCACCCATGAAGGCGGTGTTGAGCGCCACCGCGACGTTGTCGGTCGGCACCACCTTGCCGAGATGGCGGCCGACCGCCGGATCGTTGGTGGCGAGCGCCTGCGCCATGGAGCGGATCGTCAGGCCGGGTTCCAGCGCGGCAAGATCGGAGAGCTCCGGCACGAACGCGCCATCGACAAACACGATGCGGCGCGCCTCGATCGAAGCGAGCATGGCGCCGGCGGTGCTGGCGCGCGCCTTGGCGGCGGCGTCGGGCGGCTCGGCGAGCGGCCGTGCATCCCGCATCAGCGCGCGCAGGTCGGTGTATTTCCATTCCTCGACCCGCCGGTGCGGCAGGCCGTCGGCGGCAAAGCGCTGGAACGCCTGCTTCCGCATGGCAGCCAGCGGGCCGCCACCGGGCAGCCGGTCCTTGACCGCCGCGAAGCTGTCCGCGAGCGCGGTCTCGGCCGCCGTCTTGATCGGATGAATCTCGGCGTTCATGTGCGATCGTCTCTTTCAACAAAGCGACCACTCTCGTCATTTCGGGGCCCGAGCACAGCGAGGGAGCCCGGAATCCATAGTCCCTAAGCGCAGCCATGGATTCCGGGCTCGCGCCTGCGGCGCGCCCCGGAATGACGAAAGACGGGAACGCAACCATCACGCCGCCTCGTCCTGGTACTGCGCGTAACCGGTGGACTCGAGCTCGAGCGCCAGCTCCTTGCCGCCGGTCTTCACGATGCGGCCCTTCGACAGCACGTGCACGATGTCCGGCACGATGTAGTCCAGCAGCCGTTGATAGTGCGTGATCACCACGAAGCCGCGCTCGGGCCCGCGCAACCGGTTGACGCCGTCGGCGACCACCTTGAGCGCGTCGATGTCGAGCCCGGAATTGGTCTCGTCGAGCACGCACAGCTTCGGCTCGAGCAGCGCCATCTGCAGAATCTCGTTGCGCTTCTTCTCGCCGCCCGAGAAGCCGACATTGACGGCGCGGCGCAGCATCTCGCGGTCGATACCGAGCTGGCCCGCAAGCACGTTCACGCGCTTCATGAACTCGGGCACCTGCAGCTCCGTCTCGCCGCGCTTCCTGCGCTGCGCATTGAGCGCGGTGCGCAGGAACGTCATGCTGGCGACGCCGGGGATTTCCAGCGGATACTGGAACGCCAGGAAGATGCCCTTGGCGGCGCGCTCGTCGGGCGTCATGCCGAGGATGCTCTCGCCGTTGAACAGCACCTGCCCTTCGGTGACGTCGTAGTCGGCCTTGCCGGCGAGCACATGCGCGAGCGTCGACTTGCCCGAGCCGTTCGGGCCCATGATGGCGTGCACGCTGCCCTTCTCGACGGTAAGATCGAGGCCTCGCAGGATCTTCTTGCCGTCGACATCGACGTGCAGGTTCTTGATTTCAAGCAATGGCATTTACTTCAAACTCCTGATCTCTCCCCTCGTCCTGAGGAGCGCCGCAGGCGCGTCTCGAAGGGCGAGGCCATCTATCTGTCTTCCATCCTTCGAGACGGCTACTGCGCAGCCTCCTCAGGATGAGGACCGCAACTGTTGCTGCGCCCTACCCCACGCTCCCCTCCAGGCTGATCGAGATCAGCTTCTGCGCCTCGACCGCGAACTCCATCGGAAGCTGCTGCAGCACGTCCTTGACGAAGCCGTTGACGACGAGCGCGACGGCGTCCTCCGCCGAAAGCCCGCGCTGCATGCAGTAGAACAGCGTCTCCTCGGAAATCTTCGACGTCGTCGCCTCGTGCTCGAACACCGCGGAGGAATTCTTCGCCTCGATGTAGGGCACGGTGTGCGCGCCGCACTTGTTGCCGATCAGGAGCGAGTTGCAGTTGGTGAAGTTACGCGCGTTCGAGGCGCGGCGATGCGCGGTGACGAGGCCGCGATAGGTGTTCTGCGACTTGCCGGCCGAGATGCCCTTGGAGATGATCCGGCTGGTGGTGTTCTTGCCGAGGTGGATCATCTTGGTGCCGCTGTCGACCTGCTGGTGGCCGTTCGAGATGGCGATCGAATAGAACTCGCCACGCGAATTGTCGCCGCGCAGGATGCAGCTCGGATATTTCCAGGTGATGGCGGAACCGGTCTCGAGCTGGGTCCAGGAAATCTTGGCGTTCTTGCCGCGGCAGTCGCCGCGCTTGGTGACGAAGTTGTAGATGCCGCCCTTGCCGTTCTTGTCGCCCGGATACCAGTTCTGGATGGTCGAATACTTGATCTCGGCGTCGTCGAGCGCGATCAGCTCGACCACGGCGGCGTGCAGCTGGTTCTCGTCGCGCATCGGCGCGGTGCAGCCTTCGAGGTAGCTCACGTAGGAGCCCTTGTCGGCGATGATCAGCGTGCGCTCGAACTGGCCGGTGTTCTTCTCGTTGATGCGGAAATAGGTCGAGAGCTCCATCGGGCAGCGCACGCCCGGCGGCACGTAGACGAACGAGCCGTCGGAGAACACCGCCGAATTGAGCGTGGCGAAGAAGTTGTCGGTCACCGGCACCACCGTGCCGAGATACTGCTTCACCAGGTCGGGGTGCTTCTGCAGCGCTTCCGAGATCGGGCAGAAGATCACGCCCGCCTTGGCAAGCTCGGCCTGGAAGGTGGTGGCGACCGAGACCGAGTTCGAACACCGCGTCGACCGCGACGCGAGAGCGTTCGCCGTCCGGGCGCTCGATGCCGAGCAGCGCCTCGCGCTCGCGCAGCGGGATGCCGAGCTTGTCGTAGGTCTTGAGGATTTCCGGGTCGATCTCGTCGAGCGACTTCGGGCCGGGCTTCTTCTTCGGCGCCGAATAGTAATAGAGGTCCTGGTAGGCGATCGGGGGGTGGGTCACCCGGGCCCAGGTCGGCTCGCGCATGGTCAGCCAGCGGCGATAGGCGTCGAGCCGCCACGCGAGCATCCACTCGGGCTCGTTCTTCTTCGCCGAAATGAAGCGGACGATGTCCTCGGACAGCCCTTTGGGCGCCTTGTCGGATTCGATGTCCGTAACGAACCCGTACTTGTATTGGTCAACGTCGATCCGGCGAACCTGATCGACGGTCTCCTGAACGGCCGGCATTTTACCCTCCACTCACGGTTTCAAGGACCGCGGGTTGGTTTGTCGGTTATGGTGGTTGTGGCGCTGTCTGTCGGTTGTTCCCTATGCGGCGATGTCTCGCCTGACAGTTAATGATTGGAACAGCTTTCTCCAAGCTTCGAGAAAGCGATCGACCTCGGATTCGGTCGTCGTCGGACCGAGACTGACGCGGACGGCGGCGCGGGCGAGCGGCGGCGGAACTCCCATGGCGGCAAGCACATGGGAGGGGCTGACCTTGCCGGACGAGCAGGCCGCGCCCGACGACACCGCCACGCCCTCGAGGTCGAACGCGATCACGGCGGTCTCCGCCTTCATCTCCGGCACGGCAAACAGCGTCGTATTGGGCAGCCGCGCGGCCTGTTGCCCGAAGATGATCACGCCCGGGGAGATGGCGCGCAGGCCCTGCTCCAGCCGGTCGCGCAGCGTCACCATCCTGGCGGCCTCGGTGGCCAGCGCATCCATGGCGGCCGCCGCGGCGGCGCCGAACCCGGCGATGCCGGCGACATTCTCGGTGCCGGCGCGAGCGCCGCGCTCCTGCCCGCCGCCCCGGATGAGCGGGTCGGACGGCGCGTGCGATGTCCTGATCAGCGCACCGGCACCCTTCGGCCCGCCGAGCTTGTGGCTCGAAATGGTCACCAGATCGGCGCCGATCGCGTTGATATCCAACGGGATCCGCCCCGCGGCCTGGACCGCGTCGGCGTGCAGGATGCCGCCCGCGGCATGCACCAGGGCGGCGGCCTCAGAAATGGGTTGAAGCACGCCGGTCTCGTTGTTGGCGACCATCACGGACACCAGCACGGGCGCCCCGGCGGCCCGCAGGGCCTCCGCCAGCGCTGCGAGGTCGAGTTGCCCGTCGGCCGTCACGGCAAGCCGCCGGACCTTGGCGGGGTCGAACCGTCCGCCCGCCAGCACCGAGGGATGCTCGATGTCCGAAACCAGCAGCGCGCCGCCCACAGCCAGGGGCGTCAGCGCCAGCACGTTGGCCTCGGTGCCGCCGGAGGTGAACACCACGTTCTCCGGCTCGGCCCCGACCAGCGCGGCGACCTGCCGACGGGCCTGCTCGACCAGGTGGCGGGCGGCACGCCCCTCGCCATGGACCGAAGACGGGTTCCCAAGCAGGTCGAGCGCCGCCACCGTCGCGGCGCGGGCCTCCGGGCGCAGCGGCGCGGTCGCGTTCCAGTCGAGATAGACACGGTTTGTCATGACGTTCGTTCGCGCTCCGGAACTCTTCTATATCAGCCCCCGGTGCGCCCAACACTCGGAAATTCTTGCTTTTTGCCCCTGCAGCCGTGCTAAAAGTTCTCGCCGCGACCCATCCCGGCCATGGCACCGCCCGCGATGTCCACGCCGCACCAGAAATTTGAATGGTTCTAAATACTTACGTTCCCCCGCCAGCGGCGTCAAGCGCGCCGGCCCGGATGCGGGGAGCCTGAACCAGCCATCCGACCGAGGTTGACGATGCCTGAAGTGATCTTTACCGGCGCCGCCGGACGTATCGAGGGCCGGTATCATCCCGCGCGCCAGAAGAACGCGCCGCTGGGGATCGTGCTGCACCCGCACCCGCAGTTCGGCGGCACGATGAACCACCAGATCATCTACCAGCTCTACTATGCGTTCGCGCATCGGAACTTCTCGGTGCTGCGGTTCAATTTCCGCGGCGTCGGGCGCAGCCAGGGCTCGTTCGATCACGGCCAGGGCGAGCTTTCGGACGCCGCCTCCGCGCTCGACTGGGCGCAGACCATCAACCCGGAGGCGCGCAGTTGCTGGATCGCGGGCTTCTCGTTCGGCGCCTGGATCGGCATGCAGTTGCTGATGCGGCGGCCCGAGATCGAGGGCTTCATTTCGATTGCGCCGCCGGCCAACCTCTACGACTTCTCGTTCCTCGCGCCCTGCCCGTCCTCGGGCCTGATCATTCATGGCGATAAGGACGCGGTGGTGCCGCACAAGGACGTCAACGCGCTGGTCGACAAGCTCAAGACCCAGAAGGGCATCGTGATCGAGCAGAAGGTGGTCCCGGGCGCCAACCACTTCTTCGACGGCAAGGTCGAGCCGCTGATGCAGTCGATCAACCAGTACCTCGACCGGCGCTTCAATATCGTGCGCAAGCCGAGCGCGGCGTAGGAGCGCTTCAGACTTACCCGCCTGGTCAGTTCGCGGCGTCGGCCGCCGGCGCGGCATTTGCCGTCGTCAACGCCGGCACGCGGATCGGGCCACGCAGGCCGACCCAGACGCCGCCCATGTAGCCCACGACCGCGATGAACGAGGGCAGCGCGAGCGTGGAGACGCCCGTCAGCCCCTGCCCGACCGTGCAGCCATAGGCCATCGCGCCGCCAACGCCCATCAGCGCCGCGCCGGTCAGCGAGCGCAGCATGTGGCGCGCCGAGACGAAGCCTTCGAGCTGGAACCGGCGGGTCACGAGCGACGTGATCAGGCTGCCGATCACGATGCCGACCACCAGCACGATGCCGAAGCTCAGCGAAAGGCCGGTCGAGAGCATGGCGTATTGCAGGGTGTCGGCGACCGGCGCGACGAAGGTCAGCGACGCCACCGGCGCCGGGCTGAAGTCGTCGTCGCCGAGATAGCCGGTCGCGAACCAGCCGGCGGCGACCAGCAGTCCGATCGCAGCGCCTGCCGCCAGCAGCCCAGCCGAGTGCCGCACGCGGGTGTGCACCAGCGCGAAGTACAGCAGCGGTCCGCAGACCGCGACGACCGCGAGCAGTTGCCCCCAGCCGGTGCCGAACCCGACGTCGGACAGGAGCTTGGACAGCGACACCGCCGGCGGCGTCTGCACCGACCAGTTCAGCAACGCGAGCCGCGCCGGCGCCAGCAGACCTTTCAGCGCCATCTGCGCGGTGACCGCGATGACGATCACCACCATGAGCGAGCGCAGATTGCCCTGCCCGATCAGCACCACGGCGCGCGACGCGCAGCCGTTCGCCAGCACCATGCCGTAGCCGAACAGCAGGCCGCCGAACAGGATCAGGGCCGGAGAGAATGACGGCTGGAGATAGAGCGACTTGCCGAGGTCGACGAAGCCGAATGCGGCGAGCGCCTGCGTCGCGATGATCGCGACCGCCATCGCCAATGCGAAGCTGCGGATCATGCGGGTGTCGCCCTCGACCCACCAGCCGCGCAAGCCGCTCAGCGAGCAGAACTTGCTCAGCAGACCGACCGCGCCGAAGACGAGGCCGATTGCGAGACCGGCGTAGAGAACGGCCACCGGAAGCTCGTTCATGCTCCCAACCTCATGCCATGAGCGAGTGCGTGCGCGCGAAATCGCGCGCGATGGCGCTAAACTGATGCGGTGGCGCGGCCGAAGCAACAAGCCGCAACGCGTTGAATTGAAATAAAAAACTGCTTCTGCCCGCGCATGCGGCAACAGTGCGAACATGCTGCCGGCGAGTTCCGGAACAGAACACCATTCTCTCGAAATTGGGGCGATCGGCGCTCGATTTGGCACTGGATGCCCGCTTTCGCGGGCATGACACCGTTGCCCACCGGCTGCATCGCGCAGGCATCGCCAAGGCCGCAAACTCCGCTGTCATTCCGGCCGAGCGAGCGCAGCAAGCGAGAGCCGGAATCCAGTTCTTTGAATGGGGGCCACAAACTGGATGCCCGCTTTCGCGGGCATGACAATCGAAGCCAACGCTGCGCCGTCCGGATTTTGTGTGCGGGCGCCGGGCCGCCCGATCGTTTGCGTGTTCCTGGCCTCCTCCAGATGAATGAGGGCGCGCGGAACGCCGGGGTCACGTTGGACCCACGGACCTCGGCGCCTCGCGACACCGAGGCTTGCCGAGAAGGTTTAGAGCCGCAAGTCCGCCGGTCGTCCGGCGTCCCGCGCGCGGTGTTTGAGGCTTGCTCCGTGGGGCCCCCGGTGGACAGACTTTTCAGGGCTTCTCGCGCATTGCGCTCTTGGCGAAGCCCTATCCACCGCTGTGGGACTTGGCCGGTGCGAACGCTGTAGGACGCCGCGAACGCATCAGCCGTCCTATCCCGTGGCGCGCAGCCGGCGCGCCGGGACCTCACGGCTTGGGCCGCCATGACGGATGGTACGTGCCATCCGTCCCGGCCACCGCACCAACCGCGCCGGATGTCTCCGGCTCGGTCCCGAAGGCCACGACGGCGCATCTCCGCCACCGCTCCTCCGGCTGTCCCCGCGTCCGAGCGCCCTCGAGCGCGCGCCCTTCGTTGGGACAGGGCGATCTTTCCTTATATTCCTATAGGAATTTTGTCAAGCACGACGCTAAAGCGGTCGCGGCAGCTTGTAGCGGACCGTGAGGCTAGCTCCTTTGCCCCCCGGAGGCTCGGAGACTACTTCGTCACCGTCATTGATCTCGCGGCGCATCACCTCGCAGCAGATTGGCATGCGATGATTAGGACCAGGATATCCACCCACCACGCGATGAAGTTCACCCGAGTTGACCTCAAGGTGCGGCGCGCCCCGTTTGGCGCCGCGAGCGAGTTGCGCAGACAATTCCTTCCTAAAATCATCTGCGCTCGGCAATTCGGACATGAAAAGCTCCTGCTACCGCACCACAACGCCGCCGGTCATCGGCTTGCGCACGCCGGTGGTGGCGGGGAACGTCAGCGGCAGGCCCTTGAGCGCGCGAACCGCCAGATAGGCGAAGGCCTGCGCCTCGAGCGCGTCGGCCGACCAGCCGACATCGAGTGCGGTCTTGACCTTGGCGGGCGCGAGCTTGCCGACCAGCATCTTCATCAGCGTCGGATTGCGGGTGCCGCCGCCGGCCACGATCCAGCTCGCGGGCTTTGCCGGCAGCACCGTGGTGGCGCGCAGCACCGCCGCCACCGTGATCGCCGTGATGGTGGCGGCGCCGTCCTCGGTGCTCTTCTCGGCGAGCCGCGCCTCGTCCGTCACCCAGTTGCGGAACTCGTTGCGGTCGAGCGATTTCGGCGGACGGCGCGAGAAGAACGGATGGCCGAGCACGCGCTCGACCGCCGCCTCGTCGACCTTGCCGGCGGCCGCAGTGCGGCCCTCGTCGTCCTGCATCTGGCCGGTGCGCAGCCGCAGAAAGTCGTCGATCAGCGCGTTGCCGGGGCCGGTGTCGAAGGCGACCAGCTCGCGCTCGCCGTCGACGAACGTCACGTTGGCGACGCCGCCGACATTGAGCACGCCGACCGGGTGTTGCTCCTTCAACATCCGCACCATGGCGCGGTGAAACACCGGCACGACCGGCGCCCCCTGCCCGCCCGCCGCGATGTCGGCGGCGCGGAAATCGTAGACCACCGGAATGCCGAGCCGCGCCGCGAGCGCGCGGCCGTCGCCGAGTTGCACGGTGAGGCCGCGGTCGGGACGATGCAGAATGGTCTGGCCGTGAAAGCCCACGACCGAGACTTCGCTCGGCGGCATGCCGTTCGCCGCCAGGAACGCCTCGACGGCCTCGGCGTGCATATCGGTGACGAGTTCCTCGGCGTCGGCCAGAATCTTCGGCCGCTCCTCACGGTTGCTCAGGCTGAGATTGTTGCCGGCCGAGATGGCGCGGCGCACCACCGCGCGCTCCTGCTCGCTGTAGGGGCGGTAGCCAGTCGGCCCGACGCGGTCGATCGCCTCGCCATCGGTATTGAGCAGCGCCACGTCGACGCCGTCATAGGAGGTACCGCTCATCAGGCCGATGGCGCAGATCGACGACATCGCAAGGTCCTCGTTTGAATCCCCGCCCGGAACTGTTACATCAGCGGGCCCTAATGAGACGATAAGCCATGAGCGCCTACAAGTCCGATTTCCTTCAGGTTTTGGCCGACCGGGGCTTCATCCACCAGGTCTCCGAGCCCGAGGCGCTGGACGCGCGCGCCTGCGCCGGCGCCGATCACCGCCTATATCGGCTTCGACTGCACGGCGCCCTCGCTGCACGTCGGCTCGCTCCTGCCGATCATGATGCTCTACTGGATGCAGCAGACCGGCCACCGGCCGATCGCCCTGATGGGCGGCGGCACCACGCGGGTGGGCGACCCGTCCGGCAAGGACGAGAGCCGCAGGATCCTCACCGACGCGGACATCGAACGCAACCTCGCCGGCATCCGCGCGATCTTCGCCAAGTTCCTGAAATTCGGCGATGGCCCGAGCGACGCCATCATGGCCAACAACGCCGACTGGCTGAACAAGCTCAACTACATCGATTTCCTGCGCGACGTCGGCCGGCATTTCTCGGTCAACCGCATGCTGTCGTTCGACTCGGTCAAGCTGCGGCTCGACCGCCAGCAGGAGCTTTCGTTCCTCGAATTCAACTACATGATCCTGCAGGCCTACGACTTCGTCGAGCTGTACCAGCGCACCGGCTGCATCCTGCAGATGGGCGGCTCCGACCAGTGGGGCAACATCGTCAACGGCATCGATCTCGGCCGGCGGATGCACGGCGCGCAACTGTTTGCGCTGACCACGCCGCTCCTCGCGACCTCGTCGGGCGCCAAGATGGGCAAGACCGCCGCCGGCGCGGTGTGGCTCGATGCCGACCTGCTCAGCCCCTACGACTACTGGCAATACTGGCGCAACACCGAGGACGGCGACGTGGCGCGGTTCCTCAAGCTGTTCACCGTGCTGCCGCTCGACGAGATCGCGCGGCTGGCCGCGCTCAAGGGCCAGGACATCAACGAGGCCAAGAAGGTGCTGGCGACCGAGGCGACCGCGATGGTGCACGGCCGCGCCGAAGCGGAGCGCGCCGCCGATACCGCGCGGCGCACCTTCGAGGAGGGCACGCTCGCCGAGGCGCTGCCAACGATCGAACTCGGCCGCTGCCGAGTTCGACACCGGCATCGGCGTGCTCGGCGCGTTCGTCAAGGCCGGTCTCGTGTCGTCGAACGGCGATGCCCGGCGCCAGATCAAGGGCGGCGGGCTCAAGGTCAACGACGCGACCGTGACTGACGAGAAACTGACGCTGACGTCGGCCGACCTGACGCCTGAAGGCGTGATCAAGCTGTCGCTCGGCAGGAAGCGCCACGTGCTGCTGAAGCCGGTCACCGCGAGGTCGGAATAACCGCTAATCGCGATTGGGATCGGCGAAGCTCTGCGGCGCGGGCGCGTTGGTGTTCGGGAATTCGAAGAACTTGCGCAGCAGGCCGGGCGCCACCGCCGAGATCGGATTGACGCGCAGCACCGGCGCGCTCGGCGGGCCGACCACCTCGTAAGTCACGCCGAGCAGGCCCTCGTTGCTGCCGCCGAGGAACAGCCCGAAGATCGGGATCTGGCCGAACATGTTGTTGAGGCCGTAGAGCGGAACGAAGGTGCCGCGCATGCGCAGATCGTCGCGCATGTAGTCGATATAGCCGTCGACGGTGGCGCCGATCACCGGACCGCGCACCAGCCCCTCGCGGATCGCGAAGCGCCCGAGCGAGCGGGTGAAGTCGACCCGCAGACGCGAGAACTCGACGCCCGACTGCTGCTGGCCGGCCGGCGCGCCGGCAACCCGGTCGAGCCCGGCTTCGCCGCGCACCACGAAATCGCGGATGTTGAGAATGCCGTCCTGCGGCGCCTGCTCGGCCGATTGCGGGTCCATCGCCACCCACATCTCGCCGCCGATGATCTTGGCGTAGATGTCGCTGAACCGGAAGAACGCGCCGGCATCGGCGGTCTCGACGAACATCACCTGCCGGGTCGAGCCGGTCCGCCGGCGCAGGTCGCCGCTGATCGCCGCGCCCCGCCCGATCTTGGCGTTGAGCGCGAAGTTGGTGATCGTGCCGCCGCGGCGCGACATTTTCAGGTCGAGCCCGCGCAGCGTCTCGCCGTGGAAGCCCGCGACGGTGCCGATCTTGACGTCGAGATCGACGTCCTTGAAGTCGCTCTTCTGCTGCTGCTGTTGCTTGCCATTGGCCGGCCCGGCCAACCCGGTCTTCACCAGGCCGCGGCCGTCATAGACGTCGCCGCGCAGGATCACCCGCAGCGCGCCGTCCGGCGCGCGCTCCGCCCGCAGCGTGGTCTTGTCGCCGTCGGAGAGGCTGAACACCGGGAAGTTCGCGCTCACGATGCCGGCGCCGTCGCACTCGAGCGTACCCTTGACCGAGGTGCCGGGCGCCTCGATCACCATGTCCTCGAAGCGTGTGTTGGGCGACTTGCTGATCATCGTGAACGTGGCGCGCGCCGCTTTGCCGGCGGGCTTGGCCCAGCCGGGCAGCAGGTTGTCGATCTTCACGGCGGTGAGATCGGCTTCGATGTTCAGCCGGCTGGGCTCGCTGTCGTTCGACGGTACGCGGCCGTGGAGCTTGATCGGCACCGAGCCGGTCAACACGCCCGCCATGTCGAAGCCGAGCTTGCCGCGCGCCGCCTCGTCGAGATTCGCCTGCAGGCGGACTTCGGCATCGCCGATGTCGCGCGGCTTGCGGTAGTCGAGATTGGCCGGGATGCCGTTGACCTTGACGTCGCCGCGGATCCAATAGCCCTGGTTGTTGGCATTGACCTTGAGCGCGGCGGCCTCGACCTTGTGCCCCATGACGATGCGTTCGGCGGCGAAGTTCGTCACGTCCATGGCGATCGTATAAGTCGAGGAGCCGGGCGCGAGATCGGCCTTGAGGGGCATGCCGAGCGTGACCTGCGCGGTCAGCGTGCCCCGGCTGGTCGCCGGATCGAGCGGCATGCCGGAATGCTCGCGCAGCCGTTCGAGCGACAGCAGTTCGGCCGCCGCCGGCACCGATCCGTCGAGCCGGAAACGGGCCTTGGCGGGCGGTCCCTTCGGGAAGGTATCCGGCACCTCGAACACGCCGTTGGTGATCGACAGCTTGCGGCCGGGTGAGATTTCGACGTTGCCGCGCCCGACATTGATGGTCGCGGTGCGCCCGGTGACCCGCACGCTGAAGTCGGCATCGCGGATCGCCGGCAAACCGTGGACCGGGCGGATTTCGCCGCCATGCCCGACAATCTCGACCGCGAGTCCCTCGTCGGGGATCGGCGGGCCGCTCGATTTCATGGTCGACATCGGCGCGTTGGTGGCGATCATCATCCGCTCGATCGTACCGCCGGCGACATGCTCCTCGACCCAGGCGCGCACCTTCGGCGCACCGAAGAACGGCCAGATGCTCTTCAACGCCGCCACCGACATGCGGGTGCCGGTGACGCCGACGGCCAGCCGCGGGTCGCCGCTCGAATAGTCGATGCTGCCCGAGAGCGCGACGCCGAGATCGGCGTTACCGATTTCACCCTGCTCGATGTCGACGCGGCGCGCGGCCGGATCGAGCTTCAGCTTCAGCGCGATTCGGTTGAGCGTGAGCGTTCCGCTCTCGCCCGCGGGCGGGCCGAGAACCACCGTTCCGCCGGATACCTTAAGGTTCCACACCCCGCCCGGTTCGTCCGGCGGATCCGCCTGCGCCAGCAGTGTCAGGCGATTGCCGCCCGACACGATCTGGAACGGCATCGCCAGAATGCGCCGCGTCGAATCCCACTCCAGATTGATCTCGGCGCGGTCGATCGGCACTCGCACATGCGGATCGTCGGTGTCGACCAGAAAGCCCTTATCCACCAGGATGCGGCCATCGACCATGTGCGGCACGCCGTCGGGACCGATGTCGGCATGGATGCGACCCGACAGCAGCAGCTCAGGCTCGTACGAGCCTTCGCCGAGCCGCAGGGCCAGCATGATGTCCTTGGCGGAGACCTTCTGGGTCTCGATATTGATGACCCGGCGCCCATTGAGTCCGGGCGTCAGCGCCGCACGCATCAGCCACGGCCGCTCGGCATGCTGCGAGCCGAGCGTGATCGCGAGACCGCCGCCTTTCGGGCGCGTGACGCCGAGATCGATGTTGGTGAAGGTCCACTGCTTGCCGTTGCGCTGGTCGTCGACGGTGAGATTGCCGCCCTTGAGACCGATCTCGGTCAGGTCGCGGCCGTCGAGCCCGCTGGCATCAAGCCGTTCGAGCCAGGCGAGCAGGCCCGCGAAATCCGGAATGTCGCCGCGCGCACCGGTCGCCGGAACAGCAGCCGGCGCGGCAATGACGGCGCCCGGGCCGGCGCGGTCCAATTGCGCCATCGGCAGCGCGCCGGTGGCAGCCGGGTTCACTACGGCCGACGCGGTGACGAACGGGCGCTTGTTGGCGCCGGCGAACACGGTGACGTTGCTGTCTGACTCGATCCGCACCGCCATTTCGGCGCCGACCAGGCTCAGGCGCTCGGCACGAATCCGGCCCGTCAGCAGGCCCCAGCCGGAGAGTCCGACTTCGGCCTTCGGTGCGCTGGCCACGACCGTGCCGTCGGCATCGCGCACCACGATGTCGCGAATGCGCAGCGAGGTCCGGCCGGCGGCGTCGCGCTCGAGTTGCGTACCGCCGATCTCGACGTCATGGCTGCTGCCGAAGTTTTCCTTGATGGCGGCCGACAGCCACGGGGTGGCGAGGTCAAGCTCGATCGGACCGCTCGACAGCCGCCACCACAACGCCGCCATCGCGACCAGCACGACGGCGCCGAGCGAGCCGGCGACGATCGCGAACTTGCGCACCGACGGACGGCGAATCGACAAGCGCGGCAAAGACCAGCGTCCCAGCAGCAGCGAACATCCGCCGGCCCTGCGCAAGCGTGGACTGTACGCGTCGCTGTGGCGGTGCTCATCGCTGTCGTGGTGGTCGTCGTGCGACGCGTATTGGCCGTCCGCCGCATAGTGCTCGTCCGCCTCGTAGGACTCGTCCGCAGCGTAGGACTCGTCCGCAGCGTAATGCTCGTCCGTGTAGGCGTCGTGCGAATTGGTGGCGTACTCCGCCTCGGCATGCTCCGCCGGAGTATGCTCGTAGGTGTGATCGTCCGAGGCATCGGCATAGTCGTCGGCGGGATGATGAGGCTCTGCCGCCTGGTGGGCCGAGGGCCGCGGCGTCAGAGGTACGTCGGCTTGGCGAGTCGCCGGGTGTTGCGTCGGCGATGGCTGAGCAGGCAAAGGCTGGGCGGGCGAAGGCTGAACAGGCTGTTGGCGGGAAGCGGGAGGCTGGGGCTGCTGGCGCGGCGCGGCAGCGGGATCAATCGGGCATGCGGGCGGGTCGCGCCACTGCGCGTCAAGGCTCGCCTCCAACTTGCGGAGAGCCGCGATGCTTGGATTTGTCTTGTGCCCCGCCATGCCCCGACTTGGCGTCCCCTCGGCCGCCGGTACGCAACACCTTCTCGCTTGAAAACCGCGCGTGCGCGGCAGACTTCGTCCCCTCGCGCGCTCGGCTCGCCCACCGCCTCACGCGTATCGACTACCCCACCGTGATCTGCAAAAAGACATGGGAAAAGGGACGAAAGGAAGGCGCATGGCGCTCGAAAACGGCTCAAAGGCCCCCTCTTTCAAGCTGCCCCGCGACGGCGGCGGCACCGTGTCGCTCGCCGATTTCAAGGGCCGGAAGCTCGTCATTTTCTTCTACCCGCGCGCCGACACCCCTGGCTGCACCCGCGAATCCATCGATTTCTCCAAGCTTCGTGGGGAATTCCAGAAGGCCGGGACCGAAATCCTCGGGGTATCGGCCGACCCGGTCGCGGCCCAGGACAAGTTCAAGGCCAAGCACGACCTGACCGTCCCCCTGCTCTCCGACGAAGCCCACGCGATGCTCGAGGCCTATGGCGCATGGGGCAAAAAATCCATGTATGGCAAGACTTTCCTGGGGGTCATTCGGATGACGGTGCTGATCGGGCCGGACGGCCGGGTCGCCCAGGTCTGGCCGAAGGTCAAGGTCGATGGCCACGCCGCCGAGGTCCTCAAGGCGGCCAAGGCGCTGTGAGCGCAGGACGACGCTGACGCCTATTCACAGGCCGATTTGCGAATTATTAACCATAATTCGCAAGAATTTGCGCGTGGTTACGCCGGCGTAGCGATCTCCGTGAAATTTTGCCGGCGGGGAAGCGTGCATGTCTCGTCGGTCATCTCACCATCATCACAACGAATATTCCGGCCACCGCGGCGACGCGCGCGGCTATCCGGCGGCGGCCGCAGCGACCGCCGGGACGAGGAACGGCTACACGTTCGCCCATGCCGGACGGCAGGTGCGGCTCGGCCCGATCGCCTTCTGGGTGGTGGTCGGCACGCTGGTGATCATGGCGCTGTGGACCATCACCACGGCGACCTATTTCGCCTTCCGCGACGACGTCCTGACCCGGCTGATCACGCGCCAGGCGAACATGCAGTTCGGCTACGAGGATCGCATCGCCGAGTTGCGCGCGCAGATCGACCGCATCTCCAGCCGGCAACTGCTCGATCAGGAACTGTACGAACAGAAGCTCGAACAGGTCCTGCAGCGGCAGACCACGCTCGAGTCGCGCGCCACCGCGGTCGGCGGCATGCCGGACACGACGGTGACCGGATCGATCAAGCCGGCGACGCGCAAAGGCGATCCCGTGCGCACCGCGCCGCTCAAGCCGGCCGGCGACAAGGGCGCCTTCCTGCTCCAGTCCACTCAAACCGTCCTGTTGGAGCTGCCGCCACGACCGGCCAGCAAGACCGCAGGCAATTTCGACGACAAGCTTGCACGCCTGCAGGCTTCGCTCGACCGGATCGAGCAGAGCCAGGGTACGACCCTCAGTTCGCTCGAGGAAGGCCTTGAGTACAAGGCGCGGCGCATCCGCGGCGTGCTCGTCGATCTCGGGTTTGAAAAGGGCAAGGGCAACGAGGTGAAGGTCGCGGGCGTCGGCGGACCGTTCCTGCCCGTCAAGCCGACGATTGAGCCCGGCGGCTTCGACCGCCAGCTTTCGCGCATCCGGCTGGCCCGCGCCAATGTCGAACGGCTGACGCGCACGCTCAGCAGCCTCCCGGTCCGCAAGCCGCTGTCGGGCGAGCTTGAAGTGGCATCGGGCTTCGGCGTTCGCAGCGATCCGTTCACCCGCTCGGCGGCGATGCACAGCGGACTTGATTTTCAGAGCGAACAGGGCGCACCGGTGCGCGTCACCGCGAACGGCACGGTCACCGCCGCGGGCTGGAGCGGTGGCTACGGCAAGTCGATCGACGTCGATCACGGCAATGGCTATTCAACTCGCTACGGTCACCTGTCCGCCATCGATGTGAAAGTCGGACAGACCGTGCAGACCGGCCAGGTCATCGGCCGCGTCGGCTCGACCGGCCGCTCGACCGGACCGCATCTGCATTACGAGACGCGCATCGGCCGCGAGGCAGTCGATCCCGAAAAGTTTCTGCGGGCGGGAGCCAAGCTCGAAGGCCATCTGTAAGCCGCGGGCGCAAACCGAGCACCGTGCGGCCTCGGCGAACTGGTCGGCATCAGCCGGCACACGCCGACAAATCTTATTGCCCCTTCGGCGCGACATCGCGTGCGACGGCGCGCCATCGTTCGGAATCCGCGGCGATTTCCGCAGCCATTTCCTGCGGCGTAGTTCCCGCCGGCTCGACGCCGATCATCGATAGCTTTCCAGGAATGCCGGAGTTTTCTCGGCGGCAACGATCTCCGCCGCGATCATGTCGACGATGTCTTGCGGCGTATCTTTCGGGGCCATCAGGCCGTTGAAGGTGGCGACAAACGGGCTCGGCAAAGTCTCGGTGATGGCCGGCACGTCGGGCAAATATTTCGAGCGCTGCTTGCTGCTGATGCCGAGGGGCTTCACCCGGTCCGAACTGATGAACGGCTTCAGTTCGACCGGGCTTGCCGACAGCATCTGCACTTGGCCACCGATCAGATCGGTGAATGCCGGCCCGACACCGCGATACGGCACGTGCACCATGTCCAGACCGGCGCTCTTCAAGAACAGTAGGGACGCAACATGCGTGACGCTGCCCGGGCCTGCCGAAGCGTAGGTGTAGTGACCCGGCCGCTTCTTCACTTCAGCAATGAACTCCGAAATCGTGCTGGCGGGAAAATCCTTGCCGGCGGTCACCACGAACGGACTAGAAGCCACGATCGAGATCGGTTTGAAATCGCTGGTCTCGAAATTGACTTTCGTGGTCAACGGCGAAAGCGTCAGCAGCGCGATCGGCGCGAAAAACAACGTATAGCCGTCGGGCTTGGCGCGCGCCGCATTGGCGGCACCGATGATGCCGCCGGCGCCGGTTTCATTCTGGACGATGAAGGATTGCTTGAACTTCGCCTGAAGAAGTTCAGCCGTCAGCCGCGCCAGCACGTCGGTGATCCCGCCAGCGGCGTAGGGCACGATCAGCGTCACCGCCCGATCCGGCCAAGTCGCGTGTGCGGCGGTCGAAAACAATACGCAGGCGGCGAGAAATGACCGCGCAAAAACTTTGAGCATCGGTTGCACCTTTCATGATCGATCCCGATGACGGGATTGGTGCAAGCCATGCAGATGCCATGCCAACCGGCATAGTGTCCGGTATCGATATCATCCAGCCGGGTGTTGGAACCCGATGCGGCCGCGCTATTGAATCAGGCAGTCGCTGCTTCACTCCGCCTTGACGCCGGCGGATCGCACGACCTTGCCCCATTTCTCGGTCTCCGCCGCAACGTAGGCGCCGAACTCGGCGGGCGCATGGGGGAACGGCGCGGCGCCGAGATCGGAAAGCCGCGCCCGGATCGCCGGATCGGCGAGCCCGGCATTCAATTCCCGATTGAGCACGGCGATGACGTCGGCGGGCGTACCGCTCGGCACGCCGACGCCGATCCAGCCGTCGACCGCAAAGCCCGGAACGCTTTCGCCGATGGTCGGCACATCGGGCAACACATGCGAGCGCTTGCTGTTGGTGACCGCCAGCGCGCGCAGCGCACCGCGCTGGATGTGCTGCAGCGAATTCGGCATGGCGTCGATCCCGGTCTGCACCAGGCCGGCGAACATGTCGGTGACCAGCGGCACGCCGCTGCGGTACGGCACGTGAACGACATCGGTCGCCGGTCGAGAGCTTGAACAGTTCGATCGCCAGGTGGCTGATGGTGCCGGTGCCGAACGATCCCATGTTGACCTTGCCGGGATTGGCCTTGGCGTAGGCGACGAGTTCCGGCACCGTCTTGGCGGGAAACGCCGGGCTTGCGATCAGCACGAACGGCAGCGTGACGAAGCCGCCGACCGGCGCGATGTCGCGCAGGAAGTTGAACGGCAGCTTGTCGTAGAAGGTCGCGTTGATCGCGTTGGTGGTCGCGGTCAGCAGGATGGTGTGGCCGTCGGGCGGCGCGCTGATCGTCGCCTGCGTGGCGATGTTGTTGGCGGCGCCGGGCCTGTTCTCGATGACGACCGGCTGGCCGAGCCGCTGCGACAGGAACTCCGCCATGATGCGCGACAGGATGTCGGTGGTGCCGCCGGCCGGATAGGGCACGATCCAGCGGATCGGCCGGCGTCGGAAAGCTTTGCGCGCGGGCTGAGCGCGGCAAGGTCACCGACACCGCAGCGGCTGCTGTGAACTGGATGATGTCGCGGCGAGACGCTCTCATGGCGGTCCACGGTGATGCCGGAGGCAGCAATCGCCAAATCTACGCGGCCGGCGATGAAACGACAATTCCGCAGCCAGGCGCCTGGGCGCCCTACTCCACGTCCTCGACCTTCTCGGGGGCGGTGCCGAACGCCTTCTGCGCCAGCGCGGCTTCCATGAACTCGTCGAGGTCGCCGTCGAGCACCGCGCCGGTGTTCGAGGTCTGCACGCCGGTGCGCAGGTCCTTCACCATCTGGTAGGGCTGCAGCACGTAGGAGCGGATCTGGTGGCCGAAGCCGATGTCGGTCTTGTTGGCCTGGTCGATGGCGGCCTGCGCCTCGCGCTTCTTCAGCTCCATCTCGTAAAGCTTCGCCCGCAGCATGTCCCAGGCCTGCGCGCGATTGCGGTGCTGCGAGCGGTCGTTCTGGCAAAACACCACGATGTTGGTCGGAATGTGCGTGAGGCGGATCGCCAACTCGGTCTTGTTGACGTGCTGGCCCCCTGCCCCCTGGGCGCGCATCGTATCGGTGCGGACGTCCGCCTCCTTGATGTCGACCTTGATGCGATCGTCGACCACCGGATAGACGTTGACGCTGGCGAACGAGGTGTGGCGGCGCGCGTTGGAATCGAACGGCGAGATGCGCACCAGCCGGTGCACGCCGTTCTCGCTCTTGAGCCAGCCATAGGCGTTGCGGCCCTTGATCTGCACGGTCGCCGACTTGATGCCGGCTTCTTCGCCGCCGGTCTCCTCGATCCACTCGACCTTGAGGCCATGCTTCTCAGCCCAGCGCGTGTACATGCGCATGAGCATGTTGGCCCAGTCCTGGCTCTCGGTTCCGCCGGCGCCGGCATGGACCTCCAGGAAGGTGTCGAAGCCGTCGGCCTCGCCCGACAGCAGCGCCTCGAGCTCGCGCCGGGAGACGTCCTGCCTGAGCCGACGCAGCGCGTTCTCGGCGTCGGTGATGACGGCGCTGTCCTTCTCGGCCTCGCCGAGCTCGATCATGGTGAGCTGGTCGTCGAGCTCGCGCTCGATGCGCCCGATCGAGGTGAGTTGGTCTTCGAGCGCCGTGCGCTCCTGCATCAGGCGCTGCGCGCGCTGCTGGTCGTCCCAGAGAGTAGGGTCTTCGGCGAGCTTGTTCAGTTCCTCAAGCCGCACCCGCGCCTTGTCGAAGTCAAAGATGCCTCCTCAGCAGCCCGACCGACTGCTTGATCTCTTCGACGATGTTCTGAACTTCGGCGCGCATGATTCACCTGCTCGTTCCAGTGGATGTAGCGACTGGTTCGCTGCGTTGCAACCGGTCGCGCCGGTGGCGAAACGTGCTCAGACTTGACAAATCCGGCGATTGCGCCTCGTAATGCCGCCCATGGGGACAGCGATCTCCCCACGAGGCGACATGCTGAAGTATCGCGTCCCGCTCACAGCAAGGACGCACCATGTCGTCAATCAACACGATCTCTATTGATAAGCTCGCGCGCCTCAGCGGCACGCCGAACTGTCCTGCCCTCCTCGACGTACGCACCGAAGAAGACTTCGACGCCGATCCGCGGCTCATTCCCGGCTCGATGCGGCGCCCCCACGCCGCGGCGTCCGATTGGGCGGGCGAACTCAACGGCCAGTCCGCCATCGTCATCTGCCAGAAGGGCGCCAAGCTGAGCCAGGGCGTGGCCGCCTGGCTGCGGCACGCCGGTGTACCGGCCGACGGCCTGGAAGACGGCTTCGAGGGCTGGCGCAAAGCCGGGCTTCCGCTCGTTCCCGCCGGTAAGATGCCGCCGCTCGATTCCCAAGGACGCACCGTCTGGGTCACGCGCGCGCGGCCCAAGGTCGATCGTATCGCCTGCCCGTGGCTGATCCGCCGCTTCGTCGATCCGCGCGCGGTATTCCTGTTCGTTGCGCCGTCCGAGGTCGATGGCGTGGCGGAACGGTTCGCCGCCACGCCGTTCGACGTCGAGGGCGTGCATTGGAGCCATCGTGGCGACGCCTGCACGTTTGACGTCATGGTCGAGGAGTTCGGCCTTGCGACCGCGCCGCTCAACCGCCTTGCGGCCATCGTGCGGGGGGCGGATACCGGCCGCTTCGAGGCTGCGCCTCAGGCCGCAGGTCTGCTCGCGGCGTCGCTCGGGCTGTCGCGCATGTTCTCCGACGATCTCGCGCAACTCGACGCCGGCATGACGCTCTACGACGCGTTCTATCGCTGGTGCCGCGACGCGACCGACGAGACCCACACCTGGCATTCGGCCAAACGGCCCACCGTGTGACGCATCGGGGCGCGGCCGCAAGGCCGCCCCACCCACTGCCCGGCCGGATTCTTGCTTTTGGTTCTTGCGCCTCCGCGACGCTGACCGCGTCCGCAGGGATCAAGGGCATGGAGCCGCGTGCCGAGCCACCGCTCGGTGCGGCGCAATTCCCATAAATCGAAGGAACACACCAATGTCTCTACATCACCCATTCATCCTGTTCGCCACCAGTATGGTCCTGCTCAACGCAACTCCGTCGCTCGGCGGGCCAATTTGCAAGCCGCATCTCGCGGTCAAAGACGTCCAGATATCCGAGTTGCGGAATCTGGAACGAACATGGACGGCCGTGGTGCACGTCGATGCCTCCCGCTGCACCGACTTCTCGGGCCGGTTTGAAATCCACTTCGTGCGTGAAAAAGAAAATGCCCCGGAGATCGAGTTCAGCGAGAAGTTCACCTGGCAAGCCGGCGAGCTCGGCATCGGGCACGCTGAAGCTTCGATCGACCTGTGGGTCGACGAAGTCGTCCACTATTACCGGGTCTACGCCACGGCTTGCGCGTGTCGCGACTGACAAGAGGAGGAAGCCATGCCGCGACCTACCATCATCGACTTTCACAATCACCATGTTCCAGCGCGCGCTTTTGGAGCCATTTTCCATGCCTGAGCCAACAGGTTGCCTCGGCCGCCTCGCCATCCTTTGGCGAGGCGACGAAGCGGCGCGCCGCAGTGTCACGCCGGAGAGCAGCCGGTTCAAAGCCATATTCGCGGCGCTTGCCAATGTCGGCGTCGATGCGGAACCGGTGATCTACGAGGACGATGTCCTCGACGCCGTGCGTGCACAGCTCGTCACGTTCGATGGCGTGCTGGTCTGGGTGAACCCGATCCACGAGGGGCGCAATCGCGTCAATCTCGACACGCTACTGCGCGAGGTAGCAGCGCGCGGCGTCTGGGTGAGCGCCCATCCCGATGTGATCCTCAAGATGGGCACCAAGGAGGTGCTCCACCGTACCCGCACGATGAGCTGGGGCTGCGACACGGCGCTCTATCGAACAGCTGCGGCGATGCGCGCCGAACTGCCGGCACGGCTCGGCGCTGGCCCGCGCGTGATCAAACGCAACCGCGGCAACGGCGGACAAGGCGTCTGGAAGGTCGAGACGCTGGCAGGTCCGCGCAGCCGACCGATGGTTCGCGTGCTGGATGCCACCGAGGACGCATCGGAAGAGCTGACGCTGGACGCGTTTCTCGAGCGGTGCGTCGAGTATTTCGAAGACGGCTGCGTCATCGATCAACCGTTCCAAAAACGTCTGAGCGAAGGTGTGCTACGCTGCTACATGGCAGGCGATCGCTGCGCTGGCTTCGGCTACCAGAAGGTCAAGGCGTTGGTCGATGTACCGGCCGCGCGAGCCGAGGCCGGACCGCGGTTCTACACCTCCAACGCGGACCCGCGTTTCCGGCGCTTGCGTCGATTGATGGAAGACGAGTGGACGCCGCAGCTGACGTCCTTGCTGAATATCCCGCGGCGCGACCTGCCGATGATCTGGGACGCGGACTTCATGCGCGGCCCGCCCGGCCCCGATGGGACCGACAGCTACGTGCTCGGTGAAATTAACGTCAGCTCGGTGTTCCCGATCCCCGACGAGACGCCGGCGGAAATCGCCCGCCGAGTTGTCGACCGGCTACGGTCGAAGCTCTGAATAGTCGGAAGGGCGAAGGCGACGGTGGGAACCGGAGCGACGAGGGAAACGGTGCACCAGGGTGAGTACAGTCTGGTGTCCGCCGCGCGACGCTCGACAGGCTTTGGCAACGGAAAATAAATCTCATCCTCGCTTGACAACAGCGATGCTACAGGGCTTTTTCGTGCGCATGGGGAAGCGATCTCCCCACGAGGCGACATGCCGAAGAATCGCGTCCGTCTCCAACTCACGGGCGCACCATGTCGACCACCAACTCCGCAACGTCCAATCCGCCGGCACCGACACCCCCTTCATCCGTGGTGACGGGCCGCGTGTTGCCATCGTTCGCCGAGGCGTTCCACGTCTGGCTCAAGATCGCGGCACTGAGCTTTGGCGGGCCGGCCGGGCAGATCGCGGTCATGCACCGCATCCTGGTCGAGGAGAAGCGGTGGATTTCGGAAAGCCGGTTTCTGCACGCGCTCAACTACTGCATGCTGCTGCCAGGGCCGGAGGCGCAGCAGCTCGCGACCTATGTCGGCTGGCTGATGCACCGCACGGCCGGCGGCCTGATGGCGGGCGGGCTGTTCATCCTGCCCGGCATCATTGCCATCATGGCGCTGAGCTACGTCTACGCCGCCTTCGGCAGCGTGCCGCTGTTCGTGGCGCTGTTCTTCGGCCTGAAGGCGGCGGTGCTGGCGATCGTGCTGGAAGCGGTGGTGCGAATCGGCAAGCGCGCGCTCAAGAACAACGTCATGGTGGCGCTCGCCGCCGCCGCCTTCGTCGGCATCTTCTTTTTCAACGTCCCGTTCCCGATCATCATCTTCGGCGCGGCGCTGATCGGCTTCCTCGGCGCGCGGGCGGGTGCTCCGGCGTTCCAAGGAGGTCCTGGCCACGGCAGCGGCAAGACTGAGTCCAGCGACGCCGACAGCCTGCTGGGCGACGAAGCGCCCGCGCATACCCGCCCGAACCTAAGGTGGGCGCTCACGATCGGGGCGGTGTTTCTGGCGCTGTGGCTGGTGCCGGTGATCTTGCTGATCGTCACCCTCGGGCGCGGCGATGTCTTCAGCCAGATCGCTATCTTCTTCAGCAAGATGGCCATGGTCACGTTCGGCGGCGCCTATGCGGTGCTCGCCTACGTGGCGCAGCAGGCGGTGGAGAACTACGGCTGGCTCAAGCCCGGCGAGATGCTCGACGGGCTCGGCATGGCGGAGACCACGCCCGGCCCGCTGATCATGGTGCTGCAGTTCGTGGGCTTCATGGCGGCTTTTCGTGATCCCGGGTCACTGTCGCCGATGCTGGCCGGAACGCTCGGCGGACTGCTGGCGACCTGGGTGACGTTCACGCCGTGCTTCCTCTGGATCTTCCTCGGCGCACCGTTCATCGAGGTGCTGCGCGGCAACAAGGCGCTCAACGGCGCGCTGTCGGCGATCACCGCCGCGGTGGTCGGCGTCATCCTCAACCTGGCGATCTGGTTTGCCGTCCACTCGATATTCCGGGACACAGTCCCGGTGCGCAGCTACGGCTTCTCGTTCGACGCGCCGGTGCTCGCGAGCGCCGATCTTTGGGCGCTCGCGTTGTCGGCCGCCGCGATCGTCGCGATCTTCCGCTTCAAGGCCGGGATGCTGTGGACGCTGGCGGCCTGCTCGGCAGTTGGGATCGCGCTCTACCTGCTCGGGTTCAGGTTGTAATGGACTGCAAGCGATGGGACGGCACTGCCGCTCACGATGCAGTGTCCGACCTTCAGCACCTCAGCAGGGGATTCGAGCACTGACGCTGGCAACGAAAATAAAGGAATGAGCGATGAGACTATGCGGCGCGATGACTTGTGTTCTTTTGCTGGGTGGCATGAGCGCGGTCAATGCACAACCAACAACGCAGTCTACGTCCGCCGGAGTGTTTACCGAGGAGCAGGCCAAACGAGGCGAGGCCGCTTACAACAAGCATTGTGCAGGCTGTCACGGGGGCGATTTGCGCAGTACCGATCGTGAAGTGTCGAACCTGACAGGTAAATCATTCAAACGCTGGATTGGAAAATCCATCGCAGAAAAATTTGAAGACGCGCGCGCCATGCCGCCGCGGGAGGAACGCAGTTTGCCAGATCAAGTGTACCTGGACGTGATCACGTTCATTCTGCAATTCAACAAGGTTCCTGCCGGCCCGCAAGAGCTGAAACCTGATCCTGAAATTCTGAAACAAATCAAAATCAGTGATCCTGGGTAGGGAGATCGCGCCGGGGAGCGCGAGAGCTCGATCCGGCCGGCTGTTCAAACTGTCATAGGGTGGTGGTACGGCGGATGGACGGGCTGATTATCCACTACGCGGTGTTTCTGTTTGCAACATTCGCGGCGTCCCTCGTCTCGAGCCTTGCCGGATTTGCCTTTGCACCGATCATCGCCGCGATCTGGCTTCACATCCTCAGCCCGGTTGAAAGCGTGTCGCTGATCGCCGCCTTCGGCATGATCGTGCAGGGGGTCGGGGTCTGGCGGTTTCGTCGCGCGCTGGACTGGCAGCGGCTTACGCCGTTTCTGGTCGGCGCGGCCGGCGGCATTCCGCCCGGCATCGTCATTCTGCAGTGGGCCGACGTGCGGCTGGTGAAGACCACGGTCGGCGTGGTCCTCGTGCTGTTCAGCGTCTACAGCCTGATGCGGCCCTCGCTTGCGCCGGTTCGCTTTGGCGGCAAGCTCGTCGACGCCGCGATCGGATTCGCAAATGGCCTGCTCGCAGGTGTCGCCGGCATTCCGGGCATCCTGGTGGTGATGTGGGCCACCTTGCGCCGCTGGCCCAACGACGCGCAGCGCGCGGTATTTCAGCCGTTGGCGCTCGCGAGCTTCGCGATCATCGCGCTGCTGCTTGGCACGAGCGGAGCAATTACCGCACGCACGATCAAGCTGTTCTTCCTTGGCTTGCCGTTCCTCCTGGCCGGCACCTGGCTTGGGCTTAAACTCTACGGCCGGCTCGATCAGCAGAAATTCCGGTTCATCGTGCTGGTGCTGCTGGCGGTCTCCGGATTGCTGCTGGTCATTCCGACGTCGCAGCCGTAAGGCTTGCGGCGCATTCGCCGGACCACACGAGACGATGCCGAGGCTGCACCATGTCCGCTGACGATTCCATCCGCGACCGACTGATCGGCACCTGGAAGCTGGTATCGGCGGAGCGCGAGGACATTGCGTCCGGCGCCAGGACCGACTTTCTCGGCGCTGGCGCCATCGGCTTCATCAACTACTCGCCCGATGGCCGCATGATCGTGCTCAACGTCGGCGGCGGCCGCCCGAAGCCCGACGGCGCGCAGCCGACTGCCGCGGAGGCCGAGGCGCTGTTCCGCAGCATGACGAGCTATGCCGGCACCTACACGATCGACGGCAACGTGCTCACGCACCGCGTCGATGTCTCGTGGAACGAGACCTGGACCGGCACCGAGCAGAAGCGTATTGCGCGCTTCGACCGCGACCGCGCCTATCTGTCGACGCCGCCCTCGATCGATCCGATCACCGGCCGCATGAGCATCCGCACCATGACGTGGCAGAAAGTGAAATAGGCTGTGGACGCCGCCGCGAGCGTGGAACCCGGCCGCAAATCCCGGGTTACCATAGACGCCCACCCATCGAGGAGGTCATGAGATGCGGTTCCTGGTTGCGATCCCGTTCCTATTGGCAGCCGTGATGCCTGCGAAGGCGGCCGATCGCCCGCTGACGGAAGGCGAGCGAGCAAAGGTCATGGAGGCGGTCCAGGCTCAGGGCTGCACCGGCGGCAAGATGGAGTACGACGAGGACGACCGGCAGTTCGAGGTCGACGACGCGGTCTGCGCCGACGGCAAGAAATACGATCTGAAGTTCAACGCGGAATTCCAGTTCGTCCGCAAGAATCTCGATTAGCTAATAAGAGAAGCGGCCCTACAGGACCGCTTTCCATTTCGCACAAGCAACGTGTTTCAAGTCCGCGACGACAACACGCGCGTCAGTACAGCCCGCCGGTGCCGGTGCGCGAGCGCACCATGTTGTCGGCCTCAGGCGAGACCGTCAGCGGCCGGCCCTCGGCATCGGTGACGCCGATCACCGAGTAGCCGTCCGGCGGCGCGGTGCCGGGCTTGAAGGCTTCCAGGATGACCCGCTGGTCGCCCGGCGCAGCCCGCATGCCGCTCTTGGCGTCGATGCGGATCAGCTTGATGCCGGCCGGCACGCGGAACGGCACCGCCGGCTTGTCGGCGAGCGCCACCTTCAAGAAATCGCGCACGATCGGCGCGGCCAGCACGCCGCCGGTCGCCCCTTTGCCCATGTGGCGCGGCTTGTCGTAGCCGAGATAGACGCCGACCACGAGGTCGGGCGAGAAGCCGATGAACCAAGCGTCCTTCTCGTCATTGGTGGTGCCGGTCTTGCCGGCGATCGGCTTGCCGACCTCCTTCACTACCGTCGCGGTGCCGCGCTGGACTACGCCCTCCATGATCGAGGTGATCTGGTAGGCGGTCATCGGGTCGATCACGCGCTCGCGCTTGTCGACGAGCGTGGGCTCGTTCTGATTCTCCCACTTCTGGGCGTCGCAGCCGCGGCATTCGCGCTGGTCGTGGCGATAGATGGTCTTGCCGTAGCGGTCCTGGATGCGGTCGATCAGCGTCGGCTGCACCTTCTTGCCGCCGTTGTCGAGCATCGCGTAGGCGCCGACCATCCGCAGCAGCGTGGTCTCGCCGGCGCCGAGCGCGAACGACAGGTAAGGCGGCAGGTTGTCGTAGATGCCGAAGCGCTTGGAGTATTCGCCGATCAGCGGCATGCCGAGGTCCTGCGCCAGCCGCACCGTCATGACGTTGCGCGACTGCTCGATGCCGAAGCGCAGCGTCGAGGGGCCGTAGAACTTGCGGGTGTAGTTTTCCGGCGCCCAGATGCCCGAGCCGGTGTCGACTTCGAGCGGCGCGTCGAGCACGACGGTCGACGGCGTGTAGCCGTTGTCGAGCGCGGCGGCGTAGACCAGCGGCTTGAACGAGGAGCCGGGCTGGCGCAGCGCCTGCGTTGCGCGGTTGAACTGGCTCTGATCGTAGGAGAAGCCGCCGACCATCGCGAGCACGCGCCCGGTCAGCGGATCCATGGCGACCATCGCACCGGACACCTCCGGCACCTGGCGCAAACGGAACTGGCCTTCCTTGCCGTCCATCGGCTCGACGTAGACCACGTCGCCGACCTCCAGCACCTGTGAAACCTTGGCGGGCACCTTGCCGCGCATCGTGCCGGTCGCGAACTTCGCCCACTTCACGCCGTCGAGCGTGATGGTGCCGGTGTCGCGGGCTTTGGAAACCGCGCCGCCCGGATCGCGCGCCGGCTGCAGGCCGATGCGCGCCGCTGTGTCACCGGTCTCGAGCACCACCGCGAGCCGCCACGGCGCGATATCGGACAGCGCCTTGATCTCCGCGAGCTTCGCGCCCCACTCGCCGGCCATGTCGAGCTTGTTGTGCGCGCCGCGGTAGCCCTGCTGCTCGTCGAAGCGCACGAAGCCGTCGACCAGGCTCTTGCGCGCCAGCACCTGGAGCTTGGGATCGAGCGTGGTCCGCACCGAGAGACCGCCCTCGTAGAGCTTCTTTTCGGTGTAGTTGTCGTTGATGTAGCGGCGGACCTCCTCGGCGAAATACTCGGCCGCGAAGATATGGTTGCCGGTGGAGCGCTGGGTGATCCGCAGCGGGTCCTTCTTCGCCTTCTCGGCATCCTGCGCGGTGATGTGGTGATCTTCCAGCATGCGGTCGACGACGTAGTTGCGACGCTCGATGGCGCGCTCGCGCTGGCGGAACGGATGGTAGTTGTTGGGTCCCTTCGGCAGCGCGGCGAGATAGGCGGCCTCCGCCACCGTCAGTTCATGCACCGACTTGTCGAAATAGAGCAGCGACGCCGCGGCCACGCCGTAGGCGCCCATGCCGAGATAGATTTCGTTGAGATAGAGCTCGAGGATCCGCTCCTTGGAGAAGGTGCGCTCGATCTTCATCGCCAGCAGCGCTTCCTTGACCTTGCGGGTCATGGACAGCTCGTTGGTCAGTAGGAAGTTCTTGGCGACCTGCTGGGTGATGGTGGACGCGCCCTGCGGACGCTTGCCCGAGCCGTAATTTTGGATAGCCGCAGACGCCGCGCGCGCGATGCCGCTGAAATCGATGCCGCCATGCTCGTAGAAGTTCTTGTCCTCGGCGGCGATGAAGGCGTTGAGCAGGAGCTTCGGCACCGCCTGGATCGGCGTATAGAGCCGCCGCTCGCGCGCGTATTCGGCCAGCAGGGCGCCGTCGGATGCGTGCACCCGCGTCATCACCGCCGGCTCGTAGTCCTGCAACTGATTGTAGTCCGGCAGGCTTTGCGAGAAGTGCCACAGCATGCCGGCGGCGCCAGCGATTGCCACGACGAATACGATGGTGCCGGCGGTGAACAGGAATCCGAAAAACCGCAGCAGCAGTCTCATGCTGTCATTCCCCCTGCGCCCGACCCGGCCGGATGCCGGCATGGTCCGCGCTCGAAACGTGCAACTCGCAGGCCGTCCACGGCCAACGGGTTAGAACCGGTTTTGACAGGTGTCCCCACGCCACTCCCCGCCCCGACGGGTGTCGACGAACCCAAGTTGCGTTGTTTTATGTTGAAACTGAGGCCAGCGGCCGCCTTGGCTCAGTTCTGTCCGCCGGCCAGCCGGGTCTTGAAAAACGCGTCGATGCCCTGCACGACGGCGTCCGCCGTGCGTCCGCGCCACGCTTCGGACGTCAGCGCCTTGACGTCCTCTTTATTGGTGACAAACCCGAGTTCCACCAGGACGGAAGGAACATCCGGCGCCTTGAGCACCCGGAAACCGGCCGATTTGAGGGGATTCTGGTGCAGCTTGGCTGCGTTGCGCATCTCGGCGACGAGCGCGCGTGCAAACTGCACCGAAAATGTCTTGGTTTCCCGCCTGGCGAGATCGATCAAGATGTCGGCGACGTCTGGCGGCTCGGCGGACAGATCAAGCCCGGCGATGGCGTCGGCACGGTTTTCCGCCTCGGCGAGGCGGGCCGCCGCCGGGTCCGAGGCGCGCTCGGAGACAGTGAAGACGGTCACGCCCTGGGCCGAACTGTCGCGCCGCACCAGGGCATCGGCGTGAATCGAAATAAACAACGACGCCTTGTTGGCGCGAGCGATCTGTACCCGCTCGGCCAAAGCGATGAAGGTGTCGTCCGAGCGCGTCATCAGCACACGGTACTTGCCGATCTTTTCGATCTTGTCGCGCAGCGCGAGCGAGAAATCGAGCACCAGTTTCTTCTCGCTCTCGCCGCTCGGCGCCCTTGTGCCGTTGTCGATGCCGCCATGGCCGGGATCGATCACGATCAACGGACGCGGATCACTGCTCGGCTTGGTGTCGTCGCGTTCGGTTTGGCGCAGCGGTGCGTCCGGCGGACGGTTGTTGAGCGTGGTAGTGCGCAGGAACGCCTCGCGGTCAGTGGCCGCGAGCTCGAGCACCAGCCGGGCCGGCTGTTCGTTGGCGGCTTCGAGCACGAACGCCTTGTCGATTCGCGCCGGGCGGGCGAGGTCGATGACCATGCGCGAGCCGCCCTGCATCACCAGGCCGAACCGGAAGGCCTTGATCAGGCCGCGCCCGCCGATCCCGGCCTTGGCCGGCAACTGAAACGTCACCTGCGGCATGTCGATGACGACACGGTAGGGATTGGCCAACGTGAAGGCGCGGATGTCGACGGTCTTGTCGAGGTCGACCACGAAGCGGGTCAGTGCATCGTCGCCCGCGACGCGCACGTCGCTGGCCACCGGCGGATCGTTCGGGCCGCGCTTGGGCGCCTCGGCCGCGCCGGCGCCGCCGGCGGCAAGCCCGCCGCCGAGCACGACCGCGCTCACGAGAACCGCGAAGCGGTGAAACATCGGTCCTTGGCCCCCTCCCGCCCTTCCTTATTCCAATAGAAGGGCGTCGCTAAGCGTATCCTAAGCTCCATCCGGGGTAACAATACGGCAACGTCGCTGAAATCAGTGGACCGGCCGCCTGTGCGCTGCGTCATTGGTAGATGCGACTGCGCTCGCCGAAGGAACCGCAAGTTTGTGGCCCGTATCTTCGTCTCTCATTCGAACCGGGACTTCCGGACCTGCTGGCCTTCCAGGAAGACGCCGCCGCCGGCCCGGCGCCGCCCGTTAAGCATTCGCGGCCGGCGCCCGGACTGCCCTTGCCATTACCCCCCACCGGCCCTATTAAGAGTCTGCTGACGATTGATAGTTCCGGTTGTACCGCGTTCGGACATCCGGCACGCCACTCACAAGCGCCGCTCCCCGAATCACCGACGGGAGGGTCTGCGGGTGGCGCAAACGGTCCGCGGCAGTCCGCCAGTGCGGTGCCGGTGGCCATCTGGGCCGATGTTCCTGTGGACTACAACCGGTGTCGTGGCGGCACGTGCCTTCCACGACGGTGCAACGGCTTATGCTTCGCGTGAGCCGTTTCGAGTTGAAGGTCGCCAGCCGAGAGCAACCGCGATTGCGCCCTGTGCGCTGTCGCCCCCGGGCCGAGGGTTCATGCTAGAACCGCGCGTCGAGAAACGACCCCATCGCTGCAACATCGCGTCGCGAAGCGACGCCAGGACATTGTCCGCAGCCGGCGAGAGCACGGCTGCCTGCGATGCGTTTTCTTCTCGCGCGTTGAAGGCTCATCCTTTCCACACCAGTCAGGCAGGTCGCCGAGCGCGCCGCCTCGCGCCGTCCATGCGGCGGCAAGAGGCGGCCTCGTGCCGGCCTGCCATCAAGAGATTAGTCAATGCCCAACAAGATGCTGATCGATGCGACCCATCCGGAAGAGACCCGGGTGGTCGTTCTGCGCGGCAATCGAGTCGAAGAATTCGACTTCGAGTTGGCTAACCGCAAACAACTCCGCGGCAACATCTATCTCGCCAAGGTCACGCGCGTCGAACCGTCGCTGCAAGCGGCGTTCGTGGATTATGGCGGCAACCGCCATGGCTTCCTGGCGTTCAGCGAAATCCATCCCGACTATTACCAGATCCCGGTCGCCGACCGGCAGGCGCTGATCGCCGAGGAGGAGCGCGAGCAGCGCGCCGCCGACGTCGAGGCCGATAGCCGCGCCGGCCGCCGGCATGGCGGGCGCCGCGAGCGACCGGCACGGCGGCCGCGTGACGAGATCAAGAGCGCCCCCGCCGAAGCGCCTGACGACGATCACGGCGCGATGGCGGCCGGCGGCGAGCACATGCTGCCGGAAGCCGGCCTCACCGAGGACTCCGGTCACGCGTCGCATACATCCGACGAAGGCGCGCACGATTCGGATCAGCCCGCTTCCGATCCGACCGCGCACGCCGCATCGCCGGACGCGCCGATGCCGGATGAAACGCGGATCGACCTTCCGGCGCTCGATGCGAGCAGCGCCGCCGAATCGATGCCGACCATCGGCGAAACCGAACGCATGGAACTCAGCGGCACCACGGCGCAATCGCCAGGCGAGGCGTCGCAGGAATCCGGCGAGAACTTCCCGACCGCGCCGGCCGACGACACCGGCGCGACCGAGTTGCCGGATCCGCATGGCGGAGCCGAAACCGGGCACAACGTCACTGAAGTCAACGGCAACGGCGCCGAGGGCGAGGAGGAAGTCATCGAGTTGGTCGGTGGCGCCGACGCGATGGAGGAGGTGCCGGAGCGGACCTACCGCTCGCGCCGGCAGTACAAGATCCAGGAAGTGATCAAGCGCCGGCAGGTCATGCTGGTGCAGGTTGTCAAGGAAGAGCGCGGCACCAAGGGCGCGGCGCTGACCACCTACCTCTCGCTCGCCGGCCGCTATTCGGTGCTGATGCCCAACACGGCGCGCGGCGGCGGCATCAGCCGCAAGATCACCGCGGCGGAAGATCGCCGCAAGCTCAAGGAAATCGCACAGGACCTCGAAGTGCCGGAGGGCATGGGCGTGATCCTGCGCACTGCCGGCGCGGCCCGCACCAAGACCGAGGTCAAGCGCGACTTCGAGTACCTACTGCGGCTGTGGGAGACGGTGCGCGATCTCACGTTGCGATCGACGGCGCCGATGCTGGTGTACGAGGAAGGCTCGCTGGTCAAGCGATCGATCCGCGACCTCTACAACAAGGACATCGACGAAGTCATCGTCGCCGGCGAGGACAGCTACAAAGACGCCAAAGACTTTATGCGCATGCTGATGCCGAGCCACGCCGGCAACGTAAAGCGCTATACCGACACGCTGCCGGTCTTCACGCGCTACGGCATCGAGAGCCAGCTCGATGCCATGTTCCAGCCGGTGATGCAGCTTCGCTCCGGCGGCTACATCGTGATCAACCAGACCGAGGCGCTGGTCGCCATCGACGTGAACTCGGGCCGTGCGACGCGCGAGCACCACATCGAGGACACAGCGCTCAAGACCAACATGGAGGCCGCCGAGGAGATCGCCCGGCAGCTTCGCCTGCGCGACCTCGCCGGCTTGATCGTCATCGATTTCATCGACATGGACGAGAAGCGCAACAACCGTTCGGTCGAGCGCCGGCTCAAGGAATGCCTGCGCCACGACCGGGCGCGCATCCAGGTCGGTCACATCTCGCACTTCGGGCTGCTGGAAATGTCACGCCAGCGCATCCGCTCGAGCGTGCTGGAAAGCTCGACCGAGAAATGCGCGCATTGCGGCGGCACCGGCCACATGCGCTCGGTGTCGTCGGTCGCACTGCAGTTGCTGCGCGCCATCGACGAAATGCTGCTGAAGGGCGCGACCCACAATCTCGTGGTGCGCACGCGTACCGAGATCGCGCTCTACCTGCTCAATCAGAAGCGCGCCCACCTGCGCTCGCTAGAGGAACGCTTCCGCATCGTCATCCTGGTCAACGCGGATGCCACCATCGGCGGGCAAGTGTCCTTCATGATCGACAAGGGGGACCAGGTGCACACGCCCGAACAAGCTCGGGCGCTGGCGTTGCAGTCGCCGGCCCCGGTCGTCGAGACCGAGGTGGAAGAGGACATCGTCCTGGACGAAGCCGAGCCGGAGGACGAAGACACCCGGGACGAAGAGCCGAAGGACGACGAAGCGGTATCCGAATCCGAAGGCGACGTGGCAGCGGCCCCCGCCGAGGAACGGCCCGAGGGCGAGAACGGCAACGGCCGCAAGCGGCGTCGCCGCCGCGGCGGACGGCGGGGCGAGCGGCGCGACGAGGGTGCGCAGGCCGCCCACGAGCCTTCGGCCGACCACCCGATCGCCCCGAGCGGCGAAGACGACGACAGTGCCACGGGCGCGGATGCGGAAGCCGGCGAGACCGTCGGCGAGGCGTCCGAGAACGGCGTCGAAGCGAACGGAGCCGAGACGAACGGCGACGGCGAACGCCGCCGGCGGCGGCGCGGACGCCGGGGCGGACGGCGCAATCGCCGCGAACGCGACGGCGAGGTGGTTGCCGGCTCCGAGAACGGCCACGCCGGCGAATTCGGAGACGGACGCTGTGACGGCTTTCGACGCATCTCCGGTCGAGTCGGCCGAAGACGCGACGTCACCGGCGCCCTCGCCTATGCCGGCAACGTCCGCGTCGTACGAACCCGCTGCGGAGCATCGGTACGAACCGACGCCCCCACCCGCCCCTGCGGCCGAAGCTCCGTCGGCGGCTCCTGCGCCTGAGGCGCCGCGCCGGCGCTCCACGGTTCGCGAACCGGTGCCGGTCGCAGCATTTGCCGGCGCGGGCATCCCGGACCCCGTCATCTCGACGGCACCGGCGGTAGCGCCGCCCGTCATCGTCACGTCGACCGCCGAAGAGGACCGCCCGCGACGATCCGGCTGGTGGGCAAAGCGCGCGCTGGGCAAGGACTAGTGGTCTGGCCGGCATTCTTTCCGGCCGGAGGTCCTGACGCGATCCCGGACCGGAGCCGGCGATGAAAAGCGGTTGGGTCGAAAGCGAGGCGCGGGCGACGGTCGAGCGCTACGCCCGCCTGGGTGTGGCGCCTGACCTCGCACTGCGCCTCTACAGCACCCGGTTGCTCGGCGGCGATCCCAGGCTAGTCCTGCATGGTGGCGGCAACACCTCCGTCAAGACCCGTATGCCCGACCTGCTCGACGAAACCGTCGACGTGCTGTGCATCAAGGGCTCGGGCGCCGACATGGCGGTGATCGAACCGGCCGGCATGCCGGCGGTGCGGCTCGATCGCCTGCGCCGGCTTCGGCAGCGGTCGGCGCTGAGCGACGAGGACATGGTCCGCGTCCAGCGCGAGAACCTGCTCGACCCCGCGGCTCCCAATCCGTCGGTCGAGACGCTGCTGCATGCCTTTCTGCCGCACAAGTTCGTCGATCACACCCACGCCACCGCCATCCTGAGCCTGATCGATCAGCCGGACGGCGAAGCGATCTGCGCCGACCTGTTCGACGGCCGCGTCGGCATCGTGCCCTACGTCATGCCGGGCTTTGCGCTCGCCAAGCTCGCCGCCGACGTCTATGACGCCGCGCCCGCGGTCGAGGGGCTCATCCTGCACAAGCACGGCCTGTTCAGCTTCGCCGACGATGCGCACGAAAGCTACGAACGCACGATCGAACTGGTCACGCGCGCCGAGGACCGGCTGAAGCGCAATCGCCGCCCGGTGTTCGCGACCGCGCAGATGCCGCAGCAGGCCGCGCCGGTGGCTCAGGTCGCGCCGATCGTACGCGGCGCCTGCAGCCAGCCGGACGACAAGACCGAAGGCGCGTGGCGGCGGTTGATCCTCGAGTTTCGCGCGAGCGAAGCGATCGCCAATTTCGTCAACGGCGCCGACCTCTCCCGCTACAGCCAGGCCGGCGTGGTCACGCCCGACCACACCATCCGCACCAAGAACTGGCCGCTGGTCGTGCCGGCGCCCGCTTCCGGCAAGCTCGATGACTTCAGCCGCGCGGCGAAGCAGGCGGTCACAGACTTCATCGCGCACTACCAGGATTATTTCGCGCGTCATAACGCGCGCGTAGGCGGCAGCAAGCGCTCGCTCGACCCCCTGCCGCGGGTCGTGCTCGTGCCGGGGCTCGGGCTGTTCGGTCTCGGCCGTTCGCTCAAGGACGCGCGGATCGCCGCTGACCTCGCCGAATCCGCAATCGAGACCATCACCGACGCGGAGGCGATCGGACGCTTCGAATCCATCTCCGAAGCCGACATGTTCGACATGGAATATTGGTCGCTCGAACAGGCGAAGCTCGGCGCGGTCGCCGAGAAGCCGCTCGCCGGCCAGATCGCCGTGGTGACCGGTGCCGGCGGCACCATCGGCGCCGCCACCGCGAGAGCATTCGCGACGGCCGGCGCCGCGGTCGCGCTGCTCGACGTCAATCTGGCGGCGGCTACGGGGCACGCCAAGACGATCGGCGGCGGCGCGATTGCGGTGGCGTGCGACGTCACCGATGCGGCGTCCGTCAACGCCGCTTTCGAGCGTGTCGTCGCGGCATTCGGCGGCGTCGATATCGTGGTCTCGAACGCCGGCGCCGCCTGGCAGGGCCGCATCGGCGAAGTCGACGAAGCGATCCTGCGCCAGAGCTTCGAGCTCAACTTCTATGGCCATCAGCGGGTGGCGCAGGCCGCCGTCAAGATCATGCTGGCGCAAGGCATCGGCGGCTGCTTGCTGTTCAACGTCTCGAAGCAGGCGGTGAATCCGGGACCGAACTTCGGCCCGTATGGTTTGCCGAAGGCCGCGACACTGTTTCTGGTGCGGCAGTACGCGCTCGACTACGGCGCCGACGGCATCCGCGCCAACGCGATCAATGCCGACCGTGTCCGTTCGGGGCTCTTGACCGACGATTTCATCGCCGAGCGCTCCAAGGCGCGCGGCTTGTCGGAAACCGACTACATGCGCGGCAACCTGCTCGGCCGCGAGGTGACCGCCGACGACGTGGCGCAGGCGTTCCTTGCCCAGGCACTAGCGCTCAAAACCACTGGCGACGTCACCACCGTCGACGGCGGCAACATCGCCGCCGCGCTGCGCTGACCACCGTCCGCTCCCCGTCATTCCGGGGCGCGCGCGCAAGCGCGAACCCGGAATCCATGATTTCATCGACTGCCGCACGATAGATTCCGGGTTCCCTCGCTGTGCTCGGGCCCCGGAATGACAGTGGGAGCTGCGCTAATCGCTCGCCAAGATGACGTTCTTCAGGATCGGAAAAATCTGCTGCTCCCAGCGCTTGCCGGAGAACACGCCGTAGTGGCCGACGCCGGCCTGCATGTGGTGGCGCTTGAGGTAGGGGCGAAGCCCCTGGCAGAGATCGTGCGCCGCCACCGTCTGGCCAACCGCGCAGATGTCGTCCCGCTCGCCCTCGACCGTCAGCAGCATGGTCTTGCGGATCGCGCGTGGCTCGATCTTGCCGCCCTCCCACTCGAGTGTGCCGGTCCCCAGCCGGTGCTCCTGAAAGACGTAGCGGACGGTTTCCAGATAGAATTCCGCCGAGAGATCGAGCACTGCAAAATATTCGTCGTAGAATTCCTTGGTGACCTTGGCCTTGTCGTGTTCGCCCTTGGCGATCTGGTCGTAAAGTTCGCGATGAGCGCGCACGTGGCGCTCGATGTTCATGCTCATAAAGGCGGCAAGCTGGACGAAGCCCGGATAGACGCGCCGCATCGCGCCAGGGTATCGCAGCGGCACGGTGGCGATCAGGTTCTTCTCGAACCACTCGATCGGCTTTGAGTTGGCGAGGTGATTGACCTTGGTCGGATTGACGCGGGTGTCGATCGGTCCCGCCATCAGCGTCATGCTGCGCGGCTGCGCCGGGTTGCCGCTCTGCGCCATCACCGCGACCGCGGCCAGAACGGCAACGCACGGCTGACAGACCGCCACCACGTGGGCGCCGGGCCCGATCTTCTCCAGGAACCGGATGAGATGTTCGATGTAGGAATCGAAGCCGAACCGGCCGTGGCTGACGGCGACATCGCGCACATTGTGCCAGTCGGTGATGTAGACGTCGTGCTCGGGCAAGAGCGTGCGCACGGTCGAGCGCAGCAGGGTGGCGAAGTGGCCCGACAGCGGAGCGACTAGCAGGACGCGCGGCTGCGCGGTCTCGATATCCTTCTTGAAATGCAGCAGCGTCCCGAACGGCGTGACATCGGCCGCTTCCTCGGTCACCGCGACCTCGCGGTTGCCGACCGTCGTGCTGTCGATGCGGTATGGCGGGCGGTCGTGCGTGAGGCCGGCGCGGGCGACCAACTCGTAGACGGCCGTGAGGTTGCGCAGGACCGCATTGTCGGTGATGCCGGCGAGCGGCTGGCCGATCGCGCGCATCGCCACGCCGGCAAGCGAGCGAACGGGGAGCAACATGTCGGTATGGGCGAGATAGGCCTGGTAGAGCATCACGTTGTCGGCGGCGCTGCGGGACGCAGCACCCCATCCCCCTCACAAAGCTCAACCCGGCAAAGAAAATGCTAGTGCATTTCATACTGCGCTGCGAGATAATTATCGCCGGGTGACAACCCGCTCTTGCCGGGGCGTGGCGATCGCAGCGCACAGCACTCTGCTGGGCGCGGATTGGTGCGTCGTTTCATTGGGAAAGCGCGTCAAACGGCATCTGCTGCCGGGACGCCGGCAAGAACAGGGGGATACGCCCGATGGCCAAGGCCACACTCACCATCGCCAGCAAGAATTACGGCTCCTGGTCGCTGCGCGGATGGCTGCTGTGCAAGATGTCGGGGCTCGATTTCGAGGAACAGCCGGTGGGCAGCGACGACCCCTCCACCCGCGCGGAGCTTTTGCTGCTGTCGCCATCGTTCCTGGTCCCCTGCCTCACCCACGGCGGCGTCAAGATCTGGGACACGCTCGCCATTGCCGAATATCTCGACGAGCTTCTGCCCGACGCCGGCCTGCTGCCGGAAGATCGCGCCGAGCGCGCGCGCTGCCGCTCGATCTCCGGGGAAATGCATTCCGGCTTCAGCAACCTGCGCTCGGCCCTGCCGATGAACCTCAAGGCGCACTATCCGAACTTCAAAGTGTGGGCCGGCGCACAGGCCGACATCGACCGCGTCATGACGATCTGGCGCGAATGTCTCGGCACGTCGAAGGGCCCCTACCTGTTCGGCAAGTCGCCGTGCATGGCGGACGCCATGTTCGCGCCGGTCGCGACCCGCTTCCAGAGCTACGACGTGAAGCTCGATGCGACGTGTGCGAAGTACCGCGAAACCATCCTGGCGATGCCTTTCATGCAGGAGTGGATCGCGGCTGCCAGCACGGAGCCCGACGAGGTGGAAGAACTCGACGTCGAGTTCTAAGCGAGCCGTGTCTCAGGGCTTGAGCCACCGTCCGACCCGAGCCACCGCCTCGTGCATCTCGGCCGTGGCGCCCGCATAGCAGAAGCGGATGAAGCTCTTGCCGCGCACCGGATCGAAGTCAGCGCCGGGGGTGGCCGCGACATGCGTTTCGTCGAGCATGCGTTTGGCGAAATCGAAGCTGTCGTCGCAGAAGTGCGAGACGTCGACATAGAGGTAGAACGCGCCGTCGACCGGCAGGATTTTATCGAGCCCAACCTTCGGCAGACCATCGAGCAGGATGCGGCGGTTCTCCTCGTAACCGCGCTTGACCAGCTCCATTTCGGCCCGGCCGTCGAACGCCGCTTCGGCCGCGACCTGCGAAAGCGCCGGCACCGATATGGCGAGATTGCCCTGCAGGCGCTCGACCGTGCGGATGAGCGGCTCGGGCACAACCATCCAGCCGATGCGCCAGCCGGTCATGCAGAAGTATTTCGAGAACGAGTTGATGATCACCGCATCGGAAGAAAACCGTGCGGCCGTCGCGGCTGGGAAGGCGTAGTCGAGCCCATGATAGATCTCGTCGGAGATGAAACGAATGCCGGCGCTCTCCGCCGCCGCGCACAACTCCTGCAGGTCGGATGCCGTCATCATGGTGCCGGTCGGATTGGCCGGGCTTGCGATCAGCACGCCTTGCAACGGCTTCTTGCGGTGGGCCGCAAGCAGCATCTCGGGTGTGATCGTCCAGCGCGTGTCCTGCGTGGTCTCGATCATCACCGGCTCGCAGCCGAGTGCCGACAGGATGTTGCGGTACGGCGGATAACCCGGCAGCGCCACCGCGACGCGAGCGCCAGGGTCGAACAGCGCCAGGAACGCCAGGATAAAGCCTGCAGACGATCCCGTGGTCACCGCGATTCGACGCGCATCGAGATCGACATCATAGCTCTCCCGATAGTGCCGCGCGATGCGCGAGCGCAGCGTCGGGATGCCGAGCATCTCGGTATAGGCGATGCGGCCCACCGCAAGCGCTGCCTGCGCCGCCGCGATCGCGCAGGCCGGCGCCGGTGCGGCCGGCTGTCCCACCTCCATGTGGATGACGCGTCCGCCGGCAGCCTCGATCCGCGCCGCCGCGGCCATCACGTCCATGACCATGAACGGCGGCACGTCGCTGCGAACCGAAGGTACCATCGGCCGCTTCACCGCATTCAGCATGCCCGATTGCCCTCCTGTGGCCGCGGACAGCCGCCCCGCTGTCGCCGCATTTCTGCGGACATTTGGCGCCTCAACCACCTGAATCCACACACGATCGTGAGCGCATTGAAATCGTGGGCGCGTTGACCGCATTCCGGCGCCTAACTAGCTTGCGCACACACAAAAAGCGAGCCCTGGCGGAGATGATCGAGGCGCGCAGAACGACCAGCGCAAACCGCGCGACGGCGGTATCCCGTGTCGTCGCGGCGGTGACTGCTGTCGCGCTCGTCACCGCGAGCGCGCCGCCGGCGCATGCGCAGGGTTTGCCGCTGATCCGCGACGCCGAGATCGAGCAGCTTTTGCGTGAATACACCGAGCCGCTGCTGAAGACTGCCGGGCTGCAGAAGCAGAATGTCCAGGTGGTCATCATCAACGATCGCGCGTTCAACGCCTTCGTGGCCGACGCCCGCCGCATCTTCGTCAATGCCGGAGCGCTGATGGAAGCGGATACGCCGAACCAGATCATCGGGGTGCTGGCGCACGAGACCGGCCACATCGCGGGCGGCCATCTGTCGCGCATCCGCGAACAGCTCGCGTCGGCGTCGACCCAGGCGATCCTGGCGATGATCCTCGGCATCGGCGCGATGGTGGCCGGCGCGCGCTCCGGCAACTCAGGCATGAGCAACGCCGGCGTGGCGATCCTGCAGGGGCCGCAGGCCGCGATCCAGAACTCGCTGTTCGGCTACATCCGCGCGCAGGAAGACCAGGCCGACCGCGCGGCGGTGAAGTTCCTGACTGCGACTCAACAGTCTGCGAAGGGTATGGCGGAGACTTTCCAGCGGCTCGCCGACCAGACGATGTACCAGACCCGCGGCATAAGCCCGTACATGCAGTCGCATCCGCTGCCGAGCGAGCGCGTGGCCGCACTGCAGGGCATCGCGCGGGAAAGCCCGTACTGGGACAAGAAGGATTCGCCGGCGGCGCAGGCCCGCCACGACCTGGCGCGCGCCAAGCTCTACGGCTTCATGGACCGTCCGGACGCGGTTGCGCGGCGCTATCAGCCGCACGACAACAGCCTGCCGGCGCGCTACGCGCGCGCCATCTCGGCCTATCGGTTCGGCAATCCGCGCGCAGCGATCGCGCAGATCGATGCGCTGATCCAGGCGCAGCCGCAGAACCCCTATTTCCACGAACTCAAGGGCCAGGCCCTGCTCGAGGCCGGCAAGCCCGCCGAGGCAATCGGGCCGTTGCGACAAGCCGCGCAACTCGCGCCACATCCGGCGCTCATTCAGATCATGCTCGGCCAGGCGCTGATCGCAACCAACGACCGCGCGCGCCTCGATGAGGCGGTCACGCTGCTGCAGTCGGCGGTGCTTCGCGAACCTGAATCGCCCGACGTTTACAGCCAGCTCGCGATGGCCTACGGCCGGAAAAACGACCTCGCACGCGCCGACCTCGCGGCCGCACAGGCGGCGTTCATGCGCGGCGACATCAAGACCGCGCGCGAAATCGCCACCCGCGCCAAGACCCGGTTTCCGGTCGGATCGCCCGGCTGGGTAAAGGCCGACGACATCGTCAGCTACAAGCCGCCGCAGAGCGCCCGGCGGATGTGACACCAGGAAGGAACACCGACATGCGATTTCGCCTTCGTCCGTTCGCCGCCGTTCTGATCGCCGGCGCGCTGACGCTGTCATCCGCGATTGCCAGCGCGCAATCCATCACGCCCGCTCAGCGCGGCGAGATCGAAACCATCATCCGCGAATATCTCCTGTCGCATCCCGAACTGCTGCAGGACGTGATGGCCGAACTGGAGAAGCGCCA
Organism: uncultured Alphaproteobacteria bacterium; assembly: GCA_963807865.1. Lineage (GTDB taxonomy): Bacteria > Pseudomonadota > Alphaproteobacteria > Rhizobiales > Xanthobacteraceae > VAZQ01. Next base: position 93,476 of record CAWEDK010000026.1, on the reverse strand, counting down.
GGCTGTGGCCGAGGCCGAGAAGCATCGCAATGCGGTCAAGGAGCATGCCGCCACGATCTTCAATTCACCGCGGCAGGTGACGCTCGGCAATCCGCAGGGCGACGTCACGGTGGTCGAGTTCTTCGACTACAATTGCGGCTACTGCAAGCGCGCGATGAGCGACATGATGGAGTTGATCAAGGGCGATCCGAAGCTCAAATTCGTGCTGAAGGAATTCCCCGTGCTCGGTGAGGGGTCGGTGCAGGCCGCGCAGGTCGCGGCCGCCGTGCGCATGCAGGACAAGACCGGCGGCAAGAAGTACCTCGAATTCCATCAGAAGCTGCTCAACAGCCGCGGCCAGATCGACAAGGCGCGCGCGCTCGCAGCCGCCAAGGAAGCCGGGCTCGACGTGGCGCGGATCGAAAAGGACATCGCGGGCGACGAGGTCAAGGCCCAGATCGAAGAGAGCATGAAGCTCGCCGAGGCGCTCGGCCTCAACGGCACCCCGAGCTACGTGGTGGGCCCCGATGTGGTGGTCGGCGCGGTCGGCCTCAAGACGCTCAAGGACAAGGTAAACAACGCGCGCTGCGGCCAGGCGACCTGCTGAGCCGTCACGCGGCATCAGCCCCGGGACGATCCGGCGCATAGACGCGGGCGGCGCGACGCGTAACAATGGCGGCGGCAAAATTGGCCGTCGCCGGCGATATGCGATCGCTGGAACACGCCAGTTAACAAAATCAAATCAATAATATCCGGAGGACACTATGCACAGGATCGGTCTTGCGGCACTGGCGATCGCCGCCGGTGTCGCCGCCACGATCGCATCATCGATCACACCATCGCTGGCCCAGCAATGGCCGCAGCGGCCGGTGAAGTTCATCGTATCGCTCGGACCGGGCAGCGGCATCGATATCGGGACCCGGCTGCTGGCCGATCGGCTGACCAAGCGCTGGGGCCAACCGGTGGTGGTCGAGAACCGTCCCGGCGGCGACGCGATGATCGCGATCAACGCGGTGGTTACCGCCAACGACGATCACGTCATGCTGGCGTCGCCGAGTTCGTCGTTCACCGCGCACCCGCACCAATATAAATCGGTGCCCTACAAGCCGACGGACATCCCGCCGGTCGCGAAGGTATCGAACACGATCATCGCGATCGCAGTGCCTGCCACGCTGGACGTCAAGACGCTCGCCGACCTGGTGGCGCTGGCGCGCGCGAAGCCCGGAGAGCTCAACTGGTCGGGCACCACCGGGGCGATCGACTTTCTGTTCGCCGGCTTCCTGAAGAACGCCAATCTCAACATGTCGAAGGTGCCGTACCGCAACCCGGTCGAGGCGATCAACGATCTCGCCACCGGCCGCATTCAGGTCAACGAAACCGCTTACGCGATCGCACGTCCGCAGATCGAGGCCGGCAAGCTCAAGGTGCTGGCGGTGACCAACAGTAAGCGCGCTCCGATCCTTCCCGACATCCCGACCGTAACCGAAGCCGGCTTCCCGGACCTGCAGCTCGACGGTCTGGTCGGCTTCTTCGGCGGACCCGACATGCCGCTCAGCCTGCGCGAGCGTATCGCCGCCGATGTTCGCGCGGTGGGGAGCGACGATCCGATCATCGTGGACCGGATGAACCTCACCGGCCAGCTGCTCGATCTGAGCGGACCAGCCCAGTTCCAGGCGGAAATCGACGACCAGCGCAAGCGGGTCGGCGCGGCCGCCAAGACCCTCGGCATCACACCGACGCAGTGAGCTGAGAGGCCGCCGCAACCGCATCGGCGGCAGCTCCCCGGACGACCGGCCGGGCCGCAGGCTGCCGGTCACCGGACCCGACCCGCGCGCGGCTTTCGCGCCGGATTTGCGCCTTTGGCGGTTCGACTTTCCCGTTCCGTGCCCCTATAACCGGCCCCGCAACGCAGCCGGCACCCTCGCGGTGCCGGCGCCACTTTGGCACGGCCCCGTCCAACTCCATGGCGCAGACGATTTACGTCCTCAACGGCCCGAACCTGAATCTTCTCGGTACGCGTGAGCCCGAAACCTACGGCCGCGCGACACTGCAGGACGTCGAGAAGCTCTGCCGCGAGCGGGCCGGTCGTCTGGGCATCGAGGTCGAGTTCCGCCAGTCGAACCATGAGGGCGAACTGATCGACTGGATTCACGAGGCTGGCGCCCGGAAGGCGGCCGGCATCCTGGTCAACCCGGGCGGGCTGACGCACACCTCGATCTCGCTCCGCGACGCCATCGCGGCGGTCACGATCCCGGTGATCGAGGTTCACATCAGCAACATTTTCGCCCGCGAAAGTTTTCGTCATGTCTCGCATGTCGCGCCGGTCGCCAAGGCCAGCCTGTGCGGCTTTGGAATCAACGGGTACGCGCTCGCGATCGACGGGCTTGCCGCGATGATCGACGCCCGACGCAAGGATTGAACCGTGGCCGGTGAACGCAAGAGCAAGCCGAAATCGGCAGTCGACCAGGAGATCATCCGCGAGCTTGCGCGGCTGCTCGACGAGACCGGACTGACCGAGATCGAATTCGAGCGCGACGGCCAGCGGGTGCGGGTGGCGCGTCAGGTCCAGGTGGTGGCCGCCTCGCGCGGCGTGGCGGCCGACATGCCGGTCGCATTCACCGGCGACGTACCGCCGCTCGATCCGGCAAAGCATCCCGGGCTCGTAACCTCGCCGATGGTGGGCACCGCCTATATCGGACCCGAACCCGGCGCACGGCCGTTCGTCGAAGTCGGCAGCCGGGTGCAGGCCGGCGAAACGTTGCTGATCATCGAGGCGATGAAAACCATGAACCAGATTCCCGCTCCGCGCGCCGGGACGGTGATCCAGATCCTGATCGAGGACGGCCAGCCGGTCGAATTCGGCGAGCCGCTGATGATCATCGAATGATGATTGATGGCACACATATTTCCGCCGTCGTGCCCGGGACAAGCAGTCTAGCTTGCGCAGACTGCGTAAACTTGTCTGCGGTACCGGCCATGACGATGTTTCCGGTCGACTGGCCTTCATGTTCGAAAAAATCCTGATCGCCAACCGCGGCGAGATCGCGCTGCGCGTCCTGCGGGCGTGCAAGGAGCTCGGCATCCCGACCGTGGCGGTACATTCGACCGCGGACGAGGACGCGATGCACGTGCGGCTTGCCGACGAGAGCGTCTGCATCGGCCCGCCGCCGGCGCGCGACAGCTATCTCAACGTGCCGGCGCTGCTCACCGCCTGCGAGATCACCGGTGCCGACGCCGTGCATCCCGGCTACGGCTTCCTGTCGGAGAATGCGCGCTTCGCGGAAATTCTGACCGAGCACGGCATCCATTTCATCGGGCCGAAGCCCGCCCACATCCGCCTGATGGGCGACAAGATCGAGGCCAAGCGCACCGCCGTGAAGCTCGGCATCCCGGTGGTGCCCGGCTCCGAAGGCGGCGTCAGCTCCGATCAGGAAGCGCTGACGATGGCGCAGGCGATCGGCTTCCCGGTGCTGATCAAGGCTGCCGCGGGCGGCGGCGGCCGCGGCATGAAGGTCGCCGAAGCACCGGAGCGCTTGTTCGAGGCGCTCGCGACCGCGCGCGCCGAGGCCAAGGCGGCTTTCGGCGACGACGCCGTTTACCTCGAGAAATATCTCACGCGGCCGCGCCACATCGAGATCCAGGTGCTCGGCGACGGCCAGGGCCACGCCATCCACCTCGGCGAGCGCGACTGCTCGCTGCAGCGCCGGCACCAGAAGGTGTGGGAAGAGAGCCCCTCGCCCGCGCTCAACGAAGAGGCGCGCAATGCCATCGGCCGGACCGTCGCGCAGGCGATGTGTGAGCTCAAATATCTCGGCGTCGGCACCGTCGAATTCCTGTACGAGGACGGCAAGTTCTATTTCATCGAGATGAATACCCGCATCCAGGTCGAGCACCCGGTGACCGAGATGATCACCGACATCGATCTGGTGCTGGAGCAGATCCGCGTCGCGGCCGGCGGCGAGCTCACCCTAGCGCAGGACGACGTGAAGTTTCACGGCCATGCCATCGAGTGCCGCATCAATGCCGAGAACCCGGTGTCGTTCCGTCCGTCGCCCGGCAAGATCGTGCACTATCATCCGCCGGGCGGGCTCGGCGTGCGCGTCGATTCCGCCGTCTATCACGGCTACACTATTCCGCCCTACTACGACTCGCTGGTCGGCAAGCTGATCGTGCACGGCAAGACCCGCGGCGAATGCCTGATGCGGCTCAAGCGTGCGCTCGACGAGTTCGTGGTCGACGGCATCGAGACCACGCTGCCGCTATTCCGGGCGCTGGTACGGGAAAAGGAAATCATCGACGGCGAGTACCACATTCACTGGCTGGAGGAATTCCTCGCCAAGGGTGGGATGACCGACTGATCCCTTGATATCGGTTTCGGCCTGCACTCCCGTCATTGGGCCGAGCGCGCGTCCCAGGATCGCTCGACTTCGGACGTAAACTGCGCGCCTTCGCCTCACTTCCCGCGCGGCTTCGATCTTGCTTTCATGGGGCCGTGGCAGGTTGTGCATGATAGGCTGGCGCCGGGTCCGGTCTGCCCTTCTCCGGCAACGCCATGAGAATGGATGTGATTCGCACGACGCGACGCCAGTTCGTCTTCCTGCTCGCCGGCGCCGCGACCGCCATCCACTGGCCGCTCGCGGCGCGCGCGCAGCAGGGCGAGCGCGTGCGGCGCATCGGCGTGCTCCTGCCCGCAGCCGCGGACGATGCGGAATTTCAGGCCCGCGTCGGGGCGTTCCTGCAGGCGCTGGCGCAATTGGGCTGGACCATCGGCCGCAACGTGCGGATCGACACCCGCTGGGCCACGGCCAATGCCGCCGACATTCGCAGACACGCGGCGGAATTGGCCGCGCTCGCGCCGGACGTCATCCTGGCCCATGGCGCCTCGACCGTGGGGCCGTTGCTGCAGGCGACCCGCACCGTGCCGATCGTGTTCCCGGTCGTCGCCGATCCGGTCGGCGCCGGCTTCGTCGACAGCCTGGCGCGGCCGGGCGGCAACGCCACCGGTTTCATGAATTTCGAATACAGCATGAGCGGGAAATGGCTGGAGCTGCTCAAGCAGATCGCGCCGAGCGTGACGCGAGTGGCGGTCCTTCGGGATCCCGCCATCCCCACCGGCATCCGGCCAGTTCGGCGTCATCCAGGCCGTGGCGCCGTCGCTCAGGGTGGAGGTCAACCCGGTCAACATGCGCGACGCGCGGCGAGATCGAGCGCGCCGTCGCGGCCTTCGCGCGCTCCGCGAATGGCGGCCTGATCGTGACGGCGAGCGCGTTGGCGCAACGTTCATCGCGATCTGATCATCACGCTGGCGGCCCGGCACAAGCTGCCCGCGGTCTACTTCGACCGCTCCTTCGTCGCCGCCGGCGGCCTGATCTCCTATGGGCCTGATCTGATCGACCAGTACCGGCGCGCGGCCGGCTACGTCGACCGCATCCTCAAGGGCGAGAAGCCGGCCGACCTGCCGGTGCAGGCGCCGACCAAGTACGAGCTGGTGATCAACCTCAAGACCGCCAAGGCGCTCGGCCTCGACGTGCCGCCGACGTGCTCGCGCGCGCCGACGAGGTGATCGAATGAGACGGCGCGAGTTCATCACGCTGCTCGGCGGCGCGGCGGTCGTGCGTGGCCGCTCGCGGCGCGCGCGCAGCAGGCCGAGCGCGTGCGGCGCATCGGCGTGCTCCTGCCCGCAGCCGCGGACGATCCGGAATTTCAGGCCCGCGTCGGGGCGTTCCTGCAGGGGCTGGCAGCAATTGGGCTGGACCATCGGCCGCAACGTGCGGATCGACACCCGCTGGGCCACGACCGATGCCGCCGAGATTCGCAGACACGCGGCGGAATTGGCCGCGCTCGCGCCCGACGTCATCCTGGCCCCTGGCGCCTCGACCGTGGGGCCGTTGCTGCAGGCGACCCGCACCGTGCCGATCGTGTTCCCGGTCGTCGTCGATCCGGTCGGCGCCGGCTTCGTCGACAGCCTGGCGCGGCCGGGCGGCAACGCCACCGGTTTCATGAATTTCGAATACAGCATGGGCGGGAAATGGCTGGAGCTGCTCAAGGAGATCGCGCCGGGCGTGACGCGAGTGGCGGTCCTTCGGGATGCCGCCACACCCTCCGGAACCGGCCAGTTCGGCGCCATCCAGGCCGTGGCGCCGTCGCTCAGGGTGGAGGTCAACCCGGTCAACATGCGCGACGCCGGCGAGATCGAGCGCGCCGTCGCGGCCTTCGCGCGCGCTCCGAATGGCGGTCTGATCGTGACGGCGAGCCCGTTGGCGCAGCGTTCATCGCGATCTGATCGTCACGCTGGCGGCCCGGCACAAGCTGCCCGCGGTCTACTTCGATCGCTTCTTCGTCGCCGCCGGCGGCCTGATCTCCTATGGGCCTGATTACATCGACCAGTACCGGCGCGCGGCCGGCTATGTCGATCGCATCCTCAAGGGCGAGAAGCCGGCCGACCTGCCGGTGCAGGCGCCGACCAAGTACGAACTGGTGATCAACCTCAAGACCGCCAAGGCGCTCGGCCTCGACGTGCCGCCGACCGTGCTCGCCCGCGCCGACGAGGTGATCGAATGAGGCTCCCGAGCGCTTGCCGGAAGCCCAGAATCGCCCGGCTTTTCGCTTGACTAGCGACCCCGTGGGCACAACCATTCGCCCCGGATTCAAATAATTCCGATTGGGAGGCGATACATGCCTGGACCGTTGAACCTGTCCGCGATGACTGCCGCGGTTTGCCTGCTGTTCCCGCTGGCCGCGCAGGCGCAAGCCCCGGCGCCCGCGTTGCCTGACGGCCCCGCCAAGCAACTGGTCGACGGGGTCTGCGCCGGCTGCCACCAGACCAACATGATCACCCAGAGCATCGGGCTACACGCGCGAAGGCTGGCACGAACTGATCGGCACGATGATCGACCTCAAGGGCGTTCCGGACCAGCAGGCCGCAATCACCAACTATCTGGCGGAGCACTATCCGCCCAAATACAACCGGCGCGCCGCCAAGCTCGTGCCTGGGCCGCAACAGATCACCTTCACCGAATGGGTGATGCCGACGCTCGGCCAGCGCGCCCGCGACCCGATCCAGGCAGAAGACGGTACGATCTGGTGGGTCGGGCAGTTCGGCAATCTGATCGGACGGCTCGATCCGCGCACCGGCGAGATGAAGGAATGGCAGCTGCCGTCCGGCGCCTTCCCGCACACCGTCGAGCTCGATCCGAAGGGCAACCCCTGGTACACCGGCAACAAGAACGGGACGGTCGGCCGGCTCGACGTCGCAACCGGCAAGTTCACCGTCTACAAGATGCCGGATCCGGACGCGAAGGATCCGCACACGCTGATCTTCAACAAGGACGGCATCGCGTTCTTCACGCTGCAGAACTCCAACATGGTCGGCCGGCTCGATCCGCAGACCGGCGACATCAAGCTGATCACCTCGCCGGTGCCGGATTCGAAGCCGTACGGCATCAAGGTCGCGGCCGACGGCGCGATCTGGTGGTCGTGCAACGGCGCGCCCTGCCTGTTCCGGATGGACCCGCAAACGATGGAGCTGAAGGAGTACAAGCTCCCGCTCGGCGGCACGACGGTGCGGCGGCTCGACATCGCCGAAGACGGCATGGTCTGGTACGTGAACTCCGGCAAAGGCCGCATCGGCCGGCTCGATCCGAAGACCGGACAGGCGACCGAATGGGATTCGCCAAGCGGCCCGCGCTCGCATCCTTATGCGATCGTCGTGATGAACGGCGGCGTCTGGTACAACGAGTCCGGCGTGCGGCCCGACCCGCTGGTGCGGTTCGACATCAAGACCGAGACGTTCCAGAGCTGGGCGATCCCGTCGGGCGGCATCTATTCGGGCATCTGGCGGCACGGCCGCGCGACCAAGGAGGGCAACCTTCTCATTCACCAGAGCGCCACCAACCGCATCATCCAGGTGACGCCGAAGCAGAAGGCGGCGAGCCGGTAAACCGATCCACGACTGACGATCGGTTGCGATGGCCGGGCCTGCGCCCGGCCATCTGCATTTCGCGGCATACTAAGCGTGCATTGAATGACTCGTCATGCCCGGCCTTGTGCCGGGCATCCACGACTTGCTCGCGCGATGACAAGACGTGGATGGCCGGGACATAGGCGGAGCGAAGCGACGCCATCCTTTGGACGGCTAAGCCCGGCCATGACGCGGAGTCACAATAGGCGCTGCGCTCACTCGATCTTGGCGCCGGTCACCTCGATGACACGCTTCCATTTCTTCTGCTCGTCGACGATCAGCGCGGCGTACTCCTCTCCAGTGCCGGGCGTCGGCGCGCCGCCGAGTGTGGCAATCTGCTTGAGCACTTCGGGCGAAGCCAGCGCGGCGACCACGGCGTCGTAAAGACGCTTACGGATATCGGCCGGCGTTCCGGCAGGCGCGATCAGGCCGTAGAAGCTGTAGGATACGACGCGCGGAAATCCGAGTTCAGCGGTCGTCGGCAGATCGGGGACGAATGGCGAGCGCGCCGGGCTGGTGATCGCGAGCCCCGTCACGGCGCCCGAGCGAATTTGTTCGAGCACCGCCGGCAGATCGGGCAACAGCGCCTGCACGTGGCCGCCGAGCAGGTCGGTCAAGGCCGGCGCGGCGCCGCGATACGGCACATGCACGAGCTTGACGCCCGCTTCCATGTTGAGCAGTTCGCCAGCGAGGTGGGTCGTGGTGCCCGAACCGGCCGAGCCGAAATGCACCTTGCCGGGATTGGCCTTGGCATTGTTCACGAGATCGGCCAGCGACCGGAAGCCGGTTTTCGGCCCGGCCACGATCACGCCGCTGACCGTCGCGATGCGCGCCACCGGGACGATGTCGCGCTCGACGTTGTACGGCACGGTGGTCATGAACGGGATCGAGACCAGCGCGCCAGGTCCCGCGATGCCGATCGTGTAGCCATCCGGCGGCGCCTTGGCGACGGCATCGACGCCGATCGTGCCCCCTGCCCCGGTCCGGTTCTCGATCACCACCGACTGCTTGAGCGTGCTGGTCATCGACGGGACGATCGCGCGCGCCAGCATGTCGGCGGGTCCGCCGGCAGCGAACGGCACGATCAGCCGGATCGGCTTTGTCGGATAGTCTTGCGCGGCGAGCGGCGTCGCCAGCAGCAGCCCAAACGCGAACAGCAACGATGCGGCAGATGTCCTCGTCACGATCTCCTCCCTTGGGGGTCGCGAGCCGGGACGTTTTTTGTCGCAAGCTGTTTTTCGCCGTTTGACGGCGCTGGCCGGCTCGTCATATCGCCCGTACGTTCGCGGGCGTGAGCCATTGTTCTCAGGATATGGAGCGCTGTCCAGGGCTGCTCGACGTCACGACGCCTCAGCCTGCATCAAAGAGACTTTCCGCGCCTGCGTCAGCGCTGCGCCACCATCCGCTGCAGCAACGAACCGACGTTGAACGGGTCGTAGGGCTTGGGCACGAACATCGAGCCGGCCACCCGCTGCAGGCACGCGAACGCCGCAACCCGGCCGGAAGTGTAGACGACCGGCAGGTCCGGTCGCAGTTCCCGCGCGCGTTGCGCCAACGAACCTCCGTCCATCGGACCTTTGAGGTTCACGTCCGTGAACAGGATATCGACCGGCAAATCGGAACTCAGGCAATCCAATGCGTCTCGCGCATTGTCGACCGCCTGCACGGCGAAACCCTGCTCAGCGAGCGCCTCGGTCACGATATCGCTGACCAGGGGTTCGTCCTCGACGACCAGCACCCTTGCGCACTTATCGATGGAACGCCCGTCCGACATGAAGCCTCTCTTTGTCCCCGCACACACCCCTGTCTGCATTCCGGCAACGCCGGAACCCGGCAATGGTTTGACCGATTGCGAAAATTTGACGAGTTCGTGACTAAAGCGCGGTAAAGGTCGTGCGGCCGGTCAAGGAATTCGCGGCAGCACGACGGCGTCGTTAACCGTGGCTTTCTCGAAATCGCTAATTAGCACGTCGACCTGCAAGTTCCACCGCCCCGCCACCGGAATGCGCACATCGTCGATCCGCCAGATGTCGTCGGCGACGGAGTGAATGCCGGCGCGCCGCATTGGTTCGAGCCCGGCGGCCGGATTGGCCAGCACGAGCGTCACCTCCTTGACGGCGAGCGGCCTGAACGCGCCGTCGAGCACCTGAATCTGCGCGTTCGCGCGGCCTGTGCCGTCGCGGGACGATCTCGATCTGCGCCATCACCTTGTCGCCATGCAGATGGATCGAAACCGAATTGGCGGCGGCGAGCGACCGCGGTGGCGGGGTGAAGCGCCACAGCGCGACCAGCGCAAGAATGGCGACCGCGATTGCGAGTTCCACACCGATCGACATGCGCAGCTGCCGCGCCGCCGCGGTTCCCTCGGCCTGGAACTCTGGCACGAACCGGTAGCGATTGGCGGCGGCCAGCGCGAGCAGCCCGGCGACCGCGATCAGCTTGCCGATCAGCACCCGGCCATACTCGGTGGTCCACAGCGCATCGATTTGCCCGAGTTGCACATAAGCGAGCCAGAGCCCGGAGGCGGCGAGCAGCACCAGTGGAACCGGAATGACGCGGGAAAACCGCGCCAGCGTTGCGACGCCGCCGCGGCCCTCACGCAGAGCGACCCACAAGCGGCAGCAGGGAGCCCACCCAGAACGCCATGCAGACGCCGTGCGTGAATACCGCCGGACGGCTGATCCAGCGCGGTTCGGCGTTGCTGGCATGCCCGCTCAGCGCCAGCGCGATGCCGACACCGAGCGAGGGCCAGGAGCGACAGCGCGCGGCTCGGACGGCGCGATGTCATCTCGCTCGCGAACACACCCGCGAACAGCGCAAACCCCGCCGCGATCGCCGTCAGGCCGTAGGAGGATTCCAGCCCGGTTTCCCATGCCGCCCGGTGCCCAATTTCCCGCAGGGGCAGTTCGAGCGCATCGAGCCCCTGCAGGCCGACCGATAGCGCGGTCGCGCCAAGCCCGGCGATCAGGGCGGTCATGATCAACGGATCGGCAGGCCCACCAGGGGGTCGGCGTGGCGATCCAGGCGCGAAAGAATGCGCCGCCGATCCCGATCGCGAGTCCGAGATAGAACGACGAGCTTGGCCGCCCATAACGCGATGCGAACGGCGGGATCGGCTGGCGACGGTGCGCCGGACGGCTGCTGCGCGCTCGGCGCGCCGATGGAGAAGAGCAGAGCACCGCCGACCGGATGGCCGTCGGCGGAAATCACCCGCCAACTGAGAACATGCGTTCCGTTCTGCAGCGCCGGCACCGCAATCGCGATGCCGGCATCGGCCGCCACGATATTGCCGAGCGGAACCGCGCGGCCGTCCGGATCGAGCAGCCGGATCGCGAGCGGCGACACCGGTTCATTGAACGTCAGTCGCAGCACGGCGGGCGCCGACGCGACGACCGCACCGTCCGCCGGCTCGGCCTTCACCAGCGCGGCATGCGCCGAGGCCGCGGGCGCCTGCAGGATGACTGCAAGCGCAACCGCGGCCGCGACGAGTGCGGCGATAACCCCGCGCACGTGCCGCTAGCGCTTCGGCAACAGCTTGAGGCCCGGAGCGGGTTGCGGATAGTCGCCCGGCCCTTTGCCCTCGGCCGGAATCTCGATCCAGCGATGCACGCCCTTCTCGCACTCCTGCACGACCGGGAAGTAGACCATCTTGCCGGGTTGGAGATCGTCGGCGAGATTCGCTTGGAATACGAACTCGTCGTAATGCGCGTCCGGCAGCTTGCCGCCCGACCACGCGATCTCGGTCACGCCCTCGCTGAGCTTGGCGTGAAACAGTTCATAGGTCTTTGCATACTTGCCGGTGACGGTGGTGATCGTCCAGCCGGGCTTGGGCATCGGCTTCGCGCGGATCACGCCTTCCGGAATGCGGACGCGGAGCGAGGTGGTGGCGCTGCCTTCGCAGCCGTGCGGAACCCGCAGCACCGCCTTGTAGGTGGCGCCGACCGGCGTCTCGCGGTTTTCGAGAGTGACGTGGGCGGCGGCCGGACACAACGATGCGCAGGCGCCGAGCGCGCCGAGAAGATGACGAAGCATTGAAGTCTCCAGGAATCAGGACATGAATGCGCGAGCGGCAGTTACGCCCGCGACGGCTAGGTCGAGCTCATGCCTGGCCTGGAGGGGCCTGCGACGGTCCCGCGCGCACGCGCTTCGGCGTGCGATCGACGATGATGAAATCGCGCCAGCGGACGCAGGTCCGTATCCACGAAGGCTTGCGTCCGGCCGACCTGCGAGGACGGCGGCAGCAGCGCGGGGGCGGCGGCCATGCAGTAGCTGCAGCAGAGATGCCAGGCAGCGCCCGGCGTCAGGCAGCGCCGGGGCTCGCCGGCTCGCTGCCACCGCCGCTATGGCAGATGACGGCCGCACCGAGCGGATCCGGCCATCGCGGCGCCGGCCTGTGCGGTCGCCACCCCGGAGAGGAACGACTGCAGCACAACAAGCCACGCCGCGATCAGAGCGATCGCGCGGCGGCGCCAGGATTGTCGGGCGAATGCGGTTGGCACAGGAACCTCTCGCGTGGCACCCTATCACAACGTCATCGTGGGAATCACCAGCGCACGCCGCGTAAAGCGGATGCCCGCAGCCAGGCACAAGCCGCCTCGACGAGATGGCCAACCGCGAATCCAGCCGTCATCGAAATCACGCCGGAAGTGCTGCTCAAGGCCTATGCCTGCGGCATCTTCCCGATGGCGGAAAGCGCCGAGGATCCCGGCGCTCTACTGGATCGAGCCCGAGATGCGCGGCATCATCCCGCTCGACCGCTTCCACCTTCCGGCGCGGCTCGCGCGCACGGTGCGCTCCGAGCGCTTCACCGTCACGGTCAACCGCGATTTCGACGCCGTGCTCGACGGCTGCGCCTCACCGCTGCCGGGCCGCCCGCGCACCTGGATCAATGCGCGCATCCGCACGCTCTACCGCAAGCTGCACGAGCGCCGGCATTGCCACAGCCTCGAAGTGTACGAGGGCGGCGAACTGGTCGGCGGGCTTTATGGCGTCACGCTCGGACGGGCGTTCTTCGGCGAGAGCATGTTTCATCGCGCGCGCGACGCCTCGAAAGTCGCGCTGGTGCATCTGGTGGCGCGGCTCAAGGCCGGCGGCTTCAAGCTGTGCGATACGCAGTTCGTCACCGACCACCTGAGGAACTTCGGCGCGATCGAAGTGGCGAAGCCGCAATATCACAAGCTCTTGGAATCTGCGCTGACCGGCGAAGCCGATTTCGCTGCGCTCGACACCGAGCGTCCGATCACGGGCGCGGAGGCGCTGGCGCTGCTCGCGGAAACGGCTACGCGCGCATCGTCGTGAAATCGCGACCGCGTTGGCCGACGTCAGACGTCTATAAGAGCGGTCAGCGTGGGGCGGTCTGGGCGGCGGTTGGCCGCGGCTGAGCCGGACGCTTCGGAGGCACCGGCGGCTTGGCGGGTTGCGCGGTCTGCGTCACCGGCGGCAGCTCGGGAGCGGCGACAACCGGCGGGCTCTTACAGTCCGACAGCCAGACGTCATAGATCGGATGTTCGACGCCATGCAGGCCCGGGCTGGCGGCAAACATCCAGCCGGTGAAGATGCGCTTGACCTCGCCCTGCAGAGTGACCTCGTCGACCTCGACGAAGGCATCGGTGTTCGGCGTCTCGGTCGGCGGGCGGGTGTAGCAGGCACGCGGCGTGACCTGCAGAGCGCCGAACTGCACGGTCTCGCCGATCGAGACATCGAAGTTGATGATGCGTCCGGTGATCTTGTCGAGACCGGAGAACAGCGCGCCCTTGTTGACGACCTTCTGCGCCGGCGGCTCGGCAACCACTTCGTCGCCCGGCTGAGGCCCGGTATCGCGCGCGGCTGACGCTGTCCGGGCGGCAATCCCGGTAGCGGCTGCGCACCCGGCGCTCGCGGATCGATCGCCGCGGTCCCGGTGGGTGGCGGCAACGGTTGCGACTGAACGCCCGGCTGGCCGGATGGAATGTTGGCTTGCGGCGGGTAATTGGACGGCACGTTCGCCTGCGGCGGGTACGGTTGCTGCGGCTGAACGGGATAGGGCTGCTGATCGGGCGAGCGCTGGTACTGCTCGTTCGGATAGCGCTGATACTGTTGTTCGTTAGGATATTGCGGCGCCTGCTGGCGGCCGGTCGGCACGCCAGCGGGCGGGCGCGGCGGTGCTCCGAACAAAGCTTCGAACGGATTGAACTGCGCATGCACCGGCGACGGGCCAAAGGCCGCGAGCACCGCGATCAGACACATCAGGTGTAGCGATCGTGCCATTCGGTCAGCGCAAGCCAATGAAAACCGGCGCAGATGGCGCCCCCAAGACACCGCTGGTTAACACCGCGAATACGGCAGGGAAAGGGCGGCCGGCGGCGAATACCCCCAATTTCACCGCCGATTGGGCCGGTTCGTCAAAGGCTTAGCGGCACCCTCACCGCCCCGGGGTCCAGGCCTTGTAATCGCCGGTCGCCTTCGGCCGCCGCCCTTGAGCCAGGGTCGAGCCGGTCGGCCGGTGCGCGCCGGGGGTGCCGGTGAGATTCGGCCGGTGCGGTTTCCACCACGGCCGCGCCAGCACCTTCTCCTCGGTGGGCGGCACGTCCACGGTGTGATGCATCCAGCCATGCCAGGACGGCGGAATCGACGACGGATCGGCGACGCCGTTGTAGATCACCCAGCGGCGCTCGAAGCCGAGCGTCGGGTCGATCTTGCCCCCCTTGGTGCGATAGTAGCGGTTGCCGAATTCATCTTCGCCGACGAATTCACCGTAGCAGCGACGTCCAAAGCTGGGTGCCGAAGGTCTGGCCGTTCCACCACGTGAAAAAGCGCGTCAGGAAAGCTTTCATCGGCAGTCGTTCCTACAGCTTCGCGGATCGGCATGGCATCGCGCGACGGCGATGTCCAGCCCCAGCCCGGGCTCGACCGAGCGGCTATTTCTTCTCTGGTTTCCGGTTGGGATCGGGCAGGTCGCCGATCCGCAGATTGTCGAGCGCACGATCGGCGAAATGCGGAATGAAACCGTAGCCCAGAAGCCGTTTACGTGCGCTGGCGATCTCTTGCGGCGAATCGAGATACTCGACGGCGAACACCGGCTTGCCCTCGGCGGTCAGCAGCTTGAGCTTGGCGACGTTCTCGGTAATCGACGCCTGAGTGTTCGGCTGCTTGTCCTTGCCTTCGCCATACAGGATGTCTTCCTTGCCGATGCCGTCGATGACGCCGCGGTAACCCGCATCGGTGAGCAAGGCTTCGCCGTTCTGCGGCACCACCAGGAAGCCCGGCTTGCGGCCGCGCGCATGGGCAGCGAGCTTGCTGACAAACGCGATCATCAGCGCGGGCGCGTCCGCCTTCTTCTCGTAGAATTCGTACTCGTCGACCTTGTCGAGCCACACGCCATCGAAGCCGGCCTTGATGATGCGGTCGAGATAGCTGTTCTCGCCGGTGACGATGATCTCCTGCCACCCGGGATCCCAATAGCGCACCGCATAGTTGCCGCGCCATTCGGTGTTCTGGCGATCGCGCCACGACGGCGCAAACCAGCCGAAGAACCAGCCCCAATACCATTTCCAATAATATCGGTATTTCTCGGCCTCCCCGATCGAAAGATAGGACAGCACGATGCGCCGGCTGCCGTCCGGCTTCTTCTTCATCGTTTCGAGCTCGGCAGGCGTGAATACCGTCGCGCTGGTGCCGTCGCGCGAATAGTCGATCACCACCATGTCGTAGGGCGAAGCCGCGATCACATCGGGATCGGCGTCCTGGAGCTGGTAGCCCCAGCTTTTCGCTGCCGCGAGCGTGCGCGCGAGCTGCGAAGCCGCTGGCTCCGCGAACAGCGGCGCCACGCTCTGCAGTCCCGCCAGAACAAGCGCCAGTGCCCCGAACCCGAAGTTCGCGCGCATCTTGCGGCAAAATCCGATCGCGAACTTCGGGTTCAAAAGGGGCACTGAAATCATAGAGTTGCTAGTGGTCCTTAGATTCCGAAATTCGCAAACGAGGGTGCCGCACGAATGATGCGAATTTCGGAATCGGACCACTAGCGTTGCCAAGGCAACGACCGCGGCAGTGCCGGTGCGCGCAGCGTGGCGTGAGACCAGATCGCTGAATGACGGCATGTTGGTTCGATGACCTTCCGTGGCTTGTCCGTCCGAGCCGGTAAATCGCAGCCCCACCCTATCCAATCGCTTGCGCTGCGACCATCGCGACGTTGCACCGCGGATGCGGCCACGCGTATTCTCCGCGCCAGCGCGCGTGACTAAAACTTCGCGCGGATACCGGAGGAACACGACCAATGGATTCATCCACGTTCGGGCATTTGCGCAACGCAGTCTATGCGCTTGCGAGCCTTCCACTCCTGACCGCCGCGCCTTCGGCTGCCGTGGCCCAGAGCTGGCCCGATCGGAACATCCAGGCGATCGTCCCGTTCGCAGCCGGGGCCGCCAACGACATCGTCGGCCGCATCGTGCTCGAGCAGGTGTCCAAGCAGGTCAACAAGCCGATCGTGGTCGAGAACCGCCCAGGCGCCGGCGGCACGATTGGTGTGACCGCGGTCGGCAAGGCGCCGCCGGACGGCCATACGCTGCTGGTGCATTCGTCGTCGTTCAGTTCCGCGCTCTCGCTTTACAAGAGCCTGCCCTACGACACGCTCAACGATTTCGCACCGGTCATTGCGCTCGGCAAGACGCCGACGGTGCTGGTGGTGCCGCCATCGAAAGGCTTTAAGACCACAGCCGACCTGATCGCCGCCGCTAAGGCCAAGCCAGGAGAACTCAACTTCGCCTCCGCCGGCATTGGCTCCACATCGCATCTGGCGGCGGAGCGCTTCCGCCTGAGCGCCGGCATCCAGGCGCAGCACGTGCCCTTCCGCGGACCGAACGAGGCCTTCACCGAACTGTTGGCCGGCCGCATCGACTTCTATTTCCTGCCGCTCGCCCCCGCGCTTCCGCTGGTGAAGGAGGGACGGCTGATCGCGCTCGCGGTCAGCACCGACACCCGCGCCAAGGCGCTGCCCGACGTGCCGACCACGACCGAACTCGGCTTCAAGGATTCGTCGTACGTGTTCTGGACCGGCGTGTTTGTTCCCGTCAAAACGCCGCGCTCGGTCGTCGACCGGCTGCACGACGAAAGCCAGGCCGCCATGAAGGTGGCCTCGGTGCAGGAACGGCTCGCAAAGGTCGGCAGCGAAGACATGCCGATGAGCGTCGACGAATTTGCGAAATTCTTCCGCGAGGACGTGCTCACGACCACCAAACTGATGCAGCAGATCGGCATCAAGCCGAGCGAATGAGCGTGCCCGCCTTAGCGTCGCCGACAACGCCGGACGACGGGCGGCAGGCGGCGAGTATCCGGCTCCACCACCGTTCGTGCGGCCGTCGGGCAAGCGCGACGGGAATCAGCGCGTAGCGCACCAGATTCGGGCCGGTTGCAGGGGCCGAGGGCGCTCCAAGAGCCCCCGCCTGCGTCAGGACCCGCACCAAGCGGGCGGCATCCAACCGCCCCGCGGCGGACCGGCCGCAAATTTTTGCGCTTGACAGTTTGTGGCAACAAACGCGTCACGGGATAACCCGGTGCCCGGCCTTTTCAAAGATGCCCATAAATCCAATACTTGTTGCATCGCACCCTGAGTCGTCCCCGAATTTCACAGGCAGGCACCAGAGGTAGCGGTTAATTCATAATTTGATACTAGGTCTTGACGTGCCCGGCGGGTCTGTCTTAGCTTTGTCACCTGTTCGGCGCGAGTGGTTCGAAGTCCGCCGGGCACCTCCTGACAGGGTCCCGTAGTCACCACTCCGCCGGCCGATCGGCTTTCGGAGCCTGGGATCATCACGCCCACAGGACGTGCTCCGGACGCGCCGCAACGATCCGTGACCGGCGTTCAAGGTCACGGACCCAGGGCGTTCGACAGACTGAATGAGGCCACTCGGGGCGCGGTCGGAGGCCGGCCGCGTCACGGGAAACGAGTCGGCAAATGGCGTGCCGGCGACCTATATGATGCGGGTCAAATCCCGCAGGTCGCCGCACCAACATGAAGGGGCAAGAGATGCGGATCGAGCGGCGCTTTACCGAGGAAGGACAGTCCGCCTACGCGGGCATCGAGTTCCGGCTGACCACGAGCGAGATTCGCAATCCCGACGGCTCGGTGGTGTTCCACGCCGACAATGTCGAAGTCCCGACCTCCTGGTCGCAGGTCGCCGCCGACGTGCTGGCGCAGAAGTATTTCCGCAAGGCCGGCGTGCCCGCGCGCCTGAAGAAGGTCGAGGAAGAGACCGTTCCGTCCTGGCTGTGGCGCTCGGTGGCGGACGAGGACGCGCTGAAGGAACTGCCCGAGAAGGAGCGCTCGATCGGCGAGCAGTCCTCCAAGCAGGTGTTCGAGCGGCTCGCCGGCACCTGGACCTACTGGGGCTGGAAGGGCGGCTATTTCGACAGCGAAGCGGACGCCCGCGCGTTCTTCGACGAGCACTGCTACATGCTGGCGATGCAGATGGCGGCGCCGAACTCGCCGCAATGGTTCAACACCGGCCTGCACTGGGCCTACGGCATCGACGGCCCGAGCCAGGGGCATTTCTACGTCGATTTCGAGACCGGCAAGCTCGTCAAGTCGAAGTCGTCCTACGAGCACCCGCAGCCGCACGCCTGCTTCATCCAGTCGATCAACGACGATCTCGTCAACGAAGGCGGGATCATGGACCTGTGGGTGCGCGAGGCGCGCCTGTTCAAATACGGCTCCGGCACCGGCACGAACTTCTCCGCGCTGCGCGGCGAAGGCGAGCGGCTCGCCGGCGGCGGCAAGTCCTCCGGCCTGATGAGCTTCCTCAAGATCGGCGACCGCGCGGCGGGCGCCATCAAGTCGGGCGGCACCACGCGCCGCGCCGCCAAGATGGTGATCGTCGACACCGACCATCCCGACATCGAGCAGTTCATCGACTGGAAGGTGATCGAGGAGCAGAAGGTCGCGGCGCTGGTCACCGGCTCCAAGATCAACCAGAAGCACCTGCGCGCCATCCTCAAGGCCTGCGTCAACTGCGAAGGCTCGGGCGACGACTGCTTCGATCCCGACAAGAACCCGGTGCTGCGGCGCGAGATCAAGGCCGCGCGCAAGAACCATGTGCCGGACAACTACATCCAGCGGGTGATCCAGTTCGCCAAGCAGGGCTACAACGACATCCAATTCCCGATCTACGACACCGACTGGGATTCGGAAGCCTACCTCACGGTCTCCGGCCAGAACTCCAACAACTCGGTGCGCGTCACCGACGAGTTCCTCAAGGCGGTCGAGTCGGACGGCGACTGGGACCTGACCTGGCGCACCAAGCCGGGCAAGATCGCCAAGACGCTCAAGGCGCGCGACCTGTGGGAGAAGATCGGCCACGCCGCCTGGGCCTGCGCCGACCCGGGCCTGCAGTATCACACCACCGTCAACGACTGGCACACCTGCCCGGCGTCGGGCCCGATCCGCGGCTCGAACCCGTGCTCGGAATACATGTTCCTCGACGACACGGCGTGCAATCTCGCCTCGATGAACCTGCTGGCGTTCCGCAACGCCAAGACCCGCGATTTCGACGTCGAGGGCTACGAGCACGCCATCCGGCTGTGGACCGTGGTGCTGGAAATCTCGGTGCTGATGGCGCAGTTCCCGTCGAAGGAGATCGCCAAGCTGAGCTACGAGTTCCGCACGCTCGGCCTCGGCTACGCCAATCTCGGCGGCCTGCTGATGTCGTCCGGCATGTCCTACGATTCGGATGCCGGCCGCCAGATCGCGGGCGCGCTCACCGCCATCATGACCGGCATCAGCTACGCCACCTCGGCCGAGATGGCGGAGGAGCTCGGCGCCTTCCCGGGCTACAAGAAGAACCGCGAGCACATGCTGCGCGTGATCCGCAACCACCGCCGCGCCGCGCACGGCGAGCGCAACGGCTACGAGAAGGTCGCGACGCCGCCGGTGCCGCTCGACCACAAGGCCTGCCGTCCTTGGCGGCAATGCCCCGAAGATGGTCGAGCACGCCAAGGCGCGCCTGGGACCGCGCGCTCGCGCTCGGCGAGCAGCACGGCTACCGCAACGCGCAGGTCTCGGTGATCGCGCCGACCGGCACCATCGGCCTGGTGATGGATTGCGACACCACCGGCATCGAGCCCGACTTCGCGCTGGTGAAGTTCAAGAAGCTCGCGGGCGGCGGCTACTTCAAGATCATCAACCGCGCCGTGCCGGAAGCGCTGCGCGTGCTCGGCTACTCGCGAATCGCAGATCGCCGAGATCGAGGCCTACGCGGTCGGCCACGGCTCGCTCGGCCAGTCGCCCGGCATCAACCACTCGACGCTCAAGCAGAAGGGCTTCACCGCCGAGGCGATCGAGAAGATCGAGAAGGCGCTGCCGACCGCCTTCGACATCAAGTTCGCGTTCAACAAGTGGACGCTGGGCGAGGAGTTCTTCGCCAAGCGCTCGGCATCGCGCCCGACAAGCTCGCCGACCCGCGCTTCGACCTGCTCTCCGCGCTCGGCTTCACCAAGCGCGAGATCGAGGCCGCCAACATCCACGTCTGCGGCGCGATGACGGTCGAGGGCGCGCCGCACCTCAAGGCCGAGCACTATCCGGTGTTCGACTGCGCCAATCCGTGCGGCCGCACCGGCAAGCGCTATCTCTCGGTCGAGAGCCACATCCGCATGATGGCGGCGGCGCAGCCGTTCATCTCGGGCGCGATCTCCAAGACCATCAACATGCCGAACGACGCGACCGTCGAGGACTGCAAGGCGGCGTACCTGCTCTCCTGGAAGCTCGCGCTCAAGGCCAACGCGCTCTACCGCGACGGCTCGAAGCTCGTCGCAGCCGCTGCAGAGCCAGCTCATCGAGGACGAGGAGGACGAGGACGACGTCATCGAGGCGTTCATCGAGAAGCCGCAGGCCGCGCGCGTCTCGGCGCTGGCCGAACGCGTGGTCGAGAAGGTGGTCGAGCGCATCGTGGTGATGCGCGAGCGCGAGCGCATGCCCGACCGCCGCAAGGGCTACACCCAGAAGGCGGTGGTCGGCGGCCACAAGGTCTATCTGCGCACCGGCGAATACGACGACGGCCGGCTCGGCGAGATCTTCATCGACATGCACAAGGAGGGCGCGGCGCTGCGCTCGCTCATCAACAACTTCGCGATCGCGGTGTCGCTCGGCCTGCAATACGGCGTGCCGCTCGACGAATATGTCGACGCCTTCACGTTCACGCGCTTCGAGCCGGCCGGCCCGGTGCAGGGCAACGACTCGATCAAGTACGCCACCTCGATGCTCGACTACATCTTCCGCGAGCTGGCGGTGAGCTATCTCGAGCGCTTCGACCTCGCCCATGTCGACCCGAGCCAGGCCGGCTTCGACGCGCTCGGCAAGGGCGTCGAGGAAGGCCGCCCGCCGGCCGCCGCGCAATACGTCTCGAAGGGCCTGACCCGCTCGCGCACCGACAAGCTCGGCGTGATGGCGGGCGGCGCTTCATCCACCTCCGCTGTTGCGGGCAAGAATTAGGGAAGCGGATTGTCAGGCAAGGTGACTGCCTTCACCGGCCACGTGACTTGCGCCGACGTCGCCGGCACCGCCGCACGCAAGCCTGACCTTAGCGAACACCCTCGCCGACCGAACAGCTTGAACAAAGCGCACCATGGGCTTCTCCCAGCAGAACATGGCCAGAAGGGACATAGAAGCCAAGGCAAAGGGTTATGAGGGCGAGGCTTGCTCCGAGTGCTTTAATTTCACTATGGTCCGGACCGGAACTTGTCTTAAGTGCGACACTGGCGGAAGCACGACCGGCTGCTCCTGGAGGGCGCCGTCCGATGGTGCGCAGCGACTACAAAGTCGAATTCAGAAGCGCCGCGACAATTAGAGCGATAGCCGCTGCCTGTCTAGCTTTTGACGAGCTAGCACGCAGCGGCACGTTCGATATCACTGAATTTGTGGAGACTACCCTCAAAAGCTACTGCGAGAGCAAGAAAAAACGAGAACTACGTGTTCACCGATTCGATCGCGCCAATATTTATGACGAACCAGCAAACGTCTCGTTCAAAGGAAGTTCATCGTCCTGCATGTTGATCGAAAAATCTGGGGGGATGCGAAAGCTGGAGACGAATATGCACTATTTGGCGATTTCTCACGAGCATCGGCCACATCGTGCTTCACGATCATGATGCCAAAGCATTCTCCAACGACCCTACCCTTCGTATCCAATTTAGGCAGAAGGAGTATTCCGCCGAATGGCAGGCCGAGTTCTTCGCGGAGTATTTCTTAGCCCCAGATCACGCTGTTGCACGGTTTGCGGACGCGACCTTATTGAGCTTGATGCAAAGGATCTCGATCCCACTCGCTCGAAAAAGATTGAGAGAGTATTTCAGCCAGTTTCTAGTTGATGCTCCATGCAAAATGTGTGGAGACTATTTGGTTTCGTATTTGCAGATTGGCAAAAAGTGCCTTTCCTGCGGCTCTACGCAGCAAGCGTAGCGAAATCCGGGACGGCCTCATGCACGCAAGGGAAGGCCCCGCACATCGCTGACGCTCAATGCTGGCTACAAACTACAACCTCACGCCGCCTTGGCCTTCAGTCGGAAACCGCGCTGGTGGAATTGATCATCCTGCTTCCGCTGATTTTTGTTCTCCCCGTCACATTCCTCATCCGAAGGCACCTGATGAACCATATGGCGCGGATGGTCGCCTCGGATGAAGGCCCGACGCAGCGCGATGTGGACACGCTCCTGTTCTGGAAGAAGGTTTTGGACAAGGCCGTCGTCGCGTCTTTTGCCGTCGTCATCGGTATGGTGCTGTGGGGCATCCTTATTCTGTTGTGACTCGGCAAGTGGCCCGGATGAGCGAAGCGATCCGGGATGATGCAACATCCTGCCTGACACCCTTGCGGCTGTCGCTGCCGCCCCGCATCATCATGACGGGCCCATCGGGCAAGGAGGAGCCACCATGACCGCCTTCAACGCCGTGCGCTTCCGGGTGAAGCCCGGATGCGACCAGGAATTCCTCGATGCCCACCAGAAGGTCGGAGGCGACTGGCCCGGCATCCGGCACGTCAACATGATCAAGACCGGCGACCGCAGCTACTGCATCATTGCCGAATGGGACAGCATGGACGCGATGGCCGCGGCGCGGCCGAACATGATCGCCACGCTCAATTCGTTCCGCCATACGCTCGAAGACCTGGGCGGCGGGCTTGGCGTGACCGATCCGGTGGCCGGGCCGGTGGTGCTGAACCTGAAGTGAAGCATCAGCACGGCGGCCGTAGGATGGGTTGAGCGCAGCGAAACCCATCGCATGAGTTACAATCGGTCGGCGGATTTCGCTGCGCATCCCACGATCACTGCTTCTCCGGCACCGTCGTGGGCTTGCCGCTCTCCGCGACGATCACCGCCAGCACCTTGGCGGGCGCGCTGTCGCTGGCGTTGCGCGAGACCGCATGCAGCGCACCCGGCGGCTCGTAGAACGTATCGCCCTTGTTGAGCACCTTTTCGGCGTCGTCGCCGACCTTGATGCGGTAGCTGCCTTCCAGCACGTAGCCGAAAATGTGATGGCCGGGATGGCGATGGGGCGCGGAGCCGCCGCCGGGCGGAATATCGATCGTGATCATTTGGACTTCGCGGCCCGGGATGTCGGCGAGCGCCTGCTTCTTCACCGGCGTCACCTTCGACGCGGGCATCTGTTGCGCGAACACGGCGCCAAGACCGGCGGCCGCGGCCAAAACCGAGACGGCAAGGATGGAGCGCATGAAGGAGCGGAGCGAAATCGGCATGGATGCCTCCCTGGTTTTGTCATTGAGGCGCGAGCGTAGTCCAGTCGTAGCAGGGCGCAATACGCTTTGCCGCCGTTGCGCCCGACAAGCTCCAGGCGCGAAGCGCCGAGCCTGCCATGCTCAACCTGCTGGCGCGTCGCGTGCTGCAGAAACCCCGCGGTAACGACCGTCGGGCATATTTCGCTGCGCGGAACCCGCCTCCCTCGAACAGGAGCCGCCCATGGACGCCGACGCCCTCACCCCGCGCCAGCAAGCGATGATCGCCCTGTTCGAGCGGCACGTCGAAGCCGAGCTCGCCGGCGATCTCGATACCACCTTGAACACGATGACGGACGAGCCGCACCTGCACAACGTGCCGTCGGGCGTCGGCGGGGTCGGCCGTGACGGCGTGCGTGCGTTCTACCGCGACCGCCTGGTCGGCAAATTCTTCCCGCCGGACGTGACCATGACGCCGGTGTCGCGCACGATCGGCAACGACCAGGTGGTGGATGAACTGGTGATCAGCTTCACCCACACGGCGCCGATCGAATGGATGCTGCCGGACCTTGCGCCGACCGGAAAGCGGGTCGAGGTGGCCTTCGCGGTCATCGTCGGCTTCAAGGACGGCAAGATCTCGCACGAGCACATCTATTGGGATCAGGCGAGCGTGCTGGTGCAGCTCGGATTGCTTGATCCGAAGGGCCTGCCGGTGATGGGGGCGGAAAGCGCTCGCAAGGTGCTCGATCCCAAGCTGCCGCCGCCGCGGGTGTAATATCTAGAATCGCAGCCCGGAGGTGCAGTAAGCGTAGCGCATTGCGGCAATCGCTCGTGATGTCGGCGCGCGGTCCTGTTCGCGATTGCGCCCTACGACACGCTGCCCTGCCCTTTCTCGGTCGGCGCGGGGCTACGCGACACCGACTGGCGCGGGCACTCGCGGCACGCTACGCTTTCGCTGCCTGCGGGCATCCAGGGAGACGAGCGATGGACTTCGTCGTGCTCATCGTCCTCATTATCGTGGCGATCGGCGCCGGCGGCGCCTTCACCTGGCAGCAGACCAAGACAGAGGGCCGCTTCGGGCTCGGCAGGCTCAAGGCAAAATGTCCGCGCTGCGGAACGGCTCTGCCGATGATCCGCAAGCCGTCGTCGAAGGGCGAGGCGATGTGGGGCGGCTGGACCTGCCCGAGCTGCGGCTGCAAGGTCGACAAGTACGGCAAGGAACGCGCGGCCGCCTGAGCCAGCGCGCAGCGGCCCTCGGGCGGACGCCGCGACGAACGCAATCCCGCTCAGTCGCGCCGCGGATAGGGCAACGGGGTAAAATCGTTCGGCACGATGGTCTTGCCGATCGGCCACAGCGCGAGCGCGGCGAGCTTGAAATGCGCCCAGGCGAACGGGATGCCGATGATGGTGATCGCCAGCAGGATGGCAATCACCAGATGACCGAGCGCCAGCCACCAGCCCGCCAGGATGAACCAGATGATGTTGCCGATAATGCCGAGCGGCCCGGTGCCGATGTTCTCCTGCCCGAGATATTCGTCCCGCGACACCGCCTTGTAGCCGAACGGCAGCAGGGCGTAGCGCGCGATGTTGAAGGAGGCGCGCGCCCAGGGAATGCCGATGATGGTGATGGCCATGATGATGGCGGCGATCACCCAGCCGAGCGCCATGCCGAAACCGCCCAGCACGATCCAGAGCAGATTGAGCAGGAATTGAATGGCGGTCACAGGCGGCCCTCCGAGCGGCGATGCGCGTTCATATCGGGCGCGGCGGCGGGATAATCAAGCCTGACAGCCGGACGCGAACGTGACCGGACGCCCGGTACGCTCGCCTCGGAGAAGATCGCCGACGCGGCAACGCGGGTGCGCATTCTGGCCCTGATCGCGTATAACTCGGCGCTGCAAGGCAAGTAGGCGGATAGATCAGACGGAATGTCGGGCTCAGCCAACACCCCGCCGCGGCCGGCGCTGTTCCTCGACCGCGACGGCATCATCAACGTCGACCACGGCTACGTCCACCGGCGCGAGCAGTTCGAGTTCGTCCCGGGCATTTTCGATCTGACGCGCCATGCCGCCGCCGTGGGCTGGCCGGTCGTGGTGGTCACCAACCAGGCCGGCATTGGACGCGGGCTTTTCGACGAGGCCGCGTTTCAGGACCTCACCCGCTGGATGTGCGAGCGCTTCGCCGCCGAACGGGCGCCGATCGCCAGGGTCTATCACTGCCCGTATCACCCGGAGTTCGGGCTCGGCGCCTACCGGCTGGACCATCCCTGGCGCAAGCCCAGGCCCGGCATGATCCTGCAGGCCGCCGCCGATCTCGGTCTCGACCTGCCGGCGTCGGCGATGGTCGGCGACGCCTTGAGCGACATCGTGGCTGCGGCCGCCGCCGGCGTCGGCTTGCGCATCCTGGTCGGGCCGGATGTCGCTGCGCCTGACGCGCCGGCGCACCATGCGGTTGCCGATCTCGCCGCCGCGCTAGCGGTGTTACGTGGCCAGTAAATAGATGTCGTTTGCACGCTGGCGATCGCGTGCGCACTCTCGAACGACCCGGGTCGGTTGGCGAAGCGCCTTGCGGACGCGCCGCTTCGCGCGGGCCGTTACTCCTCCGGCTCGGTCGTGAAGTACAGCGGGTAGCCTTGGCTCTTCCCCAGTTCCGTCGCTTCCTTCGCCTTGGTCTCGGCAACGTCCTGGGTATAGACCGCGATCACGCAGACCCCGCGCCGGTGCGCCGTCATCATGACGTGGTAGGCACGCTCCGCGTTCATACGGAATACCGCCTTCAGCACCAGCACGACGAACTCGCGCGGCGTGTAGTCGTCGTTGATCAGGATCACCTTGTAGAGCGGGGGCCGCTTGGTTTTGGTCCGCGTCTCTGTTTGCGGTTTGACGAGGGTTTTGGTCATCTCGACCCTCCTGCACCGGCCGCCGAGGCAAGCCACGCCGGGCCGTCGATCGACACAATGCCGGATGCCGCAATCCCGGCAACCCTAAGCTTTATCAAAATCAGGCGAGCGCTTCATCGGGCGAAAATCAGCCAACTAGTGGTCCGATTCCAAAGTTCGCATCATTTGTGCGGCACCCCCGTTCGCGAACTTCGCGTTCGGGGCACTAGGATATCCGTTCGGAGAAAATCTCGCGCGACGAGATGCGGGGCTGACCTGGCGGGGTAAATCGTCAGTCCCGTACGGTACGCGAGCCGCCACGCGGGTCGTAGTTGAGTTCGGGGTGTGGCTGATAGGTCTGCTGGATGTAAACCGCGACCGCCAGCGCAGCGAGGACCGCCGCCAACAGCACCATCCTGGGATTCATGACGGTCCTCTCCTCCTAGAATCGATCTCCCGGTTACGCTCCTGCGAGCATCCCGCACGGCCGATGGAGCGCTACAGGCTGCGCCCGTCGAACGGCGTGATGACGAGCGTGGTGACATCGATATCGTCCAGGCAGCGGACATTGACCGCCACCATTTCGGCGCCGCTCGGCGCCTGCCCGCGCGAAAACGACCCGACCCCGCACTGCGGACAGAACAGGTGGTGGATGGTGCGCCTGCCGAACTGGTAGTCGCGCAAATCGTCGGCGCCCGCCCGCAGTGCAAAATTCTCGCTGGTCACGAAGGTCCACAGCGCGCCGCGCTTCTGACAGATCGAGCAGTTGCACTGCGTGACCGACGAGAGGTCCGCGGTCACGTCGAAGCGCACCTGCCCGCAATGGCAGCCGCCGCTGTAGTTCTTGATGTCCGCCATGATGGCCTCCTGGTTCGGGCGCGCGCGTTCATGGGCGCCAGGGCGCCGCAGGACTACTTCCGCTGAAACTCGATGCGCTTGTCGGGGCGCTCGAGGTCGACGTGCAGCGCTTCGCACAACCGGTTCGAATAGTTCCACATCCCGCAGAAAACAGTGAGCTCGACGATCTGCTTCTCGGTGAAATGCTCGCGCATCGCCGCGAACGCCTCTTCGTCGTCGCGCGCCGTCATCTTCGTGACGGCGTCCGCCCAGCGGATCGCCGCCTTCTGGCGGTCGTCGAGATCCGGAGACTGCATATAATCGTCGCCGTGCGCGGCCGCGATTTGCGCGTCCGTCAGCCCGATCTTCCGGCCGAGCGGGACGTTGTGCGACATGCAGTAGGCACTCTGGTTGAGCGCCGAAGTCTTGATGATGACGAGCTGCTGGATCTTCACGTAATCCGGGTCGCTCTTCAGGTTGTCGAGCCGGATGCTCTGATTGGGCAGCATCCAGCCCGCAAGCGCGGCCGGCTGATGCGCCAGCACCTGCGAGAAGTTGCTGATCCGGCCCCACTGCTTGATCACACCGTCATAGACCTCGCGCGTCGCCGCGTCGGCCTCCTCCGGCTTGATCATCTTCACGCGCGCCACGCGGACCCCTGACAGCTTCTTCTTTTCCTGCGGGCGATTCCTACATAGGACATCGGCAATTGCAATCCGAGGAGCGCCCCATGACCACCTTCTGCCGCCTATCCGCGGGCTTTCTCATCGCGTCCGCCCTGGCGATCGGGACTGTGCCCGCGCAAGCGGCCGACGAGCCGGACCTGATCTTCAAACGCTCGACAGTGTTCAAATGGCTCACGCCGAACGACAAGCTCGCCACCTACGGCCTCGACGACCCGGAGGTCGAGGGCGTGGCATGCCATTTCACGGTGCCGGAGAAAGGCGGCTTCAAGGGCTGGATCGGCGTGGCCGAGGAGGTGTCGGACATCTCGCTGGCCTGCCGCCAGGTCGGGCCGATCCACTTCAAGGCCAAGTTCGCGCAGGGCGAAGACATGTTCCGTCAGCGCCGCTCGATGTTCTTCAAGAAGATGCAAATCGTCCGCGGCTGCGACGCCAAGCGCAATGTGCTGGTCTACATGGTCTACTCGGACCGCCTGATCGAAGGATCGCCGAAGAACTCGACCTCGTCGGTGCCGATCATGCCCTGGGGCGCGGCGGCTCAGGTGGAGCGCTGTGCCGACTTCCTGGAGAAGTAGCCGCCCCGCCGGAAGCCCGGCCGGAAAAAATTTCGCCCGGCAGAAGCCGGGCGAAATCGTATTCGTGAAGCGCGAGGCGGATCAGAGGTTGCACTTGCGCTTGGCTTGCAGCCCACGAAGCTTACCCCACGCGACATCGTAGGATTTCGCGAAGGCCACCGACCTCCAGCCACCGCCGAGCGGGGCGTTGAAGTCGTTGCGCCAGACTTTGCAGTCACCATTGGTCCACTGAACCACGACCCATGGGGGCTGGTAGAGCGCGGAGGCAGACGGGGCATTTGCGGTGAGAGCCAGAACGAATGCTCCCAGGGCGAGCGTCAGACGCTTCATTGCAGGTATCTCCTGATCGAAAAAGGCAGCCTAGGTCGGGAGCGGGCCCCAACCCCAATGCGGCATTATAGTGCAAGAACTGCGATAGAAAAGAGGCAACTGCAGACTCTGGGAGAAGTCTGGAGGGGCTCCAGAGATCACCCTGAATAATCGCCTGCCGTTGGCGACCAAATCCCGCCATTCGCTCTGTCCTGTTAGGCTTAGAGGTATTCTGCTAGGCATTCAGCCGATTGTGATCGGGGCGGCGGCGCGGTTGGGATAGAAGGCCGGACCACATCGGGGGGAACCGCACTTGAACATCCAGGAAACTGCCGAACGCTACGCGCCGTATGTGCTGAGCATCGTACGCATCGTGGCCGCCCTGCTCTTTCTCGAGCATGGCACATCGCGCCTGTTCGGCTGGCCCTCGCCGATGCCCTCTCCGGCGCTATTCTCGATGTACTGGTTTGCCGGCGCGATCGAACTGGTGGGCGGGATTCTGCTCACGGTCGGCCTGTTCACCCGGTGCGCCGCCTTTGTCATGTCGGGCGAGATGGCGTTCGCGTATTTCATCAGCCATGCGCCGAACAGTTTCTTTCCCATCCTCAACCGCGGCGACGCCTCAATCCTCTACTGTTTCATTTTCCTCTATATCGCGTTCGCCGGCGGCGGGCCGTGGAGCCTCGATGCCATGCTGCGCGGCCGGAGGGCGGCCGAGACGGGCCGTTAGAATCGGCCCAATCTCTCCCAAGTTCTTGTCCCACCATACGAACTTTCCAACGGGGCCGCGATTTCCGTCGCCCGGCCCGGGCCGTGACAGGAACCGAGCGCCGGTGTAAATTGCCCGCATTGCAAAACGGCTAGCGGGCGGCTCATGGCCCAGATTGTCGAAAATTCACCGCAGCGGCTGCTGCTGCGTTCAGGCTCTACCACACTGACGCTGGACAAGGCGGCGGGCCGCGCAACGTTGCAGCGCAAGTTGTTTTTGTGGGCGCTCAAGCCGACCGAGCATCCGCTCTCCGACGTAACCGGCGCAACCATCGATGTCGCGGTCGATCGTGCCTCCGGCGTCGAGGTCTGCAACACCATGCTGGTCATGCAGACCGGCGAAGGGTGGGCGTTGCCGGCGGCCGACAAGAAGGATGCCGAAGCATCGGCCACGGCGATCCGGGAATTCCTCAAGCTCGGCAATGGCTGAGCCACACGCGCACACTGGTACGCGGACTGGCGCGGTCATAGCCCTTTGATGAGGCCCGCATCGATCAGCAGCCGGTTAAAGCGGCGCGCCTCCGCCCCATCGGCGCAGCCGTAGAACAGCCCATTGCACCGCTCCAGGATGCGCTTCTGCTCGACGAAGGACGGATCGAGGGGCAGCCCGGCAGCCTCCTGCACGATCAGCGGCAGATAGGGGCCTTCGATAGTGTCGAGCGCCGAGGTCAGGTTCACTGGCCGGAAGTTGACCGCGTCGATCGCGTAATAGGTGGTGTAGTAGCGCGGGTCGTAAGTGACCAGACGGTGCGCGAGCTCGCCCGCGTCGATCGAAGGCTCGAACAGATTGACGGAAAAGTCCGGCTGATGGTCGCCGTAGCGCACCAGCAGGAAGGACTCGCCCGGGAAGTCGCGCTTCAGTCGATCGAGCAATGCCGCATAGTCGCGGAAGCTCATTTCCTGCCGCCGCAGATATTCGTCGACGAGCGAATCGTTGCCCGGATCCTTCCACCCGGGCAGCAGGTCTGGCCGCCAGCGATAGTTCCAAGGATAGTGGTTCTGCGCCAGATAGACGAACATGAACATCGGGCCGTGGGCGCGCTCGCGCTCGATGATCCGCAGGGACGCGTCGTAATAGAACTGGTCGGGCTCGACGCGATTGGTGCCGAGCGCGCGCTGGTCGACGAACTTGTCGACGCCGGCGGTGGTCTGGAATGCCTTGGCGCTCATGAAGGCGCCCGACGCCGGATAGATCGAGAATGTGCGATAGCCGCAGCGGCGCAGCGCACGCGGCAGTCCGCGTTCGACGCGCCCGGCCGCGATGTGGGTCACGTAGTAGGCAAGCCGGCCGAACGAGCGCGCGGACAGCCCGGACAGGACGTTGTACTCGGTGAACCAGCTCGGCCCGCCAGTCCCCTCGGTGAGGAAGTGGCGCGACTTGCCGTCGAATGACTGGAAATGCCCGCCATACCCCTCTGGGACCCGGACACCCGGCGCGGCCCGCAAGTCGAAGCTCGATTCGTCGTGAACGAGGATGATGTGCGGTGGCTTGCTGGCGGGCGTACACGTCGCGTTCGGTACGGTCTTGAGGCGTTCGGTGATCGACTGGCCGGCATCGATGTAGCCGTGCTGCAGCAGCTCCGAGACAGCGACGATACCGGAGCGAACGAACTTGGATACGTGGGCGTTGCCGACAAACGCCTCCCACTCCAGCATCGGGAATGCGAGCGAAATGCTGCTGACGGCGACGAAGCACGCGGCAAACCCGGCCAGCGCAATGCTGCGCCCGATACGGAAATGGTCGATCCACCAGAACAATCCGATGACGATGAAGAACACCGCCACCGCAATGATGGCTTCGCGAATGAGATCCGGCTTGATGGACAGAAGGTAGTGAATGGAATCGGCGTTGATGATCCACACATCGAGGAAGTTGGCAGTCATCCAGACGATGTTGTACTTGAGGTCCGACACCAGCATGATCATCGCGATCATCGCAAGCGACAAGGCTGCCGACACTAGCGGGCGGCGCAGCACCACGATCCAGAAGAAATTCAGAAAGCCCCAGGTCAGCGCGAACACCGAATTCTCGAGCAGATCGCCCTCATGGAAATCCATGAGAGCAATCGCCGTCAGGTGCAGCGCTCCGATCAGCGCGATGCGGAGATAGCCCAGCCGCGCCGCGGTGTCCTTCGCGGGCCAACGAACGGTCAAGAATGAGAGGGAGGGCGGCATGGCGGATTGCCCATGCCCGGCAATGAGAAACGGTACGCCCGGCACACGAGCCACCGTCATAGAACAATATTGAATTTGTCATTTCAATGTCAAAAACCCGGGCGCGACCACTACGCGGCCGGTGACCCGGCAAGTGCGCGGCTATGCCCCATCCGCTTTCGGGTTTCCGTCGGGTCCGGGCCTAGAATTTGAGCAGGCCGGCGTCGATCAGCAGCCGGTTGAAGCGTCGCGCTTCGGCGCCATTGGCGCACAGGTAGAACATGCCGCCGCATCGCAGCAGGATTCGCTTCTGCTCGCGGAAGGAGGCATCCAGCGGCACCCCCGCCCCTTCCAGCACGACCAGCGGCAAATGCGGCGCGTCCAGCGGATCGAGCGCCGAGCTCAGGTCGCGAGGCGCAAAGTTCAAGGTGTCGAACGCGTAGTAGGTCGTGAAGTAGCGCGGATCGAACTGCATGATGCGCTGGGCGATCGTCGCCTGATCGATCCCGGGTTCCAGGTGATGCTTGGCGAACATCGGCTGATGGTCGCCGAACCGCACCAGGAAGAACGGTTCGCCGGGAAACTCACGGGCGAGGCGCGCCTTGAAGTCCGCGAAATCGAGCGCGCTCAATTCCTGCCGGCGCAGGTATTCGTCGATCTCGAACCCGTTGCCCGGCCCTTTCCAGTCGGTCAGGAGGTCCGGGCGGTAACGGTAGTTCCAGGGGAAGTGATTGGTCGCAAGGTAGACAAAGACGAACACCGGCCCCTGCTGGTGCTCGCGGGCGATGACTTCGGCGGCCTTGCCGTAATAGAAGGCGTCGGTATCGGCCGGTCCGGTACGCAACTGCTTGGCATCGAGGAAATTCTCGATGCCCGTCGAGGTCTGGAACCGGCGCGCTCCGACGAAAGCGCCGAACCATGAGTAGAGGCTGTAGGTCTTATAGCCGCACCGCCGCAGCGCATAGGGCAGCCCGCGCTGCACCCGGCCGGCTGCGATGCGGGTCACCGAGTTCGGCGAACCGGCCATAGGACCGCACGGACAGGCCGGACAGCACGTTGTATTCGGTGAACCAGCTCGGTCCCCCCGCGCCCTCGACGACGAACGACCGCAGCTTGCCGTCCGACGATCGAAACCGGTCCTGGTATCCGGGCGGAAGCTTGACGTTCGGCAGCATGCCGGCGTCGAAGCTTGATTCGTCGAACACCATCACGATGTGCGGCAACTTGCCCGCCGCTGGGCAACTCTCGGGTTCGGTGGCTGCGTCGAGGCGGCCGGTGGCCATCGCATCAGCGTCCAGGACGCCCCGCGTCGTCAGATCGACGGCCGCGATCGTCGCCGAACGCATGAACTTGGAGACGTACTGGCGCCGCCAGAATTCGTCCTCGCGGTCGGTCGGCACCGAAAAGGAGAGCCAGGAGAGGGCTGCAAAGAACGCGAGCCCAACCGTCAGCGCAGTCAGCCGCCGGACCCGGAACGGATCGAACCGCCAAAGGACGGCTAGCGCGGCGAGCGCCAGGGCGGCCGCCAATCCGACTTTCCAAGCGAGGCCGGGGAAAACCGTCAGCAGGAACGTGAAGGTATCGACGTCGATGATCATCACGTCGACGAAAGTCGCCGTCATCAAGAGGACGTCATGCTTGAAGCGCGACAGCAGGATCAACGCGACGATCAGCGCAAGCGAGATAGCGGCTGCCGGAAGCGGGCGCCGCAACAGGACGAGCCAGCAGCAATTGAGCAGTCCCCAGGTAAGCAAGAATGCCGCTTGGGCGACCGGCGTTTCCTCGGTCCACAGCAGCACGCCGAGGGCCGCAAGGTGAATGCTTACCAGAGTGGCCGCCTGATAGGGATAGCCGCGCCCGGCAAACGCGGCGGCAAATCGGGTCCTCAGAAAAGCGACGGCGGAGGGCATGACTCGAGACGCTGGCCCGCGGTTCGACGGATACGGCACCAGCGCAGGCGGCCGTCATCATTCTGTAATAATTTTGTCATGGCAAGCGCGGAAGCGTCCGGCGCCCAGATGCGCGCCGGACCTCGGTCTTCGCCTTTTGGGCTATTGCCCCAGCTTGGCGTTGGCCTCGTCGACAAAGCGGTTCGTGTAGGTCTTGGAGAGGTCAATCTTCGCCTTCGCGACCTCGGGCAACGACTGGCTGAAGACGGCGAGTACGGCTTCCGCCCCTTTCGGGTCCATTTTTCCGTTGAGCGAGTACATCGGCAGGGTGTTCTTCAGCGCTGCGAGGTAGAGCGGCTTGTCGGGCCCGACCAGTTCGTCAGGCATCTTGGCCATGATCTCCTCGGCGCTGCGGGAATGAATCCACTTCAGCGTGCTGACGATGGCTGTCGCCAGCGCCTGCGATTCCTTCGGGCGCTTCTCGATCCAGTCGACCCGCGTGTAGAGCGAGCCGCCGGGATATTCGCCGCCGAATACGCCGAGCGTATCCTTCTGCGTGCGAGTATCGCTGAGGATTTTCAAATCCTTGAACTTGCCTTGCAGCAAGGTGATCGCCGGATCGAGCATGATCGCGGCCTCGACCAACCCGCGCTCCATCGCCGCCACGGCGGTGGCCTCGAGACCGATCCCGATCACCGCGACAGAGTTCGGATCGACGCCGTTCTTGGCCAGCATGTATTTCAGAAAGAAATCGGTCGAGGAGCCCGGCGCACTGACGCCTACCTTCTTGCCGGCCAGGTCCTTGATCGACTTGACGGCCGCGTTGTGCGACGGCGCCACCACCAGGGCGAAGCCCGGATAGCGGTCATAGACCACGATCGACTGCATGAACTGCTGCTTGGCCGCCAGGTTCACACAATGGTCGAAGTATCCCGACACCACATCGGCGCTGCCGCCGAGCACGGCGGTCAGCGCCTGCGAACCACCCTTGAAATTGATCAGTTCGACGTCGAGGCCCGCCTTGTCGTATTCGCCAAGCTGCTTGGCCAGCATGGTGGGCAGATAGCAGAGGCAGCCGGCGCCGCCGACCGCGACGCTCACCTTCATCTTGCCCTGCGCCAGCGCCAGACCCGGCATCAGCGCCAACACGCCGCCCGCGATCAGCAGTCTGCGCAACAGGTTTGCCACCATGACGATCTCCTTGGGGTGTTTTGACGTCACTTTAGGATGGACTGGTATGTCGCACAAATCGTTCAATTATGCAGTAAATTCAACTAACAACCCGGCACCAGGGAGGCGTTCGAAAGGAAGGCGAATGACGGGTGCAACAGGATGCGGGCGTGCGCAGGCACGAACCTGCGGAGTTTTGCTGTCGGCCGGCCTCGCACTGTGCGCCGCCGTACCCGGCAAGGCGGCAGAGAAATATCCAGACCGCGTCATCAAGATCGTCCAGCCGTTCCCCGCCGGCGGCTCGACCGACGTGCTGGCGCGCGGGCTGGCGCAGAAGCTCTCCGAGGCGCTCGGCCAGCCGGTGATCGTGGAATCCCGCCCCGGCGCCAACGGCATCGTCGGCGCGCAGAGCGTCGCCCGCTCCGCCCCCGACGGCTACACCATGCTGCTGACCACCGGCTCGCACACCGCCAATCCGCATGTGGCGAAGAACCTGTCCTACGACGCGCTCAAGGATTTCGCGCCGATCACGCAGCTTGCCGGGTCCTATGGGCTCGCGCTGATCACCAACGCGGCCGTTCAACTCGGTGGCGGAACTCGTGGCAGAGGCGAAGTCCAAGCCCGGGACCCTGTCCTACGGCACGTCTGGCGTCGGCAACCTGACGCACGTCTCCGGCCGGCTGTTCGAGGCGCGTGCCGGCATCAGCATGATCTCGGTGCCCTACAACACGCCGGCGCTGCTGCCGGACACGCTGTCCGGCAACATCAGCATGACGTTCAATTCGCTGATCACCGCGACGCCGCTGGTCAAGCAGGGGCAGTTCAAGGCGCTGGCGATCACCGGCGACCGGCGCTCGCCGGCGCTGCCCGACACGCCGACGATGACCGAGGCCGGCATCAAGGATTACGTGCTGACCGGCTATTTCGGCATCCTGTTCCCGGCCGGCGTGCCGCGCGAGCGCGTCGAACGCATCGCGCGCGAAAGCATCAAGGCGCTGGCGACGCCGGAGCTCGAAGCGCATCGTCGAGGACAACGGGCTGTTACGTGGTCGGCTCGCACGCCCGACGAGTTCGCCGCCTATCTCAAGAAGGACTACGAATTCCAGGGCGCGCTGATGGAAGAGCTCGGCATGAAGGCGAAGTGACCGGCGCACGGCCAAGCAAACAGGGGCAAGAACGATGAACGTGGTGCCGAAGGCCGCGGGCGAGATCAAGACCGTCGTCGAGACGGCGAAGACCGGCGGCGGCTTTGAGTTCATCTTCGAGAAGGATGTCGCCGGTCGAGATGAGCGACGGGCTTGCGCTGCGGGTCAACGTCTTCCGCCCGGCCGCGCCGGGCAAGTATCCGGTCGTCATGTCGCACGGCGTCTACGGCAAGGACGTGCATTTCAACCACGCCTTCAAGCCGCAATGGGACAAGCTCAAGCAGATCTATCCGGAGATCGACCAGGGCGAATCCACCGGACGATTCCTGCGCTGGGAGGTGCCCGATCCCGAGCGCTGGGTGCCGGACGGCTACGTGATCGTGGTCGCCGACACGCGCGGCAGCGGCAAGTCGCCGGGCTATCTCGATCCGCGTCAGCCGCGCGAGAACCAGGACTACTACGAGCTGATCGAATGGGCCGGCACGCAGCCCTGGTCGAACGGCAAGGTCGGGCTCCTCGGCATCTCCTATCTCGCCATCAACCAGTGGAAGGCCGCCGCGCTGCAGCCGCCGCACCTCGCCGCGATCTGCCCGTGGGAGGGCCATTGGGACCATTACCGCGACGCCAGCCATCACGGCGGCATCTTCAGCAATTCCTTCACCGACCGCCTGGTGGCCGCGGCAGGTGCTGTCGAACCAGCACGGCAGCGGCAAGACGCACTACGTACGATCCGGACACCGGCGAGCGCACGACCGGGCCGGCGCTGAGCGACGAGATGCTTGCCGGCAACCGCGAGGACCATCCTGGCAATCACCTGCGCCACAAGCTCAATGACCAGTGGCACCAGTCGCGCACGCCGCACATGGACAAGGTCAAGGTGCCGCTGCTTTCCGCCGGCAACTGGGGCGGGCCCGGCGTGCATCTGCGCGGCAACGTCTCGGGTTTCGTCGAGGCCGCCTCGCGCGCAGAAGTGGCTGTCGATGCACATCGGCACGCACTTCGACAGCTTCTATCTGCCCGAATACGTCGCCATGCAGAAGCGCTTCTTCGACCGCTTTCTGAAAGGCATCGACAACGGCTGGGACCAGGAGCCGCCGCTGCGCATCGAAGTGCGCGACGTGCACGGCAAGGCGACGCGTGCGCAAGGAGAATGCGAATGGCCGCTCGCGCAGCACGCAGTGGACCAAGTTCCATCTCGATGCCGCGAGCAAGGGCTCGGCCCGCAAGCGCCGGCGGCCGAGCAGCGCGTCAGCTACGACGCGATGGGCGACGGCGTGAACTTCTCGACCGCGCCGTTCGAGCAGGATTTCGAGATCACCGGCTACGTCGCGGCGCGCCTCACGATCGCGTCCTCGACCACCGACATGGACATCTTCGCCGTTCTGCGCGCGTTCGATCCGGCCGGCAAGGAGGTCGTGTTCATCGGCGCGCACGAGCCGACGCCGGTCTCGCGCGGCTGGCTGCGCGCGTCGCACCGCAAGCAGGACCCCGCGCGCTCAAAGCCCTACCGGCCGTTCCTGGCGCACGACGAAATCCAGAAGCTGACGCCCGGCGAGCTCTACACCGTCGACGTCGAGATCTGGCCGACCAGCCTGGCTGCTCCCGAAGGGCTACCGGCTGGTGCTGACGCTGATGGGCAAGGACTTCGAGTTCGAGGGCATCCCGGGCCGCCTCCTGCATAATCACCCGGAGGATCGGCCGGCGGCCGAGTTCGGCGGCACCAACACCATCGTCACCGGCGGCGCGCACGAGTCCTATCTGCTGCTGCCGGTCATCCCGCGCTAGTGCGGCGGTTCTAGCTTCAGTTCGGCGCCTTCATCCTCTGCCTGGCACACCGGTCAGTGGCTGGCGGCCGTGACCGGACGCCACACCAGAAGCCGCCGTTCCGCCAGCGTGACCAGGAAGTCGATGCCGATCACGAACGCCGCCAGCACGAACATGCCGGCAAACACGCCGGCGACGTCGAACACGCCCTCAGCCTGCTGGATGATATAGCCGAGCCCCGCCGCCGAGCCGAGATACTCGCCCACCACCGCGCCCACTACCGCGAAGCCGACCGCGGTGTGAAGTGACGAGAACATCCAGGACAGCGCCGACGGCCAGTAGACGTGGCGCATAAGCTGGTGATCGTTCATGCCGAGCATCCGCGCGTTGGCGAGGATCGTCGGGCTCACTTCCTTGACGCCCTGGTAGACGTTGAAGAACACGATGAAGAACACCAGCGTCACGCCGAGCGCGACCTTCGAGGCGATGCCGAGCCCGAACCAGAGCGCGAAGATCGGCGCCAGCACCACGCGCGGCAGGGCGTTGACCATCTTCACGTACGGATCGAAGACATCGGCGATCGGCGGCTTGCGGGCGAACCAGAAGCCGATCAGCACGCCCGCCACCGAGCCGATCACGAAGGCGAGCACCGATTCGACCAGCGTGATCCAGAGATGGCGCCAGATGGTTCCCTCGACGAACCACTTCACGATGCGGTGCGCGACATCGAGCGGGGTCGAGAAGAAGAACGGCGGCAGGAGCTTCACGCCGCCGAACGGCACCGTGGTGAGCACATGCCATGCCAGCACCGCCACCACGGCGACGAGAATTTGCAGGATGAGAAGGCGGAAACGGGACATGGTTGCTGCCGTCATGCCCGGCCTTGTCCGGGCATCAGTCTTCGCCGCTCGAAGCAAGACGTGGATGGCCGGGACTAGCCCGGCCATGACTGGCGGGAGTTGATGTTAGGGCTTGGAGAACGTGCCGATGAGGCCGGTTGCCTGCTTCACCTTGCCTTCGAGACCCTTCATGGCCTCGTCCCGAGTCAGACCCGGCTGGAGCGCGTTAGGCTCGAGGTCGGTCGCCATCAAAGTGAAGGTGTAGTGATGCAGCGGGCCGGGCGGCGTGCAGGGGCCGAAGTAATGCGGCAAGCCCATCAGGCTCTTGCCGCCGACATATTTGTCGGTCTGCTTGCTGACCTCGCCCTCGGCGAAGCCCGTCACGGTCGGCGCGATGCCGTAGGCGACCCAATGGCTGACGCCACCCGGCGGCCGGCCTTCCGGATCGAACATGAACAGCGCCAGGCTCTTGGTGCCGGCCGGCACATTCGACCAAGACAGTTCGGGCGAGACGTTCTCGCCGACGCAGTTCGGATTCTGCTTGTTGTTGCCGGCCATCTTGGTCGCCAGCCGCTCGCCGTCCTTGAAGTTCTTGGACGTGATGGTGAAGACGGCCTGCGCATTCGCGTCATGGCTGCTCCATCCGATCGCCAAAGCGACGCCAGCAGCCAGCATAAGTCCACGCTTGAACAACATGAGGTTTCCTCCGATGTGGATCATCAAGGGGCGATTTGCTTTGTTGGTTCGCCCCATCGCTTCAAGTGTAGCCGCCACCCGCACGGCAAGGCAATCATAGCGCGGAAAATTCAGCCGCCGCCGGTCTGCGCGTAGCCCTTGATCACTTCATCCTTGAGCGAAGCCCAGATCTCGCGATGCAGGTCGTGGAAGCCCTGCTCGACCTTGACCTCGGCGATGTCGCGTGGGCGCGAAAGCGGAACCTGCCAGTTGCCGATGATGCGCGCGGATGGTCCCGCCGACATGATCACCACGCGATCCGACAACGCGATCGCCTCCTCGAGATCGTGGGTCACGAACAGCACCGCCTTGCGGTCGGCCTGCCAGAGATCGAGCAGCAGGTTGCCCATGATCTGCCGAGTCTGCGCATCCAGCGGACCGAACGGTTCGTCCATCAGCAGGATCTTCGGATCGCGGATCAGCACCTGCACCAGCCCGACGCGCTTCCGCTGCCCGCCCGAGAGCATGTGCGGATAGCGCGCACCGAACTCGCCAAGCCCCACGCGCTTGAGCCACGCCTGCGCTCGCTCGCGCGCTTCCGCCGGACGGGTGCCGGCGGTTTCAAGCCCGATGGCGACGTTGTCCAGCGCGGTCTTCCAGGGAAACAGCGCATCGGCCTGAAACAGATAACCGGCATGGCGATTGAGCCCGGCAAGCGGCGCGCCGAAGATATCGGCGCGTCCCGTCGAAGGCGGGATCAGCCCGGCCGCGACATTGAGCAGGGTCGATTTGCCGCAGCCGGTGGGCCCGACGATGGCGACGAACTCGCCGTCAGCGACCGAGAGCGACGCATCCTTGACAGCGGTGTAGGTTCCGCCGTCGGTAAGCCGGAAGGCGATCGACACGTTGTCGAGGACCACGGCGGGCACCCCCGCCTGCACAGCCGCAGCCGCGCGCACGCTCGCGGCCATTTGCTCGGCCATCCGTCTCCCCCCGTTCAGGCTATTGCCATTCGCCGCGAAGCTATCCGCCCGGCGCGCGTTTGCAAAGCGCACCGACGCTGCGCGGCGCACGCGGCCTAAAGATACCAGACAGCCACGGCTTTCAGGCTGCCGCCGTCGATGAACGGCAGCGCGACAATCGACGTCATCCCTGCGGCTCTGGCTGACTGGCCGCTGACCGACGGCTCGTCCGCAATGTGATCGCTGATGGCGGGAATCCCCGAGCGCCAGATTTCCCCAATTGCGCCCTCCCCTCTTCGCAATCGTCTTGCCCGCGTACTCGGCGACAAGGTCCGATTGCGTGTCGCAGTCGCCGGCATCGAACACGAGACCATCGCGTGCGCCGTTCGGGACCCAGATTTCGAAACGCCGCGCGATCGGCGTGTCGAGCGCCGACAAGAACGTCACGACCCATATCTGCCCCGACGCAAGCCGATAAGGAATCCCGAGGCCGCGATTGACCCCGATCTGGATGGCCTCTTCCCACCGCAGGAACGATCGCGAGTTGAACAGGTCCTTGACCAGCATCGGCATCTCTTTCTTCCAGACGCGGCCGGGCAGCCCGTAGCCACGGGAAATTTCGTGTACCGCGAGTTGAACTCGAACATTTCGGCGGCGCCGTAATAGCCGTCGGCGAGCGACATGAAGTGCGCTTCGTCCGGACCATTGGTCCACAACTCGATCGCGCCGACGCGCGCCTCGTCGTCGCCGCAGAAGAACACCACAACCGCCATCAGAAACTCTCCGGCGAAAACCGGCAGCGCGACGCCGCAGGTGAGTCCGGCGGCCTTCGCGGCATCGGTCCGCTTGAAGTAGGAGTTTTCGAATTCCTTGAGGATGATGGGACGGCCGGCGGCCCACGCCTTGCCCGGCAGCCCTTCATCGAAGGCAAAGTGCATCCCTTCGCTAGCTGCCCTGAAATTGGTCAGTTTGCCATAAAGACCGCCACCGAACTCCAGCCGGCTGCGGTCCCTATTGGGGAGCCACAGTTCCGCGACGCGAATGAACGTCTTCATGATCGCAGGCCCACATGGTTTCCGGCAGCCGGCGATCTGAAATGCAAGATGGACGCCAAGCGCAATGCGGCGGCCGGCACCCGAAGTGGCCCACCATGTGGGACGCAAGCGAGCGCAGGCCGCCGCCCTGGATGGCGGGCGGCAGGGTCAGTCGAGCGCCCCTTGTCCGTCAGGAAATGCTAGTTCCGGCTCTTGTCGACCATCGCGCGCTGCTTGATCCAGGGCATCATGGCGCGCAGTTTCTCGCCGACCTGCTCGATCGGGTGAGCGGCGCATTTCGCCCGCATGGCCTTGAACGAGGTCTGGTTGACGCGGTTCTCCAGCATCCAATCCTTGACGAACTTGCCGGACTGGATGTCGTCGAGAATCTTCTTCATTTCGACCTTGGTCTCAGGCGTCACGACACGGGGGCCGGAAACGTACTCGCCGTATTCGGCGGTATTCGACACCGAATAGTTCATGGTGGCGATGCCGCCCTCGTAGATCAGGTCGACGATCAGCTTCACCTCGTGCACGCATTCGAAGTAGGCCATCTCGGGCGCATAGCCGGCTTCAACCAGCGTCTCGTAGCCGGCCTTCATCAACTCGACGAGGCCGCCGCACAGCACCGACTGCTCGCCGAACAGATCGGTCTCACATTCCTCGCGGAAGGTCGTCTCGATAATGCCGGCGCGGCCGCCGCCGATCGCCGAGCCATAGGACAGCGTGAGGTCGTGGGCGTTGCCCGAGACGTCCTTATGCACCGCCATCAAGACCGGCACGCCGGCGCCGCGCTCGTATTCGGCGCGCACGGTATGGCCGGGTCCTTTGGGCGCGATCATCATGACGTCGAGGTCCGCTCGCGGCTCAATGAGATTGAAATGGACGTTGAGCCCGTGCGCGAACATCAGCGCCGCGCCGTTCTTCATGTTAGGCGCAAGGTGCTCGCGGTAGATGTCGGCCTGCAGCTCGTCGGGTGTGAGCATCATCATCACGTCGGCCCACTTGGCGGCCTCGGAGACTTCCATCACCTTGAGCTTCTCGCCTTCGGCCTTCTTGACGCCTTGCGAGCCCTTGCGCAGAGCCACCGCGACGTCCTTGACGCCCGAATCGCGCAGGTTGAGCGCGTGCGCGTGGCCCTGGCTGCCATAGCCGATGATGACGACTTTCTTGCCCTTGATCAGATTG
This sequence comes from uncultured Alphaproteobacteria bacterium, assembly GCA_963807865.1. GTDB lineage: Bacteria > Pseudomonadota > Alphaproteobacteria > Rhizobiales > Xanthobacteraceae > VAZQ01. The sequence continues at coordinate 50,978 of CAWEDK010000026.1, read as the reverse complement.
ATGTCGGCATCGCGATCGTAGTAAACGCGCATGATTTCTTACCCTCTTATCCCGGTCTTTTCGGCCTTGCTTCTAGGACGCCCGGCCACGTCCCACAAGTGCTCCCGGCGAGATGCGGGCGCGACGAATATGCCCGCCCTCGCAGGCGGTTAGAGGACCATGGGCACGATACTGGCGACCAGCAGCAGCGCCATGGCGACATTGAAAATGTGGGCGCGGCGCTCGTTTCGGAGCACGCTGCGAAGCGCCACGCCAAAGGCCGCCCAAGTCAGAGTCGACAGCAAAGTGGCGACAGAGAACACCGCGAGCATGACCGCAAAATCGCCGGTCGCGTGCTCCGGACGCAGATAAAGCGCGGCGGCGCCTAGAGCGATGATCATGCCCTTCGGGTTGACCCATTGGAACGCCGCGGCTTGCAAGAAGGTCAGCGGCCTCGCTTCGCCGTCCCCCTCGCTTGTCTTCCCCGCGTTCGCGACCTTCCACGCGAGCCACAGCAAATAGGCGGTGCCAATGACCTTGAGCGCAATCTGGATCGCTGGAAACGCGACGATCAGTGCGCCGAGGCCACCGCTAGTTGCGCAAAGCAGCACCGCATAGCCGATGACAACGCCCACCATGTGCGGCGTCGAACGCGCCAGACCGAAATTGGCGCCGGATGCCGTCAGCATGATGTTGTTGGGACCGGGCGTAAACGCCATCACGAAGGCGAACAACACCATCGCGAGAAACGTCTCAAGCGGCATCACATCCCCTCCGGACCGCGGCTGATGGCCACGATGCCGGTGCGCGAAACTTCGACCAAGCCGATCGGCAGCATCAGCGCGACGAAGCTCTCGATCTTGTCGGAGGCGCCGGTGATCTCGAACACGAAGCTTTCGGTGGTGGCATCGATGACGCGGGCGCGGAAGGCGTCGGCGAGCCGCAGCGCCTCCATGCGGTGCTCGCCCTTGCCGCGGACTTTGACCATCGCGAGCTCACGCGTGAGGTGCGGGCCCGACACCGTCATGTCGATGACACGGTGAATCGGCACCAGCCGTTCGAGCTGATTCTTGATCTGCTCGATCACCATGGGCGTGCCGCGGGTGACGATCGTGATGCGGGACAAGTGCTTCTGGTGCTCGGTCTCCGAGACCGTGAGCGAGTCGATATTGTAGCCGCGGCCGGAAAACAGCCCGATGACGCGCGCCAATACGCCCGGCTCGTTGTCGACCAGCACCGACAGGGTATGGGTTTCGACCTGTTGCGACACAGGCGCCGCAGGATAGTGCGAGGTGCTAGGGATTGCGGTCGTGTTCACGAGACTTGCTCCGTATCCCTCTCCCCTTGTTGGTGAGGGTGGCGAGCGAAGCGAGCCGGGTGAGGGATCGCTGTCTTCGCTCGATCTGAAAGTCACCCCTCACCCGCCTCGCCGCTTCGCGGCTCGGCACCCTCTCCCGCAAAGGGAGAGGGTCACGGAGTTCTTGGCCGGCGCGTCGCTACACCATCACCTTGCCTTCTTCGGTGATGGCCTGCTCGATGTCCTCGGCGGCGCCGCCGAGCAGCATCTCGTTGTGGGCACGGCCCGACGGAATCATCGGGAAGCAATTTTCTTCGGGATCGACGACGCAGTCGAAGATCACCGGCTTCTTGACATCGATCATCTCCTTGATCGCCGCGTCGAGATCGCCGGGCTTGTCGCAGCGGATGCCGTGGCAATGGTACGCTTCGGCGAGCTTGACGAAGTCCGGCAGCGCCTCGCTGTAGCTTTCCGAATAGCGTCCGCCGTGCAGCAACTCCTGCCACTGGCGCACCATGCCCATGTACTTGTTGTTGATGATGAAGACCTTGATCGGCAGCCGGTACTGCGCCGCGGTCGACATTTCCTGCATGGTCATCTGCACCGAGGCTTCGCCGGCGATGTCGATGACCAGCGAGTTGGGATGCGCGAGCTGCACCCCGACCGCCGCCGGGAGGCCATAGCCCATGGTGCCGAGGCCGCCCGAGGTCATCCAGCGGTTCGGCTCCTGGAACTGATAGAACTGCGCCGCCCACATCTGGTGCTGACCCACTTCGGTGGTGATGTAGGTGTCGCGATCCTTGGTCAGCGCGAACAGCCGCTCGATAGCGTATTGCGGCTTGATGATGTCGCTGGAGTTCTTGTAGGCGAGCGATTTGCGCGCGCGCCACTGGCTGATCTGCTTCCACCACGCATCGAGCGCCTTCTTGTCCGCCGACATCGACGAGGCCCGCCACAGCCGCACCATGTCCTCCAGCACGTGCGCGCAGTCGCCGATGATCGGGATGTCGACCTTGACGTTCTTGTTGATCGACGATGGGTCGATATCGACGTGGATTTTGCGCGAGCCGGGCGAGAACGCGTCCAGCCGGCCGGTGATGCGGTCGTCGAAACGCGCGCCGATGCAGATCATCACGTCGCAATCGTGCATCGCCCAGTTGGCTTCCCAGGTGCCGTGCATGCCGAGCATGCCGAGCCATTGCGAATCGGCGGCCTGATAGGCGCCGAGCCCCATCAGCGTCGAGGTGATCGGGAAAGCCGGTCAGCTTGACGAGTTCGCGCAGGAAGTGGCTCGCCTCGGGACCGGAATTGACGACGCCGCCGCCGGTGTAGAACAGCGGCCGCTTGGCATGCGCCATCAGCTCGATCGCGGCCTTGATGCGGTCGAGGTCGCCCTTGACCTTCGGCCGGTAGCCCTTGTGCTGGAATTCGGTCGGCTTGGAGTAGACTCCGGTGGCGAACTGCACGTCCTTGGGGATGTCGACCACCACCGGCCCCGGCCGCCCGCTGGACGCGATGTGGAACGCCTCGTGCAGCACGCGCGGCAGATCGGCGATGCTCTTCACGAGATAGTTGTGCTTGGTGCAGGGCCGGGTGATGCCGACCGTATCGCACTCCTGGAAGGCGTCGTTGCCGATCAGGTGGGTGGGCACCTGCCCGGTGATCACGACCAGCGGGATCGAGTTCGCAGAGTGCATCGGTCAGCCCGGTGACCGCATTGGTGGCGCCAGGCCCCGACGTCACCAGCACGCAGCCGACCTTGCCGGTCGAGCGCGCATAGCCTTCCGCCGCATGCACGGCGCCCTGCTCATGGCGCACCAGGATATGCTGCACCCGGTTCGACTGCTGAAACAACGCGTCATAGATCGGCAGCACGGCTCCGCCCGGATAGCCGAACAGATGCTTCACGCCCTGGTCGGCGAGCGCCTCGATCACCATTTCGGCGCCGGTCATTTCCTTGCTCATCTACAACTCCTCTCGCCGCACACATCCGAGAAACAAAAAAGGGCCGCGAAGGGCCCTGACCGCAGCACACCGCCTGACGGGCGATGGCGCTAGCCACCACCGGCGGTGTGCCGCCTCACGACTACCAGCAGAAGTGAAATAAAGTTGCGCACTAGAGCGCCCTTTCCTCATTTACTTGCGGCGCTTTATATGACCGGGGCTCCCCTCGGTCAAGCGGGACCGCCAAAAAACATCGCGCCGGCGCATTTCAAGAATTTACCCGGATAATATTGACTCCCCAATATTACCCGGATAAAAATGATGGATGAAGGAGGCCGAACATGACCGTCTCACCGCAAGTCCGCTGTACCGCCTTCCAAGGCGGCCGGCGCATCGCGTCTGGTGAACTGGCGCAAGTGGCACGCCAGGCAAAGCAAGCCATCGACCGCGGCGGCGACGTCCTGCTGTTCGACGACGAGACCAGCCAAACCATCGAGTTGGATTTTCGCGGGACGCCAGACGAGGTCGTAGGGCGACTGACAGCATTGGCCGACGACCCCGCCGCTCCGGAGGCCGGGGCACCCGAGCCGACGCCGCGCGGCCCTGGACGCCCACGGCTGGGTGTGGTCGCCCGGGAGATCACCTTGCTGCCGCGACATTGGCAGTGGCTCAACGGCCAGCCCGGCGGCGCGTCGGTCGCGCTTCGCAAGCTGGTCGATCAGGCCCGCCGGACGGGCGACGACAAGGACCGTACCCGGCTATCGCAGGAGGCCACCTACCGATTCATGGTCGCGATGGCCGGCGACCGGCCTGGTTTCGAGGAGGCAGCCAGAGCCCTGTTTGCCGCCCAGGGCGAACGCTTCGATCAGGAGACCGCCTCCTGGCCGGTGGATATTCGGGACCACGTACGCCGGCTCGCCGCCAACGCACTGCGGCGAGCGACGGCCGCGTGAAGCTCTCGTGAAATCGTGATCCGCGATGACGGCTGCGCACGGGCCATGTGAATGCGCGTGAGAATGCGACCGACTATGATGGGCACGGTCGGAACGTCGAGTTGAAATACATGCCATTCCTGCGCGAGCGGTCGGGGCGCTGGTCGCCGGTCAAGATCGTGGCCTTCGTGGCCTCGACCTTGCCCGCGCTCTGGATCGCGTATCAGGCCTGGGCGGGTGAACTCGGCGCCCGGCCGGTCACCGAAGCGATCCATCAGGCCGGCGACTGGGCGCTGCGTTTCCTGCTGATCACGCTCGCGGTCACGCCGGCGCAGCGCATCCTCAACTATCCCCGCATTGTCCTGGCGCGCCGCACTTTCGGCGTCGCCGCGGCGTGCTATGCGGTCCTGCATCTCTCGCTCTACGCGCTCGACCAGCATTTCGACCTGTTCAAGGTCGCGAGCGAGATCGTGCTGCGCGTCTATCTGCTGATTGGTGCGATTGCCCTCATCGGCCTGATCGCGCTCGGCGTGACCTCGACCGACCGCGCGATCAGCCGGCTCGGCTCGGACCGCTGGAATGCCTTGCACCGCGTCGTCTACGGGATCGCGGTGCTCGCAACCGTGCATTTCTTTATTCAATCCAAGCTCAACATCTACCAGCCCGTGTTGATGGCGGGCTTCCTGTTCTGGCTGCTGGCCTACCGCGTGCTCTACCGGCGCAACGGCAGCGTGCCGCCGCTGCACCTCCTGCTGCTGACGGTCACTGCGACGCTGGTGACGGCGCTCGGCGAGGCCGGCATCTACATGGCGACGAGCGGCGTCAATGCCTGGCGCGTCCTGCTGGCGCATCTCGACGTCGATCTGGAGATCCGCCCGGCCTGGTGGGTGCTGGCCGCCGGGGCGCTGATCTCTGCGTTCGGCTGGTGGCGTTGGAAGCCTGTGCGTCAGCGCTCCAAGGCACGCACGATTTCAGCCTCCGCGATGTCGGGCGCCACCCAGGTCCAATCCGGCAGTTGATTGCGGAACCAGGTCTCCTGCCGCTTGCTGTAGCGGCGGCTGTCACGCTGGCTGGCTTCGGCCGCCTGCGCCAGCGTCATCTCGCCTTTGAGATGCCGCATCAGCCACGGCACCCCGAGCGCCTTCATGGCAGGCAGCGAAGACGCGAGCCCGCGGCCGGCGAGCGTCGCGACCTCCGCGAGCGCGCCGCCCGCCAGCATCCGCTCGAAGCGCTGGTCGATCCGGCGGTAGAGTTGCGTGCGGTCGAGCGCGAGGAACACCTTCACCGCGCATGCCGGATCGAGCACCGGCGCAGAAGCTTCGCGGTGCCAGTCAGTGAGCGAACGCCCGGTGGCCTCGATCACTTCCAACGCCCTGGCGATGCGGGCGCGGTCACCCGGCATCAGACGGCGTGCGGTTTCCGGATCGCGCCGCATCAGGTCGGCGTGGAGCGGCTCTACCCCTTCCCGCTCGAGCCGGCCCCGCACCGCCAAGCGTACCTCCGGCGGGATCGGCGGCACCGCCGCAAGCCCCTGCGTCAGCGTCTTGAAATAGAGCCCGGTCCCGCCGACCATGATCGGCAACCGCCCTTCCTGCTCCGCCGCCGCGAGCGCAGCCCCCGCCTCCCGGCACCACCGGCCGGTCGAATAGTTCTCACCCGCATCGACGTGGCCATAAAGGCGATGAGGCAGGCGCGCTTCGTCTTCCGGCGTGGGCCGCGCCGTCAGGACGCGCAGATCGCGATAAACCTGCATGGAATTGGCATTGATGACGACGCCGCCGAGCCGCGCGGCGAGCGCCAGTGCCAGCGCCGACTTGCCGCTGGCGGTCGGACCGGCGAGAAGGACGGCGCGCGGCTTCACACGACGCCCAGGACAAGGCGGTGCCCGACGTCCCGCAAGGCTTGGTCATTTGCTTGCCGCAGTCTCATGCGCCGGCAATAACGAAAATTCGACTGGACGGCCATCATGTCTTTGGTTGCGACCCTGATCTCTGCCCCCCACGGGCCACCACTGAACGAGGCAACGGTGGCCCACGTTTCGAGCCGGTTGCCGTCCGCCCAAGCACCATCTTGGCTGGCGAAGGGGATCGCGGCCGACATTCCGATAGCGGGTGGCGCGCATCTCGACTGCCGTCGCCTAGCCGACGCCGCCCGCGATGCACTCGCCGGCGAGCCCGTCGACGTGGTCGTGCAGCCTGTCGCACACCGCCGCAAGCGGCTGTTCCTGGCCGACATGGATTCGACCATGATCCAGCAGGAATGCATCGACGAGCTTGCCGATTATGTCGGGCTCAAAGCGCATGTCGCCGCCATCACCGAACGGGCGATGCGCGGTGAGATCGCGTTCGCGCCCGCGCTACGCGAGCGCGTCGCGCTGCTTAAAGGGCTGCCCGTATCGGTGATCGACGATGTGATCGCCAACCACATCGCCCTGACGTCCGGGGCACGGACGCTGGTCAAGACCATGCGCGCGCACGGCACCCACACCTGCCTGGTCACTGGCGGTTTCACGCTGTTCTCGCAGCAGGTCGCCGCGATGATCGGCTTCGATGAATCTCACGCCAACACGCTCGCCATCGGCGAAGACAACAACCTCACCGGCGAGGTCATCGAACCGATCTTCGGCCGCGACGGCAAGCTCGCGACCCTGCGGGCGCTGACCGCGAGGCTGGGGCTCGATCCGGAGGAGACGCTGGCGACCGGCGACGGCGCCAACGACATCGCGATGATCGAAGCCGCCGGCCTCGGCGTCGCATTCCATGCCAAGCCCCAGGTGGCGGAAGCCGCCGCCGCGCGTATCGATCACGGCGACCTCACCGCCCTGCTCTACCTGCAAGGCTACCGCGGTTCGGATTTCGTAACGGATTGAAGCGCGCCGGCGACGACAATTCGCAAATCGCGGCATGAAAAAGGGGCGGCCAAGCCGCCCCTTTTGGCATCTCGTGGATGACGCTTGCGCTATTGCAACGGCAGCGCGACGAACCGCAGTTCGCCATCGGCGCCGGCCACCAGCAACAGAGCCGACTTGCGCCCTTCCTTCTTGAGCTTGTCGATCCTGGCCTGGAACTCGTCGGCGCTGGCGACAGCCTCCTGCGCGATCTCGACGATGACGTCGCCCGCCGACAAGCGCTTGTCGGAGGCCGGCGAGCTTGCATCGATGCCGGTGATGACCACGCCCTTGACGGTGTCCTTGATCTTGTAGCGCTTGCGCAGATCGTCGGAAATGTTGGCGAGCTCGATGCCAAGCGTCTTCTTCACCACCGACTTGTCAGGCGGGGCTTCCTGCTTGAGGTTGGCGGCGAGCTTTTCACCGTCTTCGAGACGGCCGAGCTTCACGGTCTTGGTTTCTTCCTTGCCCTTGCGGATGATGACGACCGGCACGTCCTTGCCGACCGGAGCGTCGGCGACGACGCGCGGAAGATCCCGCATCTCCTTGATGTCCTTGCCGTCGAACTTGACGATCACGTCGCCGGGCTCGATGCCCGCAGGCTTGGCCGGGCCCTTTTCGTCGACGCCGGCGACCAGCGCGCCACGCGGCGGCTTGACGTTGAGGCTTTCGGCGATTTCGTCGGTCACCTGCTGGATACGGACGCCGAGCCAGCCGCGACGGGTCTCGCCGAATTCCTTCAACTGATCGATCACCGGCATCGCGGTCTTCGACGGCACCGCGAACCCGATACCGATCGAGCCGCCGCCTGGACCGGGCGAGATGATCGCGGTGTTGACGCCGATCACTTCGCCTTCGAGGTTGAACAACGGGCCGCCCGAATTGCCGCGATTGATGGAGGCATCGGTCTGGATGTAGTTGTCGTAGGGGCCGGACTGGATATCGCGGTTGCGCGCCGAGACGATGCCGGCGGTCACGGTGCCGCCGAGACTGAATGGGTTGCCGATCGCCACGACCCACTCGCCGAGCCGGAGCTTCTCCGAATCACCGAACTTCACCGCCTTCAGCGGCTTCTCGGGTTTGACCCGCAGCAGTGCGATGTCGGTCTTCTGATCCTTGCCGATCAGCTCGGCCTTGAGGCGCGAGCCATCGTTGAAGATGACGGTGATCTCGTCGGCTTCCGCGATCACGTGGTTGTTGGTGACCACGATGCCGGAGGAATTGATCACAAATCCGGAGCCGAGCGAATTGACCCGCCGCGGACCGCGCTCGCGGTTCTGATTGTCGCCTCCCGGCCCGCGCCGGTTGAAGAAGTCGCGGAACAACTCGTCCAATTGCGGATCGTTGTTCGGCATCTGCGGCATGGCGTTGTTGCGCGTCGTCTCGACCTTCTGCGAAGTCGAAATATTCACCACGGCATCGATGACTTTTTCGGCAACGTCGGCGATGAACTCGGGGCCGCGCGCATTCGCGGGGACAGCGAGCCCGGGCAGGACCAACGCTGCAGTCGCGACCACAGCGAAAGCGGGCCGGCGAGCCTGCCGGGCAAGGCGGGTGAAGGTGCCGCGCATGGACGTTTGAGCTCCTGGGATGTTCTCAAGGAAACACTGCCTCCGTCCAGGAATGGACGCAAGTGCGGTTTCCAGAGCGAAAATAGGCTAGCCAATTAGGGCGGAATCGGGACCGGGACCGATGCGCAGCCGACTTGGGCGGTTCCGCCCCGGACTTATCCGCGCATCAGCCAAATCAGCACAACGCCGAGAATCGCCGATACCAAACCGGCGATCCGCAGCGACATTTCCGGGCTTTCCAGTGCACTCGCCGCCAGCCGCTTGGCGAGTCCGGGAAACGCCGCGAAGATCAAGCCCTCGATGACGAACACAAGACCGAGAGCCACAACAAATTCGGTCATCTGACATCAACCGGCGCCACGCCGCTGCCGCGCAGGATTCGTTACTGAGCGGGAGCGACAGGCTTGGCAGGGGCGACGGGTGAGGCGGGAACCGCGGTTCGTGGCTTGCCGGACGGATCCACGAAAAACCGGAAGAACTCCGAATCGGGCTTAAGCACCATCCGTGTGTCGTTCGAGCGCAGGCCATTTTCGTAGGCTTGCATCGACCGGTAGAACGAGAAGAACTCGGGATCCCGTCCGAACGCGTCGGCATAGATGCGATTGCGTTCGCCGTCGCCCTCGCCGCGTACCTGCTCGCCCTTCGATTGTGCATCGGCAAGGAGCACGGTCACGTCGCGGTCGGCCTTGGCGCGGGTTTCCTGCGCGCGCTGACTGCCTTGCGCGCGAATCTGCGAGGCTTCCTGCTGACGCTCAGTCTGCATGCGCTGATACACCGCCTGGCTGTTCTGCTCCGGCAGGTCGGCGCGCCGGATACGCACGTCGACGATCGAAATACCCAAGGCCTGGGCCTCGTTGTTGAGCTGGTCGCGCACGCGCGTCATGAGCGCGGAGCGATCGTCACGCACGACGTGTGTGAGCGTCGCCTCGCCGAGCACGCGGCGCAGTGCCGAGTTGAGCAGGATCGAAAGCTGCGAGTTCGCCCGCTCGACCGATCCGACCGTCTGGTAGAACCTCAGCGGATCCTGGATGCGGTAACGCGCAAAGGCGTCGACCACCAGCCGCTTCTGATCCGACGCAATTACCTCCTGCGCGGGGTTCTCGAGATCGAGGATGCGGTTGTCGATCTGGATCACGCTGTCGATCAGCGGCACCTTGAAGTGCAGACCCGGCTGGGTCACGACGCGGATCGGTTCGCCCAATCGCACTACCAGTGCCTGCCGGGTCTGATAGACGGTGAACAGGGTGCCGTAGGCGATGATAAGCCCGACAATGATGAGCGCGGCCACAATGCCGCCGGCGAGATTGAGCCTCATCGGTTGCCTCCCGGCGCTTGCGGCGTCGGCGCTGGCGCCGGCGTGCGCGGCCGCGAAAGCTCGTTGAGTGGCAGGAACGGAACGACTCCCCCACCCTGGGTGCCGGAATCGATGATGATTTTATCGGTACCGCCGAACAGCCGTTCCATGGTTTCGAGATACATGCGTTGCCGGGTAATGTCGGGCGCCTTCTTGTATTCGTCGTAGACGTTGATGAAACGCGACGAGCCGCCTTTGGCTTCGGCCACCGTCTGTTCGCGATACGCTTCGGCGGCCTGAACGATCTGCGCCGCGCGGCCCCGCGCTTCGGGAACGACGCGGTTGGCGTAGCTTTGCGCCTCGTTCTGCGCGCGCTCGAGATCGGCGCGCGCGGCCTGCACGTCGCGGAAGGCATCGATCACCTGCGAGGGCGGATCGACCTTCTGCAACTGCACCTGCGTTATCTGGATGCCGGAATGATACTGATCCAGAACCTGCTGCATCAGTTCCTGCACCGCGGTCTCGATGTTCTGCCGCGCGCCGGTCAGGATCGGCTGAATGTTGGAGCGGCCGATCACCTCCCGCATCGCACTCTCGGCCACGGCTTTGACGGTGCCCTCAGGCTGCTGGATGTTGAACAGGTAGTTGCCGAGCCCGTCGAGCTTGACCTTCCAAAAGACCGAGAAGTCGACATCGACGATATTCTCGTCGCCGGTCAGCATCAGGCTTTCTTCCGGCACGTCACGAATTGTGTTGCCGCGCCGCGCGTCGTCGACGACCCGCATGCCGACATCGATCTTGTTGACCCGCAGCGCCCGCGGGGTCAGCGCGGTCTCGATCGGATAAGGCAGATGGTAATTCAGGCCTGGATCGACTTCGCGGACGAACTTGCCGAAGCGGAGGATGACGCCCTTCTCATCGGGCTCGACCCGGAAGAAACCCGAAAAGCCCCAGATCACCAACGCGGCGAGCACAATCAGCGCCAAGCCCTTGCCGCCGATGCTGCCGCCCGGCAGCACGCTGCGCAGGCGATCCTGGCTGCGGCGCAGAAACTCCTCGAGATCAGGCGGCGGCGAGCCGGGTGGTTGCGGCCCCGAGCCCCACGGGCCCTTGGTACCTCCACTGCCCCCGGTTCCCCAAGGTCCTCCTCCGCCCTGATTGCTCCACGGCATCGGCTTGTCTCCTCACTTGCGGGATGGACCCGCAAGACTGTTGCTATTTGCAGGGGGTTATAGGGGAGGTGTCATCCGGTTACAACGCGCCTTGCCGGCGTGCGGCGGCACGGCGCACGGCCTTGAAATACGCTCAATTCATTCCTTGCGGGCGCGGCCGTCGGAGCGGTCGAATACAAGCACCGTAAAGGACGCGTCGTCATCTGGCCCAGCCGCGTACTCGCTACGGCCGGTTTCGGTCCAGATTTGCGGATCGATCGATGGAAACGTCGTATCGCCTGCCGGTTTCAAGTGAACGCGGGTAAACACAATGCGGTCGGCCATCGGCAAGGTCTGGCGGTAGACTTCGGCGCCTCCGATCACGGCGATCTCGCCGGCGCCGCGCCGCAACGCATCGCCGCGGGCCGTCGCGAGCGCAGCTTCGACGCGCGGCGCAACCAGAACTCCCGGCAGGGCAAAATCCGGATCGCGGCTGATCACGATGTTGGTGCGCCCTTTGAGCGGCTTGCCGATCGACAGGAACGTCTTGCGGCCCATCACCACCGGTTTGCCCATGGTGAGGTCGCGGAAGTGCGCCATCTCGGACTTCAGCCGCCACGGCAACTTTCCGCCGGAACCGATCACGTCATTGTCGGCCGCGGCTACGACCAAGGTCAGCAGGACCTTCGATTCCTGGGTTTGCATCTACGGCCTCGACCCCTCGCCTCCGCCCGGCGCGCTCACACCGCCACCTGGGCTTTGATGTGCGCATGCGGATCGTAGCCGACGAGCGTGAAGTCCTCGAATTGGAAGCGAAAGATGTCGGTCACGGCGGGATTGACCTGCATGCGCGGGAGTGCGCGCGGCCGCCGCGACAACTGCAACCGCGCCTGCTCCAGATGATTAAGATAGAGGTGTGCGTCACCAAGCGTAAGGATGAATTCGCCGGGTGCGAGGCCTGTCACCTGCGCCACCATCAGCGTCAGCAGCGCGTAGGACGCGATATTGAACGGGACGCCGAGAAAGACATCGGCCGAACGTTGATAGAGCTGGCAGGACAGCTTGCCGCCGGCGACGTAGAACTGAAACAGGCAGTGACACGGTGGCAACGCCATCTTGTCGACATCGGCCGGGTTCCAGGCGGTGACGATGAGGCGGCGCGAATCGGGATTGCGCCGGATTGCGGCAACCACGTTGGCAATCTGATCGATCGTGCCGCCGTCGGGCGCGGGCCACGAGCGCCACTGCCTGCCGTACACCGGCCCCAATTCACCTCGCTCGTCCGCCCACTCATCCCAGATCGTCACGCCGTGCGCGTTGAGATATTTGACGTTGGTATCGCCGGCGAGAAACCAGAGCAACTCGTACACGATCGACTTAAGGTGCAACTTCTTGGTGGTGGTCAGCGGAAATCCCGCGGCGAGGTCGAAGCGCATCTGGTGGCCGAACACCGACAGCGTGCCGGTGCCGGTCCGATCGTGCTTCTCAGCACCTTCGGCGAGGATGCGCTCCATCAACTGGTGGTACTGCAGCATGCCTCAAGCCTCGCATCGACCCGCGCCAGTGAGTCGGGCACGAGTTTAGCCCTTCCCTCTCCCGCAACAAATCGGCGGCCGCCCGGTTGTTCACGCCACACGATGCAACGCCCGAAAGCACATCGGCGGCACCGGTGCGGCGCCGCCGAATCAGTTTTCCGGCCGTCCAGGCAACGATCAGTTCAGCGGGCCCGCCGATTTGATGATCGGCGTCCAGCGGGCGATCTCGCTCTTGACGAGGGCGGCCAAGGCCTGCTGGCCCCGGCCGGCCTGGTCGGGCAGGACGCTGCCGAGGTCGAGCAGGCGCTTGCGAACGCCCTCGTCGGAGAGCGCCTTGTCGAGCGCGTCGCTGAGCTTGTCGAGGATCGGCTGTGGCGTGTTCTTGGGCGCGAACAGCGCGTTCCAGGCCTGCGCTTGGAATTCCGGCAGCCCGGCCTCCTTGCTGGTCGGCACCTCCGGCAGCGCTTCGTTACGGGTTTCGGTACCGATGGCGTAGGCCTTGATCTGGCCGGCCTTTACCTGCTGGACCACGTTGACGATCTGGTCGCACATGTAATCGACTTGGCTTCCGACCAGGGCGGTCAGCGCCGGCCCGGTGCCGTTATAGGGCACCAAGGTCGGCTTCACGCCCAGAATCGAGTTCAGCAGCAGACAAGTCGTGAATGACACCGAGCCGACGCCGGCATGCGCCATGTTCAGCTTGTCGGCATTGGCCTTCACGTAGGCAATGAACTCCTTGAGGTCCTTCGGCGGAAAGTCCTTCCGCGCGAGGATCAGAACCGGTGTGCCGGCCGCAAGCCCGATCGGCGCGAAGTCAACGTCCGGCTTGTAGGCAAGGTTCGGATAAAGCGCGACCGAGGCGGCGTGGGTGCCCATGTGGCCCATGATGATGGTGTAGCCGTCGGGCGGCGCGCGCATCGCGCGGGTCGAGGCGGTGGTCCCGCCTGCGCCCACGATGTTCTCGATGATGACTGGCTGCCCAAGCGTGCGCGCCATGTGCTCGCCGACGATGCGCGCGACAATATCGGTCGGTCCACCGGCCGCGAACGGAACGATGAGGGTGATCTGGCGCCGGGGGTAGTCTGACTGCGCGGCAGCCGGCGCAACGACCGCCGCGAGGGCAAACATACCTAAGAGGATACGTGACAGCATGTTCAACATATTGGCTCCTTGGCGAAAGCATACGCCGCCATCGGTGGATCGCATGCCGACTAGGTCCGATGAGGGCTGCGACGCGTTGGCAGCCGAGCCGGTAATTGCCGGGCTACTCGATCGCATTTAACGGCGCGTATGCAGCGCGCCCCCGGCGCGGTCAAGGCCTATCGCGATACCGGTCCAACCGTCGCCGATTACTCGACAAAAACCTGCTCGCGGCGCTTCCGGATGTTCGGCAGGGCGGCGATGATCAACAGCAGCAGCGCAACCGCCAGCAGCCCGCCGGAAATCGGACGGGTGATGAACACGGTGGCGTCGCCGCGGGCGATCAGCATGGCGCGCCGGAGGTTCTCCTCCATCAGCGGGCCCAGCACGAAACCGAGCAGCAATGGCGCCGCCTCGAAGTCGTGCTTGATCAGCCAGTAGCCGAACAATCCGTAGCACGCCGCGATCACCACGTCGGTCGGAGCGTTATTGATCGAGTAGATGCCGATACAGCAGAACACAATGATCGACGGGTACATCAGCCGGTACGGTACGCGCAGCAACGTGACCCATACGCCGACCAGCGGCAGGTTGATGATGACCAGCATCAGGTTGCCGAGCCACATCGAGGCGATCATGCCCCAGAACAGCTCGGGCTGCTTGGTCATGACCTGCGGGCCCGGCACGATACCGTGGATGGTCATGGCGCCGACCATCAACGCCATCACGGCGTTGGGCGGAATGCCGAGGGTGAGCAACGGGATGAAGGCGGTCTGCGCCGCCGCGTTGTTGGCGCTTTCCGGCGCCGCGACGCCCTGGATGATGCCCGTGCCGAAACGCTCCGGGTGTTTCGAGATTTTCTTCTCGAACGTATAGGCGGCGAAGGATGCGATCACCGCGCCGCCGCCCGGCAGAATGCCGAGCAGCGATCCAAGTATGGTACCGCGTGCAATGGCGCCGGACGCGTCGATGAGGTCCTGCCGCGTCGGCATCAGGCCGGTGACCTTGCCCTTCAGAATGTCACGGCTCTCCGACGGCACTTCGAGGTTGCGGATGATCTCCGCGAAACCGAACACGCCCATCGCGATGTTGGTAAATCCGATACCGTCGGCGAGTTCCGGCATGTCGAACGTCATGCGTCCGGCGCCGGTTTCAAGGTCCGAGCCCACCATCGACATCAGCAGCCCGGTGACCACCATCGCGACGGCCTTGACTACCGACCCCTTTGCCAGCACGACCGCGAAGATCAGGCCGAGCACCATCAGCGAGAAATATTCGGCAGGGCCGAACAGCAGGGCGAGACCGGTCAGCGGCGCGCCGAGCGCGGCCACCAGCACGGTTGCGACGCAGCCGGCGAAGAACGAGCCGAGGGCCGCGATGGCGAGCGCCGCACCGGCGCGCCCCTTGCGCGCCATCTGATGCCCATCCAGGCACGTTATAACCGATGTAGCTTCGCCCGGGATGTTCACCAGCACCGAGGTGGTGGAGCCGCCGTACTGCGCGCCGTAGTAGATGCCAGCGAGCATGATCAGCGCGCCGACCGGCGGCAGGCCGAAGGTGATCGGGAGCAGCATCGCGATGGTTGCGACCGTGCCGATGCCCGGCAACACGCCGACCAAGGTGCCGACGAGCGCGCCAAGCAGGCAGAACATGATGTTATAAGGGGTAAATGCAACCCCAAAGCCCATCGCGAGGTTCGAGAGTAGTTCCGACATGACGACCTCAACTCAAATGCGTCAATGTGGCCGCAGCCACGCCCCCATCAACGACCGATGGCCTTCTGCAACAACGTCAGTACGCCCTTGAAGAGGTCGAGGAACTGATTGAGCAGGATCGTCGGTCCGTTCGCCTGCGGCCATAACTGAAACGGTAGGTTGAGCAGGTACACGAACAGCAGGACGCAAAACGCCGTCATCGCCGCGCCCGCGATCACGCTTTCGACCCAACGCATCTCCTTCGATCCGAGGATCGAAAACATGAATGCCGCATAGGTCGCGATCACGAGACCGAACGGACGGATGAGCGCCGCGAACAGCAAGATCGACGAGATCACCAGCAGCGGTCCGCGCGCCCGATAGCGTTCGATCGCCGGCCCTTCAGACACGATGCCGATGAACGCGACCAAAAACCCGAGTCCCGCGAGCAACCCGGCAAACAGCCGCGGCGCCGTCCCGGGCCCAAACGCAAAGCCGCGTTGTCCGGGCAATTCGGAGGATGCGATCACCGCAAAGATCGCGAGTTCGACCAGCGCCAAGCCGCCGAAGACGTCCTGCGGACTCCGGACGGGGATAAAGCCCGCCGCTGCGCCGACCGCGATCACCGCCACCGCGATGGCGAGCGAGCGCGAAAACAGAGGGCTGGAAATGTAAAAAGTCGCCCACAGCAACATCAGCGCCAGCACGGCGATAATGAAGCCGCCGATGAAATGCTGGTTATGCCCCGCAGTCCCTGCCGGCGCCCCTTGTGGGGACGGCGTAACGCCCTCAGACATGCTCCCTCCGTACTCAGCCCCGCATACAGCGCGTGCCGGAACTTGCTGTCCGTTCGCACACGATTTTTTTCGTAGCACATTCCGATGGGCAACGGAAAGCAATTCCGGCCGAATTAAGTTCATATCGCGCCCGCTAACCCTAACAGCGCGGCGGCAGCGAAAATCCACAGCGGATTCAATCTCGTAATGTAAGTCACGATGGCCGTGCCCAGCGTGACGGCGATGGCGATCCAATTTTGTGCAGTGGCCCACGCAACGACGAAGGCGCTCGCAAAAACGAGCCCGATCGAGATCGGAAGCAGTCCTGCCTGAATCACGGCACGCCAAGGTGCATCCTTGAATCGCTCCCACACGCCACCGATGTAGAACGCGAATATGCAGGTCGGGCCGCACATCGCCAGGGTCGCAACCAGCCCACCGACGACGCCGGCGACGTGATAGCCGATCAGCGAGACGATGATGACGTTCGGACCGGGCGTGAGCTGCGCAAGAGCGAAAATGTCCGCGAACTGCCGATCGGTCATCCAATTCTCGATTTCGACCGCCACCCGGTACATCTCCGGCACCGCGGAATTGGCGCCGCCGATCGCGAACAGCGACATCAGTGCGAAATAGCCCGCGAGCGCGAGCAGCGTGCCGCCATCGTCCCTCATCGTCGTAACCACCAAGCGATTGCGATGCTGACCGGCACAAGTATTCCGAGCACGAAATAGATCGGCCAGCGCATCACGCCGATCGCCGCAAACGTCACCAGGGCGATGAGCGGCGCAACCCAGCGGCGATCCTTGAACAGCGGCAGCGCCATCTTGGCGCCGGTCCCCATGACGAGGCCGGCGGCGGCCGCCGCAACGCCCATCAGCATCCGCTGAAGGGCGGCGATCTCGCCGTAGTGGGCGTAGAGAATCCCGATCAGCGTCACGATCACAAACGGCGGCCCGAGCAGGCCGACAAGCGCGACCACGGCTCCGACCGGGCCCCGGATGCGACGGCCGAACACGACCGACAGGTTGACGACGTTGGGACCCGGCAGGAACTGGCACAGCGCGTAGGCGTCGTTAAATTCCTCGGCCGTCATCCAGCGGCGTTCCTCGACCAGCATCCGCCGGGACCAGGCCAGAACTCCACCGAAGCCTTGCAGCGAGATCAGCGCAAAGGCGACAAAAACGTCGGGTAGCCGGGGGACTATCGAAGGCGTCGGCGCGGAATGGGTGTCGGACATGGCCGAGATTTACCGTCCCAGCGACGATCCGGCCAACGGGTTTATTGCATTGCGCCCATGAAGGCGCTGAACCGGGCAGTCTTCGGGAAAGTTCGCTGTGGTCGAGAAAGCGCACCGCGACCGGTTTGCGTAGCAGTGTCCAAGGCACCCTTTTTTTCGAAGTCGATCGCGACTATATTCAGTGGGCCGGCGCAAGCCGGATATGGCGATAAATGGCCGTCGTAATAAACCTATCGGACCCGGGGGCAGTACCCGGCGACTCCACCAATTCGGGAGCGGCGACGACGATCGCCGTTCCCACCACGGGGTCGAAATAGGATCGACGAGGGCGTAAAGGGCGTGCTTTTGCTCGGCATGGTACCACCGTTATCGGACCATTCCATAGTTGCAAACGACAACTATGCTCCGGTTGCTCAGGCTGCGTAAGCGGTCTGAAATACCGAACTTAAAGTCCTGACGGGTTAAGCTCCGGCAGGCGGGGTTCGGAGGCACCTGGCAACAGAAGCCTCCACCTTCCCCCACAGGGGCATTTCACAATATGTAATGTGTCCGCCGGGCTTCTTCGCGGCGTGTTAGACGCCCGAATCTGCTAGTTTGCCGCCTTTGACGGACATACGCCCATGGCTACCGATCACATCAGATACGACCTCCTCGTCCAGGACGCGCTGCGCCGGGTGGTGCGAACCGTCATTGAGGACGCCAAGAACGGGCTGCCGGGCGAACATCATTTTTACATCACGTTCGACACGACTGCGGACGGCGTGAAGCTGTCACCCCGCATCCGCGCGCAATATCCCCAGGAGATGACCGTCGTCCTGCAGCATCAGTTTTGGGACTTGATCGTTTCCGACGAGGGCTTTGAAGTGGGTCTGGCGTTTGGCGGCGTCAGTGAGCGCCTGACCGTGCCATTCGCCGCGATTCAGCGCTTCGCGGATCCATCGGTGCCATTCGAGGTGCGGTTCGAAGCCGTCGCGACGGAGGCGGGCGAAGCCGAGCCGGCCGGTCACGAAGGCAGCACGCCGGCGCGGCCGCCGGCCGAACTATCCGGCCCGCGCGCGGTCCCCAGCCTCGCCGCCGTCACTCCGGCCAATCCGGAGCCGCCGCCCGAACCCGACAAGCCGAAGGGCAGCGGCGAGGTGGTTCGGCTCGACCGGTTCCGTAAGAAGTAGCAGGCGCCACCTCGATGGCACGCGCCCCTGTCAACGAAGCCCGGAAGCCTGCCGGTGGTCCGACGCGGGTCGAGAGCGACACGTTCGGTCCGATTGAGGTCGCCGCCGAGTCCTATTGGGGCGCGCAGACCGAGCGCTCGCGGCGCAATTTCCGTATCGGCGAAGAACAAATGCCGCGATCGGTTACGCGCGCGCTCGCGCTCATCAAACGCGCCGCAGCCGAAGTGAACCACGAACTCGGTTCGCTCGATGCGCGCCGCAAGCAGGCCATCGTGCGCGCCGCTCAGGAGGTGATGGACGGCACGCTCGACGATCACTTTCCCCTGCTGGTCTGGCAGACCGGGTCCGGCACCCAGAGCAATATGAACGTCAACGAGGTGATCGCCGCTCGTGCCAACGAACTGCTGGGCGGCAAGCGGGGCGACAAGGCGCCGGTACATCCGAACGACCATGTCAATATGAGCCAGTCGTCGAACGACTGCTTTCCGACCGCGATGCATATCGCGATCGCGCGCGAGATCACTGAAAGACTCCTGCCGGCGCTGGCGCAGCTCCACGCTGCCCTGGAGCAGAAATCAAAGGAGTTTGCGAAGATCGTGAAGATCGGCCGCACCCATACGCAGGATGCGACCCCGCTCACGCTCGGTCAGGAGTTCTCCGGTTACGCCGCGCAGGCCAAGCTCGGACGCGCCCGCGTGGCCGCCACGCTCAAGGACCTCTACCCATTGGCGCAGGGCGGCACGGCCGTCGGCACCGGGCTCAATGCCAAACCACAATTTGCCAAGCTGATTGCTAAACGCATCGCCGCGCTGACCGGCATGCCGTTCGTGAGCGCGCCGAATAAGTTCGAGGCACTCGCCTCGCACGACGCCGTCGTTTTCGTGCACGGCGCCCTCACCGCTTCGGCCACGGGGCTCTTTAAGATCGGCAACGACATCCGGCTGCTGGGATCAGGTCCTCGTTCAGGTCTCGGTGAATTGATCCTGCCGGAGAATGAGCCGGGGTCATCGATCATGCCCGGCAAGGTGAACCCCACGCAGAGCGAAGCTCTGACCATGGTCTGCTGCCAAGTATTCGGCAACGAGACCACCGTGACGGTGGCAGGGAGCCAGGGTCATTTCGAACTCAACGTCTACAAGCCGGTGATCGCATACGCGACGCTGCAATCGATCCGGCTTCTCGCCGACGCGGCGGTGTCGTTTACGGATCACTGTGTCGTCGGCATCCGCGCCAACGAGACCCGCATCCGCGAGTTGCTGAAGAACTCCCTGATGCTGGTGACCGCGCTCGCACCAAGCATCGGTTATGAACGCGCCGCCGCTATCGCCAAGGCAGCGCACGCCAACGGCACGACGCTGCGCGATGAGGCACTCCGGCTGGGCTATGTGTCGGCGGCTGAGTTCGACCGCCTGGTCCGGCCGGAACGGATGACCCGGCCCGGCTGAAGCGCAGTCAGCGGTGGAAGATCACGAACTTGTGACGTGCACTTTATCCCCGCTTAGGCCGCCATTTGAAGGCACATGGGACGTTTCAAGCCGCTTGAGAGCCAAGTAAAGCGCAGTTCTGAGCGAGTTGATTCAGAGATTCAATGTGCCGCATTCTGATTTCGCCAAATTTATTTTTTATGGGTTTAGCAAGACGCTTTCGTTTTCAGGACCTTATCCTGAAGATCAAATGTAGATTCCCGCAAATCTGCGCTGACGCGAGAGCATTAACCCTCGGAACCACTTGAAAGGTATCCGCCACGGTAACGACGTATTTGGCGAAGAAGCACATCATGTGAGCCGATACCCGAAAGGACTACAGCGCTGACCGTCGAGTGAATGAATGGGCGATCTCGTCAACCTTCGCAGAGCGCGCAAGCAAGCCGATCGAAAGTTCGGTGAACTAAATGCAGCCGCCAATCGTTTAGCGCACGGCCGCAAGAAATCAGAACGCGCGCTCGATCAGGCGAAGAACGATAAGGCCCGCCGCGATCTAGATCAGCGCCGGATCGAAACGGGAGACAAGCGATGAAATCGCCGGTCGTAAAACGCTCCATTGTGATCGCAGGTCATAAGACCAGCGTCAGCCTCGAGGACGCGTTCTGGAAGGGCCTCAAGGAAATTGCCGGCGGCCGGGATCTGACCCTGTCCGACCTTGTTGCAACGATCGATACCGACCGGCAGCACGGCAACCTGTCGTCCGCCATCCGGCTGTTCGTCCTCGATCACTACCGTAGCCGAAGCCAGGTTTCCGACGAGGACGCGCGCAACGGATCTCACGACACGATCGCCAATCGGGGCGCTCCAAGCGCGTTACGGCCGGACTGACGCAGCGGCACTGTGATTGGCCGGCCGTGGCGCTGCAGGCCAGCAGCCGCGGTTGCAATTCATTACTTCTCATTCGGTTTTTCAGGCCGCGTGGTGCCAGCGCACGTGCGGCAACATCATTCTCTGCGCACGGTCAGCGTTGAAACCTCCCGCTACGTGCGCGGCCCAAAGAACGGCAATAGATTGATCGGCGGCGGCGCAGGCCGAGCCGGCGGCTTTTCCGGCGGCTTTTGTGGCAGGGGCGCAGGACGAGGTGCCGCCTTGGGGCGTTGCTGCGCCTCGGGATCGGCGCGGACGACCGGAGAGGTCCCATCTGGCGGCGGCATCGTGGATGGCGGCGTCACAGGTAGCGACGTCACCGGTGGCGGCGTCGCAGGTGGGGGCTTCACATAGGGCGGCACCGGCGCGGACGGAACTGCGGCTGTCGCCGCCGGCGCAGGGGTGCTCGGCGCTTGGGTGCTCGGAGCCGCCACCGGCACCGGCACATCGTTGGGCCGGACATTGGCCGCCGCGGCACCTTCAAGAACTTCAAGCTTCTTCGATTGCTGCTCCACCGATCGCAGCGCGAGCCAACTCGAGAGCGCCGCGACATCGATCGTTCGCTTCGGGCTGGCGACAGGTCCCTTCAGGGTGATGGCGATTTCCGGCCGGGCATGTGCAACGCCGCCCATGCCCTGTGGTCCAGCCAGCATCAGTCGGGCATCGAGCGCCCCATCCGCCAAGCTGAAACTCCCGCCTGCGGTCAGTTCCGCCGCCGGCGTGCGCACGATCACGTTGCTCAGACGCGCCTGCCCGGAGGAGAGTGTAATGGTCCCTTCGCCGAAGGTCACCGGGAGCGCACGCGCCGCGAGCGCCTTGTCCAGCCAGGTGCGCACCCGCACGGCATCGATCGGCAGGCCGCCGTCGACGGCGCGGATCAGAGCGTCGAACACCGCCGGATCGAGGCGCTCCACCTTGCCGTTCTCGATCGTGAAGGAGCCGGTGCCGGCAAGCGAGCCGATGAGCGCGGTCGCGCTGCGCCCACTGCCCTCCGCCGACATACCGAGCGTGATCCGTCCCGACACCGCGCCGTCGCCAGGCAGCAGTTCGGCGGCGTTGGCGGCGGCAAACCGAACATGCCCGCGCGCCTCAAGGCCGTCGGCCTGCCGTTGCGCCGTGAACTCCGCGGTCATGCGGCCGCCGGCGACCTCTGCCTCGACGGTCTGCAGCACAATGCTGGTCTCGTCGAAACGCAACGTCGCCCGGACATCGCGCGCGAGCAACTTGGAAGTCAGCATGGCTCGCGCGGACTTGATCCTGATCTGCCCGGTGCGGCCGCGCATGAGGCCGGCTTCGAACGGCTCCGATGGCCAGAGGTCGGCCGCGACGGCGCTAGAGGCCGGCATGCCCAAAATCGCCGCGAGCGCGCCGGGAACGTCGAGCGCACCAAGCTCGAACTCGCCATCGATCCGGCTCGGCT
This sequence comes from uncultured Alphaproteobacteria bacterium, assembly GCA_963807865.1. Lineage (GTDB taxonomy): Bacteria > Pseudomonadota > Alphaproteobacteria > Rhizobiales > Xanthobacteraceae > VAZQ01. Next base: position 28,598 of record CAWEDK010000026.1, on the reverse strand, counting down.
GCGCGAGACCGATCGTCAGCCGTCCCGCGATGCCCATGTTTGCGACGCTGCCAGTGAGATCGGACAGCACGACGGCCTCATCCGCCAAGGTGAGCTTGCCGGACAGTGTGGTCGGTAGCGGTTCCGCCGGCTTGCCGCCCGTGCCCGGACGCAGTGACCGCAGGCCGGCATTTGCCATCTTGATTGTCAGCGCCGCGGTCGGGCGGGCATTGTCAGGCAGCAGAGCGATTCCGCTGGCAGCGATATTGAACGCGCCGGTCGTCAACTGACCGTCGACCGAGAGCTTGCTATCGAGCGGGCCGCTGACCGACAGATGCATCCGGCCTGGCTGCTTCTCGACCGCGAACAAGCCGTCGAGCTTGGCAAGCTCGAGCAGTAACCGCCCGTCGTTGGATTCCACGCTCCCGGTCATCTTCACGTTGGCGGACTTCAGCAGTTCAAAGCCCTGCATCGTGAAGGCCTGCCCCGCCGCGGTGGCTTCGCCCTGCAGCGCCAGACGAAACGCGCCGGCACGGCCGTCGGCCTTGAATCGTGCCGCGGCCGTCGGGTTCGCGGTCTTCGCGGCGGGCGAATCCACCGCCAGGGTGGCGCGCAGCGTCATCGGGCTCAGCTGAGGCGCGGAGCGGCGCAGTTCGTCCGCGGCTTGAGGTGCAAACTTTGCGACGGCCGCCGTGATGCCATCGAGGGATTTGGCGTTAAGGTCGAGCGTGATCGTGCCGCGCGGCGATTGTGCCTCGGTACCGATCCGGCCTTTCACCGCCAGCGTCGCGCCACCGAAGTCGGCCACAGCCAGCCGATCGATCTCGACCCCGCCGGCGTCGATCCGCATGTCGACATCCACCTGCTTCGCGTCGACCCCGGCGATTGTCGCGCGGGCGATTTTGAGCGACAGGTTGCCTTCGCGCGGCCAGTCGAACGAGGCATCGTCGAACATGGCTTTGCCGAGCGCCTGGACCCGGTCGAGGTCGATCTCCGGCGCGGTCAGCGCGCCATCGATGCGCGCGGCACGGCCTTCGCCGGCCCAGCGGTAGCCGAGGCGGCCGGCAATCGTCATCCGGTCGAGTTCCGCCTTAAGCGCTTCGACGGCGACCTGCTCGCTTCCGAGTGTGAGCGTGCCCGCTAGACGCAAAGGTCCCGCCATCGTGGGCTGTGCGTCGATACCGGTCAGCCAGCCAAGCAAAGCGCGCGGATCGTTGGCATCGACATCGACCGGCCCCTTGAACACGGCACCGGACGGCGTGAGGTTGATGCGGCCACCGACGCGAACCTGCGTGATGCCGGGAGCGCGCACCTCCAGCCGCTCGATATCCCACGTCTCGCCGTCGGACTTGAACAAGCCGCTGAGCCGTTGGAGCGGAGCGCCGGCGAGCGTGAGCGTCTCGACATTCAGTCCAAGGCGAACCGGGAACGGCAGGCGCAGCGCCCCGGAGGCATATTCCGCGAACGTCTTGAGGGTCGGCAACGGCCGGCGGCGGGTTGCTTCCGGCAACGCGAGAATGCGGTCGAGATCAATCTGAGACGAGGACAGTTCTCCCTCGAGTTGCGGCTTGCTGCCAAACACCATCCGGGCGCCGCCGCGCAGCTTGATCGGACGATCGTCAGGTCCGTACTGGAACTCGACCTGATCGAGCGTGGCGCCGTTGCTGTCGCCCTTGAACCGGCTGGTGACGCGCCAAGGCTCGACGATGAGCCCCTGCGCACCTTGGGGCGCGCGGCCGACCGCTCGCGCGAATGCCAGCCCGCCCTCGAACAGCGGCACGCCATTCTCGATACGAATGGAAACATCGGCTTCGGCGGTGAACGGCCGGTCGATGGGGTCGAGCGCGAGCCGCATTTTGACGCTGCCGTCGTCGCCCACGCGGCTGGCGGAAAACCGGTAGGGATAATGCTGGCCCGCGACCAGGAACGAACCTTCGCCCTTGGCAGGACCTGCCAGCGAACGCAGGTCGCCCTTGAACTCGAGCTTGTCCAATACCAGCCGCGATCCGGTTGCCGCATCCGTCAGGACGGCGCGGCCGCCCTCGATGTTGAGCTGATGGATGCTGACGCCCTCGGGCGCGAAACCGATGGTCGGCACCGGCAGGGCGATGCGTCCCGCGGCGTCGAGACCGACCGCGAACTCGGGTCCCTCCAGCCGCGCATCTGCGATCTTCCACTCGCCGCGCAGCAGCGATCCCAACGCGAATTCGATACGCAGCGCGCGGGCGCGCACCCGGCCGGCGTCGCGCGGCCGGCCGAATTCGATGCCATGGAGCGTCACGCTCGGCGTCGGCAACAGACGCGCATCGATGGCGCCGGAGACCTTGAACTCAAGCCCCGTCAGCTGGCTGGCGCGCGCCTCGAACTCTTCCCGATAGCTGTCCCAATTGATCAGCAACGGACCGACCAGCGCCGTGACCAGCGCCAGAATGATCGCGATTGCAAATCCGAGCAGCGTCGTCTGCACGCCGTCTCCACCACAGGCGGTCCCGAATGTCCTGGCACCGGACAATGTGCGCGGGTCCGGGGAAACCTGAGCACAATGAATTGAGTACGTGCCGTACTAACCGGGGGCATGTAAGCCCCGGCGAGCGCGCCCTCAAGTCGCTGTCCGTTGCATCGCCCACCCCGCCGTCGGGCAATTGTCTGGGAAGTTGCAGCAGATTGACGGCAAATCTATGTCGGCCAATGGTTTACAGGCGGTTTTGACCACCTCGATGTGACGCCGGTTCCGACGCTCGCCCGCCGGCCCGCGCCGATCAATCGGCCGGAATGATTTTTCCCGGATTCATGAGGTTGTCCGGGTCGAGCGCCCGTTTGATCGCCGCCATCGCGGCAAGCGTGGCCGCGCCGTGCTCGGCCAGGAGGTACTTCATCTTGCCCTGCCCTACCCCGTGCTCGCCGGTCGAGGTGCCGTCCATCGCCAGCGCCCGTTCGACCAACCGCTCGCACAGCCCCTTGGCGGCCTTGACCTCGTCGGCGTCGTTCATGTCGACCAGCAGCGTCAGGTGGAAATTGCCGTCGCCGACATGCCCGACGATGGGCGCGACCAGCCGATGCTCGGCGATGTCGCGCTGGGTCTCGGTGACGCATTCCGCCAGCCGCGAAATCGGCACGCAGACGTCGGTGGCGACGGCCTGGGCGCCCGGGCGCAGTCCGCGGCCGGCCCAATAGGCGTCATGGCGCGCCTGCCACAGCCGGGTGCGCTCCTCGGGCCGCGTCGCCCATTCGAACGGTCCGCCGCCAAAGTCGGCAGCGATCTCGCCGAAACGCTCCGACTGCTCGGCGACGCCGGCCGCCGAGCCGTGGAACTCGAGGAACAGCATCGGCGACTCGGGCAGATCGAGCTTGGAGTAAAGATTGGTGGCCCTGACCTGCAACGCATCGAGCAACTCGATGCGCGCCACCGGAATCCCGGACTGGATCGTCGCGATTGCGGCGTTGCAGGCCTCTTCGACCGAGGCAAACGGACATACGCCACCGGCGATCGCCTCCGGAATGCCGTGCAGCTTGAGTGTGAGTTCGGTGATGACGCCCAGCGTGCCTTCGGCTCCAACCATCAGCCGCGTGAGATCGTAGCCGGCCGACGATTTCTTGGCGCGCCGCGCCGTCGTGATCAGTTCGCCGTTCGGCAATACGACTTTGAGCGCCAGCACGACGTCCTTCATGGTGCCGTAGCGCACCGCATTGGTGCCGGAACAGCGCGTCGCCGCCATGCCGCCGAGCGATGCGTCGGCGCCGGGATCGAGCGGAAAGAACAGGCCCTGATCGCGCAGATACTCGTTGAGCTGCTTGCGGGTCACCCCCGGCTCCACCACGCAATCGAGATCAGCCGAGTGCACCTCCAGCACGCGATTCATGTCGCGGAAGTCGATCGAAACGCCGCCGAAGGGCGCATTGACGTGGCCCTCGAGCGACGTCCCGGCCCCGAACGGGATCACCGGCACGCGATGTGCCGCGCAAATTCGAACGATGGCCTGCACGTCCTGCGGCGGACTGCGGAAAGACCACCGCGTCGGGCGGCTCGTTCTCGATCCAGGTGGTGGTGTTGGCGTGGTGCTCGCGCACCGCCTGCGAGGTGACCAGCCGGTTGCCGAATTGTTGCGCGAGCTCGCGGATCGCCGCTTCGACGGCGCGCGGGTCGCGAGCACGCGCGCCACTTTTTTTCTGCACATCCATCGGCTGCCTCTCCCTGCCGGGACAGGCTAGCAGCCGACGGTTCGAGGATGAAGTGCGGGTCTAGGCCGCCTGCACGAGCTGGGCGAGCTTCTTGCGCGCGTAGAACATGCGCGTCTTGACCGTCGCCTCGGGGATGCCGACCACCGCGGCGACTTCGGCCACCGACTTCTCGTGGTAGTAGACGAGGTCGATCACCTCGCAGTGTTCAGGCGAAAGCTGCGCCAGGCAGCGGCCGAGCATGTCGGAATCGTCTTTCCTCTGGAGGGCAACCTCCGGCGTATCGGCCGGGTCGACGACGCGGCCCGCAGCAGCGTCATCGAGTTCGGCGTCGCGGGGGCGCCGGCGCGCCGAGAGCGCCTTGTAGCGCGCGATTGCGAGCAGCCAGGTGGAAACCGCAGAGCGCGAACTCGAAGCGTCCCGCATGCCGCCAGACGTCGAAGAACACTTCGCTGAGCACGTCTTCCGCCATGGCGCTGTCCCGCACCAGGCGATTGACGAACCGGAACACTGCGACCTGATGACGGGCGAACAGTGTCCGCATCGCCAATTGATCTCCACGAGCGATCCGTTCAATCAACGCCATATCCGAGGAGTTCTGCGGCGGCGCGGCGACCCGCATTGCCGTAACAGGTCCCGAGTGGGTCAGAGCGAATGTCATGTCGATCCCCTTGCGTCACGTCCCACAAAGGAATGCGCCGCATGGTGAATGGTTCCTGGCAACACTTGGGGAAAGATCGTGGCAAGTGCTCCCGCGGCCACACTTCGGCCGTCCCCCGGATCGCCTACGACGCGGGAAGTTGAGGTTCCGTGCGTCGCCGCAGGACGTTGCTGACCATTGAGGTCACGCTTGGAACTTCATCCTCGCGAAACGGAACCGGCCGGCACAGGTCCATCACGATGATGCCGAGCCGCGCCATCCGATACGAGGCGTACACCGAATCGGCGGCCGTCGTGGCGAAGCGTTCGGCGAGTGCGCCGCCGAGCTGCTGCGCCAGCGCACCACTGGCGATGTCGACGGCGCCGAGCTTGCCGGCCTCGATCACGAGGCGGCGCAGCAGGTGCAGGGTGGTGGCGGTAGTCGGCCGATGCCCGTAGGAGGCGGCGATCCCACGCACCATGCGGAGCCCGCACGCGAGAAAGAAGGCAGCATCGGTGAGCGCGGTCGGGCTGATGGCGGTAATGCCGAACGCACGCAGCACTGCGGTGCGGACGTGCGCCTCGGCGCGCCGGTCGAGCGGCTGCAGCACCGCGCGCGACAGAATTTCGATCTGCTGGTGCGCGGAGTGATGAAGTTGCACCTGGCGCTGAAAGACTTCGATCGCTTGCCTGGTTTCGGGATCGCGCGGCACCACGGCGAGTATGTCGCCGATCGCCTTGCGCGCATCCGCTGATGCAATTCGCTCGGTCGGTCCCGACAGCCGATCGATGAATGGCTTCGACGTTCTTGAGCCGGAACAGGCTGGTCAGTTCGCGGCCGATCACCACGCCGGCGCCCGCGATCCCGCCCGCGACCGCCGCGACCGCCAGTATGCCGAGCGCGGTGCTGCGCTCGAACGCGGCCGAGACCCAGCCCACCGCATCGACCACCAGCCAGCCGACGAAGAAGACGGAAAGGCCGGCGAGCGCGAACGTGACGGTGCGGTCGCGGCGGCGCGCCGGTTTCGCGCGCGACCGCGGGAAGATTGACCGGCTCGCTGGGAACGACCCGCTCGGTGGCCTGGGTGACGATGACCCGTGGCGGCGGTTCGAGCGGCTGCGGACGGAAACTACGCGCGTCTTCGACCTCGATCACGCGCGGCCCGGGCGGATTGCTGGTGTTCTGTTCGCTCACCGCAGCCGGTCTCCGAGCAGAAATTCGAGCGCACTGTCGAGATTGATATGGGGGATGCCTTCGACCGGCGACGGATCGATGGCCGGCGGCTCGAACACCGGCACGTTGAGGAACGGTTTCGCCCACTGATCGGCGCGCGGCGGCCGGATCGGTACATTGCCGACGAAGAACTTCGACTGCGTGCGGGCGCCGACCGGCCGGCCGGTCACCACCTGCACCTGGTGGCCGTCGATCTCCTGGGTGTCGTCCGCGGTGGAAATGACCGATGCGATTGCCATGGCGTCCATCTGGGCATTGCTGGCCATCACGTCGAGTGCCGGAAAGGCCGCCATGTTCCGCAGCAGCGCCGCCAGATGGTCGCGCTGAACTTCCGGCACGTGATCGGCCTTGGTGGCGGCGAACAGCACTTTGTCGATATGCGACCCGCCGAGTAGCCGTGACACCAGCCCGCCGTGGCCATACCGGAAGCTGTCCAGGATCGCGGTCAGTGCGAGCCTGGTGTCCTCGAAGGCGTCGCGCCCGGCGAGCAGCGCTCGCAGCACGTCGACCAGGACGATCTGCCGGCGATAGTGGCGGAAATGCTCGTCATAGAAGCGCGACACCGCTTCGCGCTTGTACACCTCGAAGCGTTCCGCCATCAGCGCGCCGAGCGTATGTGGCGCAAATGTATCGACGCCCTCGACGATATCGAGCGGCGAAAACCACAAGTAAGGCACGTCGCCGAGACTGCCGCGGCACAGGAAGCGCCCCGGCTGCAGAAAACTGAGGCCGTGGTCCCGCGCCTTGACGAGCACCGCGCCATAGAGATCGTGGGCCTGCCGCGCCACCTGCTCGCTGGCGATTTCCTCGGGCGGATGGTCGGCGATGAACGCCATGAAGTCGCGCGCGAGTTCGGCACGAACGCCTTTGCGGTAGGCGCGCATCGTGGCGCGCGACCATTCGGCGAACGACTGCTCAAGCAGCGGCAGGTCGAGCAACCATTCACCCGGATAGTCGACAATCCGGATCGTCAGCGTGGCGGCGCTGCCGCGGATTTCGCTAAGCAGCTTGCCGAAGCTGCCAGCCGGCGAGAAATGCACTTCGATCCCGATCTCGCTGATGTCGGCGGTGCGCGCCGGCCAATCCGGCGATCCGGACGCCATGGTCTCGATGTTCTGCAGATAGGGAAATCGTGGCAGCAGTTGCGCGCGGGCGCTCTCCAGGTTGGCGGCGATCAGCCGGCGCTCGCCCACGACGTTGAGCAGCGGCATGCGGTTGGGATTGTGAACCGCGCTCAGCAAGTTGTGGATCAGGCTGGTCGTGAAGACCGTCTTGCCCGAACGGCTGAGGCCCGTCACCGCCAGCCAGACGGTCGAACCGGACAGGTCCGGAAGGTTGATCGCCTTCGCCAGCCGCTCGGACGCCGCGACAACAGCGGGCGGCAACCAATTGATATTCATGGGTGTCGATCTTTGGTCCGGCGGCCGGTTCGGGTCCAGTTGGCTGGGGAGGAAAGTGGCCCTGGGTGGTGCCGGCTGCAAGTGGACGCCGCCGCGACCGCCATCGTAAAGTCCGGGCATGCTCGACCGTCCCGACCTCCAGCCTGTGTTTTTCGCCCCGCTCGTTTCATCGGAGATGCGGGTCGAACCGGCCTGGATCGACTACAACGGCCATCTGAACATGGCCTACTACAACGTCCTGTTCGATCGCGCCGTCGACGAAGCGTTCGAGTTGCTGGGCTGCGGCCTCGAATATCTCAAGACTCGCGGCCATTCGACCTTCACCGCCGAGGTGCACGTGCGCTACCTGCGCGAACTCCATGCCGGCGACCCGGTGCGAGTGACGTTCCAGTTGCTCGACTATGATGCCAAGCGCATGCACTATTTCGAGCAGCTCGTGCACGCCACCGAGGGTTGGATTTCGGCCACGTCCGAGAACATGTCGCTGCATGTCGATATGGCGGCGAAGAAGACCGCGGCCTTCCCGCCCGAGGTGGCCGAGCGGCTCGCCGCTATGAAGGAATCGCACCGCAGTCTGCCGATCCCCGACGGCGCGGGCCGGCGGATCGCGATGCCGGGCGCACGCTGAGCGTCGTCAGTCCGCCTTGAAACCCGTCGCCTGGATCAACCGCCGCCATCGCTCGATCTGCGTCTTGATGCCGGCCATCACCTCCGGACCGGTTTGGCCCGAAACCTCAAACCCCATCGCTTCCAGCTTGGATTGCACCTCTGGATCCGCGTGAACCGCTTTGGCGGCCTTGACCAGACCCGCCACGCGTTCCGGCGGCGTGCCGGCCCGCACCAGCAAACCGAACCAGACGGTCGCGGTAAATTCCGGATAGCCCAGTTCGGCGAAGGTCGGCGTGTCGGGCAAGAAACGCGAGCGGCTCGAACCAGTGGTCGCCAGGGCATTGAGCTTGCCGGCGCGGATGTGCGGCAGCGTGGTATTCGACTGCGCGAAGCCGAACAGCGAATGGCCCGCAACCAGGTCGGTGGTCTGCGGCGCCGAACCGCGATAAGGCACGTGCGTGAGATCGAGACCGAACCGCTCGGTGAACTGAACGCCGAGGAACGCCGACGGCGTTCCAGGACTCCAGGACGAAATGCTGAGCTTGCCGGGATTGGCCTTAGCCCAGACCAGAAACTCTGCCAGCGTGCGCGCCGGCACGCTCGGGTGGGTGACGAAGACCGGCGCCAACTCCACGCCTTTGATGAGCGGGAGGAAGTCGTCGATGGTCCAGCGCAGGTTGCTGTAGGCGCTGGGATTGATCTCCGTCATGGCCTGGGTGCCGATCCAGACCAGATTGCCGTCGGCCGGCTGATCGACGACGTACTGCGCGGAAATCGTGCCGCTCGCGCCGGGCTTGTTCTCCACGATGATGACGCGCTGCAGCGCCTTCGCCATGTGCTCGGCGATCAGTCGCGCGTAGGGATCGATCGCGCCGCCGGCCTGCGCGCCGACGAGGAAGCGGATATTGCCCGTCCATGAACTCTGCCCCACGGCACCTGAACCGGCGGCGATCAGCACCCCGATTCCGGCGCGCCGCGACGCAAGCGCGGCGGAACATGCTTTTCATGGTTCTTCCTCCCGGTCGGAACGGGCGATCCTTGCGCACCGCCTGGGCCATGTCCATGCGCGAGCGCCTGTTGTCATGTGCCTCCGGGCTCTCGCAAATCGCCGCACGCGCTGCCATCTTGCAGGCATGAGATTCGCCCCACGGTGCGCGCGTGGCTGATCCCCGCACGCGCGATCCACGCGACCAGATCGATCCGCCGGCGCCCGTGCCGGGCGGCATCGCGGCACGGGCGCGCGGCGCGGTCGCGGCGCCGTATCTGCAGGGACTCAATGCCGAGCAGCGGCTGGCGGTCGAGACGCTGGACGGCCCGGTGCTGGTGCTGGCCGGCGCCGGAACCGGCAAAACTCGCGTCCTGACAACCCGGATCGCCCACATTCTCAATCTCAGCCGGGCGCGGCCCGGCGAGATCCTCGCCGTCACCTTCACCAACAAGGCGGCGCGCGAGATGAAGCTGCGCGTCGGCGCCATGGTCGGGCAGATTGTCGAGGGAATGCCGTGGCTTGGCACCTTTCATTCGATCGGCGTGAAAATTCTCCGCCGGCACGCCGAGCTGGTCGGCCTCAAGCCCGACTTCAGCATCCTCGACACCGACGACCAGATCCGGCTGCTGAAGCAGCTCCTGGAGGCCGCCGACGTCGACGAAAAGCGCTGGCCCGCCAGGGTGTTGGCCGGGCTGATTGATTCCTGGAAGAACCGCGGCCTGATCCCCGACCAGGTGCCGGCCGGCGAAGCGCGCGGCGTTCGCCGGCGGCAAGGGCAAGAAGCTCTATGCGGCCTACCAGGAACGGCTGAAGGTCCTGAACGCGGCCGACTTCGGCGACCTTCTTCTGGAATGTATCCGGCTCTTCCGGACGCATCCCGACGTTCTTCGCCAGTTCCAGGCGCGCTTCCGGTACATCCTGGTCGACGAGTATCAGGACACCAACGTCGCGCAGTATCTCTGGCTGCGGCTGCTGGGACAGAGCGGGCGCCCGCGATCGCCCGGCCGCATCCCGCGAACTCCGTTACCCTCTCCCCTTGCGGGAGAGGGTGCCGAGCGAGCGCAGCGAGCGAGCCGGGTGAGGGGTTCGCGCTGCGACGAAGAGCCCCCTCAGCCGGCGCGCTGCGCGCGCCACCCTCTCCCGCAAGGGGAGAGGGTACGAGCCCGGCGTCACGCCGCAAGCCGATGCGCGCTCAGTGCCAGCCGCAACCGCCCGGTGAAAAACATCTGCTGCGTCGGCGACGACGACCAGTCGATCTACGGCTGGCGCGGCGCGGAGGTCGACAACATCCTGCGCTTCGAGCACGATTTTCCCGGCGCGAAGATCATCCGCCTGGAGCGCAATTATCGCAGCACCGCGCACATCCTCGCCGCCGCCTCGCATCTCATCGCTCACAACGAGGGCCGGCTCGGCAAGACGCTGCGCACCGAGGACGTGCCGGGCGAGAAGGTGCAGGTCACCTCGTGCTGGGACTCGGAGGAAGAGGCGCGCGCGATCGGCGAGGAGATCGAGCAGCTTCAGCGCGGCAACTACAACGACGACTCCGGCCAGGCGAAAGCAAGCGCCCGGCCCGCACCCGCTCAACGAGATCGCCATCCTGGTGCGCGCCTCGTTCCAGATGCGCGAGTTCGAGGACCGCTTCGTCACGCTCGGCCTGCCCTATCGGGTGATCGGCGGCCCGCGCTTCTACGAGCGCCAGGAAATCCGCGACGCGCTCGCCTACCTGCGCGTGGTGCATTCGCCCGCCAACGACCTCGCGTTCGAGCGCATCGTCAACGTGCCCAAGCGCGGGCTCGGCGACGCCACCGTGCAGCTTCTGCACGACCACGCCCGCCGGCGCCGCATCCCGCTGACCGAAGCGTCGCGCGCCGTGGTCGAGACCGACGAGCTCAAGCCCAAGGCGCGCAACTCGCTGCGCACGCTGATGGAGAGCTTCGACCGCTGGCGCTTGCAGAAGGACGCGCTGCCGCACACCGAGCTGGCCGAGATCATCCTCGACGAGTTCGGCTACACCGAGATGTGGCAGAAGGACCGCTCCGCCGACGCCGCCGGCCGGCTCGACAACCTCAAGGAGCTGATCCGCTCCATGGACGAGTTCGAGAACCTCGCCGGCTTCCTCGAGCACATCTCGCTGGTGATGGACCGCGACCAGGGCGAGGACCTCGACGCCGTCTCGATCATGACCTTGCACTCCGCCAAGGGGCTGGAGTTCGACACCGTGTTCCTGCCCGGCTGGGAGGAAGGCGTGTTCCCCAACCAGCGCGCGCTCGACGACCAGGGCCGCGCCGGGCTCGAGGAGGAGCGGCGTCTTGCTCACGTCGGCCTGACACGCGCGCGCCGCCGGGCGAAAATCTACTTCGCCTCGAACCGCCGCATGCACGGGCTGTGGAATTCCAACATCCCGTCGCGCTTCCTCGACGAATTGCCGGAGGCGCATGTCGCCGTGATGGAGGCGCAAGGGCGGCTTCGGCGTGGGCGGCGGCTACGGCAATGCCGGCGCCTCGCGCTTCGACGAGATGACGCATTTCGGCTCGGGCTACACCACGCCCGGCTGGCAGCGCGCGCAGGCGCGGCGCGCGAAATCCGCGCGCTCCAGCAATTACGGCGAACACGGCTTCGGCGAGGACGGCTTCGACGACGCGCAGCGCGACTACGACGCGGACGACGCTCTTTCTTCACCTCCCCCCTTGCGGGGGAGGTCGGCCGCCGGCGCCGACAAGTCTACGCAGTCTGCGCACACTTGGAGAGGCGGCCGGGAGGGGGGTACCTCGAAAGCGACCGCCGCCTTCGCCCGCGACCGTCGCCGCGGCCCGCTCACCATCGAGGGCGAACTGGTCGCCAAATCGACCGGCACCGTCTCCGACTTCTCGATCGGCGACCGCGTCTTCCATTTGAAATTCGGCAACGGCAACGTCACCGCCATCGACGGCAACAAGCTCACCATCGCGTTCGACAAGGCCGGCGAGAAACGGGTGGTGGATAGTTTTGTGGAGAGGGTGTGATATCTACTGATTGAGACCGATCAAGGCGGGGGCTCCCGTGCTGCGCGACAGTCGTGATATTGTTGCCCGATTGCGGCGCGAAGGCTACGAACTCAAATCGGTCAAAGGCTCGCATAACAAGTACGTCCATCCCGTATCGCGGCGGCAGGTAATCGTGCCGCATCCGAAGCGGGACTTGCCGCGCGGCACGGTCGGCGACATCTACAAGCATGCAGGATGGCCGAAGGACTAAATGGAGACTGCGATGACCTACTACATCGCCCTGATCCACAAGGACGCCGATAGTTGTTACGGCGTGTCGTTTCCCGACGTGCCGGGCGTCTTCACTGCCGGCGACACCATCGACGAAGCGATGCGACAGGCCGCCGAGGTCTTGGAGTTCGCCGCCGAGGATTGGGAAAATCCCGACGGCTCCAGGAGTTTTCCGGCTCCTCGCACGATCGACGCGCTGCGGCTGGACCAGCAGTTTCAGGAGAATGCGGTTGACGCAGTCGTCGCGGCTGTGCCGTTTCGCCCGCACGCGCAGGCAGCGGAATGATTGCGAGTCGATGAAGGCCGTCTGCACCACGAAAGTCGAACCGAGCTACGACGACCTTCCAGAGGAGCGTTATCACTTTCCGCGAACGTACCTTCGACAAATTGAGGCCGCGTTAGGCGATTGGATTATATACTATGAGCCCCGCCGAGCTTCATCGAACCTAAGCAGCCGTGGCGGACGCCAGTCCTATTTTGCGACGGCACGACTGCTGAGAATTGAGCGCGATCCAACTCTCGAAGATCACTTCTATGCATTCGTGTCGGACTATCTGGAGTTTGACAATCCAGTTCCATTCAAAGAAAGCGATTTCTACTACGAGGACATCTTACGCCGACCCGATGGCGCCACAAGCAAAGGCGCCTTTGGTCGCGCGGTACGAAGCATTTCGGACCATGAATATGATGTAATTCTCAAGGCCGGTTTTGTTCAAACCCTTGTTGACACCGCTCCGACATCCCCGAAGACCACAAATCCAAATTTCGGTTATGAAGAGGAGCTAAGAGAGTTCGAAAGGCCTATTATTGAGATGGTTGTGACGCGACCATTTCGGGAGGCAGCATTCTCCACCTCTGTTAAAGCGGCGTATGCGAATACTTGTGCTATGACTGGGTTGCAAATTATCAATGGAGGCGGACGAGCTGAAGTGCAAGCTGCACACATTCGACCTGTCGCCGCTGGCGGATCGGACTCGGTTCGCAACGGACTGGCACTATCTGGAACAATTCACTGGATGTTTGATCGCGGCCTCGTCTCAATTGAAGACGATTTTTCAATCCTGGTCGCCGCTGATCGCCTACCGAGTACCGTCGTCCAACTATTGCGCCAAGATCGCAAACTAGGAATTCCGAAACGACCCGAAGCAAATCCACACCCGAGTTATGTTCGCTATCATCGTGAAAAGATATTCAAAGGCTGAGGTTGCACTGATAGTCGGCCTCCTTCGCACTTTCCCTACTTCTTCTCCAGCATCAGCACGCCTTCCTTGCGGATCGTCGGGCGCGATGCGCTCGGCGAGCTTGTGCAGGAGCCAAGGCAGCGTCACTTCGAGCTGCACCTCGCTCTCGCGCACCTCGATGTTGCCTGAGGCGTGCTGGCCGACCGCCGAGACCTTGAAGCTCAGGCGGTCGCCGGCCCAGGTCTCCTCATCGATGCGCAGCAACTGGCTGTAGTTCGTCCGCACGTTGCCGAGGCCCGACTTGATGCGGCGCAGCGCCTCGTCCTTGCCCAGGCGGTGCGGGATCGACACGATCAGCGGTTTCGACATGAGCGTTCCTGTGGCGTTTCGCTGCGGGCTTTGCCGTTGGGAGTTCCCGGCGGGCCTCCGGTTTCGGGAGGCATATAGGCAGCGCGGGCGCGGTTTGCAGGTGGTTCCGGGCGGTAGCGCGTCCGTGACCATCGGTCATTCCCGCGCAAGCGCGGAATCCAGTGTTCCACTGAGCGCATGTGGAGCGGAAGAGCCTGGTCCCCGCTTTCGCGGGGACGACATCGTGCGAAAGCGGGACATCCAGTGCGCGCGCGACGCTAGGCGGCGCGAAAGCCGGCGTCCCCGCTTGCGCAGCAGGGCCGGACGTCGGCGAGACGCCGCTTTATGCCGCGCAGCCGGCCGACGGGGCGGCGGCATGCGGGGCATGCGATTCGTAGCGGCGTGCGCGGTAGCATTCGCGGCGGCCGCGGCCGCACCCGCATGCGCGGCGTTGATGGCGGCGACCGAGCGCTCGACCGAGCGCCACAGCGACGCGATCTCGGCGGCGGCCAGCGTCTCGGGCGCGGCCTCGCAGGCGCTGGCGCCCGCCGCGAGCAGCGAGCGCATAACTGCCGCGCTGGCTGATCTGGCCGTGCCACACCGGGACTTCGTGGCGGTCGAGGAAGGCGCGCGACTGCGCCACCACCGGCGCCTCCTTGTCGTCGCGCTTGGCGGGCGCGGCGTTGAGCACCACCGCGTAGGGCTTGTTGAGCGCGCGCGCGGTCTTGACGGTGTCGAGCACCGAGTTGAGGTCGAAGAACGCCGGCCGCGCCGGGATGACGGCAAGCGTCGCGGCGCGGATCGCCTCCTGCACCACCAGCCACATGGTCGGCGCGGTGTCGATGAACACCCACTCGTAGCCCTCGACCATCGCGTAGGCGACGGCGCGCTCGACGCCGCGGCTGGCGCTCTGCAGGCGCGGCTCGCCGTTGCGGCGCTGCGCATGCCAGAGCGTGAGCGAGCCCTGCGGGTCGGCGTCGATCACCAGGCAGCGGTGGCCGAGCGCGTGCGCGTAGCCCGCGAGGTGCGCGGTCAGCGTGCTCTTGCCGGCGCCCCCTTTGCGCGAGGCGAGCGTGATGACGTTCATCGGCGGCGCTCCGTGTGGTCCCCCACGGGCAGCCTGCGGCGAGATGGTTAACGAAGGGTTACCGGGGCGGGCGGCGGGTCGCCCCGCTCCCGGACTTCTTTCGATCGGTTCAGCGTCTTAGCTGGAACGCCAGCAGCGCGCCGATCATGATGGCGCCGCCGACCGCCTGCAGCGGCGTGATCACTTCGCCCAGGATGAACGCGCTGCCGATGGCGGTCAGCGGCGGCTCGAGATTCATGAACAGCGCGGTGCGGAACGGACCGATCCGCGCGGTCGAGGCGAACACGCCGAGGATGCCCGCCGTCATCGCGATCCCGAGCAGGACGATCACGACCCATCCGGCCGCGGTTGCCGGCGGCTGCCAATGCATCAGCAGCAAGGACAGCCCCACGAACACCACGGTCGTCGAGATCGACGAATGCCAGGTGATCAGCCGCGCATCGGCCCCCTGCATCGCCGCGCGCGTGATCAGCAGCAGCGCCACCCGGCAGCAGGCGGCGGCGAGCGCTGCCGGCGACGCCCACGCGGCGAGCGCGGTCGGATGCGCGCCGAGCATCAGCGCCAGCCCGCAGAACGCGATGATCGCAGCCATCACCCCGCGCCAGGTGAGCTTCTCGATCCCGGTCGCGGCGGCGGCGAGCCCGGTCAGCAGCGGGTAGATGAAATAGGTGAGGATCGCGACCGGGACGGTGATGATCCGGATCGCCTCGATCACGAAATAGACGTTGCCGGCGAACAGGATGCCCAGGCCGTAGGAAATCCAGCGCTCCCGCGGGGTGAGCGGCGTGATCGTCCCGCTCAGCCGGAGCCAGACGTAGATCAGCGGCAGCGCCAGCACGCCGCGCGCCGTGACGATGGTGAGCGCGTCGGCGCCGGTCGTTGAGCGCGACCTTGACGAACACGTCGGCGAACGCGAACGCGCCGGCGGCGAGCAGCACCGGAGCGAACATCGCCAGACGGCTGGCGGCTTGCGGGGGAGCGGTCAATGTCACGGGAGGTATCGCGGGTTCCGGCACGCGACGAGCGGATGAGGGCCCTTTCATAGGGCGCTTTGCCCTGAAATGGAAACGGCTGGCGGCAAGGCACTCATGCGTTTCTAGATCACCGGGGTGTTGAGGATGCGGTCGCTCGCCGCAATCCGGGCCGATGCATTGAGCGCCATCTCCACCCGCGCCTGTGCGAGGTCCTCCGCGGTGCGGACGGACTGCTCTTCGTCCATCCATTGCTGGGAGAATGTGTAGACGAAGGCGCAGCGCGCATAGCGCTTCCGGGAGTAGCTCATCAGCCGGGATTCGATCGGCGCATCGTCCTTGAGCACCTCGTTCACCAGAACGTAGGCGTCTTCGGCCGCCATCGCCGCCCCCTGGGTGAGGTGCGGCGGAAAGACATGCGCGGCGTCGCCGCCGATGACGACGCGGCCGCGGAACCACGGCCACGGCAGCATCATGGGCTCGATCGGGCTGTAGACGATGTCGGAGCTCTCGTCGAGAGACTCACGGATATCGGCGACGTAGCTGCCGTATTGTGCCAGCCGCTCTTGCAACAATCGCGGATAGTCTTCCCGTGCGAATACGGCGCCGGGCGCTTCGGGCCGGATGTGAAAGAGATACATGAGATCGTCGGCCAGCGGCATCGCGCCGGCCTTGCTGCCGACGCCTTGCAGAAACTCCATACCCCGCACGAAGTCGGGCCGAGGCACCTGCAGGCGCCAGGCACCGTAGCCCGATGGGCGCGGCACGAACGCCGTACCGAACAGATGCAACCGCGTCGCGGACCGTATGCCGTCAAACCCGGCGAGCAGATCGAACGATTCGCTCCGGCCATCGGAAAAACCCGCGGTCACACCGTCATCGTCTTCGCGGATTTCGGTGACGTGGAGCCCGAGACGGACCTCGACGCCGGCTCGCTGGGCCGCCGCCAACAGCACCTCGTGCAACCGCAGACGCGACAAGGCGCAGAACGCAGGTATCTTGCTCATCGCCGAGCAGAAACGTGTGCCGCGCAATCAACTCGCGGTTAGGGTCGAAGATACACATGTGATCGTAGCTGAACCCGGACGCCAGAATCTCCGGCAGAACGCCCAGCGCATCATAGACGCGCAGCGCATTCGCCGGCTGGCCAAGCCCGACGCCCGGCACGTCGAACGCCGGCCGGCGTTCGATCAGAACGACCTCGACGCCGCGCTGCGCGAAAGCGGTCGCCGCCGTCAGCCCGCCGACACCACCACCCACGATCAGGACACGTCGAATCTTGCTCATCGAATGTGGTTTCGCGCGAATGACGGCACCGGTCAGAGGAAACAGTCAACAAGCGCGCAAGCCGCGCAGTCAAGTTGCGCCGGAATTTTCGGCCATCGATTGCGAATATGAGAACCCCTCCGCTCTCCTCCTTACCGCGTTTTCCGCCGCGTTGAAAATCCCGTGGCGCGCGACTAACGTCCATTCCTCACATGGGTCCGCTCGCCGGCGTGAAGATCGTGGAGTTCGCCGGCATCGGGCCGGGACCGATCTGCTGCATGCTGCTCGCCGACCTCGGCGCCACCGTGCTGTCGATCGAGCGGCCGGAGCCGAGCGGGCTCGGCATCGCGCGGCCGCCGCAGTTCGACCTGACGCGGCGCGGCCGCAAGCAGATCGTGCTCGATCTGAAATCGCCCGCCGATGTGGCACGCAGCCTCAAGCTGATCGCGCGCGCCGACGCGCTGGTGGAAGGCTTCCGCCCCGGCGTGATGGAGCGGCTCGGGCTCGGTCCCGATATCTGCCTCGCGCGCAATCCCCGGCTGATCTACGGCCGCATGACCGGCTGGGGCCAGGACGGCCCGCTCGCGAAGGCGGCCGGCCACGACCTCAACTACATCGCGGTCGCGGGCGCGCTGCATTCGTTCGGCCGCGAGGGCCAGTTGCCGTCGCCGCCGCTCAACATGGCGGGCGATTTCGGCGGCGCGCTCTATCTGGCGCTAGGCATCGTCAGCGGAATTCTCGAAGCCCGGTCGAGCGGCAAGGGCCAGATCGTCGACGCCGCGATGGTCGAGACCGCCGCCCACATGATGACTGCGTTCCACGGGCTGCGCGCGGCCGGCCTGTGGAACCTGGAGCGCGGCACCAACGTGATCGACTTCGGCGCCTTCTTCTACGACTGCTTCGAATGCCAGGACGGCAAGCTCGTCTCAGTCGCCGCCATCGAGCCGAAATTTTTCGGCCAGCTCCTGCAGATCCTGCAGATCGATCCGGAGACGTTCCCAGCGCAGTCCGACCGCAACAGCGCGGAAGCACGCGCCCTGCTCGCGGACACATTCCGCCGCCGCACCCGTGACGAATGGGCGCAGGCCTTCGAGGGCAGCGACGCATGCGTGTTCCCGGTGTTGTCGCTCGACGAGGCGCAGCACCATCCGCATCTGCGCGCACGCGAAACCTTTGTGGACGTCGCCGGCGTCGTGCAACCCGCGCCGGCGCCCCGCTTCAGCCGGACCGCGCCCGACGTCCCCTGCCCGCCCGACAGCGGCAACACGAGCATAGACGACGCGCTGGCCGGCTGGTTTAGTGCAGACGAAATCGCGGCGTGGAAATCGTAAGCAATAATTCGATCGCTGCCACAGGATCAATCGTAGATGAAACAAAGCTTGCGCCTCGCCATCCTCACGGCCTCGGCGGTGTTCATGCTCGCGGCAATCGGCGGCGCCGCAGACGATTTCCCGGCCAAGCCGGTTCGCATGATCGTGCCGCTATCGGCCGGCTCGGCGTTCGATCTGCTGGCGCGCGCGATCGGCAATGCGTTCAAGGAACGGACCGGTCAGCCGGTGATCGTCGAGAACCGGCCGGGCGCCAACATGGGCGTCGCCGCCAATGCGTGCAAGAGCGCACCGCCCGACGGCTACACCGTCTGCCTGCTCACGCAGAATGCCGTGACGCTCAATCCGCTGCTCTACGCCAAGCTCAACTACGACCCGGAGAAAGAACTCGATCCTGTCGCCGTGGTGGCGTTCCAGCAGCAAGTGCTGGTGCTCGTTCCACAACTCGGCGTCACGACGTTCGCCGATCTGGTGAAATACTCCAAGGCCAATCCGGACAAGCTGAACTACGCGTCGCTAGGACTCGGTTCGGATTCCCACCTGCTGATGGAATGGCTCAAAGGCGTGACCGGAGCGGACATCACGCACGTGCCGTTCAACGGCTCGCCGCCGATCCTGACCGCGCTGAAGTCGGGCCAGGTTCACATGACCTTGCTCACCATCGGCACGCTCAAGCCGCACATCGACTCGGGCGACCTCAAGCCGCTGCTGACGCGCGGCTCCGACAAGCGCAACCCTGCCCTGCCCGATGTGCCGACGTTCACGGAGGCGCTGCCGCCGCTCACCGCCACCTCCTGGGCCGGCATTTTCGCGCCGGCCGGCACGCCGGCCCCCGTGCTCGCCAAACTTCACCGCGAGTTCACCGCGATCGTCGGCGAAGCGGAATTCCGCAACCGCTACATGGTGCCGGTTGGACTCGAGCCGGGCGCGGTCGCACTCGAAGGTATCCGCGCCTTCATGGCAAAGGATCGCGCCGGATGGGAGCCGCTGGTGAAGAACTCCGGCGTCCGCCTGCAGTGAGCCGAAACGACAACACGGAGACTTCAGCGTGGACCTGAATTTGACCGGCCGCAGCGCACTCATCACCGGCGGCTCGAAGGGCATCGGCCTTGCCATTGCAAATTCGCTGGCGGCGGAAGGCTGCAACCTTCATCTCGCCGCGCGTACGGCGTCCGAGCTCAGCAAAGTCGCGGAAGATATCCGCGCGCGCCACAACGTGAAGGTCCAGATTCACCCCGCCGACCTCAGCGAAAGCGCGCAGGTAAAGTCGCTCGCCGCCTTGTGCAGCGGGGTCGATATTCTCGTCAACAGCGCCGGCGGCATTCCGCGCGGCACGCTGCTCGAGATCGACGAGAAGCGCTGGCGGCAATCCTGGGATCTGAAACTGTTCGGCGCGATCAACCTGACGCGTGAGATCTACGGACCGATGTGCCGGCGCGGCAAGGGTGTCATCATCAACATCGTCGGCATTTCGGGCGACCGGCCGGACGCCTATTACATCGCCGGCAGTTGCGCCAATGCCGCGCTCATCATGTTCTCGCGCTCGCTCGGCGGCGACAGCATCCGCTACGGCGTGCGCGTGGTGGCGGTCAATCCCGGTCCAGTCGAGACCGAAAAACATATCCGCGACACCGAGCGGCTGGCGCAGGAGAAATTCGGCGACAAGTCGCGCTGGCGCGACGTCATGTCGGGCCTGCCGATGAAGCGCGCCGCGCTGCCGGAGGAAGTCTCGGGCATGGTCGCGTTCCTGGCATCGGACCACGCAAGTTACATCAGCGGCAGCGCGGTGACGATCGACGGCGGCTTGCTGACCGATTCCGCTATCGGCGTCCGGCGCGGCTGAGAACTACCCGGGTCATTCCGGGGCGCGCGGAAGCGTGAACCCGGAATCTACACTGACCAAACAGGATGACGGCGATGATGAAGCGCGAGTCATTTTCGATCGACAACATCTATGTGCCGGTCAAGCGGCGGGCCGAACTCGACCCCAATAAGGTGCAGGAAATCGCCGAAAGCATCCTGGCGAACGGCCAGCAGACCCCGATCCTGGTGCGCAAGGACGGCGCGCGTTACGTGCTGGTCGAAGGCATGCATCGCCTTGAAGCCTGCAAGCGGCTCGGCGAGGCCACGATCGCGGGCTATCTGGTGCAGGCCCGGCGGCACTAGCAGAGGTCAGTTCGGCTTCTGGAACTTGAGCACGAACTCGTCGACCGGCCCGGTCGGACGGTTGACCGAAAAGTCGCGCGTATCCTCGGGGCGCCGCAGAAAGTCGGCCCCGCCGACCAGCTTGAACCCGGCTGCCTCGATCTCCTGGCGCACGACGCTCTCCTCGATGCGATGCAGCGTCCTCGCAACCGAAATGCCTTCGCCAGGCTTGGCCGAATGGTCGGCGACGACCAGCATGCCGCCGGGCTTGAGCGCCGCATAGAGCTTGCGGTTCATCGCCGCGCGGTCGACCGCGATGTAGGTCGTGTCGTGGTAGTAGAAGAAGAACGTGATCAGATCGAACTGATCGAGCGCCGGAGGCAGCGGATCGTCGAACGGCTGCACCAGCGGCGAAACCCAATTCATCGCCGGCGTGCTCAGGCGCTGTTCAAACCGCTCCTTCGCACGCGCACTGACATCGGGGCCGTTTTGCCCGTAGACGATGCCGGTCGGCCCGACCGCGCGCGCCAGCAGTTCGGTGCTGTAGCCGCCGCCCGCGCCCATATCGAGGACCTTCATGCCGCGCCGCACGCCGGTGAAGGCCAAGAGCTTCTCCGGATCACGGCGCTTATCGATGACCCGGTCGGCATCGCTGCGGTCGGGCGCGGCGACGATCTCCGCATAGTCGGGTACGCCTTGCGCGGACGCGCCGGCGGCGAAGCAAGCCGCGAATATCATCAACAGGCCGCACATCACGGTGCGGCGGCTCATCGGGGCGCGGCAATTCATGAGCGTGATCATTTGCGGTCTCCTGCCGGGCAGCGCCCAGCGTCGCATTGCGAGGGTATCGCGGCGATACACCGGGCGGAAGGCGGGCGAGGAATGCGGACTACTGCGGCACCCGCCGCATCCGGGCGGCATCGCGTGACATCTGCAGGCAGACCAGCAACTCGACATAGCTCGGCAGGCCGCCACCCGAAGCCTCGGTAGTGCAGCGGCTGCGGTCGGTACCGGCAAACGTCGTCCAATCGCGCACGAGTTCTGCGCGGGCGGACCGCTCGTCGTTCATGCAGCTTTGGTAGCTCTCGCTCACCGACAGCCCCGCGGTTGCTGCAGCGCGGCAGCTCACCGCGACATCGAGTTCCGGGAGGCGATCGTTGACCGGCGAGACCTGGCCCAGCGCGGCGACAACAACCGCCGCGAGCGCGATCTGCATTCCTGCCTCCTGTGGTTACGCCGGCCGAACCCCTTGTCTTCAAACGGTTTTTATCTTAAGTTAAGTCGTCGTCAACAACTGAAAGGAGGTGATCGAGTGTCTCATTGTCTATCGCCGCGGTCGCCGGCATCCGTGAGCTCGATCCTTGCCTCTAAGGGGATCTGCGTCGGCTGACGCCTTGGGCTGACGGGTTAAGCCGGATCACGGCTTGACAATGGAAGGGCTGCCTTGTGGCAGCCCTTCTTTGTTTTGGACGCCTTGGTTTTGGACGCCTTGGTTTTGGACTTCCTCGCGGCAACCCTTTGTTTTTCGGCCTGTCTGGCGACCGCGGAACCAGCTATTCCGGCTTGATCTTGCCGTCGACGATCACCTTCTTCCATTTCTGGAATTCCGCCTGGGTGATGGCGGCGGCCTCCTCGATCGAGGTGCCGCGCGGCTCGACCCCGATCTTGGCCATGGCGGCCTTCATCTCGGGATGCTGCATCGCCTTCTTCAGTTCCTCGTTCAGGCGCGTGAGAATCGCCGGCGGCGTGCCTTGCGGGGCGAAAACGCCGATCCACAGGTCGACGTCGAAACCGGGCAGACCGGATTCCGCCACCGTCGGCACGTTCGGATAAACCGCGCTGCGCACGATCCGCGTGGTCGCGAGCGGCTTCACGCGGTTGTCGGCGGTGAACGGCACTGCGCCCGCGATGCTGGAGAACGCCAGTTGCACCTTGCCGCCCATCACGTCCGGATAGGCCGAACCGATGCCGCGGTAGGGCACGTGCTGCATGTCGATCCCGGTCTGCAGCTTGATCATCTCCGCCGACAGGTGCGGCGCGGTGCCGATGCCGGCCGAGGCGAAGTTGACCTTGCCGGGATTGGCCTTGGCGTAGGTGATGACGTCGGCGAAGGTATTCGGCGCGAAGTGCTGCGAGGCGACGATCACGGCGGGCGACGACCCGATGATCGAGATGCCCTGCAGCTTGCCGAGATCGTACGGCGTGGTCGGCACCAGCGTCGGATTGGTCACCAGCGCCGGATCGGTCAGGATGATGGTGTAGCCGTCCGGCGCAGCGCGCGCGACCACGTCGGCGCCGACCGCGCCACCGGCGCCCGGCCGGTTTTCCGGCACGACCGACTGCCCGAGCCCCTCGCTCAGCCGCACCGCCAGATTGCGTCCGGCCGTGTCGATGATGCCGCCCGGCGTATAGGGCAGCACCAGGCGGATCGGCTTGTTCGGATACGTCTGCGCCTGCGCCAACGTCGCGAGCAGTGCGAGCGCGGCTGCGCTGCCGAATGCACGTACCGCGAAGGCCGAAAGGGTCATGTTCCGCTCCTTGGCTGATGAGGTCATCCGTTCATACCACGCCGCGCCGCGCGCGGCGGCGCGGCATTCGCGCGCGTCACTCCGGCTTGATCCCGATCCGCGCCACCAGCTCCTTGACGGCGGGAATCTCCTGCGCCAGCCGGGCGGCGAGTTGCTCGGGCGTACCGCCGACGATCGCGAACCCGGCCTTGCGTGCCTGCTCGCGTGCCTCGGGCGATTTCATCGCCGCCTGACTCTCCTGCACAAGCCGCGCTTTGATATCGGCGGGGAGGCCCGCTGGCGCAAACAGCGCCTGGAAGGTGTCGGACACGAAGTCCGGATAGCCCAACTCGATCATGGTCGGCACGTCGGGCAGCGAGAACCAGCGCGTCGCGCCGGTGACCGCGAGCGCTTTGAGCTGGCCGTCCTTGATCAGGCTCTCGGCCGCGGCCAGCGCAACGGACGCGACCTGCACGGTCCCTTCGAGCACCGCCATCGCGGCTGGCCCGGCGCCGCGATAGGGCACGTGCACCATGCTCGATGCCGGCGCGCAGCTTGAGCTGCTCGCCGGTCAGGTGCGACTTCGTTCCGGCGCCGGGGCTCGAATAGTTGAAGGTGCCGGGCGCCGCCTTGGCGCGCGCCACCAGGTCGGCGACGGTGTTGATGCCGGTGCCGGGCTTCACCACCAGCACGTTTGGGGCGTTCACCAGTTCGCAGATCGGCGTGAAGTCCTTGAACGGATCGTAGCCGAGATTACTGAACAGCGCCGGATTGACGGCGATCGCGGTCGACGCCAGCAGCAGGGTGTAGCCGTCCGGCGCGGCGCGCGCCGCCAGCGTCATGCCGATATTGCCGGCAGCGCCGCCGCGGTTCTCGACCACCACCGACTGGCCGAGCGTCTTCTGGAATGCGGTCGAGAGGATGCGCGCAACGATGTCGGTCGGCCCGCCCGGCGCGAACGGCACGATCAGCGTGATCGGGCGCTCCGGATACGCGGCGCGCGACACCGCCGATACGAAGCACAGGACGAGCGCCGCGGCCGCGGTCAGCAGCGCCGAACGGACCAGCAGGCGCTTCGCGTTCCGGCTGCGGCGTGATCGGATGAACCCCATGTTGCGTTCGCTCCCTGCGATTTCGTTATGTTGAGCCCGCCGGTTCAAACCCGGCAGATTGCCAGACTTCGCGCGCGTCGGCCCGCGTCAACGCCGCAATGAAAGCGGCGGCCGCCTTCGGCTCGGAACTCGCCGCCGGTACGCCGGCCGAATAGACGGTATCGAGGCCGAGCGGCGGCGGCAATTTGCCGATCACACGCGCGCCCGGGACGGTCACGATCTCGCCGATCAGCGTGAGACCAAGATCGGCCTTGCCTTCCGCGACCCGCCGCGCGACCTCGGCGCCGCTCTTCTGCAGCGTCGCCTTGCGGTTGATCTCCTCAGTGAGACCCATCCGTTCCCACAGCCCGACGAGATACGTGCCGGCCGAGCCGCCGACACCCGGATCGCTCAGCGCGATCACCCGCGCGTCCTGCAGCGTCCGGCGGAACGCCTCGGGCGACGAAATGTCGGGCGCGGTTACGCCGTCGCGCACGCACATCCCGATCGAGGTCTGGGCGATCGGCGTGTGGCCGGCCACCAAGGCGCCCTCGCCTGCCATCTTGGCGATCGCGGACGCACCGAGGATGAGCACGTCGGCGGTCTCGCCGGCGGCGAGCTTCTCCGCCAGCGCGCCGACGGTGCCGAACGTGATGTCGGGCGCGTGTCCGCTCTCGCGCGCAAAGCGATCGGCCAGCGTATTGACCGCATCGGTCATCGAGCGTGCGCAGAGCACCTTGAGCTTGGCCACCGCGATTATTCCGGCTCGATGCCGGCTTCCTTGATCATGGCGTTGTACTTCACCAGTTCGCTCTTCACGAAGTCCGCCAACTCCTGTGGACTCTGGTACTGGACCTGAACGCCCGACGTCAGGAACCGGTCCTTGGCATCGGGCTTGGCGAGCATCTTCTTCATGGCGTCCGCCAGGACGTTGACCGCCTCGGGCGGCATGCCGGCGGGCCCGAACAGCCCGGCCCAGGCCAGCGTCTCGAACTCCGGCATCACGGTCTCGTGCAGCGTCGGCACGTCCGGCAGCAGCGGCTGGTGCGCCTTGGTCAGCACGGCGAGCGGACGAATCTTCCCAGCCTTGACCTGCGGCATCCCGGTGGTCATATCCGGCACCATCATCTGGATGTGCCCGGCGAGCAGGTCCGTCATCGCGGTCGGATTGCTGCGGTAGGCGACGCGCACGACGTCGATGCCGGTGCGCTTCTTGAGCGTCTCACCCACGATCTGCCCGGTGCTGTTGCCGGTCCCGTACGACAGCTTGCCGGGATTGGCCTTGGCGTAGGCGACGAACTCCGCCATCGAGCGGACCGGAAAATCGGTACGGACCCCGACGAACGACGGGAAATTGCCGAGCCGCGCAATCGGTGCAAAGTCCTTGATCGGATCGTACGGCACACTCTTGAACAAACCGATCGCCGAATGCGTCGAGTTGGTGGTGAGCAGCAGCGTGTAGCCGTCAGGCTTTGCCCGCGCGACCAGGCCTGCGGCAATCAGCCCGCCGGCACCCGCCTTGTTCTCGATCACGAAGCTCTGCCCGAGCAGTTCCTGGAGCTGCTGGGCGACGACCCGCGCGGCGGCGTCGGTCTGGCTCCCCGCCGCGAACGGCGTAATGATGGTGACGGGCCTCGACGGATAGGTATCGGCGGCCGCCGGACCGGCGCCGGTCGATCAGCGCCAGGGCCACCAGCCAACCCAGGGGTTTCGTCTGCAGCCAGGATGCCATCGTCGCAGCCCTCCCAATCTGATTGCTTCCGGTGATATGAGATTTGGATAAGGGCCGACGGTCAAGGACCCAGGGAGGCGACATGTTTACCCGGACGACGCTGATCACCGCCGCGACGGCGCTTTGCCTTGCATATCCCGGAACCGCACCGGCGCAGGATTGGCCGGCCCGTCCACTGACGATGGTCGTCCCGTTCGCCGCCGGCGGCCCGGTCGATGTGCTCGGCCGCATCCTGACGCAGTATCTCGGCGAAGTGCTGGGCAAGCAGATCATCATCGACAACGTGCCGGGCGGCGGCGGCATGAGCGGGTCGTTGCGGGTCTCACAGGCGAACCCGGACGGCTACCAGTTCGTGCTCGGCAGCATCGGCACGCACGCCCTCAACCAGACGCTGTCGAAGAAGCCGCTGTACAACGCCGCCACCGACTTCGCGCCGGTCGCGCTGGTCGCCGACGTCGGCCTCGTGCTGCTGACGCGCAAGGACCTGCCGGCGCAAAATCTCCAGGAGTTCATCGCCTACGCCAAGGCCAACCAGGGCAAGATGCAGTTCGCCTCCGGCGGCACCGGGACCTCGTCGCATGTCGGATGCGTGCTGCTTAACCAGACGATCGGCATCGACGTCGTCCACGTGCCCTATCGCGGCGGCGGCCCCGCGCAGGGCGACCTGATCGCCGGGCGGGTCGATTATCTCTGCAACATCGCCTCGACCGTCGGCCAGGCGCTCGAGACCAAGCAGGTCAACGCGCTGGCCGCACTGACGCGCGAGCGCTCGCCGATCCTGCCCGACCTACCCACGGCGCACGAGCAGGGGCTGACCGATTTCGACGCCTATACCTGGAACGCGGTGTTCTACCCCAAGGGCACGCCGCCGGCGCTGGTCAACAAGCTGAACGAGGCGATCGTCAAGGTGATGGACATGCCGGCGTTCCGCGAGCGGCTCGCAACGCTCGGCCTGATCGTGCCGGTGCCCGAACGGCGGTCACCGGAATATCTCGGCAAGTTCGTCGCCAACGAGATCGAGAAATGGGCCGCGCCGATCAGGGCGAGCGGCGCGCAGCAGAATTAACTTTTGCTGTCCTGCCCGCGATCAAAGTCCTGCTATCGATCACAGAGCCGGATCATCCGCTTCGCGGATGATGACACCGAGTAGCAATGCTGACACCGCGTAGACCTCGAAATCCAAGGAGCACGGATTGCCCAAACTCAAAGAACTGATCAGCGGCAATGATCTCATTGTCGCGCCGGTCGCCCTCAATCCGATCATGGCGCGGCTCGCCGAGGAGGCTGGCTTCAAAGCGGTCTACCTGAGCGGCGGTTCGCTCGGCTGGTACAAATGCGTGACCGAAGCCAACATCACGCTGCCCGAAATGGCGCAGGTCGCGGTCGACATGCGCGCGGCCTGCAAGCTGCCGATCGTGCTCGACGCCGGCGGCGGCTGGGGCGATCCGATGCACATGCACCGTACCATCGCGCTGACCGAAGCCGCCGGGTTCGAGGCGATCGAGATCGAGGACCAGGTGCTGCCGCGGCGCGTCGAGCATCATCTCGGCATCGAACATCTGGTGCCGACGGAATTCATGGTCGAGCGGGTCAAGGCGGCGGTCGCCGCCCGCACCGATCCCGATTTGCTGATCGTCGCCCGCACCAACTCCATCCGGCTGGATGGACTCGACGGCGCGTTGCGCCGTGGCGAAGCGTTCAAGAAAGCCGGAGCCGACATGATCTTCGTCTACGCGCGCGATGCCGAGGACATCCGCAAGATCGGCGAGCGGCTGCCGCCGCCGCTGATGCAATTTGCGCCCGCAGATGGCTTCGCCGAATTCCCGATGAAGGAGCGCGACTTCGCGGCGCTCGGCTATCGCCTCGCGGCGTCGTCCGGCAGCGCGTTCGCCGCGATGATCAAGGCGGTGCGGCAGTCCTACGAGTGCCTCGCGCAGGGCAAGGTCGACCCGTTCATGGGCAAGGGCGGCGTCGGCGCGTTCATGAAGGTGGCGCAGGCGACCACCGAACTCGACAAGCTGGTCGAGATCGAGCGGCGGACGATGAAGGACTGACGCCTTCCAGCGTGTTCCGGGCGCAGCGCAGCACCATCAGCGCGTTCACGCGCGTCTTCGACGCGCTATGATGTTGCGCTGCGCCGCATCCGGGACACACAGGTTAAAACATGCTCAGGCGTGCGCCGGGCGCGTCCACCTGAAGCGCAGCACCAGCGTGCCGATCAGCAGCAGGTTGACCGCGTTGGCGCCGACACCCGCTCCGAACGCCGGCGCGTAGAAGCCGAAATAGTCATAAAGCGCGCCGCCCAGCCAGCCGCCGGTCGCCATGCCGGTACTGCTGCACAACAGCAGCACCGGTATTCGCCATGACGCTTCCGAAGCCGGGAAGTGCTCTCGGACCGCCAGCACATAGGCCGGGACGATGCCGGCGAACCCAAGACCGAACGCGAACGAGATCGTGAACAGGCCGACCTCGTCCGTCGTGAGCAGGAACGCCGTCATCGCCAGGATCTGGAAGAACGAGCCGACCAGCACCGTGGTCAGGCCGCCGATGTGATCGGAGAACCAGCCCCAGAACTGGCGGCTGAGGAAGCCTGCTCCCAGCAGCACCGACAGCATGGCAGCGCCGTGCGACGGTTGGATGCCGAGATCGCTGCAAAACGCCGG
>CAWEDK010000025.1:0-297771 GCA_963807865.1 uncultured Alphaproteobacteria bacterium | reverse complement strand
GTGGTGCGGCGTCTGGCTCACGCCGACGGGCCCCGGCGGTAGAAGGGCAGCGCCGCGACCTCGGCCGGGAGCGACTCGTCGCCGTCCCGCACCTCGACGCGCGTCCCCGGCTCGTGATGCTCGCGTCGGAGGAATCCGAGGGCGAGCGCGACGCGAAGGGCCGGCGAGCGCACGGCGCTCGTGATCCGGCCGACCTCTTTCCCCTCGACCAGGACCGGCGCGCCGGCGGCGGGCACCCTGCATCGGCGAACCGGAACCCGACGATCTTCCGGTTCACGTGACCCCGGTACGTGACGCGCGCCACGACTTCCTGGCCGAGGTAGCAACCCTTGTTGAGGGAGTAGGAGTCGGGAAGCGGCGCTTCCAGGAGGAGCGTTCCGGCATCCACGTCTACGCCGTAGCGGACGACGCCGGCTTCCACCCGGAGCGCGTTCCAGGCGTCGCGGCCGACCGGCCGGGCGCCCGCCTCCCGGAGTCGGTCCCAGAGCCGGCCGAGCAGCTCCGAGGGCGCCCAGAGATCGTAGCCTTCCTCTCCCGTCTCCTCCGTGCGAACGACGCGTACCTCCGCTCCGTCCCAGGGCAGGACGACGTGGTGCCAGCGCGCGAGGTCGGGCACCGGTCCGCCGAGCGCCTGCTCCACGGTCTTGCGGGCGAGCGGACCCGCGACGGTGAGGATCCCCGACGCCGGGGTCACGTCCTCGAGCTCGGCCCGTTCCGAGAAGAGGTAGCGATCGATCCCTGTCAGGAGCGGCCCGGCCAGCTCCCGGTCCGTCTCGAGGATGAGGCGGTCGGGCAGGCAGTGGACCGCGAGAAGCGCGGCGACCTTCCCGTGAACGTCCAGCAGGGCCGACTCGGAGCCTTGCCCGGGTGCGAGACCCTTGACGTCGCTCGAGACGAGCCCGTGGAGGAACGTCGCGCGGTCCTTCCCGGTGACCTCGATCTTCCCGCGCTCGGATCGGTCGATCAGCCCCGCGCGCTCGCGCACCGCCTCGTGCTCGCCGTCCGCGTCGCCGTAGTCCTTCGGGACGAGAGTCCCTGCGGCTTCGGTGAACCGCGCGCCGAGGCGCTCGTGCGCGTCGTGGAGGGGCAGTCGCTCGCTCATTGCTCGCGATTGCATTATACGGCCCCACGCGCGGCGACGGCGGCGGGCGGAGCTCTGCCGCGCGCGATCGGACCGATATAATCGGGCCCGTGCCACGAAAAGCTCCGGGCCGACGACGGGCGAACGCGGCGCCGGACTCCGGGATGCTCCGGCGCTTCCGCCAGGGCTTGCTGCGCTGGTACGGGCGCCACCAGCGGGACCTGCCCTGGCGGCGCACACGCGATCCCTACCACGTGCTGGTCTCGGAGATCATGCTCCAGCAGACCCAGGTCGACCGCGTGATCCCCAAGTACCACGAGTTCCTCGGCCGCTACCCCACGCTCGAGGCCCTGGCCACGGCCGACGTCGCCGACGTCACGCGGACGTGGTATCCCCTCGGCTACAACATCCGCCCGGTGCACCTCCACGGCATCGCGCGCGAGGCGGTCGCGCGTTACGGCGGCCAGCTCCCGGAAGACGACAAGGCTCTTCGATCCATGAAGGGGATCGGCCGCTACACGGCGGGCGCGGTGCGGTCGTTCGCCTACGGCGCGCGCGCGCCCATCCTCGACACGAACGTCCGGCGCGTCCTCGGCCGCGTGTTCCACGGCCAGGACGGGCGTCGCGTCTCGACGGCGGCCCTCTGGACCCTGGCGGAGCTCATCCTCCCGCGGGCGCGGGTGTACGACTTCAACCAGGCCCTGATGGACTTCGGGGCAACCTGGTGCACCGCGCGGAAGCCGATCTGTCTCCCCTGCCCGATGCGGCGCTTCTGCCGCGCCTACCCCTGGGGCGCGAGCTGACGCGCGGCGGGACTCCGTCCGGCAAGCGCCCCGATACGGCGCGGTCCCTCGGGCGCCTGGTTCGTCGAATCCAGGCGTGCCGCGCGTGCCCGACCATGCGCGGCTGGCGGAAGTTTCCCGCGAGCGCCGTCGGCCGCGTCGACGCGCGATTCGTCCTGGTCGGGGAGGCGCCGGGGATCGCGAGCATCGTGAACGGGCGTCAGTGGACCGGCGCCGGCGGCATGATCCTGCGTCGCGAGATCCGCCGCCTCGGGCTCGATCTGGAGGACCTCTTCTATCTCACCAACGCGGTGAAGTGCTGGCCCGCGGCCTCGCGCCGCGGGGGGCGCGGCCGGCCCGGCAACCGCAGCCCGCTGCCCGCCGAGGCTCGGCGGTGCCGGCCGTTTCTCGAAGCCGAGCTGGAGGCGATCCGTCCGGAAGTCGTGGTCGCGGTGGGCGGGCTCGCGGCCCGGGCGGTGCTGGACCAGCCCGTGCGCCTCCCGGCCGACCACGGGCGCCGATACCGGGTCGGAGACCGTGAGGTGGTAGTGCTCCTCCATCCCGCGAACGCCAACCGGCACCCGAGCGTCTGGCCGAGCTACCGCGACTCGCTGTTGGCGCTCTTCGGGGAGCTGGCCGCGCGCGCGGGCTTCCCGGTGCTGGAGGTCGCCGCCGCCGTCATCGAGCGTTCGGGGCGCATCCTCGTGACGCGGCGCGACCCGGCGAAGCACATGGGAGGCCTGTGGGAGTTCCCCGGGGGCAAGCGGGAGCCCGGGGAGTCGATCGAGGCCTGCCTCCACCGCGAGCTCGACGAGGAGCTCGGGATCCGCGTGCGACGTCGGCGCGCGCGCGGCAATCGTGCCGTGGGCGTATCCGGAGCGGCGCGTCCTGCTCCACTTCTTCCGGTGCCGGATCGCCGGCGGACGCATCCGGCCGCGCGAAGGCCAGGACTATCGCTGGGTCACACGGCGCGAGCTTGCCGCGCTCCCGATGCCGCCGGCCGACGCCGAGATCGTCGCGTCGCTGGTGGACCGTCGGCCGGCAAGCCGAAGCGCCCTGGCCGTCACGGAAAGATCTGGAGGTCCGGGTGACGGCGCCAGAAATAGACGCCCATCACCAGCGCGGCGAGGAGGTTCCCGCCGAGGATCGCCGGCCACGTGAGCGCGT
The DNA here is from genome assembly GCA_963807865.1 of uncultured Alphaproteobacteria bacterium. Taxonomy (GTDB): domain Bacteria; phylum Pseudomonadota; class Alphaproteobacteria; order Rhizobiales; family Xanthobacteraceae; genus VAZQ01. The sequence continues at coordinate 294,741 of CAWEDK010000025.1, read as the reverse complement.
GGAGAACTGGCTCCGCGAACATGAGCGCGGCCGCGACGAAGCCGAACTCGAACACCACGAAGAGGAGGAGGATCCCGAAGCCCGCGTTCGGCTGGCGCTCCGCGACCCGCAGGAGCCGGGCGGCGACCCCCGCGATCACCCAGAACACCAGAGCGTGGATCCAGGTGTAGAGGAGCACCATCTCGAAGGACACCGGAACGCCTTCCGGCGAGGTCAGCCCCTGGCCGCCCCGGAAGATGGCCGTGCCCAGGATCGTCGGCGTCCGGAATGGCCGCCCCGCCAGCGAATCGAGGATCAGGAACCAGACCGCGATCGTGGCGGCTCCCAGGAGCCCCGCCACCAGCCCCTCCTCATAGGTGCTGTCCGCGCTGTCGACGGTACCCCTGCCGCCCTTCGACTGTCCTCGCCTCGGTCGACCCGATCATGGCGCCCTCCCCAGAAACAACGAAGCCCCCGCGGCGCGCGACCTTTCGGCACGCGGCCCGGAGGCGTGAGTCGGTTTTCGGAGCGGTCGGAGGGGCATCGCGTTTCCTCCCCTGTCCGGACCTCACCTGAGGCTCACGCTACGCTCCTCGGCGCGGACGTGTCAAACCGGCTTCGGACGACGCTCGCTCACCTGCTCGCGTGCGTTATCCGCGCCCGGCGCGCTCACGCCGTCGTCCGGCACTTCCGCGACCGTATCCGAGGGCCAGCCCCGTATCGTTCCCGCTAACGGATCAGTCGATGTCACATCCACAGCCTTACGCAGCACACTCTCAGGCATTGCCTTTGCTCTCCAAGCGGTCGCAGATCACCGCTCGCAAGGAGGGCATGGCGCATGGAAGACCGGCGATCGACGTTCGCGGCTCGGCGCTCGGTGTGGCCCGTCGCCGTCGCGCTCACGGTGGTGCTGGGGCTGGGTCTCGCCGCGGGCGCGCCAACCGCGCAGTACCGCGAAGCCGGAGGTCTGGACCGTCCTCGTCCAGACGGGCGACGAGCTGGCGGCCGGCGAGCTGACCGCGACCCTCGGCGGCCAGCCCCTGACGCCGGCCAAAGCGTATCTCCTGGCCTTCCACGAGGCGCAGGACGCGGGCGATCTCGAGCACGTCCTGGCCATGGCCGACCGCCTGGACGCCGTCGACGAGCCAGACCTCGCCACGCACGTCCGCCTGGCGGCGCAGGTGCTCCTCGAGGAAATCGGGCGGTAGCCGAGCCGCTCCCCGCCGGCCGGATCGGCCGGCAAGGAGCCTGGGGAAGCGTGCGGCTAGGCGGGCGCGAGCGCGAACTTCTGGAGGCTGCGAATCTCTCGGGGCGGGTTCTCGTGGCGGCCCTTGGCCGTGAACGCGACCTCGGCGACGTAGAAGTCGCCGTGGGAGTCCATCACGATCCCGTGGGGGGCGATGAACTCGCCGGGCCCCTCGCCCATGAACTTCCCGCCGACCCGGGCCAGGAGGTCGCCCTTCAGGGTGAGCACGCTGACGCGGGCCCCGATGTTCGGCACCGCCGCGTTGACCGGCAGGTGCGACGGCAGCTCGCCCACGAAGATCCGCCCGCCGTTGGCGCGGTCGACATAGATGGCGCAGGCACGGTGCAGGTTGTTGATCTGGTACTGGTAGTGGCCCTTCGCGTCGAACACCTGGACGCGGTGGTTCTCCCGGTCGGCCACGTAGACGAGCCCCTCGGCGTCGGTCGCGATGTTGTGCGGGATGTTGAAGCAGCCCGGATCGGTGCCGGGCTCGCCCCACGAGAACAGGAGCCGCCCCTTCGGGTCGTACTTGTGGACGCGGGAGTTCCCGTAGCCGTCCGAGATGTAGATGTCCCCGGTCTGGGGCGAGAGCGCGACGTGGGTGGGCCGGTTGAAGGGCTTCCCGCCGTGGGCCGCCGACGGCTTGTCGGGATCGCCGATCGACGTGAGCAGCTTCCCGTCCGCCGTGTACTGCCGGATGGTGTGGTTGCCGTCGTCGGTCAGCCAGACGGTGTCGTCCGGGCCGATCGTGATGCCGTGGGCCCGGCTGGTCATCCCCTCGCCCCACGAGCGGAGGAACTTGCCCTGCCGGTCGAAGATGATCACGGGGTGAGCCCCGCGGTTGTAGACGTAGACGTTGTCCTTCGAGTCGACGCCGACCGCGGTCGCCTCGACGAAGCTCCAGCCGTCGGGGAGCTTTCCCCATCCCGGCACCAGGGCATACGACGGTCGCTGCGCCGCCAGACGTCATGATCGCTCCTCCGAGACTACTTCAGCGTGTACTGCACGAGCTCCCAGGTGTCCTTGCCCTTGCCCTCGTAGTGGGCCGCCGTCCGCTCCCGGATGCGCTTGACGAGCTGCTTCGCCTGGGGCGCGTACCAGACCTGCTCCTTCTTGATGCCCCAGTTCGTGCTGGGCTCGCTCTCGAGCAGGAACGCGCGGAACTTCCCGGCCGGCACCGTGATCTCGTCGTACTCCTTGACGCGCCAGAACACCTCGACCGGAGTCCACGAGAGGCCCTTCTGGTTGTCCTGGAAGGTGAAGACGGACCGCCACTGCTTGCCGACGTAGAACGGGAAGTCGAACGACCGGAGCGACGGCGACGCCTCGCGGAGGATCCGGCCGTTGGAGGCCACGGCGACGAAGTTCAGGTCGCGATCGTAGAGGATCGTCTCGCTGCCGGTGGCGAAGGCGAGGACCCCTGCGTTCTTGTACTCGTCGTCCTTCATGAAGGTGAGCGTCGACCGTCGCCGGGGCGTTCCAGGTCGAGTCTTCCACCTTGTAGGTCCAGGACGACCCGGTCCGGAAGTACGGCGCGTCGACGATCGCGGACAGCGGGGGCAGCTCCTTCTTCCCGCACGCCCCCCACACGAGCATCCCGATGGCGAGAGTCACGAAGGTGAACAGCCTGGTTCCTCGACGCGTCTCTGCATCATTCCTCGCACCTCCCTGGTTCGACGTCGGTCAGCAGCCGGGGGCGTGGTGGATCCCCCCCGTCCGCAGGGCCGCGCCCTGGAGCTCCTCGGCGAGCTCGAGCGTCCGCGTCGCGGCGCGGCGCGCCGCCTCCTGCGCCTCGGGCGTCGTCGCGTACCGGAGCAGGAGCCGCCGCCCGAGCTCGTGGTGATGGTGCTCGTCCGGCTCGATGACGTCGCGGTAGAGCCGCGCCGTCGCCTCGTCCCCGGCCGCCTCGCAGAACTCGATGAACTGGCGATTCTTCACGACCGCGATCGCTTCGCGCGTGAACTGGCCGGCCGCGACGCGCTCGACGGTCGTCCGGAGCCCGTCGAGATACTGGAACAGCGGGCCGTACCCCTTCGCGAGCGGATCGAACCCGTGAGCGTCGAAGCCGAGCTCCCGGAGCCGGTCCGCGATCAGCCGGTAGTGCTTGGCCTCGTCCCCGACCTGGCGCGCGAGGGCCAGCTTGACGTCGATCTCCGGCGTGGTGGCCAGCCACCGGGCCGCGCTCTCGGTCGCCTCGATCTCGTTCTTGAGGGCGACCTTGAGGAGGTTCACGACGTTGAGGTCGCCCTCCACCTCCGGCTTCAGGGTCGACTCGGGCGCGAGCCGGCGCAGCAGCGCCTGGTTGCGGGCGTCCAGATCCTTGACGAAGGCCTCCGCGTCCATCCCGACCCTCCTAGGAGTCCCCGCTCCGTGCCCCGGCCCGGAGAGCTCCCCGCCTCGACGAACTGGCGCAGGATCTCGGGCAGCTCGGCGGTCAGCGTCTCCCGCGTGACCACCCGGTCGAACCGGTCGTGGAGCGGCTTGGTCGCCTTCCACAGGACGTGCGTGCTCCAGCCGAGAACGGGCGCGGGCCGCCCCGCCGCGTCGATCTCCCTGAGGGCCGCATCCGGATCGAGGTCGGCCGAGGTGAGGTCGATCATCACGAGCGCCGGCTGGCTCTCGAGCGCGGCGCGCAGATCGTCGAGGGACCGGGCCGCCCGGAACCGATAGCCGAGCCGGCGAGCGGTCTCCCCGATCCTGCTCGAGAACAGAAGGTCGCGGACGTGGGCGACGATGATCGGCTCGCCTGCCTTCATGCGCTCACCGCCGGACGCCACCGGCCACTCACTCGGCCTCCTCGCGCTCCAGCCAGTACCGCGACCACTCCTGGAGGTGGCAGAGCGTCGTCAGGTCACCCATCCGGTCCATGTAGACCTTGCCGTTCAGGTGGTCCGTCTCGTGCTGGAGGACCCGCGCGAAGAAATCCTTCGCCACCAGGTCGATCCGCTCGCCCGTTCCGCCCGTACGCCTCGAGCCGCATCGCCGTGTACCGCGGGGTGACGCCGCGGAAATCCGGGATGGACAGGCAGCCCTCCCAGTCCGTGGCCATCTCATCGGAGACCGGCGTCAGCACGGGGTTGATGATCACCATCAACGGGATGCGCGCCATGTCGGGATAGCGCGGGTGCGACTCGCACTCGAGGACCGCGATCTGCCGCGAGATGTGCACCTGCGGCGCCGCGAGGCCGACGCCGATGTACTCGTGCATCGTCTCGATCATGTCGTCGATCAGGCGCTGGGTCTCGGGGCGAGCGATCTCGGAGCTCGGAACGGGCTCCGCGACCCGCCGGAGCACCGGATGACCCAGCCGAGCCACCTTCAGAATCGACACGCCGACCTCACGCGGGCTGCCGGCCGACGATGATCGCGTCGAATCCGCATGCTCGCGTCATGTTAGCACGCAGGTCAGATCCCGACGTCATCCATGGTGGCGAATTTCGCGCCCGCCTGCTGCATCTCGTGCATCGCCCGCGCTCCGTCCCCGGGCTTGAGATCCACGGCGCCGATCGCATCCGTGAGAACGACGACCTCGAACCCCTCGTTCAAGCGCGTCGAGGGCGCTGGCGCGCACGCAGTAGTCCGTGGCCAGGCCGCCCACGTAGAGCCGCCGGATGCCCCGCGCCTGCGAGCACGTCGGGCAGCGGTCCGTCCGGACTCGTCCTCGGCATGAAAGGCCGAGTACGAGTCCTGGGCGGGATCCATTCCCTTGGAGACGACCTCCGCCCGGGCCGGCGGCTCTGAGGCCCGGGTGGAACTCGGCGCCCCGGGTCCCCTGCACGCAGTGCGGCGGCCAGATGCCCCCGTAGGCCTTGAAGTGCGTGGTCACCTCCGGGTGCCAGTCCCGGGTCAGGAACATGGGCGCTCCCGCCTTCTCGAAGCGCTCGAGGTACCGGTTCACGACGGGCACGATCGCGTCGCCGTCCCGGACGGCGAGCGCCCCGCCCGGGCAGAAGTCGTTCTGGAGATCGACGACGACCAGTGCGTCCCGGGTCGGATCGATCTTCATGGGTGCATTCTCCCTTCGGTGGTCTCCATCGCGGACAGCTGGGCCAGCGCGCGCTCCATCTCCTCGCCCGCGCCGGCATCGCCCTCGCGGGACCGCGCGACCAGGAGGGCGGCGCGCGCCCCCTCCCCGCCGATCCGGCCGAGCGCCCACGCGGCGTGGCCGCGAACCGCGGGCTCGACATGCGCCGAGCGCCCGCGTCAGCGCCGGCACGTCGGCGGCCGTTCCATGGTTGCCGAGGGCGATCGCGGCGTTCCGGGCGAGCCCCTCTCGCCGCGCCCGCTTGAGCGGGCTCCCGCGGAAGGTCTCGCGGTACTCCGCTTCGTCGAGGGCGAGCAGCTCGGTCGCTGGCGGATGCCGGCGCGCCGCGAAGGCCGGCTCCCTGGTCACGGGCGCGCGGCCGTTCCAGGGGCAGACGGTCTGGCACTCGTCGCAGCCGAACGTCCACGCGCCCACTCCGGGCCTGAGCTCGGCGGAGATCGGCCCCCGGTGCTCGATCGTGAGGTACGAGACGCAGCGCCGGGCGTCGAGCACGTAGGGCGCGGCGAACGCGCCGGTGGGGCACGCGTCGAGGCAGCGCGTGCAGCTGCCGCACCGGTCCGGCAGGGGCGCGTCGGGCTCGAGCTCCGCCGTGGTGAGCACGGTCCCGATGAAGAAGAAGGAGCCGAGGTCCGGATGGAGCAGCATCGTGTTCTTGCCGATCCAGCCGAGGCCGGCCCGGGCGGCGAGGTCTCGCTCGAGGAGCGGCCCGGTATCGACGTAGGCGCGCGACTCCGCTCCGGGCACGAGCGAGGCGATCAGGTCGGCGAGCGAGCGGAGCCGGGGCTCGATGACGCCGTGGTAGTCCTCGCCCCACGCATACCGCGCGATCCCGGGCGGCCCCTCGGCTCCCCTCCCCTGGTAGTAGCCGAGGGCGCAGGCGACGACGGATCGCGCGCCGGGCAGCACCCGCTCGGGATCGATCCGCTTGTCCCGGCCCCGCTCGAGGTAGCCCATGGTGCCGGCGTGGCCGGCGTCGAGCCAGCTCTCGAAGGCCGCGGCGTGCTCGGGCGGGCCCGCGGGGCCCACGGCCACGCGGTCGAAGCCCAGGCGCCGCCCCGCTTCCTTGATCCGCATCGCGAGGGCCGACGGCGTCATGACGGGCTCAGGCGCCCTCGCGCCGCGCCAGCGCGACGACGCGGCTCTGGGTGAGCGTGCGTCCGCCCTCGCCGACGAACCGCTCCCACGCCGCCCAGCGGCCGTCCGCTTCCCAGCGCGGCCGCATCGCGGCGACCCGGGCCAGCGCCTCCGCCTCGGACGCGAACCGCGCGACCTCCTGCTCCACCTCGAGACGCTCGACGCGCAACCCAGCCTCGCTCAGCACGGCGCGGGCGTGGTCCGGCGCGTACGCGAAGCGCGACACCTGGCCCGTCTCGCGCCACTGGTCGGTGTGGAACGCGGCGAAGGCGAAGACCCCGCCCGGCGGAAGGCTCGCGCCCGCCCGCGCCGCGATCGCGTCGGACATGCAGAGGTGGGCGACCACGACGTCAGGCTGGCCGAACGCCCGGTAGTCGACCTGCTCCGCGTCCGCCGTCACGAAGACGACGTTCGCCAGCCCCGCCCTGCGCGCGTGGCGCTGAGCCTCGACGAGGGCGCCGCCATCGATGTCGATGCCGATGACCCGCCGGGCCCTCGGGGCGAGGTGAAGGGCCAGGCGCCCGGCTCCCGTGCCGACGTCGAGAACGGCCCGGCCGCCGAGAGGCTCCTCGGCGAGCCACGCGACCAGCGTGGGCGAGAGGCCGGCAGCGCCCTCGCCGCGTCCGGTGGCGCGCCCGCGAGCCGCCGTGGTGTCTCCTCTCATGCGCGCGCCTCCAAACGCGAGTATATACTCCGCGCCGAGAGCCTGCCGATGCCTGACGGCGCCGCCGCGAGCGATCCAGCCACCGAAGCCGCCGCGCCCCGAGGCAGAGCGGGCGAGGTCGCGCGCCTCTTCCTGAAGCTCGGCGTCATCGGCTTCGGCGGCCCCGCCGCCCACATCGCGCTGATGGAGGACGAGGTCGTCCGCCGGCGCCGCTGGCTCACGCGGGAGCAGTTCCTCGACCTCCTCGGCGCGACCAACCTCATCCCCGGACCGAACTCGACGGAGATGGCGATCCACGTCGGGTTCGTGCGCGCGGGCTGGCCGGGCCTCGTCGCGGGCGGCGCGTGCTTCATCCTGCCGGCGATGCTGATCACGATGGGACTGGCGATGGCGTACTCCCGCTACGGGCGCCTCCCCGAGGCCGGATGGATCCTCTACGGCGTCAAGCCGGTGATCATCGCCGTCGTCGTCCAGGCGGTGTGGGGGCTCGCCCGGAAGGCCATCGGCACCCCCCTCGCCGCCGCGACGGCGCTGGCCGTCCTGGTCCTCGCTCTCCGCGGCGCCAACGAGGTCGCGCTCCTGTTCGCGGCCGCGCTCGGCCTGCCGCTCCTGCGCAGCGTGGCGGCGGCGGGCGGGAACGCGCGGACGCTGGCCCCGGCCGGGGCTCCTCGGCCTCGCCTTCGCGGGCGCCGCGCTCGCGCTCGCTCGCCGCCACGGCCGGCAGAGCGCGGGTCCCCTGCTCCCGCAGCTCGCGCTCGTCTTCCTCAAGGTCGGCTCGATCCTGTTCGGCAGCGGCTACGTCCTTCTGGCGTTCCTGCGGCCCGACCTGGTCGAGCGGACGGGCTGGCTGACCGACGCCCAGCTCCTCGACGCCGTCGCGGTGGGCCAGTTCACGCCCGGGCCCGGTCCTCACCACCGCGACCTTCGTCGGCTACCTCCTGGCCCGGGTGCCGGGAGCGATCGTGGCCACCGTGGCGATCTTCCTGCCGTCGTTCGTGTTCGTGGCGCTGTCGAGCCCCCTCATTCCGCGGCTCAGGCGATCCACCTGGGCCGGCGGGTTCCTCGACGGCGCGAATGCCGCCTCGGTCGCGCTGATGGCGCCTGGTGACCTGGCAGCTGGGACGCGCCGCCGTCGTGGACTGGGCTGACCGCCGCGCTCGCGCTGGCCGCCGCGCGCGCTCCTGCTCGCCACGCGGCTCAACTCCGCGTGGCTCGTCGCCGGGGGCGCCCTGGCCGGCGGCCTGGCAGCCCTGCTTCCGGTGAGCGACTGAGAACGCCGAACTCGCGGTGCGCCCCATCGTCCAATTGACAGGCCGCCGTGAATTCTCCATGCTGTTCCCGAGACGCGCCCCGTCAGTCACCCGGGGCCTTCTCCGGGCACTCGCTCAAGGAGGACCACTGTGGACAAGCCGACCATCCACGACCCGGCACGAACGGCCCGTACCTGGTGCAGGGACCCATCCACCTGTCGACGCCGACGGCAAGGAGTTCACCGGTCACCAGCGACCGATCGCGCTCTGCCGCTGCGGCGGCTCGACCAACAAGCCGTTCTGCGACGGCACGCACAATCGAGATCGGCTTCCAGGGCGCCGAGAAGGCGGTGCGCGAAGCCGAGGGTCACTGATCCCCGGAGCCGGAGCAGATCATGCCGGCCACCCTGACCTCGAGGCGTCTTCGCGGCCGCGGACGACGCCGAGGCGATCGAGCTCTGCTTCGCCCGGGGATGGACGGACGGGCTCCCCGTCGTCCCCCCACCCCGGAGCGGGTCGTGCGGATGCTCGAGGCCGCGCGCCTCCAGCCGGCCCACGAGATCACCTACATCGCCCACCGGGCGGTCTCCGTCACCGCCGAGAAGGTCGCCATCAACGCCGTGATGGCGGGGTGCCGGCCCGAGTACATGCCGGTCGTCGTCGCGGCCATCGAGGGCATCGGGGATCCCCGGTGGAGCTACCACGGGCCCGGCACCTCGACGGCGGGGGCCGCCGTCCTCCTCATCGTCAACGGCCCGGTGGCGCGCGAGCTGGACATCAACGCGGGGGACAACCTCTTCGGGCCCGGGTGGCGGGCCAACCTCACGATCGGGCGCGCCGTGCGGCTCGTGATGCGCAACGTCTGCGGCTCCATTCCCGGAACCCTCGACCGGGGAACGCTCGGACACCCGGGCAAGCTGTCGTTCGTGATCGCCGAGAACGAGGCCGAGAGCCCCTGGCCGCCGCTCCACGTCGAGCGGGGCTTCCGTCCGGACCAGAGCGCGGTGACCGTCGTGGCCGCGGCGGGGCCGCGGCAGTTCTACAACCAGCTCTCGAACACCGCGGAGGGAGTGCTGACCACCCTCGCGGACGACATGCGGGCCTCCGGGAACCTCATGGGCCAGCCGAACTTCGTCGTCGTGCTCGCCGGCGAGCACATGCGGACGATCGCCAACGACGGCTGGACCAAGCCGATGATCCGCGAGTTCCTCTTCGCGCACACGAAGAACTCCCACGCCCACCTCAGGCGGACGCACCAGATGGCCGGCGCCGTCCAGCCGGAGGACGACACGCGGATGCGCCCCCTGGTCGAGTCTCCCGACGACATCTTCGTCGTGGCGGCCGGCGGCCGGGCGGGCGCCTTCTCCTGCTACATCCCGGGCTGGGGCGGCAAGCGCTCCTCCCAGGCCGTGACCAAGGAGGTCAAGCGATGATCGAGGTCCTGGATCCGACCGTCGAGGTCCTGACGCAGCCGATCAAGTTCGTCGCCCGGCCGGGCTCGCTCGCGGGCAAGCGCATCGGCCTGGTCGAGAACACGAAGTTCAACTCCGACCGGCTGCTCCAGAAGATCGGCGACATCCTGGTCGCCGAGCACGGGGCGGCCGACGCGCGCATGTGGCGAAAGCACAACGCGAGCGTCCCCGCGCACGACGAGATCGTCCAGGAGATCAAGGCGACCTGCGACGTGATGGTCGCCGGCATCGGCGACTGAGGGTCCTGCTCGTCGGGCAGTGTGCTCGACGGAATCGTGCTGGAGAAGGCGGGCGTGCCCTCGGCCTCGATCGTCACCGACGTGTTCGAGCTCACCGGCCGGGCGATGGCCGAGCAGTGGGGCGTGCCCGCCTACCGCTTCCTCATCATGCCCCACCCGATCGCGAACCTGACGGAGGCCGAGCTCGACCAGCGGGCGCGCGAGATCGCGCCCCAGGTGGTGAAGCTCCTCCTCCAGGGCCAGGACTAGCAGATCCGCGCGGGCCGGCCGGGACGCGCCGCCCGGCCCGCGTGCGCTTCGACCCGACGCGGCTAGCGCGTCCGGCCCCAGGCTGTCCCAGTAGGTGCGCTCGCGCGCGGGGATGCGCCGCGCGGCGACGGAAGTCTCCCGCCGGTCGGGTGCGCGACGGGAATCAGCGCGGCCTGGGTCATGGTCTCCGGAATCCCGAGCAGCGCGCCGATCTCGCGCTCGTACCGGATGTGCAGCGTCGTCCATGCCGAGACCAGCCCACGGGCGCGCAGCGCGAGCATGAAGGACCACGCCGCCGGGAGAATGTTTCCGTAGGCGCCGGCCCTGACCATGCGGACCCTTGTCCTCCGGTCGCCCCTCCACGCAGGGATCACCAGCACCGGCACCTCGTGGAGGTGCTCGGCGAGGTAGGTCGCCGAGTCGGTAAAGCTGCTGCTCGCGCTCGGGGAAGTCGGGCATGACGTCGGGCGCGGCGCGGCAGGTACTCCTCGAAGAAGACCCGCGGTAGTACTCGGCGACCGCCGCCTTCTTGCCGGGGTCCGTCACCGACCACGAAGTGGTAGCGGGCGAGGTTGCCGCCGGTCGGCGCCTGGACGGCGATCTCCAGGCACTCCTCGACGAGCCTGGGATCCACGGGGCGGCCGAGAGTCCAGCCGCCGCCGCACGGACCGGGTCGTCGTGAGGACATGATCGACGCCTTGCCGATCCATGGCGTCCCTCCGGGAATGCGGTGGACCGCGCCGAGCGTCAGCCGGTGACGGCGCCTTCGGAGGCCGATCCGACCGGCCGGGAGTACTTCGCCGGCACACCCCACGTGTAGCGCGGCCTGGCCGGCTTCCCGCGCCGAAGACGCTTCCGGGTTCCCGCAGGGTGGAGCTCGACGTCGAGACGGCGCCGCTCGAGCCGGCGGAGGCGCCGCCTCAGAGCCACAGGCGGCGCCGGAGCGAGAGAGGCCGGGAGCTAGCGGTCGGACTTCGGGTCTGCGCCAGCTCCGGCGGGCACCTGCGGCACCGGCTCGCCCCACCAGCCTTCCTTCTCGGAGGCCTTGGAGTCCTTCTCCCGGCGACGTCGACGCCGCCGAGCCACTGGACGAGGTCGTCCGGATCGAGAATCCCATGTGCTGGTCGGTGGCGTACACCGTGTCGGTGTACGGCGAGTCGCTGCTGTTCTTCGGAGCCGGGCTCTGCGCCCAGCGCCACGCTCGCCCCGAGGAAGACCGTGACCGCCACCACAGTGAGTCGACGTCCCATCGAGAACACCTCCATCGATTTGAGTTGCCTTCGCCTCAGACTACGGTGCCGATGGTGGGCGCCCCAAGAAATTTCGCGCGCCGACCGATGGAGAGCGCGGCGGCACCCGCCGCGGGACGACGCCGAGCCTGTCGGCTCAGTCTCGCGAGGGCTCGCGGCGCCGGCGAGGAGCTCGCCCACCGGGACGGCGGCGTAGCCGCGCGCCGCCAGCACGTCGAGGAGGCCGGGCATCGTGGCGAGAAGCCGCTCGGGCGCGCCCGGAAGCCCCGGCGCGTCGTGGAGGTCCACGATCGCGCCGTCGTGGAGGCGGTCCGCGACGTGGCGGAGCTGGGCGGCCGGGAGCGCGCGGGCGGAGCCCCTCGTGCTGGACCGACCAGAGGACCGTCGAGCAGCCCGAGCCGGCGCGCCGTCGCCAGCGAGGCGGCGTTGACGATGCCCCAGGGAGGCCGGTACAGGCGCGGCGAGTCGCCCAGGATGTCGCTCGAGGATGCGCGCGCCCTCCGTGATCTCCCGGGCCGACGCGCCCGGCGGCAGGAGCCACGCGTTCCGGTGGCGCCAGGTGTGGTTGCCCGACCTCGTGACCCGCGTCCCTGATCGCGCGCACCACGTCGGGGCTCCGCGCGGCGCGCTCGCCGATCAGGAAGAACGTGGCCCGGACGCCGCGCGCGGCCAGGAGCTCGCAGCAGCCGGGGCGTCGCCACCGGATCGGGCCCGTCGTCGAACGTGAGCGCGATCCGCCGCCCGCCCGCGGGCCCGCGCCGCCAGGCGACCGCGGGCAGGGCGCACTGGGCCGCCCCAGGCGTAGGCCGCCCAGGCCGCCGACGCCCGCTCCCACCCAGCGGCCGCCGCGCCCGATCATTCCCGCCCGAGGAGGGCGAGCATCTCCTTGGCCACCGTGCGCCCCGCTTCCGGGCGCCGCAGGCTCCGGGCCGTCGCGGCCAGCGCCGTCGCGGAGATCCGGCTCGCCCAGCAGTGTGTCCAAGCGCCGCCTGCAGCTCTCGCGCGCCGCGCGCCCGGAGCGCCGCGCCCGCCGCGACCAGCCCCGCCTCGTTGGCCTGCTCCTGCCCGGGAAGCGAGCGGTGCAAGAGGAGCGGCCGCCCGAGCGCGAGCGCCTCGGCGCAGGTCATGCGCGCCCGCCTTGGAGACGACCAGGTCGGCGACGCCCATCAGGCGTGCCATGTCCGTCACGTGGCCCAGGACCCGGAAGCGCGAGTCCCTCCGTGTCGCCGGCGGAGCCGCGCCGCGAGGCGGAGGTGATCCCCGCACACCGCCAGCGCGACGAACGGCCGGTCGAGCGACGCCAGCGCCTCGCACGCCTCCGCGACGCCGCGGAGAAGCCCTCGCATGCCGCCGGTGACGAGCACCACCGGGACGTCCGCCGCGAGCCCCATCGCAGCCCGGAGCGCCGGCCGGTCCGGCGGGGCCATGAAGCTCGCGTCGACGGGCAGCCCGCTCGTGACCACCCGGTCCGCCGCGATCCCGCTGGGCGACGACCCCCGCGCGCACCGCCTCGGTCGGCACGAAGTATCGCTCCAGGCCGGCGTGGATCCACTGCGGATGCGCGCTGAAGTCGGTGAACACGATGCCGTGCGGCAGCCTGGTCGCCCCGCGAGCCCGGAGCGAGGCCATGGCGCCGGCGGGCGTCGGATGGACGTGCACGACCGCGTCCGGGCGCGTCCGCTCCAGGTGGCGCAGCAGGCCCTCGGCGCCGATGCGATCCATGCCCGCCATGGCCGGCGACCGCGGACCGATGCGCGCCGAGAACTCGTAGGCGAGCCCCCACAGGCCCGGCGCGAAGCGGAGGATGCCCCAGAACATCGCGAGCGAGGCTCCGCACGAAGGCGGGCGGCAGGAAGCTGGACGAAGTGGTCCAGCACCTCGACCTGCGCGCCCTCGGCCGCGAAGGCCCGGGCCACCGCTTCCGCGGCGCGGGCGTGGCCGGCGCCGTACGGCGCGGAGAGGATCAGGATGCGGGGCGCGGCTCGGCGACCGGCCGCCCCGCGGAGCTCACGTGCCGAAGCGCCGGTCGCGCTGCTGGTAGCTCCGGAGGGCGCGGAGGAAATCGATCTTCCGGAACTCGGGCCAGTGAACGTCGCAGAAGTAGAACTCGCTGTAGGCGCTCTGCCAGAGGAGGAAGCCCGGACAGCCGCACCTCCCCGGACGTCCTGATGATCAGGTCGGGGTCCGGCAGGTCGGGGGCGTACAGGTAGCGCGAGATCTCCTCCTGGGTCACGGCGTCGACGATCTCGTCCAACGTCCCGCCCTGCTTGGCGCGGTCGCGGACGAGGCGCCGGACGGCGTCGGCGATCTCCTGCCGGCCGCCGTAGGCCAGGGCGAACGTGAGCACGGCGTCGCCGTACGCCTTCCGTCGCCTGCTCCGCCCGCCGGATCGCGGCCAGCGTCGAGTCCGGCAGGAGGTCGAGCTTGCCGACCGCCCGGACCCGGATCCTCCGGCGGTGGACGCGCGGATCGCCCGCGATGGCGTTGAGCTTGTTCTCGATGACCGACAGGAGGCCGCGCAGCTCGTCGGGCGCCCGCCCCAGATTCTCGGTCGAGCACGCCCAGAGGGTGACGGCGGGAATGGCGAGGTCGACGCACCAGGCGAGCACCTCGTCGAGCTTCGCCGCGCCGACGCGGTAGGCGTCGACGGGATCGCGGCCCTGCGCGCGCGCCCACCGGCGGTTCCCGTCGAGGATGATCCCGACGTGCCGGGGCGTCGGGCCGCCGGCGCACCTCGGCCTCGAGCCGCCGCGCGTAGAGGCGGTAGAGGAGCCCGCGCCAGCGCGCCGCCACACCCGCCCCGCTCATTCCCGGGGCCGGCGCGCGACCAGGAGCTTGTACTCCGCCTCCTGCACGACCTCGCCGCGCTGGTTGACCATCTCCCGCCGCTCGACGATGACGCCGCCGTCCTTCATGGGCCGCTTCCCCGCGACGCGGATGCGGCACCGGATGGTGTCCCCGACCCGCACCGGGCAGGCGCATGTGCAGGTCGAACACCATGAAGGCGAGGACCTGCGGCGTCTCGGCCGGGGCGCGGAAGCCCAGGCCCGGAGCTCATGACCATGATGAGGAGGTCCGGCACCACGGGGCGGCAGGCCGGCCTCGCCCGCCGTGAAATCGAGGCAGTCCTGCTCGCCGGAGATCGCGGCGTAGCTGACGACGTCGGCCTCGGTGACGGTGCGGCCCGGGGGTCTCGAACCCGTCGCCGACCTCGAGATCCTCGAAGTAGCGCGGCATCGGCCGGCCGCTACTTCCGGCGCTCGATCATGAGCTCCGTGTCGCCCTCCTGGACGGCTCTCGTCGCGCTGGTTCAGAACCGACGCGCTGGACCGTGACGATCCCGCGGTCGGGCTTCGAGGTCTCCTTCTTGTCGGAGACCCGCATGCGGACCTTGATCGTGTCGCCGATCTTGATCGGGCCCTTGAAGCGCCAGCGCAGCCCCAGAAACGCCATGGTGGCGAAGGGGCGCACGATCGGCGCGCGATCCGAGGCCGGACGAGATCGGACAGGCCCAGCAGGCCGTGCGCGATGCGCTCCCCGAAGATGGAGGTCTTCATGTACTCGGCGTCGGTGTGGAGGACGTTGTAGTCGCCCGGACAGCCCGGCGAACGCGACGATGTCCGCCTCGGTGACGGTGCGGCCCGGAGACACGTACTCGTCGCCTACCTGGATGTCCTCGAAGTATTGCCGGTTCGGCTCCGACATTCGGCGCTCCTCCCGGGGCGATCTGGTTCGTCCGCCGATCGACCCGCACTATACCATGCCGAATGCTACAATCTCACCGACCGACCGGTCGGTTTTCCGCAGTCGAGCCGCATCCGAGCCCGTTGGAGGCGAGCATGGGCAGCGTCGTGGAAGATCTTCGCGTCTCGGATCCCGGTCTCTCCCGCGTGTGGGAGAAGGTGCGCGAAGGTGAGCGCCTCGACCTCGAGGACGGGCTGGCGTGCCTGGGACCGACGACCTCCTCGGGCTCGGCCGGATGGCCGATCACGTCAAGCGACAGAAGTCCGGCGACTGGGTCTACTTCGTCATCAACCGCTACATCAACCCGACCAACATCTGCGTCCTCTCCTGCTCGTTCTGCGACTTCGCCAAGAAGAAGGGCGAGGCGGGCGCGTTCGAGCACTCGATCGAGGACATCGTCGGCATGATCGAGGCGGACGTCCGGGAGGTCCACATCGTCGGCGGCCACCATCCGGACTGGCCGTTCGAGTACTACGAGCGACTGATCCAGGCGATCCACGCGGCCCGGCCGGACGCCCAGATCAAGGCGTTCACCGCCGCCGAGATCGACTATCTCTGGCGACGCTGGAAGATCGAGCCGAGCGAGGCGCTCGCGCGCCTGAAGGCGGCCGGGCTCCACACCATGCCGGGTGGCGGCGCGGAGATCTTCTCCGCCCGACTCCAGAAGGCCCTCCGCTTCACGGGCAAGGCGGGCGCGGACCGCTGGCTCGAGATCCACCGGATCGCCCACGGCCTCGGCATCCGCTCCAACGCCACGATGCTCTACGGCCACATCGAGACCCACGCGGAGCGGATCGAGCACATGCTTCGCCTCCGTGAAACCCAGGATCAGACGGGCGGCTTCCTGACGTTCATCCCCCTGCTCTACCAGATCGGCGACACGAAGCTGGTGCCCCGGCAGGCCTCGGCGGTGGAGGCGCTGCGCGTGGTCGCGACCTCCCGGCTGGTCCTCGACAACTTCCCGCACATCGAGGCGTACTGGGTGATGATGGGCGAAGAGGCGGCCTCGATCGCGCTGAACTTCGGCGCCGACGACGTCAACGGGACCCTCGTCGACGAGCGCATCGCGCACGCGGCGAAGGCGGAGAGCCCCGCCGGGCTCGCGCGAGAGCAGATCCTCCGCATGGTCCGCGACGCCGGGCGGGTGCCGGTGGAGCGCGACGCGCTCTACAACGTCGTGAAGGTGTGGAGCTGATGCTGCGGGTCGGCCGCATCTCGTACCTGAACGTCGAGCCGTTCTTCCACGCGTTCCCCTGGCCCATCGCCGAGTCGTTGCCGCCCCGCGCGCTCGGCGAGGCCGTGGCCGAGGGCCGGGTCGATGCCGGCCCGCTCGCCCTCGCGCGATTGCCTCCGACTCGAGGGAACGGTGACCCGCCTGCCATTCGGCATCGTGGGCCCCACGCGAGGGCAGAGCGTTCTGCTCTTCTCCGACCTGCCGATGGGGGAGCTCGGCGGGCGGCGGATCGGGGTGACCGGCGAGACCTCCACCTCCGTGCGACTCCTGCGGATCCTGCTCGCATTCCGGCACGAGGTTCCCGCCGCCCGTCCTGGTCGGCCTCGACGACGCCGCCGACGCCCAGCTCATCATCGGCGACGCGGCGCTCCGCCTCCGCCGCGGCCCGTGGCCGCGGCGGTACTGCTACGACCTCGGCGAGGAATGGACGACGTGGACCGGCCACCCCATGGTGTTCGCGGCGTGGGCGGTGCGGCTCGACATCCCGGCCGCGGCGCGCCGCGACCTGGAGTCGACGCTCGGCCGCGCCCTCGAGGTCGGGCTCGCGAGCCTCCCCGCCATCGCGGCGCGGCGACGCGACCTCGGATTCTCCGAGCGGGAGATCATCGACTACCTCGAGAGCTTCCGCTATCAGATCGGGCCCGACGACGAGAAGGCGGTTGGCGAGTATCGCCGGCTGCTGGCGCTGCTAGAGGGTTGACCTCATGACGGGGCCGGCGATGCAGGAGACGGTCCGCGCCAAGATCGACGGCAAGATCCGGCTCTCCCGCGAGGAGGGCCGGTGGCTCCTGACCGAAGCCCCCCTGCTCGAGGTGGGCCAGCTCGCGAATGCCGCGCGCCGCCGCCTCCACCCCGGCGGCGAGGTGACGTTCGCGATCGACACGAACCCGAACTACACGAACGTCTGCGTCACCGACTGCCAGTTCTGCGCCTTCTACCGGAAGCCGGGCGATCCCGAGGCCTACACCCTCACCGTCGACGAGGTCATGACGAAGATCGCCGGAGCCGTGGAGCGGGGCGCCACCACGGTGCTCCTCCAGGGAGGGCACAACCCGTCCCTCCCCCTCGAGTACTACCTGGACCTCGTCCGCGAGACCCGGCGCCGGTTCCCCGACGTGCTGCCGCATTTCTTCACGGCGTCCGAGATCCAGACCATGGCCCGCGTCTCGACGCTCTCCGTTCGCGAGGTGCTGGAGCGCCTCCGCGACGCCGGGCAGCGAACGCTTCCCGGCGGAGGCGCCGAGATCCTCTCGGAGCGCGTCCGTCTCCGGATCGCCCCGAAGAAGGGCGGCCCCGCCAGGCTGGCTCGAGGTCCACCGCGAGGCGCACCGGCTGGGGTTCCGCTCGACGGCCACGATGATGTACGGCCACGTCGAGGGACCCGAGGACATCCTGGATCACCTGGACGCGGTCCGGGCGCTCCAGGACGAGATGGGAGGCTTCACGGCATTCGTCCCCTGGTCCTTCAAGCCGGGCAACACGCTGCTGGAGAAGTGGATCAAGCACTACGCCGGGCCCAACGTCTACTGCCGGATGCTGGCGGTATCGCGCTGCTATCTGGACAACGTCCCCCACGTGCAGGCGTCCTGGTTCTCGGAGGGGAAGCGGGCCGGACAGATCGCGCTTCACTTCGGGGCGGACGACTGGGGCGGCACGCTCTTCGAGGAGAACGTCCACCGGGCGGCCGACTACGTCAACAAGATCACGGTGGACGAGATCGTGGCCCTGATCCGGGAGGCCGGCTTCCGGCCCGTGCAGCGGACCACGCTCTACGAGCGGGTCAAGGCCTTCTAGGGTGCTCCCGTGCCGGCCGCCGCGCGCGCGTCGCGCACGACATCCGGCCGAGCCGCCCCGCGCCTAGAGCGGGTCGAGCGGCGGCATCGCGTCGAGCAGGCGCGCCTCGACGGCCTCCCGGTAGAGGGTCTCCAGGGCGCGGCGCCCTTCCTCCCCCAGCGCCACGGTGTAGTCGTTCACGTACATGTGAACGAACCGCTTGCAGGTGTCGGCGTCGATGCCGCGACCGTACTTGAGCGCGTAGCCCACGGCCTCGTCCGGGTGGGCGTGGGCGTAGCGGATGGAGGCGCGCAGCGCCTCGGAGAGGTTCCGGGCCATGTCCTCCCCGAGGTCCCGTCGCGTCACGTTGACGCCCAGCGGAAGCGGAAGACCGGTCCGCTTCGTCCACAGCTCGCCCAGATCCAGCACCTTGAAGAGACCCATCGCGCCGTAGGTGATCTGCCCCTCGTGGATGAGGAGGCCGGCGTCGGCCTGGCCCTCGGCCACCACCCGCGGGATCTGGTCGAACGCCACCACGATCACCGCCGGGTCGCCCAGGGCGAGCCGGAGCAAGAGGTACGCGGTGGTCCCGTATCCCGGAATGGCGATGACTCGCTCGGCCAGCGCCTCGGGCGACATGGGCTCCCGGGCCACGATGATCGGGCCATAGCCCTTCCCCATCGACGCTCCGGGATCCATCAGACGATACCGATCCGCGATGGACGGGTACGTGGCGCACGACACCGCGGTGACCTCGAGCTCCGTGGACCCGGCGCGGCGGTTCAGCGACTCGATGTCCTCGAGCACGTGCTCGATCCGGACGCCCGGGATCGTCACCTTGCCGTGTGTCATCGCATAGAACATGAACGCGTCGTCGGCATCCGGGCTGTGGCCGATCCGGATCAGCTGGGTCATCCAGTCCTCCGTGTCCCCCGGAGGCCGAGCCGGCCGGGGGGCGAGCCATGAAGAGCCGCGACGAGCGCCCGCGCTCACCGCGACGGGACGAGGCGAAGGCCGGCACACGGCGCCGGGTGCTCGCGGCCGCCATGGAGGTCTTTGCCCGCGAAGGGTACCACGCGGCGCGCATGGACGCGATTGCCGAGGCGGCCGGAGTCTCCAAGGGCGCGCTCTACTTTCACTTCCCCGGCAAGCTGCCGCTCTTCTCCGCGCTGGTCGACGAGTTCGCGGCCGAGCTCGGCGCCGACGTGGCCGCCGCGATCGCCGCGTACCAGGGCGGCGTGGCCCGGGTGGAGGCCGCCGTGACCGCCGCCCTCGAGCCTCTTCGGGCGCCGGCGCGCCCTCGCCCGCATCGTGCTCATCGAGGCGGCGAGCCTCGGGCCCGCCTACGCGACGAAGCGCCGCGAGATCCTCGGCCGCTTCGCCGCGCTGGTGCGGCACCATCTCGACGAGGCGGTCGCCGAGGGAAGCATCCCGCCGCTCGACAGCCGCGTGGCCGCCTACGCGTGGCTCGGGGCGCTCAACGAGGTCGCGATGCAGTCGCTCGAAGGCGAGCTGTCCGCGCCCGAGGACGCTGCGCACGCGCTCTCCGCCCTGCTGCTCCGCTCCGTCGGCGTGGTGGAGACGGGCGCGATGTCGGATCGCTGAGCGGCCGATTTCCGCTCCGCGCCAGTTATCCACTTATCCACCGTCATCCACCGTCGTCGATCCGCCGCATCTGGCGCGGCTCTTCGTCATGGGCAGCCCGCGGAGCCGCGACAGATCGCAGCGCGCGAAGGCGAGGCCTCCGATCGACCGATGAATGCCCGCGCGCGTAGAAGTCGTCGTCGCGCGAGCGCATGAGCACAGGCGAAACAAACGCTTGACACGGATGGGACGCGCGACGATTGTGTGGGGCATTCACTGGACGGTACGCATTCTTCATTCTGCTCTGCATGAGGTCCGGAGGCGCGCATGGACGTTCCGCGAAAGCCCCTGGCGAAAGTCGAAGGGCGAAAGAAGCTGAAGGCGAGCGGTCTGGTCATCCAGTGGCGCGGCACGCCCAACCTGGATGACTGGGTGGCCTTCATCGTGAACGGCACGAAGTCGAGGCGGCTGATCCTCGCGGATCACACCTCGGAGCGGAGGGTCAAGCAACTCCTGGCCCGCATCGAGCCCATGCCCAAGCGGGAGGTCGAGAAGCTCGCTAAGGGCTGAGCAAGGTCAGCGCTGGCCGGGCATCGGCCGGCTCGGCCGGCGGCTCCATCGGCGTGCCCCACTCGATCGTGATACCGAGCGCCGGGAAGCCGCTCGAATCCTTGTCATCGTAGGGAATCCTCGGCGCGGTCCACCCGCTCAAGCCCACTCGTATCCCGGACGTCCGGGACGTCCGGGTCGTCTTCACCGCGCCCTTGACGAATGCGGGTTGATAGACGCTCCGCACGCGCTCGCCGTGGGCGTCTTCGCTCGGGCCCCCTGCTCCAGAGGCAGGGCGGCTCGAACCCCCACTCCGTCGGCGGCTGACGGCTGGCTCGGCCGCGGGGTGACGGTCACGCTCCCGGCGCCGAGCCGCGGGCGCCGGGCTCCCCCCCGGGAGCGGGCGGCGTCTGCGCCGAGGCCGGTCCACCCACCAGCAGCACGGCAACGAAGAAACCCGGCAACGGACAGGGCTGGGAACGGCTGAATCCTACGCGCTGATCCCATGGCTCCTCCCTCCCGCATCATCGCACTCATTTACGATGCAAGCAAAATGCCGCGGGATGCAGGCCTGCGATCAGACGCGAGCGCCCACCCCCCTACCGGGCCTCTCCCCCCTCCGACGCGGTCAGAGCTGGATGACCGAGGAGAAGTCCCGGCGTCCCAGCCCGTGACGGCTGGCCAGCATGTAGAGGTCGTGCGCGAGGGCGCCGGTGAAGCAGGGCACGCCGAGATCCCGCGCCGCGGCCCGGGCCAGGGACAGGTCCTTCGCCATGAGATCCGTCATGAAGCCGGGCGCGAAGTCCCGGTTCGACGCGGACTTGGGAACGAGGCCGGGAACGGGGCAGTTGTGCTCCAGCGCCCAGCAGTTGCCCGAGCTGGTCCGGATCACCTCGTGGAGGATCTTCGGGTCGACCCCTGCCCGGATCCCGATGGTGAAGGCCTCGGCGGCCGCGACCATCGACACCCCGGCGAGGAGGTTGTTGCAGATCTTGGCCACCTCGCCCGAGCCGAGCGGACCCACGTGGACGACGTTCTTCCCCATCAGACGCCGAGGATGGGCCGCGCCTCGGCAAACGACGGCGGGATCGCCACCGACCATGATCGTGAGCGTCCCGGCCACCGCGCCGGGCACCCCGCCCGAAACGGGAGCGTCGAGCATCCGGATCCCCGCCGGCGTCGAGCCGCGCGCCGACCTTGCGGGTGGTGGCGGGATCGATCGTGCTCATGTCGATCGCGATCTGGCCCGCGCCGTGCGCCCTCGAGCACTCCGCCGGCGCCCAGGTACGCGACCTCGACCTCCGGAGAGTTCGGGACCATCGTCACGACGACCTCCGCGCTGGCGCGTGGCTTCGGCGGCGGACCGGAGCCGCGACGGCGCCCTGCGCGACCGCGGCCTCGACCGCCTCGGACCTGACGTCGGCCGCGTGCACGCGATAGCCGGCCTTGACGAGATTGGCCACCATCGGCAGCCCCATGTTCCCCAACCCGATGAACGCGATCGGCTTCATTGTCTCGGCTCCCCGCGCCGCGCATCGCGACGCTCGAACGTGCACCGCCTCTGGAACGCACGCGCCTGGCGTCCATCCCGCGCGCGGTCGCGCGTCAGTCTACAACGTGTCGTCGAAGCCGGCCAAAGCGCCGGGCGCGCGAGAGAACGACCGCGCGCCGCGTGCTACAATCCCGGCCGGAGCATGCTCGGACGCGACTGGGCTCCTCCTCGTCACCGGCACGCTCCTGGGTGTGGTCTCTCTGACCGCCGATCTGGTCGGGCTCGGCGCCTTCCCGGGGTTCGGCTGGAAGCAGGTCGTCGGCACGACGGCGGCCCTGGGCTCGTGATCCGGACAGGCTGGCGCATCTACCACGCCTCCGCGGCAGGACCGCCGGTGAGCCGGTCCGGCCAGGGCGCTCCGGCGCGGCCGGCGGCCCGCCGGCGCGGCCCGAGCGTCCGTCCGTGAGCCCGGCCGGCTCGCGAACGCGCCGCACCACGAGCCAGACGCGGGTTCTCGACAACCTTCGCCTCGCGTCACGCAAGGGCGATCGGACCGCCCTGGCCCTGGCTCTCGACGAGATGCGAACGCTCGGCGTTCACGCCGCGCTACTGGATCCGGTACCTCACGCTCATCCGCCATCCGCTGGCCCGCATCGTGGATCTGCTCGTGATCAAGCAAGGCGACAAGATCGCCCGCCAGAAGGGCTGGTCGCCTACGCTCGAAGGCAGCCCGCCGCGCGCGCGGCGCCGGCGCGACCCGCGAAGGCCCCGCGCTCCGCGCCGCAGCCGCGCGGCCACGCGCCCGGTCCGGAGCAGCCGCCGCTCTTCCCGGGATTCTAGGAAGCGCGGGCGCGACCGTCGGCGGGCCCGCCGCCGGTCAGAGGACGAGCTTGCCGAGCACGCGCGGGCCCGCGGCGCCCGTCGCCCCGGGGAGATTGCCGGCCCGGCCGAAGAGCGTCTCGTTCGCCAGCACCGCGAACGCCACCGCCTCCTTCGCGTCCGGATCGAGCCCGACCTCGGCGAGCGACCGCACCGGGACCGGTCCGAGCGCGCTCGCCGAGCGCACGCCATCAGCGTCGCGTTCCGGGCGCCTCCGCCCGAGACCAGGACCTCCGCCACGGGCTCGTGGACCCACCGTCGGATGCCGGCCGCCACCGACTCCGCGACGAACCGCGGTGAGGCTCGCCAGGAGGTCTCCCTCGCGGCCCGCGTAGCGCGCGAGGAGCGGCTTCACGAAGACGTCGCCGAATGCCTCCCGGCCCGTGGACTTGGGCGGAGGCAGCTCGAAGAACGGGTGGCGGAGGAGCTCGGCGACCAGCGCGGGATCGGCGCGGCCCCTCGCGGCCCGCGCCCCGTCCCGGTCGAACGTCTCGGCGCCGCGGGTCCAGGCGTGGACCACGATGTCCATGGGCATGTTCGCCGGCCCCAGGTCGAACGCGCGCACGGTCTCGAGCCGCTCGGTGACCACCGTCACGTTGGCGATGCCGCCCATGTTCAGGCACGCTCGCGATGGCGCCGGGTCGACGGAACAGGAGCCAGTCGACCAGCGGGACCAGGGGCGCGCCCTCGCCGCCGGCGGCGATGTCCCGCGGCCGGAAGTCGGCCACGACCGGCAGCCCGGTGCGCTCGGCGATGATCGCCGGCTCGGCGATCTGGAGCGTCTCCGCGCGACCGTTCCGGCCCTCCGCCCGCGGATGGTGGCGCGCGGTCTGGCCGTGCGACCCGATCAGATGGACCGGCAGCCCATCGCGCCGCGCCTGGGCCATGACCTCGAGGGCCGCCTCCGCGAACTCCTCGCCGAGCTGGTAGTGGACGCGCAGGAGCTCGTCCGCGCGCGCGTCCTTGAGCGCGAGGATGCTGGCGCGGAGACCGGGCTCGAACGGCCGCGTCCGGAAGTCGAGGAGGCGCGCCCGCGTCGTCTCCCCCGCCCCATCGATCTCGACGAGCGCGGCGTCGATCCCGTCGGCGCTGGTGCCGGAGATGAGGCCGACGACGCGGCGAGGGCTCGCCGTCCGGAGATCGAGGAGCCGGGTCAGTGGATCGCCGATCATGCCGTCACTCCTCGAGCGCCGCTCGAAGGTTGTCCCCGTGGGCCGCGAGGCGCTTCCGCGCCGTCGCGGCGTCCAGGCCGAGCCGGTGCATCACGAGCGCCACGTTCGGGCGCCCGCCCGCGCGGCGGGCCAGGGCCTGCGCCGGCCCGGGCGGTAGGCCCGTCAGCCGACCGATCATGCGGAGCGCGCGAGCGCGGAGCTTCCGGCTGGAGGGCCGGAGGTCGACCATCATGTTGCCGTAGACCTTGCCGAGGCGGACCATCGCGCCCGTCGTGACCGTATGGAGCACCATCTTGGTCGCGAGCCCCGCCTTCATGCGCGTCGAGCCGGTCAGCACCTCGGGACCCGGCCGCGGGGCGACGACCACGTCGGCCAGCTCGCGGAGCGTGGGCGACGGCGCGCACGTCACGACGATCGTCCGCGCGCCTCGCCGCCGCCCCTCCTGGATGGCGGCCAGGGCGAACGGCGTGACTCCGCTCGCGCAGATCCCGCACACGACGTCCCGCGGGCCCACGCGGAGCCGTCGGATCGCCTGCCGGGCGGCGGCGCCTCGATCCTCGGCTCCTTCGACCGCGCGCCAGAGCGCCCGGCGGCCACCGGCGATCACACCCACGACCTGGCCCGGCGAGACCCCGAAGGTGGGCGGGCACTCCGAGGCGTCCAGGACGCCGAGCCGTCCGCTGGTGCCCGCGCCCGCGTAGACGAGCCGCCCGCCCGTCCCGAGCGCCTCGGCGACGAGGTCGACGGCCCGGACGAGGGAACGCCGGACCAGCGCGACGCTGGCGGCCGCGCGGCGGTCCTCCCGGGTGATGGTCGCGACCAGGCGGTCCGTGGAGAGGCGATCGAGCTCTCGGGACCTCGGGTTCGTCCGTTCCGTCGGCAGCGCCGCGTAGTCCGGGGCCCGACGGGGCGTGCGGCGACGGGAAGGCGACACGACGGGTCCCCTTGTAGCCCGCGCCGCGAACGGTGTCAAGGACGCGTCGCTCCGGGGCGCCGTGTAGACCTTACATCGCTCCGGAACGCTTCAGGTAAGCGTTACCCCCAGCGCGAAGGCACCGCACCGGCGCTGAAAACCCCGGTTCGATGCGGTGATGGCCGACGGCCGTCGCTGGCACGGAGGTTGCCCTAGGTGAAGAGGATAGGCGAGGCACTCGA
Source organism: uncultured Alphaproteobacteria bacterium (assembly GCA_963807865.1). Taxonomy (GTDB): domain Bacteria; phylum Pseudomonadota; class Alphaproteobacteria; order Rhizobiales; family Xanthobacteraceae; genus VAZQ01. The sequence goes on along the minus strand of CAWEDK010000025.1, from coordinate 269,631 downwards.
CGAGGATGATCTCCAGCCCGCCCGCGATGGCAGCCACTACCGGTCGTCACACCCGCCGCATCCTGGTCGTGGACGACGACCGTCTCGAGCCGAGAAGGACTGAGCGCCGCGCTGGCGCGTGAGGGTCATGCCGTCGACGCGGCGGGCGACGCGTGGCAGGCGATCATCCGGATCCGCGCGCAGTCGTTCGACATCGCGGTGATCGACCTCGATCTCCCGGCCGTGCACGGCGTCGAGCTCGGCGGCTGGGACGTGGTGAGGATCGCGCGGGCGTACCGGCCGGACATCGCGGTCATCATGCTGAGCGCCGACGAGGACCCGACTCCCGGCTCCGAGGCCCTCGCGCTCGACGTCACGGGGATCCTCGGGAAGCCCATCAGCCTGCAGGAGCTGACGAGCCTCGTCGAAACGCTGCGGCTACCCGAACGTCCCCCCGGAGCTCGTTCCTCCCTCCGCGCCTGATCGGTCCGGCGGCCGGGATCCCGCCGGCTCTCCTACCCGATCGGCGGAGTCACGTAGCCGTAGCGCCGGTTGGTCCGTCCCGGACCCTCCCTCTCGTAGGTGGCCTTCGCGACGGCGATGCGGTCAGTGACGAGCTCGGCGCGCCGGTCGTAGCCGTAGAGCTTCGCGGAGTTCTCGCCGAAGATCGCGCGCTTGACCGGGCCGTCCGCGGGGCCGAGCGGCGCGAACCCGTGCTTCTTCTGCATGTCCTCGGGGATCTCGAGCCGGCGTAGCGCCTCGATCTGCCACTGGGGCGCGCCGGTCCAGATGGCGTCGGTTCCCCAGACCACGTGGTCGGCGCCCAGTCCCTTCACCAGCTGCCCGAGCATCGCCGCGCAGAGGCGCGGCTCCGAGACCGTGCTCTGCGCGAAGATCTGGCCCAGGTCCCCGTACACGTTCGTGACCCCGAACTTCGCGGGGATCTCGGCGAGATCCGTGATCCAGTCGACGCGGCCCGTCTGCTCGAACTGGGCCCAGCCGTCGCCCTGGGCGCCGCCCGTGAAGCGGAACGCCGAATGGTAGATGACGAAGTTGAGCTTCGGCCAATCCTTCGCGGCCTTTCCCACGTCCCGGACGTCGGCGTACTCGAACAGGTTCGGGAACTGCTTGGTCGTGGACGGCGGGTAGAGGCCCTTGTGCACGCACACGTTGACGAGGCCGGCCTTCTGGAGCCTCTCGTAGAAGGGGTACAGGAGCTTCTCGTCGTCCATCCGCCAGGGATGCTTGGACAGCTGCTTGTTCGTGTTGTCGCCGACGGTGTACCCCTTGAACGAGTCGGGCCCGAGCTCCGCGATGGCCCGATCCACCGACTCCAGCCACCCCGGCATCCCCGGCATGAAGATCGCGTGTGACATCAGCCGCTTCGACCCGGTCAGCTTGTTGACCTTGGCCCGCGCCTCGGCCTTCATCTCGTTGGTGAGGAACCAGTCGCGCGGCTCCTCGGAGCCCGATCCGGAAATCAATGCCACCTTGGTGTCGCTGTCGAAGTAGATCTCCTTGAAGTAGTTCGCGAACTTCAGATCCTCGAGAGTCTGGGGCTTCCCCGCCAGCGCCGGGTTCCAGCCCGCCTTCCCGACCGCCTCCCGCGAGCGCACGAAGCCCTCGAGCCGTGTGTCGTCCCGCAGGAAGTGGGTGTGCATGTCCATGATGAACTGGCCAGCCAGGGCCTTCGCGCGCTCGTTGGCCATCTCCGGCGTCTGTGCCTCGGCCGGGGTCACACCGAACACGGGGCCGTAGACGTCGTTCATCGCGACGAAGGCCGCCGCCATTCCCGACGCCGTCTGGAAGAACCGGCGCCGGCTCATGCCCTGGTGCTTCGCCAGCTGGCTGCCGAGCTCCCGCACGCGCGCCTCGACCTGCTTCTGCTTCCGCGTCTGCGGCAGCGGCATGAACTCGTCGCTCGAGACGAACTGCGTCGGAATGGGCGACGCGAACGCGGCCGTCTCGGCGGGAAGGAGCTGAGCGAGCTCTTCGGGATCCAGGGTCGGCATGATGTCCTCCTCGCGAGCGCTATTGAGGCGGCTTCTAAGGCATCTTCGGCCGGCTGCGCTCGCGCTGTCAATCGTCGCCCGCCCGCGCGGGGGCGAGGCGATCCGCCGCGACATGGCAGGCGACCAGATGATGGGGCAGGAGCTCGTCGAGCGCGGGGGACTCCAGCGGACACCGCTCCACCCGGGAGGGGCACCTCGGGTGGAACCGGCAGCCCGAGGGGATCCGCACCGCGCTCGGGGGCTCGCCTTCGATCGGCGCGGGCTCTCGCCGAGGCCCTCCGACCTCGGGAACGGCCGATAGGAGGGCCATGGTGTAGGGGTGCTGGGGCCGGGCGAACAGCTCGGCGGTGGGCGCGCGCTCCACGATCGTGCCGAGATACATCACGGCGACCTCGTCGCTCAGGTACCGGACGACTCGAAGGTCGTGCGAGATGAAGATCATCGTCAGGCCAAGCGACTCGCGGAGGTCGAGGAGGAGCTGGAGGATCTGAGCCTGGATCGAGACGTCCAGGGCGGACAGGGGCTCGTCGGCGATCAAGAGCTCGGGCTCCACGGCGAGCGCGCGCGCGATGCCGACCCGCTGTCGCTGCCCTCCCGAGAACTCGCCGGGATACTTGTGGCCGTCGGCAGGGCTGAGGCCCACCTGGACGAGGAGCTGGTCGACCCGCCGGCGGCGCTCCGAGGGAGCTCCGATGTCGTGGACGTCGAGCACCTCCCGCAGCATCCGGTCGACGCGCTGGCGCGGGTCGAGCGACGCGTACGGGTCCTGGAAGACGACCTGCATCCGCTTCCGGTACGGGGCGAGCCCCGCCTCGTCGAGCTTCATCAGGTCGACGCCGTCGAACAGCACCGCCCCCCGGTCGGGCTCGTGGAGCCTCAGGAGGCAGCGGCCGAGCGTGCTCTTCCCGCACCCCGACTCGCCCACGAGGCCCAGCGTCCGGCCGCGCGCGAGCGTGAAGGATACCCCGTCGACAGCGCGGATGTGCTCGGGCACCCGCCGGAGCGCGACGTCGACGATCGTGTGGGGCAGCGGGAAGTGCTTGACGAGGTCGCGCACCTCCAGGAGCGGGGCGTCGGCGCGGCGCTCCACCACCCGGGTCCCCTACCCCCTCAGCTCAGCCAAATGGTCGATGCGGAGGCACCGGCTCCAGTGGTCCGGCCCGACCGCCACCAGCGGCACGTCGCCCGCGAGGCACTCGGCGGCGGCCAGCGCGCAGCGCGGGGCGAACGGGCACCCCTTGCCGAGCGCGGCGAGGTCCGGCGGCGAGCCCGGGATCGGAACGAGCCGGCCGCGGCGCTCGACGCTCGGGACCGACTGGATCAGGCCGATCGTGTACGGGTGGCTCGGCCGCGCGAAGAGCTCGGCGGTCGTCGCCAGCTCGACGATCTCGCCCGCGTACATCACCGCGACCCGGTCCACCGCCTGGTAGACGACGCCCAGATCGTGGGTGACCAGGATCAGGGCCATCCCGAGCTCCCGCTGGAGCGTCACCAGCAGCCGGAGGATCTGGGCCTGGATCGTCACGTCGAGGGCCGTGGTCGGCTCGTCCGCCAAGAGGAGCTTCGGCTCCCGAGCGAGCGCGATCGCGAGCATGACTCGCTGCCGCTGTCCCCCCGAGAGCTCGTGCGGATACGCGCTCAGCCGCCGCTCCGGATCCGGGATGCCGACGTGGCGGAGGAGCTGGGCCGCGCGGGTCCGCCGCGATCCGGCCGCGTCCGGCAGGACCTCGACGATCTGCCGCTCGACGCTCAGCACCGGGTTCAGGGCGGTCATCGGGTCCTGGAAGACCATGACGACGCCGTGCCCCCGGACCTGCTCCAGCTCCCGCTCGGAGAGCTTGGTGAGATCCCGCCCTTCGAGCAGGACCCGCCCGCCGGTGATGCGGCCGGGAGGGTGCACGAGCCGGACGAGCCCGCGGCAGGTCATGGTCTTGCCGGAGCCGGACTCGCCGACGAGCGCGAACGTCTCGCCGGCTCGCACTTCGAAGCTGACGCCGCGGACGGCGTGGACCGTGCCACGCCGCGTCGGAATCTCGACCCGCAGGCTCTCGACCCGCAGCAAGGGGTCGCTGGAAGCCGTGGGGCTCACTGTCCCCGGACGCGAAGCAAGTCGGCGACGCCGTCCCCGAGCAGGATGAACGCGAGCCCGGTGTACATGCACGCGAACCCGGGCATGGTCGCCACCCACCAGCCGTTCGCCAGGAACTCCCGGCCCTCGGAGATCATCATCCCCCACTCGGGCGCCGGCGGCCGCACGCCCAGCCCCAGGAATCCGAGGGAGGCCGTGGTGAGGATGACGAGCACGACGTCCGAGGCCAGGAAGATGACCGCCGGCGGGATGGCGTTCGGCAGGATGTGCCCCAGGAGCACCCGCCAGCGGCCGAAGCCCAGCGCGCGCAGGGCGGCCGCGTACTCGAGGTTCTTCTCCCGCAGCACCTCTCCGCGCACGAGCCGGGCGTAGGTCACCCACCCCACCGCGCCGATCGCGAGGAGCACGTTGACCTCGCCGGGCCCCAGGAACGCGACGATGGCGATCACGAGCACCAGGAACGGGACCGCCGTGATGACGTCGACCGTCCGCATGATCACCGCGTCGACCCAGCCGCCCAGGTAGCCCGCCACCGCGCCCAGGATCGAGCCCGCCAGGAACGGGAAGACGACCGCCAGGATGCCGATGCGGAGATCGATGGCGGCGCCGTACACGATCCGCGTGAGGACGTCGCGCCCGAAGTTGTCCGTCCCGAATGGGTGCTCGAGGGTCGGCGCCTGGAGGAGCCGGTCGAAGTCGTGCTCGTTCGGATCGTAGGGCGACAGGTGGGGCCCGACCAGCGCGACCAGCACGAGCAGCCCCAGCATGCAAGTCCGCCCGCCGCCAGTGCCGAGCGCCGGCGCAGGCGCGCCGGACTGTCCACCGCGAGGTCGACCGCAATGGTCCCCATGGCTGGCCGTAGCCCACCCGGACGCGCGGATCGAAGAGCGGGTAGACGAGGTCGGTGGCGAGGTTGATCAGCATCGCGCCGAGAGCGAAGGCCAGCGTCAGCGTCTGCACGACCATGTAGTCGCGGGCGAGGATCGACTCGACCATCCACGACCCGAGACCCGGGAGCGCGAAGACCGTCTCCACCACCACCGAGCCGCCGATGGCGTAGGACAGCCGGACGCCGATCAGCGTGACGATGGGCAGCAACGCCGCCCGCAGCACGTGGTGCAGCACCACCGCCCGGCGGGCGAGCCCCTTGGCCCGCGCGAAGTCGACGTACGTCGTCGTCTGCACGTCGATGAGGGCGGAGCGGAGGCTGCGGGTCAGGACGGCCGTGAAGGCGTGCGCGAGGGTGAGCGCCGGCAGGAAGAGGTGCCGGAGGTGCCCCGTGAACCCCTCCCCGTATCCCGAGGCCGGGAACCACCCGAGCTTCAGCGCGAAGAGGAGGAGCAGGAGGATCCCGATCCAGAACGCCGGCGAGGCCAGCGGCAGCGTGATCAGCGCGCGCACCAGCTGGTCGGGCCAGCGCTCGCGATTGGTCGCCGCCACCAGGGCGAGCGGCACCGCGATCAGGACGGACAGCGCCAGGCTGTACACCACCAGGAAGAACGTGACACCGGCCCGGCGCGGCAGGAGGTCGATGACGGGCGTCCGGTAGCGAAGGGACTGCCCCAGATCGCCCGTCACCAGCTTTCGCATGTAGACGGCGTACTGCACGGGCAAGGGCCGGTCCAGGCCCCACTGCTTGTGCAGGGCCTGGACCGCCTGGGCGACTTGCCCGATCGCCCAGGACCGCCGTCGCCGGATCGCCCGGCAGCAGCTTGATCAGGAAGAAGATCAGGACCGTGACCAGGAGCGCCACGGGCAGCGTCTGCCCGATGCGCCGAAGCGCGTAGCGCAGCAGGGGCACGGTCCGGCCGCGTCTACTCCATGGTCACGTTCTTGAAGATCCAGGGGCCGGTGGCCATCTGGACGAAGCCCTTCATCTTCTTGTTGATGGCGATCGTGTAGGGCGAGTAGTAGAGAATGATGAGCGGCGAGTCACGCAGCTCGAGCTCCTGGATCTCGTAGTAGACCTGGCGGCGCTTCTCGACGTTGGTCTCCCGCATCCCCTTGGCCAGGAGCGCGTCCATCTCCGCCGACTTGTACCCGCTGTGATACGACTCGCTCTCGGTGAAGCCCAGCGCGTAGGCCGCGAGCTGGGACGGATCGGGAATGTCGTTCGTCCAGCTCGTGATGTAGACCTGGAACTGGTTGGCGCGGTAGCGCTGGGTCGCGGTGGCGCGGTCGAGCGGATCCAGCTCCAGGGTGACGCCGAGCTTGCCCCACATCTCCTTCAGGGCGACCGCGGTCGGCTGGTGCACCGCGTCGTTGGCCCGGTAGAGCACCTTGAGGGTGATCGGGGTGGCGATGCCGGACTCCTTGAGGAGCTGCTTGGCCTTGTTGAGGTCGTACGCGTTGCCCTTCGAGCCCTTGTTGAAGAAGGGCGTCGTCATCGGCAGGAACGTCGTCGCCGGCGTGCAGTGACCGAAGCAGACCGCCTTCACGATGGCGGCCCGGTCGGTCGCGAAGGCCAGGGCCTGCCGGAACTTCACGTTGTTGAGCGGCGCCTCCCGCATGTTGAGCGAGAGGTGGGACACCTGCGTCGAGGGGTTGAGCTGCGCCTCGAGCTTCGCATCCTTCTTGAGCTCCTCGATGCGCGAGAACGGCGGATAGTCGATGCCGTCGACGTCGCCCGACTGGAGCGCGATGATGCGGCTGTTGTCGTCCGGGATGTACCGGATCCGGAGCTCCGAGGCCTTGGGCAGGCCCTTCTCGTAGTAGTGGGGGTTGGGCTTCATGACCAGCTCCTCGCCCTTCTTCCAGTCCGCGAGCATCCAGGGGCCCGAGCCGACCGGCTTGTTCGAGATGTCCTCGTCCTTCGCGCCCTTGAACACCTTCTCCGGCATGATGCTGTTGGAGAAGAGCGAGATGTCGGCCAGGAACGGCGCCCACGGCTCCTTCAGGCTGATGACGACCGTGAAGTCGTCCTTGGCCTGGATGTCCTCGACCGCCTCGAGGGCCCACTTCCACGGCCCCTTGGTGTCCCGGGCGCGCTTCAGGGACCACACCGCGTCGGCGGCCTTGACCGTGTCGCCGTTGGAGAACTTGGCGTTCTTCCTGAGGTTGAACGTCCACGTCCGGCCGTCGGCCGACGTCGACCACTTCTCCGCCAGATCGGGCTCGAAGCCGTCGCCCTTGACGTTCACCCGCACCAGCTGCTGGTAGATCTGCATGAACGCCCAGATGTCGGGATTCGCGTCCTGGGTGACCGGGTCGAGGTTCTCGGCCGCCCGGTTCACGCCGAAGCGGATGACCTTGCCTTGCTGGGCCGAGGCCTTGGGCCCGATGGACCCGAGGCCCACCAGCATCAGCCCGGCGGTCAGCATGAGCGCGAGGGTCAATCGAGCGAGGCGCATCGGTCCTACCTCCTTGTTCGGGTGTGCCTATCGGTCACGCGGCAGGAGACCAAATTCACGACGTTGACGCGAGCGTAGCCCAGGGCCGACCGGGACACAAGGCGCGCGGGCGAGCGCGACCGTCCCGCCCCCAGGCCCCGGGCGCCGGGCCGGATCGATCCCCCGGCGTGGGCGCCCAATCCGGCGACGGGATGCCGCGCGTAGGGGCGGGTGACATGACGCGACCGTACCTCTTTGCCCTCGACAGGCGGATCGTTGTAGGCTGCCGGCCATGGCCGCGGTGGACCTCGAGGCCTACGTGGCGCGCTCGCGCGCGGTCGAGCTGTCCGCCTTCCCCTGGGCCGACGTCCCGCGGCATCCGGTCAGCCCCGAGACGATCCGGACCCTCCGCTACATGCAGGACGTCGAGGCCCACACCATCATCTATCTCCGCGAGCTCCTGGCGACCCGGGCCGTGGACGACCCGGACGTCGCGACGTTCCTCGCCTGCTGGGTCTACGAGGAGACGTTCCACGGGCTCGCGCTGGCGCGCTTCCTGGAGGCCGCCGGCCATCCCCTCGGGCCGCGGACGCGGCCGCGCGGCCAGGAGCCCCTCCTGAAGCGGATCGAGGCGACGGCCGTGTCCCTGCTCTCGAAAATCTGGCCGGACTTCTGCGCGCTGCACATGGCGTGGGGAGCCATCAACGAGATGACCGCCCTGACGGGGTACCGGCGGCTCTCCAAGCTGGCCGGGCACCCCGTGCTCTCCGCGCTCCTCGAGCGCATCGCGCTCGACGAGTCGCGCCATTTCTTCTTCTACTATCGCCAGGCCGAGGAACGGCTCCGCCGCCCGGGGGCGGCGAGGGTCGCTCGCGTGATCGTCGACCGGTTCTGGGCCCCGGTGGGGAGCGGGGAGCAGAGCCGGGACGATCTGGCGTTCCTGGCCGGCTACCTCTTCGGCGGCGAGGAGGGACGCGCCGCCGCCCGGAAGATCGACGAGACCATCCGGCGCCTCCCGGGCTTCTCCTCGGTGCGCCTCGTCGAGCACTGGATCGATTCGTTCCGGAGCACGCGCCCGGCGCTGACACCCGCGTCAGTGGCGCGCCTCGCGGTCGAAGGAGGACAGAATGGCGACGGCCACGACTGAGCCCTATCGCACCTACACGCCGCGCCCGTTCACCCGCGCCCAGCGGGACTCCACCACGGTGCTGTTCGGCGGCCTCCACTGGCGCCTGGAGCGCCTCCTCCAGGCCGTGCTCGAGAACAGCGGCTACAAGGCGCGCATCCTGCCGGTGGCGACCAAGGAGGACCTCCTGACCGGGCGCGAGGTGGCCGACATCGGCCAGTGCTGCCCGACCAGCTTCACCACCGGGAACCTCGTCAACTTCCTGAAGAAGGAGGCGAAGGCGATCGGCGCGGACGAGGTGAACAAGAACTACGTCTACCTCACCGCGGGCTCCTGCGGCGCCTGCCGGTTCGGCCAGTACCACCAGAGCTACGAGCTCGCGCTGCGCAACACGGGGCTCGAGGCGTTCCGGATGTTCCTGCTGGCGCAGGACCAGATGGACCAGAAGGCGGTCATGGGCGACGGGCTCGACTTCAACCTGCCGATCACGTTCGGCTGCCTGTGGGCGATCTTCTGCGCCGATCTGGTGCAGGACCTCGAGTACCAGGTCCGGCCGTACGAGGTCGAGGCGGGGCGGACGAGCGCGGTGGTGCGCGAGAGCATGGAGTACCTCTTCGAGGTCTTCAAGAACCGCCCGCAAAAGGACTCCTGGCGCGCCATCACCTGGCACCTCGGCACGCCGTACTTCGCCCGCGCGCTCCGCGAGGTTCACCGGAAGTTCTCGACGATCGAGGTGGACCGGCTCCGCGTGAAGCCGAAGGTCAAGATCACGGGCGAGTTCTACCTCCAGACCGTGGAAGGCGACCCCAACTACAACATCCACCGCTGGCTCGAGGCCGAGGGCGCCGAGGTCTACCCGGCCGCCGTCACCGTGTGGATGGACTACCTGCTCCGGCTCGGCCTCCAGCGCTTCGAGGACTACAGCGGGATCGAGCGCGGCGCCCGCCTCAAGCTGGGCGCGGGCCGGGCGGTCCAGGCCCTCTACCGGTGGACGTTCGACCGCCTCCGGCGCGCGATGGGCAACCTCCCGCACGAGATCCCGAACCAGCTCGAGCTGCGGCGGCTGGCGGCGCCGTACTTCCACAGCCGCCTCGACGGCGGCGAGGGCGACATGCTGGTCGGAAAGTCCCTGTGGGCCCACAAGAAGAAGAAGGCCCACATGATCTGCGAGCTGTCGCCCTACTCCTGCATGCCGAACACCATGAGCATCGGCGCGATGGCCGGGGTCGTGGGCAAGTACCCGGACCTCCTCTACGCGCCGCTCGAGATCAAGGGCGACGCCGAGGTGCACGCCCTGTCGCGCTGCCAGATGATCCTGACCGAGGCGAAGAAGCGGGCCCAGCGCGAGTTCGACGGGGCGCTGGCGGCCGCCGGGCTCACCGCCGAGGAGGTGCGGGCCTACGTGGACGCCCGCCCGGCGATGCGCATGGCGACCTACCCCATCCCGCACCGGGGCCTGGCGGCGGGCACCGCCGCCAACCTCGTGCTCCACGTCGCGGAGCTGATGGGCCGCGGGGACCGGCTCGCCGCCCTGGCCCGCGACGCGGGTCAGAGCGGATCCCGCTCGGAGGCTCCGCCCGCGGTGGTGTCGTGAAGATCGCCGGCCTCGACGTCGGCTCGACGACGGTCAAGGCGGCCCTGGTGGACGGGGACCGTGTCGTCTGGCGCGACTACCAGCGCCACAACACGCGTCAGGCCGAGAAGGTGCTCGAGTTCCTCGAGCGCATGGAGACCGAGGCCGGGCTCGCGCCCGGGGTCGACCGGGTCTTCGTCACGGGCTCGGGCGCCGGCTCGATCACCGCCCTCATCGGCGCCAAGTACGTCCAGGAGGTCGTCGCCGTCGCCGCGTGCGTGGAGCGCCTCCACCCGGAGGTGCGCTTCGTCTCCGAGATCGGCGGCGAGGACATGAAGACGATCTTCTTCACCGACGCCGGCGCCGGGAAGTCGAAGCAGGTCTTCATGCAGTCGGCGTGCAGCGGGGGGACCGGGACGTTCATCGAGAAGACGGCTCGCAAGCTCCAGGTGGCGGCGGAGCGGCTCGCCACCATGGGGTATGCCGGGCTCAGCCTCCACAAGGTCAGCTCCAAGTGCGGGATCTTCGCCGAGACGGACGCCAACACGCTGGTCAAGACCGGCGTCCCCGTCGAGGAGATCATCGCGAGCCTGTTCGAGGCGGTGGTCTACCAGAACCTCGCCACGCTGACCAAGGGCAATACCCCGATGCCCACGGTCCTCCTGCTCGGCGGTCCCAATCTCTTCTTCAAGGGGCTCCAGGAGGCGTGGCGCCATCACCTGATGAAGCTGTGGACGCAGCGGGGCGTCCTCGGCGGCGACCAGGTCGATCCGTCCGGGCTGATTCTCGTGCCCGACGACGCCCTCTACTACGCGTGCCTCGGCTGCGTGGAGACCGCCCGGGGCGAAACCGCCGGAGTGGGGGTCTATCTGGGGCGCGACAAGCTCTCCTGGTGGGTCACCGAGGGGCAGCAGGAGCAGAAGGCCAAGGACGGCGCCAAGGGCCTGGTCGCGAGCGGTGACGAGCTGGCATCCTTCGTGGCCCGGTACTCCGGGCGCCCGGCCAGCCCGACGTGCTCCGCCACGTCCGCCGCCGCGCCCGTACTCCTGGGCTGCGACTTCGGCAGCACGACCGCGAAAGCGGTGGTGCTCTCGCTGGAGAAGGAGCTCCTCTTCAGCTGCTACGCCATCTCGAAGGGCAATCCCATCGAGGACGCGCAGTCGCTCTTCCGGCAGGTGCGCGCGGCGGGCTTCACCGATGTGGGCGCGCTCGCGCTGACGGGGTACGGGAAAGACCTGCTCCGCGACATCCTGGGAGCCGACGTCGCGATCGTGGAGACGGTGGCGCACGCGACCGCGGCGCTCCACTACGTCCCCGACGCCGACGTCATCTGCGACGTGGGCGGCACCGACGTCAAGATCATGCTCCTCCGCCAGGGCACGGTGGCCGATTTCCGGCTGAACTCGCAGTGCTCGTCCGGCAACGGGGCCTTCCTCCAGGGCGTGGCCGAGCGTTACGGCATTCCCCTGGAGGGCTACGCCGACCGCGCCTTCACCGCGAAGGCGATGCCGTCCCTCGCGATGGGCTGCGGGGTCTTCCTCCAGTCCGACATCGTGAACCAGCAGCGGAAGGGCTGGGCCGCCGAGGAGATCATGGCCGCGCTGGCGGCCGTGCTGCCGGTCAACGTCTGGATCTACGCGGGTCAGCTCCAGAACCTCCGCGCGGCCGGCCGGAAGTTCGTCCTCCAGGGCGGCACCCACCGCAACATGGCCGTGGTCAAGGCGCAGACCGACTTCATCACCGGCAAGGTGCCGGACGCCGAGGTGGTGCTCCACCCCTACTCCGGCGAGGCCGGCGCGATCGGCGCCGCCCTCTGCGCCGGCGACGGCGCGGAGAGCAGGCGCGCCGTCCCGGTTCCGCGGCTTCGACGTCATCGAGGCGCTGACCTACGTCAGCACGACCAAGGCCGAGACGGTCTGCAAGTGGTGCCCCGTCAACTGCACGCGGACCTTCATCGACGTGCAGCTGCCCGGCGCGGCCGGGCGTTCGTGGAGCAAGGTGCCGCTCGCGCCGGGCTGGGAGCGCGTCATCAGCGGGAACTCCTGCCCGAAGGGCCTGGTCGAGGACGCGAACGAGATGCGGACGGTGAAGGCGAAGCTCGAGGAGGTCAAGCGTGAGTACCCTAACGTTGCCGAGATGGTTCGCAAGGACGCCTTCCGCCGCGCCCGCCCCGCACCCGTCGCGCGCTGAGCTCCGGATCGGGATCCCGCGCGTCCTGAACCTCTGGTCGACGCACCAGTTCTGGCACGGGCTCTTCACCGCCCTCGGTATCGATCCGCGCCACCTGATCTTCTCGTCCGACACCTCCGAGGAGCAGGGCCGCGAGTTCGGCAAGGGCCGCGGCACCGTGGACTGCTGCTACCCGGTCAAGTGCATCTCCGGGCACTACGGCGAGCTCGTCTTCGGGCAGCGGGAGAAGCTCCACATCCTCTTCTCGCCGATGATCTACAACCTCCCGTCGTTCCTCAGCGGCCACGTCGCCAAGAGCCTCACCTGCCCCCGCGTGATGGCCGCGCCCGAGAACATCAAGGCCGGGTTCCTCAAGGAGCGCGACGTGTTCGCCGAGCAGGGCATCCGCTACGTCGCGCCGTTCGTGTCGCTCGACGAGCCGAAGCTCGTGCCCAAGCAGCTCTTCGAGGGCCTGCGGGGCGCCCTGCCCGGGCTCACGCCGGCCGAGATGGCGGCGGCGGTGGATGCCGGCTTCCACGCGCTCCGGACCTTCTCGGACGGGCTCCGCCGGCGGTCGCGCGAGGTGCTCGAGTGGTGCGCGCGCGAGGACCGGTCGGCGATCCTCGTGCTGGCGCGTCCGTACCACATGGATCCCGGCATCGGCCACGAGATCGAGGTCGACATCCAGGCGTACGGCTATCCGATCCTGTGGGGTCAGTACCTCCCCATCGACGCGGACCTGCTCGACTGGGCGTTCGGCCCCGACATCGCCGCGGGCCACGTCAAGTCGCCGCTCGACATCCGGGACGTGTGGCCGTCCTCCTACAGCTCCAATACGAACGAGATCCTGTGGGGCGCGAAGTTCGGGGCGCGCATCCCGTGGATCTCGTGCGTGGTCCGGCTCTCGAGCTACGAATGCGGGATGGACCAGCCGACCTACACGCCCGTGCAGCAGATCGTGGAGCGCTCGGGCACCCTCTTCTTCTCGTTCCAGGACCTCGACTCCACCAAGCCCGCCGGCTCGATGAAGATCAGAGTGGAGACGATCACGCACTACCTCGCCGCCCACGCCGCGTCGATCATCGCGAAAAAGAAGGCGGCAATGCCGCCGGCCTGCCCGCTCCTCCCCGCGGCCGCGTAGCCCTCCCGCGCTTCCGGCCGCCGCCGGCCCGGGACGCCCCAAACGCTGGGGGCGGCGGCCCGCTCCGCGCTATCCTCGGGCCATGCCCCAGGATCCGCCGCCTCCCGGCGTCGGGGACGCGGCGCCCCTGTTCGGGCTCCGGTCGGTGCAGGGCCCGACGGTCGAGCTCGCAGGCTACCGCGGCCGCCGGAACGTCGTGCTCTGGTTCTCGCGCGGCTTCACCTGCCCGTTCTGCCGCGCTACATGGACGGGATCGGCCAGGGCTACCCTGAGCTCCGCGCCATCGACACCGAGGTGATCCAGGTGGCGCCGAACCTCCTGGAGAGCGCCCGGACTTTCTTTCGCGACGCCGCCTCGCCGTTCCCGTTCGTGTGCGACCCGGACAAGCGGCTCTACGCCGTGTACGGGCTGGGTGACCGCGGGGCGCTCGAGGCCACGCGGAGCGCCCTCGTGAGCTTCTCCCACGCCTTCACCCACGGCGACGCCGGGCCGCAGGTCCGCGGCGCGTGGCTCGACGTCATGAACCGGAACTTCCTGCGCCGGCTGCATCACCACGCCATGACCGCGGTGGAGCAGGGCGTCTTCCTGGTCGACAAGCAAGGCGTCATCCGGCACATCTCCGTCGTGGGCCCGATCGACCCCGTGCCGACCGCTGCCCGGCTGGTGGACCTGGTCGCGCAGCACTGCGCCGAGGAGCTCCAGCCCACGTGAGCCTCGCCGACCGGCTGACCCGGCTCTCCGACGTCCTGGTCGCGCTTTCCGGTTCGCCCATCCCCACGCACCTCTTCCAGACTCTCGCCGATCTCGCGCCGGCCGCGGTGCCCTGCGACTACCTGGCCGTCTGCCTTCCGACCCCGGAGGAGACGGGCTATCTCGTGCATTCCCTCGGCCCCCTGCCAACCGACATCGGCGCGCGCGTCTGGAAGCCCGACGAGGGGATCCCGGGGCGGACCATGCGCACGGGCCAGTCGACGGTCGTCCCGGATCTGGTGGCCGCCGGCCAAGCCAGTCCGCTCGAGGAGGTCCTGACCGCAGCCGGCCTCCGCGCCGTGCTGGCGGTGGCGGTCCGCCGCGGCATCGAGGTCGCGGGCGCGCTCCTCTTCGCCAGCCGGACGCCGGCCGCCTACGGGCCGGACGACGTCCAGGCCGCCGCCGTCATCGCGGCCGGGCTCGGCTCCGCGCTGGAGAGCGCGCGCGCGTACCAGGCGCTCGCCGACGAGCGCAGCACGCTGGCGGCGGTCCTCGGCAGCACCTCGGACGCGGTGGTCATGCTGAACGACGACGGCATCGTCCTCCTGGCGAATCCCGCCGTGGGTCCCATGCTGGGGCTCCTCCCGGACGCCATGGTCGGGCGGTCCTTGCTCGACGTGCCGGGCCACGAGCCTCTGCGCCAGCTGTTCGAGCAGCAGGGACCCCGGACGGCCGAGCTCGCGCTCCCGGACGGCCGGACCGCTCAGGCGAGCGTCGTCTCCGTCGTCACGCCCTACGGCGAGCCGGTGGGCGTGGCGGCGGTCCTGCGCGACATCACGCTGCTGAAGCACCTGGACAAGATGAAGAACGACTTCGTGAGCACGGTCTCGCACGACCTCAAGAATCCGATCTCCGTCATCGAGGGGACGGCGGAGGTCATCTCCTGGAAGGCGACGGACCCTGCCCTCCAGCGCCGCGTCCAGCGGATCCGCGACGAGGCCCGGTACATGGCCGAGCTCGTCTCGGACCTCCTCGATCTCGGCAAGATCGAGGCGGGGCTCGGCCCGCCCGAAGGAACGGATCGACGTCGCCGGTCTCGTCGCCGACGCGGTGCGAAGATCGCGCCGTCAGCGGAGGCCAAGGGTGTCGCGATGGAGCACACACCTGCCGCCCGGGGCCTGGGTGATGGCCGCGTCCGCCCGGCTGACGCAGGTCGCGCTGAACCTGATCGGCAACGCGGTGAAGTACACGCCGAGCGGGGGCCGGGTGACGGTCTCGGTCTCGTGCGCCGACGGCGCCGGCGCCCCGACAGTGGCCATCCGCGTGGCGGACACCGGAATCGGGATCCCCGCGCGCCACCTGCCCCACGTGTTCGACAAGTTCTACCGCGTGCACGACCCCGCAGCCAAGGACATCCCCGGCACCGGCCTCGGGCTCGCCATCGCGAAGAGCATCGTCGACAGCCATGACGGCCGGATCCTCGTCGAGAGCACCGAGGGCGCCGGCAGCGTCTTCACCGTCGTGCTCCCGGAGAGCCGCGAGGCCTGACGAACGCTCGCTTGACCCCGGAAGACCTCTTGTCTACGGTTGACCTGAGAGGCCCCGGATGGATCGCCTGCGACTCCTGATCGTCACCGCGGCGCTGAGCAGCCATGTCCTCCTCTCGGCGGCCGTGTTTGCCAGCCCGCCCGATCCCGTCGGGTTGTCGGGCGTCTTCGACGACGACGACAACGACGACGTCGTCCTCCTCATGATGGCGATGGCCGCCGTCGTTCCCAGTCCGCCGCCGGCTCCGGACCCCGCGGGTCCCGTCGTGACGCTGCCGGTGCCTCACGACCCGGGGGCCTCGCCTGCCTCGCTGCTCCACGCGCGTCAGATTCGCGCGCCGCCCGCGCCGTAACCCCACCGCGCTTCGTCGTCTCTCTCTGACCCGGCTAGAGGCCTGTCCGCCGACGGGATCTCCGCGATCCCCGACGCGCCATACCTCGAAGCGCAAGCGCTCCATCCGGCGCGAGGGAGACCCGTGGACCACTGCGCGAATCGACGACATGCGAGGTGTCGTATGCTCACGCCCGCGCGCAGGCTTTCGGCCGCACGACGCCTGGCCCGGCTGGCCCTGGCGCTCGGCCTGCTGCTGGCCCTGGCTGCGTCCGGGCTCGCGGCCCGGACGGCGGCAGCCGCTGGCCGGTCGGACATCTACTACATCTGGCGAGACGGCGTCCGCCTCGCCGACGGCGTCAACCCGTACGGGTACGACCTTCCCCGGGAGCCCGAGGAACGGGCCACGAAGCACCCCTCGTACCTGCCCCTCTTCTATCTGGCCGTCGCCGGCGCATACAAGCTGGGAGTCCACGACTACGCCACCTGGCTGGCGCTCTGGCGCGCCGTGCGGATCGCTGCGCACGTCACGATCGCGGTCCTCCTGTATCACGCGGGCCAGCGGGCGGGCCGGCCGCTCCTGGGCCTCTTCGGCGCGCTGTTCTGGAGCCTCAACCGCTGGGCGCTCTACACCGTCCGCTCGGGAGGCCTCGACGAGCTGGCGCTCCTGCTGCTCCTCCTCTCCCTCGAGTGCTTCGGGAGGAGACGCCGACTCGCCTTCCTCCTGCTCGGCACCTCGCTCGCGATCAAGCACGTCGGACTCCTCGTGGCTCCCCTCTATCTCGTGTGGACGTGGCAGCGCTCGGATCGGGCTCCCCGCCGCGAGCGCGGGACAGAAGTCGCTCGGGCCATGCTGTGGATCGCGCTCGTCCCGCTGGCCGTGTCGCTGCCGTTCCTGTGGTGGGATGGAAATGCTTTTGTCAGCTCCATCTGGAGCTCGGCTGTGCCGGCCGGCCGCCGGCTACGGGCACGTGTCCGCGGTGGGCTCGCTGCTCGGACTGCGCGGAGGCCCGGCCCGGATCCCCTTGCTCCTCCTTGCGACCCTGATCCTGCTCGTGGCGGCCAGCTACCAGGCGATCGGCCGGTACACCACCATCCTTCTCATGTTCACCGTCTTCACCGACTTCAACACGGTGCTGTTCCCCCAGTACTTCGCGTGGGTCATTCCCTTCATCGTCTTGGCGGCCGGCGAGCACGCCGAGGTTCGACTCCGCGAGGCGCCTGGCGGAACGTGACGGGCGTGGTCTCACGCGCTCGCCGAGGTCAGGGCGCCGCCGCGCCGGACGGCCTCCGTCGCGCACCGCCCGCGCCGCGTGGGCCGTGGCCAGTTGGGCCCCGCCAGGCAGTCCACTCCACGGTGTCTCTCGTCGCGCACCGCGGACACGACGGCCCAGTCCGCGTAGCCCCCTTTGATTTCACATGGACGAGTTCCTACAATGCTCCACGTCTAGCCGACGCGATGATGGACACTCTGCCGGAGTTCCTGCTCCACTGGGCGGAGCGCACGCCCGACGCGGTCTTCGCCGACCGAGCCCGACCGCGGGCGCGCCATACACCTACGCCCAGGTCGCCGGGCTCGTCGCGCGGCCATCGCGCGCGCCTCCGGCGGCTCGGCGTCCAGCGCGGCGACCGGGTGGCCTCCTCGGCGACAACAGCTGCGCGTGGGTCGTCGCGTACCTCGGCGCGCTGGCCCACGGCGCCGTCGCGGCGCCGCTCAACACGCGGCAGGCCGCGGGCGATCTCGATCGGATGCTCGACGACCTCGACCCCGCGGCCATCGTCGGGGACCCGCCCTACCTGTCGCGGGTGCCGGAGCGCTACCGGAGCCGCGCCGTCGCGTCGGCCGACGTCGACGGCGACCGGAGTCATCGGCGCCGGCGCTGGACGGCTCCGAGGCGCGGCCGGAGGAGGTCGGCGTCCTCTGCTACACGTCGGGCACCACCGGCGAGCCGCGCGGCGTGATGATCCGGAACGACTCCCTGGTGCGGAACGCCGCGATGTTCGCGCACCTCTTCCACTCCGGGCCCGACAGCGCGACGGCCGTCGTGTGCCCGCTCTTCCACAACACCGGCTACAACGACGGCCTCGCCCACATGCTGCTCGCCAACGGGCGGGTCGACGTGCCGCGCCGGTTCGACCCGCCCGCGGTGGCGCGCGCCCTCGCCGAGGGCCGCTACACGTTCCTGATCGGCGTGCCGACCATCTACGGCCGCATGCTCGCCGCTGCTCGAGGCCGCCCCCCCGCCCGCGGGCTCGGCGCCCTGGTTCGCCTACGGCGGCGCGCCGATGCCGGGGCCCGCTCGCCGCGCGCCTGTCCCGGGTCGTCCCCGACGCCGCTTCGTGAACGTCTACGGCATGTCCGAGGCGACCTCCATGACGCACTACCTCCCCTGGCGCCCCGGCGCCCGCGATCTCACGGCGATCGGCGTTGCCGTCCCGGGCATCCGCGACCGGATCGTGCCGGGCGGCGAGCTCCAGGTGGACACCCCGACCGCGATGGTCGGCTACTGGAACGACGAGGCGGCGACCCGCGAGAAGTTCGACGGCCCGTGGCTGCGCACCGGCGACCTGGCGCGTCTCGGCGACGACGGTCTCCTCCGGATCGTGGGGCGGGTCGACGAGCTCATCAATCGAGGCGGCGAGAAGATCCCGCCCGTCGAGGTGGAGAGCGCCATCGCCGCCCACCCGGACGTCCTGGAGGCGTCGGTCGTGGGGCTGCCGGACCGCGACCTGGGGGAGGTCGTCGGCGCCGCCGTCGTGGTCGCGCGGCCGGGAGCGCGCTCGACGCGCGAGCAGCTCGGCCGCTTCCTCGGCCGAGCGCATCGCCGACTACAAGTCGCCCCGCAAGGTACGGTTCGTCGCCGCCTTGCTCCCGCGAAACCCGAACGGCAAGGTGCTGCAGGACGAGGTCCGCAGACTCTTGAACGAAGGCTGAGCGGGCGCCCGAGCGGCGCCGTCCAGGAGGCTCCGTCATGGCGTTCAGGACCAGCGCAGCGTACCTCGCCGCCCTCCGGACGCAGCAGCCCGTCGTGTACTGCGGCGGCGAGCGCATCGCGGACCGCGTCAGCCACGAGGGCTTCGCGCCGACCCGGCACTGCTGGGGCACCTGGATCTACGACTGCGTGCGCGGATCCGGAGGTGCAGCGCGCGCTCCCGCGCATCGTCTCGATCGACGGCGAGCCGTGCCATCCCTTCTGGTCCATCCCGGCGACCAAGGAGGATCTCCTCGACAACATCATGGTCGCGCGGCAGGTCTCGCGCGTCTCCCCGGCCGCCGGCTACGCGACCATCGGGCGGGACGAGCTCGCCGCCCTGTACGTCGTCAGCCTCCACCCTCGCGCGCGAGGGAAAGGGCGAGTACTTCGAGCGCGTGCGGAGCTACGTCCGCCGGTTCCAGCGGGAGCAGATCATGACGTCGGCGGCCATCACCGATCCCAAGGGGGACCGGCGCCTCCGGCCCGCCGAGCAGCCGAACAAGGAGGCGTACCTCCGGGTCGTCGAGCGGCGCTCCGACGGGATCGTCATCCGGGGCTGCAAGATGCACACCTCCGGCGCGGTCGCCGCCGAGGAGCTGATCGTCGCCCCGACCCGGGCGATGCGGAAGGAGGACGCCGACTACGCGGTGTCCTTCGCCGTCCCCGTCGACGCCCCCGGCGTGAAGCTCATCGCCCGCGAGGCGCACGGCATGAAGGATCCCGAGACGTCGCCGATGACGCGGAAGGACCAGCTCCTCGAGACCTTCACGATCTTCGAGGACGTGTTCGTGCCCTGGGAGCGCGTGTTCCTGTGCGGCGAGTGGCAACACTCCGGCGACATGGCCAACATCTTCGCGAGCGTCAACCGCCAGGGCTACCTCGGCGCGGACGTGGGCAAGCTGGACATCTTCATCGGCGCGGCGCACCGCATCGCCGAGCTGAACGGCGTCGCCGACGCCCAGCACATCCGGGACAAGATCACGCAGATGATCAAGCTCCAGGCGCTGATCTGGAGCACGGGCGTGGCGGCCTCCATGCACGCGGAGCGTGATGGAGCCGGGCGTCGCGGTGCCCGGACGCCGTCTACGCGAACACGGGCAAGCACGTCGCGATGGAGGGGCACTACCTGGCGACGCGCCTCCTCCTCGAGATCGCCGGGGGCGCGGTCGAGACGCTGCCGGCGATCGAGGACCAGCGGGCCCCCGAGCTCAAGCCCTACTTCGACAAGTACTACGCGGGCGCGACGGGCACGGCCGAGGACCGCATGCGGCTCTTCCGGTTCATCCGGGACCTCACCGCCTCGGAGTACGCGGGATGGTGGGACGTCGAGATCATCCACGGCTCGGGATCGCCGGCGGCCGAGTGGCTCCAGATGTACCGGGAGTACGACCTCGGCCGGGCCGCGAAGCACGTCGACGGGATGGTCACGGCGTGCCAGGCCGTGACTTCCATGCACCGCATCCAGACCCCGGAATGTCGGAGTCAACGCCTGACCCCGTGACGATCGAGTGCCGGTTCCTCGATCGGAGCGGTCCCTACGAGCGGACCGTGACCGGCTGGGTCGACGCCCTCGACCCGCCTCCCCTGCTCCGGCTCAATGCCCGGCTGAGCGACGGCCTCGCTCGATCTCGAGGTGAGCCTCGTCGCGGAGCCGTCGCCGAGCTACCAGCTGTCCGAGGCGACCGCCACCGCGCGCTCCGCGCGACGCGGGCGCGCTGCGGCTCCGCTCCTGGAGGCATTCCGGGAAGTCGGGCGCCTCCGCGTCGCGGCCGGCTTCCGCCGGCAGGTCGCGGAGACTCCTGGGCGAGCATCCCCTCGCCGGCCACCTGCTCGACGCCGCCATCGAGGCGGCCCGCCTCTCGCGGCAGGTGACGCGGATCGACGTGGCCGGCGACGCCGCGGCCGAGCCCGCGCGAGTTCCACCGGCTGGACCTCGAGGCCTGGCCCGAGCTCCTCGACCTCTGCTTCACCTACCGGGCCGAGACCGCGCGCCCTCTTCGCGGAGCGGCCGGTCCGGACGCCGGCCACCGTCGACATGTACGCGCCGGCGCCCGGCCGGCCGCTCGTGTTCCACCGCTACAAGCGGAGCCACGTCGCCCGCGCCGGCTCGACGCTCGTCCCTCTACCAGTCGATGTTCGACCAGGTGCACGGGTTCGAGCTCTGGTACGACGTGGACACGGAGAGCCACGAGGTTACCGCGGCCCGGGTCGCTGACCCCGCGCCTCCCCTACATGGGGATCTGCGACGAGCCGCAGCAGCGCGTCGCGGGACATGGTCGGCGTCAAGCTCGACGCCGACTGGGCGGGGAACGTGCGGGCGCGGCTAGGCGGGCGGCGCGGCTGCTTTCAGCTGACGCGACCTCACGAGCGACTCTGCCGGCTCCTGACCTGGAGCTAGGCGCGCGGCGGCACGCCGGCGACCCCCGCGGCGACGCGCCGGGCCAGGCCTCGGCCGGATCAGTCCTTGTACGACGGATCCTTGGCGTCGAGGATCGCTCTTCAGCTGGTCGAAGTGGGAGAACGCCGCGTCCTTGTAGTCCTCCCAGCCGCGCGCGGTCGCCTCGGCGATCTCGGGCGAGAGCACGTTGAGCGGCTGGCCGGTCGAGTAGGCCAGGACCAGCGTCTGGCAGGCGCGCTCCAGGTAGTAGAGGTCGTCGAAGGCCTCCGCCACCGTGTCGCCCATGACCAGGACGCCGTGGTTGCCGAGGATCGCGTGCTTCTTGTCGCCGAGCACCCGCACCAGGCGCCGGCCTTCCTCCTCGTTGTCGGCGATGCCGCCGAACTCCCGGTCGATCGCGAGGCGCCGGTAGTAGCGGGCCGTGTTCTGCTCGATCGGCTTGAGCTCGGGATCGGCCAGCGAGGCGATCGCCGTCGCATAGGGCGGGTGGCACGTGGAGGATGCAGCGCGCCTGGGGCAGCGCCCCGTGAAGGTGGCCGTGGATGCACCACGCGGAGGCGTCGGGCGCGTCCGGGCGGCTCATGGTCTCCTTGTCGTCGGCGTCGAGCAGCAGGAGCTCGCTCGCCTTGACGCGGGCGAAGTGCCGCCACCGCGGGTTCATCAGGAACTTCTTGCCGTCGGCCGCCACCGCGAGGCTGAAGTGGTTCGCCACCGCCTCGTGCCAGCCGAACTCCGCCGCCAGCCGGAACGCGGCCGCCAGGTCGACGCGCAGCTGCCACTCCGCCGACTCGTCCCTCCGATTCGCCCGCAAGCTGGTCACGCTCGACATCGCGCCCTCCCGTGCGAGGTGGATCCGCGCTCGGCCCGTTCCGTGGCGTCGAGTATATCCCCACGCCGGTCCGGCGACGCCCACGCGGCGGACCAGGAGGCCGCGCCCGTGCCCCGACCCGCCGAGACGCCTGGCCGGTCGCTGGCGCCCGGCGACGCGACCCTTGCGCGCTCGCCGGCGACACGGTAGAACTCTCCCGCAGTCGCGGACCTGACGGATGAAGCTCACCCTCCTCGGCACCGGCGGACCGATACCCGACCCGACCCGCCACGGGTCGGCGGTCGTGCTCGAGATCGGAGACGCGCGCCTCCTGTTCGATGCCGGCCGCGGCGTCGTCCTCCAGCTGGCCCGCGCTCGGCATCCCCGTCGAGACGGTCCACCCGGTGTTCGTCAGCCATCACCACTACGACCACATCGGCGATCTCGGCGACGTGATCCTCACCGGCTGGCTCCAGGGCCGGAAGCGCGGCGCTCGCGCGTCTACGGCCCGCCCGGCACCGCGTCGATCGTGACGGCCCTCGTCGAGCAGGTCTACGAGCCGCGACATCGCGTTTCGCTCCCAGGGCGAGCTCGGCATCGGACTGGGCGCCCGTCGAGAGCGCCGACGTCGACGAGCGGGCTCGTCCACGATGGCGGCGCCTGGCGGGTGTTCGCCGAGACCGGTGGTGCACGGCCACGGCCTCGAGCTACCCGGAGGCCTTCAAGCGCCGCTGGGTGTGCCTCGGCTACCGCGTGGAGGCCGAGGGCAAGGTCGTCGCCTTCAGCGGGGACAGCGTCGCCTGCGAGGGCCTCGATCGCCTCGCCCGGGACGCGGACGTGCTGGTCCAGTGCTGCTACATGGCCCGGGCGGAGCTCACCACGCCGTACTTCCTCCGCCTCGCCCGGGAGACCATCGCCTGCGCGGACACCGTGGGCCGGATCGCCCGGCAGGCCCGGGTGAAGAAGCTGGTCCTCACGCACTTCCGGCCGGCGTCCGACGCGACGATCCGGTCCATCGCGGCGGACGTGGCGCGCGACTACGACGGCCCCGTGGTGCTCGGCTCCGACCTCCTGGAGGTCACGATCTAGGGATCACGGCCATCGGCCCTGGACTGGCAACTCTTGCCGGTTGCTCCCCTTGCCTCCGGCTCCAGACTCCTCCCGCGGTGGCAGCCCTCTTGCTTCATGTCCCACCATCGACTACCGCTTGATCACTCCTCCGGACCGAGGTCATGCACCATGACATGGAATGGACAAGCTCGCAGCCTCACGCGGTCGGCCAGCGTTGTCGCGCTGAGCCTCCTCGGCCTCTGGCCGGCGGTGACCTCCGCGGCCCCGAGCTTTACCATCGAGGCCGCCTCGGTCTCGCCGAACCCCGTCCATCCGGGGGTGACCGCGGCGATCACGGCAACGGTCACCAATGGCGGATCACTCGCAACCGGCATCATCGTCGACATGGAGATCCGCGACGGCAGCAACAACCTCGTCGACCAGCAGTATCTCCTCGGACAGAGCTTCGCGGCCGGGGAAACCAAGGTGCTCCAGTGGTCGTGGCTGGTCCCCGCCAACCAGGGCTTCGGCGACCTCACGGTCAAGATCGGCGTCTTCTCCGATCACTGGTCTCAGCTCTACGCCTGGAGCAACGGCGCCGCGACCCTCACGATCCAGCAAGGCAGCGTCCTCCTCGCCTTTCACGTCGCCGACATCACGGCCAGCCCGAGCCCGGTCCCCCCCGGAGGCAGCGCCACGATCACGGCGCGTGTGACGAACCTGGCCCCGCGCGCGGCGTCAGGAATCCATGTCCTCCTGGAGCTGAGGGATCCTCTCGGCAACGTCGTGACAGGTAGCCAGCAGACGGCGGACGACCAGGCCTTCGCGGCCAACGAGACGAAGACCTACACCTTCGGGTGGACTGCGCCCCAGGGCGCGGCCACTGGCCCCTACAGCGCATCGATCGGAGTCTTCGACGCGTCCTGGGGGACGCTCTATGTGTGGAAGACCGGCGAAGAGGCGCTGACCGTGGGTCCGGGCAGTCCGCCCGTCTTCTCGACCTCCGCCACGACCGCCACCCCCGCCTCGGCGGCGCGCGGCGGAACGCTATCCGTGGCGACGACGGTGACCGACGCGAGCACCCAGCCTGCCGCGGGCGTCATCGTCGACGTCGAGATCAAGAGCGCGGCGGGGGGCCTGGCCCTCCAGCAATGGGTGGAGGGCCAGGTCTTCTCGGCCGGGGAGGCTCGGACCCTGGTGTTCGTCTTCCAGGTTCCCCCGAGCCTCCCCGCCGGTACCTACTTCGTGGACGTCGCCGTCTTCAGCAAGGGCTGGGCGACGATGTACGCCTACCAGTGGCACGCCACCTCATTCGGCGTCGTGCCGTGAACCGACGGCCCGGACCCGTCCCCTTCTCAGAACCACTCCGGGGGCTGCCCGGCCCGCTTCCAGGGCTTGGTGTCGTTGTAGCTCATCGCGGCATTGGCGTACCAGCCCCACCCGTTGTAGGCGCAGCCGCAGTTCCACGCGGCGACCGATCCGCGGAGATCCCCCTTCGTCGCGTTTCCCATCCACGACGCTCCGTCGTAGTAGCTTCGGATCACAGCCATCGCGTAGTCCGCTGCGTATGCCGTGCTCCACGTGGCCGGCTGGTAGTCCGGCCAGAATGCCGGGTGGATCTGGAGGATGCCGACCTCACCCGAGTGGCCGACGAACGCGTTGCGCCACCAGGTCTCGAGGGTCGCCATGGCCTTGGCGAGGTCCGGGTACCCGAGCTGGTCGAAACCCCACTTCCGGGCGGCCCATTCGAGAATCTGCTCCGTCGTGCCCGTACAGGCGCCGTCGATCCGGTCGTAGTACCAGCGCCAGCCCGTAGGTCCGTAGAAGTTACCGGGAATCGTCGCTCGCCCGCGAGTGGCGTTCGCGCCGGAGTTCTCCCACCGGATCTCGGGGTATGCCGGCACCCCGAGACAGTTCGACGAGCCGGCGGGCGCGAGGCCGAGCCCGGAGGCGACGTTGGTCAGCTTGAGCTCGTCGATCTGCACCGTCGGCTGCGCCCACCCGTTGCCGTCCTGGATGACGATGCCGGTGATGCCCCGGCCGGCTGCACCGAGCTGGCTGAGGGGGACCGTGTACCACTTCCACTGATACGCCACGGGAAGCCCACCGAAATCTCCGAGGTCTCGCGGCCACCCGGCCACCTGGCCATTCTCGCCATACACCGCCACCGTCAAGCGCTGGTTCGTCTGGCTTCCCATGAAGGCGAACACCACCGCGGTGCCGCTTCCCGTCTGCACCGGCGAATCGGTGTGCAGGTAGAGGCCTCCCCACGCCTGAGCGATTTGCCAGCCGATCCCGCGAGCGCCGCCGGCAGCGTTCGTTCCCCAGAAGTTGACGTAGCTGCTCCAGGACCAGTTCTGCCAGCCGCCGGCGAGTCCTTCGCTGTAGATCACGAAGTCTGCCGCGTTGGCGGAGTTGACGGCCATCCCGCCCACGATCAGGTTGATGGCCAGTGCGTTCAGCGCGAAGAACCGGCGGTAGATGACACTGCCTCTCAGTGTCCAAGCCATTATCCTGCGGACTCCTTTTTTCACGGTGTGGACGCAAGGGCCGAGGGACTCCTCGGCCGGTCAACGGCGGGAGAATAGCTCGGTGACGGGAAACAGGTCCAGCAAGAACTGCACGTCCGGCTATGGACGCGCGACTTTATGGCGTTCGAACGACCGCGCGTCGCAGATGGCGACTGTTCTACGCTGGCAGGCGTCAGGGTGACAGAGTGGATGACACCGTGACGCGGCGCAGTCAGTGCATGGCGCCGGATTTGCCACGATTAGCGACGAGAACTCGTCGAATGCAGGTGACTGTGATATTCGGTCAATGAGAGCGTGGCAGCGTTAAGAGTCCGCAGCTCGCGATCTCACAAGAAGGCGCCCGCGGCGGCGACGGTCTCAGGAGCCGCGATGCGCCAGCAGCACGCCTTCGATCTGGCGCAAGAATCCCTGGACGTCACGACTGCACGCTCGGCGACGGCGGGCCAACTGAGGGGGCTCACCGTACTGGTTGTCGAGGACGATCCCGATGCGCGGTACATCTTCCAGCGGATGCTCACGCTGGAGGGCGCCCTCGTCCTCGAGGCCTCGGAGGGCGTCGCCGCTCTCGCGCTGTGCCGCAGCAATGCCAAGATCGACGTGATCCTGTGTGATCTCCTCATGCCATCGCTGGACGGCTTCGGATTCGTGCGAGGGCTCCGCGCGCTCCGGAAGCGAAGGCACGTGCCGGTCATCGCGGTCACGGCCCTGTCCCAGGATCGGGACTACCTCCGAACCTTCGACACGGGCTTCTCGCGGCACCTCACCAAGCCAATCGACATCGAGACGTTGACGCACACGATTCTGAGCGTCACCCCGCCGAAGACCCGCCCGTAGCCGACCGACCGCGGACTCTCAGCGCCGCCCGAGCGCTGACCGCACCGTCCCCGGACGCGCGCGCGGTTTCCCCGACACGGTCACTCGGCCACGCGACGTCAGCCTGACGCCATCGTGACATAAGGGCATCCGCTCGAAGCCGGTGAGCGCCGACGCGCTGACGCAATCGCCGTCCCTCGCGACAGGTAGGCTGGAGCGCGAGCCGCTTTCGCCCAGTGATCTGTATTTCCGTTCAGTCATCCTGCAGTTCCGTTCATAATAAGCGCGCTTGCGGCGACTGCACTCAATCTGGCTTCCCCTTTGCTATGAGAGGTGGGACGCGCAATGTTTTCCGAGTGTGCGGGGATTGGCGGCAACATTCGGCGGTCGACCTGGCCGCCACGCATTATCTGCTCTCTTCATCCATGCCGATCTCGTCGCTCGTCACCGATAGCATTCATCCTAAGGAGACCAACCAATGGGAGCCTCACGTCGTCATGTTCTCGTCGTCGATGACGAGGATGCTTCTCGAGAAGCCCTGTGCGAATTGCTACTGAGCGAGGGATACGCCCCTTCGACGGCGCGGGACGGAGCCGAGGCGCTTGACCGCCTCCAGTCCAGCCCCATCCCTCTCCTCATCTCCGAGCTGGAGACCCAGCGGCTCGGCGTCCTCGACCTCCTCCACGCCATCGAGCACCGGCACCTGCCGACCGCTCTGGTCGTCCTCACCCGCCACGCGTCGATCGAGTCCGCCGTGGCGGCCATCCGACACGGGGCCCACGACTACCTGACGAAGCCGGTCGATCCCCAGCAGCTTCTCCAGGTCGTTCCCCGGGCATTCGAGGCGTTCGCCAGGACCGGGCATCAGCGCAGCCGACCTTCCTCCACCCGGGGAACGATCCGACCTCGCGCATCATCGGTGACAGCAGCGCCATGCACGAGGTGTTCTCGTTGATCAGGATGGTCGCGCCGACCGATGCGAACGTCCTGATTCTCGGAGAGACCGGCACGGGCAAGGAGCTGGTCGCCAGCGCCATCCACGAGCTTTCGCCGCGGGCCGACCGTCGGTACGTCTCCTCAACAGCGCGGCGCTGCCGCAGGACATCCTGGAGAGCGAGCTCTTCGGACACGAGAAGGGAGCGTTCACCGGCGCGGTCGCCCGAAAGGAGGGGTGCTTCGAGCTGGCGGATGGAGGAACCCTGTTCCTGGATGAGGTGGGCGAGATGGCTCCCGCGACCCAGGCCAAGCTGCTCCGGGCGCTGGAAGGGCACTCCTATCGGCGGCTCGGTGGCAGCCAGGAGATACAGACCACGGTCCGGGTCATCGCCGCGACAAACCGGGACGTCAGTCACATGATCCAGGACGGCCCGCTCCGGCAAGACCTCTACTTCCGCCTGAGCACGGTCGTGATCAAGCTCCGGCCCTCAGGGAGCGTCGGGAGGACATCCCCGTTGCTGGCTCGCGCCTTCCTGCAGGAGTTCAGCGTCAGGAATGGCAAGACGCTCGAGGACATCTCGCCGCAGGCGATGCAGCTCCTCGTCAACTATCCGTGGCCCGGCAACGTCAGGGAGCTACGGAACGCGATGGAGCATGCCGCGATCGTGGCCCATGGTGGCCCGATCCTCCAGCCAGCTGACCTCCCGATCAGCATCCGGACGCCCTGGCGCCCCGTGGAGAAGTCCACGACCGTGTCACTCTGCACCATTGACGAGATGGAACGGCGCCTCATCGAGGAAGCGGTCGAGCGCTTTCCCACGCGTACGCAGGCCGCCGCGGCCCTGGGCATCAGCCTGCGCACGCTGTACAACAAGCTCCAGCGCTACAGCCTGGAGGCGGGCCGGGACCCGGATGGCGCCGGTCTCTCGAATGGGAAGGCCCTCGCGAGCGAGCCGCCGGCAGTCGTTCCGTCGCCCGCCGAAGCCGCCCTGAGCCGCGGATACTACGAGGATCTTCGCGCGTCGGCGTGAGGGGTCGGATTTCCGGCCGCGAGGCTCCCCGGCCCGAGGGGGCCTCGCGGCCTTACGGGCGGTCCGCGGCAGCGCAGGCGCGGTCCGCCCCTCCTACCGCGGACCGCTCTGGACCGGCAGCTTCACGACGAACGTCTCACCGGCGGCCGACGTGCTGAACGTCTCGAGCGTGCCGCCGTGCCCTCGCACGATCCATTCCGCCATCGCGACCACGCGCCGTGAGACATCCGCCGGGGCGCCGGGGACGCCCGGGCCCGTCTGCCCGTTCTCGTGACGGATCATGACGAACGCGTGTCCCGGACCCGCTCCCCCCCTGATCTCGATCGTCTGGCCGGGGTGCTGCCGCATGCGACTCTCGATCAGAGCGAGGAAGGCTTCCTTGAGCAACCGGGCATCGCCCCAGACCGGGGAACGTCCCTCGGGACGAGCCATCTCAGCTGCACCTGGGTCGCGTTCGCCTCCGCGGCGAGGGACTCGACGATGTCGTCGAACAGACGAGCCAGGTCGACCGGCTCCCGGCCCAGGCCGCGTGCTCTGGCGCCGGAGCGAAGGAGCTCGCCACCGAGTCCAAGCGCTGCACCTGCTGGCGATGGCATCGACCCGGGCCAGTGTCTGCGTCTCGACGAAGGGATGGGAGACCGCCGACCGACGCACGACGTAGAGGTTGAGCAGGACCGAATGGAGCACGCTCTTGATCTGCTGAGCCAGATTGGCCGCATTGGGCATGGCCGACAGCGGGCTGGCTCCCCGGGCTCGACCGGCCGACCACCAGACCTCCCCAAGGCAGGCCGTCGCGCTCCAGGCCGTAGCCCTCCAGCACCAGGGGATTCGTGCCGGCCGGGTAGACGGCGGTCGCCGACTCCTCGGCGGTCAGCCTCGACAGGAACTCCAGGACCTCTCCCGCCAGCGCGCGGCCTGGGCGATCGGCCTGGGGGTCTCCCCGGTGATCCCGAGGAGGTCGCGGCGCCGCCCGGTCGATGAGGTGGATCACGCCCGACTGGTCGACGACGAACACGGCGTTGTCCGACAGCTGCCGCCAACCAGCAGGAGACAGGCGAGCACGTCGTCGGTAGCGAGAGATCATCAACTCCGCGAAAGAGCAAGCCCAATGCCATCAGGCCCGGGGCGACCAGTCAGCCCCTCCTGCCCGTCCACTTCCTCGACGCGCACATTCCCGCGCCGCTCCCGGCAAGTCTTGCAGCGTGCCGCCGCCCTCGCGGCGAATTGCCGGAAGATTCACCCTGGCAGAACGCTTGCACCACCTGTCGCCGATGCTCGGGCTCCTGGCTCTCCTCGCGAGCGGCCTTCTCGTCGGCAAGCTGGCCCGCCGCTCTGACTCCAGCCGCCGAGTTCCTGCTGTTCGGGCTTGTCACGGCCATCGTCCTCCTCGAGTTCGCCTCCTGGTCCGGACGACGAGCGGCGCCGACGGTCCACGCGGCTGCTCGAGTGGCTCCTGCCGGGCGTCCGTTGAGCGAGGCTTGAGAGTCCTCGTCGTCGCGCCATACCTTCCCTATCCGCCGTGGTTCGGCGGCGCCGTGCGCATCTACCACCTGGCTGCGGACGCTCGCGCGCGACCACGAGGTCACCCTCCTGGCGCTGGCCACACCGGCGGAGCGCGACGCCGCGCGACCGCTCTGGGACATCTGCGCTGCGGCGCACACGGTCGAGTATCCGGCGGGAGAGCGATGGCGTCGGCTCTATCAGGCGCGCTCTCTGGTCGGGTCGGCCTACTTCTACTACAAGTACCATTCGCGAGAGCTGACGCGCGCCATGCGAGCCCTGTTCGCCGCGGCAGACGTTCGACGCCGTCCAGATCGAGTTCAGCCAGATGGCGTACCGCCACGTGCCAGATGGGCCGCTCCGGGTCCTCGACGAGCACAACGTCGAGTACCAGCTCCTGCATCGGATCTGGCGCAATGAGCGCGCCCCGTTGCGTCGCCTGTACTCGTACGCTGCAGGCTCGCAAGTTCCGGCCGGGACGAGCTGGCAGCCTGTCGCCGCATGGACGCCGTTCTGACGACCTCGCTCGAGGATCGCAACCTCCTGGCATCAGAGCTCGTGGGCACGCCGATCCGCGTCGTGCCGAACGGCGTCGACACCGACTTCTTCCGGCCCGGTACGGAGGACGAAGATCCCCGAAAGCTGCTCTTCACCGGCGCCATGAACTACGCGCCTAACGCCGACGGCGTCGCCCACTTCTGCGCCGAGATCCTGCCGATCATCCGGGCCGTCGTGCCCGAGGTGAGTCTGAGCGTCGTGGGCCGGGACCCGCCGCCGCGAGTTCAGAGCTTGGCGCGGGACGGAGTGGCGATCACGGGCACCGTGCCCGACGTGCGTCCGTGGATGAATGGCGCAGCCGTCTTCGTCGTCCCTCTGCGGGTCGGCGGCGGCACCCGGCTCAAGATCCTCGAAGCCATGGCATCCGGACGTCCCGTCGTGTCCACGTCGCTCGGCTGCGAGGGCCTGGACGTCAAGGACGGCCACAACATCCTGGTGGCGGATACCCCGGCGGCCTTCGCCGCGGCGGTGGTCCGTTGCCTTCGCGACCCGAGCTCCGTCGCACGCTCGGGGCCCACGGCCGGGCCCTCGTTCAAGAGCGCATATCAGTGGGACGCGATCGGCCGTGGTCGTCAGCGATTTCCTCACCGAGATGCGAGAGTCCTCGGCTCGGCGCGCGCCGCTGCTGGCAGGGACGGGCGACGACGGCCCTGGCGGACCGGGTCCATGAGCGGACGCGGATCGTGGCGCCGGGCTGCTGGCCCTGGCCGGAATCCTCGCCGCCGCGCCGGGCATCGGGCCCGCCGGCACCAGCCCGCTCGACGATCCGCGTCAACCAGCTAGGCTACCGACCAGCGGACCCGAAGATCGCCATCGTCGCCGGACGAATCCCGGGTCCGTTCAGCGTCAAGCGCCTTCCAGGGGGCGAGGTGGCGTTCGAAGGCGAGGCCGGCGTGTCCTCGCCCGCGCGACCCGGCCTCCGGCGACCAAGTGTCGCTGCTCGACTTCAGTTCCGTCCGGCGCGGATGGCCAGTACGTCGTCACGACGCCCCAGGGTCTGTCCTCTCCTCCGTTCCGAATCGGCGACGGCGTCTACGACGAGGCGCTCGCGGGATCGCCCTGCGCAGCTTCAAGTACCAGCGCTGCGGCGTGGCGATCGCCGACGGGTCGCCCTTCGGACATCCGGCGTGCCATCTCGACGATGCCGCGAGCGGGGTCCCGAATGGCCCACGGCGTGCCGTGGCGGGCGGATGGGCACGACGCCGGCAGACTACGGGAAGTACGTCGTGCCCGCCGCGGATCACGCTCTGGCACCTCGGGGCTATCGTGAGCCTTCAGCCCTGTCGGACGGCGCCCGCGAGCTCCTCGACGAGATGCGCTGGGAGCTGGACTGGCTCCTCAAGATGCAGCGTGAGGACGGCAGCGTCCACCACAAGGTCGGGCCGTCCCGGTGGACGGGAAATCGGGCGCCGCCGAGGACGACCGCGAGCCCGATTCGTCTATCCGGTCTCGTCCGCAGCAACGGCGGATTTCGCGGCCGCGCTGGCCATGGCCGCGTCGGCTCTACGAGCGCGCCGATCCCTCCTACGCCGGCCGCCTCCGGGAAGCCGCCGAGGTGAGCGCCCGCTGGCTGGATCGTCATCCGCGATCGCGCCGCCGGGCGGGTTCAAGGACCCGCCGGGCGACGACGGCGGGAGCGGAACGTACGGCGACGACGACGATCGCGACGAGCGGTTCTGGGCCAGCGCCGAGCTCTGGCGCACGAGCCGAGCCCGCGCTACGCCGCCGCCATCCCGGAGGCGCTCCGCCGGTGGACTCCGTTCGACGACCCGGCGTCCTGGCAGCGGGTCCAGAACCTCGCCCTTCCTGACGCTCGCCGATCCTCAGAGTCCTCTGGATCCGCCGCGAGAGCCAGGCTGCTCAGTCTGCTGGACGCCCAGGCCGCGGACATCACGCGCGGCCCGGCGATGTCCGGTCACCGCGTCGCGCTGGGTCGGGACGACTACTACCGGGGCTCGAACGGGCTCGTCCTGGAGAACGCCATCGTCCTGCTGACCGCATCGCTCGCCAGCGGCAAGTCGAGCTACCGCCACGCGGCGCTCGATCAGCTGCACTACGTCCTCGGACGGAACGCGCTGGGAAAGAGCTTCCTCACGGGCTTCGGCAGCGACCCACCCCTGCGTCCCATATCACCAGCCGTCGATGACGCATCCCCGGCGGCCGGTGCCGCCGGGCCTCCTCGTCGGCGGACCGAACGCCAGCGGCGCGGGAGTGCCTGACGACTTTCCCGCGCGCGCCTATCGAGACCAGGACAGCCTCTATGGCGTGAACGAGCCCGCGATCTACTGGACGGCCGCCCTGGCCCACGCTCTCGCTCTCCTCCAAGGCCGCCCGCTAGGTGACCCGCCGTGCGCACGTTGACCCTCGTCGATGACGGGCTGCCGCAGAACTTGCACGAGCTCCGGCGCCTGGAGGCCGAGGACCTCGCTCCGCGCACCCTGCTCTACCGAGACGCTCTGAATTCCGACATGCTGGACGGAGCGTACCTGCGCCGCGCGCCGGCCGGGCGGTCCGTTCTCTATCGGCGGCTTCCCATCCCCGTCGCTCAGGTCCTGGAGGCCTACGCCGTCAGGTCGCGCTACGACGCGGTCATCTCGTGGGCCGATCGCCTCGCCCTTCCGTTCGCCGGACTCCTGAAGCTCACGGGCGTTCGCTTTCCGCACGTCGCGATCCTGCTCTGGATCTCGAAGCCGAAGAAGGCCCGGCTGCTCAGGCGCGTCCACTCCCACATCGACCGTCTGATCATCCCCTCGCCGGCGCAGAGGGATTTCAGCTGCAGGCTCCTCTGTAATTATATTCATCACTCCTCGGGCTTTCCACTCTGAATTGAAGTCTCGCCTCTTCAAGAATTCATACCCAGACTCACCTGATACTCCACAATTAGGCCGATTCACCCGTCAGTCATTAAACGTCATTATAGTATAATCACTCATAGATCACACTTACATGCATTTAGATGGACATAATTGCATTTGTAATTAAAAGACTTCCATAGCACCGGTGTTTAAGGCACAACGCATAAACCGATGGCGTTTCTGTGGAGGTGTATGTGCGTTAGTGATTGGATGTGTGTGTGTGTTTTGTGTGCGTGTGTGTGTGACACTGGGCGTGTGAGGCTGTGAAAACAGAACTAAGAAATTCACCTCTTTATGCTAACTATTTATGAATGTACAGATTCTTGCGAACAACTAAGCGCCATTAAATATTTTGTTCTTTGAATACAAAGAGACAATGAAGACAATGACATAAATTGCATTTGTTACAAACATCCCATTGTCTTCCACTGTCTCTCTGTTTCTCCTTTTGTCAGCGCAAATGTATCTCGTTATTCACTTAAACATCAGAACTACGTACTCAATGACTTCATGAGCTATAGCTTGAACACTTGTTTCTCGCCTTTAGAATTCGCTCTGTCATTTACCCTGCAATTTCTCCTCATGTTTAGTAGCAAGTAGGCATAATATTATGTGCGTAAATACATGAAATGAAACATCGAACACTTGCCGACTTCTTTTCTAAATCGGTCGCTGTCAATGTTAACTGTTTTAGCATTGACGATCTCTGAAGGTCTTGCGATGGTTTCAACGTTGAATAACTTCAAGACAAGATCGGAGTTCGTCTGGAGCTTAGTAAGACCCGACGCCGAATGGCACCACAACCAAACAACGGGATTTCTGTCTAGAAGAGAATCAAGGATTTCGATGTTTTCAGCCTTCAGTCGATTGAGTTGCTGTTCGAGAGGAGCTGCCTTTGATTTGGTTTTGTCTCGTAAATCATTCAGAGTTTTGACCATTTGTTGCTCAGCTGACTTTCGGTTTTTCAAGTTCGAGCACTGGATTTCAGCTTTTACGACAACTGCGGGAAAAACAAAAATTAGTCGATATATTAAATCAGGCGATTATTTCACTTCTTTGAGACTGCAGTTTTACTTACATTGCTTATTCAGACAGGAATAGTCTAACACGCAAAAGCAGTTCTAAGATCTGTGTAACATGGAGCCCATCTTAGAATTCCATTTTAATTTAATTACGAAAACTTTTGCAAGCGTTCCTGGTAAGAGACTTAAGTTTTCTTGAACGAGAGTTTTTGGTTTTGATGAGCCATCGGTCCATACCTCGCACATTAGACACCGGTCCGATTGAATCTACCAATTATTACTATTACAATTAGAATGTCATAAAAAATATCCTAGTACCACATAATGTCGTTTACTAGTCAAAACAATCTCGCATTTCAGGTAATCTTTGCTACAATAGTATGGATGGAATATCAACTGTAACGTTGGCTTCCAGCTAGACTTCTCGCGGGACCTTTAAGGCTACGAGAAAATGCTAAAATTCTTCCAAGATTAAACAGAAAATGTAGACATAAAATAATCTGAATTTCAAGGTTGTTTAGCGGTCTAGTTTGAAAGAGGATGGAATCCAAACCTCCTCCATTTGTTACAACTCTTGTGCAAAGGGTCTGTTTGCTTTCGCGAAGACATCGGACGAACTTTGAATATCTTGAATCATCAAGAGATTTCGCCAGGTGCAACAAATCCTCCTTTTTCACGCTGACTTCTCGACTTTTGTCTTTTCCACTGTTGACAAATCTAGTCTGGATGTCGGTCAGACAATCCACGGATCGCAATCGGTTTAACAAACCCTTCGTCTGGATATTCTCCACAAGATATAACCGCGTGTTTCTGCAAATAACGGGTCTCTTGTAGCATTCCCTATAAAATTCTAAAAAAATAATTAATTCTTTATTGTTCACGTTCTTCTTGTGCTAAGTTTTGCAAAGTTAATACCTGCAAGGAACACCAAAGTAGTAAACTTCACAAACATTTGCTTGTTCTTTAAAAGTTCGTATATTTCAATGTATCGTAGGGCTACAGTATAGATCTATAGATTTATATAGCGCCTCTCTCAGAATAACTATTCAGAGGCGCTCTCAGCATGAAAACCCAGGGAAAAAGAAACGTCTTTAAAGAACGAGAGACCAAAGAGGAAAACCAGTCATTAGTTTAGCCTTTAGTGAGGGGAAAGTCATTCCAAGTAGAGGGACCAACCACAGCAAATGCCCGGCGTTGAGCCAAGGCAATCCTAATCCTAGGAACAAAAAGATCAAGCCAATCAGCAGAGCGCAAGGAACGAGATGAGGTCGACAGATAACGGCTTTCGCATATAGTCAGAAAGATATTGTGGGGCACTGCTCAGCTGCGCCTTGGATACTAGAAAGACGATCTTAAAATGGATGCGCGCAGTGATAGGAAGCCAGTGCAAGACATCAAGCATATTCTATATGTAGCAATATGCGAAAGCGAGGGAGTCGGGCTATGAGCCTAGCTGAAGCATTTAAGACCGATTGAACAGAGGGAAAGACGCTGTTTCGGGAGGCCCATAAGAAGTGAGTTGCAGTAGTCTAGTCGGGAACAGATAAACGCATTTACTATGGTGGTAAAGACAGAGGAAGAGACCGATCGTCTGATGGTTCTGAGCCGCCTCAGTTGAAAGAAGCAGGAGCGGGTCAGGATAGATAATATGTGCTCCGTGAACGTGAGGGAGGAGTCAAGCGTGACACCCAGGTCACGGACACTAGAAGAGTACAT
Organism: uncultured Alphaproteobacteria bacterium; assembly: GCA_963807865.1. Lineage (GTDB taxonomy): Bacteria > Pseudomonadota > Alphaproteobacteria > Rhizobiales > Xanthobacteraceae > VAZQ01. The sequence continues at coordinate 233,452 of CAWEDK010000025.1, read as the reverse complement.
ATGTGTAGGCAGGGAATTTCTCAGTCAGTAATTGAAAGCAAGTTTGGAAAGCTGTTGTCTATTCCCAAACCAGATCAACTGAGTCTTTGTAGCATTTAGGCAGAGACGGTTAGTCGACATCCAATAGTGAAGATCAGAAACAAGACAATCAATAGAACGGACTAGTGATAGTTGATCAGATGATGGCCCATGAACGAAAGCCTGGGTATAATCTGCATAAAGATGGCCATTTGCATTGAAAATGGCAAAGTACAACTATAGGCTACAGTGCTACACCTTTTGTCTCTGGGAACAGTACTCAGCTCATCCAATCTAATGAAATTAGTATACTTACAATAAGGAACTGTTTATGGCGTCGCCAAATTGGCGCTATATAAATTTCCTTATTAAATAAATAAATAGCAATGTACCATTAACAAAAGGTTAATGATTATATGAAATGTACATCTTGAAGGGCAGCTTCAAATGATACTAATAATTATCCTGGAAGCCATTCAACTTAAACCCGTATGTTTCTGAAACATTTCTATAGCGCATTTTCTACTTTGTCATAATTACTTGCCTTTTAGATTTCGCCAGATGATATTTTTGAATCTTCTTCGTATGATTCTTTGAAACCAACAGAAATCGACGGACGCCATATTGCGGAAAATTTCCTCATCTGTTGGTTGACCTAACTGACTTCTAATGACACTCGAATGTCCATAAACCCTTCCCAGAATCAAATCCAGTAGCTCCAGTGGAAGATGGTGCATCTAAAAATTCCCAATTCAATTCAATTACTTCTTAAAAACATGAATAAATTTGGGACAGAACGGGTACCAAAAGTCGTCACACTAAGGTTTTAAACTCTCAAGTAGTGGCCACATTGATGCCTGGGCGTTTGAAATTTAACTAGACATCATCTTAGATAGATTATTTTCTCTTTTATGGGTCTTCAGAGTTCATACAGAATGGAATTGTAATTAGTAACTTCTATAGCGCTGGTGTCTAAAGCACAAGGCATCAATCGATGGCACGCCAAAACATAGTCGAAATCAAATCAATATCGAATGGATGAAGTCTGAGAGCAATAGGCCTATACATGCAGATGAGATTGAAGATGAGTTTAATATTTAAGATTCACTTAAATGCTCAGCGATCTTTCTTTGGGAGATATCCATTGGTACAAAATTTTTAGTTTGGCTTTATTTAACCAACGTTCCATTTTTGGAACATAATTTGTAATGTTAAAAAAACTAATTCTGCCTTGATAAATTTATTATATTTGCATATCAAATGAAAGATCTAAGAATGGAGAATGTAAAACAGTGGTAATTTTCTGATTGACTTTATTTATTTTTGTGCTACAGATGCGTAATTTTGACGAATTTTGTGATTTTTGAACAAAATCTTTTAGGAAGTTGAAATAAATATTTGTGTCATAATTTTACAGGTGAGACAAGTTGCATTTTGTTGATTGATATCTAAAGTCAGTGATAAAAATCAAAATTACTGAAAAAGAAGCAAAACTCTAGAAGAAAAAACCGAGTTTTGAAGCATGTTCCATTTTTGGAACGTTGGGGCACTCCCATTAGTATAATTCCAACATGAGGTGATTGTGTTCCTTGATCATAATTTGTCAGTATATACTGCTGGATTGTTGCATGTATCATTAATTTGTTTTTAATACTATGTTTCATTTAATTTATTTTTAACCAGGGGCGTAGCCAGGAAAGAATTTGGGGGGGGTAAGTTTTCGGGGGTTTCCATTGAAAACTGTCAAAAAAGTTCAGTTTTTTGTATTTCGCCTATAATTGCATAGAAAAAATGTCGGCAATTTATTTAGGGTGACCCCACCCCGTAAGACCCCTTATATATGCCCATGTGTTAACACTGATTTTGTAATAATTAGTACATATTTTAAATTGGAATGTTAGGAAATAACGCAATAGCTGCAACACAGTTGAGAACGGTACCTGATGCGCTCTAATAGCAACTGCGATGTCTAAATCCATGATAGGAGGATGTAATGCCATGCATGCAGCTGACAAGAGATCTCTCTATAATGGCAGAGTGTGCACTATATAATCAGTAACACAAATCTTTGCAATTTTGAATTGTTCATTTCAAACTTAGCATTTATGAGTCGGTGGGTGCCTAACTATGGACATCATGGGTTAGAGATGTTTATAAGAGGAAAGCCAATCAGATTTTGTTATAAGATCTGGATGTCTTATTCGTGAATAGGATGTTCATCCATATCAAGCAACAATTTATTGTGGCAGGAGTAGGCGACCCACATAACCCCTTTTTGTGAGCGCGTTGTCATGAATTTTGCCTAACTCATCACAGGAAACCATATCACATGCTATTACTTGCCAATCTTTTTACTAGTTACAGTCTTCTGTCTAAGCTGAGGTGTGGGGCAGCAGTCATTCAGAGGTGCTATTCCAGTTCGACCGTTACGTCCGTGATGGTCGAACTAGAACAGAACCTCTGAATGACAAGAAAATGTTTGAAAAACAAGAAAGAATGCACATCTCATGCCAAAATTGTTGTTGTTGGGTAGTCAGATAACAATGTAGTAGCATGTTCCAGCAGTATCAATACTGTAAATCCTGTAAAAAGTGCTCAGGCACGTCAAAGGTTGCCATGACACATTGCGATGGGGTCGAGCAATACATTCCTCTCATTAGTCAGGCTCGTTGTTTTTTTCAATTTTTTAACCCTCAGACTACCAGAATTTTTTTGATACACTGAGTACCAGTGGGGTCAAAAATGACCCCAACACAATTTTTACAATAAGTTCTTTGTTTTTTGCATTTTTATTTATTGCCATGAAAACAAATATTAGTAAAGTATTTGGAACATGTTTAGGCTGTTGAAATGAATAAATTTTTAATTTAATAGTTTCAGATTAGTGTTCAAAGTGTTCGAGTGTTCAATGTTCAAAACTAGTATTGACAATATCCGGTCATTACAGTTACTGTTTACAGTTTATGCAGGTATACTCGGCAAAAACGACATAATTGCGCTTACGTTTGGCACAGATTATATTCGACTTCTTATCATTTTCTTATGATTTTGTCCACTTGTCAAATAAGTGCAAGTTGTTTAGGATATTGACTTTCTATTCTGCGCACCACATCGTCAAATCTAAGGGCATGTGATATTTTCTGGAACCGATTTCTAGTCATGCTGTCGCTGAAACAACGTCTAAACTCTACATTTTTGCTGTACTGCTTCATTTCTTGACTTGTCAGATATATCACTCCATGTTTCACCATAGATGGCACTGCCTTCCTTATTTATCCACTTCCGTTTCTTTTAGAATTGGATTTCTCATAACTAGTTGGAACCTGTTAGCAGACTGTCAACATTTTTGGCAATAAATTTACTAAGTAAACAATATATAATAGTTTATCTTTGTTAAAATACATTTAAAATCAATGTTAGCTCAATAAAAATGTATTTTGTTATTTTTACATATGTCAGAATTATTCAGTTTACACTGGGGTCAAAAATGACCCCACTGGTACTCAGTGTATAAATGGTATACCAGCGCCATCTGGTGATAGAAAATGTAAAATAAAACTTGGAATTTTGTACAAAACAGGAATACCTATAAAGTCATAAAATTTCATTGAGATATCTCTTATGGGGGGTGAGCAGCACTAATGCAAACTACCTCTGGGGTCATTTTTGACCCCACTGGTAGTCGCAGGGTTAAGAAAAACACTATCAAAGAATGTGTCAGGTGCCTCAAGAAACTTCAAGTGAACTGTTTTGAAAGTTGTCATACCTTTAAATAAACTGGTTTTCAGTAAATTGTGTATAAGCCAATATTGTATCGTTTATTCATGTTGAAAGGCCATTGTAAAAAAAATGCTAGTGGGAATGACCCAACGTTTCATTTTTGGAACATCCCAAAAAATGGCCTTAAATGTGAAATATAACTAAAAGATTGTCATATTTTCTGTTTTAATACTATCAACATAAAACACATATCTAAGGGCCATCTCAAAATTCCACCTAAAAGGCATAGTGGGTAAATAAAGGTTAAAGACCCCAAGTAGCTTTACAGATAAGATGAGCTAGTAAGAAGTATTATACTTCTAACTTCTTACATATTATGTCAGAGATTAATCAATCTCACAAGGTGTGTGCAATTTATTCTTTATCGTAATCGTGCACCTTAAGTTTCTAAAGCACTACTCTAACGCTAAGCGCCGGGCACCATCAGATTCTTATTCACGAGCGCTTTTAGAATAATTGTTGTCTAAAGATAATTAAAAAATGGAGATCAAGTCCGGTCGTCAGATAGACCAGAGAGTGGAGGCAGAGGAGCTGACAAGGAGGGGTTCGTTGAGGACGATGAAGCTTGGTTTGAATGGATTAGGGTAGGAATGCCTTTAGAGGTGATATATCGATCGCCTCTGAGTAGAAATCTTGAAGGGGCGCTATGTCAAGTTTCTTTGATTGATTGATTGATTGATTGATATGAAATGGACACTAGACAGCCTGTGGGTTGATATTCATTCGAGAATATTACAGACTGTTTCTTTTTGTAAGAATAGTCGAATATTGTTGGTTTCTTAGTTTTTGGTTTCTATAATGAATCATAGACGTTAAAGATTTTTAGGATTGACTGAAAGACCTACAGTTGAGTTGGAAGTCGCGGACAAGTCATCTTCGTCACAGCGTTCCTCCAATTCGCCTTTGGCATCAACACCTGAAAAGGTGACGCAGCCCAGCCAATCATAAGTCATGTAGAGGTATTTCAACGGCCTCGCGTCCTCAGGGCAGACCAGACAAATGCATGAAGAAAACCTAAAGAGGCTTAGGCCTAATATAACTTGGCGTAATTTGACATGATTTTTTTATCATTTGTACCATTATTATTATCAATAAATATTAACTTTTTAACTTGATGATCGCAAGAAAAACGAGGAGAGATTTAAGGAGTTTGCACGGATTGACCATAAGGTAGGAGTGCTGGTGCTGAGGGACTTTGTAGATCAAACAGGCCAATTTAAATGTTTTCTGAATTCAACAGGAAGCCAATGCAGCTGATGGGGCAGGACTGAGGAGCTTGTTCGCAATGGGACACGCAGCACTAAGCGAGCTAAGAAGTTTTGTATGCTTTGCAGTCAGTTAAGTACAAGGTCCGCGGGTACGGGTAAGGGTAATGGTACGGGTTTACGGGTACGGGGCGGGTAGCAAAAATGATCTACCCGAAGACCTCTGGTGCAGCCCAACTGGAAATATTCGCATATCTTGCAATACATGCGAGAGACGCTACACTGGATTGCTGTTGCCGAACGGATTTCGTTTAAGATTATCTTGCTGGTACGTGCTTCAATGGTGACTCTGCCGCGGCATACATCGAGGTGCTTTGCGTTTCAGTTTCAAGTCAACCTGGTCGGCGATAGTAGAACTCTACTAGCCGTGGAGATATGCAGGAGCCGCGCTCTCGCACTTCAACTCGAGCTTGTCGTGCCTTCTCATTTACTGGACCATCTCCGTGGAACAGTCTTCCATTGCATTTACGTGCTGTTGCATTCGCTCTATGCAGCAGACATTCTCACGCTGTTTTAAACTCACTTGTTTAGATCAGACAGATCTATGGATATGTGCAGCGCCTTTGTGATACACCTAATAGGCGCTATATTAAGTGTCTTGAGACATACAAAGACACATACGTACATACATAATTTTATTATACTGTTGATTTGTGCAATTGCTCTCGGCATCCTTATTAGACCATGAATCTATCATACTCACCAAAGTAAGTAGAAGCTCTGTTGAACTCTTCCCGAGACCAGGTGAGCGAAACCCTGAGAGCATCTCCAATCGAAAGCATTTCAATGAAGACCCTCTCGATGATTCCCTTCAGTTTGTCCGTCTTTAGAAGATCGATCAGTTGCAGCAGCTCATCATTTGTCATGCAGTGGATGTAGATGACGATGCTCTGTCCTTTCCTGGCGGCAATGAGTCTCTGCTGGGTGATTTCCAGCAACCGAGTGGCTTCTTCCAAAGGGCGATTTTCTAGAACCTCCGTTAACCGGGAAATGATTTCCTCTTCCAACTGATCTACGTTTCCAACGGTGCCTTCAAGGTTCGCATGAACTCGAACAGCGACTGCATACATAAAAACAGAGCCTTATTTTAATTTCTTTATTTACGATTTATCTGCAACATGCACGATACAGATATATCGCAGTAAAAAAAGAACAGCACATGCAACTTGCATATTCCAAACACGCTAAGGACATTGAACAACGCAATAACATGTGGAACACTTCACAATTATATGCGTGTCATCCTTAATCTATTTACAATTGCAATTTATTACACGCGCATGGTCAGTAAATCTTCATTTGAGGGCCGAGACAAGTGGCTTCAAAGTTCACATGGTCTCGGTCAACAACTGCCCACAGATATATTTGTGGCTGAGGTTTACGCAATTGAACTTGAAACTTTGCCGCAATCATAAGCTGCTTCCTAATTTCGACCGACATTTTCAACCCTGACAGTATTTCCACTGAACAAAACAATTCCTTATTGTTAACTAATAGTTTAATACAGCGTTGCATGCGTCACAGCTGTGTTAATTACTTTTGTTGGATTATTTAGGCTGTTAACTGACTAATTCTCGATTATTCGTTCAGAATCGTTCCGTAATTGTTCAGTCGAACATTCATTCATTCATTCATCACTTACTCAATTGGTCACTCAATATGCCAGTTACTCATTCAATCAGCACAGAAAACGACTGAATCTGCAGCTGAATACTGCTTAGAAGATAACTCACCTCCTCCTTCTGAAAGTAGCTCGGCAATGTGACTTTGTTTGGAATCGTTTAAACAATCTATTGTCTTTTTGTATTGTCGAAGACTGCACTTTGTCATAATTTCCAGCAGTGCCTCGTTTTTCTCAGAATCAGTTGGCTTCGAAAAGATGAACTGTTTTTGCCGATTATTTATGACTTTCTCAGAATATAAATCTGTTGCATAGTTCGCTCGTATCGAGAAGATCCATTAAACTCTCGCGATTAGCATCCAATCGTCTGATGTCAGATTCATTAAGTGGCCAATCGTCTTCAAATGAAACCTATTATCTATACGAATAACAAGAGTTATCTTCTATAATTCTAATACATAAGGACAGTAAGAGAGGATTGGTCTCAATCTATTGAAACACACAATAAATAAAATAAGCTATGAATCGAACGGTAACATAATACAGAGTTGCTCGTTACTGTGTTACCTTCAACACAATAGTACCTTAAATAACCGTTACTACTTTTAGTAACAACGATTGTACCTATTACTACAGCTTCTTCTGGAAAGTAGCAGAATAGCAAGGCTAACTACACTTTATGTTACCTGTTGACGTAAGTTTTAATTGCTTACAGCCTTTATTATAAAATCAACCTACACAGTTGCCTGACGAATAACTTTTACATGACGTCGTTATTGTATTGTATTGAAACATGGTTATGGTCGAACATACAGTTACCCTTTGTTATGTGAAATTTGTGCCTCTGTCAACAGTCGGCTTTATATATATATATCTTCGTTTATTGATTATTCGGGATGTCACACCGCATCCAGGTACAAGTTAAATTAGAAATTAGATAGTAAGTTCGTTGCTATCGTTGTTCTCATATGAAAGGTTTGTTTGCTATTTTCTATATAAAACTCTTGGTATATAGTTTTTATCGTCTTTGGCTGGGAGCTTAAAATCGTGCGGCCTGGGGCGAAGATTGTAATGTTTTTGCACTACCCCTGGAAATAATCCCCGAAGCACATGGTTTTCATTCCAGATCACTGCCTGCAATAGTCTCCTCTCTGCCTCGCCAATCATCATTTCGTTGCACTTTTGCAAACTGACAAATGCTTGAAAATCATGCTGCGTTCTAAGTTCAGTGAACAGTTACTGCAGGCAAATACCTTTTTCTGCATGCAGCCTTTTACATTACTAAGATACAAATGTTCACATAACACCTATGTGTACTCGTGTCTACAAGACTCTACATACATTGTAAGAGCACTTCATGAGTGTGTGCTTCAATCAATTAATAGGATATTAGCTTCTTACCTCCGTCGGCGTTTAAATAGTTGACCAAATGAATTTGTCCACTGTCCCTGAGAGCTGAGACCAATTCATTCGCCTTCTTGTTCTCCAGTATATAGTCAAGAAGTATTCTGTTTTTCTTCTCTGTTGTGTTGTCTCTGAGCTTTATCTCGTGCACGGCTTCTCTTGTCAGAATCATACTGGCCAGTAATTTATCTAACAATCCGAAATCCGGATCAATTCGATCCACCAGAAAAACCCTGTGTTTCTGAAATCTCTCCTCCATTTTTCTTAGACCTCTTCGTCTGTTCGGGTTTCGGAAGACACTTGAGAGCAGCAATTACGTGGCGGCGTGGCTTCACGGGAACGTTACTTTGCTACTCAGTGAAAAGCGCAGTTAAAACTCGGCATCAGTATGGTAAGTACAGTCAAAGCCCATTAGGATAAATCTGGGACATACACGAATGATATGGGCTGTAGCCCAACAATATTGACACACACTATGATGAATGCTATCTAGGCCAGATTAAAAGATTTGCGCGAATGTCAATTACGAGTGGTCAGGACAGGTCTCGTTGCGTGGCAGTTGATTTCTTACAAACGACGCACAGACCTCGAAGTACGAAATCTTACAATTGACATGAACCAGCGTTCTTGCAACAACCAGTCTCAGGACAACGCTACAATATAAGAGAGCTATATGTGGTTTACAATGCGTAAAATTAATAATTATGTGATTCAATTCAATTTATTTCCTGTAGCCAGCATATTACAGTTATGGCAGCATATGTAGTAACTTACATTGATAGTGGTAACCAAGGGGAGACCCAGGAGGGATGAACAATCCCGCTATTAGGGCCACCTAGTAATTGTGGATATTACAACGTTACAATAACGCATCACAGCCAGTTCAAATAGGTACAGGAACACAATAATAATCAAGAATTGTGTTAATTAATAGAACATTTACTGATGTAACCCATCTAACATAGCTTCACTATAGGGGTCTGCGGGTATACCCGTACCCGCGGGTTTACCCGTACCCGACCCGTACCCGCGGGTCGGGACGTATATACATACATGCATACATACATACATACATACGTATATGCATACATGCATACATACATACATACATACTTACATACATACATACATACATACATACATACATACATACATACATACATATACGTACATACGTACATACATTCGTACATACATACATACATACATGCATACATACATGACTAGGGGTCTGCGGGTATACCCGTACCCGCGGGTTTACCCGTACCCGACCCGTACCCGCGGGTCGGGTACGGGTCGGGTAGGCATTTCACGGGTCGGGTCGGGTACGGGTAGGGCATTACGGGTACGGGTATACCCGGTTTTACCCGTACAGACGTGAAGTTTATAGGTTACAATGTCGCCTTGCATATAATAGTGAATCTTGCACCGGCAAAGACTTACTTACATGTAGTCTAACTGGCACATCCTAAATCTAAGTACCATATGCCTGCACATATATACATATACATATATATAGTTATATACATTTACACATAATATAGACATATACATAAATATACAAATATATGCATACACATATATGCATTTGCACATATATACATATTATACACATATACAGGGTGGCCCAATAAAAAATGTCCCACCAGATAAAATGCAATTTCTCCGCAACCAATTTAGATTTTTCTACCAAACTTTCAGGATTTATAGGGGAAAGATATTTTAAGGATTCCTGAAACTTTCACTGAAAAGTTTCATTGCTTCAAAAATTACAGCTGTTTAAATATTCAATTCCGTATTTTCAAATTTACAAAGAAAAATTAACAGTCACTTGTCATTTTCAATGTCAAATAACATCACCTTCCATTACGAATTCAGAAACCTGTTAGACAGTTTATCTCAAAGCATGTTCGACGTGTAAACCACCAGCTTTCACACAATCTCAAAGTCTTTTTGTGAAGCTCAGTATGGTCTTTGTAATTGAGTCCTGTGGCAGCTGATCCCATAATATTAACTGCAAGACTTTCTTCAGCTCGTCAGTGTTCTTCAGCTTGGGATGAAATGTCTGGTAGCATTCAAGCATAGCTCCCCAGACGTGGTAACCAAGATGGTTAAGGTCTGGCGACTTTGTTGGCCATTCGTCTTTGCCAATTAATTAACTGCAGTTGATGGCAATAGTCTTGAGCCTACTTTGCCGTGTGAGCAGGCGTAACATCCTGCTGGAAAATGTAACCAGGCGGTAGAACAGACTTGCAGGACTTCGTCAATCAGTCTGGGTAACAGAGTTTCAACGTAAAGTTTAATGTCTACTTTAGCCTTGTCTGGAATGAAGACAGCACACCTTCCTTACTGCTGTAACAAACGCCAGCAGAAACCATGAAGTGCTTCGAAAACTTGGCTCTCTCAACCACCAGGCGACTTTCGCGAACGTCGCGCCTCTTGCCGGCAGACCAAACGCAGTCGTTCTGAGGGTTAACCGCCGGGTTCAGGTAACAGTTTTCGACAGATTCTGAGATGATCCGAGCTGGAATAGGACAAAATGCAGAGAGATGAAGATCACGATCGACAAGTGTTCAGTTCTTCAGTGACTCAATCAACGAGGCCATGCTGAGCTTCACAAAAGACTTTGAGCTTGTGCGAAAGCTGGGGCGTGCACTTTGAACATGCTTTGAGATAAACTGTCTAACAGATTTTTGAATTCTTAATGAAAGGTGATGTTATTTGACATTGAAAATCACAAAGCGACTGTTCAAATTTTATTTGTAAATTTGAAAATACGGAATTGAATATTTAAACAGCTGTAATTTTTGAAGAAATGAAACATTTTCAGTGAAATTTTCAGAATTGTTAAATAATCTTTCCCCTGTAAATCCTGAAAATATGATAGAAAGATCTCAATTGATTGCGGAGAAATTGCATTTTATCCGGTGGGACATTTTTTATTGGGCCACCCTGTACATACACACATACATAATACACTTTTACACACATATATACATTTGCACATATATACACTTATGCACATATATATGCTTATACACATGATTATCTACATATATACATATAACCATATATGTATATATATACATAATATACACAATCATGTCCATGGTTCTTGTGAACGTGGCATTTATTGATAGTTGTCAAATTGAAGTTGTGAAGTGATTTGTTCCATTAGCACGGTCTAAAAGCTTTTCCAGTCAGGCAGGAACGTTGGAGGCCCGGGCTAAACAGCCTTGTTTTTCTTACAACAGGTTGTGGCAGTTCAAGAAGATATATTTCAGAGTTTGTCATCCCTTACCCTCTGTGAAATGTTTAGACTATTAAATTAGCGGTATTATGCATGACTGGAGAGATAAGACGATTGATGCAATACTGGCTGGGTGGCCATAAGAGGAAGACCGAGAATGATGTTGTTGGACTGGATGATGGAGGAGGATTACAGCTATTTGAAGGAGAGAGCCAGACAGCGTGACGAATGGCGACATTGGACGTATGAACCTGCCTAGGAAGGCAGAGAACCAAAAGAAGAAGACATGTATGTGTGTATATAAATATACATATATATACATATATACATAATATATATACATACATATATACATACATACACAGAAATGCTTGCCAGTAAATAGGCATACGGTTGTTTTTTAAGAGTTCTACTGATACGTCAATAATTTTTGCTTTCGCACATCTAACCGTATTGAAGGCCGTCGTAATGTTTTAAATTGGACGATATTATTAGTAACTCTGAGTTTTCTCACATCAAATAATGGCAAACGACAAATCTACGTCAGATGTAAGTAATAAAGTATACTTACATTACATTATTATGAGTATTAATTACGTGTGTGCGTGAACCCGCCATTGGTGGCTCTTTTTCTTATCTACTGTGCATTGTTTTGCTTCTTAACCGTAGTAATTTAGTATAGATGATACGGCGAGGGAGAGACCTGGTCACCAGGGCTCATATGCCAAGGCTAAGAAAATGAAGTCGCTAACACTTCATACTCATGGCTGCCTCAGGGCTAGCTTAACGAACCGCTCTTCTTCCTCTGCCTCCTCCTGCTTCTCCTTCTCCTGCTCCTATTCACCTCCTCCTTTTTTTAGTATAGCAGTAGAAGTCTATCATCATCGTCATCATCACCATGAGTTGCTGACGCCAACCATTTGGCGGCGATGGGTACAAATAAATGTTCTCCCTTGTCCTGCTGCTGCTGCTACTACTACTATAGTATACTACTACTACTACTACTACAACTACTACTACTACTACTACTACTACTACTACTACTACTACTACTACTACTACTACTACTACTACTACTACTACTACTACTACTACTACTACTACTACTACTACTACTACTACTACTACTACTACTACTACTACTACTACTACTACTACTACTACTACTACTACTACTACTACTACTACTACTACTACTACTACTACTACTACTACTACTACTACTACTACTACTACTACTACTACTACTACTACTACTACTACTACTACTACTACTACTACTACTACTACTACTACTACTACTACTACTACTACTACTACTACTACTACTACTACTACTACTACTACTACTACTACTACTACTACTACTACTACTACTACTACTACTACTACTACTACTACTACTACTACTACTACTACTACTACTACTACTACTACTACTACTACTACTACTACTACTACTACTACTACTACTACTACTACTACTACTACTACTACTACTACTACTACTACTACTGCTACTACTACTACTACTACTACTACTACTACTACTGCTACTACTACTACTACTACTACTACTACTACTACTACTACTACTACTACTACTACTACTACTACTACTACTACTACTACTACTACTACTACTACTACTACTACTGCTGCTGCTGCTGCTACTGCTACTACTACTACTATCATCATCAGTCAATTTATTATTACTTCATACTGAGGTGTAAGCCTATTAGCCCGGTAGGGACTGGGACTGTGAGAAGGCGTGCTAATGACGTGGCGGGTACTGTACGGGTAACGGGTATACCCGCGGGTACGGGTCGGGTCGGGTAGTAATTTTGACCACGGGTCGGGTACGGGTACGGGTAACGGTCCTGTGTTACGGGTACGGGTCGGGTAGCAAAAATGCTCTACCCGCAGTCCTCTAATAATTACCCAATTGAGAAAATTGAGGAGGGAATGGGAGACATTGGAGATGGGTATGGGGGGTACGGACAGGTTTGGAACAGTTAGAAAGAACGTAGAGCAAGTGGCAACTACCGCAGCTGCTGAGTCTTAGGGACTAGCCAAGAAATAATAGAAAGCAGACAATCAGATGATCTCGTTGTATACATGAAAGGTAGCTATGAAAATCTAGTACGTAGGTAGATGGGGAGAGGTAATTCTCATATGCGGACAAAGGAGGAAGGGCTCGAACACTGAATCGGAGTTTCACGCCGAAGCGCATGAGCAATTGCGAGTGAAGGACTTGCCCAGGGTCCCTGTGAGTACACTGACCGTACACTGTCAATGGAAAGATATTTTGCTCAGCAGCGGCATGTGAGGTCAATGACAAGTCCTATCCCACGCTGTCTGAACTTCCCATCGACAGTGTACGCTTAGTGTACTCATTAGAGCCGACTAGCAAGTGAAGTCAACATTTCCAAACAAATTTCTTCGCTGTCTGGGATTCGATCCCCGACCTCTCGGTTGATTGACCAGTACACTAATCAATGAGTTACCTGCACTTACCCATACACGTTCAAGAAAAGCATTGGGTTTAAGAGATTGTTTATTATTACGGTATGCGGACGATTCGTCAACGGACTGTTCGTCAACGGACTGTTCGTCAAACGGAATCGATAATTAATTCTCGTTGACCAATAAAAGGATTGCTAGCCCATTAAGCGTGACGGCAGGTGCGCAAAATACATACAATTGATGTTGGATTGATGATAATAACTCTTCCTTAAATAGAAGTTGGATTGATGAAAATAATTTTTTAAAGTAAAAGTTGGATTGATGAAAATAGTTTCATTGCGAAACTAGAAGTCGGATTGATGAAAATAATTCTTGCTATTTAAGCAAAAAATTAGTTTCATCGATACAACTTCTATTTAAGCACATAATTTCTGTCATCAATCCAACTTCTAGTTAAGCAAAGAATTTCTTTCATCAATCCAACTTCTAGTTAAGCAAAGAATTAGTCTCATCAATCCAATTCCTATTTAAGCAAAGACTTTCTTTTATCAATCCAACTTCCAATTTAAATTGAGAGCGCGTGATATATATGTGCAAGAAAAATGGCTTACATAATCTCCCCCAAGCGAGGACATAATTATATAATATCTTCTGGTTCCACTGGAAAAGTTTACTATTTCCCTTGGACGAACAGTCCGTTGACGAATCGTCCGTTGACGAAACGTCCACTTGACGAACAGTCCGTTGACTAAACGTCCCTGAACCATTATTGACGCTATTGAAATGATTGGAATTACCTAACTCTCTGATCGACCTGCAAGAGTAACTCCTTGGCTTTCCCCGCCTCCTAGATGTCGCTGAACGTTGAATTTTTAGGCGCCTACTAGACACCTTTAAATCTGCTTTCTGTACGGAATATTATCTTCATCATTTGCGTTTCAAAGCCATTGGTTAATTTGTTAGATTATTTATGCGAATAAGAGGTGATTGCAATCGAGAGAAATGACGATTATATATAGCGGTGTGTAAGTCATTTTAAAAGGTGTTAAAAAGATCATACAATTATTGCCAATATTCACTGTTTAGCGACATCTTGCGAGTGACTGGTTGGTTGACATCGAACTTACCCAGACCACCTATAGTCAGTTGTATAAGAGCAAATTAACCTCTTATTTGAACTTGCTCAGGTTCCCTAAACAAGAACAATTTTTTTGTGTGCATGCATCGAAAACTTAAACTTGCCAGTTACAAACCAAGGCCCCTAACCAATCGGCTACAGTGCCCATATTTTCCCGATTAGAAACTGGATGCTATGAATACTGCGGTTTTTTTAAATGCCTGAGGCTATTTTTTGACTTGGATCAGCATGGGATGTAAAGTGAAATAAACTGCGCTTTGCTTTTAAAATTACATAAGACAAATATGTTCAACTATTGTAAAGCAAGTTAGATTGTGTGTTGTTTTGGTATTAGTTTTGCAATTGTTTATATTGGTTACTATGCACTTCTCTTAAATGTTATAATTATACTCAATTTAGAAGACATAAGTCGTTCAATCCTCATTACCTTTTGTAAAATATGGCGGAATTATTATTAATTATAGGCATATAGTGCTATAATGTTACTAAGAACTGGTTTCAGTAAAGAAATTAATTGAATTCATAATGAAAGCCGTACAGCAGTTATCAACGGACCTGTTAGCCATCAGACACCTTTAAACACCGATTGTAATGAACTCATAAAACACCTTTAAAACGCAATCCATTTACGCTATATAGATGTTTTTTTTAGGCGATCTATGGTTCTAAGAGCTGTAATATGCCAATTGCCAAACTAATCTTTGTCGACGGCAACGGCCTCTGTTGTCATAAGCTGTCGTTAAACTGTGGATCCATCCAGCGATCTATTGCGTTTTCCTCCGAGGAATCTCATATAGACGCCGGCGCGGGCCGTGACGAAGCCGTGGGCCTGGCCCGGGGAGGGCGAGTGCGGCATCCGTTCGAGGCGGCTTGCGCTAAAGGCCTATCGGCACGGTATTATCCCGCCTTGGCGTCCGAGCGGGAGTGAAATTCCGCGCGACCGGCATAGCCGACAGGCATGTGATCGCGGCAGGAACTTCGAATTGTGGGCGCACTATTTTCTTATGCGCGCTCTACGTGTTCGGTCCTTATTCTAACGTGCCTCGGTCTTAGCAGTGCCGCGCGCTATCTTTGCCGCGAGATGGATCGCGGCGCGAATTCGCGAATAGGTCGCGCATCTACAGAGGTTGGTGATCTCGCGATCGATATCCTGGTCGGTCGGTTCTGGGTGCCGGCTCAGAAGGTGCGCCGCCGCCATGATCATGCCGGACTGGCAGTAGCCGCATTGGGGAACGTCGAGTTCGATCCAGGCCTTTTGTACCGGATGATTGTCATTGGGGGATAGCGCCTCGATCGTCGCAACGTGGCTGCCGTCCACGCTGTCGATCGGCACGACGCAGGTTCGCATAGCCGCACCGTCGAGGTGCATGGTGCAGGCTCCGCAAGCCCCGACGCCGCAGCCGAACTTGCTTCCGGTCAAACCCAGGTGTTCGCGTACGACCCACAGCAATGGGACGTCACCCGGACCTTCAAATTCGGCCGGTTTGCCATTGACGAAGAATTTCACCGACATGAAGGTGGCCTTCCAATCCCCGCGTTGCTGTTCGAGTCGCCATCCGGCGCGATACTGTGCCTTATCCGCGCTGGTGTGATTTGCTTCCGGCCGCCGGTTGAAAGGCATTGTCCGGGAACGGCATGACGTCGAGCCGCCGTCCCGTCGCATGAAATACAGCCTGCGAAATCGCCGGTGCGACGGGTGACAGCACCACCTCGCCGGCGCCCTGCGGTGGACGATCGCTATCAAGAACAATCGGAACAATCTCCGGCATCTCGTCGATGGTCAGCAGCGGATAGTCGAAGAAGTTGCTTTGATCGGTTGCACCGTTCGAGAATGTGATCTTGCTCTTGAGCGCGGTGGTCATCGCAAATCCAATGCCGCCCTCGATCTGGGCCCTGAAGGTGTTTGGATTGACGATCAGGCCGGCATCGACCGCGCAAAAGACCTTGCTGATTGCCAGCCGGTCGCCCGCGGGTCGGAGTTCCACCACCTGCGCGACATAAGTCCTGAAATCGTTGGCCCCGCCCGATGTAGCAATTGTAGGCGATGCCCCGAAACACGTCGGTTGACGGTTTGAACCAGTCCGACGCTTGCGCGACCGCGTCGAGCGTCCGCAACGCCAACGGGTCGCCGGATAAGAGCGTACGCCGATAGCTCAGTTGATCGATCCGCGCGCGATCTGCCAATTCGGTGATCAGGCTTTCCCAAAAGAATACCGCGGCGGTCGAGCCGACGGATCGCATGAAGTAGACCGGGACCGGTAGCGGCGTATCGACTGTCTCCACCAGAAAGTGCGGGACGCGGTAGCTTTGATTGTAGATGCCGTCGACCATGCTCTCGTCCCAGGCGCCGTCCGGCGTCTGCTCGAGCCAACTCCTGCGAGTTGCGGCGAACAAGGATTGGCCAGCAACACGCGCCTCGATCGCCAGGGGATAGCCGGCGTCGTCCAGCACCGCCCGAAAGCGGGCGCCGGCGTTCGGACGGTAGACGTCGTGCTGGATATCCTCTTCGCGCGTGCGAATAAGCTTGAGCGGTTTTCCCACGGTCTTGGAGACATGGGCGGCTTGAACCACGTAATCCGGAACGATCTTGCGCCCGAAGCTTCCTCCAAGAAAAGTGACGTTCACCGTCACGTCTGCCGGTGAGCATCCGACGGCTGATGCGACAGCCTCCTGACATGCGGTGACCGATTGAATGGGCCCCCAAACCTCGACTGCGCCGTTCTTGTAGCTCACGGTGGCGTTCACCGGCTCATGGGGCGCGTGCGCGATGTGCGGCAGCACGAAACGCCGTTCGACGACCGAGGCCGCGCGATCCTGCAGGATCTGTCGAGGCGTGCCCTGCTCGATCACCGTCACGCCTTTTGTGGCCGTCAGCGCGGTGTCCAGCATGGTCTCGATCTTGGCGGTCGAGAGATCGCCATGCGGGCCGCCGTCAAACACGACGTCGAGCGAGTCGATCGCGCGCTTGGCTTGCCAGAAACGATCGGCGACGACACAAACCGCGTTGTAGCGCGGCGCATGCGCAAGCGGGGGATGCTGCGACCCGTCATCCTCATTAGCGATCGATAGTGCGGGGATCTTCACCACGGCATGCACGCCGGCCATCTTCAGGATGTCGGCTTCGTTCTTGATCGCGACCACTTGTCCCGTGAAGGAAGGCGCGGTCTTGATCGCTCCGTTCAGCATCGCAGGAACGACCACGTCTATTCCGTAGATCGCGCTCCCGTTGCACTTCGAAGGCGTATCGAGCCGCGGAACAGGCTTGCCAATCACACTGAAACCGGCTCTTGTCCTTCAGGCGCGGCGCCAGATTGAGCGGAAGCTTGGCGGCAGCCGGCGCAAGCTGTCCGTAGGACAACATCTCTCCTCGCGGGTTGATGACGACGCCGTTCTCAGTCCGGCACGCCGAAACGGGGAGGTCCCACTTCTGCGCTGCAGCCCGCATGAGCACCTCGCGAGCGGCCGCGCCCGAAACGCGAAGCCGCTCGTAAAGCGCCGTTGTCGACATCGAGGCGCCTTCTTTCTGCGCCGGAACCTCCTGGCGAAAGGCAATCTTGTAAGCTTGCTTTCCGGTCACAAAGCGCACCGCGACATGCTGCCAATCCGCGTCGAGCTCCTCTGCGAGAATCTCCGGAAGGGCCGTGTACGATCCCTGTCCGACCTCCGGCTGGGAAAGGCCGAGTGTCACCTTTCCGTTGGCGGCAATGATGATCCAATCGGTGATCTCGTAGTCCTCGTTGCCACTCGGCAATGCCTGGATCTCGCGGACCACAATTGGAATCAGCAGCGACGCCGCGGAGAGGGAGGCTCCGGCAAGAATGAAACGGCGTGAAAAGGGAGGCGTCATGGGAGCCTGGGCTCGCGGCAAGGAGTCGCTGAGCGACGTGAGCTTGCCATGCCAAATATTGGAACGTGCAATCATAAGTGCGTCAGCGTTCACAAAGCCTTAATCAATGAACGTAGCGTGCGCCCGTACAAGACGCCGCCGGCGAAACGTCCGACAAAATGTCGGACGCTCAAGCGCGCAACGCTGGCAACGCGATGCCGCCGGGTTCGGCATTGCGCGCCGCAATAGCGGCGGATGCGCGCTGAAGGTTACGAGCGGATATCCCGGTAGACGAGCGTTGCGAACATGCCGGACACCATGTGGTAGAGGTTGTGGCAATGGAACGCCCACAGGCCTGGATTATCGGCGTCGAACACGACCTTCACGGTGGCCTTCGGCGGCACGAGAATGGTATCGCGGATGGCTCCCGGAATATTCCGGTCATTGACCTGCACCACTTGAAATACATGCCCATGAAGGTGCATCGGATGCGACATCATCGTCGTGTTCTTGAAGACGATCTCGACGCGTTCGCCGCGGCTGGCGGTCCCGGGCAACCCCTGCATCCCGTTGATGGGCATGCCCCATACATATCCCATCATGTTGCCGGTGAGCTCGACGGAAATCGAACGGTTCGGCCGGC
This sequence comes from uncultured Alphaproteobacteria bacterium, assembly GCA_963807865.1. Taxonomy (GTDB): domain Bacteria; phylum Pseudomonadota; class Alphaproteobacteria; order Rhizobiales; family Xanthobacteraceae; genus VAZQ01. Next base: position 214,041 of record CAWEDK010000025.1, on the reverse strand, counting down.
TTCGCGGCGAGCGGGTCTCTCGCAACAAGCCGCAGCTCCTGATCGAGCCCAACTCGGGGTCCGACCTCATCCGCGCTTGAACTTATCTTGCGAACCGTCGCTCCAGGCTGCCGCAAGACGACACCGGTACGAAGCCGCCGTCCTTCGCCATGCGCAAGGATTGGAACCGCGCTCCCGTCGGATGGCATGCGTACGATGATATCCGCGCGCTGGGCGATCGCGACCGGAATGCGGCTCGCCGAGAACGGAACAATCGGATTGCCATCGACGGTAACGAGCGAGCCTTGGATGCTGCCGAGATCGATCGTGAAATTGCTCGACGCAGCCGCATTGATGATGCGGAGACGAACCTCGCCCGTTGCGCTCGACCTGAATCACCTCGGGGTCGTCGAGCGTTCTGTCGTTGGCGAGGTATGCATCGTATTCGACATCGTTGAGATCGGGCGCCGCCGGAGCCGGATCAGCCGAACGCCTGGTCATGCTCATGGCGGGCCGGTTTCGCAGCCCGTCCAAGATGGTCTGCGGATTGGCCCATGCGAAGTCTTCCAAGAAGACCACCACCTCTTGCATGTTGCTGCGGATGGCGTCGGTTTCACGGATGATCAGCGGGGCGGCGAGAAGGTTCTGTTCCTCCAATCCAAAATGAGAGTGCATCCACCGCGTGCCGGGCGGGGTCGCGGGAAAGTTGAAATCGCGAGCTGTCCCGGGTGCGATAGGCGGCCCGGACAAATACGGGACGCCGTCCTGACGCCACGGCTCGGTCAATCCGTGCCAATGAAGCCCGGCGTCAACCGCGAGGCGGTTTTCCAATCGCACGTTGAATTCGTCGCCCTCGTTCAGGACCAGTCCGACGGCCCCCGAAGGTTGGGTCACTTTGTAGCGCGTCGCCGCCCGGCCAGCGACGTCGATCTGTCGCGTCTGCATCAGCAACGTCTTGCGCTCACTCGCCCTTGTCGTTTGCGGCATCGAGGCGGCGATCACGGTGCTCGCGGTACCCGACAGGAAAGCCCGCCGTGAGACCCTCATGGCAAAGTTCCTTGCGATCAACGTCCTGGATTCGAAGGGCTGCCGACAATCTTAGTGGACACCGGATTTCGGCACCAGTATCTCGGCGTCGACGTGCGAATGCGCGCTAGTGATTCGCACATGGGTGTGGAAGGGTAAATCTCTGTGCCCAAAAATCGTCTCGCCCCGGGGGGCCGCCGGCGCCGCCGGACAGGATCAGGCGGCGAGGCGACAGTCGAATTCGGCGCCGGCAGAGTTCAGGTCGAGTTCGAGAACGCCGGGAACCGCAACCACCAGATCCGGACGATTGCCGTTCTCGAACCGCGCGAACTTGAACGCCTCCGAGCGGCTCACGAAAAACCCGCCACGCAAACCACTCTGGTCGCAGGCAATCCACTGACCGCGGCTGTTCCTGCCGACCAGGAAGATCGACGCGTTGGAGCCGGTCGCTTGGAATGTCTCACCTTGGCGCATGGCCGTAGTCCTCCGAATGGCTGCGAGCGATGTTCGCCCGTTGTTAGCTTCACTCTAAGGACCGCGCGTGCGCGGCGATGTGCTGGGCATCACGAAAGTGCCGATTGCACAGTGCGGGCGGAGTGAAGGCGACGGGATTCTGAGCAATCCCAGGTCGCGACAGTGCGACGAGCCGATGGCGCCGCCGCACGGGCAAGCTGCCGGTGTTGTGCTTGCCGCGCTCTGACGGAAGTCGTCGTGCGGCTTGCAGCAGGGAATCTTCGCAGCCTATACAGTGCAGGTTCAACCCCGGCCCGTACGACATATCCAGCAGCATCAGGCAATCCCGCAATGAGCAAATCGACGCCCGGCGCCCAGAGCGCAGGCACGTTGTACGGCATCTCGCAACGCATTGTTCATCGCCTGATGGAGGAACCGCCGCCTGTCGCGTCGGTCGCGCGCCAGACCTGGTATCCGTGGCTCATCGTCGGGCTGGTTTCTATCGGCGCGTTCATCGGCCAGCTCGACGCCACCATCGTTCAGCTCGCGTTGCCGACGCTGGGCAAGACCTTCCACGCCTCGCTGGAGAGCGTCAGCTGGGTATCGCTGGCCTATCTCGTCGCATTTGCGTCATGCCTGCCGATCTTCGGGCGGCTGTGCGAGATGTTCGGCAGGAAGTCCCTGTATCTGGCCGGATACCTCCTGTTCGTCGTGGCCAGCACTCTCTGCGGTCTGGCGTCCGATCTCTCCTGGCTCATCGTGTTTCGCGTGCTTCAGGGCATCGGCGGCTCGCTGCTCGGCGCGAACAGCATTTCGATCCTGGTCCGAGCGGTGGACGAAGACCGGCGAGGGCGGGCGCTGGGGTTTTTCGCGGCAGCGCAGGCGATCGGCATGAGCGCGGGTCCGGCGGTCGGCGGTCTCGTGCTCGGCACTTTGGGATGGCATTGGGTGTTTTGGATCTCGGTCCCCTTCGGGCTTGCCGCGGCGGTGATCGGTTGGCTGGTGCTGCCGCGAACGGAGACGAGCAACCAGGACAAGCAATTCGATTGGCATGGCGCGCTCCTGCTCGGTCCCGCGCTGATCTTTCTGGTCCTTGTGCTCAATCAGGTTTCGGTCTGGGGGCCGACTTCGCCGATGATCGTTGTCTTCACCGTGATGTCGGCCGTGCTGATATGGCTTCTCGTCCGGCAGGAGCGAGCGTCGCCGTCTCCGCTGTCGATCTTCGCTTGTTCCGGAGCGCGGCCTTTTCCTGCGGCGCCATCGCGGTCGTGCTCGGATATGCGATGCTCTACGGCATGTTCTTTCTCATGTCGTTTGCACTTGAGCACGGCTATGGCGACAGCCCTCTGGCGGCCGGACTCCGGTTGGCGGTTATTCCGGTCGCGCTCGGACTTGTCGCGCCGTTCAGCGGCGCGCTCAGCGATCGGCTGGGTGCGCGGTTGCTCAGCGCCGACCGGAATGGCGGTTTGTGTCGCCGCTCTGCTCATCCTGGTGTTCGCCGAAGCCGATCCGAATGCGAGCCGGCTGGTCGGCACGGCGGCGTTCGCCTTGTTCGGCGCCGGGCTCGGCGTGTTCATCGCACCCAACAATCACGAGACGATCAACGCCGCGCCCGCATCGTTTTCCGGCGAAGCCGGGTCGATGCTCAACCTCATGCGCGCGCTCGGCACCAGCCTTGGCGTTGCCAGTGCGTCCTCAACCTTGTCGTGGCGGCTCGAGGCCATGACCGGCTCCCATGACGACTGGATTCCGTTTGCCGGTCATCCTCTGCTGGGCGCGGTCGAAAGCAGCCTCGCGATGCTCGCCGTCATGGCAATCGTGGCCGGCGCGGTGTCGCTGGTCCGGGGCAAGAGCCGCACTGCGCCGCGCGCGGCATGAGCGGCGGCCGGAACTCGATCCGCAGCCGTGCGCGACTTTATCCTAGCGGCACGAAGCGATAAGCCGTCCCGCTCGTTCTCCACCGTGCCGATGCCGGGCCACGGCAGGTGAAAGCCGATCAGAGCGATTTTCTCGTTGCTCAGCCGGTCGAGCAGCCGGCGGCGTGTGGCGACCGCGCGGTCGCTGTCGTAGTCGCGTGCCCCAGCGCCAGTCGGGCCGCGCGAACGACACCGCCGCATGGGTCAGCGCATCGGCGCCGATCAGCAGCCGCTCATTGCCGTTTTCCACCAGGACCGACATGTGGCCCGGCGTATGCCCGGGCGTTTCGAGATAGCTGACACCGGGTGCGATCGCATCGCCGCCTTGCGCCGCTCGATCTTGCCTTCCAGCCGCTTGAGGATGCGGGCGCTGCCGCGCGCCATGCCCTTGAGCCAGTCCGGAACGCGCGACGGCGTGTCGGGGTCGATCCAGAAATCCCACTCCGCCGCGGAAATCACGTAGCTCGCATTCGCGAAGCGCTCGCTGTCGTCGAAGTCGTCGAGCGCGCCCCACAGATGGTCGGCGTGGCCGTGGGTGAACACGACCTTGGTGACCTTCGCCGGGTCGAGGCCGGCGGCTTCCATGTTCTCCGCGAGCTTGCCGGCGGTCGGCTGGAAATTCGCGCCCGAGCCGGCGTCGACCAGGATCAGATTGGTCGCCGCGTCGCGATCAGGCTGACGTTGGTCGGGACTGGCGAGCCGCCGGGCGGCAGCCCGTGCGCGGCGAACAGGCTTCGCCGCATCGGCAGCAGGAATATCCGGCAGCGTCATCGACAGCGGCACCAGCAGGCTGCCGTCGCTGATGACGGTGACGGTGATCGTGCCGACGCTGCGCCGGACCGGCGGCACCGCGGCCCAGGCAAAACCAGCCGGCGCCGCCGATGCAACCAGGGCAGCGCCGCGCGCCGCGCAGCACGGCGCGGCGATTCCATGCGGCGTGCCGAACGTCCGCGCGGTCGTCGCGCGCCGTCCGGCCGCCTGCCGTCACGAGAAGATGTCCGCGATGATGCCCGAGTACCAGCCCATGTTCTCCTGCTGCGTCTGCCGGCGCAGGTCGGCGGGCTCGCCGGTCTTGGAGACGAACGTCTCGACCGCGGCGATCTTGCCGTCCTTCGGCTCGTAGCGGCCGCCGACCTTCACGGTGTCGTCGGTCTCGATCAGGCTCCAGCAGGTGTTGGTGTAGCGCGCCGGGAACGTCGGCGACTTGGCCAGTTCGCCGCGGATCGTCATCGCCGCGACCTTGGCCTGGCTGTTGGCCGAGAACGCCGACTTCGGCATGTCGCCCGGGATGCAGGCGTCGCCGATCACGTAGACGTTGGGATCGTTCGCCGACTTCATGCTGGCCGGGATCGATCGGGCAGAAGCCGCTGGCATTGGCGAGCCCGGCGTCGCGCGCGACCTTGCCGGCCATCTGCGCCGGGATGACGTTGGCGAGCGACGCCTTGTAGGTCGCGAGATCGGTGATGACCGTCATGGCCTTCGGATCGACGCTCTTGATGCCGCCGTGCATCTTCGGGTCCTGCCACTCGACCATGCCGGGGTAGTGCTTCTCCCAGCCTTCCTGGAACAGCCCCTGCTTGGAGAAATTCTCCTTGGGATCGAGCACGACGATGCGCGATTTCTTGTGGCCCTTGGCCTTGAGCACATGCGCCATCATCGAGACGCGCTCGTAGGGCCCGGGCGGGCAGCGGTATGGATTGGGCGGCGCGACCATCACGATGGTGGCGCCGTCCTCGAGCGCGTCGAGCTGGCGCTTGAGCAGCTGCGTCTGCGGCCCGGGCTTCCAGGCGTGCGGCATCGCCTCGGTGGCGGCCTCCGAATAGCCCGGCACGGAAGTCGAACTTGATGTCGATGCCGGGCGCCACCGCCAGCCGGTCGTAGGACAGCAGCGTGCCGTCGGCGAGCCGCACGGTCTTCTTGTCGCGGTCGATGCCGGCCGCCATCTGGTGCGCGAGCTTGACGCCGTGCTTCGACGCCAGCGCGTCGTAGGAATGCGCGATCGATTCGCAGGAGCGGAAGCCGCCGAGATAGAGGTTGGAATGGAAGCAGGTGGCGAACTGCCGCAGCGGCTCGACCAGCGTCACCTCGATGGCGCCGCTCGAATCCTTGGCGACGTATCTGGCGAGCGTCGCGCCGCCCGGCCCGCCGCCGATCACCACCACCTTCGGCTTGGCCTGTGCCAATGCGGGCAACGGGAAACTCGCAACTGTGGCGGCGGCGCCGATGCCGCGAAGGAATCTTTCGGCGACTGAACGGGATCATGGGGTTTTCTCCTCCGGAGAGAGTTGGTTTGGCTATCTTCTTTTCTCGGCGGTCACGCTCGCGAAGTAGGCCGCGAGCGCGGCAATTTCCTGGTCTGACAAGCGGGCGGCAATCGTCTGCATGGCCTGGTTGTCACGCCGCTTCTGGCGATAATCTTCCATGATTGCAATGAAAGTCTGCTCTGGCCAGCCGACGATCGGCGGTATGCCCGTCGTAGCGCCCGGTGAGCTGGTGGCAGGTCACGCATTCGGACGAGAGATACTCGCCGAACGCCTTGTCGGCCGCAACGGCGCCGGCCGGCGTCCACATAGCTGCTGCGACCGCGAGCGGACATGCGACGGCATGACGCTTCATGGCGCTCACTCGACCTTGGGCCCCTTTCCGGCCTCCGGCGTGACGTCGACTGCGCTGGCGCGTCCGACGATCTTCGCTTCGCCCGGCGCGCAATTGGTCATGCAGGGACTCGCCCGCCAGAATTCTTTCTCGGTTCGCTCGCGATCGTCATCGATGAAGTTCGGCTGGTTCGGCAGCTTGATGGACGTGAAGCTCTTCGCATTCAGCTCGAAATTCTCGTCCTTGATGACGTCGTTGAGATAGAGCACGTACGCCGTAATGGCGTAAAGTTCGTCATTGCTGAGCGATTGCGCATTGCCGAATGGCATCGAGCGGCGGATGTAGTCGATGACGGTCGAGGCGAATGGCCAATACGAGCCGATCGATTTGACCGGATCGTGACTGGTCAGCGTGCCGGCGCCGCCCATCAGGATCGGCCAGCGTCCGGAGCTCTCGCCGAACTCGCCGTGGCAGGCCGCGCAATGCGTCATGTAGAGCGGCTCGCCCTGCTTCACGGTCCCCTTGCCGGGCGGCAACCCCTGGCCGTCCGGCCGGATGTCGATATCCCAGCCGGCGATCTCTTCGGCCTTGGCCTCGCGCCCGATGCCGAGACGCTTGGATGTCTTGGAGGCGGTGACCGGCTGCGGCGCCGTCTGCGCGTGCGGAGCGTCCAGCCAAGGCGCCGCGGCTAATGTGCCGAGCGCGAGCGTGGCCAGCGCAGCAAACACGCGGGCGCTAGGAGACCTCGACATTCTCGACCTCGCCGTTCTTCTTCACATGCCACGTCTGAATGCCGTTGTTGTGGTAGATCGAGTTGACGCCGCGATGCTTGCGCAACTCGGTCTTCGTCGGCTGCACGTAGCCGGTGTCGTCGGTCGCGCGTGATTGCAGCAACAGCTCGCGGCCGTCCCAGTCGAACTCGTAGTAGAAGCGGGCGAGCGCCTTGTCCCAGGCCGGTCCGTCGATCTCGGCGGCGCTCCAGTTGCGGCCGCCGTCGAGCGAGACATCGACGCGGGCGATCTTGCCGCGTCCCGACCAGGCGATGCCCGACAGCACCGTGAAGCCCGACTTGTGATTGAGCGGCGCCTGCGGACTCGGATTGGTGATCACGGACTTCGCATCCATCACGAAGGTGAAGCGCCGCGCCGTGCCGTTCTCCAGGAGGTCGGTGTATTTCGAGGTCTCCTCGCGGTGATGCCACGGCTCGTCACCGACTTCGATCCGACGCAGCCACTTGACCCACATGTTGGCTTCCCAGCCTGGAATCACCATGCGTACCGGATAGCCGTTCTCCGGATAGAGCATTTCGCCGTTCATCCGGTAGGCGACCAGCACATCGTCGAGCGCCTTTTGCAGCGGCAGCGAGCGGCTCATGGCGGCGGCGTCGCCGCCTTCGAGCAGCAGCCACTTGGCGTTCGGCCGTACGCCCGCTTCCGCCAGCAGCACCTTGAGCGGCACGCCGGTGTACATCACGCAATGCACCATGCCGTGGGTGAACTGCGCGCCGTTGAGCTGAGCGCCGCGCCACTCCATGCCGGAATTGGCGGCGCACTCGCAGAAGTACGCGCGGTTGACCCGCGGCATGCGCTTGAGATCGTCGAGCGTAAAGATCAGCGGCTTGTCGACGAGGCCATGCAGGATCAGGCGATAGTCGGCCGGATCGACCTCGGCGATGCCAGCATGATGGCGCTCGAAGCACAGCCCGTTGGGCGTGATGATGCCGTCGATCTCGTGCAGTGGCGTAAAGCTCACCGAGCTTTGCGGCGTGGCCGTCAGCCAGGAAACGTCGCGGCGGATGACGCCGGCCTCGTGCTTGGATGGCTTGCCGTATTTGCGTTCGGCGACGCCGTCGCCGAGCGTGCGGCTCCAAGTCCGGCACATTCGGCGGCTGATTCTTCGGATTGCCGGCCGCCGCCTGTCCGGCAAGCGCGGTGGCGCCGCTGGCCGCCACGGCGCCGCGCAGAAACCCACGGCGCGAAGTCGGGCGGGAGCTTGCGGGTTCCCTGGACATGTCTCTCTCCACAACGCTCTTGGCCGCTACGCGCCGGTGACGCGCACGTGGTCGGTCTCCTTCGGAGCGACGACGCCTTTTTTCTGAATGTAGTTGCCGACCACGTTCCAGATCGGCGGGCCTTCGGTGCCCTCGTTGACGCTGGCCCAGCCGGCAACGACGTAGTCCCTCGCGGGATCGAGCGGCTTGCCGGTGCGCAGCAGCGTGAGGTCGGAGATGCGGCTTCCAATCGGCTTGCCGACGTCGATGGCGTAACGCACGCCGCCGACCCGCACCATGTCGCCGCCCTGCTGGTAGTAGGGGTCGGCGTTGAACAGATTGTCGGCGACGTCTTCCAGAATTTCCTTCAGCCGTGCGCCCGTCATGGTCATGCGGTAGGCGGCCGGATAGGTGATCGCCGTGGCGTTGTAGATGTCCTCGCGGGTGATGGCAGTGTCGGGCAGCAGCGACGCGCCCCAGCGGAAGCCCGGTGACAGCGCGATCTCGGCGTCGCGCTCGGCGAGCAGCGCGTCGCAGATCAGGTCGTCGAAGGTGCCGTTGAAGTTGCCGCGGCGGTAGAGCAGCGTCTCGGTCCGGCCGACCACCTGGCGCAATGTCGCCTCGTGCGGCGCGCGGATGGTCCGGATTTTCTCCGCCATCTCCGCATTCGGGCGCGATTGCGTCGGAAAACACCGGGATCAGCTTGAACCTGAATCCCTTCATGGCGCCGTCGCGCACGTCGAGATCGAGCCTTGAAACGAATTTGCCATGGCTGCCGGATGCGACCAGCAGCGTGTTGCCGACCTTGACCACCTCGGGGAGCGCATCGTGGGTATGTGCCGTCAGGATCACGTCGATGCCGCTGACGCGGCCGGCGAGCTTGCGGTCGACGTCGAAGCCGTTATGCGAAAGCAGCACGACCAGCGCGGCGCCTTCCTTGCGCGCCTTCTCGACGTTGAGCTTGAGATCGTTCTCGCGGATGCCGAACGACCAGTTCGGAATCATCCAGCGCGGATTGGCGATTGGCGTGTAGGGCAGGGCCTGGCCGATGACCGCGATCTTGATGCCGCCGCGCTCGATCATCGTCATGGCGTCGAACGCAGGCTCGTTCCACTCGGTGTCGCGCACGTTCTGCGCCAGGAACGGGAACTTGAGCTGCCCGACCAGTTCTTTCACGCGCTCGGCGCCGAGCGTGAACTCCCAGTGCCCGACCATCGCGTCCGGCTTGAGCAGCGCCATGCAGTCGACCATGTCCTGGCCCTTGCTGGCGAGCGACGTGTAGCTGTTCTGCCAGGTGTCGCCGCCGTCGAGGAACACGACGCGGTCGCCGCGCTCGGCGCGGATCGTCTTCAGGATCGTGGCAATGCGATCGAGGCCGCCAAGACGGCCGTAGCTGCGGGCCAGCGCCTCAAAATCGTTCGAGGCCAGCGCATAGGCGGCGGCAGAGCCCGGCTTGATATTATAGAGATCGAGAAAGGCCTGGCCGGTGATATGCGGGACGAGCCCCTTGACCTCGCCGACGCCGAGGTTCGCCGACGGCTCGCGGAACAACAGAGGCATGAGCTGGGCATGGATGTCCGCGACATGAACCAGCGTGACGTTGCCGAGCGGATCGAACCGCAGCAGCTCGTCCTGCGTCAGGCGTTGCTGTGCCAGCGCCCGTGTCCACCCGCCCGGAACAATCGCCGCCGTCGCCGCCGCCACCTGGAGAAAATCGCGCCTCGAAAACATCTCAAGCTCCCAAGATCGCGCATCGCCGATCGCGCGTGCCGAGAGGCTCGCGTTCCGCGGAGCGGAGCCGGAGACTGACGGTGCATCGCGCAGGGCTGCGTCAACCCGCGGCCGGAAAGGCCGCGCCGACGCGCTTCAGGTTACGGTGATCGATTCTTGGCCGACGATTTTGGTCCCGTCGTCGTCCTGCCAGGTCAGCACGACTGGACCGGATTCCTGAGCCCGAAACTTGAACTGAATGTACGGATTGGCGGAGATCGCGGGTTCGAAGTCCGCGGCGAAAACCTGCTTGCCGTTCACCGTGCAGGTGAACTTATTGATGATCTTGCGCGGGATGGTGTTGCCGCTCGAATCCTTGCGCAGTCCGGTTTCCATGATGTGCGAGACGAGGGCTTTGACCTCGATCAGGTCACCCTTCTTCGCTTGCTTCTTGTCCAGCTTGATGCGCGGCTTGACGTCGGTCATCTGTTGTCCTCCTTGAGCGGATGTTGCGGTGTGCCTGGTTGGCTCAGCCGCCGCAGCCGCCGATCGTGACCTTGACCTGCTTGCTGGCCTTGAAGAACGAGCCGTCGTTCATCTTGGCGACGGCGATGACGTTCTGCGTTTCGGCGAGGCGGATTCGGGCGTTGGCTTCCGCCACGCCGCTCGCCGGTGAAAAGTGGAACGTCGCCACCCCGCCGCGCGGGTTGCCGTCCGCGATCACCAGGACGTCGCTGACGTAGGACTGTTCCGTCATGGGGCTTTCGACCGACACCGTCATCGGCACCGTGTTGCCGTTCTCGGCGATCTCCGGCAGGTCCAGGCGCACGCGACCTTCGGTCGCGGCTTTGCCGCCGGTGAAATTCTTGATCAACTCGTCGGAGTCGTTTTTCGCGGCGAATGCCGGAACGCGAGCCCCGGCGCCGAACGCCAAGGCGCCAGCGCCAAGCATCAATACGCTGCGGCGGGCGACAGTCATGGACATTTCTTTCTCCTCGGGGGCCTGCGGCGTGGCCACCATGCTAACGCGCGATCGCTCGAGTTCGCCGGTTGCGGATTATTGCGCGAGATTGTCGTTATTGCACCCGCGAACATATTCATGTCTTTGCAATTATTAGGCAGGCGCGGTGTAGAATGCAAGGGGGATTCGACGCCGCCCCACCGACATCCTGCCGCGGACAACACGCCGCTTTCCATTCAAGAAAATGCAGCTATGTTCCAGGTGTTTTGTGCGTTCCAAGTGTTTTGTGCCTGGTTCACTCGTCGTGACAGCGGATCGATGCGGCTACGACCAACATCTGCACAACGATAAGCATCTGCACAAAGATAACAACGCGGCGCGGAGGGACGATCCGGTGACGACTAGAGCAACTTTGATCGCGGCCGTCTGTGCGCTGCTCGCGGCGACCGCGGTGGCGACCGGCCAGGACGACGCGACCGAGAGGGCGATTCAGAAATACCGCGACATGCTGAAAGAGGATCCGTGGAGCAATCCCGGATTGCTCGACGCTGACCGCGGCGAAGCGCTCTGGAGGTCGGCGCGCGGTCCGAAGAAGGTCTCGCTCGAGCAGTGCGATCTCGGCAAGGGGCCGGGCAAGCTCGAGGGTGCGTTTGCCGAGCTTCCGCGCTACTTCGCCGACGCCGATCGCGTGATGGACGTCGAGACCCGCATCCTCTGGTGCATGGAGAATTTGCAGGGGTTCAATCGCGCCGATCTGGTCCGGCGCCCGCATCCGGGCGGCGGCCAGCCGGTGAAAGAACTCGGCGCGATGGCGACTTATGTCGCGAGCAAGTCAGCCGAGATGAAGTTTTCTGCCAAGCTCGATCAACCCAAGGAGCGCGAGATCGTGGCGCTCGGCGAAACGCTGTTCGTGCGGCGTTCCGGGCCATTCGATTTCGCCTGCGCGACCTGCCACGAGGCCAAGGGGCTTCGCATCCGCCTGCAAGGGTTGCCTCAGCTCGCGAGTCCGGAGGAGGCCCGCAAGGTCGTCGGCGAGTGGCCGGCGTACCGGGTGTCGAGCACGCATGTGATGACCATGCAGCACCGCATGTACGACTGCTATTGGCAGATGCGCATGCCGGAGCTTGAGCTTGGCTCGGAGGCGAGCGTCGCGCTGATCAGTTATCTGGTTGACCGGGCGCGCGGCGGCGACGTCGCCGCTCCCGGTCTCAAGCGCTGAGCGGGGAGCGGGCCATGAAAATCATTGCCACGACACTTCTCCTGATCGGTCTCTGCGCCGCGCCGGCGCTCGCGCAGCAGAAGCCGGCGGTCGATCCGGCCCGCGCCGACGCAGTGGTCAAGTCGGCTTTCCCGACTGCGCCCGCCGACTGGCAATCGCGGCTGGTCCCCGACGAGACGCTGCGGCAGTGCTCCGCCCACCTCAATCGGCCGCCGCGCCCGGTCGCGGAGGCGATCCAGCAGCGCGAGAAGGCCACGATCGAGTATCCGCCGGACGGCAAGATGATGGGGGAATGGCAGAAGGGCGAGCGGGTGGCGCAATCCGGCTATGGGCTGCGGTTCACCGACTACCCGGCCCGCAATCCGAACGGCGGCAATTGCTATGCCTGCCACCAGATGACCAAGCAGGAGGTCAGCTACGGCACGCTCGGGCCGAGCCTGCTCAACTACGGCAAGCTCCGCGGTTTCGGCGAGGCCGAGACCAAGGCGGCCTACGAGAAAATCTACAATTCGCAGGCGGCGCTGGCGTGCTCGAACATGCCGCGATTCGGCACCAACAAGGTCCTCTCGATCGATCAGATCAAAGATCTGGTCGCGCTGCTGATGAGCCCGGACAGCCCGGTCAACCAGTAGCCGGCCGGGACGGTTTTTTGCCAACCCTCGCGGAGTGGAGAACGCCATGATCAAGAGCAGGAGAGAGATCGTCGGAGCGCTGGCGGCGTCCGGCGCGGTGCTCGCTTCGTCGCAGGCCGCGCGCGGCAACCCGGCCGAACTCGACCTCGCCGCGTACAAGAAGGAGACCGACGTCGCCTGCATCTATCACTGCGACTTCGGCGATCCCCAGCGGTTCTCGCAGTTGCTGCAGAACATGCTCAATCACTACTCGGCCTACGAGTTCGACAGCTTCAAGCTCAAGCTGGTGGTGGTGGCGCATGGCGCCGGCCTCAAGTTCTTCCTGGAGGATCGCACCGGCACGCCGTGGGAGAAGGACGCGATCGATCCGGAGCTTTACCAGCGCTTCGTCGGCCTGACCAAGTACGGCGCCGAAGCATTTCTGTGCCAGATCACCTACAAGCGCCTCAAGATCGACCCGGCCAAGACGCGGAAAGACGCGTTCCTCCGGTTCGTGCCGTCCGGGGTTGCGACGGTCGCTGAATTGCAGACCAAGGGCTTTGCCTATCTGAAGGTCGGATAGCGCGCCTGGTCGGAATGACGGCGGGTCAACGGACCGGCGCACTGGATGACCGGCCGTTGGCGCGCAGGTGGTCGGACAAGCTTTCCCGCTCGTAGCCTCGCTCGGCGACGAACCTGAACATCGCCAGGAATTCGTCCGGCACCAGGTAGCCCTGCGCCCGGACGGCTTCGCGCTCGATCGGCTTGCGCGCCGCCAGCCCGGCCGAACGTTCCGCGAAGAACTGGAAGGTGGGCGTCGAGCGTACGCCGTACTTCTCGGCCAGCCGCTTTTCCGGCAGCTTCTCGCCGTCGAAGTCGACGACCTCGCGGGCGCCGATGATGTTGAGCTGAAGGATGTCGAACCGCGCCTTGACGAATTCGACGATCTCCGGCTTGGCGAAATTGATCACGTGCGTGTCGCGGCAGAACGGACAGCCGCGCAGTTCCCACATGACGGCAAACCGCTTGCCCTGCGTGGCAGCGGCGTCGAGGTCGTCGGAAAGCTCGAGCAGGCTCTCGAGAAACCACGGCTCGTGATACAGGCCGTCGTCGCTCAGTTTCGGCTGGGCCTGCGCGGGGCCTGCTACATACAGCGATGCGGCCCCTGCCGATCCGGCCAGAATGGCCCGCCGTGACACCATCGCCGTGCGCCTGACATTCATGATCTTGCAAGTGTATCGCGATGCGTTATTGCCGCACAAGCCGCGACCGCGTCAGGACGCGGGGCGACAGGATAGGACAGGAGTGATAGGCCCGCGCCGAAGGCCGGCAACAGCCAAAAGAATTGACCTTCCCGGTGCGCGCCCCGTGAAACATATTCAATTCGCACTATATTTGTAGTAGCCTCGAATCCGGCAAGCGAGAATCCTTCCTATGCGTCAGTTGCCCTTCGTCATCGCGGTACTCGCGCTTGCGTTCTGCGCCAGCAGCGTGGCCGCCATGGAACTCGTCATGTTCCGGCGGGCGGGATGTCCGTGGTGCGCAGCGTGGGATCGGGAGATCGGTCCGGTCTATCCCAAGACCGATATCGGGATGCGGCTGCCGGTCCGGTTCGTCGATCTGGATCGAATGCGCGGCTTCACCGGCGAGCTTAAGAGTCCGGTCCGGTTTACGCCGACGTTCGTTCTGCTCGATGGCGGCCGGGAGATCGGCCGGATCGAAGGTTATCCGGGGCCGGATTTCTTCTGGCCGCGGCTGGAAAATCTGTTGCCGAAGCCAACGGCTCCGATGGGTTTGACGCAGGCGCCGCCCCGGCGCGAGGGAAGCGGGCGATGAAGGCGAGGGCAATGGCGCAGCGGCGGGCCAAGCCGGCCGAGGACGAGATGGACCTCGATACGCTGGTCGCCAATGCACGTGAGGCGAGCGAATTTCTCAAGGCGCTGTCGCATGAGTCGCGGCTGATGATTCTCTGCCTGCTGGCGACCGGCGAAAAATCGGTGACCGAGATCGAACAGGCGCTCCGGCTGCGTCAGCCCGCGGTGTCGCAGCAGCTTGCGCGGCTGCGAAGCGACGATCTGGTCGAGACTCGGCGGGACGGCAAAAATATCTACTACTCGTTGACTCGGGCCGAAGTGCGCGAGGTGATCGAGGCGCTCCATCGCGCGTTCTGCGCGCCCGGCAAAGCGGGCTGAGGAATGGCGCGCCGCCACCAGTGCCCCGAACCCGAAGTTCGCGCACATCGTGCGGCAAAATCCGATCGCGAACTTCGGGTTCAAAAGGGGCACTGGAATCATAGAGTTGCTGGTGGTCCTTGGATTCCGAAGTTCGCGAACGAGGGTGCCGCACAAATGATGCGAACTTCGGAATTGGACCACCAGAATACTGTTGCCTTCGATTTACCTCAAAGTCAGAATTCCTTGCGGTCCGCGGAGATAATCTCTAAGTGCATTCGATGGGCATCAGGCTGGGCATAGCAGGAGCGATCTGGGCGGCGATCCTCGTGGTCGCGGTTCAACTCGTTCCGACTCCGGCCTTGGCTCATTCGGGTCATGTTCACCACGCCGGCGACGTGGCGGCGCTTGCGCACCATGCGGGCGCGGGTTCGTTCGACCACAAGGCCGCGTCGCGCCCGGCGCCGTCTTCATTCCAGGCCGCAAGCATTTCCGCCATGCCGGACCATCCGCAGGCCGCGGATTTCGCCACTGCCTGTACGGGCGGTTGCTGCGGCACCGGCGCCAGCTGCTGCGGCGCCGTCATGGTTGGCTCGATCGCGGAGCTGCCCGATATCGGCACTGCCATCAGGATGGCGGTGCGCGTCGTCGACCGCCGGTCGGGCATCGACCCCGATGGCTTAGCGAGACCTCCCCGAATCCTCGCCGCGTAAGCACGCGCGCGTTCGCGCGCGCATCCGCGCTGGCGTTCCGCCAGCAGCAGTGCATGCGAGGATTTGGCTATGCGACGTCACCAAGCCTATGGCTGGCTGGCAGCAATTTTCTTCCTGGCGTTCTCTCCGCCGGGCGCATCGGGGCACGAAGGCCACGATCACGCGTCCTCGCCGCCGGCGATGGCGCTGACGGCCACGCCGCGAATTGAAGCGGCATCGGATCTGTTCGAACTGGTTGCGGCGGCGAGGGATGGCGAACTGACCATCTACCTCGATCGGTTCGCGACCGGCGAGCCGGTGACCGATGCGGCGATCGCGGTCGAGACTCCGCAGGGAAGCGTCGATGCCAAGCCCGCGGCTGACGGCACCTATCGGCTGCCCGCGGCCTGGTCGAGTGTGCCTGGTCGATACGAACTCATCTTCACCGTCACCAAAGGCGATGCTGCCGATGTCCTGGCGGCGACGCTGCAAGTACCGCCGTCCGCTGGCGCCGCGTTGCGCCCGGTGAGCGTGACGGGTTCGGTCCATCAGATCCGCGAGCGGCTCTCCGGTATCGATCCAGGATTCATGGCGGCCGTAGCCGCGGCCTTCCTCGCCGGCGCGGGCGGCGGGCTCTGGCTGGCGAGACGCAGACGCGTCGCATCGTCCCTGCTTCTTGCCGCGGGGATCAGCTTCGCATTAGCCACCGCCGCACTTGCTCATGAGGGCGACACGCACGATGCCGCAACCGTCCCGCATCCTTCGGCGCGCGACGTGGGGCAGCTTCTGCCCGATGGCAGCGTGTTCGTTCCGAAGAGCACGCAGCGCATTCTGGCCATCCGCACCATGGTGACGGAGCCGGCCGCGCATCCGCGCACCGTCGAACTGCCCGGCCGCATCATCCCGGATCCCAACGCCAGCGGTTTTGTCCAGGCGGCGCTGGGCGGGCGGCTGTCGCCGCCGGAGGGCGGCTTTCCGCGGCTCGGCACGCGCGTGAAGAAGGGCGACGTGCTCGCCTATCGTCACCCCGCCGCTGCAGGCGATCGACGTCTCCGACATGCGCCAGCGGCAGGGCGAACTCGATCAGCAGATTTCGATCGTCGAGCGCCGGCTGGCGCGCTACGAGTCGCTGGCGCCGAGCGGCGCGGTCTCGCGTGTCGCAGCTCGACGACACGCGGCTCGAGCTCCAGGGCCTGAAGGAGCGGCGCGCATCGCTCGACAAGGTGCGGCGCGAACCCGAAGCGCTGGTCGCGCCGGTCGATGGCATCATTGCGGACGGCACGCCGGTCGCCGGGCAGATCGCGCAGACCAATGCGATCGTATTCCACATCATCGATCCGGCGCGGCTTTGGGTCGAGGCGCTGAGCTACGAAGTCGCTGCCCAATCTGCAGCCGGGCAACCGCGCAGGTCGGCGACAAGGAGCTCAGCCTGATCTTCCGCGGCGCGGGATTTGCCGACCGCAATCAGTCGATCCCGATCCACTTCGCGATCGAGGGCGACGTCGCCGGTGTGCGGGTCGGTCAGTTCGTCACGGTGCTCGCCGAAACTCCGGACCAGCAGCGGGGCATTGCGGTGCCGCGCATCGAGCATTGTGCGCAGCCGCGTCGGCCAGGATCTGGTCTACGAGCACGTCTCCGCCGAACGGTTCGAGCAGCGCCCCGTGCGCATCGAGCCGCTCGACGGCCAGCGCGTGCTGATCTCGCAGGGCCTGGCGCCCGGCAAGCGCGTCGTCGTGCAGGGCGCAGAACTCATCGATCATATTCGCTGAGGAGCGCACGATGTTTCGATTTCTCGTCACCCAGTCGCTGCGCAACCGGCTGTTCGTGCTCGCAGCCGCAGGCGCGCTCATCGTCTACGGGCTATTTACGATCGCCCGCCTGCCGGTCGACGTGTTCCCCGACCTCAACAAGCCAACCGTCACGATCATGACGGAAGCGGAGGGCCTGGCGCCGCCCGAAGTCGAGCAGCTCGTCACCTTCCCGATCGAAACGCAGATGAACGGCGTACCCGGCGTCACGCGGGTGCGCTCGGTTTCGGGCATCGGCCTGTCGATCGTCTATGTCGAGTTCGACTGGGGCACCGACATCTATCGCAACCGCCAGCAAATTGCGGAACGCCTGACATCTGGTCCGCGACCAGTTGCCGCCCAACACGATGCCGCAGATGGGGCCGATCAGTTCGATCATGGGGCAGATCCTGCTGGTCGCGGTGACCAGCGCCGAAGCGACGCCGATGGAAGTGCGGGAGGCCGCGGACTTCGTCATCACGGCCGCGGCTGCTGACCATTCCTGGCGTCGCGCAAGTGATCCCGATGGGCGGCGAAGTCCGCCAGTACCGGGTGTCGCCCAATCCGCCGGCGCTTCGCGCGCTCGACGTCACCTACGAGCAAGTCGAAAAGGCGCTGGCGCAGTTCGGCACCAACGCCGGCGGCGGCTTCACCGACCAGTATTCGCGCGAATACCTCATCCGCAACATCGGCCGCACCACCAGCCTCGAGGACCTGCGCAACGTCGTGGTGGCGCGAGTCAACGGCGGACCGGTCTACCTCTGGCAGGTCGCCACCGTCGAATTCGCCGCCAAGGTCAAGCGCGGCGATTCCGGCTACATGGGAGCACCCGCGGTCATCGTTTCGGTCGAGAAGCAGCCCAACGTCGACACCGTGCGGCTGACGCGCGAGATCGAACAGGCGCTGAAGGAGATCACCGCCACGCTGCCGAAGGGCATCAAGGCCGACCAGATCCTGTTCCGGCAGGCGAACTTCATCGAAACCTCGATCCGCAACGTCGAGCGCGTGCTGGTCGAAGCGGCGCATCGTCGTCGCCGTCGTGCTGTTCGCCTTCCTGCTGAACTGGCGAACGACGGCGATTTCGCTGACAGCGATCCCGGTATCGATCCTGACGACGGCGGTCGTTTTTCATCTGCTCGGCCTGTCGATCAACACGATGACGCTTGGCGGGCTTGGCGATCGCGATCGGCGAACTGGTCGACGACGCGGTCGTCGATGTCGAGAACATCTTCCGCCGGCTGCGCGAGAACCGCGAAGCGGCGCAATCCCCGGTCCGCCTTCGACGTGATCGTCTCGGCGTCGCAGGAGGTGCAGGTCCGGCATCGTCTACGCCACGATGATCATCGTGCTGGTCTTCGTGCCGCTGTTCGCGCTGTCGGGAATCGAAGGCCGTCTCTTCGCGCCGCTCGGCGAGGCCTACATCATCTCGATTCTCGCAAGCCTCGCGGTCTCGATCACGCTGACGCCGGTGATGGCCTACTACATGCTGCCGCAGCTGAAGCGGCTTCAGCACGGCGACAGCGCCCTGGTCCGCGTTCTCAAACGCTGGAACGCGGCGGCTGCTGCAGCTGGGCGTTTCGCCATCGCAGCGCGGTGATCGTGCTGACCGTCGCTGGCGGTCGCAGTCGCCGGCGATCGGCGCAACGCTTCTGCCGCGCGCCTTCCTGCCGCCGTTCAACGAGGGCACCTTCACGATCAACATGCTGTTCAATCCGGGCATTTCGCTGTCCGAGTCTCAACCGGGTGGGCCTCATCGCCGAACGCCTCATCCTTGAAGTGCCGGAGGTGAAGAGCGTCGGGCGGAGAACCGGCCGCGCCGAACTGGATGAGCACGCCGAAGGCGTCCATTCGTCCGATATCGAAGTTGATCTGAAGCCGGACGGCCGGAGCAAGGCCGAGATCATCGACGATCTGCGGGCGCGGCTCGCGGTGCTGCCGGTCTCCGTCAACATCGGCCAACCGATCTCGCATCGGCTCGACCACATGCTGTCGGGCGTGCGCGCGCAGATCGCGCTGAAGGTTTTCGGCGATGATCTCGACACGCTGCGGACCACCGGCCGAACGTCTGCGCCAGCGGCTCGCGAACATTCCGGGGCTTGTGGACCTGCAGGTCGAGAAGCAGGTCCGCATCCCGCAGCTCGAAATCCGCGTCGACTACAGGCGCGCCGGCCTCTATGGCGTGCAGCCCGCAGCGGTGGTCGATCAGATCAGCCGGCTCTCGAACGGCCGCGTCATCTCGCGCGTCGTTGATGGCTATCGCCGCTTCGATGTGACGATGCGGTTGCCTGACCGGCTGCGCACCACGCAGAAGCTCGGCGACCTGCTGATCGAGACGCCGGTCGGCTGGATTCCGGCGCGTCAGATTGCCGAAATTCGCGAGACCGACGGGCCGAACCAGATCCTGCGGGAGAACGGCCGCCGACGCGTCGTCGTGCTCGCCAACACCGACGGCCGCAGCGACATGGCGAAGGTCGTGCGCGCGATCCGGCAGGAATTGGCCGCGACCAAACTGCCGGAGGGCTTCTTCACCCAGCTCGAGGGCACGTTCCAGGCGCAGGAAGAGGCAAGCCCGAATGATCGGCGCGCTTTCGCTGCTCTCGCTCGCGATGATCTTCGCCATCCTGTACAGCCGCTATCGCTCGACGGTGCTGGCCCTGATCATCATGGGCAACATTCCGCTGGCGCTGATCGGCTCGGTCGTGGCGCTCTGGCTCGCCGGCCAGCCGCTGTCGGTCGCCTCGATGATCGGATTCATCACGCTTGCCGGCATCGCGGCGCGCAACGGCATCCTCAAGATCAGCCATTACATCAATCTCGCGCTGCACGAGGGCGTGCCGTTCGGCCGCGACCTGATCGTGCGCGGCAGCCTCGACCGGCTGACGCCGGTGCTGATGACCGCGCTGTCGGCGGGGCTCGCGCTGTTGCCGCTGCTGATCGACGCGGCGGCGCCCGGCAAGGAAATCCTGCATCCGGTCGCGGTCACGATCTTCGGCGGGCTGATCAGCGCGACGCTGCTGGACATGCTGCTGACGCCGCTGCTGTTCCTGCGGTTCGGCGAAAAACCGCTGCGGCGGCTGATGCCCCTCCGCGACCACGAGCAATCGCGCGGGACGCCCCGCCTCCAACGAAGCATTCTAACCGGCCATTGAGAGGATCATGATGTTCAAGATCACGATGCAGGCTGCGGTACGAGCCATCGCGGTCGTCGCCGCGCTTCTGATGGCGCCGACTTTCATGCTGGCGCATGCGCCGAAGGGCGCTCACGGCGGTGCGCAGGCGGACGCCGGCAGTTTTCACGTCGAAGTCGTGCCGAGCGGAACCACGCTGCAAGTCTTTCTGCGCGACCAAAACGACAAGGACGTGGCGACTGCCGGCTACAAAGGCACGGCGATCTTCGTGATCGACGGCAAGCCGCAGCGCATTCCGCTGACGCCTGCCGGCCAGAACAAGTTGACCGGCACGTCACCTGTCGCGCTACCCAAGGAGCCGAAGGGCGCCGTGCAGATCACGACCCCGGCCGGGAGCACCGTCCAGGCCAAGTTTCCCTGAACGGTCCTCGGGAGCGAGGCGTCGATTAGACGAGCGGCGTGCGGTAGGTCTCCTTCATGCCCCAGACGACGACGAGCGAGATCGCCGCCGCGACCATCATCAGATAGGCGGGCGCTAGCTGGTCGGCGGTGCGGTCCACCAGCCACGTGGCCACAAGCGGTGTGAGCCCGCCAAACACCGCGAGGCACGCATTGTAGCCGAGCGCGACCGCCGTGCAGCGAATCGCCACCGGTGCGGCTTCGACCATCGCCGCTGCCTGCGCGCCGTAGTAGAGCCCGATCAGGATGCCGAAGCCCATTTGTCCCATCAGGATGAGCGCGGGGGACGGGTGATACATCATCCAGAACAGCGGCACGGCGACGACGAGCGCGGCGATCACCGAGATCAGGAGGATCGGCCGGCGGCCGAAGCGATCGGACAGCCAGCCGGAGAGCACCAGCACGGGCAGCAGGATGAACATGCTGGCGGTATTGATCTCGAGTGCGTGCGCCGGCGAGATGCCATCGGCGGTTTGCAGCCAGCTCGCCACATAGACGAACATCACATAGAAGCTCACCGCGTTGAAAACCGAAATGGCGGCAAGCCACGCCACCAGCCGCCAGTGGTGCCGCATGGTTTCGACGAACGGGCTCTTTTCGGTACGGACCACCTTTGCGTCATCGGTGACGTGCCGGCGCAGAAAGAAGCCCGCGATGCCGACCAGTATTCCGAGCACGAAGGGAATGCGCCAACCCCACGCGTCGAGCGTTTCGGTCGACATCGCCGCAGCGGTCGCCGCGCCCACGCCGGAGCCCGCGAGGATGCCCAGGGTTGTTCCGCATCCGGTCAGAGCCCCCATCAATCCACGCCGCCCGACCGGGGCTTGCTCGACCATGAAAACCATCGAACTGGTGTACTCGCCGCCGACCGAAAGGCCCTGGATCATCCGCAACAGAATGAGCGCGATCGGCGCCAGCAGGCCAAGTGTTTCGTATCCGGGCAGCAGGCCCATCAGGAAGGTCGGGATCGCCATGGCGGCGATCGAGACGGTGAGGGCGTTACGCCGTCCGTAGCAGTCGCCGATATGGCCGATCAATGCGCCGCCGATCGGCCTCACGAGATAGCCGAGGGCGAAGACGCCGAAGGCGGCGAGCAATTGTGCGACGGGGTCCTCGCGCGGGAAAAAGTGCCGGCCGATCGATGCGGCGAAATAGCCGTAGATGGCGAAATCGTACCATTCGAGTACGTTGCCGATCATGCCGGCCGCGATCGCCTTGCCTTTCGTTGTTCTCATCCGTGTCAGATGCCCCCGCCCGCCGGTCGGCTTATTGGCTTCCAGTTCAAGCGAACGGTCAACCGGCTTTTCGGCTATGTTCAACGGCCGCGAACGCATTCATTCGCCGCGAATTGACAATGGGTTCGCCGCCCGTATTGTCCCCCCGCTGGTTTGACGGTTGGGACATGACCAAGGAACAGATTTCGGCGTTTTGCGTCGATCGGCTTGCCGATCTCCTTCGGATTCCGAAGGCCACCATCGATACGCAGGCGAAATTCAGCCGGCTCGGGCTCGACTCGGCGATGACGGTTTATTTGCTCATGGACCTTGAGGAAAAGCTCGACCTGGAACTCTCGCCCGAGGCCTTTTACGATCATCCGACGGTCGAAGCCCTTTCCGGTTATCTCGCCGGTCAGCATGAAGCGCGCGGGGCGGCGTCAAGCTGACTCCAATGCGTGCGTTCCCCTCCTTGGTTGCACTTCTCGAACATCGGGCCGCCACGCAGCCCGATGATAGCGCCTACATCTTTCTGTCGGATCGGGGCGCGCGAGAAGCCGAGCTGACTTTTGCGCAGCTTCACGACCGCGCCGGCGCGCTGGCGCATGAACTGTCGCGCAAGGGAGCGCCAGGCGATCGGGCACTGCTGATTTTCCCGCAGGGCCTCGACTTCATCGTCGCGCTGTTCGGGTGCATGATGGCGGGCGTCATCGCGGTTCCGATGATGGTGCCGCGCCGCCAGAGTTCGCGCGATTCGACCGACGAGCATTACGGCCAACTGCGCGCCGCGCTTTATCCTGACCAGCCCATCGCTGATGAGCGGGCCGCGCAAGGATGTCGCGGCGCGGTTTGCCGACGGCAATTACGAATGGATCGCGGTCGACGCGACGGCCGATCATTCGTCCGGCGTCGGATTCCGCTTCGTTGCCGCCGGTCGGACGCGAGACTATCGCGTTCCTGCAATATACCTCCGGGCTCCACCTCCGACCCGAAGGGCGTCGTGGTCACGCACGACAACCTGCTGCAGAACCTCGAGATGATCCGCGTGGCTTTGGCGCCACGTCCGAACTCGACCTTTGTCAGCTGGATTCCGCTCTATCACGATATGGGCCTGATTTTGAGCGCGCTCGAGGCGTTCTACGTGGGTGCTTGTTGCGCGCTGATGGCGCCCGCCGCATTCGTGCAGCGGCCAATGGTCTGGCTGAAGGCTATCCAGGAGTATCGCGGCGAGATCTCCTGTGTGCCGAATTTCGCGTTCGATTTGTGCGTCAGCCGCTTCAGTGCCGAAGCCGCGGAAGGACTCGATCTGTCGTCGTGGAAAGTCGCCGTCAATGCATCCGAATCGGTCCATGCCGATACGATCGAACGGTTCAACCGCACGTTTGCGCCGTATGGCTTCGACCCGAGCGCGATGAATCCGCTCTACGGTATGGCTGAGGCGACCGTCATGATCTCGGGCGGCGTGTGCGGCGCCGGCCACGTGACGCGGGCGGTCAGCCGGTCGGAGCTTGGCAACCACCGCGTGTGTTCGCCGGCCGGACAATGCGGATTCCCAGCTCGTCGTCGGCTGCGGGCGCGCGGTCGTGGGCGAGCGGATCGCCATCGTCGATCCCGGGACCATGACGCGCCTGGGCGCCGACCAGGTCGGCGAAGTCTGGGTCTGCGGTCCCCATGTGGCGCAAGGCTACTGGCGCAACGAGGTTGCCACCCGCGAGACCTTTGCGGCGCAGATCGCCGGCGAGCCGGGTGCTGGCTGCGGACCGGCGACCTCGGTTTTCTCGACGACGGCCGGCGAGCTCTATCATCACCGGGCGCATCAAGGAGCTCGTCATCATCCGCGGCATCAATCACTACCCGCAGGACATCGAGCGGACCGTGCAGGACGTCGACCCGGCGCTGCGCAAGAACGGCGGCGCGGTGTTCTCGGTGCTCGGACGAGAACGGCGACGAAACGCTCGTCGTCGTCCAGGAGGTCGAGCGCGTGCATCGGCGCAGCATCGACGTCGCCGACATGGCCGGGCGAATCCGCGAAGCCGTGACAAACGAGCATGAGATCTTTGCGCGCCATGTGGTGCTTATCCGTCCGGGAACGCTGCCGAAGACGACGAGCGGCAAGATTCAGCGCGGCGTCGCGCGCCGGCTTTGGCTCGAGAACCAAGCTCGATCTCCTGACCGCGCGATGTTGCCTGAGTGACGGCTAGCCGCCTGCCTGTCACTGCAGAGCTGATCGTCATGGCCGGGCTTGTCCCGGCCATCCACGTCTCTCTCTTTGCGATCGGAAGACGTGGATGCCCGGCACAAGGCCGGGCATGATGTCCTTGATGGTGTTTTTGTCGATCGGTTCAGAATGTCGTGGGCCGCCATTGCCGAGCCGCAGGCTCTCGGCTATGCGCTGCTCCATCCGGCGGGCGACCGGCGCCCGGTAGTGAATCGGATCGAGGAAATTCTTCTGGATCGCGCGTCAGCGGATCGTCGACGCGGAAGTCGAGAAAATTGCTGTGCGGGCGGCCGGCCACGAGCCGCGCCAGCGCCGCCTTGCAGGCTGCAAGCCGCGCCGCTCCGCGACTTCCGGGCCGCGGAAGGTTGCTCGCGATCAATCGGCGGCATCACCAGGACGACTGGAACATCTCGACACGTGGCGATGAAGCTGGCAAGCTGTTCGATCGCGGGAAATTGCGTCTCGACAACGGCCGCAGTGTCCGCCGGTTCGTTCGGCGGCGGTGCAGGTCGGAATCCGCCGTGACCGAGCAGCTCATAGTTCCAGTAGCCATCAGGCGCGCTCGGCGTGCGCAGGCCAAGCCCGAGCTGGACGCGCCGACCATACGTCCCAAGCGCGCGCGAGCTGAACAGCCGCCCGAAATATTCGAGGTGCTGTCGGAGTAGAGCCAGAACGGAAACGGATTGAGGATCGGCAACGCCGGATCGTCAGTGCACCAGACCGGGTCGGTCACGATCACCAGTGCGTCGGCTCGCGCATGATGTCGGACGAACCAGCGCAGTAGGGCGATCTGCTCGCGCGGTCCGGTGCCTGGCACGGTGAGCTGGACGAACCTCACGCCGGTCGCCCGCGAAAGCTCGGCCGGCTTCAGAAGTTGCCCGGTCGAATTGCCAAACACTGCGGCGTTAAACTGCGGATCCCGCCCTCGGCTGGCATTCGCGGTCCGTGGGCTTTCGTCGCTGATGCCCTTGATGCCGATGAAGCCGAAGCGGCCGCTGTCATACGGATCGACCAGGATCACCAGCGCGAAGATCACCAGGCGCCGAGCGCCGACATGCAAAGAAAGGTCGCCAGCCAGCGGCCCCAGGCGGAGCTCTCAGAACTGGAAGTAGACAAACTCATAGGCGTCTCGTCTCCAAGCTCGACCAGAATAGCGACCGCCGCAAGCCCGAGCACCGCGGCGATGCCAGTCTTCGGTCGCTCGGTCAATCGCGCGACGATGTCCTGGCTCGCCGGCAGCAGGAATGCGCACAACGCCGCAACGATGATCGGCGCCGCGCGGACGATGCGTTCAAAGTCCGGCAGTTCGGCAAGGCCGCGATAAATATTCATCGCGGCCTCCATCGAGCCGGCGCGGAAGATCACGCATGTAAGCAGTACGAACGCGGCCGTCAGCGCCCATCCGATCAGCGATGGCAAGCGCGGACCATAGCGGCGCCACAGCGATACGATACACCAGCGCGCAGCCATGCAGCGTGCCCCACAGCACGAAGGTCCAGCTTGCGCCATGCCACAGGCCGCACAGCGCCATGGTCAGCAGCATGGCGGAGAAGTGCTGAACTAGCCGGTAGCGCTTTCGTCCGATCTTGACGTTGGACAGCGGTAGGAAAACGTAATCGCGCAGGAACGCCATCAGCGTCATGTGCCAGCGCTGCCAGAAATCCTGCAGGTTGGTCGACTGCATCGGCGCGTTGAAGTTGAAAGGAAGTTGAACGCCGAACAGCAGCGCGACCCCGATCGCGATGTCGGAGTAGCCGGCAAAATCGAACAGGACCTGGAAGCCGAACCCGAGCGCCAGCCATGAGTTTCCGTCGGTAACCGGTCCGTGGCTTCGCCTGCGCATAGATGGGATCAAGCAGGCGTCCGAGTGGATCGGCAAGCCACGTCTTTTCGATCAGGCCGATCACGATGAAGGTCACGCCGATAGCGAACTGCCGTTGCCAGCCCGGCGTGTACACCTGCCTGCCGAACTGGTGCATGACCTCCGACCAGCGCGCCAGCGGTCCGGCAATCGCCTGCGGAAAGAACGAGATGTACAGCGCGTAGCGCCCAAGCGAATACTCCGGCGCCTTTCCGCGTCGCAGATCCACCAGATACATGATGTGATGGAAGGTAAAGAACGAGATCCCGAGCGGCAGCGCGATGTTGAAATGCCAGAGCGGCCGCTCGAACAGGTAGGTCAGATTTTCGGAGACGAAATTGGCGTATTTGAACAAACCGCAGCACTGCGAGATTGGCGACGATTGCGCCGGTGATGAAGCCGGCGCGCTTGGTCGCCAGATAAGCGCGTGCGGCCAGCCAGTTGATCGTGATCGACAGGATCAGAAGAATAATAAACGGCGGGTTCCAGTAGCTGTAAAAGACGAACGACAGCATGACGAGAACGCCGATGCGCCACGCCGGATGCGGATCGGCGAAGCGGTAGATCGACGATGCGGCCGGCAGGAACACCAGCAGGAACGCATAGTCGTTGAATAGCATCGGCCAGTCGTCTCAAGCTTGTGGCGCGGCCGCGGCATGCGATCCAGTTGCGATGATGCCCCGGAGGCCAGCATGTATCACACGGGCCGGCGCGGAGTATCCCCCCAAACGGTAAGGTGCTTCGCCGCGCTCACTTGGTCTCGCGCGCGACCTGCTCCAGGATCGGCCGCCATTTCGTCTGTTCCGACTGGACGAAGGCGGTCACCTCTTCGGGAGACATATGGCGCACGAAGGCGCCGTTGGCGGCAAACTTCGCTTTGACCTCGGGATCGTCGAGCGCGGTCCGCAGATCGGCGTGGACCTTGCGAATGATCGCGTCCGGCGTGCCCAGCGGCGCCAGCATCACGTTCCAGGCGCCGACGAAGAAGCCCGGAATGGTTTCGGCGATCGTCGGCAGGGTCTCGAACCCGGGCAATCTCTCAAGCGACGTCGCCGCCAGCGGCTTGATCAGGTCGCCCTTGAGCGCGGCGGCAAGCCCCGCATAGGCGTCGAGCACCAGTTCGACGCGGCCGCTCATGACGTCGTTCATCGCCTGGGCCGGCCCGCCCGCATACGGCACGAGCTGCAGGTTCACACCCGTCCGCGCCTGGAACAGCTCCATGGTCAGGTGCGTGAGCCGTCCGCGCCCGGTCGCCGCGTAGGAGATTTTGCCCGGCTTCTGCTTCGCGAGTGCGATCAGCGCGGGCAGGTCGGAGATTCCGGACTTGTGCGATGCGCCGATGAACAACGGCTGCTGCAGGACGAACGCTATCGACGCAAAGTCGCGCGGCAACTCCACCGGCAGGTTCGGCGCGACTCCAGGACCGCCCGGCAGCGCCAGGAACACCGACGTCGCCGGCAAATAGAGTGAGTAGCCGTCCGCCGGCGAGGTCGAGGCGACGCGCGCCGAGATGCTGCCGCCGGCGCCCGGCTGGTTCACGGTGAGGACCTGCTGGCTCCAGATGCGGCCGAGCTTGTCGGCGAGGATGCGCGCAGTCGCGTCATTGGCGCTGCCGGCGGCCGAATTGACGATCATGCGGACCGGCTTCGACGGATAGTCGCCGGTTTGCGCGTGAGCTCTCGCCCGGCATCGCGAGCAGCAGCAACGCGATGGAAAGGATCGTGAGCGGCTGCAAAGAGATTTTCATTTTTGGAACCGTCTGAATGATGGCGTCAGGGAAGTGCGCCCGCGCCGGACCTATGCCGACATGCCCTACACTAACCGAAACGCGGCTTGAATCCGTCTGCGACGGAATCGACATAGCCGGCGAACGGCGCTCCGACGTGGCAGGGCAGGGCGAGCGCGCCCGTCGATGCGCAGTGCTCCAGCACCATGCGCCGGCTTGCCCGTGCCTGCTGCGGGTCCGAGTTCTTCGGGAAGTTCCAGTGCGGATAGTAGATCTGCAGCAGGTGGTGAAACACGTCGCCGATAAAGATCGCTTGCTGTCCCTGCGAAGCCAGCTTGAACACCACATGGCCCGCGGAGTGGCCGGGCGCGGGCGCGATTTCGATGTGCTCGTTGAGCCGGTGCGGCCCGGTGACGAGATCGGCGCGGCCGGCCTCGACCACCGGCAGCACGCATTCGCGGAACGTGCCGAACTCGACCGGCGCGGTCTGCGGATCGGCGTCCGCTTTCAGGTAGTATTCGAAATCCGGCTTCGAGAACACGTAACGCGCATTGGGAAACGTCGGGACCCAGCGGCCATCCCGGAGCTGCGTGTTCCAGCCGACATGGTCGTGATGCAGATGGGTGCACATCACCAGATCGATTTCGTCCGGCCGCGCGCCGGCCGCAGCCAGCCGTTCGAGGTAGGGTGTGTTCAGCATGTTCCAGAACGGCCGCGTCGGACGGTCCTTTTGGTTGCCGCAGCAGGCATCGATCAGGATATTCTTGCCGCCGATCTGCAGCAGCCAGCTATGGACGCTGAGCTTGATCAGTCCGGTCGCCGGATCGAAGTGGTTCGGCACCAGCCAGTGCCGGTGCCGGTTGAAAATCTCCTCGTTCCATTCCGGAAACAGATCGCGCGGCGCATAGACCGGCTGGTACGTCTCCTCGATCCGAGCGATCTTCGCCTTGCCTACGGCAAACACCGTCATGCATGTTCTCCGATCGGTTCGATCGCCAGCAGTTACTTGGGCAGGAACTGATTGGTGAATGTCGCCGGGAACTCGATCGGTACGGTGCCAGACGGCTGCAGATACGCGAACGTCGCCTTGGCCTGTTCCTCGGTGATTTGGCCGTTGCCGGGCCAGATCTGGCTGACGGTTTCGTAGGCCTCTGTCGTTCGTGTCCGGCGTCATGGTCGGATACTCCTTGGCCATGAGCGCCTTGCCGCGCTTGGGATCGTTCTTGAGGATCATCGCTGCGCCTCGTTGAACGCCGCTACCGCCTTGCGCATCGTTTCGGGCTTGTCCCTGATCATGTCGGGATGGGCGGCGAGCACGATGAATAGAATGTCCCGGAATTCGGGGATTTCTCCGTTCATCATATTGAGCAAGATCTTGCCCTTGCCGGCCTGCTGCACCAGCACGCCGGCAGGCTCGAACGGCAGCGCGGCATCGATCAGTTCGCGCTGAAACGCCGCCACGTAGGAGGCGGCTTCGGCGCCGAGATAGACGCTGGTGATGTCGCCGGGCAGCGTCAGGCCGTATTTCTTGGCCAGCACCGTGAGCATCTTCTCGCCCGAGCCGGCCGCCGACGGCATCGCGACGCGCGCGCCCTTGAGGCGCTTCACCTTGGCCTCGATGCTCAGTCCCTCGGCGCCCGCCGCGAGCTTGTCGTTGGCGATCACGTTGTTCACCGGGCGGTTGCACACATTATAGATCGCGACCACCCGCTTGCCCTGCACGCCGGCGGTGAGAATGTGCTCGTAGCTCAAGATGCTGATGTCGGACTGCTTGGTCAGCGCGGCCTGCAGCGCCAGCGCGCCGCCTTGGACGTAAGAAACGTCGGGCTCCAGGCCGTGCTTCTGGAACAGCTTCTCCTGCACCGCGACGTAAAGCGCGCCCGAGTAGTAGCCGTGGCCGATATTGGTGATCTTGATCGGCTCCGCGCGCGCGGTGCGGCCAGGCTGCATGCCAACGTCACGCAACCGAGAACCGCGAGTTCATCGACAGCATGTGTGATCCTCCCATATTTCTGTTATCGGCCGACGATCCGCCAGCGTTCGATCCGGCTTTGCGCCACGTCTACCACGTAGTTCAAGGCGACCGCGAGCAAGGCGATCACGATGAGAACCGCGAACACGCCGGCGGTGTCGAATTGCGCGCCCGAGAACTGCACCAGATAGCCGAGGCCCCGGTTGGCGGCGATCATCTCGCCCAGCACCGCGCCGATCAGCGCGTAGGGCACGGCGATCTTGAGGCCGGCGAACACCCACGACATCGCCGACGGAATGACGACCTTGAAGATGACCTGCCGCCGGTTCGCCCGCATCAGGCGCGCACCGTCGATCAAGTCCTGGTCGACCTCGCGCACGCCCGCATAGGTGTTGAGGAACACCAGGAACAGCACCAGCACCGCCGCCAACGCTACCTTGGATTCGATGCCGAGACCGAACCACAGCACGAACAATGGCGCCAGCGCGACCTTCGGCAGCGCGTTGAGGGCGTTCAGGTAGGGATTCAGCAGCCGGCTGGCGAACGGCGAGAGTCCGAGCCAGATGCCCAGGATCGCGCCGCCGACCGCCCCAATGAAGAAGCCGAGCGTCGTCGCATAGACGGTCGCCCAGATGTGCCGGAGAATCGAGCCGTCCGAAATCCAGCCCCACAGCCGGACGGCGACGTCGATCGGGTTGGAGATGAAGAAGTTGTCCACCAGCCGACCAGACGCGCCCTGCCAAGCCAGCAGCAGCGCGACCCCGAGCAGCAATTGCCAGAACGCCATTCCGAGGCCGCCGCCGAGCCGCGGTCGCGCCGGCAGTTCGTCGGTATCGTGCTCGATCGCCGCGCGCGGCTGGAGATCGACGTCGGGCGCGGTCATAGCCGGTCCTCCTCGTACTCCACGCGCAAGCGCTCCCACAGCGCGTCGTAGTGCTCCTTGAATTCGTTGCTGAAGCGCACGTTGAGAACGTCGCGCGGCCGTGCAAGGTCGATGCGCTGCTCATGCGCCACCGTCGCGGGCCTGCGCGTGCACACCAGCACCCGGTCCGCGAGCGTCACCGCCTCCATCAGATCGTGGGTGACCAGAATGACGGTCTGCTTGTTCTCCGCGGCCAGCGCAGCACCAGATCGTGCATCGCCAGCTTGAGCTGGGCATCGAGCGCGGCGAACGGCTCGTCGAGCAGCGCGGTCTCCGCGCCGTAGAGCAGCATGCGGGCGAGACACGCGCGCTTGCGCATGCCGCCGGAAAGCTCGCTCGGAAAGCGGTCCTCGAATCCCTCCAGTCCGACGTGCTCGATCACCTTGCCGGCGCGCACGGCGCGCTCGGACTTCGACATCCCTGCGAGCTCCAGCGGAAACGCGACGTTGTCGCGCACGTTCCGCCAGGGCAGACAGATTGTCCTTCTGGGTCATGTAGCCGACGTCGGTGTTGAGGTCCGCGACCTTGGTGCCTTTGTAGACGATCTGGCCGCGGCTCGGCGCGTAGAGACCGGCGATCATGTTGAGCAGGGTCGATTTGCCGCAACCGCTCGGGCCGATCACCGCGACGATCTCGTGCCGCTCGATGGTCAGATTGATGTCGCGAACCGCTTCGATGATCGATGCGCGCTTGTGGAAGCTCTTGGACACGTGCCGCAGATCGATCATGTCGGACCTGTCTAGACGATAGAGCGTTGGTGGCCGCCGTCGACGTCGATGTTGGCGCCGCAAATGAACCCAGCCCGGTCCGACGCCAGAAAGGCGACGGCATTGGCGATGTCCTCCGGCGTGCCCCAGCGGCCGAGCGGGACTTCGGCGCCCCAGCGCGATTGCTGCTGTTCGAGGCTGCGGCCGAAATACATTTCGTTATGGAGCGTCAGATATTCTGTGAGCGGGCTTCGGATGCGGCTTGGGCAGACCGCGTTGACCAGGATGTTGCTGGGCGCCAATTCGTCTGATAGCGATTTGACGAACGCGTGCTGCGCCGCATTCGTGACGGTCGAGGCGATTGCATTGGCTTGCGGCACTTTGCCGGCCTGCCCGATGATGACGATGAAACGGCCGCCGCCGCGGCGCCGCATGTGCGGCACCGAGCAACGTGCAAGCTCCCACGGCCCCATCACCTTGGCGCGGAAATGTTCGAGCAGCGCGTCGCCAGATACCTCGGTGTAGGAGCCGGCGAGGTGCATGCCGGCGTTGCTCACCACGATGTCGAGGCCGTTGAATTCCGCCGCCACGCGGTCGACCAGCGCGGCGACGTCGCGCGGCCGGCTGATGTCGGCGGCGAACCCGCGCACGGCGTCCGGTCCGAGTTCAGCAACCGCGCTGCTGACCTTGGCGGAGTCGCGTCCGCAGATCGCGACGCCGCAGCCTTCCTGAATGAGCCGCCTCGCGATGGCCAGGCCGATGCCGCTGGTGCCGCCCGTGACCAGCGCGACCTTTCCGGAAAGTCCGAGGTCCATGGGTGAGACCTCAGCCGAACACGTAGCGATGATAACCACCGTCGATGCTGACCGCGCTGCCGGTGGTGAAGTCGGCGCAATTGGAGGCCAGGAATGCAACGAGGTCCGCGACCTCCTCGGGCGTTCCGGTGCGGCCCAGTGGATTCGACCGCGTGAAACCCGCGGCCGCGGTCGCCCGATCGACGCCCCGCTCGCGCATTTCCTTGGCGATCAGCGACGCCAGTAGGTCCGATTCGATGTATTGCGGGCAGACCGCGTTGACGCGGATGTTGTCGCGAGCCACCGCATCGGCCACCGATTTCGTCATCGCCATCACGGCGGCGTTGGTGACGCCGGACGGAAAGCGGTCGGGATGCGGATGGCGCGCCGCCTGCCCGACGATGTTGACGATGCGACCGTCGCACTGGCGCTTCATGATCGGCAGCACGGCCTTGATCGCGGAGAAGAACCCGAAAACCTTGTCGCGCAATTGCTGCTCGAGGATCGCGAGCGTCGTGCTTTCGACCGTGCCGCGGATGTGGGTGCCGGCGTTGTTCACCAGGATGTCGATGCGGCCAAACGTTTCGTGCGCCTTGGCGACGAACGCATTGACCGC
This sequence comes from uncultured Alphaproteobacteria bacterium, assembly GCA_963807865.1. Taxonomy (GTDB): domain Bacteria; phylum Pseudomonadota; class Alphaproteobacteria; order Rhizobiales; family Xanthobacteraceae; genus VAZQ01. The sequence continues at coordinate 181,314 of CAWEDK010000025.1, read as the reverse complement.
GGCTTCGTCGGTCATATCGGCTGGAACGCCGAGCACGCGATCGCCGGTGCTGGCGAGTTCGTGCACGGCGTGATCGAGCCGCTCCGCGTTGCGGGCGCAGATCGCGACTGTGCATCCTTCCGATAACAGCGTTCGCGCGACGGCTTTGCCGATGCCTCGCGATCCGCCGGTCACGACAGCCACTTTGCCGCGCAGGCCCAGCTCCAACGTCTTCTCCCAAAGGTTCTTTGTTTTTGTGCAGCCGTTCGATACTCTATCGGCCAAGAAACTGCGTCAAGCTTGGGGAAATCGCACCATGGATTTGGGAATCAAAGGACGCCGCGCCATCGTGACGGGCGGCGGCAGCGGAATTGGGTTCGAGACCGCGCGCCAGTTTCTCGATGAAGGCGTGCGCGTGCTGATTGCGGGACGCACCGCCGACAAGATCAATGCCGCGCGCGATCAGCTTGCCGCCAAGACCGGCGGTGAGGTTCATGCGCTCCAAGCCGATATGACCAAGGAAGCCGACATCAAGCGGATGGCCGAGACCGCGACGCAGAAGCTCGGCGGCGTCGACATCTTGGTGAACAACGCCGGTACGATGTATTCCGGCCGGTTCGCGGTGTTCGACGACGACGAGATGAAGAACCAGCTCGAGACCAAGCTGTTCGGATTCATCCGCGCGATCCGGTTGGTCTATCCGATGATGAAGGCGCAGAAGTGGGGGCGCATCGTCAACACCATCGGCGGCGCCGGCAAGGAGCCGGACCCGTACATGTTCGGCAGCGGCATGACGAATTCCGCGCTGCTCAATCTGACTAAGTCGCTGTCGACCGAGTTCGGCGAGGACAACGTGCTGGTGAACGCGATCTGCCCTGGCTGGGTCGATACCAATCTCTGGCGCATGAACGCGCAGGGCTTGCGGGCGGAAACCGGCTCGACCTCGCCCGAAGAGGCGCGTCGCGTCGCGGCCCGAAAGAACTCGCTCAACCGGTTCGGCAAGCCCGAGGAGCTCGCCAGCGCAACGGTGTTTCTGTGCTCCGAACGTGCGAGCTACATCACCGGGGTATCGCTCAACGTCGATGGCGGTCGCCTCAAGAATCTCTGGTAGGTGGCCGGCTCGGCAAGCCGAGGCGGTGGTAACACTGAACTTCCGCTCTGCAAGAGGGCGGAGGTCCCGGTTGCCAATCTGCCCGTGTTCCTGGGTGACGCGATCATTCAATCGCTCCCGGCATTCTCGACCCGTTCGCGTCGAGGCTGCGTCTGAGGGTGAGTGACAACCTTGACAGGTCAAAGCCGGAATTGAAGAGTGAATAGCGCGGCCCGCGCCCCCGCGTGGCACGGAATTGATACCGTGCCGTCCGATCGTTCATGTCTCCAGGCGCGGCGCCATTCTGTTCATGACGACCGGCTTTGGTATGGAGTACGACGATGAACAGTCTCTACGACATTCTTGCTGATGCGGAAGACGGCGAGGCGATGGCGATGCTCGGGCGCGAGTTCGGGCTGACGCCGCAGCAGACGCAGGCGGCCGTCATGGCGCTGCTGCCGGCGATATCGACCGGCCTCAAGCAGGCGACCGCGACGCCCGAAGGTCTCGGCTCCCTCTTCGGCGTCATGGGACATCAGCGCGACCTGCACGCGATGTACGGCGCCCCCGACGTTGCCTTCGCGGCTGAGGGCCGCGCCGCCGGCAACGATGTGCTGTCGGTGATCTTCGGCTCGCCGGACGTCAGCCGCGCGGTGGTCGATCAGGCGCAGCAGTTTTCCGGCGTCGGCGGTGCGATCCTCAAGAAGATGCTGCCGGTGATCGCCGGCATTATCATCTCGGGACTGATGGGCGGGCGCGGGCAGGGTGCGCCGAAGGGCTCCGCCACCGCGCCCTCGGGCAACGTGCTCGGGGATATCCTCGGCCAGATTTTCGGCCGTGGCCTTCCGGGCGGCGTGCCGCCGCAAGCGCCGGCCCCACAGTTTCCTGCGCCGTCGCCCGGCGGGCAACCCACGCCGATCCCGATCGATCCCAGCCAGGGCGACGTTCTCGGCCAGATCCTTCGCGAGCTCGAGAAGGGCTTGCGCGAGGGACGGATCAAGCCGGTTATCGTCGATGGCGGGCAGATTACGTTGCCAGGCGGTCAAGGCGGCCAGTTTCCATTTCCCATGCCGGGCGGACAGCCTGAGCAGGCACCGATGCCGGAGCGCCGTCAGGCGCCGATGCCAAGTCCGCAACAGATGCCAGGTCCGCAATCGCCCGGAGGCGATATCCTCGGCCAGATCCTGCGCGATCTGCTCGGTGGAGGAGGCGGGCCCGGCCGTGCGCCGCAGCAGCGCGTTCCGTCGCCGCAACGCCCCTCGCCTGAGATGAAGGACCTGTCGGATCTGAGCAAGCAGCTCGGCGTCATGGGCGGCGCCGGCTCGGCGGTGTTCGGCGATCGGTTCGAGGTCGGCCGGGACGTCGAGCAGGAGCATCTTCAAAGCATCGAACAGGTCTTTGACCGGTTCTTCGGGACGCAACGGCGCTAGCGGCAACTCCTCGCGGTTTCATTCGCATCGGAAGCGGAGAGCACCATGGAAGACGCGCAAGCTTTTTTCGGCAGTCCGGGCGTCGGTTTCCTGTCGATGCTGTTGATCGGCGCTATCGCGGGATGGATCGCCGAGAAGGTGACGGAAGCCAACCACAACATCTTCACCAACATCCTGGTGGGTATCGCCGGCTCGTTCGTCGGCGGCGTGCTCGCCAGTGTCCTGAACATCCAGGTCTTCGGGTTCATCCGGACCCTGGTGGCGGCGACCATCGGTGCGATCCTGATCCTGTTCATCTGGCATCGCGTCCGCCAGCGGGCATAATGCCCGGCGCCGCCTGATGCGGCGGACCATGTGACGGCCCGCCAGCCGCGCGAGTATTCACCGGAGAAGGCGACCATGCGTTTTGATCGACTGCCACGCAGCGACAAGGTCGAAGATCGCCGAGGGCAAGGAGGCGGGCGCGGGCCTATTGGGCGCGGCGGCGGCATCGGCATCGTCACCATTCTGATACTGGTCGTCGTCGGCTGGGCGCTCGGCATCAACCCGCTCTATCTGATCGGCGGCGCCGAAATCCTCTCCCGCCTCGGCGGCGGCGGCCAGCCGCAGCAGACCGAGCCCGCCCCCGATCCGAAGACGGCACAGAAGCCGACCGATCAGATGCAGGACTTCGTCGCCGCCGTGCTCGGCAGTACGGAGGTGCAATGGCAGGAGATCTTCGCCCGCGCCGGCAAGAACTACCGCGCGCCGACGCTGGTGATGTTCTCTGGCAGGGTCAGCTCCGCCTGCGGCTTTGCGCATGCCGCGATGGGACCTTTCTACTGCCCAAACGATCAGAAGGTCTATCTCGACACCTCGTTCTTCGAGGAAATCGAACGGCGGTTCCGCGGCTGCGATCCCGGCAGCCGCAATTGCCAATTCTCGCAGGCCTATGTGATCACCCACGAGGTCGGCCATCACGTGCAGAACCTGCTCGGCATCCTGCCGCAGATCCAGGAAATGCAGCGCGGGATGGATCAGGCCGACGCCAACCAGCTCCAGGTCCGCGTCGAGCTTCAAGCCGATTGCTACGCCGGCGTCTGGGCCCATCATGCCGACGAGAAGTGGCGGGTGATCGAGCCCGGCGATGTCGAAGCAGCCATGCAGACCGCGTCCGCGATCGGCGATGACCGCTTGCAGCGCCGAACCCAAGGCTACGTCGTGCCGGATGCGTTCACGCACGGGTCGTCAGAACAGCGCGTGCGCTGGTTCATGACCGGGCTGAAATCCGGGCAGGTTGCGAGCTGCGATACATTCCAGACGCAGCAGCTCTGAAAGCCGCTGTCGGCTGCGGCCGGGTCGTGCCAATGATATCGCGGCTATTGTCGTGATGCTTTTTTTGACGCTGTAGTGCCCGGCCCGCCGCGGAATGACCAAGAAGGTTTTTCAGTAGCCTGCTAGAGTGCAGACACGCTTCTGCACGATGTGAGCCGATATGACGACTGAGGCCGCCAAGACCTCGCCGCCGCGGCGATCGCCAATTCTGGTGGACCTCGCCCTGCAGGGCGGCGGCGCGCACGGCGCCTTTACGTGGGGGGTGTTGGACCGCCTGTTGCAGGAGCCGTGGCTGCGGATCGACGGCGTCTCCGGAACGTCGGCTGGCGCCATGAACGCCGCGGTGCTGGTCGACGGTTACGCCGACCGCGGTGCCGAGGGCGCCCGCGCCGCGCTGGAGAATTTCTGGCAGCGCGTTTCGCAGGCCGCCTTGCTCAGTCCGTTCCGGCGCACTCCGCTTGACGTGCTGCTGGGGCGCTGGACGCTCGACTATTCACCCATGTTCGTCGCCATGGACCTGATGTCGCGGATGTTCTCGCCGTACAATCTCGGACAGCACGGCGCTAATCCGTTGCAAGGGATTCTCGCCGAATGCGTCGATTTCGATCGTCTGACGCGGGCGCCGATCAAGCTGTTCGTGACTGCCACCAATGTCCGCACCGGCCGTGGCCGGGTGTTCCGAAACCGCGAGATCACGCCCGACGTGCTGCTCGCATCGGCCTGCCTGCCGACCATGTTTCAGGCCGTCGAGATCGACGGCGAGGTCTATTGGGATGGCGGTTATTCCGGCAATCCCACGATCACGCCGCTGGTGCGGGAATGCGAATCCAGGGACACGATCCTGGTACAGATCAACCCGGTGGAGCGTCCGGAACTTCCCCGTTCGGCCCGTGACATCCTCAATCGTCTCAACGAAGTCTCGTTCAACGCCGTGCTGCTGAAGGAATTGCGCATGATGGCGCTGCTGCGGCAGGTCTCGCATCCCGACAAGTCGGAGGGCGCCAACTGGGCGGGAATGCGCGTGCACCGCATCGCCAGCGAATTCATGGTCACGCTCGGTTACTCGTCCAAGCTCAATGCGGAATGGGAGTTTCTCTGCATGCTGCGCGACGAGGGCCGGCGCGCCGCGGAATCGTTCCTGATCGCCCACACGGACGACCTCGGCCGGCGCTCCACTCTCGATCTCGATCAGTTGCTCGAAGGGGTCTGATACGACCGGCTGCTTCGCCTTCGACGCATCGGCCGTCTCTCGATCACTTCCTGACCGGAAAACAGGGCCATGGGGCAAGACATTGTAATCCGGACGCTGCTCGGGCTCTGCGCCGCGGTCCTTGTTCTGGCCGCGCTCTCTCTCGCGCAATCGATCTTCGCGCCGGTTGCTTTCTCGCTCTTCATCATCGCGATTGCTTGGCCGTTCCAGAACTGGCTTCAGGCCAAGGTTCCGAAGCTGCTGGCGCTCGCGGTTACCATTCTGGTCATCCTGGTCATCATCACGGTGCTGGGGTGGCTGATGATCTGGGGGTTCAGCAAGATCGGCCAGTGGTTGATCAACAACGCTGTCCGCTTTCAGATCATGTATTCGCAGGCGACCGAGTGGCTGGAGGGGCACGGCATCTCGCTCGCGAGCCAGATCGTCGACAATTTCAATTTTGGCTGGGCGTTGCGCGCCGTCCAGGAGGTGATTGGACGGCTCCACAACATGACGTCATTCGTCGTCATCACTTTCGTGTTTGTGCTGCTCGGAATGCTCGAGGTCGATATCGCCAAACGGAATATCGCGCGTCTGCGGAATCAAGCGGTCGCCCGATCGCTGCTGCAGGCCGGCACCGAGATCGCCGCGAAATTTCAGAAATACATGCTGGTCCGCAGCGTGATGAGCTTCTTGACCGGCACCGTGATCTGGCTGGTCGCGCTCTTCGCCGGCCTGGAATTGGCGACCGCCTGGGGCGTGATCGCGTTTGTCCTCAACTACATTCCGTTTCTCGGTCCGCTGGTGGCGACCGTGTTCCCGACCTTGTTCGCGTTTGCGCAGTTCGAGTCCTGGCAGCTCGCCATCGTGATTTTTCTGTGCCTGAACCTGGTTCAGTTCCTGATCGGCAGCTATTTCGAGCCGCGCTTCGCCGGCGCGACACTGTCGGTGTCGCCTTTCCTCATCCTGTTGGCGGTGTTCTTCTGGACCTATCTGTGGGGCATCGCGGGTGCCTTCATCGGCGTGCCGATCGTCATCGCGATTCTTGACGCTCTGCGAGCAGCACGAATCCACCCGATGGGTGTCGGACCTGCTCTCGGGGCGCGATGACGCGGCGGGATGATGCCGGCGCGCAGTCGATGCACCGGTCGAACGAGGGTACGATCAACGATCCGAAGTTCCGGCGACGATGATCCGCTCGGGTTCGAGCAATCTGAGCCGCCGGTCCGGCCCGGCCGCCAAGGTGTGAATGTAGAAGCAGGTGCTGACATCGTTGGTCGCCTCCATCACGGGAGACGGCGCCGACACGATCTGCAGGCCGGCGCATTCGCCGATCCAGTCGACGTGACGATGTCCGTGCATCAGGACGACACGATCCGCCAGCGGTTGCAGCCGGCGCAAGAACCAGTTGCCGTTGACCAGCGCCGTCCCGATGCGCTCGGACAGCGCCTTGGCCGGCGTGGGATACTCGACGAGATGGTGATGGAGCGCCAGGAGCCAGCACGCCTGCGGATACTGCCGGCAGGCGATGTCGAGGCCGCGGGCCTGTTCGGCCGGGACCAGCCCGAGTGCGTTGGTGAAAGAGAAATGCGTGTCGGCATTGGAGTTCAACAGGATGATTCCCAGACCGTCGTCCCGGTTCGGCGGCAGCACCATCGGAAAAATCCCGTTCCACAGTTCCGAGATCGCCGACGTCAGGCGCGGCCGTCCGGCATCTGGAATGCCCGCAGCGCCGCGCGATGCGGCGCCATCGTCGCCGCGACGCTGTCGCCCAGCCGTCCGCCGCGCCGGTCCACGACGCGCACGCGCGCGCCCTGGACCGCCGCGATGCCGGCCAGCATGCGCATCTTGCGCAGTCGCTTGTTCAGGCTTGCCGGCAGGTCGAGCCGCGCCGGATTGGCGCGATCGACGATGTTGAGGTCGTGGTTGCCCGGCAGGATCAGCATCAGCCTGGCGAGTTCGGGATGCGGCGCGATGGCGTCGAGAAATTCGGCCCATTCGGCCGATCGTCCGGCATCGGTCATGTCGCCGGTGATCAGAATCGCATCGAGCGGGCCGCTCGCGTGCAGCGACGCAAGCTGCGCCAGCACCGCTCGCAGCCGCTCGTTGCCGCGCGGTCCCGATCGGCCGCTCTCGATGCGGAAGCCGTAGCGCTCGCCGACGACATGGATGTCCGACAGGTGCGCGATCCGCCACGTGCGGTCGTCGGCAGCCGGCGTGGTCGAAGACGTCGAGGTCGCGCGGCGGCGGCATGGTGGCGTCCGCAATCGCCCAGACGAGCGCCGCGACCGCCACATAGCCGCTGACCAGCACGGCGCTGTTGGCCAGCGCGACCGCAGCAAGGTGCTTGGGCTCAGCGAGGATCGCCAGATCGGTCGACAGATACGCGAACGGCCACGCCAGCCACAGGACCAGCAGCGACACGCCGCAGATCAGCAGGCCGGATACGAGCGCGGCGGCGGCATGCAGCAGGTTCGGATGCCGGCCGCCGGTCGCGCCGGCCGAGCGCCCGCGGACGAGGTGGCGCAGCGCCTCGCGGCAGGCCGTATAGCAGGGTTGGACGGCGAGCGAATTGAGCGACCAGAAGCTGCTCTCCGCCAGTCGAAGTACACGGCGGCCACCGAACCATCCAAGCAGCGACGAGTCCGATGAGGAGCGTCGCCGACCAGACGCCCAGCAGCGAGGTTGCGACCTTGTCGGAGATCTTGTGAAACCAGATCGCAGCGACGATCGGCGCCACGCCCAGCATCAGGCTCGGCAGCACGATCAGCGCGACCCAGGCGGTCAGCAGTTTCGGAATGCTGATCTCCGCCAGCAGGCTGCCGGCGAGCGAAAGCAGCGATCGCCGTTTGGTGCTGGAGGCGTCGTCCTCGATGTCGCCGCGGCGAGGATCCATGTCCGGCGTCAAATCAGGCTCCTGAGGAGGTAGCCGGCATGTTTTTCGCGTTGCAGAAATCCGGTACGCGGCCAGCGAGCGGTTCGGGCAGAATGCAAACAACGAATGGAGAGGTGCAGAAATCAGTATCACCGCCGGACCGCGAACGCGCTATAGTATTGTCGTTCGCAACCGGGTCGAGGCAAACCGCCATGCGCTGGATTCACATTATAATCGTCGTACTTTTCGCAGCCTGCACCTTGCTCTTTGCGCTGCAGAATCTGGGGGCGTGACCATGTCGTTTCTCGGCTTCAGCATCCGGGCGCCGCTCGCCGTGCTGGTGGCCGTTTTCTACGTGCTCGGCATGGTGACGGGCGGCAGCCTGTGGGCGCTGCTGCGGCGAAGCATCGAGGGCTCGAAGCTGATGGCCTGAGGAGGCTACGGCGTCACGCGGTAGGTCAGAACCTCGAAGGCCGGCTCGGCTGAGTTCTTCGAGACGAAGCGGATTTGCGGGCTGAGGTCGGCATTGCCAGCCACCGGAAAGATCCGCTGGTCGCCATCGGTCATCGAGCATTGCAGCCGTGCCGCGGCCGCCGAGCGATAAACGAGTACGTCGAACATCCGGCCGGCGACCAGCGGAAAGCGCTCGGTCGGCGGCCGGTCGTGCCATTGCTGCTGGAGGCGTTTCTGCCGGATGGCGACCGTCATGCGCGCCTGCCCCACATAGGCGCCGTAGGTCTGAGTCGCGTGCCGGTTGGACTGGAAGATGATCGGTCCGGACTGAACTTGCGCGCAGGGATCGTCACTGTCGACCTTCAGGCACGATGCAAGGCTGTCGGTATTGGTCACGTCGAGAATCACATCGGCGCCGGTCGGAACGATTTCGGCGGTGCAACTCCGCTCGCCGCCCTGCGCTGTCGTGCAGGTGCCGTAGGCCTGCAGGCCGGTCGGCGCCTCTGTGGTGGTGGCGTCGGTCAGGATGACGACGCAGGTGCCGATCTGTTGCGCGGCCTTCGGTGCCGACCGCGGCTGGGCCGGCGCTTCGCCCGACACAGAGCCGAGAAGGACAAACGCTGCGAACAGGATCAACCGATTGTTCATGGCGGGCTTACTCCCCCGACTCAGTCTGAATGCAGAATAACACAACAGGCGGGGGCGCACGCCGGATTGCCGCCGTGCCGCTGCGCCAGGGTCTGATCATCGCTGGCCACGAAGTAGCGTGCCGGTCGTCGCAAACGCGGCCATTTCGGCATGCGCTGCTGCAGAGCAAGGCCCATTTCCAGCAGACGCGCCTTAAACCGAAGAGAAGCTTCAGATCACGGGGAGCCCGGTTTTGGAAATCTCAATGTCACCGTCGTTCCGCCGGGGCCGGTCGACTGCTCGGCCGTTCCCCGCAACTGCCGCGCAAATGTCTCGAACAGCCGCTGTCCAAGCCCGGACGCGTTGCGGACCGTCCCGTCGATCCCGCGGCCATTGTCCGAAATCTGCAGCACGTAATGCTCGCTCGCCTGCGTGAGTTCGACGCTGATCGTCCCGTGCGCGCGACCATCGAAGGCATGTTTCAGGCTGTTGGTGACGACCTCGTTGACGATCAGCCCCAGCGGGACGGCGATCGGCGTTGGCAGCGGCGTCTGGACGATGGAAACAGCGACATCGATCTTGCGTTCCGGGTGACTCAGCGATGTGACCAGATCGCTGACGATATTCTTGAGGTACTCGTCGGCGTGCACGGCCTCCGGCGCGGTGCTGCGGCCCAGATTTCTGTACAGATGCGCGATCGACGTGATTCTGGATCGCATGCGGTCGAACGCGGCGCGGCAGTTGCCGTCCTGCTGAGTGCGCCCTTCCATCGTGACGATCGCACCGATCATCGCGAAACTGTTCATGATCCGATGGTTGAGCTCGACCAGCATGTTGTTAGCGCTCATGACCGCCTCCGCGCAGTCGGCCTCGATCCGGCGGCGCTCGGTGACGTCCTCGACGGTAAGCATGATACCCCGGCCTCGGCCGCCGTCGCGGCGGATCGCGCTGGTGTGCAGCAAGAACGTGCGGACGCCGGAGACGGCGTCCTGGCGGATTTCGAAATTCTCGAGCATGGCTTGCCCGGATTCCACCCGCCGCAACTGCTGCGTCAACAGCGGAGTATCGAACAGGCCGTTGGCGATCCTGGCAATGGGCAATCCAACCGTCTCGTTCTGACTGGCTCCGAAGGTGCCGTAGAAAGACCGGCTGGCAGCGATGACCGTCAATTGCTCGTCGAGCACCAACAGGGGCTCGCGCGACATGGTCACGATATCCTGCGCAAGCAGCCGGTCCGGCATCAGTTTCTCCAGGGAACCACCAAAGCGATCGGTCGCGCTGAGCCGTCCCCGCCTTGAAACGGGTTGGCCGTTTCGGCGATCGGCGCCGAAAAGGGTGACGAACGGCAAGTTCGATGGGTGGCAAGCGGCCGGCCCGGCGACACCTGTTAAGCGTAGTCGCTGGACGCCGATGGAACTTTGGTAACACCGGCGCATTGTCGGGTCTGTGCACTAGTGCACACAGCTTGCCGGCAAAAGGGACTATTCCGCTCCGTCATGAAGGCAATCAACCCAACGGCCTCGGTGGACACGGAGCGTCCCAACAACAACCTGATCCGCCGGTTGCGCGATGCGGACTACGTGCTGATCGCGCCGTATTGCGAGCACGTGGAAAACGCAACCGGCGAGCTGTTCTACCGCCCCGGCGACAATGTCGAGACCGTGTATTTCCCGTGCGGTCCGAGCCTGGTCTCCTTTCTCGTGAGCAACGAAGACGGCCGCGATGTGGAGACTATCTTGGTGGGCCGGGAAGGGGCCGTCGGCGGCATCGTGAGCTTCGGCAACCTGCCAGCCTATTGCCGGATTACGGTGAAATACGGCGGGCCGTTCGTCCGGCTGCGGGCGAGCCACCTCGAAGCCGCCAAAGCCAAGTCGTTGACGCTGCGCTACCTGTTTGCGCGCTATGCGGACAGTCTGCTGGCCCAGGTGTTTCAATCGACCGCTTGCAATGCGATCCATTCGATCGAGCAGCGGACGGCAAAATGGATCCTGTCGGCCATGGAGCGTACGGGCGATCACGCGGTGCCGCTGACGCACGAGCAGCTCGCCACCATGCTGGGTGTAGGGCGCAGCTACACCAGCCGGATCATCCAGTCCTTCAAGCTTGAGGGCGTGCTCGAAACCCGCCGTGGATCGTTGCTTGTCAAGAACATCGACGCGCTGAAAGCGCGCTCGTGCCTATGCAACGAATCGGTGAAAAGTCACTTTGACGTGGTTCTGCAGGGGGTCTATCCGGACGAACTGGCCAATTCGAGTCCGGCACGCACCTCGACCGCTGGACTACTCCGCCGCGGCTTCCGCGGCGCCGGTCAATCCGGCTTCGGGAGCCGTCAGTTCCCAGACCAGACCGGTGGGGGCATACGTCATGGTGGCGGAGCCGAGGACCGAGCGGGCAATCATGTTCTCGATGATCGTGCTGCCGAAGCCCTTTCGTGCCGGTCGAACGGGCGATGGCCCTCCCAATTCGTGCCAGTTCAATTTGAATTCACGCTGTTCACCGTCGCCGGCGATCGCCCATTTGACCTGGACCCGGCCGGCGTCGGTGGACAGTGCACCGAACTTGACCGCGTTGATGGCGAGTTCGTAGATCGCGAGCCCCAGCGCTTGTGCGACGCGGGGCGTGACGATGCAGGGCGGGCCCTCCAGTTGGACCCGGCGTTTCGGTTCGTCGAGCACCGAGGCGAGTTGGGATTGGATGATTTGCGCGATGTCCGCGCCGCGCCAGTCGCGCTCGATCATCAAGTCCTGGTTGATCGACAGGGCGTGCAGCCGGCGGCTGATCCGCTCGACGAACTCCCCCGGCGACGTGCTCTTGGCGGTCTGGCGAACGATCGCATCGGCCACCGCCAGAAGGTTCTTCGAACGGTGGTTGAGCTCCTTGAGCAGGAGCGCCTGGGCTTCCTGCGTAAGCCTTCGCTCGGTGATGTCACGCGCGATTTTCGAGACACCGACGATGTCGCCGTTCGGATTGCGAATAGGCGAGATCGTGAGCGAGACGTGGATCATCCTCCCGTCCTTGCATCGGCGCAGCGTCTCGAAATCGCGGATGCGCTCTCCAGTTCGGACCAGGCTGAGGATGTAATCTTCCTCGCTGACCCGGTCGGCCGGAATCGGCTTCAGGATGGAGTGCCCCACCATCTCATCGGCCTGGTAGCCGAACATCCGTTCGGCGCCCTCGTTCCAGGATGTGATGACCCCGTTAAGGTCCTTGCTGACAATCGCGTCGGCCGAGGAATCGACGATCGCGGCGAGCCAAGCCGTGGAATCGAGGCCAGAATTGAAGACCGCCATACCACTTGCTACCACACAGGCGGAAATCGCCGGTTAAAGAAAAAACAATAGCGCGTTTCGTTCCCGCTAAAGGAGAATTCTGCCGTTAAGATCGAGAAATGTGGCTTGAAAACAGAGGGAAGACCGCAAGATCTCAGCGCGCGAGGGCAAATCAGTCCTCGCGCCCGCTTGAAAGCGCCGCCTCCATTTCGGGGTCCGCATTGAAGGCCTGCGATCCCTCGATTCCCAGCAGTTCGGCCAGCCGGATGCGCGCGCGATTGACCCGGCTCTTGATCGTGCCCACCGCGCAGCCGCAAATCTTGGCGGCCTCCTCATAGGAAAACCCGGACGCGCCGATCGAGAATCAGTGCCTCGCGCTGATCGGCCGACAGCTTGAGCAACGCTTCACGCAATTCGCCGAACTCGATGTGCGACGTTTGCGCTTCCGGGCGTCGTCAGGCTGTCGGCGTAGCCGCCGTCGGCGTCCTCGACCTCGCGCCGGCGTTTACGGAATTCGCTGCGAAAATGATTTCGCAGGATTGTGAACAGCCACGCCGACATGTTGGTGCCAGGCTCGAACGAATCGAGGTGGCCCCACGCGCGCAACAGCGTCTCCTGGACGAGATCATTGGCGCGGTCGATATTGCCGCACAGTGAAATTGCGAAGGCGCGCAGATTCGGCACCGCGGCCAGCATGGCCTCTCGCACGTCATCTTGAGCGTCCATAGTGTCGACCTTATTGTTTGTCTTTGCTGTCAAGACGTTTAATCAGCTCGGCAAACCGGTCCGGTACGCCCTCATTCACAACATCGGTGTACATTGCCCGTAGTTGGTGGCCGATCTTGCGTTGGATCTCCGTGCCCAGGCGGCCCTTACGGGACTTGGCCTTCTCCGACCCTTCAACGTGTGGCGTCGAATTTCCCGTGGGCCTCGTCCTTTCGTTCATCGCGGTTCGTCCCCAGTGGCGCATCGGTTTTTGAGCTTCGCGGAAAGCCACTGCGCTGACCGCTGTCTTTTGCGGCGGGATTGCCGCTCCACCGATCAGCGGTAAATTCCCGGCGAAACAATTGGTTCCAACCCTATGGAACTTTCTTTGCCGCTCTTGGAACTTTCTTTGAGGTGAGACGTTTTCGGGCGACTTGTCCGCGGAGGACAGCCGTGTTGGCGGGCCCAAAAAGGGGCGTGGAGGGAATTTATGCTGACATCCCAATCGGTTGGTGAGCACTTGCCGGTATTGAGACGGTATGCCCGGGCGCTGACGGGCAGCCAGAAGTCGGGGGACAGCTACGTCGCCGCGGCGCTCGAAACGCTGATTTCGCAAGCCGATGTCATTGACGACGAAACGCCCGTTCGGGTCGGAATGTTCCGGGTCTTTTCCAAGATCTGGAATTCGGTCGCGGTGAACGCCGGCAAGGAGCCGGCCGAACTGCTCGCGGCGGACCGGCACCTCGGCCAGATCGGCGCCATGCCGCGCCAGGCGTTCCTGCTGGTCTTCCTGGAGGGATTTTCGGAGGAAGATGCGGCGCGCATCCTCGATATTCGCGTGAACGAACTGCGCGCCCTGATCGAACAGTGCGGCAAGGAGCTCGCCAATCAGATTGCGACCAACATCCTGATCATCGAGGATGAAGCCCTGATCGCGATGGATCTGCAATCGCTGGTCGAGAATCTCGGCCATGAGGTGCAGGCCATTGCGCGCACCAAGTCCGAAGCCGTGGCGCTCGCCAAGCAGAAGCGGCCGGGGCTGATCCTGGCGGATATTCAGTTGGCGGACGGCAGCTCCGGGGTCGATGCCGTCAACGACCTGCTCAAGTCGTTCGAGGTCCCGGTGATCTTCATCACCGCCTATCCGGAACGGTTCCTGACCGGCGACCGCCCCGAACCGGCGTTCCTCATCACCAAGCCCTACCAGCCCGCCATGGTCTCGGCCGTCATCAGCCAGGCGCTGTTCTTCGAGCGAAACGCCAGCACCAACAAAAGCCGCGCGGTGGGTTAGACCGCGCGGCTTCTCTCGAAATCGACAGTACCGGTTAGTGGATGGCTTTCATCCAGGTATCGATTTCCTTCTCGGCCTGGTCCTTGGCGTACCCATAGCGCTGCTGCAACCGGCCGGAGAGCTCGGTCCGGTTGCCTTCGATCACGTCGAGATCGTCATTGGTGAGCTTGCCCCACTGCTGCTGCACCTTGCCCTTCCACTGCTTCCATTCGCCTTCAACGCGGTCCCAATTCATGTCGTTCTCCCATTCGGTGTTGGTTACCTCACCGACAACGCGCGGGCAGCGCGCCCGGTTCCTGCGCGGCAGGGGAGCGGCAGCCGCGAGGCCGAGGCCAACCGATCGGCGGATCGCAGATACGTGAACGCGGTCATGCATTTGTTGCGTCCGCGATGGGTCGGCATCGGCTAAAGTGCCGCGCATGGAACCGTGGGTTTGTCGGTACGTTCTCGGCGGTGCCGGCGGTCGCGTGACGGTGGGCGACGAGGTTGCGTGCAGGTTGATGGCTTCGGCGATTCCTTGAACGGACACTCGGTGGGCTATGACGCTCGAAAAGAATCGTTGCGCACTGTTGGTGGAAGACGAACTGCTGGTGGCCATGGTCGCCGTGGATGCGCTCGACGAGCTGGGATTTCGCGTGCTGGAAGCAGGCTCCGCCGGGCACGCGCTGCAGTTGGCCGAGGACAACAAGGGCCTGATCAACGTCGCGCTGGTCGACCTGGGATTGCCCGATCTGCCGGGTGAGAAACTGGTGAGCGAACTGCGCAGCCTCTATCCGCAGCTTCCGATCATCGTCGCGTCCGGCAGGGGCGCGGGCTCCGTCGACGCCGATCTGCAGGCGCTGGATAACCTCATCATCATGCCCAAGCCTTACGACTTCGAGGACTTGCGTCTCGCGCTCGAGCGCCTGGAGCGCCCCGCGGAGGCGTGACGGCAATCGCCTGACATTCACCGGTTGGCCTTGGTTTCGCGTTCGCGCTTGCTCAAGGCATCGCTCGTCATCTGCATGCGATTGCATAGCTCTTTGTGAAGGTGCTCCAGTTCATCCTCGGACAGGTCCTCGATGGTCGCGACGCTGTCCTCGGCGCCCTTCACCGCGATGATCAGTTCTGCGAGCTTCAGTTGCAGAGCCATGGTATCGCGGTTCTGGGTGCTCTGAATCAGGAACACCATGAGGAATGTGACGATCGTCGTGCCGGTGTTGATGATCAGTTGCCAGGTATCGCTGTAGCCGAAGACCGGCCCGGTCACGGCCCAGACGATGATTGTCAGCGTGGCGAGCAGGAATGCAGCCGGCGTACCGGCTGCGCGCGCGACCACGTGCGAGAACTGCGAGAAATATTTGCTCAACAGGCTGCCTGATGGGCCCTCGGCGGCGTGTCGAGCCGGCGCGGCGGCCATCGGAGTCGGGAGCACGGCATTGGTCATCGCCATAAATCCATATTGTTGTTGACGGCGAGCAATTCTCAACTTCCCGAAGGACGGCCGAGTTCCAACGCGGAAAGCTGCTCCCACATTCCGCAGATGGAACTCTTTGCGCACTTCCGGCTTGTGAAACAGTTTCAGCTCATCGCGGCTAACGGACGACGTCGGCGCGGCTGAACGACATTTCCGGATTGGCCGCCGCCGGCCGGCATTTGAGAAACCATGGACAATACGAAGACCGATCTCCATCCGGAGAAGCCGCGGAGCGCCGAGCCGGAGAAGCCGCAGAGCGCCGAAAAGGCACGACCTGCCGTGCGGGAATTCTGGCGCGGCACCCAGCCGGTCATCCTGGCCGGGATTTTCCTTCTGCTGCTGATCGCATTCCTTTATCTGGCGCGCTCGCTGATCGCGCCGATCGTCGCCGCCATCATCGTGAGCATCATGTTCGGACCGCTGGCCGTACAGGCTTCGCGCGTGCGCATCCCGAGCTCGGTCTTTGCCGTGGTCGTGGTCGGCCTGGTGCTGGTGGCGATCAATGTCGGCCTGGTGATGCTCGGCGGCGTGGTGTCCGGCTGGGCCACGCGCGCCCCCGAAATCGCGGCGGCGCTCAAGGAGAAGGCCCAGTTCTTCGAGCAGCCGATCGCGGCGTGGCGGGAGCTGCAGATTTCGCTGGCGACCATTTTCGGCACCGCGGCCGATACGCCGAAGCTCGAGCTTTCGGCCGGAACCATACTGGCGCAGGTGCTGGAATGGCTGACGCCGGCGGTCGGTCAGCTCGTCTTGTTCTTCGGCACGCTGTTCTTCCTGCTGCTGTCGCGCAATCGTCAGCGGCAATTCCTGGTCCTGAAGTTCGAGGGCCAGGACAACCGGCTGCGGGCGCTGCGCATCCTGAACGAGATCGAGGACAGCCTCACGCGCTACGTGATGGTCGTGAGCGTGGTGAATATCGGCGTCGGTGTGGCGGCCGCGGCGATCGCATTCGTGGTCGGCCTGCCGAACCCGTTGCTGTGGGGCGTGGTGGCGGCGCTGCTCAATTTCATTCCCTATTTGGGGCCGGCGATCGTCGTGCTGCTGCTGTTCGTGCTTGGCGTCGTCTCGCTGCCGACGTTGCCGGCGGCATTTCTGGCGCCGGCGATGTTCGTGGCGTTCGCGACAGTCGAGGGGCATCTGATCACGCCAAGCATTGTCGGCCGGCAATTGACGCTCAGCCCGCTCGCGACCTTCCTGTCGCTCGCGTTCTGGACTTGGCTGTGGGGCCCGCTCGGCACGTTCCTGGCGACACCGTTTCTCATCGCCGCATTCGTGGTCCACAACCACACCAGGGCGCCGGACGAGATGAATCTCCCCGGGTGAGCCAGCAGGCCGCCGTCGATCATGCGATCGAACAATGATCCGTTCAGCGGTCGAGCATGGCGCGGATTTTTCGCGACAGATCCGATTGCGTGTAGGGCTTCGACAGTAGCTGCACATCGGGATCGAGCCGGCCGTGATGAACGATCGCGTTGGGCGTATAGCCGGTCGTGAACAAAACCGGCAATTGCGGCCGCTCTTGCAGGATTTTCTGTGAGAGCTGACGGCCGTTCATTCCGCCGGGCAGGACGACATCGGTGAACAGCAGGTCGATGCGCGTCCCGTTCGCGACGATCCGCAGCGCTTCGGCCGCGTCGCGCGCCAGGAGCACGGTGTAGCCGAGTTCCTCGAGCGCCGAATGGGCATAGCCGCGGACGTCGTCGTTGTCCTCGACGACGAGCACGGTTTCAGACCGATTTGCTGCCGTCTCGATCCGCGGGTCGCGCTGCGGCAACTCTTCCGGATTGGCCGCGGCTTCGGAGGCGTTGTTCAACCGCGGCAGATAGATTTTGACAGTCGTACCCTCGTTGAGCTCGCTGTAGATTCGGATGTGTCCCCCGGACTGCTTGACGAAGCCGTGCACCATCGCGAGGCCGAGGCCGGAGCCTTGCTGGTCGCCCTTCGTGCTGAAGAACGGCTCGAACACCCGCGCCAGCAGTTCGGGGCTCATGCCGGTCCCGGTGTCGGTGACGCTCAACAATAGGTACTGCCCGGGCGAGATGTCACCGAAACGCGCCGCGTAGGGTTCATCCAGGTAGGCATTGGCGGTCTCGATGGTGAGATGGCCGCCTTTCGGCATCGCATCGCGGGCGTTCACCACCAGATTGAGCAGCACGTTCTCGAGCTGATTGGCATCCACGAATGTCCGCCACAATCCGGCACCGAGGACGGTCTCGAAGACGATCGTCTCTCCGACGGTTCGGCGCATCAGTTCCGACATTCCGCTGACGACCTTGTTGAGGTCGAGCTGGACCGGAGCCAGCGGCTGGCGGCGCGCAAACGCCAGCAGACGATGTGTCAGCCTGGCGGCATTGCGCGCGCCTTGCAGGGCCAGATCGGCCGGTTTGGTCAGGACTGCCAGCTTGTCGCCGTTCTCGGTCTCGGACTGCATGTGCTTGAGACGGCGTTGCAGCGTTTCGAGACTGCCGATGATGACCGTCAGCATGTTGTTGAAATCGTGCGCGATGCCGCCCGTGAGCTGGCCGACGGCCTCCATCTTGTGCGCCTGAATGAGGGTCGCCTCGGATTCGTGGCGTCGCCGCGCCTCGTTCTCCAATTCGGCCGTGCGAAAATCGAGCTGTTGGACGTAGCTGTAGCTCATGTATGCGAAAAAGAGCAGCAGCCCAATGGCGCAGGCCAGTGCCCCGACCACCGCGGCGATCAGTAGCGCACGCAATCTTTGGATGTCGCGGACCCTGGCGGCGAGCATTTCGCGCTCGGCTTGGTCAAAGGCGGTGGCGAGACTTCGCGTTTGGTCCACCAGCGATTTTCCCGCGCGCGATTTGACGAGGTCGATGGCTTCATCGCGCCGGCCTTGCGCGGCCCGCTCCAGCATCTGCCGATAGACTTCGTTGAGTTCCTGGGAGGTCTGCGAAATCTGCTGCAGGCGTGCGCGCTGAGTTGGATCGTTGGCCGCCAGCACCCGCAGCCTTTCTAGCGTGGCCGCTAGCTTCGGCGCGGCGGCCTGATACGGCTCCAGAAAGGTCTTGTCATCCGACAGCAAATACCCGCGGACGCCGGTCTCGACATCGAGAACGGCCCTCAGGAATTCACCGGCGAGCTGCCGGACTTCGATGGTCTGATCGACCCAGCGCTGGGCCTCCGCGGTGCGAAACGCGAGCGTCATCGCGGCCAAGCCCGCGAGGCACATCAGAACGATGGCCCCGGCCAGCAGGCCGAGGCGGGCCGGTGAGAACCCAACATTTTTGAGATGCCAGAATGGCTGGCTACTCGAAAAAGGCATCCGAAGCGCCGCTCTCTCTCAGTCTGGCACGCCCCAATGCTTGGGCGCGACAGTCGATCTTCTCGCATCTCGACGCCATGCGAAACGGCCGCCGGCCGCCCGCGGATGCCGACGGGCGGCCGGGACCATATCAGTCCCGCATTCGGCATTCCACCGAGCGGAGGCCTCCGAGGGCGGCGAAATTAAGTGTCAGAAAAAGATGCGTGCCCGAAGGCACGCATCTTGTGGCGAGGGTGGCAGAGGCGATTGCGCCGACGCGGGACCTGGCCCTTCGGCAGCCGCATCGCGGGGCGGCCGGCGGGTCGAGGCACTCTGGGTCGCGACGCGCGCAGCCCGAAACCGGCTATTCGGCCGCCTGCGAAGCGCGGTGGTTCGACGGTCGTGTTGCCTCGAACAGGAACCAGGTGCGGCGCTCGGTGTCGTCCACGAAATTCTCCAGAATGCTGGCGGTCGCAATATCATCGTGCTCGTCAGCAATTTCGTGGGCTTCGCGCATCCGGTGAGCGACTGCCTTGTTGTCGGCCATCAGCTCCAGCAGCATGTCGCGCGGCGCGACGAACTCGTCGTCGTTATCGGAAATCTGCTGCAGCTTGGCGATCTGCCCGATCGACCGGATCGTGGTGCCGCCGATCTTGCGGACCCGTTCGGCGAGCTGGTCGGTCGTGGCGAAAATCTGGTCCGCCTGCTCGTCCAGCATCAAATGGTAATCCCGGAACTCCGGGCCGCTGACATGCCAGTGGAAATTCTTGGTCTTGAGATAAAGCGCGAATGCATCCGCCAGCAGCCCGTTGAGCGCGGTCGAGATCGCCGCGACGGCGTCGGGCGGCAGGTCGGTGGGCGTGTGGAGCGAGGGCGCGACCTTGCGCGACTCGAGTTTTCTCACCTTTGACATGTTGTGTCCTCGTGCAGGGGTTGGCTGTTTGTGAGCGGGAGAAGGTCTCGCATTTGCCGATTGCGAATGCGGAACAATCCGACGGCATCCTCATGACTGATGGGTCCGACAGGGAACAATTCCAGCGCCGTGAGGATAGTTCCATCAGAGTGAAGTCGCTCTTTCTAGAGTGGAAGTTGCTCTTCTAGAATAAAATTGCTGTTTCTAAAGGATATAGGGATAGGCCTCAGTTTTCCGAAAAGCCGAGGACTCTCCGAAGGATCGTCGAGGTCTGCGGGCTTGCAAATTCCGCGGCCGCGTTCGTACGGCGTCAATTCAATAAAGCACAAATGCAACGCGGGCGTGAAGCCACGTGTGGCGACGGTCAAGGCGCGGGCTTGGCATTGCCCGCGACCCGGCGCACGGCAATGCTGAAGTAATAGACCGCCAATCCAGCGGCGATCACTGCCGTGAAAATGCTCAGGTACGACTGGACGTCGTCGAGCAACGGCAGCCTGTTATTTCGGAGCACCAGAATCAGCGCCTGAAACGCCAGGACGCAGGTCCACAGCGAGCCATAGATCACCGCCCGCCGCAGCGACAGTGCACCGGCCATCGCCGCGCGCTGCTCGCGCGACGTGATCCTTTCTTCCGTGCGGGGCGCCTGCGCCAGGATCGGCTGCATGCGGCGCAGGTTTCGCCGTACCATGACCATCCAGCCCAGAAACAGCGGCAGCATGATCAGCGCCGCCATCGCGAGCAGGTCGAGGATTGTCGGATCGTCGTGGGCGGAAAGCATCCAGAGCAAACCGGACACCGCGATCGCCCAAACCAGGACCGCCAATGTGACGATCGCGATCCGCAGGGCCGGTTGCTGCGGGGTGGCGATGGCCAGCAGTTCCTGCTTCTGCGCTTCGGTCACCAGGTAGCGGCGCTTGGGGCCGACCACCCATTCGCTCGGCGCCTGAAAGACGTAATGGTCGCCCATCCGCTTGAACATCGCGGCTTCGATCTCGGCGGCGGTCGACATGGGTGTTCTCCCTGAACCTCAGCCACAGGATCGATGCGTGGCACCGACACTGGGTCAGGCTAACAGGTTGTCATGCTCGACGCGCCGGATCAGTGACCGCTGTCACAGATCCCAGCTCAACCGGGACAACGGGAACAGGTCAGTCGCAACGCGACATCGTGCAGCCGTAGGAGAACGCGCCCATCCCGCTGCCGATGTCGGGCGGGTAGTAGTTACGGCCGCGCACGGCGTCCTGCGACCGGCGCTGCTGCCGCTCCGTATCGGCCCGCGGTTTGACCACATAGGTCCGGCCGGACCGGTCGGTGCAACGGTAGACGCCGTTCGACCAAGTGCAATCCGCCGCCACGGACGGCACGACCGATAGCGTGAGCAGGATCGTGGACAAGAGGGCAAGCCGCGTCATGACAGTCTCCCGGGGTCGAGCGCGGGGCCGGGGAGGCCATTGGCCGCTCGTGATGCCGGCAACCGCGCCACTCCTCAAATCCGCATCGGCCGCGCCGGTTTCAAGGGACCGCGCTTGGCAAGGTTTGGCCCGTGCGGGATGATGATCGCTCACGGCGGCCGCGGGCCGCCGGGCGCCAGGAATGCCGGCCATGGCTCACGCTCCGAAATCCACGCCGTCGCGGCAGATGAAGCTCGGCCTGTTCTTCGATGGCAGCGGGCATCACGTCGCCGCCTGGCGCGATCCCGGCGTCGACGCCAAGGCGCGGCTGTCGTTCCAGCAGTATGCGCGCATCGCCCGCACCGCCGAGCGCGGCAAGTTCGACCTGCTGTTCACCGCCGACACCAACGCCACTTTCGGCGCCGACGATGTAGATGTCTGGCAGCGCACCGCCGCGTGCTCGCGGCTCGAACCGCTGACCTTGCTCGGCGCGCTCTCCGCCGTCACCGAGCACATCGGCCTCGTCGCCACCATGACGACGACCTATCACGAGCCGTTCACGGTGGCGCGGTTCTTCGCCTCGCTCGACGCCATCAGCAGCGGCCGCGCCGGCTGGAACCTGGTGACCTCGCTCGCCACCGCCGAGGCGCTGAACTTCAGCCGCGAGACCCATGCGGCCCATGCCGAGCGCTACGCCCGCGCGCGCGAGTTCGCGCAGGTCGTGCTCGGATTGTGGGATAGCTGGGAGGACGGCGCGATCGTCGCCGACAAGGCGAGCGGCATGTATCTCGACCCCGCGAAGCTGCATTTCCTCAATCACAAGGGCACAGCATTTCGCGGTGCGCGGGCCGCTGATGATCCAGCCGTCGCCGCAGGGCCGCCCGGTGGTCGTGCAGGCCGGGCAGTCCGACGACGGCCGCGAGCTTGCCGCCGAAACCGCCGAGGTGATGTTCACGGTGCAGCAGGACCTCGAGGCGGCGCGCGCGTTCTATGCCGACATCAAGCGGCGCGCCGCCGCGCTATGGCCGCCCGCCCGAAGCCGTGAAGGTGCTGCCCGGCGTCATGACGGTGATCGGCGTCGAGCCGGGCGGAGGCCGAGGACAAGTACGAGCGGCTGCAATCGCTGATCCAGCCCGAGCTCGGCATCAAGAATCTGTCGGCCTATTTCGGCATGGACCTGTCGGCCTATCCGCTCGACGGGCCGGTGCCCGAGCCGGTCTGGGCCAATGCCGAGCACGGCCGGCTCAAGGTGATCGTCGACCTGGCGCGGCGCGAGAACCTGACGATCCGCCAGCTCTACAAGCGCGTGATCGGCCAGCGCGCGCACCGCACCGTGTGCGGCACGCCGGCCGAGATCGCCGACGCGCTGGAGGACTGGTTCGAGGCCGGCGCCGCCGACGGCTTCAACCTGCTGCCGCTGACCATCCCGCAGGGGCTCGACGACATCGTCGACCTGCTCGTTCCCGAATTGCAGCGCCGCGGCCTGTTCCGCACCGAATACGAGGGCGCGACCTTGCGCGAGAATCTCGGCCTGCCGTACCCGGAAAACCGCTGGACCCGGATGGCGGCGCAGGCCGGGCGCGTCGCGGCGTCCTGACCGATCCGTCCGGGCCGCTATTGCTCCTGACCGGGTCTGCCACAGCCGTACGCGTCATCAGGCAGGGGGTCGAACCGGTGGTACTCGGCTCCGTCGCGCCACGTTTCCGGCCGGGCGGCCGTCGGCAGCAACCCATTAACGATATGCCTGAATGAAATGATGCGTTGCGTCGAACCTTTCTAACACCTGGCGCGACCAATTTTGAGGTTCAACCCGACTCCGCTGTGCGGCGTCCGTCGGCATGTAGCCTGCGGCAACGGGGTTGGGGCGTATAGGGGTGTGCCATGCCTTTCCCTCGTCCGGGGGTGTATTCCAAGCGGTCTTGGAGTTTGGGGCGCAAGACTCGGCGCGGTCTTGGCCTTCGTGGTCGGCGGCGCCGTGGCCGGCGCCAGCGGGATCATGCTGTTTGCACCGGAAACTCCCGGCGCCTTCGCGCTTGCCCCGCCTCCGCCCGCGAATGAGCCGGTGATCCCGACGGTGGTCGCCGTCGCCCCCGCCGATGCCGTGTCCTCGCCGAGCGCCGCCAAGACGGACAGCCTCGGCCCGTGCCTGCGGGGTTCCACCAAATGTGAAGGCGAGGCCAAGTCCGATCAGCCCGCCGCGACGTCCGACGACCGCAGACTCGGCACCGTGCGGGCCGCGACCGATCCGGCTGCGCCCGAAGCCGCCAAGCCGGTCGCCGCTCTCAGCGCTCCGGAGATCGCCAAGCCCGTCGCGAGCACCACCTCGCCGGTCAAGGTCGCGCCCGAAGCGGTGTTTCCCGCGATCTTCCTGGCGCCGCGTGCCATCGCGTCGGTTGCGCCGACCCTCGTGACGACGATGCCGAAGGCGGTGCCCTCGATGTTCCTGGTGTCTCGTCCGATTGCCTCGACGTCGTATCCGCTGACCTCACCGGCGCTGCCGGCGCTGGCCGCGCGTGCGAAATCGGTGGTAACGACCGCCGTCGCGCTGCCGGCGGCGCGCCGAAACCCCGCCCGCTGCCGAGCAGAAGCCGGTCAAGCCGCGGAAGACCGCCAAGACCCAGAACAACCGCCGTAACGACTATTACCACTCGCGGCAGAATTTCTTCTCGTTCTTTCGCTTCTGACGGATACACGCGCGGTCCGATCGAGCGAGCGGCAATCGTCGCTCGCTTCGGCTTGTCTTGATGCCCACGACTGTCGCGATGATCTTAAACTAGGTGCGGCCCCTGCCAAGGAAGTCGGATCATCGTCACCTGGCTTCGGGTAGCCCGTTGAGCATTCGCGAACCCGGCGCGCCGTCGTCGGGCGCTATTCGAAGAAGTGGATATTTGACGGATTCGGCACCAGTCACGTTTCCGATGACGCCTTCCGAATGCCGCTCACACACGTCTTCCAAGGCGGCGGCAATTTCGGCTTTTGTGTCGCTGCTTGGTTCAACATGCGGCAAGCGAACCCGCAACGACATGAGTTTCAGCAGACTGAGCGCATATTTGAGCGGCGCCGGGTTGGTCTCGCTGAATAGTGCGAGCGTCAATTTCATGAAATCACCAGCAAGGCGCTGAGCTTGAGCGATTTGCCCGCGCTTCAGCGCCAGGTACATATTGCGACACAAGCCCGGCGCGAGGTTCGATGTGACCGAGATGCAGCCGTTGCCGCCTTGAGCGATAAATCCCAGAACGGTCGTGTCATCGCCGGACAGCAAGCGAAACTCCGCTCCAAGCAGGGCTCTCAGTCGCAGCGGTCGTGTCATGTCGCCGGTGGCATCCTTGAGGCCGATGAATTGCGGGTCCTCGGCCAGCCGTGCAATCGTCGCATCCGCGAGGCCGCACACGGTCCGCGACGGCACGTCGTAAAGAATAATCGGAAGGTCAGTCGCCGCGGCTATCGCACGAAAATGCGCGTACATGCCGGCCTGGATCGGCTTGTTGTAATAAGGCACGACCGACAATATCGCGTCGGCGCGCGCGTTTTCGGCGTCTTTCGCCATTTCAATGGCTTGGCTTGTTGAATTGGATCCAGCGCCAGCGATCACCGGTACGCGGCCCTGGGCAACGTCGATGGCGATACGAACGATCCGATCGTGTTCGTCGCGGCTCAGGGTGGGCGCTTCACCGGTTGTGCCACAGACCACCAGGGCGGTGGCCCCGTGTTGAATTTGCCTGTCACAGAACCGCTCGAAGGCCGGGATGTCGAGCGCTCCATTTTCGTCGAAGGGCGTCGGGACCGCCGGTGCGAAGCCCGACAATCTCGAGACGCGTCCTAGTCGAACCGGCATGACACGATCCTCACGCGGCGATGGCGTGTTGATTGACATCGAGCCGTCGCGCCGCAATGGCGAGACCACCCTCACAATGGGTGCCCGCCTCAAGGCGGAAACCCAACTTTGTAAGCATTGACCTGAGTTTTCGCTGGCTCGTGCTTTCGCTGACGTCAATCCAAATCACCAGGACGCCAGTCGGAGCCAGGAAATGGACCAGCCAGTCCAACGTGGTTTCGAGCGCCTTGATGGAATGCAGTTGCCATTCGACGAAAGCGACGTCGTATTGACCGCGCGGAAGGCCGCAGTTCGCCGTGGTCGCGACGCGATTGTATCCACGGCGATGCAACTCGAACATGTGGTGGGGCGCCTGGTCGCCGGCCACGACGATGCGATGGAGGTTGGAACAGCGGGCAAGCTCAGTCATCGTTGCGATGATGCGCTCGCCCGAGATTGCAGTCTTGTGCGTGTCCATGATGGATCACCGATGATTTTGCGGGATGTCGGGGAAACCGGGTGGCCTATGCCACGTGCCGAAACGGGGTCGCTTCGCCGTTCGTCGAGCGCCGGCTTTCGTACGGGCGGGCGCGCATGTTGAGCTCAAGAACGCCGGGAACCATGATCACGGCCTGCGGACGATGTCCGTTCTCGAACATGGCGAATTTCAGGGCTTCCGCGCGGTCGACAAACAGCCCGCCGCAGAGCCCGTTTTGATCCTGGGCGACCCAGTGGCCGTGACTGTCCCGGCCCACCATAAATAGCGATGCGGTTGAGCCGCTCGGCGAGGGAGGTTCGCTCTTGTTTCCGCTCTTGTTCATGACACATTTCCTTTCGCGTAACGTTGTGGGTGATCGTCGCCGGCTTTGGCATAGGCCGCAGCTTTCCGATCGTCCTCGTAAATGTCGACGGGACCGTCCGCGAAAGATGGTCAGAACGTCATATAAAAGCGAGCTGGAAGCCGCGCTTGCCGTATAGTGATTTCATAAGAGTTGGCGGCGTGTTTCATATGGATTTCTAATTCAGTCGAAGGCTGTGCTCCCGGCCGCCACCAACCGCGATCATTCGTCAAAATCATTCCGCAGTGTGAGCCGGCGCACATAGCCTGCGCTCCACATCCGGCATCTTCGATGCACACGCGAACTGACCGGGCAGCCGCCCGGCTGCGTGAACCGTTCTCATCCCGAACGGAAGCTCATCGAATTGAAAGGAACCGAGTGTCATGCAGCAAATCCCAATCGAGACGTCGCCCACCACCGACGAGCTGATCCATGCGATCAAGGAGGGAAAGGTCAAGAAATCGCCGGACCGCAAGGCGCTCGTCGACGACAATGGCAAGGTGGTCGCGACGCGTTTCACGTCCAAGGGCGAGTACGACTACTACGCCGACGCCAGGCAGAAGTTTCCGAAGGAGGGCGGCGGCGTTGAACGCCAGGTCTGCATCAGCTTCACGCATCCCTCGATATCCATCTGCATCTGCGTGGGTTGGGGCGATCTGATGCTGGAATAACCTGAGCCCGCAAGTCAGGCAGCGCAGCGCGCGCCCCTCGTGGCGGATGGGCGCGACGTTGTTGAGTGGAACAACATTTGAAATTTCAGGGCATCGAGCGGCTGCGGCGCCGAGTGTCTCAGGCGAATGCGGGTCGTTCGGTGCGGGCGTGACTGATGGCCCAGAGAGTGGCCAGAGCCCCGATGATCGCCGGCAGGCTCACCGCGGGAAAATCGCGGAGAATGACCGAGGGAGAGCAGATGCCGACGGCAACTTCCCACAAGTGGAACGCGGCGTGCGCACCGAGCCACAACGTCGCGGCGGCCCACAGCCCGATGCGGCGCTCCGGCCGGATCATCCCGAGCCGAACGCGACGCCGATGAACAGCTGAATGATCCCGATGTCGCGGATGAAGTGCTGATTGAAGAAACCGGTGTCGGTCACGCCCGGCACCAGCTCATACCACGCCAATGGTGCGACGAGCATGAAGAGCCCGTTGGCGGACAGAAATATTCCGTTGAACGCCACCATGAGTGAACACCACGATCGTGGAGGCGCGATTGTCTAGCGCAATCGTCATGGCTTATGCCTTTCATCTTCGAATGCGTTGCCGATCGCAAATCGACAACGCCGCGTTGACCCTGACCCGCCGGCTTAGCGCTGCGCCGCGGAGTGGCTGAGCCAGTCGTCGAAGCGCGTCGGCGCGATGCGCGGGTTGTCGCCGGGGGTCAGGGATTGATCGTTCAGCTCCGCGCCGAAGTAGCGGGCGTGGACGTCCGCGACCACCTGGCGCGGATCCTTGGTCGCGCGCAGGAATCGCCGGACGAGTTCGTCGAGGGGGATCCGCTCGGGGCCGGCGATCTCGATCGTGCCGTTCACCGGCGTGCCGAGCGCGACGTCGGCCAGGGCGGCGGCCACGTCATCGGACACGATGGGCTGCAGAGTGGCCGGCGACAGGCGAACCGTCTGCCCGTCGGTGCCCGACTTGCGCGATGCCGCCCACGAACTCGAAGAACTGCGTCGAGCGGACGATCGTATAGGGAATGCTCGGAGGCCTTGATCAGGCTCTCCTGGGCCAGCTTGGCGCGGAGGTAGCCGCTGTCCGGAAGGCGGTCGGTGCCGACGACCGACAGCGCGACGTGATGCTTCACGCCGGCGGCCGCTTCCGCGGCCAGCAGGTTGCGGCCCGGAGTCTCGAAGAACTCCAGGACGGCCTTGTCCTCGAACGACGGCGAGTTCGCCACGTCGACGACGACCTGCGCGCCCGCCAGCGCTTCGGCCAGTCCCTCGCCGGTGATGGTGTTGACGCCCGAGTTGGGCGACGCCGCCACGACCTCGTGGCCCTTCTGGCGAAGCCTGCTTGACGAGCTTCGATCCGATGAGGCCGCTGCCTCCGATAACGACGATCTTCATGACTTTGTCTCCGTTCGGTGATGCGATCGCGTCGGTCGCGTCGTTGAGCGGAGAATGCCTGCAAGCCGGCCGGAAGACCTTGCGGCGGCCTTGAATTGCCCTTGGAATTTCGCTTGGATATTCGTCCAAGCGGCCGGTTACGGCGAGCGGTATTCGGCTGATGAACAGGCGACCTCGTGCCCGGTCGAGGATCGCTGTGCTATCAAAGGCTTGCCCGGACTGACAGATCGCTCTCGGCTACGTGCCTGACGCGTCGCACGGAGCATGGAGCGCCGACGTGCAATATCGTGTTCGGAGACTGCGTGCTCGACCCCGACCGGCGGGAGCTCACCCGGGGCTCCGAGGCGATCGCCATCGGGCCGCAGGTCTTCGACCTGCTGCTCTATCTGGTGCGGAACCGCGAGCGCGTCGTCAGCAAGGATGACCTGCTGGACGCGGTGTGGGGCGGGCGGATCGTCTCCGAATCGACCCTGACCAGCCACATCAATGCGGTGCGCAAGGCGATCGGCGACAGCGGCGAGGAACAGCGCCTGATCCGGACCGTCGCCCGCAAAGGATTCCGGTTCGTCGGCGACGTCAGGGAAGCGCAAGCGTCGGACGGCGCCGGCCCGCCGAAGGCCGAGCACCGGCGCAGTCGAATGAAGCACCTGCGCCGGCGCTGACCCTTCCCGACAGGCCCTCCATTGCGGCCCTGCCGTTTCAGAACTTGAGCGGCGATCCCGAGCAGGACTATTTCGCCGACGGCGTGGTGGAGGACATCATCACGGCGTTGTCGCGCATCCGCTGGCTGTTCGTCATCGCGCGCAATTCGAGCTTCACCTACAAGGGCCGGGCGGTGGACGTGAAGCAGGTGGGCCGCGAGCTGGGCGTGCGCTATGTGCTGGAAGGCAGCGTGCGCAAGGCCGCGAACCGCGTGCGCATCACCGGGCAGCTCATCGATGCGACGACCGGGGCGCATCTCTGGGCAGACCGCTTCGAAGGCACGCTCGACGACATCTTCGAGCTGCAGGATCAGATCACCGCGAGCGTCGTCGGCGCGATCGCGCCGCAGCTGGAGCGGGCGGAGATCGAGCGCGCGAAGCGCAAGCCGACCGAAAGCCTCGACGCCTACGACTACTATCTGCGCGGCATGGCGAACTTGCATCAGGGCACCAGGGAGGCCATCGACGAGGCGCTGCCGCTGTTCCTGCAAGGCGATCGAGCTCGATCCGGATTTCGCGTCGGCCTACGCGATGGCGGCGTGGTGCTATTTCTGGCGCAAGATCAACGGCTGGATGACCGATCGCGCGCAGGAGATCGCCGAGGGCGCGCGGCTGGCCCGCCGCGCCGTGGAGCTGGGCAAGGACGATGCGGTCGCGCTCGCGCGAAGCGGCCATGCGCTGGCCCATCTCGTCGGCGACCTCGACGGCGGCATCGCGTTGATCGACAGGGCGCTGGTGCTCAATCCGAACCTGGCGGCGGCCTGGTTCCTCGGCGGCTTCCTGAGGATCTGGCGCGGCGAACCGGACGAGCGCCATCGAGCGCTTCGCGCGCGCCATGCGTCTGAGCCCGCTCGATCCGGAGATGTATCGCATGCAGGCCGGAACGGCGATGGCGCATCTGTTCGCGGGGCGCTTCGACGCCGCGTCGTCATGGGCGGAGAAGGCGTTCAGGGATTTGCCGAGCTTCCTGATCGCGGTCGGCATCATCGCGGCAAGCCATGCGCTTGCCGGCCGAATGGACGAAGCGCGGCGAGCGATGGAGCATTTGCGCCAGCTCGATCCCGCGCTGCGCATCTCCAATCTCAAGGATTGGCTTCCGCTCCACCGGCCGGAAGATCTCGCCACGTTCGCGGACGGCCTGCGAAAAGCAGGGCTGCCGGAATGACGGCGAGATCAACGCGGGCGCCCTTGCGGTATCAGCGCTTTCGCGTAAGCCGCGCGCAGACCGAACGCGGCGACGCGCCCGCTTCGACGTAGCAATAGTCGAGCGTGTTCGCGTTGACGAGCGCGAATGAATATACGCCTTCCTCGTCCGAGCCGACCATCAGGCGGCCGCCGGGTGTGAATGCGCCCCACAGGTCTTCCTTGACGTCGCCGTCGACATTCGTGCGGTTCAGGTGGCCCTTGAACGTCCGCCCCTTCTGCTCGGTGATGACCAGCGTCGCGACGCCGTCCCGGTAACCCTCGACCTTCGCGATTCTCTCCCGCTGACCCGTCCAGGTTCCAACGAGGGAGACCTTTTCCTGAGCGGCCGCCTGGCCGACCATCAACGACAAGGCGATTGAAGCGAAGATGCAGGTTTTCATGGAATCTTCCTGAGGTTCGGTGGGTTACGATTCACGACGTCCATTGCCTTCGAAAACCGTGTACGAATTGTCAATCAGGTTGATCTTTTTTGTTTGACCCGGGCGCATCTAAGCGCACACCTATCCGCTCTGCAAACGCCTTGGGCGGTCCGCGGTTCATCCTGCACGAGCAGACTGCCGAAAAAACTCTCCGTCGTCATTCCGGGGCGCGCGCAGCGCGAACCCGGAATCCATATCAAGAGGTGGTTACGGATTCCGGGCTCCGGCCTTTCGGCCCGGCCCGCGCAATCGTTGCGGGCGGCCTCGGAACCGTCGAAGATGACGCGCAGATTGCAGGGCGATAGCCAAAAGGGCACCGATTTGCGAACATCAAGGGCTGCTCAATCCAGGCCCCGACCATCGAAACCGTGGAGACATGACGTGCGCGTCGCCACCACTACCGTCGCTACCACCATTCTCGCTGTGCTGATCGGCGCCGGACCGGCGCTGGCGCAGTGGCAGGACGCCACTCAGACCGGTCCCGGCGGCAAGAAAATCGTGATGCAGCGCACGCCCGGCAAGGGTACGGCATCGAAGGCCGGCCGCAACGTCGGGTCGGAGCTGTACCTGCGTTGCGACAACCCATTCGACGATCGCGTCAAGTATCGCGGCCATGACTATTGGTCGATCTTCGTTCTGTTCACCGAACCTGTCAGCTCCGTCGATGCCCGTACCGGCTACAGTTTTGACGGCGGCGAAACCACGCAATCCACATTCATGTTCAACCAGCGCGGAACAGCGATGTTCTTGACGCAGCAGGAAGACGACAACGAATTCGCTAAACGATTGGCGCGGTCGAGCACTCTGCAAATCAATCCGGCGCTGGCCTGGGCGGGCAGTCCGACCATCATCTTCGACACCGCGGGCGCCGCGGCGGCGTTCCAGCAGGTTCCCTGCAACAAAAAGTTTTGACGCGTCTTACGGGTGGCTCCCAGCTTCCCGGACTTTGCCGGGACGTGATGCGCGGCGCTTATTGCGCGCCACGAGCGAACGGCTATCCTCGGTCAACGACAGAAAATGTCTGGGCGCAGCCGTCTAAGGCGGCAAGCATCCGACGGTGTCACCTCATCTAGGGAGGAAGCCGATGAAGCTCTCGTGCCTGGCCGGAGCCGCATTCGCACTCATGGCTGCCACGCTGCCGCTGCAGGCGCAGCCCTATCCGAACAAACCGATCAGGCTGATCGTGCCGTTTCCGGCCGGCGGCGCCGCCGATCTCGCGGCCCGCATCGTGACGCAGGCGCTATCGGAAACGCTCGGACAGCCGCTGATCATCGACAACCGCGGCGGCGCCGACGGCGCCATCGCGGGCGACGCGGTCAAGACTGCCGCGCCCGACGGCTACACGCTGCTGTTCGCCACCACCACGGGCATGAACGCTGCCCCGATCTTGCGCAAGCAGCCGCCCTACGACCCCATCACCGCGTTCACGCCGATCTCGCTGGTGGGCAAGTTCGGATTTTTCCTGTTCGTGCACGAAAGCCTGCCGGCCAAGACGGTGGCGGAATTCCTGAGTTACGTGCGCGCGAATCCGGGAAAGGTGAACTACGCCACCGGGAACGGCACCAGCGTTCTCGCGACCGCGCAATTGGCGTTGGCCGAAAAACTGAACATGCAGCATATTCCATACAAGGGCGACGCTCCGGCGACCGCGGACCTGATCGCCGGGCGGGTGCAGGTGATGATCGGGACGCCCGGCAGCGCCATGCCGCAGGTGCAGGAAGGAAGGTTGCGCGTGCTGGCGACCATGCTGTTGCGCCGCAGTCCGCTGGCGCCGGATGCGCCGACGACCGGCGAGATCGGCTTGAGCGGGCTCACCATCACGCCATGGGCCGGCCTGTTCGGTCCGGCGAAGCTTCCCAAGGAGGTTGTCGATCGCGTGGCCGCGGCGATGAAGGCGGTCTCGGCGCGTCAGGACGTGCGTGCATCGCTCGACAAGATCGCCTTCGAGCTCCAAAGCTCGACGCCGGAAGAAATGGCGACGCTGCTCAGGGACCAGCTCGACGTATGGCGGCGCACCGTCCAGGACGTCGGGATCGAGCGGAATTGAGTTCAAAGGGAGTTCTCTCTGATGAACGCGATCGTGGTCGCCGCCGTGCTGGTCGCGGCGCTCGGCGCGGCGAAAGCCCAGGCCCAGGACTATCCGAACCGCGCCATTACGCTGGTGGTCTCGACGGCGGCCGGCGGCGGCAACGACATCATGGCGCGCGTCATCGGCGACCGGATGAGCCAGACGCTCGGCCAGCAGGTCGTGGTCGAGAACCGTCCCGGCGCCGGCGGCACGACCGCGACCCGGCAGATCGCCAGGAGCGCACCTGACGGCTACACGCTCGGCATGGGCAACACCGGTAACTTGGCGCAGGGTCCGGCGTTCTATTCCAATGCCGGCTACGATCCCGTGAAGGACTTCACGCCGATCGGCATGATCGCCTATGCGCCGCTTGCCGTCGTCGTGCATCCGGCAGTGGCGGCGCATTCGTTGAAAGAGCTGATCGCGCTGGCGAAGAAGGAGCCGGGCAAGCTGACCTACGGATCGGGCGGGGCCGGCACGCCAAATCATCTCACCGGCGTGATGTTCGAGACCGCCGCCGGCGTCTCGCTCGTGCACGTGCCGTTCCGCGGCGCTGCCCCGGCGGTCGCCGCATTGCTCGGCAATCATGTGCCGATCATGTTTGCCGGGCTGCCCTCGGTCATCGGCAACATCAAGAACGACCTGGTCCGGCCGCTCGCCATCGCAAGCCTGCAGCGTCTCTCGCTTCTTCCCGATCTGCCGACGGTCGCAGAAGCTGGGTTGCCGGGCTTCGAGTTGGCGCAGCGCTACGGCATGATCGCGCCGGCCGGCACGCCGCCTGCGATCGTCGCCAAACTCAATAGCGCGTTGCGGGAAGCGCTGACGTCCGAAGAGGTCAAGGCGAAGATCGCCGCGGAAGGCGCCGAGCCGATTCCCGGCACACCGGACGACTATGCCAAGGACATCGCCAGCGAATGGGCGAAATGGTCCAAGGTCGTGCAGGACGCCGGCATCAAGGCCAACTAGGCGTCCAAAATCACGATTGCGTTGGGCTCGGGGACGTCGCGAGATGCGGCGGATCGGAGTGGTTGCGGCGATCGAATGCGCTGACGACCAGGCCCGGCAGTGCGAGCGCGACGACGACGATCAGAAAGATGATTTCGGCGATCATGGTAGGCCCCTGACGGCTTTCGATGAGGGGACATTAGGCGAGCACTCCTGCGCGTTATGTGACGTGCGTCACACTCCGGCGCTTTCATCGCGCGGCCCCGGGGGGGCGTCATCGCCGCCCCACGGATTGCGAGGCCGGCAAGGAGACGCACGGACGTCGGGACGACCGTGGCCGGCCGTGGTGGCGATGCGCAAAACGAATATCGCGACCGCCGACCTCAGCCGGACCACACGAGACGATGAAGCCGGTCGAAGAACGCCCATCTCAACCGGCCCAGCGGCCGGACCACTTCATCCACAGCCGCATCCCCGCGTACCAGCCGATGCCACAGAGCGCGCCAGCGATCATGAAGATGACGGAGCCGGCGACGCCCGGCGAGTTCCACCAGATCATGGCCGCGGTCCAAAGAACGGCAAATGCAAATGAGGCGACGATCAAGATTTGGTCTGAAGACATCGAGATAACCTCCGGTATTTTTCCTAGGATCGTGGCGACGGGCTGAACCCGCCACCGTCGTCCCTGTTCGCACGCGGAGGCGCGGAGGCGCTGTGATGCCAATCACGTCGGTACCGGATCATCGAGGATGCCGTCGCGGATGTGGACGCGGTGCGCTCGCGCTCATTGCGCCTTCGGCGCAGCGCTGGAAGGAGAGTTGGCTCGCTGATGTCGCTTCGGTTCGTCCGGGCTACACGCTACGAGCTAAACACCGTCATCGCATGCTGGGAGGACGATAAAGCGCGACCAGGCCTTTCCGCGCGCGCACCGCGTCGTAGGCTTGGCGGCGCTTCAGATCTTCGCACAAGCAATTGCCCCGGCAACCGGCGCGGCCCTTGTGGTCGCGGTGTGCGTTCGCATTGCAGTCCTTCGGCCGGGCCATCGGGTTCATCTCTCTGCAGCTTCGTCGCTGCGGAGAGTTGCGGAGGCGAGCCCAGGACGCTGTGACCGCGATCACGAATTGGCTGCTCTCGCAACAGCGGCGGCGCCCGCCTGAAGTTTGTACGGACGGACGCTCCTTACCCTTCAAGCCTTCGGCATAAGAGATGCGTGATACTGGGCGATAAGCCACCTGCCGTCGACATTCGCCATCACGATGGTCAATCGGAGGACAGCCGGCGGGTTGGATCGGTTGCTTGACGTTACAACCGCAAATCCCGCGCTGAGCAATGTGTCGGGCGCAATCTGGATGACGCTATGCTCACCCATCTCGATCTTCAAATCGGGTGACAGTGATGAGAAATACGCCCGCAAAGCGTCCGGGCTGACAATCAATTCGCTCTTGCCGACGCCCCAGTATTGGAATGCGCCGGTGTAAAGTCCGATCAGACCATCCCAATTCTTGGCGTTGAAGGTCTGCTCGATATTGCGGCGTACCGCGGTGGCGTCTTCCTCCGGACCCGCGGCTGCCGGCCCGGCGCTCAAGAGGCCGATCAGAAACACAAAAGCCGCAACGGTCCGTCTCATCAAATGTCTCCACTTCCTACGATCGCGGCGCGTTTATTGCGGGTAGCGCGATTGTCATCGTGAGCCCGTAACCCTACGCGCTCAGTTCATCTTCACATCGGCCGCTTTGATGATGGGCGACCACCGGGCGATCTCGCTTTTCACCAGCGCGAGGAACGGCGCCGGGCCGCGATTGGCCTTGTCGGGGACGTCGCCGCCCAGCACATCGAGGCGCTTGCGCGTCTCGGGGTCGTCGAGCGCCTTGTCGAGCGCATCGACCAGCTTGTCGACGATAGGCTGCGGCGTTGCCTTGGGCGCGAACAGGCCGTTCCAGGCCGTGGCCTGGAAGGCGGGAAGCCCGGCTTCCACGACGCTCGGCACGCTCGGGATCGCCGCATTGCGGGTGGGGGTGGTGACCGCGAGGATCTTGATCTTGTCCGGATGCTGCGGTGCGCCGGTCACGACATCGGCGCACATGAAGTCGGTCTGGCCGCCGACCAGAGCGTTCATCGCGGGTGCGCCGCCGTTGAACGGAACGAGCGTAGGCTTGATGTCGAGCAGAGAATTGAGCAGGAGGCACGAGGTGAAGAACATCGAACCGACGCCGGCATGCCCCTGATTGAGCTTGGCGTCGTTGGCCTTCACATAGGCGATGAACTCCTTGAGATTGTTGGCGGGGAAGTCCTTCTTGGTCGCGACCACGAACGGGAACGACGCCACCTGGCCGATCGGCGCGAAGTCCTCGTCCGGCTTGTAGGCGAGGTTCGGATAGAGCGCGACTGACGCGGCGTGCGTCCCCATCTGGCCCATCAGGAGGGTGTAGCCATCGGGCTCGGCGCGCATGGCGCGGGTCGAGCCGGTGGTGCCGCCGGCGCCGGACACGTTCTGAATGATCACCTGCTGGCCGAGCGTGCGCGACATGTGGTCGGCGACGATGCGTGCGCCAACGTCGGTCGAGCCGCCGGGCGGGAATGGCACGATCAGCGTGATCGGGCGCGTCGGGTAGGCTTGCGCCCAGGCGATCTGGGGGGCCACCGCAAGCGCGGCGGCGGCGATCGCAAGCCTCAGAAAAGTACGTCGTTGAAAGGTCATGGCGTTTCCCTCTGGCTGCCTGTGCCGGCAGCTCAAGATGAGACTACACCGAACTGCGCCTTTTCGTCCCGGCGAAATGGCGCACCGTGGCCAAGCCCCTTGGCCCCACACAAGTACGTAGGGAGCAATGCGTCGCGCTTGTCGCGCTCGGGAAAATATCAAAGGAGCGCGTAGCTCCGGATTGATCGAAGGAAGTTTTCAGCAGGCTGCTGGTCTCTGGGAGGACAAGTTCGACGAAGGCGCCTCGTGCCCATTCAAATTGAACGCAGGGAATACATGGCTTATGATAGGCGGCGCGATATGACCGATTAAGCGGAGGGCTCCGATGGCCGAGCACGACACCTCCAGGCTGAAGAGAATCGCAAAGATCAGTGCTGATAGAGCAGCTCGGGAGGACGCCGAAAGTCAGGCCGCGTCGGTGCGCCTTGCGCCTGCGGGCGATCAGTTGGCGAAGCTGCTGGCAAAGAACATCGACGGGTTGAGCTCCTTGAGCCGCGAGTATGACGCGCTCATGGTCCGTCGCGCCGCCAAACTGGAATCCGAGATCAAGAAGGTGCGCGCGCGAGCAACCAGGATTGCCCGCGGCAGGAAGACGGCGCTTGCAAACATGACCAAGCAGCGGGTCCGGGCGTTTGAAGCCATGACCGGGGTGGTCCAGGTTCCATCCGCCAGGCGCTACCTCGTGAATACGCCGTTCGAGATTGCCGCGCGCACATTCACCTTGGACTCCTCCGCGATTGTGCCATCGAACAGTTGGGCGAAGTTCAAGG
This sequence comes from uncultured Alphaproteobacteria bacterium, assembly GCA_963807865.1. Lineage (GTDB taxonomy): Bacteria > Pseudomonadota > Alphaproteobacteria > Rhizobiales > Xanthobacteraceae > VAZQ01. The sequence continues at coordinate 144,550 of CAWEDK010000025.1, read as the reverse complement.
CTGATGTGATCAAGACAAGAGATTATCCGGTCACCGGTGCGGTCATTTTCCGTTTCGTATGGGAGAACACCTCGGACAAATACGCCGTCATCAATGCCAACGGTTATATGGTTCTGCATGGATTCTGCGATGTCGCCAGCAGAGGCGGGATTTTCGGCGGCGACAGGCGCGCGGGGGTTATAGCGACGCCGACGTTCCAAATGATCGATTGGACGACCGATCCCTATCTGAGTTTCGGCAAGCAGGAGGTTGAGGCATTCAAGATCGAAACTTACACCGGAGCCACCTGGGACGACGCCGACAGCGAAACGATCGACGTATTCAGGGGGTACGATCTTGGACTTTCGCTGATCCTTGTGCCGCCTGAAACGGCCGTCGGTCTCGTGATGTCGCTTGAAATGAAGTTGTCGGCCGGCATGAACAGCGGGAGGGCTCGGGCCGACTTCTCCTCCGGCACCTTTCAAGTCGGATGCCCGGCGGTTTTGATCACCGTGGTGAGCTAGACCAGCGTGCAGCGCTTGGCTCGGATTGAGCGTTAGCGAAAATCCGCGAGTTCGAAGCAACGTGTGAGAGGACTGAGCCCGGATGTCGGCTTCGCTTCCTCCGGGCTACTTGCTTCGTTCAAACCATCCGGCCCAGCGCCTCCACCAACCGCCACGCACCCTTGGCAAGCCGCGGTCCATGCGGGATAAACCGGCGCCGAGAGTTTCGGCGTACACCCTCCCACACTGGCCTTCGGCACATGTCCGCTCCCGTTCCAGCGCTTGGCGATTTCCGCCGCATCGTCGTCAAGGTCGGCTCCTCGCTGCTGGTCGATCGCGAGGGCGGGCGGCTGCACGACGCCTGGCTTGCCGCGCTCGCCGACGATCTCGCCTGGCTGCACGGCGAAACGCGCGACGTCCTGGTGGTGTCGTCGGGCGCGATCGCGCTCGGCCGTTCGGTGCTCAAGCTGCCGCCCGGCCCGCTCAAACTCGAAGACTCGCAGGCCGCCGCCGCGGTGGGCCAGATCGCGCTGGCGCGGACCTGGTCGGAGGTGCTGGGCCGGCGCGGCATCACCGCCGGGCAACTTCTGGTGACGTTGCAGGACACCGAGGAGCGGCGGCGCTATCTCAACGCCCGCTCGACCATCGAGAAGCTGCTCGAATGGCGCGCGGTGCCGGTGATCAACGAGAACGACACCGTCGCCACCAACGAGATTCGCTATGGCGACAACGACCGGCTCGCCGCGCGGGTCGCCACCATGGCGAGCGCCGACCTGCTAGTGCTGCTCTCCGACATCGACGGCCTCTACGATGCGCCGCCCGGCGCGGGCCGCGAGGCCAAGCTGGTGCCGGTGATCGAGCGCATCACGCCGGCGATCGAGGCGATGGCGGGCGCGGCCGGCTCCGAGCTTTCGCGCGGCGGCATGCAGACCAAGATCGAGGCCGGCAAGATCGCCACCACCGGCGGCACCCACATGGTGATCGCGTCGGGCCGCGTCACGCATCCGCTCAAGGCGATCGCCAAGGGCGCGCGCTGCAGCTGGTTCCTCACGCCGGCCAATCCGGTCACCGCGCGCAAGAAGTGGATTGCCGGTTCGCTCGAGCCGCGCGGCACGCTCGTGATCGACGCCGGCGCGGTCGCGGCGCTGCGCAACGGCCGCAGCCTGCTCCCCGCCGGCGTCATCCGCATCGACGGCGCGTTCGCGCGCGGTGACGCGGTGGTGATCCGCGGGCCGGACGGCGCAGAGGTGGGCCGCGGGCTCGTCGCCTACGACGCCGAGGAGGCCGACAAGATCAAGGGCCGCTCGTCCGCCGACATCCTCTCGATCCTGGGCTTCGGCGGCCGCGCCGAGATGGTGCACCGCGACCATCTCGTGGTCGGGCAGGGCTGATCGGCGAGGGGACGGTGGCAGTCCGTAGGCGCAATAAGCGCATATTTGTAGGATGGGTTGAGCGCAGCGAAACCCATCACCTGCGAGAATGATCCGTCTGAGGCGATCGGTTTCGCTCCCGATCAATCCGCGGACGCACTGCGGAGCCGCGAGAATTCGAGACCATGAACAAGAAGCGGTGGATGGGCTTGGGGCTTGTCGCCGTATTGGCTGGCCTTTTCTATGTGTTCTATCTGGACCGGTTGATTTACGAAAGCGACAAGACCCTCCTTGACTTCCGCGAGTTTCAGGGGCGAGGAGATATCGACCCGGCGACAATATTCGGCGGATCGACGATATTCTTCTGTTTCGAATTTAGCCCGCTTTCGTCAAGCGGTTTGCCACTTGGTCTGATGGCCAACAGGTTCGCTGCTGAAAGAGGTTTGGTGTTCCAATTCAACAAAGATGAACTGATCCTATGGGGGGTGACCGACTACATTGGTTTTCTCGCTGTCGACGCCGATGGCGTTGGAAAAATGTATCTCTCCAGAGCGAATTTGACGTCCGGAAGCATTGACGGCGAAGGCAAGAGATTCGCTGGATGCGCGCTCCCATCGGAGATTAGATTTCGCATTCGGAAGATAGGCAACGGGACTCAGTCTTATATCGCCCTGATACGACGTTAGTTATTTAGGATGGATGGAGCGCAGCAATATGGCTCGCAGAATGAAATGTGTGCGTTGCCTCTACCTTTTCGATTTTGGGGGCATTTGTTATTTTTGCGTCAAATGTTCCAGCCAAGGCTGGCCTTGACGCGCCCATCGAGATTAGCGGATCACTTGACGATGGTATGAGTCAAAAAATTGCTCCGACCCTGAAATCACTTCGGGTCGATGTACGAAATGTGCGCACCTTCGAGGTCTACGGCGCGGCGCTCTTTCGAATTGAAGCTAAGGATTATTGCGTTGAGTTTTATTGCTTGACGCTTGTTTTCAGTACAAAGACGGGTGCCTTTTTGACCTCGGCATTCTTACCAAAATCGTTCCGCGCGACTTCGTCCGGGCCAATCTTTTTCGAAGGTACGCGCACGCTCATCTTCGAGCGGAGGCAATACTTGGTTCTTGGTTCTGATTTGCGGCAGTGCTCTCGTTCGGGGGATGATACAAAATGCCAACGGGCCCCGGGCGGCCCCTTCTGAAATATCTCGGCATCGTTGGATTGTTGATGGCCGTCGGCTTGAACGCGTGGTTCTTCGCCGATGCCAGGAGCTTCGAACTCGGCGAAACGATGAGCCCGGTATGCGGCGAGTTTCGGCTCCTCGGAATCGTCGAGCCGGTCACACTCCTGTTCGTCATCCAGATCGCCGTTTTCGTGCCGCTGATCCTGCTCCGGCGCAACTGGCTCTGGCTCGGACTTTCTGTCGTCCCTTACTGGCTCGTGCTCTATTCGCACTTATGCATACCGCTTTGAGGGCGAGTTGGGGGCCGCACGTCCGCGAGTCGCATTGAGCCCCTCGGCCGCTGGTCGTCGGGCGGGGTGAGTCGTCCGCGCGAAAAGCTCCGGCCTCACATCAGCGTCTTCGGCGGCTGCGCCCGCGCCTGCGCGCGGACATCGGACGGCGCCGCGCCGAACTGCCGGCGGAACATGCGATTGAAGTAGGAGACGTCGCCGAAACCGCAATCGTAGGCCACCGCGCTGATCTTCTCGCTCTCGCGTCGCGGATCGAGCAGCATACGGTGGGCGCGCGCCAGCCGTTGCGCCAGCACATATTCGGTGAAGGTCGTTCCCTCGGTCTCGAACAGCCTTTGCACAAAGCGCGGCGTGCAGCCATGCCGCTTGGCGAGCGTCGCCACCGACAGATCGGACCGATCGAGGTTTCCGGCGATGTCCTTCTTGATCGCGTGCAGCCGTGCCGCCCGCAGGCCGCCGCCTTGCGCCGTCTGCGCGGCGTCGCGCGTCGCGCCGACTGCGAGCGCGATCAGGTCGTAGACGTGATCGATGAAGAGCGGTCGCAACTCGAGGCCGGAGACCGCGTGGTTCTGCTGCGCGAGGCCGACGTAGTCGGTGAGCAGCCGCAGGGCCGGCGTGCCGGCTCCGATGCGTCGCAGGCAGCGCTCGTCCGCGCCTGCGACGCGCGGCGTGATCTGCGATCGGGGAAAGCGCAACGCGAGGAAATGGCCGGGCGGCTGGTGCACCAGGCGGCAGGGCCGTCCCAGGGAGAACAAGGTCGCCTCGCCATTGCCGAGCACGATCTCATCCTCGCCCTGGCGCACGACATAGCTGCCGCCCATGTTCACCGCCATCGTCGAGGCCGTCGGCGAGGCATTCGCGCGTGCGCCGGTTGTCCGAGCCGTGCATCTTGCCCGTCACCATCAGCAGGCCGGGCAGCATCTGCAGCTTGACGTCGATGTCGAACGGGATGTCGCGCGAGGGCTCGACCTCGTAGCGCATCACGGAGCGCCCGAAGAACTCGCGGTAGAGATCGTTTCGCTGCCGCTCGGGCGTGTCGCGGAGGGAGAACCGAACTGGCTCGGACGGTGGAGGTGAGTTCGAGCAACACCTCCGGCGTGAGCATCGGCGGCCGGGTCAAATCGCACATGTCGCCACCTCGGCTATATCGCTTGGCGAGGGTTCCCGATTTGGGCGCACCACATGGGCTGTTTGTATTTCCGTTTGATTGCGTTGTGGCGCCCAATTGTTTCGTCGCCGACGGGTGAGACGAAACAATCGCCTGACCGCGGCGCCGTCATCCCCGATTTGGATCGCCCGCCTGCCGATCGTCGCCGTAGTCCGGATGAATGTCGCCCCAGTCCAAGAAGTCGGACGCCGCTCCCGTTAGTGACCGCCGCGATGCGCGGTTGCCCTCTGGAGGACGCTCGTGAACCCGTTCGATCCCGTCTGCTATCTCATCCTCAGCGCCGGCGTCTTTGCCGGCGCCGTCGTGTCGGGCCTAGTCGGATTTGCGTTTTCGGCCGTGGCTGGAGCCATCCTGCTGCACGTACTGCCGCCGGTGGAAGCCGTGCCGCTGATGATGGTCTGCAGTCTCGTGCCCCAAGCCGTATCGCTCGTTGCGCTACGCCACACGGTGAAGTGGCGCGGCAATCCGGTGCTGATCGCCGGGGGCGCGCTCGGAATTCTGCCGGCGCTCTACCTGCTTCATCACATCGATGCGCGCAGCTTCCGCATCGGGTTCGGCCTGTTTCTCGCAGCCTACGCGACCTACATGCTGTTCCGCCCCGCTATCGCGTTGATGCGCGAAGCGCCGGGCCGGCTGCATGACGCGGCCGTCGGCTTCGGTGGCGGGCTCATCGGCGGGCTGACGGCCATGCCGGGCGCACTGCCGGCGATCTCGTGCGACCTGCGCGGCATGCCGAAGAACCAGCAGCGCGGGCAGGTGCAGCCGTTCATCATCGTGATGCAGGTATTGGCCCTGACGTTGATGCTGTCGCACAACGGCTTGCCGGCCATGCCGGTCGTGCACTTGACCTTCGTTCTGCCAGCGCTTCTCGCCGGCACCGCGCTCGGCATCGTGCTGTTCGGCAAGCTGAACGATGCCCGGTTCCGCCACATCCTACTCGTGGTGCTGCTGGTCGCCGGCTTCACACTGGTCGTGTAAGCGGTGGGGTGATGGCGCGAGGTTGCACGCCAGCGATTTTGTGTTCGTGTGAGGCGTGCCCCACCGCAGGCGGCGGCCACGCCGAGATGGGTGCACCGCGACCCTCTGGTGGTCGGGCAGGGATGAGCGCGTCGGCTCCCGGGCAAATAGGGAGCGGGCGTCAAAGACGGTTCTTCCACGCCGAAGAAGCGTTCGGAAGACGAGGGAAGATCGCGGAAGTAGGCCGGCGTGGCGCGGGAGGCGGCCCGAAGAAGCGGGAGGAACGCCGCTTCCGACAAGACGAGACCCCGGCGCCCGTGAGGGGCCAGGGTCCCAGTCGCCGGATGGCTGAGGGGTGGGGGGCTGGGGGCACGCCACCCGGCGTGCCACAACAACGTGCCAAGGAACGGTGTCGTTCCCGCTCCTCGCAAACTATTTTCGGCCGGAGGCGACGCGGCCGCCGGTGCGTCCGCGACTGCGGCGCGCGCGCGTTCGTCCGCCCTTGTCGGACGGCAGCCGGACCTGCCGGCCGTCCGGAAACTCCACACATCTCAAGGAGATGCGAAGGTCGCCATCGGCCTCACGGCGGCCCTCGATGACGTAGCGGGTGCCGACCGGAAACCGGCTGGGCAGGCGATCGACCAGGGAACTCATCTGAACCTCCGAGGAGCGAAGTATAAACCCCACGGGGCGCATATGCGCAGCCCGCCACGACAGTTGCATGGCGGCCTAAAAACACATGTGGACTGCTGTGGATCGCTGTGAAGAAGGCCGAAATCGCCGCGATTTTCGGCCGAAATCGCCTCAGTCGTCGAGATCGAAGCCGTTTTGCTGCGCCAGCGCCTTGAGCGAGGTCTCCGGCCGGGCGCCCAGGTGACTGATCACCTCGGCGGCGGCCAGCGCCCCAAGCCTCGCGCAATCGCGGTACTCCTGGCCGCGCGCCAGCCCGACCAGGAACCCGGCCGCGAACAGGTCGCCGGCTCCGGTCGCGTCGACCAGCCGCGCGATCGGAGCCGCCGGAACCGCATCGGTCTCCTCGCGGGTCGACCACCAGGCAGCCCTTTTCGCTGCGCGTCACCACCGCGAGCTTGGCGTCGCCGCGCAAGGCATTGAGCGCAGTATCGAAATCCGCGGTTTCGTAAAGGCTGTGCAGTTCCCGCTCGTTGGCGAAGACCAGATCGACCGTGCCGCTGCGGATGAGGTCCAGGAACTCGGCGCGATAGCGATCGACGCAGAACGCATCGGACAGCGTCAACGCCACGTCGCGCTGCGCCTCATGGGCGATCTTCGCCGCCTTCAGGAACGCCTCCTTGGCGTGCGGCGGATCCCAGAGATAACCCTCCAGATAGATGATGCCGGCTGCCGCGATGGCGGCCGGATCGATGTCGTTGGGATGCAGGTCCTGGGCGGCGCCCAGATAGGTGTTCATGGTGCGCTCGCCGTCCGGCGTGACCAGCACATAGCACCGCGCCGTGGATGGCCCGTCCGAGGCGGGCGGCGTGTCGAACGCCACGCCGGCGGCGCGGATGTCGTGCCTGAACACCTGGCCCAGTTCATCGTCGCGCACCTTGCCGACGAAGGCCGCTCGCGCGCCGAGGCTTGCGACTCCCACGATCGTGTTGGCGGCCGAGCCGCCCGACACCTCGATCGCCGGCCCCATGGCGTCGTAGATCGCGGCCGCGCGGGGCTCGTCGATCAGCGCCATGCCGCCCTTGTGCATGCCCTGCTTGACCAGGAAGCCATCGTCGGTGCGCGCCAGCACGTCAACGATGGCGTTGCCGATGCCGAGCACGTCGAAACGGGTGGAAGCCATGAACCCCTCTGTGGCGAATGGTAGGAAGGCGCGCGCACTATAGCGACCATCGTCGCCGACACAATCGCAGGGGGCCGCTGGCGCAGACGGAGCGGATTTCCTGCCCACCGCGCCTGCGCGCGCGCCGCGGACGAAGCCCGGCCCTTGCGCGCTCGCGCACGGTCATGGCATGTGGCGGCCCATCGACGAGGGTCTTTCGAATGGCTTTCAAGCAGCGTGTGTTCTCAGGCGTCCAGCCGACCGGCAACCTGCATCTCGGCAACTATCTTGGCGCGATCGTCAAGTTCGTCGATCTGCAAAAGAACCACGACTGCATCTATTGCGTGGTCGATCTGCACGCCATCACGGTCTGGCAGGATCCTGCCGAATTGCCGCAAGGCGATCCGCGACGTGACGGCGGCGTTTCTGGCGTGCGGCATCGACCCGAAACGGCACATCGTGTTCAACCAGAGCCAGGTCGCCGAGCATGCCGAGCTTGCCTGGGTATTCAACTGCGTTGCGCGCCTGGGTTGGCTCAACCGCATGACCCAGTTCAAGGAGAAGGCCGGCAAGGACCGCGAGAACGCCTCGGTCGGGCTCTACGCCTATCCAGCTCTGATGGCCGCGGACATCCTGGTCTATCGGGCGACGCACGTGCCGGTCGGCGAGGACCAGAAGCAGCACCTAGAACTGTCGCGCGATATCGCGCAGAAATTCAACAACGACTATGCGAAGTCGATTCACGCGCACGGCTACGGCGAAGCGTTCTTCCCGCTGCCCGAGCCGCTGATCCAGGGACCGGCGACCCGGGTCATGTCGCTGCGCGACGGCACCAAGAAGATGTCGAAGTCCGATCCCTCCGATCAATCGCGCATCAACCTGACCGACGACGCGGACGCGATCGCCCTCAAGGTGCGCCGCGCCAAAACCGATCCCGAGCCGCTGCCGACCGAAGAAAAGGGCCTCGATGCGCGGCCCGAAGCCGACAATCTCGTCGGCATTTACGCAGCGCTGGCCGAGACTACGAAGGCCGCTGTGCTCGGACAGTTCGGCGGCGGGCAGTTCTCCACGTTCAAATCGGCGCTCGTCGATCTCGCGGTCGCCAAGCTCTCGCCGATCAACTCGGAGATGAAGAAACTCGTGGCCGACGCGCCCTATATCGATTCGGTACTGGCCGACGGCTCGGCGCGTGCGCAGGTCCTTGCCGCCGAAACCATGAAGGCCGTCAAGGATATCGTGGGCCTTGTGCGGCGTTAGCGCAGGGGCTTATCGAAATTGACAAGCTGAACCAGCTTGTCGCGCCACCAAGCGCCATGGCAGGATTCAGGTGCGATCGTGGTCCGCTGCCGCGGTCGGCGGCACCGGGGAAGCACATGAGCAAGAAGCGCCGCAGCTACGAAGCCGGCCATTCGCCGAAGTTTCTGGTCGTGATCGACGACACGCCGGAGTGCGATCGCGCGGTCTACTTCGCCAGCCGCCGGGCGCTCCGCATCGGCGCCACCGTGATCATGCTGCGCGCGATCGAAATGCGCGACCGCAATCAGCAATGGCTCGGAGTTGGTGACATCATGCGGGCGGAGGCGCACGAAGAGGCGAACGCGGTGCTCGACCGTTATGCGGCGCGAGCGTCGAGCATCACCGGCGTCATGCCCGAGCGTGTGATCCGGGAAGGCGACCAGGTGAAGGAACTGTTCGCCCTGATCGAGGAGGACGAGGATATTGCCATCCTGGTGCTCGCCGCCGGGACCGGCAAAGACGGTCCCGGCCCGCTCGTTGCGAGCCTCGCCAACCTCGCGGACACCTATCCGGTCCCTGTCGCCATCGTGCCTGGGCACCTGAGCGATGAGGAACTCGACACCATGTCGTGAGCTTGGCCGATAGGTCGACTTGATCCAGGGGGCTAGTGTGGCGGATTTGACGTTCCTATCGGCGTTGCGGCAAGTCGTTAGTAGGAACGTCAAATCCAAAGCCACACTAGAATCATAGATTTGCTAGTGTCCCTTGGGGTTCCGACGCTTGTAAACGTGCGTGCTGCGATGGGATACAAGCGTCGGAACCGGGACACTAGACCATGTGCGAAACGGCGCCCGAGAAACGCCACGGCTGGAAGGGTTGGCGTGACTTGCCCGCTCCGCGTATCGGTCCCGGCGACCGGCACGTGGATCGATCTGTCGCATCCGATCACCGCAAGCTTGTCGCGCATCCCGTTCTTTCCTCAGCCTGTCTTCCGCAGAGTCCTGACCAAGCCTCCGGGAAACTCCAACGTCACCGAGATGCAGATGGTCGTGCATCACGGCACCCACGTCGATGCACCGTGTCATTTCATCACCGACGGCCCGGCCATGGACAAGGTGCCGCTCGATCGCCTCTACGGGGCGGGTGTGATCTGGCACATCGATGCCGGGTTTCGCGGCGCCATCGGCGTTGCACATCTCGAGCGCGCGACACCGCGCATGCGTGAAGGCGACATCGTGCTGATCGACACCGGCTGGTGGCGTCACATGGGCACCGACCGGTATCTCGACCATCCGTTTCTCACTGCGGAGGCCGCAGACTGGCTGGCCGCGCAGGGCGCCAAGATTGTCGGCATGGACAACAGCAGCCCTGACCAGGCGCACCATTATCGGGCAAAGGACTACGATTCTCCCGTCCACAACATCCTGTTGAGCCACGGCGTCCTAATTGCGGAACACCTGACCAACATGACGGCGCTGGCGGGGCAGCGGGTGGAGGTCATGTTTCTCGGCCTCAACATTGTCGGCTCGGACGGCGCGCCTGCACGGGTCATTGCGCGGGCTTGCGACTAGTGCGGCGGATTTGACGGTTCTGCCAGCATCGGCGTGCGCTTCTTGGAAGTCGGGACGCCGGCGAGTTGTGGGACGGGTTGAAGTTCCCCGCAAAATTGCCACGTAATGTGCTAGTCACTAACCTCCGTACGGGCTGGTCGAGCCTGCGGACGGCGCAAGGAGTGAAGCCATGTTCATCCAGACCGAGCCCACCCCCAACCCGGCGACGCTGAAGTTCCTGCCCGGGCAGACGGTGCTCGCCGGCGGCACGCTCGATCTGCGGGACAAGGGCGCGGCGGCGCAATCGCCGCTCGCCGAGCGTCTGTTCGACATCGACGGCGTTGCCGGCGTGTTCTTCGGCTCGGATTTCATTTCCGTCACCAAGGATGACGGCGAATGGCAACAGCTCAAGCCGGCCATCCTCGGTGCCATCATGGAACACTTCATGTCCGGCGCTCCGCTGGTGAAATCCGACAGTGTTGCCGGGGACGATAGCGAGAGCGAGTTCTTCGAAACAAAGGATACGGAAACGGTCGCGACCATCAAGGAGCTGATCGAGACCCGGGTGCGTCCGGCCGTTGCCAATGACGGCGGCGATATCACGTTCCGGGGCTTCAAGGACGGTGTGGTGTTCCTGCACATGAAGGGCGCGTGCTCAGGCTGCCCGTCGTCGACGGCGACGCTGCGTCACGGCATCCAGAACCTGTTGCGTCATTACCTGCCCGATGTGGTCGAGGTCCGGCCGGTTTAGCTTCTCTCATCGACTTGACGGTTGGGCCTGCTTCGCCGATCAGGCCCGCAATTGCAGGCCTCCTCCGCTTTAGTGGCTTCGACGCAATGAGCTAGGTCCCTCTCGCAGGGGCAGGCGCAGAGAAATGTCCCGCGGCTGATCATGCGTGTGCTCGCTATCGATACCGCGCTCGAAGCCTGTTCGGCGGCGGTGCTCGACCTCGACCGCGGCGGCATTGTCGCGAGCGAGACGATGCCCATGGTGCGCGGTCATGCCGAAGCGGTGATGCCGCTGATCGCGCGCGTGATGGACCTCGCAGAAGCGGAATTTGCCGGGCTGGACCGCATTTCGGTGACCACCGGTCCTGGAAGCTTTACCGGGCTGCGCGTCGGGATATCGGCTGCGCGTGGCATCGCGCTGGCCTCCGGCAGGCCGGCGATCGGCCTGTCGACGCTGTCCGGTTTCGCGGCGCCGCATATCGCCGAAGATGACAGCACCAACGTCGTGGTGGCGATCGATGCGCGGCACGACAACGTCTACCTGCAGATTTTCGGCATCGGCGGCCGGACGTTGGTGGCGCCGCGGATTGCGCCGCTGCGCGAAGCGGTGCGCGCCGCGATGACCGGACCCGCGCGGCTCGTCGGGTCGGCGGCCAACCTGCTCGCTGCAGCCTGGCCGAAGAGCGCTGATCCACCGCTCCTGATCGAGCAGCGCAGCGCGCCCGATATCGCCTGGGTGGCGCGGCTGGGCGCCGCCGCATCCGAGGGATACGGATCGCCCAAGCCGCTCTATCTCCGGGCGCCCGACGCGCAGCCTCAGGACGCTGCCCGGCTGCCCCGCCGATGATAAGTTTCCTGAAGCGCCTGTTCACCCGCAGCGAGCCGGTGCTCGCGGAGGCGAGCCTGCGCGATACCGCGGCAATTGCTCAATTGCACGGCGCTTCCTTCCACCGCGGCTGGAGCGATGCCGAGATCGAACGCATGCTGGTCGACCGTCACGTGCTGGCACACCGGGCGAGCAGCGGCCGGAGCCTTGCTGGATTTATCCTGTCCCGAATGGTGACGGACGAGGCCGAAATTCTGTCCGTTGCGGTCGCTGCCGGGTGGCGCGGGCGGGGATTGTCACGCCGGCTGCTTGATCTGCATCTGCGGCGGCTGGCCGGCCTCGGGACGCGAGCGGTTTTTCTCGAGGTCGAGGAGGGCAACCAGCCGGCGCTGCGCCTCTATCGCCGCGCCGGGTTTCATCAGGTCGGCCGGCGCGAGGGCTACTATCAGGAGAGCAGGGGGGCCGCGGCTCTGATCCTGCGGCGAGACCTTTGAGACGGACGCCGTCGCTCGGCCTGCTAAATCCATGCCAGCGGATGGATTTCCGGTCCCCGGCCGTGATATTCCGGAGCCACGGAGAAGCGTAGTGAGCGCAACGAAACACACCGATATCGAAGCGCAATGCGCGGCTCGCGGCATGCGCATGACCGAGCAGCGCCGGGTCATCGCGCGCATCCTCGCCTCGTCGGACGACCATCCCGACGTCGAGGAGCTCTATCGTCGGTGCGCGGCGGTCGACAACCGCATCTCGATCTCGACGGTCTACCGTACCGTCAAGCTTTTCGAGGATGCCGGCATCATCGAACGACATGATTTTCGCGACGGCCGGGCACGCTACGAGCAGATGCCTGAGAGCCACCACGACCACCTCATCAATCTGCGCACCGGCGAGGTCATCGAGTTCCAGTCCGAGGAAATCGAGGCGCTGCAGGCGGAGGTGGCGCGCCGTCTGGGTTATCGCCTCGTCGATCACCGCCTCGAACTCTATGCCGTCCCGTTGGACGAGAAGCCGAAGCGTTAAATCCTCGACTTGAGCACGGCTGCGGACCGGCTCCGTTCCTCGTGCCTTCACGTTCTCGCGGCCCTGCGGGCATTTCTTTTTGTGGGGAAAGGCGCTAAAGAACGGCCGCGTGCCTCGTCCGCGCGCGGTTTTGAACCAATCCATTCGATCGGCATGAACGGCCAGCGCAAAGTTCACATCAAGTCGTTTGGCTGTCAGATGAACGTCTACGATTCGAATCGTATGGCGGACACGCTTGCGCCGGAGGGATTCGCCGAAACCGCCACGCCCGAGGACGCCGATCTGGTGATCCTCAATACCTGTCACATCCGTGAGAAGGCGGCCGACAAAGTATACTCCGAGCTCGGCCGGTTGCGCGTTCTCAAACAGACCGCCGCGAGCGAAGGCCGTAGCCTCATGGTCGCGGTTGCGGGCTGTGTCGCGCAGGCTGAAGGCGAGGAGATCGTCCGGCGCGCGCGTGACGTCGACATCGTGGTTGGACCGCAGAGCTACCACCGCCTGCCCGATCTCATCGCCCGCGCCGCGCGCGGCGAAATTGTCGTCGACACCGAGTTTCCGCCGGAGGACAAGTTCGAGGTGCTGAAGGCTCCGTCGCGCGATGCGATTCGCGCGCGCGGTGTGTCGGCGTTCGTCACCGTGCAGGAAGGCTGCGACAAGTTCTGCACGTTCTGCGTCGTGCCCTACACGCGCGGCGTCGAAATATCGCGGCCGGTCGCGGGCATCGTCGCCGAGGTCGCACGGCTTGCCGATGCGGGCGTGCGCGAAGTCACGCTGATCGGCCAGAACGTCAACGCCTATCACGGGGACGGGCCGGATGGGCGCCCGTGGACGCTCGGCCGCCTGCTGCATCGTCTTGCCGAGGTGCCGGGGATTGCGCGGCTTCGCTATACCACGAGCCACCCCTGCGACATGGACGATAGCCTGATCGCCGCACACCGCGATCTGCCGGCGCTGATGCCGCTGCTTCACCTGCCGGTGCAGTCGGGCTCGGATCGTATCCTCGCGGCGATGAACCGGCGGCACACGGTGACCGACTATCTGGCCGCGATCCGCAGGGTTCGGGCGGTGCGGGCCGACCTGGCCCTGACGTCCGACTTTATCGTCGGGTTTCCGGGCGAGACCGAGGGCGACTTCCAGGCGACCCTGGCGCTGGTCGACGAGGTCGGTTTTGCGAGCGCCTTCACGTTCAAGTACTCACCCCGGCCGGGTACGCCTGCCGCCGAGATGACCGAACAGGTGCCCGACGAGGTGAAATCCGACCGTTTGCGACGTCTGCAGGGCGCGATCGACCGGCAATACGCGGCATTTCGCGAGGGATGCGTCGGGCAGACCTTCGATGTTCTGTTCGAACGCCGCGGCCGCCATCCTGGCCAACTTGCCGGACGCTCCCCATATCTGCTGCCAGTCCAGGTGATTGCGCCGGAATCCATGATCGGGGAGATCGCAGAAGTGACAATTTCCGGGGTCAGCGCCAACAGCCTGTTCGGCGCCCTGGCAGATGCCCGCGCGCGGGCGGAACCCGCGTTGGCGGACGCTGAAAACTGATGGCACTTCGCTCGTCTCGTTCGGACAACACCTCGTTGGTGGCCGCCCCGGTCGCGGCCGGCGATACCGCGGCCACCCAGGTGGTCCTCGCCTTCGACGACAACCGGCTCGCCTCGATGCTGTTCGGCCAGTACGGGCAGAATCTCGCGTTGATCGAGCGGCGCCTCAACGTGGTAGCCGAGCAGCGCGGCAACCACGTCACCATCGACGGCTCCCGCGACGCGGTCGAGCAGGCGCGGCGCGTGCTGGAAGGTTTGTACGAGCGGCTCAAGGGCGGCGACGAACTCGCCTCCGGCGACGTCGACGGTGCGATCCGGCTGGCGATCGCGCAAGGCTCGCTGTTCGACTATGACCCGACGACGGCACGGCCGAACTTCGAGGAGATCAATCTCCGCAAGCGGCCGGTGCGGGCGCGCACCATCGCGCAGGATGCGTACATCCGGGCGCTGCGCCGTCACGCGCTGGTGTTCTCCGCGGGGCCGGCCGGCACCGGCAAGACCTGGCTCGCGGTGGCGCACGCGGTGCAATTGTTCGAACGAAAGGAAGTCGACCGCATCGTGCTGTCGCGGCCGGCGGTCGAGGCCGGCGAGCGGCTCGGCTTCTTGCCGGGCGACATGCGAGAGAAAGTCGATCCCTACCTGCGGCCTATCTATGATGCGCTTTACGATCTGATGGATGCGCGCATCGTGGAGCGTGCCATGCAGAGCGGAGAGTTCGAGATCGCGCCGTTGGCGTTCATGCGCGGACGCACGCTGTCCAATTCGGTCGTGATCCTCGACGAAGCGCAGAACACGACGTCGATGCAGATGAAGATGTTCCTCACCCGGCTCGGCGAGAACAGCCGCATGATCGTCACCGGCGATCCGAGTCAGGTCGACCTGCCGCAAGGTCAGACCTCGGGCCTGCAGGAAGCGATGCGGCTTCTGCACAACGTCGAGGGCATCGGGCATGTCAGTTTCAGTGCTCAGGATGTCGTTCGCCACGAGCTCGTCGCCCGCATCGTCGACGCCTACGATCGCGCGGCGCTGGCTTCCGCCGAGCGGAGTCAGAGCGCGGAATGAGCGGGGCTGTTGGTGATACGGTACTGCGCGCATCGGCCACGGAGGCTGCTGCCATGCGAAAATCGAAACGCAAAGGTTCGCCCGCGGCGCTGGCGGTGGACGTTGTCGTCAACTCGACGCTGTGGCGGGCCGAACCCAAGGCTGAGGACATTGTCCGCCGGGCGGTCGCAGAAGCTGCGGCCGTGGTGTCAACAACGGCCGGCGAGCTTGCTATTGTGCTTACCGACGATTCGGCAATCCGGATTTTGAACCGCGAATGGCGGAACAAGGACGCCGCGACCAACGTGCTGTCATTTCCCATGCCGGCAGCGAGCGCGCTGTTGGGGGATGTCGTGATCGCCTACGAGACGACGGCGCGTGAGGCGGAAGACGAAGGGAAACCTTTGCGGAATCATCTGGCCCACTTGGCGGTGCATGGATTTCTTCACCTCGTCGGCCATGACCATGAGACCGATCAGGAGGCGGACGCGATGGAAAACCTGGAAACGGTCATCTTGTCCCGGCTCGGCGTGCCAAATCCATACGCGTCACGCTAGTGTGGCGGTTCAGAAGTCCGCATCATTCTTGCAGAGAGTCCGAAATGCGGACTTCTGAACCAACGCCACACCAGATCAATAAATTGCTAGTGTCCTTCGATTCCGAAGTTCGCAAATGAGGGTGCCGCAGAATGATGCGAACTTCGGAATCGGACACTAGTGAATCCTGACAATCCAGGACCGACACTCCAACTCCATGCCTGATTCCGACCCGCAAGGTTCGACTGAGAGCGCTTCGCAATCAAGCGAAGTGCGCAATCTGCCTGTACCGGTTCCGCGTCCGAGCGATGTCGCGCGCGGCGGCGGAGAGGGGTTTCTGACGCGAGTCCTGCGCGCGATCTTCGGATGGAAATCGACTTCGATCCGCGCGGACCTCAAGGACGTGCTGGAGGCTGGCGCCGGCTTGCATGGGTTCTCTCCCCAGGAGAGCGCCATGCTCAAGAACATCCTCGCGCTGCGAGAGCGACGGGTCGAGGACGTGATGATTCCGCGCGCCGACATTATCGCCGTTCGGAAGGACATCGCGTTGGGCGACCTGATGAAGGTGTTCGAGGGCGCAGGACACTCGCGTCTCGTGGTCTACGATGAGACCCTCGATGGCGCGATCGGAATGGTTCACATCCGCGACCTGATCGCCTTCATGACCGGCCGTGCGGCGGCAGCGGCCACGACGGCAAGCCCGCGCCGCAAGAAGCCGTTTCCTGCTGGGTTGGATCTCAAGGCCATCGATCTCGCGATGCCGTTGTCGGCGACCAACATCATCCGCGAGATGCTGTTCGTGCCGCCCTCGATGCCGGCGATCGACCTGCTTGCCAAAATGCAGGCGACGCGCATCCACCTTTCGCTGGTCGTTGACGAATACGGCGGCGCCGATGGCGTCGTGTCGATCGAAGACATCGTGGAGCAGATCGTCGGTGATATCGCGGACGAGCACGACGAAGACTCGGCCCCGGGCGTGGTCCGGCAGCCCGACGGTTCTTACGTCGCCGATGCCCGTGCCAGCATCGAGGACGTTGCTGCATTCATCGGACCTGAATTCGACGTGGCCGAGGAGGCGCAAGAGGTGGACACGCTGGCCGGCTATGTGGCGGCGCGCATCGGCCGCCTTCCGGTCAGGGGTGAGCTTGTGCCCGGCCCCGGTCCCTACGAGATCGAAATTCTGGACGCCGATCCGCGCCGGGTGAAAAAACTCAAGATCTATCGCAGCACCGACCGGACGGATGGCCGCAACGGTGAACTGCGACGTGCCCTGGCCGGGAGCGGCGCGAATCCAGGCGCCGGTCAGACGCCCCCGCCTTCTGCACCGGTCACGGCTTCGCCGCCGTTGCCGGTCACGCGCGACGCATCGGTCAAACTCTCCCCCGATGCGGCGCCGCCGAAATCTCCCCGCCGGCCGTGACGCTGACCCGTCTTGCCCACAGCGTCGTCCTGGCGTGGGGCTGGCGTCGCATCCTGATCGCGTTTCTCGGCAGGTGCTGCGACAACTCTCGCGTTGCCCCCCTTCGAGATCTGGCCCGTCGCGTTTCTCACATTTCCTGTGTTGGTCTGGCTGATCGACGGCGCCGGCGCCGGACGCCTCGGCGGCGTGGTGACGGCCGCGATCACGGGCTGGTGGTTCGGGTTCGGATATTTCGTGACCGGCCTCTATTGGATCGGCAATGCCTTTCTGGTCGATGCGAAGAACTTCGGCTGGCTGCTACCGTTCGCGATTCTTGGGTTGCCGGCCTACCTGGCTTTCTATCCTGCGCTCGGGCTGGCGCTGGCGCGGCTGATCTGGAGCCGGGGCGCCATGCGGATACTGGCGCTCGCTTTCGCGCTCACGCTCGCCGAGTGGCTCCGGGGGCACCTGCTTACGGGTTTCCCCTGGAACGCCTATGGCTACGCGCTGATGTCGCCGCTCGTCCTGGCGCAAGGGGTAGCGCTGGTCGGCCTGTGGGGCATGACGTTTCTGGCGGTGGCGGTGTTCGCGTCGCCGGCGGCTCTCGCCGACGATCGCGCCGATACCCGCCGCCCGTGGCTTGCACCGGCGCTGAGCGCCGCCGTGCTCGCCGCGCTGGCGATCTTTGGCTCGGTCCGGCTCGCGGGCGCGCCGACGAGCTATGTCGAAAATGTTCGGCTTCGCATCATGCAGCCGAACCTGCAGCAGGATGAGAAGTTCAATTACGCCCAGAAGCAGCAGGTGATGGCTCGCTACCTGGCGCTCTCGGACCGCGCCAGCGTCCCTCATGCCGCAGGGCTGCGCGATGTGACGCATCTGATCTGGCCGGAGTCGGCCTTTCCATTCTTTCTCACGCGGGAGGCGGACGCCCTCGCGCAGATCGCAACGTCTGTTGTCGGGCGGCACGGTCTTGATCACCGGTGCGATCCGCGCACCCGAAGGCGCCACCGGAACGATCACGCGGGCTTACAACTCGGTCTACGTGATCGACCGCACCGGCTCGATCCAATCGGTCTACGACAAGGTCCACCTTGTGCCGTTCGGGGAGTACCTGCCGTTTCAGTCGCTGCTCGAGCGCCTCGGCTTGATGCAGCTCACCAAGGTTCGGGGCGGGTTCATCGCCGGCGACCGCCATCGCGCCATGAACGTGCCGGGGGCGCCGACCATGCTGCCGCTGGTCTGTTACGAGATCATCTTTCCGGGCGAGGTGGTGCCGCGCGGAGAGCGCCCGAGCTGGCTGCTCAATCTCACCAACGACGGATGGTTCGGCGCGAGTGCCGGGCCCTACCAGCACTTTCAGCAGGCCCGCATCCGCGCGATCGAGGAGGGGCTGCCGCTGGTCCGCGCGGCCAATTCGGGAATATCGGCGGTGATCGATCCGGTTGGCCGGGTGATCGCGTCCCTCCCGCTCGGCGTCGAGGGGGTCGTCGATGCAAACCTGCCCCAGCCGATCTCGCCTACACTCTACGCACGTACTGGCGATGGCTTGGCGGCCCTGATCGCCGGAGTTGCTTTCGTGCTGGTTTTGCGATCCCGACGCCGGTTGCGTGACTAGATGACGCATAACTAGCTTGCGCCGCGCACATAGCGGTTTTTATTCCGTCGATTTCTGTGGAATGTCGCCTGCCTAATTTACCGGCAGGAGCGCCGCGATACCGTTGCGAGCGCAACTAATCGGACCCGGTGTGCCTTCAAAGTGACACTAACCTCCAGCAATATTTGAAGATAATATTCACAGTGCATTTCGCGTGATTTGTCGGCGCCCGGGGGTCACGCACGGGTTGCGTTCCGATGTAAGACATTGAACATTACGCGCACCCACAGCTGCATAGAAGATAATTATAGGAGTCGCTTTGATGATGGCCAAAAAGGCCCCGAACCCCATCGACAAGCATGTCGGCAGCAGGGTGCGCATGCGCCGCATGATGCTGAGCATGAGCCAGGAAAAGCTCGGCGATGCGCTGGGACTGACGTTTCAGCAGGTGCAGAAATACGAGAAGGGGACGAACCGGATCGGGGCGAGCCGGCTCCAGCAGATTTCCATCATTCTCCAGGTGCCGGTCGCGTTCTTCTTCGAGGGCGCCCCGGCCATCCAAGGGCAGTCGCCGGACGGCATGCGTGAAGCGCCTTCCCCGGCCTACGTGTCGGATTTCCTCGCCACCTCCGAGGGGCTGGCGCTGACCAAGGCCTTCATGCGGATCAAGGAGCCTAAGCTGCGACGCCGCGTCGTCGAACTGGTCAAGGAGATCGCGGGCGTCCCCGACGCCGACGATTGACACCGACCCGGTAACCCCGGCTTGGGCGTCTTGAATCTGCGAACAAAAGCTGCCCACCTGCGCCCACATCTTGACCCCCGTTCGGGGACGCTGCAAGAACCCCTCAGCGCAGCGCGCTTGACATGACTTGGTAGCCTGCCGGTCTGTGAGCGCGCGCTGGACGTTGGAGTGCGTTCGTTTGCAGATCCGGGACCGCTTTTCCTAGAACGCGCTCAGGCTCACAAATTCCATCGATCTTGCGAGGGAGTGTTTTCCTGTGTCACGCGCCAACTACCTGTTCACTAGCGAATCCGTTTCCGAAGGGCACCCGGACAAGGTGTGCGACCAGATTTCGGATGCGATCCTCGATGCGTTCCTGGAGAACGACGTCAAGCTCGGCATCGCCGACGAGAGCAAGGTGAACACCCGGCTCGGCTGCGAGACGCTCTGCACCACCAACAAGATCATCATAGCGGGCGAGGGCCGCGGTCAGGCGCCGTTGTTCCGCAAGCATGGCGACAAGGCGGTGATCGATCGCGAGATGATCACCGAAATCGCCCGCGGCGTCGTCAAGGACATTGGCTACGACCAGGACGGCTTCTCGTACTACGGCGCCGACGTGGACGTGCTGCTGCACGGCCAGTCACCCGACATCGCGATGGGCGTCGATGCCAAGAAGAAGAAGGGCGGCGAGGAAGAAGGCGCCGGCGACCAGGGCATGATGTTCGGCTTCGCCTGCACCGAAAGCGAAGTCTACGAGAAGGGCTCATTCATGCCCGCGCCGATCTACTTCGCGCACAAAATCCTGAAGGTGTTGTCGGACCAGCGCCGCTCCGGCAAGCTGTTCGACCTGCAGCCCGACGCCAAGAGCCAGGTGACGGTGCAATACGTCGACGGCAAGCCGGTCGGCGCCACCAAGGTCGTGGTGTCCACCCAGCACAACGCCACGACCCGCAACGGCAAGAAGTACACCCCCGGCATGGTCCGCGACCTGATCGGCGATGCGGTCGCCTCGGCGCTGCCGGAGGGCTGGATGCCGAAGAAGCCGGCGGATTTCCTGGTCAACCCGACCGGCAATTTCGTCGTCGGCGGCCCGGACGGCGACTGCGGCCTGACCGGCCGCAAGATCATTGTCGACACCTACGGCGGCTACGCCCCGCATGGCGGCGGCGCGTTCTCCGGCAAGGACCCGACCAAGGTCGACCGGTCGGCGGCCTATGCGGCGCGTTATCTCGCCAAGAACGTGGTGGCGGCCGGCTTGGCCGACCGCTGCACCATCCAGATCGCCTACGCGATCGGCGTGGCCGACCCGATGTCGCTGCTGGTCGACACCCACGGCACCGGCAAGGTCGACGAGGCCAAGCTGCACAAAGCGCTGCTCGAAATCTTCCCGCTGCGCCCGACCAACATCCGCCGCGCGCTCAAGCTGAACCGGCCGATCTATCGGCGCACCGCCGCTTATGGCCACTTCGGCCGCGCACCCGACAAGGACGGCGGGTTCTCGTGGGAGCGCACCGACCTCGCCGATACGCTCAAGAAGGCGCTGCGGTAGACGCCCGCTGGCCCGCGGACCCAAGCGAGCCATCTGCGCTCGGGCGGATGATCCGGTCGCCACTGCGGTGTATGCGATGCCTGGGCGCTCGGGCATGACACCGCGCCGCGGATGCCGCTCCATGTCGGATGATGACAAGGCCAGGCAGCCGCGCGCGTTCTTCGGGCGGCGCAAGGGTCATGCCCTCAAGCCCGCGCAGGCTGCGCTGTTCGAGACGCTGCTGCCGCGGCCTGACGCTCGATCTCGACGCGCTACCGTCCGATCTGCGCGCGCTGTTCGCGGGGCCGGTCGAGGCCGTGCGGCTCGAGATCGGTTTCGGTGGCGGCGAGCACCTCTGCACGAGGCGAAGCCAATCCGCGCACCGGTTTCATCGGCATCGAGCCGTTCGTGAACGGCATGGCGAAGGCCTTGGCAGCCATCGCGGCGCGCGGTCTCCGCAACGTCCGGCTGCTATCAGGGCGACGCGATCGATGTCATCGCCCGGCTGCCGCAAGCCTCGCTCGCGCGCGTCGACCTGATCCATCCCGATCCCTGGCCGAAACGGCGGCACTGGAAGCGGCGGTTCGTCCAGGACGAGACCGTCGCGGCGATCGCGCGGATTTTGCAGCCCGGCGGCGAGTTCAGGTTTGTCAGCGACATTCCGGACTACGCCGCCTGGACGCTCGTACGGCTGCTGCGTTCGCCGGCCTTCGAGTGGACGGCCGAACGGGCCGACGACTGGCGGCAGCCTTGGCCGGGCTTCTCCGGAACGCGCTATCAGGCCAAGGCGCATCGCGAAGGCCGCGCGCCGTGCTTTCTGATCTTTCGCCGATTGAATGCGGATGGCTGACGCGGGGAGTTCCGCTACGGAGGACGTGTCAGCGATCTTCGCGCGCGGCGGACCTGCCAGAATCGCATGACCCGCTGGGCGGTCGCCGGCGATAGCCGCTCGAAGTTGGCGTAGGCGTTGTCGAGCGCCTGGCTCGAGCGCTTGGCCGCCAATGCGTGCCGAGAGGATGGCTTTCGCGGTCGGCCATCCCCAGCCGGCGGCCTTGCAGAGGATCAGGACCGGATCCGGCCGCTCGCCGCTCATCAGGCGGTCCACGACCTCGATCGGCACCGCGCACAGCGACGCGAGCGCCGCGACGGTTTCCTCGTGCCGCTTCGCTGGGCGAATTCGACCAACGCGGCCTCGTCGAGTTTGCCCGCCTGGCGCAGTGCTTCGACCGCTCGTTGCGCTGCCGAGTAGTCGCGCGGCGCCGGCTTGGCGCCGATCTCGGTCGAGACCTTTGCCAGCACGCGCCGGATTTCGGCTTGCGTCTCCGGACCTGCGGCGGCGAACAGCCGCTGCTGCACGAGAGTCGGTCGCCTTGAGCAGAAGATCACGGAACAGGCTGCGGCGGGATGTCGGGCCGCAAGCCCGACCTTTTCGGCCAGCGCTCCGTCCTTCTCCGCCTGGTCGACCAGCTTCGAGAAGCTGACATCCGACAGCCGGGAGGACTGGTTCTCGACCACGCCGCGCACCACCGCGCGATCGCCGCGGCTGACCAGCACATCGGTCACCGGCTCGGCGATGCCGGCGCGGCCGGAGATGGCCAGCAGATGCGCCTGGCTCTTGGTCCCCGCGATGTCCGACCAGATCGGCTTCGGCGAGCCGGCGCGACTTCGTCAGCACCGGCCCGGCGATCGAAATGTCGTCGTCTTGCGCGAGCCGGCGCACCACCTCGACCGGCGCATTGCCGACCGGCGCCAGCCGGTTGGACAATTCGGCGCGCGCCTTGGATCTCGATCTCCGCGATCAGGCGGCCGAACACGTCGTCGAACAGTCGGACGTGATCCTCGTTGAAGCGGCTCGCACCATCGAGAAATAAGTGCGTGATGCGCTTGAGCGTCTCGGCCCGCCGTTCCGGCGAGCCGTGCTGGATGACCTCTTCGAGTTCAGGAATCAATGAGGCGGGAGCGGACATTCCGGTCTCTGAACAGAGTAGGTTGACGGGCAGTTTCGTGGCCGCCAAACTAGACGAGGAAGTCTGAAAGAACGGTTAGTTAACGCGCGGTTTCCGGCTAGTGTCCGGGTCCGCGCTTGTACCCATCGCAGCACGCACGTTTAGCGTCGGAACCCAAGGACACTAGCAACTCTAGATTCTAGTGTGCTTTGGATTTGACGTTCCTACTATGACTGCCGCAATGCTGATAGGAACGTCAAATCCGCCACACTAGTTTCCCCTTGCGCGGTCGGCCAAATCGCTATATTCGGACATCCATTTTGGATACCTCATAACGGTCGGATCAGATCTGATCGGTTTTTGAGAGTGGGCTCCCCCGGGACCCGCTCTTTTTTGTTACCCGCACGCCCTTGGCCGAACGGCCGGGGTCCGGGTGGATGCAACGAGAGAGTTGCGGATCGCAACGGACGGATGACCGAAACGATCGATACCTTCGCCGGTATTGAGCCGCGCCTGATCGTCGAGCAGGGCGTGGCGGCGCGCGTCGCCGCCATCGTCGAGCCGGTGCTGGCGGGCCTTGGCTTCCGGCTGGTGCGGGTGCGCATTTCCGGCATGGCCGGCTGCACCGTGCAGATCATGGCGGAGCGGCCCGATGGCACCATGACGATCGAGGATTGCGAGACGGTCTCGCGCGCGCTGTCGCCGGTGCTCGACGTCGCCGATCCGATCGATCGCGCCTACCGGCTTGAAATCTCGTCGCCCGGGATCGACCGTCCGCTGGTGCGGCGTTCGGATTTCGAGCGCTATGCCGGCAGTCAGATCAAGATCGAGATGGCGGTCGCGGTCGAGGGCCGCCGGCGTTTTCGCGGCTATCTGCTCGGCGTCGAGGGCGAGGCGGCGCGCATTCGCCGCGACGATGCCACGCCGGACGAACCGGCGAAGTGTGCTGCGCATCGAGGAGATGGCGGAAGCCAAGGTCGTGCTCAGCGAGGCGCAGATCGCGGCGTCGCTCAAGCGCGGCAAGGCGCAGCAGCGCGACGAGCGTAACTGACGAGCGCAACGCATACGAACGGAGCGCGCGTTCCGCTCACCAGGACCAGCGAGCAGGTGCCGGACAACGATCGGCACGCGGCCCAGAACGAAGGAGACTAACCGATGGCCGTCAGCGCCAACCGGCTCGAACTGCTGCAGATCGCCGACGCGGTCGCACGCGAAAAGTCGATCGACCGCGGCATCGTGATCGCCGCCATGGAGGACGCGATCCAGAAGGCGGCGCGTTCGCGCTATGGCAGCGAGACCGAAGTGCGCGCCGAGATCAATCCGAAGACCGGCGAGATGCGGCTGTCGCGCCTGATGCTGGTCGTCGACGCGGTCGAGAACGACTCGACCCAGATCGCGCTCGAGGACGCCAAGAAGCGCAATCCGGCCGCGCAGGTCGGCGACTACATCGCCGAGGCGCTGCCGCCGCTCGAATACGGCCGCATCGCCGCGCAGTCGGCCAAGCAGGTGATCGTGCAGAAGGTGCGCGAGGCCGAGCGCGACCGGCAGTACCAGGAATACAAGGATCGCATCGGCGACATCGTCAACGGCATCGTCAAGCGGGTCGAGTACGGCAACGTGGTGGTCGATCTCGGCCGCGGCGAGGCGATCGTGCGCCGCGACGAGATGCTGCCGCGCGAAATTTTCCGCAACGGCGACCGCATCCGCGCCTACATCTACGACGTGCGGCGCGAGCCGCGCGGCCCGCAGATCTTTCTTTCGCGCACCCACCCGCAATTCATGGCCAAGCTGTTCGCCCAGGAGGTGCCGGAAATCTACGACGGCATCGTCGAGGTCAAGCGCGGTGGCGCGCGATCCCGGCTCGCGCGCGAAGATCGCGGTGATCTCGCGCGATTCAGCTCGGTCGATCCGGTCGGCGCCTGCGTCGGCATGCGCGGTTCCCGCGTGCAAGCCGTCGTCAACGAATTGCAGGGCGAGAAGATCGACATCATTCCGTGGACCGCCGACCCGGCGAACTTCGTGGTCAATGCGCTGGCGCCCGCCGAGGTCGCCAAGGTCGTGCTCGACGAGGACCGCCAGCGCATGGAGGTGGTGGTGCCCGACCAGCAGCTTTCGCTCGCCATCGGCCGGCGCGGCCAGAACGTGCGGCTCGCCTCGCAGCTCACCGGCTGGGACATCGACATCGTGACCGAGCAGGAAGAGTTGGAGAACCGGCAGGCCGAATTCGAGAAGCGCACCAGGCTGTTCGTCGAGGCGCTCAACGTCGACGAGGTGGTCGGCCAGCTGCTGGCGTCCGAAGGCTTCAGCTCGGTCGAAGAGCTGGCCGTGGTCGACGAGAAGGAGATCGCCGGAATCGAAGGCTTCGACGAGGATACCGCCCGCGAGCTGCAGGAGCGCGCGCGCGAGTTCCTCGCCAAGGAGGAGGCCGAGCTCGACGCCAAGCGCCTGGAGCTTGGGCGTCGAAGACGAACTCAAGGAGGTGCCCGGCGTCACCACGCGATGCTGGTGAAGTTCGGCGAGAACGAGGTCAAGACGGTCGAGGATCTGGCCGGCTGCGCCACCGACGACCTGGTCGGCTGGAGCGAGCGCAAGGACGGCGAAACCACGCGCCATGCCGGGTTCCTCGACGGCTTCGAACTGTCGCGCGAGGAGGCCGAAGGCTCTGATCATGCAGGCGCGCGTCAAGGCCGGCTGGATCAAGGAAGAGGATCTGGTCCCGCCCGCACCGGCCGAGGAGGCGCCCGAAGAGGAAAACGCCAGTGTCGCACCGGCGTAAGGTTCGAGCTGCACAGAAGGGCAGGCAGGTAAATCGATGACGCTTGCGGAAGCGCAGGACGGCGTGACGACCGACGAACTGGACACCGGTCCGCGCAGCGGCGCGGCTGGGACGGCCCGATCGTGTGCGCTGACCGGCCAGGTCGCGCCGGTTGGCGACATGATCCGCTTCGTGGTGGCGCCCGACGGCGTCGGTCGTGCCCGATCTCAAGCGCCGGCTGCCGGGCCGCGGCCTCTGGATCACGGCGACCCGTCAGGCGCTGGCCGAGGCGATCAAGCGCAAGGATCTTTGCGCGCGGGTTCAAGCGTGACGTCCGTGCGCTGCCGGATCTGGTGGATTTGACCGAACGGCTGATCGAGCGAGCGGCGCTCGATGCGCTCGCGATGGTCCACAAGGCCCGGCGGGTTGCGGCCGGCTTTGCCAAGACCGAGGCCGCGCTCGATGCACGAGCGGGTGGCGGCCCTGATCAATGCCTCCGATGCGGCTGCCGACGGCTCGCGAAAGCTCCTCGCCACGCTGCGGCGGCGGGAGGATGCGGCCGCCATTGTCGATGGTCGAACTGTTTACCTCCGCGCAATTGGATTTGGCTTTCGGGCGGTCAAATGTGATACATGCAGCCCTGCTTGCCGGCCCCGAAAGCGAGACGTTCCTGGCGCGCCTTGGCCGCTTCGAGCGCTTCCGGTCCGGTTGTCCGGGAGACCAGAACGGTCGCGAGAAACGGCGCTGAAAGCGTCCGAGAGTGGGATTGGAATGGCTGAAACGTCGGAAAAGACTGGGGAAAAGAAGCTGAGCGTGACCCCCACCAAGACCTTGACGCTGAAAGGACGCAGCGTCGAGCAGGGTGTCGTGCGCCAGAGCTTCAGCCACGGCCGCACCAAGGCGGTCGTGGTCGAGAAGGTCAAGAGCCGCGTTCCCGGCAAGACCAAGCCGGACGTCGCGCCCGCCACCCCGGTTGCTCCCAGTCGCACGGCCACTGGCCGGACCGCCGCTCCCACCGGCACGCCGGCGCCGGCCGCGCAACCTGCGCCAGCTGCACCGAAGCCTTCGGGCGTGGTGCTGCGGACGCTGACCGAGGAAGAGCGCACGGCCCGTGCTCGCGCGCTGGGAGATGCGCGGCTGCGCGAGGCCGAAGAGCGCAAGATCGCCGAGGAAGAAGCGCGCATCCAGAAGGAGCGCGACGACATCGAGCGCATCGAGCGCGAGGCCGCGGAAGCGCGCAAGGCCGACGAGGAAAAGCGCCGCAAGCACGATGCCGAGACCAAGCGCAAGGCCGACGAAGTCGTCAAGAAGCACTTCGGCGGAGAGACGCCAGCGACGACAACCGCGGCAGCAACACCAGCTCTGAGGCAGCCGGGCCCGCGTCCGGCGCTCGAGGCCGAAGAGGAAGAGGCTCCTCGTCCGCGCCGTGGTGCCGGCACAGGCCCGGGCGCCGCCCGTCCGGCGCCGGCCGCGAAGCCAGCCCGGCCGACCGCCGAAAAGCGCCGCGGCCGGCTGACGCTGGTGACCGCGCTCACCACCGACGAGGTGCGCGAGCGGTCGGTCGCGTCGTTCCGCCGCCGCACCCAGCGGCTCACCGGCCATCGCGACAACGATGCCAAGGACAAGCTCGTCCGCGAGGTGACGATCCCGGAATTCATCACCATCCAGGAACTCGCCAACCGCATGGCCGAGCCGTCGCGGGCGGTGATCGCGCTCCTGATGAAGCAGGGGCAGATGCTCAAGATCACCGACACGATCGACGCCGATACGGCGCAGATCATCGCCGAGGAGATGGGCCATACCGTCAAGCGGGTGGCCGAGTTCGGACGTCGAGGAAGGGCTGTTCGACAAGGCCGACGAGGCTGGCTCGCAGTTTTCACGGCCAGCCGGTCGTCACCATCATGGGCCATGTCGACCACGGCAAGACGTCGCTGCTCGATGCCATCCGATCGACCAACGTGGTGTCGGGCGAAGCCGGCGGCATTACCCAGCATATCGGCGCCTATCAGGTGACCGCGCCGTCGGGCGCCAAGATCACCTTCATCGATACGCCCGGCCACGCCGCTTTCACGGCGATGCGGGCACGCGGCGCGCGTGTCACCGACGTGGTGGTGCTGGTCGTCGCGGCAGACGACGGCGTGATGCCGCAGACCGTAGAGGCGATCCAACACGCCAAGGCCGCGAAGGTGCCGATCATCGTCGCGATCAACAAGATCGACAAGCCCGACGCCAAGCCGGAGCGCGTGCGCAGCGAACTGCTGCAGCACGAAATTCAGGTGGAGACGCTGGGCGGCGAGGTGCTCGACGTCGAAGTTTCGGCGACCAAGAAGCTCAACCTCGACAAGCTGCTCGAGGTGATCGGCCTGCAGTCGGAAATTCTCGAGCTCAAAGCCAACCCGGAGCGTCCGGCCGAGGGCACCGTGATCGAAGCCAAGCTCGATCGCGGCCGTGGCCCGGTGGCGACCGTCCTGGTTCAGCGCGGCACGCTGCGTGTGGGCGACATCATCGTGGCCGGCGCCGAGTGGGGCCGGGTCCGCGCGCTGGTCTCCGACACCGGCGCCGCGCTCGACAGTGCGGGACCGTCGACGCCGGTCGAGGTGCTGGGCTTCTCCGGCACGCCGGACGCAGGCGATCGCCTCGCGGTGGTCGACAGCGAATTGCCGCGCCCGTGAGGTGACCGCGTACCGGGTCCGGCAGAAGCGCGACAAGACAGGCCGCGCGCGCCACCGGCATGCGCGGCTCGCTCGAACAGATGATGAGCCAGCTCAAGACCGCGGGCCGCAAGGATCTCGCGCTCATCATCAAGGCCGACGTGCAGGGCTCGCTCGAAGCGATCATCGGCGCGATCGAGAAGCTCGGCACCAGCGAGGTCGGCGCCCGCGTCATCAGCGCCGGCGTCGGCGGTATCACCGAGTTCGACGTCACGCTGGCGGAGGCCTCCGGCGTGCCGATCATCGGCTTCAACGTGCGCGCCCACAAGGAAGCGCGCGAGGCGGCCGAACGCGGCGGTATCGAAATCCGCTACTACAACATCATCTACAATCTGGTCGACGACGTGAAGGCGGCGATGTCCGGCCTGCTGGCGCCGACGCTGCGCGAGACCATGCTCGGCAACGCGCAGATCCTGGAGATCTTCGCGGTCTCCAAGGTCGGCAAGGTGGCGGGTTGCCGCGTCACCGACGGCAAAGTCGAGCGGGGCGCCAATGTGCGCCTGATCCGCGACAGCGTCGTCATCCACGAAGGCAAGCTGTCGCAGCTCAAGCGCTTCAAGGACGACGCCCGCGAAGTGGTGGCCGGCCAGGAATGCGGCATGGCATTCGAAAACTATCAGGATATGCGGGTCGGTGACGTGATCGAGTGCTATCGCGTCGAGACGGTGCAGCGGACGCTGTAAGACCTGGCGCGAAAAATATTTAATGTCATGCCCGCGAGAGCGGGCGTCCAGCAATTCTGGCAGCGTCTGTCGCAGAGTTGCAGGCTGGATCATCCGCTTTCGGGGATGATGACACAGAGCGAGAATCATGGCCCGTCATCATCACCGCGATCAATCGGCCGGTCCCTCCCAGCGTCAGCTTCGGGTCGGCGAGTTGATCCGGCACTCGCTGGCCGAGATGCTGGCGCGCGGCGACGTGCACGACCCGGTCATCGAAGGACACATGATCACGATTCCCGAAGTGCGCATGAGCGCCGATCTCAGGCTTGCGACGATCTACGTCATGCCGCTCGGCGGCCGCGACGCAGCCGACGTACTGGCGGCGCTGGAGCGCAACAAGCGCTATCTGCGGGGCGAGATCGCGCACCATGTTAACTTAAAATTTGCTCCCGATATTCGCTTTCACATCGATGACCAATTCGACGAAGCGGAACGGATCGAGAAGCTTTTGCGAACACCGGTGGTCCGGCGCGATCTCGAGACCAAACCGGCCGACGAGGAATAACAATGTCAAACGAGGCTCCCGTGTCGACGGAGGTTAAGGCCCCCGCCGGCCAGCGCCGGCGCGAGAAGCGCGACGTGCATGGCTGGGTGGTGCTCGACAAGCCGGTAGGCATGACGTCGACCCACGCCGTGAGCATCGTCAAGCGCCTGTTTAAGGCCAAGCGCGCCGGACACGCCGGCACGCTCGATCCGCTGGCGTCGGGTCTCCTCCCGATCGCGCTCGGGGAGGCGACCAAGACCGTTCCGTTCGTGATGGAGGGCCGCAAGCGCTATCGCTTTACCGTCCGCTGGGGCGAGGAACGCGACACCGACGACGCGGAAGGCCGGGTCGTGGCCACCAGCGTGGACCGGCCGTCGGCGGCGGTGGTTCGTGCGCTCTTGCCGAACTTCACCGGCACCATCGCGCAGGTGCCGCCGCGCTATTCGGCGATCAAGATCGAGGGCGAACGGGCCTACGATCTGGCGCGCGAGGGCGAAGTGGTCGAACTCGAATCGCGACCAGTCGAGATTCACCGCCTCGAACTTATCGAAGCCGCCGAGGGTGATCCCGATCGTTCGGTGTTCGAGGCCGAATGCGGCAAGGGCACGTATGTCCGCGCCATCGCCCGCGATATGGGGCGCGCGCTCGGCTGCCATGGCCATGTCGTCGAGCTTCGCCGCACCCTGGTCGGGCCGTTCGGTGAGGGCGATGCCGTCAGCGTAGACACATTGCAGGGCGATGCCGACGGCACGCATCAAGTTGCGACGGTCGGCGTGCCCGGTTCGCCCCTCTTGCCGGTCGAGGCCGGGCTTGCGGCGCTGCCGGCGCTGGCGGTGAGCCGCAGCGACGCCGCGCGGCTGGCGCGCGGGCAGGCCGTGCTGCTCCGCGGCCGCGACGCGCCGGTCATGTCGGGCTGCATCGCGGTGCTGTGCCAGGGCTCGCTGCTGGCGCTGGCCGACGTCGAAAAGGGCGAACTCCATCCCCGGCGGATCTTCAATTTCGGCCTTTCGCACGGTTAACTCATAGACCAGAAGCGTTCGGCCGGCGGAATTTATCTGATATTCGCGTGAGTTACCTCTGCTGCCCTTGACCCTGGCGGTCCTGTCCTATATCTCGCCGTTGCGCGGGCTTTTGCCCGCGCGTATCACTTGTGGCGACCGTGCTGGACGACATCCTGGCCCGGCCGCAGTTCTTGAACCCGACAACCAAAGGATCATCCGATGTCGATCACTGCCAGCCGCAAGGCGGAAGTCATCAAGACCTATGCGACCAAGTCCGGCGACACCGGTTCGCCGGAGGTGCAGGTAGCGGTGCTCTCGGAGCGCATCAACAATCTGACCGAACACTTCAAGAGCCACGTGAAAGACAATCATTCCCGGCGTGGCCTGCTCAAGCTCGTATCCCAGCGGCGTCAGCTGCTCGATTATCTCTCTCGTACGGACGAGGCTCGTTACAAGTCGTTGATCGAGCGGCTGGGTATTCGCCGCTGACTTGCATCACGCGCGGCGTTGGCCGTGCGTCCACGGAGCGGGTGCGAAGTTCATCCGCCCCTCATCCGGCAGCGAGACTGCTGCCGACTTCAGCCACGGGATTCGATCATCGCCCGTCGGCATATTGGAAGGCCTGAAGGCCATGGCAGGATCGCCGGATGCTGATGGACGACGCGAACCGCTCGCGCGCATCAGCATCTCGCCGTCTTGCCCATGGCGTTCGCCCCTTCCCCGAAACCATGAAAGACAATCGCAATGTTCGATATTCACCGAGTTGAACTCGACTGGGGAGGGCGCAAGCTCGTCCTAGAGACCGGCAAGATCGCGCGCCAAGCCGATGGCGCTGTCGTCGCCACCTATGGCGAATCCAAGGTGCTTGCCACCGTCGTCGCCGCCAAGGAGCCGCGCGCGGGCGTCGATTTCCTTCCCCTGACCGTCGACTATCAGGAAAAGTTCTATGCGGCCGGCCGGATTCCCGGCGGCTATTTCAAGCGCGAAGGCCGTCCGACCGAGAAAGAGACGCTGGTTTCGCGCCTGATCGACCGCCCGGTACGCCCGCTGTTCGCGGACGGCTGGCGCAACGAAACTCAGGTGATCGTGACCACGCTGTCGCACGACCTGGAGAACGATCCCGACGTGCTCGCCTTGGTGGCGTCCTCGGCCGCGCTGACGCTCTCAGGTGTGCCGTTCATGGGTCCGATTGGCGCGGCGCGCGTCGGCTTCATCAACAACGAATATGTGCTCAATCCGCAGATCGACGAAATGGCGGAGAGCCAGCTCGACCTGGTGGTCGCCGGCACGGCCGACGCGGTGCTGATGGTCGAGTCGGAGGCCAAGGAGCTCAACGAAGAAGTGATGCTGGGCGCGGTGATGTTCGGTCACCGCCACTTCCAGCCGGTCATCGAGGCGATCATCAAGCTCGCCGAGAAGGCCGCGAAGGAGCCGCGCGAGCTCGAGGTCGTCGACAACGCGGCACTCGAGAAGGAAATCCTGGGTCTGGTCGAGAAGGACCTGCGTTCCGCTTACGCGGTCCCCGATAAGGCGGCTCGCCATAAGGCGGTCGATGCTGCCAAGGCCAAGGTGATGGCCTACTACTTCCCGGAGGGCGCCGAGAATCCGGTGTTCGACAAGCAGCGGATTGGCGGCGTGTTCAAGGAACTCGAAGCCAAGATCGTCCGCTGGAACATCCTCGACACCGGAAAGCGCATCGATGGACGCGATGTCCGTACGGTTCGGCAGATCGTGGCCGAGGCCGGCGTGCTGCCCCGCGCCCACGGCTCCGCGCTTTTTACGCGAGGCGAGACGCAGGCATTGGTGATTGCCACGCTGGGGACCGGTGAGGACGAGCAGTGGATCGACGCATTGCACGGGACGTACAAAGAAAACTTCCTGCTGCATTACAACTTCCCGCCGTTCTCGGTGGGTGAAACCGGACGGATGGGAGGTCCGCGCCGGCGCGAGATCGGCCACGGCAAGCTCGCCTGGCGTGCGGTTCATCCGGTGCTGCCGGCGCATCACGAATTCCCCTATACGCTGCGGGTCGTCTCCGAGATCACGGAGTCGAACGGTTCGTCCTCGATGGCGACCGTTTGCGGCGCTTCGCTCGCCCTGATGGACGCGGGCGTGCCGCTCAAGCGGCCGATCGCCGGAATAGCTATGGGCCTCATCCTCGAAGGCGAGCGCCATGCGGTGCTGTCCGACATTCTTGGCGACGAGGATCATCTCGGCGACATGGACTTCAAGGTCGCCGGCACCGAGAACGGCGTGACCTCGCTGCAGATGGACATCAAGATTGCCGGCATCACCGAGGAGATCATGCGGGTGGCGCTCGGCCAGGCCAAGGATGGCCGTCTGCACATCCTGGGCGAGATGTCGAAGGCGTTGACCGCCGCGCGCGCCGAGCTTGGCCAGCATGCTCCGCGCATCGAGGTGTTCCAGATCCCGACCGACAAGATCCGCGAAGTGATCGGCACCGGCGGCAAGGTGATCCGCGAGATCGTGGAGAAGACCGGCGCCAAGATCGATATCCAGGACGACGGCACCGTGAAGGTGGCGTCCGCCAGTGGCGACGCCATGAAGGCGGCGATCAACTGGATCAAGTCGATCGCCTCCGACCCTGAAGTCGGTCACATCTACGAGGGCACCGTCGTCAAGGTCATGGACTTCGGCGCTTTCGTGAACTTCTTCGGCGCCAAGGACGGTCTCGTGCACATCTCGCAGCTCTCGCAGCGCCGTGTGCAGAACACTAAGGACGTCGTGAAGGAAGGCGACAAGGTCAAGGTCAAATTGCTGGGCTTCGACGAGCGCGGCAAGACTCGCCTGTCGATGAAGGTAGTCGATCAGGAAACCGGCGAAGACCTCGAAGCCAAGCAGAAGGCCGAGGGCGAGCAGGGCCGCAGCGAGCAGCCGCGCGAGGCGGTCGGCGGCGAGTGAGCTTTCGGCTGAAGGACGCCTAGTCTAGTCATCATCAGGGACGGACCGTTTCGCGTTCCGTCCCTTTTCTTTTTGCCACCCCGGCGTCAATCGTAGAGCCGGTCTCGCATCGCGGTCAGCCCCGGGCCATCTTGGCGCGCCGCTTGGCGACCGGTGCTTGCATGGGCGGCAGGTCCAAAGCTTCAGTCACGACCTCGCCCAGCGCCGCGAAGTCGGCCTTGCGGGGTGAGGTGCGTCGCCAAGCGAGACCGATGGTGCGGCCGGGCTGTGGCGGCGCAAAGCGCAGAAGCTTCACCCGCTCGTCGCGGACCTCGACCGGCACTGCGACCTGTGGAACCAGCGTCGCGCCAAAACCGTTGGCGACCATCTGCATGACGGTCGCGAGGCTGGTCGCGCCCAGCCCAAGTCCACCGTCACGCCGACCCTCGGCGCAATAGGCAAGCGCCTGGTCGCGCAGGCAGTGGCCTTCCTCCAGAAGAATCAGTTCTCCCGCGTCCACGTCGGACATGGCGACGCGTGTGGCCTCCGCGCGCGGATCGCCTGCCGGCACCGCAAACAGGAATGGATCGTCGAACAACGGCGTCAACTCGATATCCGCGCCTGGGACCGGCAGCGCCAGCATCACGACATCGAGGGAGCCCCGCGTGAGTTCTTCCAGCAGGAATTTGGTCTGGGTTTCCCGCAGCTCGATCCGTAATTCCGGGTAGCGGCGCTGCAGCACCGGCAGGATTCTCGGCAATACGTAGGGTGCAAGCGACGGGATCACCCCGAGCGTCAGTGCGCCGGAAAGGGTGTGGCTGCGGTGACGGGCGAAATCGACCAAATCGCGCGCCGCCGCGAGCACGTGCTCGCCCCGCCGTACGACCTCCTCGCCGATCTCCGTCAGGATCACTTCGCCGGGCCGGCGCTCGATCAACTCGACGCCCAACCGCTTCTCGAGATCGCGGATCTGCATGGAGAGCGCCGGTTGGGTCACGGAGCACGCTTCAGCGGCGCGGCCGAAGTGCCGGCGCTCCGCCAGGGCGGCGAGATAACGCAACTGCTTCAAGGTGATCATTCCGATAAGTTATTCTTATCGGTCGAGCCATGCAATACGATTTGATCTTATCTAATCAGCGGGCCATGTTGCTGGCGAACCACGCCAAATGCTTGGAAGTCCCCTCATGGCCGAAACGGCCGATCCTGACCGCGAATACCGGATGCCGGTCACCGCGGGCGCGCGCAAGACACGCGGCAAGCCACGCGCAAGGCATCGGCGGAAACCTCAGACGTCACAATAGTTCCAATTGAACAGCTCGAAGAAAATTACAGAACACGGAGAGAAACATGGACGCAAAGACTGACGACAAGAGCGCGGGCAAGTGCCCGTTCACTGGCAGCCGCGGACCCGCGAACCGCGACTGGTGGCCGGACGCGCTGGACGTTTCGGTTCTCCATCAGAATTCCAAACTGTCCGATCCGATGGGCGAGGCCTTCGATTACGCCAAGGAGTTCAAGAGCCTCGACCTCAACGCAGTGATCAAAGATCTGCATGCCTTGATGACGAACTCGCAGCCCTGGTGGCCGGCCGACTTCGGTCACTATGGCGGTCTGTTCATCCGCTTGGCGTGGCACGCGGCAGGCACCTACCGCATCACCGACGGCCGGGGCGGCGCCGGCGCCGGCCAGCAGCGCTTCGCGCCGCTGAACTCGTGGCCGGATAACGCGAACCTCGACAAGGCGCGCCGGCTGCTGTGGCCGATCAAGCAGAAGTACGGCAAGAAAATCTCCTGGGCCGACCTGATGGTCCTCGTCGGCAACGTCGCCCTCGAGTCGATGGGCTTCAAGACGTTCGGATTCGCCGGCGGCCGCGCCGACGTGTGGGAGCCCGAAGAGCTGTTCTGGGGTCCTGAAGGAACGTGGCTCGGCGACGAACGCTACAGCGGCGAACGTCAACTTGCTGAGCCGCTCGGCGCCGTCCAGATGGGCCTGATCTACGTCAATCCGGAAGGGCCGAACGGCAAGCCGGACCCGATCGCGGCGGCCAAGGACATCCGCGAGACGTTCTTCCGCATGGCGATGAACGACGAGGAGACCGTCGCGCTGATTGCCGGCGGCCACACCTTCGGCAAGACCCACGGCGCGGGCGATCCGTCGCTGATGGGCCCGGCGCCGGAAGGCGGCGCCATCGAGGATCAGGGCCTCGGCTGGAAGAGCAAATATAACACGGGCGTCGGGTGCGACGCGATCACCGGCGGTCCGGAAGTCACCTGGACGCAGACGCCGACGAAGTGGAGCAACAACTTCTTCAAGAACCTGTTCGAGAATGAATGGGAGCTGACGAAGAGCCCGGCGGGTGCGCAGCAGTGGAAGGCTAAAGGCGCCGCTGCAACGATCCCTGACGCCTTCGACAAGTCGAAGAAGCATGTGCCGACCATGCTGACGACCGACCTCTCGCTGCGGATGGACCCGGCCTACGAGAAAATCTCGCGGCGTTTCTATGAGAACCCGGATCAGTTCGCGGACGCGTTCGCCCGCGCCTGGTTCAAGCTCACGCACCGCGACATGGGCCCGATCCAGCGCTACCTCGGTCCGCTCGTGCCGAAGGAGACGCTGATCTGGCAGGACCCGATCCCGGTTGCGGACCATCCGCCGGTCGCAGACGCAGACATCGCGGCGCTCAAGGCCAAGATACTCGCGTCCGGCCTGTCGGTGTCGCAGCTCGTCTCGACCGCCTGGGCGTCCGCGTCGACGTTCCGCGGCTCCGACAAGCGCGGCGGCGCGAACGGCGCGCGTATTCGCCTCGCACCACAGAAGGACTGGGAGGTGAACCAGCCGGCCCAGCTCAAGACGGTCCTTGCGAAGCTCGAAGCGATCCAGAAGGAGTCCGGCAAGAAGGTTTCGCTCGCCGACCTGATTGTGCTCGGTGGTTCCGCCGCGGTCGAGAAGGCCGCGAAGGATGCCGGCGTCGACGTGAAAGTCCCCTTCATGCCGGGCCGCGTGGACGCGTCGCAGGAGCAGACCGACGTGGAGTCGTTTGCTCCGCTCGAGCCGCGTGCTGACGGCTTCCGCAACTATGTCAACAGCAAGAAGCTTCAGTTCATGGCACCTGTGGAGGCGTTGGTGGATCGGGCGCAATTGCTGCGGTTGACGGGGCCGGAGATGACGGCTCTGGTCGGCGGCCTGCGTGTGCTCGGCGCGAATGCTGGCGGCGCCAAGCACGGCGTCTTCACGAAGCAGCCCGAGAAGCTGACGAACGACTTCTTCGTCAACCTTCTCGACATGAGCACGGAGTGGACGCCTGTCGGCAACGACACGTACGAGGGACGCGACCGCAAGACGAAGGCGGTCAATTGGACCGGCACTGCGGTCGACCTGATCTTCGGTTCGCACTCGCAGCTCCGCGCCTTTGCGGAAGTCTATGCGTGCGCGGACTCGAAGGAGAAGTTCGTGAAGGACTTCGTGGCGGCGTGGACCAAGGTGATGAACGCCGATCGCTTCGACCTCGCCTGAGCTCCGCGGAAATCCGCGGACGCTGGTTGAAGCGATCTGTCGCAAAAAGTGCAAGGCCGCATCGATATCGATGCGGCCTTTTTGCATTCGCAGGGCTGCGCGCAAACGCGGGACGACGCCGGCGCTCGCGCTGGTTCGACGGAGCATTGCGAGTGACGTGCGGAAACGATGGGCCCGATCCGCCCGGGCACCGGCGGCTGGGGGGCAGATTGTCCGGCGTCCGATACGAACCGGGCCCACAGGCGAGTGGGCGTAGTGTTTCAATGGCACTTGGCGGACGCTTGGCCGCTTTTTGTCATCTTCATGAAATCGCTGACGAATTCGTGAGTTCTCGGGAACCGCACTCGCGGAAAGCTTTTTTGCGGCAAACGTCGCGGCCACTTGCCGGCCAGCCGATCCGGCGCGATCATGCGAATGTCACAGAAGGAGGCGCCGATGATTGGCGAAAGTGATCCGAGCGAGCACCACGGGGGCGAGTCCGCCGGCGTATCGCCTCTCGCCCCCGCACACCGAGTGACCTTCGACCGGCGCGAACTCAACCGGATCCTCGGCCTCTACGGCCGCATGGTCGCCGCCGGAGAGTGGCGCGACTACGCCATCGACTTCCTCAAGGACCGCGCGGTGTTCTCGATCTTTCGGCGCGCTTCGGAAGTCCCGATCTATCGCATCGAAAAGAACCCCAAGCTGGCGCGCCGTCAGGGCGCCTACAGCGTGATTTCGGCGACCGGCCTCATCATGCGGCGCGGGCCTGAACTCGACCGCGTCTTGCGGGTGCTCGACAAGCCCTTGAGTCTCGCGACGGGCTGACTTGTTCGGTGATCCTTATCCGAGCAGTCTGCAACTTTTCGGGATCATGCGCTAAGGCGGCGTCTGCGCTCCCGGTCCAAGCGCGCGTTGCATCAGGACGCTGTCGAGCCAGCGGCCGAACTTGAAACCGACATTCTCGAACGTCCCGACCATGCGGAAGCCGGCAGCGCGATGCAGTTCGATCGAGCCGGTGTTGCCGGTATCGCCGATCACCGCGATCATCTGGCGGAATCCGCACGCTTCGCTGTCGGCGATCAGGCGGTCGAGTAGCGCGCGGCCCACCCCGCGCCGCTGGGCGGTGAGGTCGACGTAGACCGAATCCTCGACGGTCCAGCGATAGGCGGGCCGCGCGCGGTAAAGTCCCGCATAGGCGTAGCCCAGAATGGCGCCGTCGAATTCCGCCACGACGTAGGGATAACCCGCGGCCACCAGGTTTTCGAAGCGCTGCATCATCTGCGCCGCGTCGGGGACCTCGATCTCGAACGAGGCCGTGCCCTCGCGAACCGCCTGGCTGTAGATCCGCGTGATCGCCGGAATGTCGGCCGGTGTGGCGGGCCGGACGAGGATGTCGGGCATCGTGCGATCTCCGTTCCGGCCTCACACGGCCGACCGCACCAAGATTAGAAACAGGATGTTGCCGGCCACAAGCGGACTTGCGAGCAGGCACAAAAAAACGCCCCGGCAAACCTGCCGGGGCGTCGAAAGGAACTTCCTGTCGGCTGGATCAGCGGCGGTCGCCCATGAACCGCAGCAGGAACAGGAACAGGTTGATGAAGTCGAGATAGAGCGTCAGCGCGCCCATCACGGACTTACGGCCCGCGGCGGTGCCGTCGTCGTTGACGTCGTACATCTCCTTGATCTTCTGGGTATCCCAGGCGGTGAGGCCCGCGAAGATCAGGACGCCGGCAGCCGAGATCACGAAGTCGAGGCCGCTGCTCTTGAGGAAGATGTTGACCACCATGGCGATGATCAGCCCGAAAACGCCCATCATCAGGAACGTCCCCATCGCCGAAAGGTCACGCTGCGTGGTGTAACCCCACAGGCTGAGCCCGCCGAACGCCGCCGCCGAGATGAAGAACACCCGCGTGATCGACGTGCCCGTATAGGCCAGGAAGACCGACGACAGCATCAGACCCAGGAGGGCCGCATACAGCATGAACAGCATCAGCGCGGTGGCCGGCTGAATCTTCTCGATCATCCAACTGATGCCGAAGACGAGCCCCAGCGTGCCCAGGAAGAGAACGATCGTTACGGGTCCGCTGTACAGCGTCTGACCGAACGGGGTCAGCGCCAGCTTTCCTGCGGTCTCGGTCACGGCCGCGTTGAACGTCAGCCAGGAGACGACGCCGGTGAGCGCGACGCCCATGGCCATGTAGTTGTAGATGCGGATCATGTAGGCCCGGAGGCCCTGATCGACGGCCGCCCGGTCAGTGGCGACGCCGCGCGCGGCAGCCCCGAAGCGGTTGTAGTCCGACATGGAAGTGTTTCCTCTCTCTGGCCCCGGATCGCCGGGGGCAATGGCGACCCGCCGGACAAGCCGGCTGGCGACCGATGACGCGAATTTAATGCGAGTTTGGGTCCTGCGCCAGATGCCTAAGGCGGGATTTCTTAAAGGCGACTAACAAACGGATAGTGACCCCAAGCCGGTTGAATCTTGGCAGGCTTGCGGCGCAAGTGCCGGTGGCGCGGCGTCTGGTCGCAGAAGCGCTCAAAGATTGCGCAATACGGGCGCGGGTTTCTGGCCAAGCGCGGTGAACGTGCCGAGAAGGCCGAGCGCCATGGTCGCCAGCACCGCGATCGCGGCCGCGACGAGGGCCGGTCCCGGCAGCAGGGTGAAGGACAGGTTCATGACCTTGGTGACGACGAACGCCGCCGCCGCTGTGCCGGCGGCCACGCCGAATACGGCGGTGGCCACGCCCAGGGTGAGATATTCCAGGGCGTAGGCGGCGAGGAGTTTGCCACGCGTGGCGCCTACGGTCTTGAGGATCACGGCGTCGTAGACGCGATGGCGGTGGCCGGCCGCCAGCGCTCCGCCGAGCACCAGCACGGCAACCAGTAGCGTCAACGCGCTGGCGCCGCGCATGGCCTGCGCGAGGCTGTTCACCACGTTTCCGACCGCGTCGAGCGCCTCGCGCACTCGAACCGCCGTCACGGTCGGAAACGCGTCCGCGACCTCCTTGAGGAGCGTAATCTCCTGCTCGGTCGTACTGCCGGCCGGGTAGGCCAAGGTCGCAATGTGGGTGTGCGGCGCGCCGCGAAAGCTATTTGGCGAGAACACCATCACGAAATTGATTCCGAGGCTTTGCCAGTCGAGCGTGCGGAGGTTTGCCACGGTCGCATTCATGTTGCGGCCGAGGACATTGACCGTCACCGGGTCGCCCACCTTGAGTCCGATGCCGTCCGCGATGCGCTTTTCGAACGACACCAGCGGAGGCCCCTGGTAGTCGGGCTTCCACCATTCGCCGGCGACCACGCGGGAACCGGCGGGAATTTCATCACCGAACGTGAGGCCGCGGTCGCTCTGCAACGCCCAGCTGGCGTCAGGCGGCGGCTTGATGTCGTCGGCCGGAACGCCGTTCGCCGAGAGGATACGTCCGCGCAGCATGGGAACGCGATCGAGCACCGCGCCCGGAGCGCGGGCATGGACGAATGCATCGAACTGCTCGGCATCCGCCGCCGGAATGTCGATGAAATAGAAGGACGGAGCCTTGCCGGGCAGCGCCGCCATGAACTGCTTGCGCAGATTGCCGTCGATCTCGATCACCGTGACGAGCAGTGCCAGCCCGAGTCCGAGCGACAGCACGATGCTGGGCGTGAGCGCGCCGGGCCGGTAGATGTTTCCGATCGCCAGTCGGATGATCGGCGATCGCGGACGCGGGACGCGTCGCGCCAGCGCCATCAGCAGCGACGCGACCAGCCGGAGCAGGACGAACACCCCGGCGGCTGCCACGACGAAGATGATCGCGATGCGGCGATCGAACGCCAACCCGATTGCGATCAGCGCGAGCGCCGCCACCACCAACACGGTGGCGATCGCGTAGGACCGGCGGGGCCATTGGTCGATACCTGCGACCGTGTGACGAAACAGGGCCGAGACTGGAACATCGTGGGCGCGCCCGAGCGGCCACAGGGCAAAGGCGGCGGCCGTGAGAACGCCATAGAGCATCGCGAGCGCCAAGCCGGCCGGATTGATCGCCGGCGCAAGCGGCAGCGGCAGCACCGAGCCAAATGCCCACGCGATCAGAAACGGCAGGGCCGCTCCCAGGAGTAGCCCGGGCACTGCTCCGATCAGTGCGAGTGCGATGACCTGCACCAGATAGATCTTGAAAACCGTGAACCCGGGGGCGCCGAGCGCCTTCAGCGTGGCGATGACGTCCCGGCGCCGGTCGAGATGACTCTTGACGGCGTTCGCGACGCCCACGCCGCCGACGATCAGCGCGGTCAATCCGACCAGCGTCAGATACTGGGAGAATCGCTCGACGTTCCGCGCCACTGCTGGCGAAGCGCTGGTGCGGGTGCGAACCTCCCAGCCGGCCTCGGGTAACCGTGCCTGCGCGGCGTCGGTGACCGCTGTCACGGCCGCATCGGTTGCATTGCCGTCGGGAAGCTGCAGCCGGTAGTGCCAGCGCACGACGCTGCCGGGCTGGACGAGCCCGGTGGCACGCAGCGCTGCTTCACTCATCAGAAGCCGCGGGCCGAAGCCGATACCGGCGGCGAGCTTGTCGGGCTCCGAGGTCAGGACCGCGCGCAATTCGATCGGCGCGGAGCCAATCGTGATGCGGGCGCCCGGCTTGAGATCGAGCCGCGCCAGCAAAGCTGGATCGGCCGCCGCGCCGAATACGCCGTCGCGCTCGGCGAGCGCGTTCGCGAGCGGCTGCGACGGGTCCAGTTTCACCGTGCCGTAGAGCGGATAAGCCGAGTCGACCGCTTTCACTTCAACCAGCGCGGTCCGCCCGTCCGGCGTCCGCGCCATCGCCCGCAGGGTGGCGGCGAGCGACATCCGGCCATGGCTCTCGATGAACGTGCGTTCGTTCTGGGTCGCCTCGCGCAGGCTGAGCGAAAACGACAGGTCGCCACCGAGAATGACGCGCCCTTCGCGCGCGAGCCCTTCGGCCAGGCCGGAGGCGACGGCGTTCACCCCGGCGATCGCCATGACGCCGAGCGCAATGCAAGCGATGAAGACATAGAAGCCGCGCAACCCGCCGCGCAATTCGCGCAAGGCGAAGCGGAGCGGGAGCGACCAGGATACCGGCACCGTCTCAGGACCCTGGAGCCGGAACGGTGCATTCATGTGGGCTGCGCCTCGCGGCGGGGTTCGTGTTCGATCCGGCCCGATCGCAGACGAACCACCCGGTCGCAGCGCCGTGCCAGCGCGGTGTCGTGCGTGACGAGCACCAGCGTCGTGTTGCGCTCGGCGTGCCCGGCGAACAGCAGGTCGATGATCTCGCGGCCGGTTGTCTCGTCGAGATTGCCGGTGGGTTCGTCGGCGATCAGGATCGCAGGATCCGGCGCCAGTGCCCGCGCCAGGGCCACGCGCTGCTGTTCGCCGCCGGAAAGTTGCGCCGGGTAGTGGTCGCGCCGCTCGGCGAGACCGACGGCGGCAAGCTCACGCTCGGCACGGATATGGGCATCGTGGATGCCGGCAAGCTCGAGCGGCACCGCGATGTTCTCCAGGGCGGTCATCGTCGGGATGAGATGGAAGGACTGGAACACGATGCCGATGTGGCGTCCGCGGAAGCGCGCCAGCGCATCCTCGCCGAGCGCTCCAAGCGCCTCGCCCGCGACGACGACCTCGCCCGCATCGGCTCGTTCCAGCCCGGCCATGACCATCAGCAGGGTCGATTTTCCGGAACCGGAGGGACCGACGAGGCCAATTGCCTCACCGGCACCTATATGCAGGTCGATGCTCTTGAGGATATGGACCCGCGCAGCGCCCCGTCCGAGCGCCAGGTTCACCCCGGTGAGCGCGATCGCTGCGCCCGGCACCGGACCATCGCCTGGCCTGCCGCGAAATGAGGATTCCTGCATGCCGTCGTACCGTCGCTTTCCGATGCCAATCAGCCCGGCAGTGCAGGGCGTCGCGTCTTGCTCATATGGGAGTTTTGCCGCATTGGTCCAGTCGCTGGTTCGTTGTGCGGGAATTTCCCTTTTTCTGCTGATCGCCGCGGCAGCCGTGGCTCCGGCGGCGGAGCGGCCGGTCAAGATTGTGGCACTCGGCGATTCGCTCACCGCTGGCTTGGGCTTGTCGGCGTCCGAGGCCTTCCCGGCGAAGCTCGAAAAGGCGCTCCGGGCGCGCGGGCTGTCGGTCGAGATCGCTAACGCGGGAGTGTCGGGTGACACCACCACGGGCGGTCTGGCGCGGCTCGACTGGGCGGTGCCCGCCGATGCCGATGCCGTGATTGTCGAGCTCGGCGCAAACGATATGCTGCAGGGCAAGGATCCAAAAATCGCCCGCCGCGCCCTGGACGAAATTCTGCGGCGGCTGACCGAACGGCGAGTTGCCGTGCTGCTCGCGGGAATGCGTGCCGCTCCCAATCTGGGCGCCGACTATACCCGCCAATTCGAGGCCATTTATCCGGAGCTCGCCGCGAAGTACGATGTGCTGCTCTATCCGTTCTTTCTCGACGGGATCGCGGCCGACACGCGGCTCAATCAGCGCGATGGCCTTCACCCGACCAAGGCCGGCGTCGATGCCATCGTCTCCCGCATCGTTCCGAAGGTCGAGGAACTGGTTGCCCGCGTCCGGGAAAAGCGCGGCTCATGACGGGAAGTGTCACATACGTGTGGGAGCAACCCGCTAGAAATGTCGCGCGAATCGCCGCCGCATGATCAATTTCCGCCTCAAGTGAACGATTCGCATCCTCGCTGAAGCCGCCATGCCCCGCATCTTCACCGGCCTCGAAATTCCCACCGATGTTGCTCAATCGCTCGCCGCCCTGCGCGGCGGGCTTCCCGGCGCACGCTGGATCGATGCCGAGAACTATCATGTGACGCTTCGCTTCATCGGCGACGTGGATGAATTGATCGCCCACGAAGTCGCATCGTTACTCGGGCGCGTACGGCGCGGGCCCTTGGAACTCTTTTTCGACGATCTACGGTCGTTCGGCGGCCGTCAGCCGCGTGCCCTCGTGGCAACTCTTGGGCCGGTCCCGGCGTTGCTTGAGTTGCAAGCCGAACACGAGCGACTGATGCAGCGGATCGGCCTCGAACCGGAAGGGCGCAAGTATACGCCTCACGTCACACTTGCCCGCCTGCGCGAAACTTCCAACCGCCAGGTCGCGGAGTATCTGGCGTTGCGGGCGCCTTATCGCTCGCTGCCGTTCCGAGTTTCGCGCTTTGTTTTGTTCTCGGCGCGGGCGTCGGTCGGCGGCGGTCCCTACGTGGTCGAGGCCGCCTATCCGCTCGCCGCGTGAGGGTCCTATGCCGGCCTGAGCAGGCGCGATTGGACGTCGAGCATGGCGGTCGCAAAGCCATGACTGTCCGCCAGGATTTCGCGCATGACCGACAGCGGCGTGGGGCGCGGCGCCGTCACTTCTCCGACTACGCTGGAGAAATCGAAGCTGAGTTCGGCTTCGAACTTGCGCGCGAGTTCGAGCATTCGCTTGTTGTCGGCGAGGCACGCCATGTGCAGGAATTTCAAGCCGCGATTGCGGGCGGCGAGCAAGGTCCGTTCGAGTAGCGCCGAGCCGAC
This sequence comes from uncultured Alphaproteobacteria bacterium, assembly GCA_963807865.1. Lineage (GTDB taxonomy): Bacteria > Pseudomonadota > Alphaproteobacteria > Rhizobiales > Xanthobacteraceae > VAZQ01. The sequence goes on along the minus strand of CAWEDK010000025.1, from coordinate 100,053 downwards.
ACCGTGGCTCTGCCAGGATTTCTCGATCGAGAACGCAAGCTCTGCCTCGTTTGAAAGCGGCTGGCCGATCGGCTTGAGTTCGGCTGCGCCGCGCAAGACACCATCGACGAAAAAGCCGTGGATGACGGCGTCCATGCCAAGGGCGAGTTCGGCGTAGCGTCGTACGAAGTCGTCCGAGACGGTGCCTGCGAACCGGTTGCGCCGGCTCACCGGATCGAGCCTGAGCAGGTGGTCGCGATAGTGTTCGGCCTCGCCGATCCAGAGCTTCCGGATCAAGCCGCCGTGGGGCAGAACGTCTTGCATAGGGCCTCCAGGTTTCATGGCCGCCGGTTCTTCGCCAAACATTGGCAAGCAGTCGAACCGCCTTTCATGCCGTCATTTTGCACCGCAATATGTAACCAGGGTGGCATCGCGATGACAGGGGACTCGTATAAACATCTGATAAAGAATGCTAAATCGCATAACCGCTATGCGGTTTCGACTTCGGTGGGCGGGCCGTCTGATTAAAAATTCCGCAGTGCAGTACGATGCTCCGTGCCTTCCTGTGCAAACGTGTGTTCGCCGCAGATGGGCACTCACCGATGCGCGACGCCTGAATCGAAACCGTGATAGCTACGAGATCGCACGCGGCTCCAGCGTGTGATCAGCATCGAGCGCAGGGTTATGTCGGCTTCGGTTTCCGTGCGGTACGCGACGCTTCTGGCTGCGCGGAAGATCGAACGCGACGCAGCCCAGGAGGAGGTGATCGAGATGTTGGCGGCGCTCGAACAGCGCCTCGCCGAACATCGCCTGGCGCGCAAGTCGTCGTCGCTGGGCTGGCTGTTCGCTCGCGCACCGAAGGTCGAGCCGATCAAGGGACTTTACATTTTCGGTGAGGTCGGCCGCGGCAAGTCCATGCTGATGGACCTGTTCTTCGAGGGGGTGGCGGTACTGCGCAAGCGCCGCGCCCACTTCCATGAATTCATGGCCGACGTTCATGAGCGCGTGTTCGCGTTCCGGCAGCGGATCAAGGCCGGCGAAATCCTCGACGAGGATCCGATCAAGCTCACCGCCGCCGCGCTGGCCGACGAGGCCTGGCTGCTCTGCTTCGACGAATTTCATGTCACCGACATCGCAGATGCGATGATCCTGGGCCGGCTGTTCGCCAAGCTGTTCGAGCGCGGCGTCGTGGTGGTCGCCACCTCGAACGTGGCGCCGGACGATCTCTACCGGGACGGCCTCAACCGCGCGTTGTTCCTGCCGTTCATTGCTCTGATCGAACAATCGATGCAGGTCGTACGCCTCGCTGCCCGCACCGATTTCCGCCTGGAGAAGCTCGCCGGTTCGAAGGTCTGGCACGTTCCGGCCGGCGGCGCCGCCGACGCGGCGCTCGACGAGGCATGGCGGCGTCTCGCCGGCGGTCACGAGAGCGCCGAACTCACCCTCACGGTGAAAGGGCGAAGCGTGCGGGTGCCGCGCGCCGCCATGGGGGTGGCGCGTTTTTCATTTCACGATCTGTGCGCCCAGCCGCTTGCCGCCGCCGATTACCTGAAGATCGCCCACGAGTTTCATACCATCGTTCTCGACCACATCCCGGTGATGGACTACGCGAACCGCAACGAAGCCAAGCGCTTCATCATCCTGATCGACACGCTCTACGACAACGCCGTGAAGCTGGTGGCGTCCGCCGAAGCCGAGCCGGACGCGCTCTATCAGGCAAGCGACGGTGTCGAAGCGCAGGAATTCGCGCGGACGGCGTCGCGATTGATCGAGATGCGATCGGAATCTTATCTCGCTCGGCCGCACGGGCATGGGCATCGGACCGAGCCGGGCTCGGCGCCCGGCATTGTGGAGACCTGACGCGGTCTTTTTACTCTGCGAGTGGCGCGTTGTAGGCTGCGGTCGAAGTGAGGCATCTGCGGTGTCTTGGCGACGAACGAGCCGGCCGGTTCGGCAATGAGGAGCGTTTGATGCGGTCCGATCCGATCCGAGTAGGCACCCTGTCGGCGCTGTGCGCGATCGCGTTTGCCATCGCCGGCTGTGGCGGCGAGCAGCCCGCCTCGGCTCCTACGGTCATCCCGGCCGTGACCGTCGCGCGGGTCGTGATCGAGGATTACCGCCCCACCGCTACCTTTACCGGACGGGTCGAAGCCATCCACAAGGTCGAGCTCCGCGCGCGGATCGACGGCTTCCTGGAGAAGCGGCTGTTCGACGAAGGCGCGGACGTCAAGGAAGGTGACCTTCTGTTCGTGATCGAGAAGGGACTCTATCAGGCGGCTGTCGACGAAGCTAAGGCGCAGGTGATGAAGGCCGAGGCGACGCTCCAGCTTGCCGAGATCGAGGTGAAGCGGCAGACCGAATTGGTGCAGAAGGCCGCCTCGCCACAGGCGAGGCTCGACGAGACCATCGCGCGGCGCGGCGAGGCCCAGGGCGCGCTGCTGGCCGCCAAGGCGAACCTGGAGAAGGCTCAGCTTCAACTCGGCTACACCGACATTACGGCGCCGATCGCCGGCCGGATCAGCCGGACGAATGTATCAGTCGGCAATTACGTGACGCCTGCCACAGGGTCGTTGGCGACGATCGTGAGCCAGGACCCGATCTACGTGAGCTTTCCGGTGACCCAGCGCGAGCTGCTAGAACTGCGCAAGGAGGCAAGCGACAACCGCGGCGACTATTCGGTGTTTCTGCAACTCGCCGACGGCAGCCGCTACGACAAGGCCGGCAAGGTCGACTATCTCGGGGTCACGGTGAACCACGGAACCGACACCGTTCAGGCCCGTGCGGTCTTTCCGAATCCTGATCGCATCCTGATCGACGGGGCCCTGGTCAACGTGGTGGCTGAAGTCGGCAAAAGCGACAAGGCGTTGCTGGTCCCGCAGCAGGCTTTGCAAGCCGACCAGAGCGGCGTTTTCGTCCTGGTTGTCGACAAGGACAACAAGGTGGAGGTGCGCCGCGTCGAAGTGGGCGATCCCCGCGGCGCGCGTATCGTGGTCACGAAGGGGCTGAGCGAGGGCGAGCGCGTCATCACCGAGGGCATCCAGAGGGTGCGGCCGGGTCAAGTGGTGCAGCCGACCGAAGTCAAGCCGGTGGGATAAGGGATGCTTTCGGGAATTTTCATCGCCCGCCCGCGGCTGGCAGTCGTCATCTCGGTCGTCATCACGCTCGCCGGCGCAATTGCGATGACGCAGATCCCGATCGCGCAATTCCCCGACATCGTGCCGCCGCAGATCGCCGTCACCGCCAACTACGCGGGCGCCAGCGCCGAGGTCGTCGAAGCCACGGTGGCGCAGCCGATCGAGTCGCGCGTCATCGGCGTCGACCGCATGCTCTACATGAAGTCGACCAGCGGTAACGACGGCAGCTACACGCTCACCGTCACCTTCGCGGTCGGCACAGATCCCGATCTCAACACCGTCAAGGTCCAGAACCGGGTCGGACTCGCGGAGCCGCAACTGGCCATGGAAGTGCGCAGCCAGGGCGTGAGCGTGACCAAGAAGTCGTCGGCACTGCTCCAGATCGTGACGATGACGTCGCCGGACGGTCGCTACGACCAGCTTTTCCTCGCCAACTACGCGACCATCAACGTCATCGACAGCCTCAAGCGCGTGCCGGGCGTCGGCGACGTCTCGATGCTGACGCCCGCCGACTACAGCATGAAGGTCTGGCTCAACACCGACCGCATGACGAGCCTCGGCCTGACTCCCAGCGACATCGCCAATGCGATCAGGAGCCAGAACGTCCAGGCTGCGGTCGGCCGCATCGGCGCGCAACCGGCGCTGCCCGATCAGCAGTTCCAGCTTACGATTCAGACCAAGGGCCGGCTGTCGAGCGTCGACGAGTTCAGCAGCATCGTCCTGCGCGCCAACCCGGACGGATCGTTCGTGCGGGTCCGCGACGTGGCGCGGGTTGAGCTTGCCGCACGCCGGCTGGAATCCTTCGGCCGGCTGGACGGCGCTCCGGCCGCGGTGATAGGCATCTATCAGACCCCCGGCGGCAACGCGATCAACAGCGCCGACCAGATTCGGGCGACGCTCGAACGCCTGAAGCCCTCGTTCCCGGCGGGCGTCGACTACAAGATCACTTACGACACCACGATCTTCGTCAAGGAGAGCATCAGCAGCGTCCTGCACACGCTGTTCGAGGCGTTCGCCCTGGTCGTGGTCGTCGTCTTTCTTTTCCTCGGCAATTTTCGCGCCACCCTGATCCCGTTGATTGCCGTTCCGGTGTCGCTGATCGGCACGTTCGCCGTGATGCTGGCACTCGGCTTCTCGGCCAACACCGTGTCGCTGCTGGCGCTGGTGCTCGCGATCGGCATCGTGGTCGACGATGCAATCGTCGTCGTCGAGGCGGTCGAGGCCCAACTCGAAAAGGACCACACGATCTCCCCGGCCGAAGCTGCACGGCGCGCGATGAACGAGATCACCGCGCCGATCATTGCCATCACGCTGGTGCTGCTGTCGGTGTTCGTGCCGGTTGCGTTCATTCCCGGAATCTCGGGCGAGCTGTTCCGGCAGTTCGCCGTCGCCGTTTCGGTCTCGATGATCATTTCGGCGATCAATGCGCTGACGCTGTCGCCGGCGCTGTGCGCCGTGTTCCTGTCGCCGAGCCACGGTCCCAAGCGCGGCCCCATCGGCTACGTGCTCCGTGGAATCGACTGGGCGCGAGACGGTTATGCGATGATCGTCCGCAAGATCGTCCGGCTCTCGCTATTCGGCCTGATCGTGCTCACCGTCGCGATGGTGGGCGCGGGCTGGCTGTTCAAGATCACGCCGACCGGCTTCCTGCCGTCTGAGGACCAGGGCGCGGTGTTCAGCGAGGTGCAACTGCCCGAGGGCGCGTCGGTCAACCGAACCGATGCGGTCACCAGGCGCATCGAGGAAATTGCGCGCAATACGCCGGGCGTCGCCAACGTCACGTCGGTCGTGGGTTTCAGCCTGATCGACGGGCTGGTGAAGTCGAACAGCGCGCTGCTGGTGCTGACGCTCAAGCCCTTCAACGAACGCAAGGACAAGGCGCTGTCGGCCGACGGGATCATCAATCGGTTAACCCGCCAGTTCGCGACGATCCCGGAGGCAATCGCATTTGCCTATAACCTGCCGCCGATCATCGGCCTCGGCACGGGCAGCGGCTTCGAATACCAGTTGCTCAGCCTCGAAGGTGCGAGCCCGGTCGAAATGGCGGCGACCGCGCGCGGCCTGGTGTTTGCTGCTAATCAGGATCCCGCGCTGGAGCGGGTGTTCACCACCTACAGCGCGAGCACACCACAGCTCTATCTCAACATCGATCGCGAGAAGGTGCAGACGCTCGGCATCGACCTCTCCAATGTGTTCAATGCCCTCCAGTCCGTGCTGGGCAGCTACTATGTCAACGACTTCAATTTGTTTGGACGGACCTGGCAGGTCAACCTGCAGGGCGAGGCGTCGGAGCGCGCCCGCATCAACGACATCTATCGCATCAACGTCCGCAACCGGAACGGCGAGATGGTGTCGATCCGGGCATTTGCCGACGTCGATCTCATCCTCGGCCCGCAGTCGATCATCCGCTACAACAACTATCCGCAGCGTGACGATCAACGGCGGACCGGCGCCCGGCTTCTCGTCTGGAGACGCGCTTGCCGCGATGGAGAAGGTCTCGGCCGCAACATTGCCGCGCGGCTTCAGTTTCGAGTGGACCGGGACGGCACTGCAGGAGAAGGAGGCGGCCGGCAAGACCACCGTCATCCTGGCGCTCGCCGTGCTGTTCGCCTACCTGTTCCTGGTCGCCCTGTACGAGAGCACTGGACGATCCCGATTCCGGTGCTGTTGTCGGTGTCGGTCGGCCTGCTCGGCGCAATGATCGCGCTGCAGCTGTCCGGCCTCGACAACAATCTCTATGCGCAGATCGGCATCGTCGTGCTGATCGCGCTTGCTGCCAAGAACGGCATCCTGATCGTCGAATTCGCCAAGGAGCGGCGCGAGCAGGGCATGTCGATCGAGGAAGCCGCGATCGAGGGCGCGCGCGAACGATTCCGCGCCGTGATGATGACGAGCTTTGCCTTCATCGCGGGCCTCGTGCCGCTCGTGATCGCCACCGGCGCCGGAATGATGAGCCGCCGCGGCGTCTCGACCGGCGTGTTCGGCGGCATGATCGCGGCGTCGGCGGTCGGCATTTTCCTGATACCGGTGCTCTACGTGGTCTTTCAGCGGCTGCGGGAGACCGTCGAAGCGACGGGCGCCGACGCCGTCCGTGCCCGCGCCGTCTGCCGCGCCCGAACCTGCTCCAGCCGGGCCAATGACGGTGGCTTGAACCGCGGGGCCGAAAGGGTCTATGAGGCGGAGTGCAGCGACCGGGTATTTGTCCCCCAGCGATCCAAGGAATTTCTCCCACATGGCGCGTCCCAAGATTGCATTGATCGGTGCCGGCCAGATCGGCGGCACCCTTGCCCATCTCATCGGCCTCAAGGAGCTCGGCGACGTCGTGCTGTTCGACATCGCCGAGGGCGTTCCGCAAGGCAAGTCGCTCGACCTGGTCGAATCCTCCCCGGTCGACGGCTTCGACGCGCGCATGACGGGGACCAACTCCTACGATGCGATCGACGGCGCCCAAGTCTGCATCGTCACCGCCGGCGTGCCGCGCAAGCCGGGCATGAGCCGCGACGATCTCCTCGGCATCAACCTCAAGGTGATGGAGCAGGTCGGCTCCGGCATCAAGAAATACGCGCCGAATGCCTTCATCATCTGCATCACCAATCCGCTCGACGCCATGGTCTGGGCATTGCAGAAGGCCTGTGGACTTCCCAAGCACATGGTGGTCGGCATGGCTGGCGTGCTCGACAGCGCGCGCTTCCGCTATTTCCTGGCCGACGAGTTCGACGTCTCGGTCGAGGACGTGTCGGCGATGACGCTCGGCGGCCATGGCGACGACATGGTGCCGATGATCCGCTACTCCACCGTCGGCGGCATTCCGCTGCCCGATCTGGTGAAGATGAAGTGGACCACGCAGCAGCGGCTCGACGAGATCGTCGAGCGCACCCGCAAAGGCGGCGGCGAGATCGTCAACCTGCTCAAGACCGGCTCGGCATTCTATGCGCCGGCCGCCTCGGCGGTCGCGATGGCCGAGAGCTACCTGCGCGACAAGAAGCGCGTGCTGCCGTGCGCCGACCTATCTCAACGGCGAATACGGCGTGAAAGACCTCTATGTCGGCGTGCCGGCTGTCATCGGGGCTAAAGGAATCGAGCGTATCGTCGAAATTCAGTTGAATGGCACGGAACGCGCGATGTTCGAGAAATCGGTCGACGCGGTGCAGTCCTTGGTCGAGGCCTGCAAGAAGATCGCGCCGCATCTGGGGAAATAACGTATTCCGCAGCGGGTGCTATGAATTCCAGCCTTGCGCCTCCGGCACGAGCCGGAATGACATGAGAGGGCGGGCCGCCACATGAACATCCACGAGTATCAGGGCAAGGCGGTGCTGCGCGAGTTCGGCTCGCGGTGCCGCGCGGGCACGCCGCCTTTTCGGTGGACGAAGCGCGTCAAGGCGGCGCGCGATCTCGGCAGCCCGGTCGTGGTGGTGAAGGCGCAGATCCATGCCGGCGGGCGCGGCAAGGCCGGCGGCGTCAAAGTCGTGAAGTCGCATCGACGACGTACGAAGCGAGGCCGAACGGTTGCTCGGATCGGTCCTGGTCACGCACCAGACCGGGCCGCACGGCAAGCAGGTCAGCCGTCTTTATATCGAGGAAGGCTCTGCCATTGACCGGGAGTTCTATCTCTCGGCGCTGGTCGATCGTGAAACGTCACGTGTGGCGTTCGTGGTGTCGACCGAAGGCGGCATGGACATCGAGGAGGTGGCGCGTAGCCATCCGGAGAAGATCGTGACGTTCTCGATCGATCCCGCGACCGGCGTCATGCCGCACCACGGCCGGCGCGTCGCCCAGGTGCTGGGCCTCACCGGCGATCTCGCCAAGCAGGCGGCAAGCCTAGTGGAGAAGCTCTACGCGGCGTTCGTCGCCAAGGACATGAGCCTGCTGGAGATCAATCCGCTGGTCGTCACCAAGGACAATCAGCTCATCTGCCTCGATGCCAAGATCGGATTCGACGACAACGCGCTCTATCGCCATCCGGACATCGTCGCGCTGCGCGACCTGACCGAGGAGGACGAGAAGGAGATCGAGGCGTCGAAATACGACCTCAACTACGTGGCGCTCGACGGCACCATCGGCTGCATGGTCAACGGCGCCGGACTCGCGATGGCGACGATGGACATCATCAAGCTCTACGGCGAGGCGCCGGCCAACTTCCTCGACGTCGGCGGCGGCGCCAGCAAGGAGAAGGTGGCGGCGGCGTTCAAGATCATCACCTCCGACCCGAAGGTGAAGGGCATTCTGGTCAATATCTTCGGCGGCATCATGAAGTGCGACGTGATCGCGGCGGGCGTGGTCGATGCCGTCAAGGAGGTCGGGCTGCGCGTGCCGCTGGTGGTGCGGCTCGAAGGCACCAATGTCGAACTCGGCAAGGAGATCATCGCGAAGTCGAATCTCAACGTCACCTCTGCCGACGATCTCGACGACGCCGCACAGAAGATCGTCAAGGCGGTGAAGGGGACGTAATGGGTAAGTTGGGCGTTCGGTCCCAAGCTTGAGCGACCATGATGTGGCTGTGCCTTGCACTCTTCCCAATCATTGCACCGGTACTAGGCCTCTTCATTGTCATGTATCTCTACAATGGTGATCTTGGCGCCTTGCTGACTTACTTGGTTGCTGGATGGTGGGTGGTGGGGCTCGTCACGCTGGCGATCTGCCGCTTGATCTCGAATGTCGCGAGAGCAGGTTCCTTGAACGCTTGGATGGCAAAGCACGACGTCCAACAATAGCGAGATCGAACGATGTCCATCCTCATCGACAAGAACACCAAGGTCATCTGCCAGGGCTTCACCGGCAAGAACGGAACGTTCCATTCCGAGCAGGCGATCGCCTACGGCACCAAGATGGTCGGCGGCACGTCGCCCGGCAAAGGCGGTAGCTTCCACCTCAACCTGCCGGTGTTCGACACCGTCGCAGAGGCGAAGGCCAAGACCCAGTGCGACGCCAGCGTGATCTACGTGCCGCCTCCGGGCGCCGCGGATGCGATCTGCGAGGCGGTGCAGGCCGAGATTCCGTTGATCATCTGCATCACCGAAGGCATCCCGGTCGCCGACATGGTGAAGGTCAAGCGCGACCTGTGCGGCTCGAAATCCCGCCTGATCGGTCCGAACTGCCCTGGCGTGATGACGGCGGGCGAATGCAAGATCGGCATCATGCCGGGCAACATCTTCAAGCGAGGCTCGGTCGGGATCGTGTCGCGCTCGGGCACGCTCACCTACGAGGCAGTGTTCCAGACGACGCGGGAGGGCCTCGGCCAGACCACGGCCGTCGGCATCGGCGGCGACCCGGTGAAGGGCACGGAATTCATCGACGTGCTCGAAATGCTGCTCGCCGACAAGGCCACCGAGTCGATCATCATGATCGGGGAGATCGGCGGTGCGGCCGAGGAAGATGCCGCGCAGTTCCTGATCGATGAAGCCAAGCGCGGCCGCAAGAAGCCGATGGTTGGTTTTATCGCGGGCCGTACGGCGCCGCCCGGACGGCGCATGGGGCACGCGGGCGCGATTATTTCCGGCGGCAAAGGCGATGCGGAGTCGAAGATTGCCGCCATGGAAGCCGCCGGCATCAAGGTGTCGCCTTCGCCCGCCCGACTCGGCAAGACGCTGGTTGAGATTTTGCGCAACTAGAAGCTTTTTCTTATCCGCTTACGTCGATTTGGCGCGGCCTGTAGCCGTCTGATGACAGCCTGCCCGATGCCGGGACCGTATGATGGACGCGCGCAGTGGCTGACCGACGGCATTGCGTGCGGTGACCGTGGCGTAAGCGTTGCGCGTAAGCTTTGCGTATGCGCAGGCAATGACCGGCTCCGACCAACCATGATCGGGACAGGGGCTGGCGATGAACCGATTTATTCGACTTGCGACCGTGGCGGCTGCCGCACTGGCGGCCGGCGCGACGGCCAGCGCGGCCGATCTTCCGTTGGCGGTGAAGAGCACCAACGCCTGCGGTATCGGACTATTCCAGGGCTGGTACGCCGGTGTTCACGGCGGCAGCTCCACTCACACCGCGACCCGCACCGACCAGGACGCCTTCCTCAACATCTTGGTGCCGGCATCCGCGAGCTACGTCCAAACCAACACCAGCGCGTTTGGCGGCGCGCAGTTCGGCTACAACTATCAGTGCCAGAACGCGGTGCTGGGCTTCGAGGTCGACGGTAGCTGGATCGGCTCGTCGCGGACGCTGCGCATCCTGCCGAACTTCGATCCGACCCTGATTTCGACACTGGAAAACCGGCTCGATCAGGTCGTGACCGCGCGCGGCCGGGCCGGCATCGTCGCGTCCGACCGTCTCATGGTCTATGTGACCGGCGGCCTTGCGGGCGCGCGGATCAAAACCACGTATTCGGTGACCGATGCGCTGGTGCCGTTCACCGACACGGCCACATTCAACGAATGGGTCTGGGGCTGGACCGCTGGATTCGGCGCCGAATGGGCGTGGTCGGACCGGTTCAGCGTGAGAGCCGAAGCGCTCTACATGGGCTTTGGCCCGCGTGACCTGGTGTTCACCACGCCAAATTTCGGCCAGGCGGCGAACGTCACGCATTCTGACTCGGCATGGCTCGCCCGTGTTGGGGTCAACGTCAGAATTGGGGGCTGATGCTTGCGTAGGGGGCGTTGGACGGTTGTCCAGCGCCCTCTGACGGAAGGGCCGGTTTGCATCCATCGGCGGGGCGGGAATGGCGCTACCGGCGGTCGAATTCAACGACGCTGTTCGTCGACCAGGCGATCGAAATCGATCGTCATGATCGGTGAGATCGGCGGTGCGACCGAAGAGGATGCGGCGCAATTCCTGACCGACGAGGTCAAGCACGGCCGCAAGAATCGGATCGTCGGCTTCATCGCCGGCACGGTGCCGCTGGGCCGCCGCATAAGCACGCCGGCGTGATCATCCCGGTAGGTAAGAGCGAGGCGGAGTTGAAGATCGCCGCGATGGAGGCAGTCGGCATCGAGGCGTCGCCTTCGCCCGCCGGCTCGGCAGGACCTTCCTCGGGTCCTGAAGGGTCAAAGGCTTTTCGGCGACGCAGTTGCATGACCTGTCCCAGATCGGAGCGGAATTAGGGCGGCGTATCTCATTACCGGCGTGTGCAAGCGCATTTGCATCGAGTGTTGCGCGCCGATCACAGATTAGAGCGCCACTTTGGTGTAGAGTGCTTTTCACGCAGTCGCGATGGCGCGATCAAGACGCAAGGCTTCGCCGGGGATTTAAGCGCGGGGCCGTGCGGTGCGGTGAGGCGGGACAACTAACAGGGGATCATGATGAAGAAGCTCTTTCTTGCGACGACGGCGCTTGTTGCGCTCGCGGCTGGCGCGGCCAATGCGGCCGATCTGCCGGTAGCCTACAAGGCGCCGCCGCCGGTTCGGCCGGCCTGCGCGAATTTCGGCGGGTTCTACGTCGGCGCCCAGGTTGGGTACGCACGTTACGACAATAGCTGGTCGGACCGTGACGGCTGGGCGGGCGCCGTGGACGATGACCTGGTCGGCGACCGAAGGAATGCGAAGGGCGGAATCGCTGGCGGTGTTGGTGGTGGCTACAATTGGCAGTCCGGCTGCACGGTCTTCGGGATCTCCGCAGACTACAATTGGGCAAGCATCAACGCATCCAACGTCTACACCGACGGAGAAGGCCTGCCCACCGACACGCTGACCGTGTCCAGCAAGCTGAGCAGCTTCGGCACGTTGCAGGCCCGCACCGGCATCGTGGTCGACAATGTCATGCTTTATGTGACCGGTGGCTTGGCCTATGCCAACTTCAATCGGCAGTTCACGCTGTTCGACGACGGCAACGGTATCACCGAGGTGTTCTCGCAGAAGCACTGGCGTTGGGGCGGTGTCCTCGGTGTCGGCACGGAATGGGCCATCACCAACGCTTGGAGCCTCAAGAGCGAATTCCTCTACATGGCGTTTGAGCGCGGCGACACGAGCTACGTCAGCTTGGTCCATAACCCAGGGGTCAATCAGCGTTTTGAAAACCAGGACTATGCATGGGTTACGCGTATCGGCCTCAACTACCGCTTCGGCGGCGGTCGCTACTGACGCTTGGTTCTACTGAACAAACGAATGGAGCCCCGGCGGACACGCCGGGGCTCTTTGCGTTCCGGGGCTCTTCGCATTGTGGGCATCCGCGAGAGCGGCGGCGTCCGTCCATGAGAAGGCAAGGTGAATCTGGTGAATTAAATCTGGAGAGGCTGCCCAATTCATTGCGAGCATGCCGGTCATCCAATGGTTCTAACCCAAGCCGGGACTTTTCGTTTTCGGCATAAAATGAATTGATATCCATTTTATTGGCATTTGCTAGGACGCAGTTGCAGCATAGATGTTATAAGGGCCGAAGTTGCCGGATTCGCCTCCCGCCCTCCGCCGGCCGGGCCAAACGCCGCCTTTCTCGATCAGGACCTGCCCATGTCCCGCCAAGACGCCAATGCCGCCTTTGCCCGTACTTCGTTCCTATACGGCGGCAACGCGCCCTATCTCGAAGATCTCTATGCCCGGTACGAGGCCGATCCCCGGTCGGTCGACGCTGAATGGCAGGCCTTTTTCAAAAGCCTGAAAGACGAAAACCGCGCGCTCCGGGGCACAGAGGGCCCCTCCTGGAAGCGGCCGGACTGGCCGCGCGTCGCGCGCAATGAACTCGTCGCTGCCCTCGATGGTGACTGGCACGAGGTGGAGCGCGCGATCGACGACAAGTTGAAGGCGCGCGCGCAGACAAGCGGCGTCGAACTCTCTCCCGCACACGTCCAGCAGGCCACGCGCGATTCGATCCATGCGCTGATGCTGATCCGTGCCTACCGGGCGCGCGGCCATTTCCACGCCAATCTCGATCCTCTCGGCCTTGAGCCCCACAGGAATGAAGCGGAGCTCGAACCGAGTTCCTATGGCTTCACGGACGCCGACATGGACCGGCGCATTTTCCTCGACCGGGTGCTGGGACTCGAATTCGCCACGCTGCGCGAAATTCTCGGCATCCTGCGGCGCACCTACTGCCAGACGCTCGGTGTCGAGTTCATGCAGATCTCCGATCCGGCGCAGAAAGGCTGGTTGCAGGAACGTATCGAGGGGGCCGACAAGGAGATCACCTTCACCCGTGAGGGCAAACGGGCGATCCTCAACAAGTTGGTCGAGGCGGAAGGTTTCGAGAAATTCTGCGATCTGAAATTCACCGGCACGAAGCGGTTCGGGCTCGACGGCAGTGAATCGATGATCCCGGCGCTGGAGCAGATCATCAAGCGCGGTGGAGCGCTTGGCGTGCAGGACATTGTCATCGGCATGGCGCACCGCGGCCGGCTCAACGTGCTGGCGCAGGTATTGGGCAAGCCGCACCGCGCGATCTTCCATGAATTCAAGGGCGGTTCGGTCTCGCCCGACGAAGTGGAAGGCTCGGGTGACGTGAAATATCACCTCGGCGCATCATCCGACCGCGAGTTCGACGGCAACCGCGTGCATCTATCGCTCACCGCGAATCCGTCGCACCTCGAAATCGTCAATCCGGTGGTGCTCGGCAAGACCCGCGCCAAGCAGGACCAGCTCGGCGGAACGCGCGAAGACCGCACCATGGCGATGCCGCTGCTCATTTCGGGCGACGCGGCATTTGCCGGTCAGGGCGTGGTGGCCGAGTGCTTCGGCCTTTCCGGATTGCGCGGACACCGTACCGGCGGCTCGGTGCATTTCATCGTCAACAACCAGATCGGGTTTACGACGTATCCGCGCTACTCGCGGTCCTCGCCGTATCCTTCCGACGTTGCCAAGATGGTGGAGGCGCCGGTCTTCCACGCGAACGGCGACGACCCGGAGGCGGTGGTCTACGCCGCGAAGGTCGCGACCGAGTTCCGGCAAAAGTTCCAGCATCCGGTCGTGATCGACATGTTCTGCTATCGCCGCTTCGGCCACAACGAAGGCGACGAGCCGGCGTTCACGCAGCCGTTGATGTACAAGGCCATCAAGGCGCATCCCACCACGCTCGAAATCTATTCCAAGAAGCTCATCGCGGAGGGCGTCGTCACCGAGGGCGAGGTCGAAAAGATGCGCGCCGATTGGCGCGCCCGGCTCGACGTCGAGTTGGAGGCGAGCCAGGGCTACAAGCCCAACAGCGCCGACTGGCTCGACGGCCGCTGGACCGACATTACGGCGGCGCGCGACCAGGACGATCCGCGCCGTGGCCACACCGGGGTCGAAATCGCGACGCTCAAGGAGATCGGTGAGAAGATCACGGTGGTGCCGAAGGATTTCCACGTCCACCGCACTATTCAGCGGTTCCTCGATGCGCGCGCCAAGGCCGTCAAGACCGGCGAGGGCATCGACTGGGCCACCGCCGAGGCGCTGGCATTCTGCTCGCTGCTGCTCGACGGCCACCCGGTGCGCCTCTCCGGACAGGACAGCGAGCGCGGAACCTTCTCGCAACGCCATTCGGTGCTGGTCGATCAGGAGAACGAGAACCGCTACACCTCGTTCAATCACGTCCGTGACGACCAGGCGCGCTACGAGGTCGTCAACTCGATGCTGTCCGAGGAGGCAGTGCTCGGTTTCGAATACGGCTATTCGCTCGCCGAGCCCAATGCCCTGACGCTCTGGGAGGCGCAGTTCGGCGATTTCGCCAACGGCGCCCAGGTGATATTCGACCAGTTCATCTCGTCGGGCGAACGCAAGTGGCTGCGGATGTCCGGACTGGTGTGCCTCCTGCCGCACGGTTACGAAGGGCAGGGGCCGGAGCACTCCTCGGCTCGGCTTGAGCGCTTCCTGCAGATGTGCGGCGAGGACAACATGCAGGTCGCGAACTGCACGACGCCGGCCAACTATTTTCACATCCTGCGCCGGCAGTTGAAGCGAAACATTCGCAAGCCGTTGATCCTGATGACGCCCAAGTCGCTGCTGCGCCACAAGCGCGCGGTGTCCCGGCTCGACGAGCTGGGTCCGGGTACGACGTTCCATCGCCTGCTCTGGGACGACGCGCAGTATCTTCCCGGGGAAAAGATCAAGCTGGTCGCGGACGAGAAAATCCGTCGCGTCGTGCTGTGCAGCGGCAAGGTCTACTACGATCTCTACGAGGAGCGCGAGAAGCGCGGCATCAACGACATCTACCTGCTGCGGGTCGAACAGCTCTATCCGGTGCCGCTCAAGGCGCTGGTGCAGGAACTCGGGCGCTTCCGCAACGCGCAGTTCGTCTGGTGCCAGGAGGAGCCGCGCAACATGGGCGCGTTTCCGTTCATTGAGCCCTACCTCGAATGGGTGCTCACACAGCTCGGTGCGAAGAACCCGCGCGCTGCCTATGTCGGGCGTCCGGCCTCGGCTTCGACGGCGATCGGCCAGATGTCGCGGCACCTCGCGCAGCTCAAGGCGTTCCTCGACGAGGCGCTGGGATAGTTCATTGATCCGTCATGGCCGGGCTTGTCCCGGCCATCCACGTCTTCTCCTGCTGAGTGATGCAAAGACGTGGATGCCCGGCACGAGTTCACACTCGGCCCGCCGAAGGCGGGACCCGGGTGCCGGGCATGACGGTGGAGGGAGTTAGCTTATGACTGAAATCCGCGTCCCCACGCTCGGCGAATCGGTCACCGAGGCCACCATCGGCAAGTGGTTCAAGAAGGCCGGCGATCCGGTCGCGGTCGACGAGCCGCTGGTCGAGCTCGAGACCGACAAGGTGACCATCGAGGTGCCGGCGCCGGCCGCCGGCGTCCTGGGCTCGATCGCCGCGCAGGACGGCGAGACGGTCGCGGTCGGCGCGCTGCTCGGTCAGATCACCGAGGGCGCGGCCGGAACGGCGCGCCGACAAGTCGACGCCGGCCCCGACCGGCCGGCCGGATCAGAAGACCTCGACCACCGGTTCCGATCGATGCCGCGGACGAAGAGCCGCAGCCTCGCGTGCCCCCCAAGGCGGACGGCGAACCCAAGTCAAGCTTCCGGCGACATGCCGGTGCCGCCTTCGGTGCGCAAACTCGCGGCCGAAACCGGCATCGAGCCGGCGACCGTCCCGGGCTCCGGCAAAGACGGCCGCGTCACCAAGGGCGACATGCTGGCGGCGATCGAGCGGGCAGCGGCGGCGCCCACGCCCGTCGCGCAGTCCGCGGCCGCGATCCAGGCGCGCGCGCCGTCGCCGCCCGACGATGCATCGCGCGAAGAGCGCGTGAAGATGACGCGCCTGCGCCAGACCATCGCGCGGCGCCTGAAGGAGGCGCAGACCACCGCCGCCATGCTGACGACCTTCAACGAGGTCGACATGGGCGAGGTCATGGCGATGCGCAACGAGTACAAGGATCTGTTCGAGAAGAAGCACGGCACGAAGCTCGGCTTCATGGGCTTCTTCGTTCGTGCCTGCGTGACAGGCGCTGAAGGAGATTCCTGCCGTCAACGCCGAGATCGACGGCACCGACATCGTCTACAAGAACTATTATCACATCGGCGTGGCGGTCGGCACCGAGCGCGGCCTGGTCGTGCCGGTCATCCGCGACTGCGACCACAAATCGCTGGCCGAGATCGAGAAGGCGATCGCGGACTTCGGGCGGCGCGCGCGCGACGGCGCGCTCAAGATCGAGGAAATGCAGGGCGGGACCTTCACAATCTCGAACGGCGGCGTCTACGGCTCGCTGATGTCGACCCCGATCCTCAACGCGCCGCAGTCCGGCATCCTCGGGATGCACAAGATCCAGGAGCGGCCGATGGTGGTCGCCGGCAAGATCGAGGCGCGGCCGATGATGTACCTCGCGTTGTCATACGATCACCGTATCGTCGACGGCCGCGAGGCCGTGACCTTCCTGGTGCGGGTCAAGGAAGTGCTGGAGGATCCGGGCCGGCTGGTGCTGGATTTGTAGGAACTTCCTAGGGCTGAAGGCAAAGAAGACGTAGTCATGACCCACGACCTCATCGTCATCGGTTCCGGTCCCGGCGGATACGTGTGCGCGATCCGCGCGGCGCAGCTCGGCATGAAGGTGGCGGTGGTCGAGAAGGACAAGACCTTCGGCGGCACCTGCCTCAACGTCGGCTGCATCCCGTCGAAGGCGCTGCTGCACGCCTCCGAACTCTTCGACGAGGCCGCGCACGCGTTCGGCCGCATGGGGATCATGGTCGGCAAGCCGCAGCTCGATCTTGCCGCGATGATGAAATTCAAGGACGAGGGCGTCGACGGCAACGTCAAGGGCGTGGCCTATCTGCTCAAGAAGAACAAGATCGACACGTTCGAGGGCGTCGGCCGGATTGCGGCGCCCGGCCGGGTCGAGGTCAAATCCGCCGACGGCAAGACCGAGGTGCTGGAGACGAAAGCCATCGTCATCGCCACCGGCTCCGACGTCGCCCGGCTCAAGGGCATCCAGATCGACGAGAAGCGCATCGTCTCCTCGACCGGCGCGCTCACCCTCGACAAGGTGCCCGGCAAGCTGCTGGTGATCGGCGCCGGTGTGATCGGACTCGAGCTCGGCTCCGTCTGGCGGCGGCTCGGTTCGCAGGTGCTGGTGGTCGAGTTTCTCGATCGCATCCTGCCCGGCATGGACAATGAAGTTTGCCGCCAGTTCCAGCGCATTCTCGAAAAGCAGGGCATCGCGTTCAAGCTGTCGTCCAAGGTGACCGCCGTCGACGCGTCAGGAAAGACGCTCAAGGCGACGGTCGAGCCGGCCGCCGGTGGAACGGCCGAGACCGTCGAAGCCGACGTGGTGCTCGTTTCGGTTGGGCGCGTGCCGTTCACCGAAGGTCTCGGGCTCGAAGCCGCCGGCGTCGCGAAAGACAACAAGGGCCGCGTGATTGTCGACGTGCACTACGCCACCAACGTGCCGGGCGTCTACGCGATCGGTGACGTGATCGCCGGCCCGATGCTGGCGCACAAGGCCGAGGATGAGGGTGTAGCGGTGGCGGAGATCATCGCCGGCCAGGCCGGGCACGTGAACTACGATGTCATTCCGAACGTGATCTACACGTTCCCGGAGGTGGCTTCAGTCGGCAAGTCGGAGGAGGAGTTGAAGGCCGCCAGCATCGCCTACAACGCCGGCAAGTTTCCCTTCACGGCCAACGGCCGCGCCAAGGTCAACCACCAGACCGACGGATTTGTGAAAATCCTGGCAGATACCAAGACCGATCGCGTCCTCGGCGTCCATATCGTCGGCGCCGACGCCGGCAACATGATTGCGGAGGCCGCCGTCGCGATGGAATTCGGCGGCGCGGCGGAGGACATTGCCCGCACCTGCCACGCCCACCCGACGCTGAGTGAAGCGATCAAGGAGGCGGCGCTCGCGGTCGGCAAACGGGCGATCAGTATGTGACGTCCATATGTGATACTGTGGACCGCTGACGACGGCCATCCGGCTAACCTGGGCGCGATCGCGGCGGGGAGCTTGGACTCTACGGGTAGGGCGACATGAGCACGGATTCCGCGACGTTGGGGCCGCGGCCGCCATGGCGAACGGCGATGCGTCGCCTGTTTCGGCCGTTCCTGATCCTGCTGGCGCTCTTCTTCCTGGTCGAGGCGTGGCTGTGGAGCCATCTGGCGCCGATCGTTGCCTGGATCGTCGAACGCATTCCGCTGCGCAGGATCAAGGTCTGGGCGGCGGCGGCGATCGAGCGTCTGCCGCCTTATGCGACGCTCGCTGTCTTCGTCGTGCCGGTGATCCTGCTGCTGCCGCTCAAATTCCTGGGCCTGTGGATGCTGGCGCACGGGCAGTGGCTGGGCGCGCTTGCGGTGCTGGGTCTCGCCAAGGTGGTCAGTCTCGGCGTGACCGCCTTCATCTTCGATCTCACGCGTGAAAAGTTGCTGCAGCTTGCCTGGTTCCGCCAACTCTATGATTGGGTGCTCTGGCTGCTCGAGCGCGCGCACACGCTCGTCGACCCGATCAAGCGCCGCGTCAAGGTCTGGCTGCACATCTTCTCGCCGAAGCGCGCGTCGCGCACGCTGCGGCTCCTCCGGCGCATCCGCCGGACCATGCACGCCGCGCGCGCCGCATAGCCGCGGCGCCGCCCCGCGGAAATCAGCTTAGTGCGCGCCGCCTGACGTGAACAGGTGTTGCACCCAATGCATCACGTCGTGCGGCACATGGGGCGCGAACAGGCCGAGCCCCACGAAGCCAAGCCCGATGATGGCGAGCCCCATCGCGCCGTAGACCAGCGCCACCGCGCCGGTGATGACCGCCGCCGACGCAAGCACGATGCCGATCTGAAATGCGGCTGAGCCGAATTCGTAGTTGTGATAGCGCGCCATCGCGATGTCGCGATCATGCTCATACTTTTCGGCCTGCGCGCGCAATTCCTTGCGGCCGTCCTTCTCCTTGGGGTCGGAGTCGTAACGCTTGACGGTCGCCTGCCAGCGCTCGATCTGCGCCGTCATCGCCTTCTTGGCCTGCTCGTTCGGCGCGGCCTCGACCTGGAGCATCATCGCCTCGGCAGCGGTGCGCAATGAGGTCTGCCGCACGGTCTTTGCCTGGAAGAAATTCCAGGTGTCGGAGGCTTTGATGTTGAGCTCGATGCCGAGCGTCTGCGCGCTTTTGCCCATGGTCT
Source organism: uncultured Alphaproteobacteria bacterium (assembly GCA_963807865.1). GTDB lineage: Bacteria > Pseudomonadota > Alphaproteobacteria > Rhizobiales > Xanthobacteraceae > VAZQ01. The sequence continues at coordinate 80,495 of CAWEDK010000025.1, read as the reverse complement.
CGCAGATCGCCAGGAACAGCGCGATCACCGCAATGAGCAACGCGATCTTGCGGTTCAGGCTCAGGCTGGCATCGGCCGACTTGTGTCCGCCACCGTGGCCGTGTCCCTCGTGCTCGATCTGATGCTCGACCTCGTGCTGAACCGCATGCACACCGTGACTCATGTCACTCTCCCCGCGTGAGGTTTTCGAGCGAGACCATGGATCGAAGCCGTGGCCGCCCGCAAGGGGAGGGAGCCAGAATTGCGGGCCCGCGTCACAGTTTCGTCATGCCCGCGGATGGGCGTTTCGGTACACTTCGAGCAATCGCTCGGTATCGACCGCGGTATAGATCTGCGTGGTCGAGAGCGAGGCATGCCCGAGCAGTTCCTGGATGGCGCGCAAGTCGCCCCCGCGTGTCAGCAAGTGCGTGGCGAACGAATGGCGCAACGCGTGCGGGGTTGCCGTTTCGGGCAATCCCAGCGCGCCGCGCAGCCTCGCCATGGCGAGCTGCACGACCCGGGCGACGAGCGGCCCGCCTTTGGCGCCGAGAAACAAAGGATCGTCATCGGCCGGCTGGTAGGGGCAGAGTTTGCGATAGTCGTCGACCAGTTTCGACACCTGCGCCAGCACGGGCACCATGCGCTTCTTGTTGCCTTTGCCCGTCACCGTGATGACGTCGCCCTTACCGGACGCCGGAAAGTCCTTTGCCCGCAGGCCGAGCGCCTCGGAAATGCGCAGCCCGGAACCGTAGAGCAGCGCCAGCACCGCGGCATCGCGCGCCAGAACCCAAGGTTCGCGCAGTTCGCCGGCGCGCAGCCCGGTGTCGGTCATGCTCATGGCGCTAGCAATTGCCAGCGGCTTCGGCAGCGTCTTGGCGATCTTCGGCGTACGCACGGCGGCGAGCGCGCCGACCCTTCCCTTGCCGCTCTTTTCGAGGAAGCGTGCAAACGAGCGGATCCCCGCCAGCGATCGCATCAGAGAGCGGCCGCCGATTCCTTGCGCCCGCCGTGACGCCATGTAGCCCCGGATGTCCGCCGGCGTCAGTTCCTTGAGGGCTTCGAAGGTAACGCGGGCGCCGAGATGCTCGCACAGAAACTCGATGAACTGCCGGAGATCGCGTTCGTAGGCCTCGACCGTCTTCGGCGACATCCGCCGCTCGGCTGCCAGATAGCTGAGCCAACGCACGACTTCGGCCGCCACGATGGGCGCGGCGCCGGGCAGGTCAGTGGTGGGTGTTGAGCTTGACACGGATGACTATATCTCACCCCTTTCGTTCAGGCTTCCTTAACCGCCACGGACCGGCCGATCGCGCATGGCGCAAACTCTGGCTCAGAGCTTCGTCGACGTCCTCGTCCCGGTGGCGCTCGACCTTGCCTATTCGTACCGCGTGCCGGCCGGTCTTTCGCTCGAACCAGGCGACCTCGTCTCGGTGCCCCTCGGAGCTCGTGAGGCGACCGGCGTCGTCTGGGCCGTTGACGTGGCGGTCAAGCCGGGATTGCACAACCGCCTGAAAGACGTCGACCATAAGCTCGACGTGCCGCCACTCAAGGCAGAGCTACGCCGATTCGTCGACTGGGTCTCGAACTATACGCTGACGCCGCGCGGTATGGTGCTGCGTATGGCGCTGAGGATGGGCGAGCACCTCGGTCCGGCACGCGAGCGGGTTGGCGTGCGCCTTGCCGGACCACCGCCGCCGCGTATGACCTCGGCCCGCCAGCGGGTGCTTGCCGTGCTCTCCGACGGGCTCGCGCGGCCGAAAGGCAGCGTGGCCGAGGACGCCGGCGTGTCGTCCGGCGTGATCGACGGTCTCGTCGATGAGGGGACACTTGAATTGTTGGTGCTGCCGTCCGGACCCGTCACGCGGGCACCCGATCCGGACTTTGCTCCGCCCGATTTCTTTCCGGCGCAGCGCACCGCGGCGGATGCACTGCGCGGCAGCGTGCACGGCAGCGGTTTTGGAGTGACGCTGCTCGACGGTGTGACCGGTTCTGGCAAGACCGAGGTCTATTTCGAGGCTGTGGCCGAATGTATCCGCCGTGGCAAGCAGGCGCTGGTGCTCATGCCCGAGATCGCGCTGACGACGCAATTCCTTGATCGCTTCACCGCCCGCTTCGGCACCCGGCCGGCGGAATGGCACTCCCAGTTATCGCAGCGGCTGCGGGCGCGCACCTGGCTGGCGGTTGCGTCGGGCGAAGTCAGCGTAGTGGTCGGTGCGCGCTCGGCGCTGTTTCTGCCATATGCGGACCTTGGACTGATCGTGGTGGATGAGGAGCACGACCCCGCCTATAAGCAGGAAGACGGCGTTCACTACCACGCGCGCGACATGGCGGTGGTGCGGGCGCGGAGCGCCGAGATTCCGATCGTGCTGGTGTCGGCGACGCCCTCGGTCGAATCTGAAGTGAATGCGCGACGCGGCCGATATGCACGCGTTCATCTGCCGGAGCGGTTTGGCGGTCAGCTTCTGCCGGGCATCGAGGCGATCGATCTTCGCACCGAAGGCCCGCCGCGCGGACGCTTTATCGCTCCGCGGCTCGCGGAGGCCGTGAAGACCGCGGTCGAGCGCGGCGAGCAGGCGCTGCTGTTTCTCAACCGCCGCGGCTATGCGCCGCTCACGCTCTGCCGGCAATGCGGCTATCGCCTGGCCTGCCCGAACTGCGATGCCTGGCTGGTCGATCACCGCTTCAAACGGCGCCTGGTCTGCCATCACTGCGGCTTCGGAATGCCGCCGCCCGCGCAATGTCCGCAATGCCAGGCGGCCGATTCATTCGTCGCGGTCGGCCCAGGCGTCGAACGGCTCGAGCAGGAGGCGGCGGCGCTGTTTCCCGGCAGCCGTATCCTGGTGCTCTCCAGCGACCTGGTCGAACTCGGTCGAGCGTCTTCGCGAGGAACTCGATGACGTTGCCGCCGGGCGGTTCGACATCGTGGTCGGTACGCAACTCGTCGCCAAGGGGCATCACTTTCCCAAGCTCAACCTCGTTGGCGTCGTCGACGCGGACCTCGGTCTGAGCAACGGCGATCCGCGGGCGGCGGAGCGCACGTTCCAATTGTTGCATCAGGTAGTCGGCCGAGCCGGCCGCGAGGCCGGGCAGGGCATCGGCTATCTGCAGACCCACCAGCCCGAACATCCGGTGATGCGCGCGCTGATCGCGGCCGACCGCGAGGCGTTCTACACCAGCGAAATCGAATTGCGTGAGAAGACGCAATATCCGCCGTTCGGGCGGCTCGCGAGCATCCTCATTTCGGCGGGCGATCGGCATGCGGCCGAAGGCTACGCCCGGCGCCTCGCCGCGCTCGCACCGCGTGATGATGAGGTGCGCGTGCTCGGACCGGCGGAAGCCCCACTCGCGGTCGTGCGTGGGCGCCATCGTTTCCGGCTGCTGGTGAAATCGCCGCGCAACCTGGACCTTTCAGCTTATATGCGTGAGTGGCTGGCCGCGTCGCCTAAGCACAAGAGCGACATCAAACTCGAAGTGGACATCGACCCGCAGAGCTTCCTTTAGTTTCCTCTCGCGGCAGGCTCGTTCGGAACTTCAGCCAGCGCGGAAGGTCGTCGCGGTTCGGAAGGGGCGGGCGGCGCTTCGATCCAGCATGAGCCGCCTTACGGCTTCATGCAGATGCCGACGACGCCGTTCGGCGCTGAGCACTTTGCGCTGCGCTTCTGGCTGATCGCAGCCGCAGCGCCGTCGGCACACAGCACCGAAGCAAGAATCTCGTCCGGCCCGCACGAGAGTGCGTCGCCGTTTTCCTGCACCAGCCGAATATTGACGGTGCCGGGCGGGGCCTGTTCGCCGCGGTCACCCTTGGGCCCCTGCGTTCCGGCAGGACCTTGTGGACCGATGGGACCGGGTGGCCCGATCGGCCCAAGCTCACCCCGCGTGCCGTCAGCGCCGCGCTGGCCGGTAGTCCCTTGCGGCCCTTGCGGCCCGGCCGGTCCAACCTGCCCGGGTACGCCTTGCGGCCCCTCGAAGCAGCCCGTCAACAACAGCAGCGACGCGAGTGCGATGAACAGCCCGGACCTTCCCACGACATTCTCCCAGTGATTTCGCCGACCTTGTCGGTCGCGCTCGCGGTCGTCAAGCTTGGACGGATGGATGCACAAGCTCGGGCTGGCGACGCACTCTTTCGCGTTTCCGCGCACCCGCACTCTGCTGGCTAATATCCGCTGCGAGGCTGCCTTGCCGAAGGATGCAGGCTGAGCATGAGGCCGAGACCGGTCAGCAGGATCGGGCACAACAGCAGGGGCACAAACGCTGTCCACGGCACTCCTGTCAGATCCCATAGGGCGCCGCAGATGACGGGGACGATCACCGCGCAAATGAAGCTCACCGTGAACATCCCGGCCGACATCCGATGAACGTCGCCGGGCGGACTCAGCACCGGCGGAAGTGCGAGCGTCACGACAAACGTGAGAGCGAGCGAGAACCCGACGAGACCGGCCCCCGCCACGACCCATGCGCCGGAACCAAAAACGATGCCGATGACTCCGAGCAGCGCAGTCGGTCCGAATACGAGGTACGGCCACGCGCGGCGCTGGAGGCGTTCCGCCGTAATCAGCAGCAGCAGCGATGCGACGAACTGACTCCCGTTCATGAACCCGAGCGCCGCACCCGTCAGGTCGGCGTGGCCGGTGCTGGCGAGGTAGTCGGGCAGGAAGGCGTTGGTGCCGTAGTAGAGCGCATTGTTGCAGCCGAAGGTCAGGCCCAGGAGCCAGATTAGCGGGTCTTTCCAGTCCGGCCACCAGCGCCGCGGCACGCTGACGTCGGCCGGTGCGGGCTCCGTCCGACGCGGTGCCAGCAGAGGAAAGATCAGCGCGACCGCCAGGACCGGGACCGCCCACCACAGCAATGCCAACCGCCAGTCCTGGCCGATCATCGGAAGGACAAACGGAATGGTCAGCGCTGGCGCAGCCGCTATTCCGACCGTCATGCCGTTGCTTGAGACCGCGGTGCCAAGACCGATGCGATGGGGAACCCAGTCACGCACCAGGGACGGTAGTGCGGGTTGCATGATCGCGATGCCGCAGCCCATCAGCATGGTTGCCACATAGAGTGCCCACACGTCCGGCGCGGCTCCGCGTCCGGCGGCCGCAAGGCCGGTCAGCGCAAGCCCAACGGCCAGCGTGAAGGTCGCGCCGAGCCGCGCGATCAACAGAGAACCCGGAATGGCCGCGAGCGCCCAGGTCAGCACCGGCAGCCCGATCAGCAGTCCGACCTCGGTTTCGGTCATCCGCAGGTCCTCGCGGATCAGCGGAATGACCGGCGGAACCGCCAGAACGGTGATGCGCGTCGACATGCCGACGAACCAGAGCAGGCTGAGGAGATAGAGAAGGCGCGCGCCCGACGTCATGGCACGTGTGGTTCGAGCGGCGCAGATTTACGCGGCGGAGGCACGATCAGCACGCACGCGGCCGCGGTCAGAATGAGCGCGGAGCCGATGTAGTCGGTGAGCGTCGGCCGCTCGCCCAGCACGAATCCCGACGCCGCGATGCCGATCACCGGGGCGGCGAGTACGCCGAGCGACGCCGTGGTGGCCGGCAGCCGCCGTACGATTGCGAACCACAGGAAATAGCACAGGCCTGAGCCGATGATGCCGGAGAAGGCGAGCGCCATGATGGTGCGACCCTGCAGCGGCCAGAGATGGAGCCCGTCCTCGAACATCGGTACCGCGATCGCGGCGACCACCGATGCGGCGACGAGTTGCCAGCCGGCCACTGCCATCGGATCACCCTGAATTTGGGCCCACTTCAGATAGACGGTGCCGGCCGCCCAGCTTATTCCGGCTGCCAGCGCGAATATCAGTCCGGGCGGGACACCGGCGCCGGCCAGCGGCGAGACCAGTACCGCGATGCCGGTGACGCACAGAATGAGGGCAAGAATGCGCGGCCGGGTAATCCGCTCTCCGAGGATTGGCCGCGCCATGAGACACGCCCAGATCGGCATGCTGTAGCCGAGAATGATGACGCGGGACGTGCTGGCTCCGATCTGTCCAATTGCGCTGAGCACCGTGAAACCCGCGATACCCAGCGTCCCGGCGATCGCGACATGCAGCCACGCTATCCCTGGCGGCAGCCGCAACCTGCGCCGCTGCGCCGCTGCGATCGCAAACACGATCAGGGTCCCGAGCACCGTGGTCGCGACCCGCATGCTGAACGGCGGCACTTCATAAAGTGCGATACGGTTGAACGGCCACGTGATCCCCCAGGCGATGCTGAGTACGATCAACATCAAGCGGGCAGTCGTATCGGTAGCGGCCTGCGGGGGAGGGTTCGGCAAGGCCTTGGGTTCTCATGAGGGAGCGGGGGAGGAGTAGGGCTGAATCCGTCGCGGTTCATATCGGGGTGGACGAACCGCACAAGGGGCTTTCGCACAAGGCGGCCCCTCGTTCGACGGTCATGTTGCACCGCCGTTGCCGGTGTGTTAGCAAAACCGCGATTTTCGTGGGGTTCCGCGGACGCGCCGGTGTCCTCCCCGGAAATCCGAAGTCCCACTTGCATTTCAAGGGCTTAGTGCCCCGCCTTCGTCAGCGGTGCCAAGCCTTCGGATTGCCCAAAAGAGATTTGGACGTGGCAGGGGCGCAAGGCATCGTTTCGGGCATGGCAGGCCGCTATGCCACCGCGCTGTTCGAGCTCGCGCTCGAGGCAAACGCCGTCGATACGGTCAGGGCCGATCTGGCTCGCTTCGACGCTTTAATTTCGGAAAGCGCCGATTTCGCCCGGCTGATCCGCAGCCCGGTGTTCTCCGCCGAGGAGCAGACAAACGCGCTCACCGCGGTCCTCGACAAGGCCGGGATCGGTGGCCTCGCCGCGCAGTTTCTCAAGGTGGTTGCGTCGAACCGGCGGTTGTTCGCGGCGCAGGACATGGTCCGGGCGTTCAACGCGCTCGTGGCCCATCACAAGGGCGAGGTCACCGCGCAGGTCACATTGGCTGAGCAACCGAGCGACGCGCATCTCGCGGCGATCAGGGACACGCTCAAGGCCGTGACCAAGAAGGACGTTCAGGTCGATGTGAACGTCGATCCGGCGATGATCGGGGGGCTGATCGTCAAGGTCGGCTCCCGCATGGTCGACAGTTCGCTCCGCACTAAGCTCAATGCGATCAAGCACGCGATGAAAGAGGTCTCTTGATGGACATCCGCGCCGCCGAAATTTCGGCAATCCTCAAAGAGCAGATCCAGAATTTCGGCCAGGAGGCCGAGGTCTCCGAGGTCGGACAGGTGCTGTCGGTGGGCGACGGCATCGCCCGCGTCTACGGTCTCGACAACGTCCAGGCCGGCGAAATGGTCGAGTTCGAGAACGGTGTGCGCGGCATGGCGCTCAATCTCGAAACCGACAACGTCGGTATCGTGATCTTCGGCAACGACCGCGAGATCAAGGAAGGCCAGACCGTCAAGCGCACCCGCGCGATCGTCGACACCCCGGTCGGCAAGGGCCTGCTCGGCCGCGTCGTCGACGCCCTCGGCAATCCGCTCGACGGCAAGGGCCCGATCCAGGCGACCGAGCGCCGCCGCGTCGACGTCAAGGCGCCCGGCATCATTCCGCGCCGCTCCGTGCACGAGCCGATGGCGACCGGCCTCAAGGCGATCGACGCGCTGATCCCGATCGGCCGCGGCCAGCGCGAATTGATCATCGGCGACCGCCAGACCGGCAAGACGGCGATCGCGCTGGATACCATTCTCAACCAGAAGTCGCTCAACGCGTCGAACGACGAGAAGGTCAAGCTCTATTGCGTCTATGTGGCGATCGGGCAGAAGCGCTCGACCGTCGTGCAGTTCGCCAAGGTGCTGGAAGAGCAGGGCGCGCTCGACTATTCGATCATCGTAGCGGCCACCGCGTCCGACCCGGCGCCGATGCAGTTCCTGGCGCCGTTCACGGGCTGCACCATGGGTGAGTATTTCCGCGATAACGGCATGCACGCCGTGATCATCTACGACGATCTGTCCAAGCAGGCCGTTGCGTACCGCCAGATGTCGCTGCTGCTGCGCCGTCCGCCGGGACGTGAGGCCTATCCGGGCGACGTGTTCTACCTGCACTCGCGGCTCCTGGAGCGCGCGGCCAAGATGAGCGATGCCAACGGCTCCGGCTCGCTGACCGCGCTGCCGGTCATCGAGACCCAGGCCAACGACGTCTCGGCCTACATTCCGACCAACGTGATCTCGATCACCGATGGTCAGATCTTCCTGGAGACCGACCTGTTCTACCAGGGCATCCGCCCGGCGGTGAACGTCGGACTTTCGGTCTCGCGCGTCGGCTCCGCGGCGCAGACCAAGGCGATGAAGAAGGTCGCCGGCAAGATCAAAGGCGAACTGGCGCAGTACCGCGAAATGGCCGCGTTCGCGCAATTCGGCTCCGATCTCGACGCCACCACGCAGCGCCTGCTGGCGCGCGGCGCCCGGCTGACCGAATTGCTCAAACAGTCGCAGTTCGCGCCGCTCAAGATGGAGGAGCAGGTCGCCGTCATCTATGCCGGCGTCAACGGCTATCTCGATCCGATCCCGGTCAATCGCGTACGGGCCTTCGAGGACGGGCTTCTAGCCCTGCTGCGCAATAAGAGCCCCGACATTCTCAACGCGATCCGCGACTCGCGCGATCTCGATGATGCGACCGCCGGCAAGTTGAAGACGGCGATCGAGGGCTACGCGAAGACGTTTGCATGATCATGTTGAGCACAACACAACTGCGATTTCGGTCTGTCCCCTCTCCCGCTTGCGGGAGAGGGCATGAACGAAGGTTCGTGCCGGCCCGCCCTCTCCCCAACCCTCTCCCGCGGGCGGGAGAGGGGGCGCACTTGAGCGAGCCGCAAGAGCAGGACTGACATGGCCTCTCTCAAAGACATGCGCGTGCGCATCGCCGCCACCAAGGCGACGCAGAAGATCACCAAGGCTATGCAGATGGTCGCGGTTTCGAAGCTGCGGCGCGCCCAGGTCGCGGCGGAGGCGGCGCGGCCCTATGCCGAGCGGATGGAAAAGGTGCTGGGCAATATCGCCGCCACGGTCGCCGGGCTCGACACCGCGCCACGGCTGCTGCGCGGCACCGGCAATGACCAGGTGCACCTGCTGCTCGTCTGTACCGCCGAGCGCGGGCTGTGCGGGCCGTTCAACTCGGCGATCGTGCGACTTGCGCGGGAGAAAGCCAATGCGCTGATCGCCGACGGCAAGACGGTCAAGTTCTTCTGCGTCGGCCGTAAGGGCTACGAGCAACTCCGCCGCAACTACGACAAGCAGATCGGCGAGCATCTTGAACTGCGCGTGCGGGCCATCACGTTCGAGCACGCAGAAGCGGTCGGCGAGAAGATCGTGCAACTCTACGAGCAGGGCGAGTTCGACGTCTGCACTTTGTTCTTCTCGCGCTTCAAGTCGGTGATCTCGCAGATCCCGACGGCCCAACAGATCATCCCGCCAGTGTTTGGAAGCGACGAGACCGCAACCGCGGGCGGAGTGTCCTACGAGTACGAGCCGGAAGAGGAAGAGATCCTGGCGGAGCTTCTGCCGCGCAACATCACGGTGCAGATTTTCCGCGCGTTGCTGGAGAACTCCGCGTCGTTTTACGGCGCGCAGATGAGCGCGATGGACAATGCCACCCGCAACGCCGGCGAAATGATCAAGAAGCAAACGTTGAAGTACAACCGCACCCGCCAGGCGATGATCACCAAGGAACTGATCGAGATCATCTCCGGCGCCGAGGCGCTGTGACGAGGAACGAGCCATGGCTTATGTAACCAAGGCGACCACCAAAGGCGGGCGCAACGGACGGGCGATGCTGGACGACGGTGCGCTGGCACTCGCCATGGCGCTGCCGAAGGAGATCGGCGGGGCCGGCGACGGCCACAATCCCGAACAGCTTTTCGCGCTCGGCTGGTCGGCCTGCTTCGGCCAGGCGATCCTGGTGCTCGCCAAGAAGCATGGCCTCGACGGCCAGGCCGCCAAGGTCACCTGCGAGATCACGCTTCTCACCGACGGGGGCTTCTCGCTGGCGGCGAACCTGAAGGTGTCGATCCCGGGCGCCGACAAGGACAAGCTGCAGGCGTTGATCGAGGAAGCGCACACGATCTGCCCCTATTCGAAGGCGACGCGCGGGAATGTTCCCGTGACGCTGACCGCCGTCTGAGCGCGATCAAGAGTTGCAGGAGATTATGAATGGCTAGTTCGGTCGGACACATCACGCAGGTCATCGGCGCCGTCGTCGACGTGCAGTTCGAAGGTCACCTTCCGGCGATCCTGAACGCACTGCTGACCGAGAATCAGGGTCAGCGTCTCGTGCTCGAGGTTGCCCAGCATCTCGGCGAGTTGACCGTGCGGACCATCGCGATGGACACCACCGAGGGACTGGTGCGCGGCCAGGACGTCTCCGACACCGGCAAGCCGATCGCCGTGCCGGTGGGTGACGGCACGCTCGGCCGCATCATGAACGTGGTCGGCGATCCGGTGGATGAGGCCGGCGCAGTACCGCACAAGGAGACGCGGCCGATCCATGCGGATGCGCCGCTGTTCACCGACCAGTCGACCGAAGCGGAGATTCTGACCACCGGCATCAAGGTCGTCGATCTGCTCGCGCCCTATGCCAAGGGCGGCAAGGTCGGGCTGTTCGGCGGCGCCGGCGTCGGCAAGACCGTGATCATTCAGGAACTGATCAACAACATCGCCAAGGCGCACGGCGGCTATTCGGTGTTCGCCGGCGTGGGCGAGCGCACCCGCGAGGGCAACGATCTCTATCACGAGTTCATCGAGTCCGGCGTGAACAAGGACCCGAAGAAGAACAACGGCTCGACCGCCGGCTCGAAATGCGCGCTGGTGTTCGGCCAGATGAACGAGCCGCCGGGCGCGCGCGCCCGCGTCGGCCTGACCGGCCTCACCGTCGCGGAATATTTCCGCGACCAGGGACAGGACGTGCTGTTCTTCGTCGACAACATCTTCCGCTTCACGCAGGCGGGCTCGGAGATGTCGGCGCTGCTGGGCCGCATTCCTTCGGCGGTGGGCTATCAGCCGACGCTGTCGACCGACATGGGCGCGCTGCAGGAGCGCATCACCACCACCACCAAGGGCTCGATCACGTCCGTGCAGGCGATCTATGTGCCGGCCGACGACCTCACCGATCCGGCGCCCGCGACATCGTTCGCGCACTTGGACGCCACCACGGTGCTGTCGCGTTCGATCGCCGAGAAGGGCATCTATCCGGCGGTCGACCCGCTCGACTCGACGTCGCGAATGCTGTCTCCGACGGTGGTCGGCGAGGAGCACTACGCGGTGGCGCGGCAAGTTCAGCAAGTCTTGCAACGCTATAAGTCGCTGCAGGACATCATCGCCATTCTGGGCATGGACGAACTCTCCGAAGAGGACAAGTTGACGGTGGCGCGCGCCCGCAAGATCGAGCGCTTCCTGTCGCAGCCGTTCCACGTCGCCGAGGTGTTCACCGGCGCGCCTGGGGTGTTCGTCGAACTCGCCGACACCATCCGCGGCTTCAAGGGGCTGTGCGAAGGCAAGTACGACCACCTGCCGGAGCCCGCCTTCTACATGGTCGGCACCATCGAGCAGGCGGTCGAGAAGGGCAAGCGGCTGGCGGCCGAAGCGGCTTAACGCGTGGCTCGTTCGCTGAGAGAAATCTGATGGCCACCTTCCAGTTCGATCTTGTTTCCCCCGAACGACTGCTGATGTCCGAGGCCGTCGATCAGGTCGACGTGCCGGGTTCGGAGGGCGACTTCGGCGTGCTCGCCGGCCACGCGCCGTTCGTCACCACGCTGCGGCCCGGAATTCTCACCGTCTATCGCGGCGGGGATGCGTTGCAGGTCGTGGTCAACGGCGGCTTCGCGGAGGTCAACCCCGAGGGGCTTACCGTGCTCGCCGACATGGCGGTGCCGCGCGCGGAGTTCGACGTCGCGATTCTGGCCGGAGAGATCAAGGACACCGAGGAAGACGTCGCCGACGCCACCGACGACCGGCTGCGCGACAAGCTCGGCCACCGGCTCGACCGGCTGAAGGCGCTGCAGACCGCTCTCGCCGGCTAGCGCTTGCGGGCGGCGAGCGGAGCGAACTCTTTCACCACCCGCTCGTAGACCGGCCGCTTGAACGGAATGATGAGTTCCGGCAGCGTCTCCATCCGCGCCCAGCGCCACTCGGCGAATTCCGGCTTGTGACCGCCAGGCGCGGCGATGTCGATCTCGCTCTCGTCGCCGGTGAAGCGCAGCGCGTACCACTTCTGCGTCTGCCCGCGGTATTTGCCGCCCCAGGCCTCGCCGACGATGTCGCGCGGGATGTCGTAGCTCAGCCACTCGGCGATCTCGCCGAGCTTCTCGACCGAGCGCATGTTGGTCTCCTCGTACAGTTCGCGCAGCGTGGCCGGCCACGGGTCCTCGCCCTTGTCGATGCCGCCCTGCGGCATCTGCCAGGAGTGCAAGGCGTCGACGTGTTCCGGTCCGTCGATCCGCCGCCCGACGAACACCAGACCCTGCCGGTTGATCACCATCGCGCCGACGCAGGGACGGTAGGGCAGCGAATCGTAACGTGCCATGGATGGCGACCTCTGGTTCGGAACGGCAATGCGCGCGCGGCCCGATCTATCATGGCGCGATCTGCGAATAAAACCGGCCGGGCGCCCGCCACCCGGACTCGCCCGCGGCCGAATGCGACTACGGTGCGTCGGGCTTGCCGGTGGTGCTCTTCGCGCGGCGGGCTTGGACTGCGGACGGCTTCGATCCTTCTGGCGCGGTCCGGGGCGCCGGAATGGATTGGGTCGTTTCGGATAATCGCGAGTCGGCGCGCTTCTCGGGCGCGGCGGGCTTCTCGTCGGCCGAGAACGGGATTTGCACCTCCCGGCGCATGCCACTCGTTCCGTCGATGATCGTGATGGTCTTGCTGGGCGGCGCGACCACCGGGGCGGCCTCGATCGTGATATTCGGACGTTCGTCGGGCGACAATCTGATCACGCGCAGATCGGGCTCGTCGGCGGCCCGCGCCGGATTGCCGGCCGCCGGCTGGGTGCGGACGACCGCCATCGGCTCGCCGCCGGACGTCTCGTCGACCAGGATCGTCCAGCCGGCGAACACCACGAGCGAAAGACCCAAGGCCCCGGCGGTGACCTGCGGCAGGCCGATCGCGAACCGCCGCCTGCTTCGCAGCGTGTTCTGGCCCAGCGGGGCGTTGAAATCATCCGTTATCACGGCCCGAATCCCATCAAATCGCGGGTGAGAAACCTTACGTTAAGGTTTGCACCGGGAGTCGTTAACGGTTCGTTTACCGCGTCCGCAGGTCGAAGCGATTCTGGGGAGGTGCGCTATCGGCGCCTACAGGCGCCAGCCGGAATGCAGCGCCACGATGCCGCCGGACATGCGCTGGAACGACACCCGGCCGAAGCCCGCGGTTCGCATCATGTCGGCGAAGGCGTCCGGCCGCGGAAAGCGGCGGATCGATTCGACCAGATACCGATACGCCTCGGCATCGCCCGTAACCGTGCGGCCCAGCGCCGGGATCGCGTTGAAGGAATAGAAGTCGTACAGCGCGGCGAGCCCCGGCACGTCGACGGTCGAGAATTCCAGGCAGAGGAAATGCCCGCCGATCCGCAGCACGCGGAACGCCTCGGCCAGCGCGGCTTCGATCCGGGGCACGTTGCGGATGCCGAAGGCGATAGTCACCGCATCGAAACGGCCGTTGGGGAATGGCAACGCCTCGGCGTTGCCATCGACAAACGCGACCGCGTCGTCGAGACCGCGCTCGGCTGCGCGCGCCCGCCCGACTTCGAGCATGTCGGAGTTGATATCGAGTACGGTCACTTGGGTGCCGGAACCGCCGGCGGCGACCAGCCGGAACGCGATGTCGCCGGTGCCGCCCGCGAGATCGAGCACTTTGAACGGCTGGTCGTTTCTCGGCGGGTTGACGGCCGTGACCAGCACGTCCTTCCAGGCGCGGTGCAGTCCGGCCGACATCAGGTCGTTCATCAGGTCGTAGCGGCGCGCGACGCTGTGAAAGACGTCGTCGACCAGCGCCTGCTTGTCGTCGACGTCCACGTCCCGGAAGCCGAAATGCCCGCGTTCGCTGGCCTGTCCCATGCGCATCCTCGCTGGCTCGAACATAGCGCGCGGCAGCACGGCGCGCTATGTCTCTTCGCCGGCTGAAGCGAGGTGCGAGTTTTTGGAATTGGACCACTAGCATGCCTGAACTGCCCGAAGTCGAGACCGTGCGCCGCGGCCTCGCGCCCGTCATGGAGGGCGCCAGATTCACGCGGGTGGAGGCGCGCCGCCAGGATCTGCGCTGGCCGCTGCCGAAGGATTTCGTGGCGCGCCTCGAGGGCCAGACGGTCGAGGGGCTCGGCCGGCGCGCGAAATACCTGGTCGCCGATCTCTCGTCGGGCGACGTCCTGCTGATGCACCTCGGCATGTCGGGGTCGTTCCGCGTTGTGCAGGACAAGGGCACTGCCGCCGGCCGCGAGACCGCACCGGGGGCGTACTACCACGAGCGCTCGGGTGATCTGACGCACGATCACGTGGTGTTCCACATGTCGTCGGGCGCGCGAATCTCGTTCAACGATCCGCGCCGGTTCGGGTCGATGAAGATCGTGCCGCGCGCGCAGATGGATCAGGAGCCGTTGCTGCGCGCGCTCGGTCCGGAGCCGCTCGGCAATGCATTCGACGCCGCCATGCTGGCGCGCGCCTGCCGCGGCAAGAAGACCTCGCTCAAGGCCGCGCTATTGGATCAGAAGATCGTCGCCGGGCTCGGCAACATCTACGTTTGCGAGGCGCTGCATCGCGCCCGGCTGTCGCCCCGGCGGCTCGCTTCCACCCTCGCGTTGCGGTCGGGCGCGCCTCATGAGCGCGCCGAACTGCTGGTCGACGCCATCCGTGCCGTCCTCAACGATGCCATCAAGGCCGGTGGATCGTCGTTGCGCGATCATCGCCAGACCTCCGGCGAACTCGGCCTGTTCCAGCATAATTTCCGGGTCTACGACCGCGAGGGCGAGCCATGCCCGACGGCCGGTTGCAAAGGCGTCATCCGGCGTATCGTGCAGACCGGCCGCTCGACGTTTTTCTGCCCGGTGTGCCAGCGGTAACTCTGACGAGCTGTGCGATGCGCGCGGAAGCACGCCGCGATCACATTCGGTCCTTGCCGTCTTCGCAATCCTTCGGCAGCGCCGTTGGCGTGTCCCAGTCGTTCGACGGTACGGCCTGATAGGGCGCCGCGAACGTCTGCTTCACCATCTCGAAATTTTTCGGCCGGCCGGCCTCGTAGTCGATGATCCAGAAATAGTCGTAGTTGCTCCCCGGCCAAGTCTTCGGCACCGTGCCGAGGCTGTCGAGATTGAGCAACTGGCGCAGCGTCACTTTCAGACGCGGAAAGGCCAGGGCGAGCTTCTCGTCCGCGATGTGGTGATGCTCCCACGCCATCACGACGGTCTTGCCGCTCCAGTTGGTCATCACGTCGGCGACGGCTTCCTGGGTCCGCAGGTTGAGCATATGCGTGAATTCGGCGGCATCCTGCTTGGGCCCTGGCAGTACGCTGTTCATGATCACCGGCATGCGCCAGGAGGAGGCGGTCGGGCCGATCAACTCGAGCGTATGGAGCGTGATGGCGAAGAATGCGTCAGGCGCGCCGCGCGAACCGTAGATCGATGCCTCCGCGCCGCGTCCCAGATAGCGCGTGGTCAGCGCGAGCGAGCGTTGCACGCCGACATCGCAAAGCCGGTAGGCGTCCTGCTTCTCGCCGTGCCGCAGGATGATGATGCGCGCCGGTTCGGCGGTGGCATGCGGCACGACGGCAGCGATGACGGGGATCGAGATGAGAAAGGATGCAGCGAGCCGACCAAACATCATGGGCTCCAGGCGCCAAGGATTTTGCCGAGTAGAGCCCATGACCACCTAATTTGGATTTAAGGTTCGATCTACGACTGTAGCGATCGATTGTTTTTCCGCTTCGTCACTCTAGGCAGGTTGGCAGAGCGGGGGAATATCGTTACCCATGCGGTCAACGCATCGGTGGGAAGGAGCCCATGACCTATCAGAACATCGTCGTCGAAACCCGCGGCCGTGTCGGCGTCATCCGGCTCAATCGCCCGCAAGCGCTCAACGCTCTCAACTCGCCGCTCTTCCAGGACCTCGGGCATGCGGTCGACGAATTCGAAGCCGATGACGGCATCGGCTGCATGCTGCTGACCGGCTCCGAGAAGGCGTTTGCGGCCGGCGCCGACATCAAGGAAATGGCCAGCCAATCCTTCAACGACGTCACCATGCGCGAATTCACCGCCAACTGGCATCGCGTTGCGCGCGCGCGCAAGCCGGTGGTGGCGGCGGTGGCCGGCTATGCGCTCGGCGGTGGCTGCGAGCTGGCGATGCTGTGCGACATGATCATCGCCGCCGACAATGCGAAGTTCGGTCAGCCGGAGATCAAGCTCGGCGTCATTCCGGGCATTGGTGGCACGCAACGTCTCACGCGTGCGGTGGGCAAGTCCAAGGCCATGGACATGATCCTGACCGGCCGCATGATGGACGCAGCCGAAGCCGAGCGCTCCGGCCTGGTGGCGCGCGTCGTGCCGCTCGCGATCCTGATGGACGAGGCGTTCAAGGTCGCCGAGACTATCGCGGCGATGTCGCTGCCGTCGGTGATGGCCGCCAAGGAGGCGATCAACCGCGCCTACGAGGTCACGCTGGCGGAAGGCGTGCTGTTCGAGCGCCGCGTCTTCCACTCGCTGTTCGCGACCGAGGATCAGCGCGAGGGCATGACGGCGTTCGTGGAGAAACGCCCGCCGAATTTCAAGAACCGGTGACTACTTCCGGACGCAGATCACCCGCACCAATGATGCCTTGGTGGCCTCCAGGCCGGCTTGGCCGGTTGCCGGCTTCAGTTCGCGGCTTTCGAGGAAGGCGCGGATCGCCTGTGCCGGAACCACCGTCGCCTGCGCCTGCAGGGTCGGGTTGCCGATATTGGCGATGACCTGCGGTCTGAGCTGCGCCATGCCGAGAAAGCGGTTGTCCCGGTCGAGCGCGGCGGCGCCGGTGAAGCCAATCTGCGGCGCCGGTTCGAGCGTGGCGCCGCGCACTTGCGCCGTTGCGGTCGAGATCGCGCTGCCGCCGCCCTGGGTCTGCGGATCGGCGATGCCGACCAGCACGACGTTG
Organism: uncultured Alphaproteobacteria bacterium; assembly: GCA_963807865.1. Classification (GTDB taxonomy): domain Bacteria; phylum Pseudomonadota; class Alphaproteobacteria; order Rhizobiales; family Xanthobacteraceae; genus VAZQ01. The sequence continues at coordinate 63,425 of CAWEDK010000025.1, read as the reverse complement.
GGCCCACGGCCGTCGGTTGCGAGCGCAGCCGGCGCCAGATCGGGCGCGCCATAGACGCGAATGAGCGCGAGGTCGGCGGTGCGGTCCTCCGCCAGCAGGTCGGCATTGCCGTAGCCGCTGACGACGATGACGTCGCAGCCTTCGGTCAACTGCCGGTCGGTCAGGATGTGCCCGGCCTCGCTTGCCACGATGCCGGTGCCGTATTCGACCTTGCGCTTGGGCGGCGGCACGCCGGCCTGCACCGCACCGGTCGTGCCGGGAAACGCCGTAAAGGCGTGCGACATGACGACGACGACCGGGTCCATGATGGGTTCGGCCACCGGATCGTGCAACACCGTCATGCCGCGAACCTCGCCGTCCTTGATGTCGGCGCGCACGTGGAATTTCTTCGGGCCCTGCGTTCCCGACAGGACGAACGAGTTCGGCGTGAGTTGACTGGTTTCGATCTTGCGCCCGGCCGGGTCTTTCTTCTGCTGCTCGAACACCGCCGCGAGCGTTGTGCCGGGCTCCCGGATGCGGAAGGTCTCGATCTGCACCTGCCCCTGGGCGGACGACCAGCGGGTGCCGGTCTTGCTCTGGGTCTTGTTCGGAATCTGCTTGCCGGGCAGTCCGAGCCGCGCGCCGGTGACCGGATCGTCCACCACGGTCCAGCCGACCTGGGCCTGCCGCGCCTTGGCGGCGGTGGCAAGCAGGACGCGCTCCTGGGTGTTGAGCACGCCGGTCTCCCGGAACTTGCGGTTGCGCTGGAACGACTTGATGGCCGCGGCGGTCTTGTCGTCGACCTCGCCGTTGATCGGACCGGTGTATTCCCCGATCCACGCCAGCTCCGACTGGACGAGGAGGCCTTCCTCCGCCCGGGGCGCAGCGGGCTCCCTCGCCACATTGGGATGCGCGGGCGCGATCCGCTTGCGTACGGCGGTGGCTTTGGGCGACGCGGCGGTGCCGCGGGCCGAATGTCCTTCCGCCTGTTGCGGATTGCCCTGCGCTTTGCGGGCGGTGGTGCGGGCCTTGACGCGCGCGGGCGACGGCTTGCGGAACTTGCTGCCGGGGCTTGCCTGCTGCGCCGCGCCGCTCGGCCAGGTTTCCTCATTCTGGGCGGCCGCCGGTACGACAGCGACGAGCGCGATGAGAATGGCACTCACGAGCCGCATGTGCTTCTCCTGCGTGATCGGCCGGAGCGCCGGTCGCGACGCTGCGCCGAGCCGCACTACAGCCTAGCCCAACCGCGGGTCCGCGCCAATCAAAGCATCGCGAAGCAGCGTCCGGACCGGCCGTACCGCCTTGTGCTTTGCCCCGTCGCGACATTGCCAAGCGCGGCCTTTGCGGATGATATCCCGGCCAACCGGAAGGGACAGGCATGCTTGGTCCGGACGAACTCGAGCGCTACGCCCGGCACATCGTTCTGCGCGAGGTCGGCGGGCCCGGACAGGCGCGGCTGCGGCAGGCGCGCGTGCTGGTCATCGGAGCGGGCGGACTCGGCGCACCGGCACTCATGTACCTCGCGGCGGCGGGGATCGGCACTTTGGCGGTGATCGACGACGACACGGTGGCGCTGTCGAACCTGCAACGGCAGGTGATTCACGGCACGCCGGATATCGGCATCGCGAAGGTCGCGAGCGCCGCCGCCGCGATCCGGCGGCTCAACCCGCACGTCACGGTGGAAACGCATCCGCACCGGCTCGATCCCGGCAATGCGCTCGATCTGGTCGGCCGCTACGACATCGTGACGGACGGCTCGGACAATTTCGCTACCCGCTACCTCGTGTCCGATGCGTGCTTCCTTGCACGCAAGCCGCTCGTCACCGGCGCGGTCGGCATCTTCGATGGCACGCTCACGACCATCCGGGCGCATGAGCGGGCCGCCGACGGCACGCCTCATCCGACCTATCGCTGCCTGTTTCCCGAGCCGCCGCCGCCCGGCACCGTTCCGGCCTGCGCCGAGGCGGGCATTCTTGGCGCGTTGACCGGCGTGATCGGTTCGATGATGGCGCTCGAAGTGCTGCGCGAGATCGTCGGCTTTGGCGAAGGGCTGGTCGGCCGGCTTTTGATGGTCGATGCGCGCTCGATGCGGTTCGAGACGCTCGGCTACGCGTGGGATCCTGGCAATCCGCTGTCGGGCGAACGGCCGACGATCAAGGACTTGTCCGCGCACGTCTAGTCCAGCTGGGCTAATCCTCGGCGACGAAGCCGGACGCCTTCACCACCGGTCCCCAGCGCACGATGTCGGCCTTGACGGTCTCGGCGAATTGCGCCGGCGTCTGGAACGTCGGCTCGTTGCCGACCTTGGCCAGGTTCTCCACCATCTGCGGCGACTTGACGGCCTCGTGGATCGCCACGCTCAGCGCGTTGACGATCTCGCCCGGCACTCTGGCGGGTGCGAGCACGCCGAGCCACGAGTTGGAGACCACGTCATAGCCGGCCTCCCGCATGGTCGGCACATCGGGCAGAAACGCCGAGCGCTTTGTGCCGGTCACCGCCAGGACCCGCACGGAGCCCGCGCGCGCGAACGGCAGCGTCTCGCTGATCGGATTGATGCTCGCCGGCACGTGGCCGCCCAACAGGTCCTGTAGCGCCGGTGCGCCGCCGCGGTAATGCACCGCCGTCATCGGCACGCGCGCCTCGTTCGCCAGCATCATGCCGACGAAGTGCGGTGTGCCGCCGGCCGAGGTCGTCGCATACGAGGCTTTGGCCGGGTTGGCTTTGCACCAGTCGATGAAATCGGCGAGCGTCTTGACGCTCCCCGGGACACCGGGACCGATATTGTAAGTCAGCATCGACCTCGCGACCGGCGCGATCGAGGTGAAATCCCGCGCCGGGTCGTAGCTCAGCGCGCGGAAGCTGTGGGGGTATATTGTCATCGTAAAATCTGGCGTGAACAGCAGCACGCTGCCGTCGGGCTCGGCGTTCTTGACGAATTCGGCGGCGAGCCGCGCCGATGCGCCAGGCTTGTTCTCCACCAGCACGGCCGATGCGTAACTGCCGCGCAGCCGTTCGGCCAGGATGCGCGCGATCGTGTCGGTGCCGCCGCCAGCCGGAAATCCGACGATGATACGAACCGGTTTGTTCACCGCCTGCGCCCACGCGCGCGGCATGGTGGTCACGAGCGAAGCCACGGACGCAGCCAGCATCTGACGGCGGTTCGGCATGAACGTCTCCGGATTTCGCGCCGCGGTTATTTCGACCAGGTCGCGATCTTGGTGGTGCCTTTCAAGATCGACCACTGATTATCGCCGGCCTGAGCCACGCGGAAGCAGTTCGCCTTGGATCCTTTCCAAGTGGTGCAGAAGCCGTCGTTGGAAAGCTTCCACGTCCCTTCCGATTTGGCGCCGCCAGTGCCGATCGGTTCGCGCGCCATCTTGCCGTCCGCCGTGAACGTCATCTTGTACTTCAGCGAGCCGGTTGCCGCGGCCGTAAAGGGCGCGCCGGTGAAGAACGTCGCCTGGATATCCTTTGGTGCGAGCGTTCCCGCCGCGGGGGCCGCGAATGCACTATGGGGAATGATCAATAGGGCGACGCCGAGCAGGTAACCACGCATTGTGGATCCTCCGCGTTACTGCGCTGAGGCGATCCTACAGCAAATTGCTGCAATCCACAGCAGGCGAGAGGGAGTCTTCTTCGCACCATCGGCGGGGTTTGCCGTCATGGCTGCTCACGAAGCGAGTTTTTGCTGCGCGCCGACTGCGAAAGCGAAAGAATGAATGGCGCGACCGTCAACGATCGCGCCATTCGTCATCGTTAGGCCGGCGGTTTGACCTAGCGCAGCAGCTTTGCGCTCTTGGGAGTTTGCGACGCCACGCTGCTACTTGTGGCCCTGCCGGTTGGGCGGCCGCCGCTCGGCTTGCCCGGTTTGTCGCCGGAACTGATGATCCCGATCGGCTTGCCCGTCCGGCTGACGATCGGCCGGCCTGGACCTTCAGGCTTTCCGGGCTTGACGAGAATGCCGGGGCGCGGCGTGTCGATCGAGATACCCGGTTTATCGATTGAGACGCGCGGTCTGTCGGTCGGGCCGCTGGGCGAGTACAGCTTGGTGGGCTTCCACGGAACCTTCCCAGGGTCGCGACCCGGCCGCCGGTCATCCGGGCAGATGCGGTCGATGAAGATCGTCACCAGTTCGGTGATGACCTTGATCTTCCACTTCGGCACGAAGATCACCTCGACCAGCAGGCCGGGCGGCAGCTCGAAGATGGTCACGTGCTTGGTGTGGTGAATGACCTGCGTGGCTCGCACGGTCGTTCCGCAACCGCCGTTGAAGAACTTCTTCGCCTCCATGAAGGTCCAGAACTTGTCGTTGTTGAAGTCGCGCGAGGCAATGAAGTGCGAGTCCTGTTCGGGCGGCATCGGCGCCCAGCCGACCCATTGATCGCTCTTGCGCCAGACCACCCAGCCAGGGCTCCAGTCTTCGTCGGGCACCCAGAACCAGCCGACCTTCTCGTCGTGCGACCAGCGGCCGTAGTGATGCACGATCGAGCCCCACGGAGTCTCGTCGTCGAAGTACCAGCCGTCCTTGGTATAGACCCATTGACACGCCGGATAAGGATGCCACCCGGCAGGCGTCACGCTCGGAACCCAGATTTCGCCGTATCGCGGATGGGTCGTGAAACTTCCGTACTTGCTGAGCACCGTCCTGAATTCAGCGAGAGTAGCGGTGTCGGCCTTCTCGTTGGGAAGCGGTACGGCCGCGTGCGCCTTATGGATCGCGAACGGGGGGCCCGCCGGCAGGAGAGCAGCCGCCGCCAATGCCAAGCCGGCGATCACCGCGGCCTGCGCAAAGCGTCTCATGATGTTGGCAGTCATTGCGTGGTTTCCTTTTGTTTTTGTCCGACAGCGTCGGTTCTTGTGGACCACCGGGCCCGTTAGCGGGCCTCGCCATGATGTTGGGTCGCGCGAAGACGGTTGGGCGTTCGACCGTGAGGCCGCACCGGAGAGCAATTAGGGGAATGCGCTCGCGAGATTCCGCAGAAGTGTGACGGGCGTCACAACATCGAGGGCAGGACGCGATCCGGCGGCCGGTGGCCGTCCATGAAGGTCTTGATATTGATGATGACCTTCTCGCCCATGTCGATGCGGCCTTCGAGCGTGGCCGATCCCATGTGCGGCAGCAGCACCACCTTGCCGGTGCGGGCGAGCCTGGTGAGCTTCGGGTTGACCATCGGCTCGCCTTCGAACACGTCGAGACCGGCGCCGCCGATCTCGCCCGACGCGATCAGCCGGATAAGCGCATTCTCGTCGATCACCTCGCCGCGCGCGGTGTTGACGATGTAGGCATCGGGCCGGATCAACTTGAGACGGCGCGCCGACAGGAGGTGATAGGTGGCCGGCGTGTGCGGGCAGTTGATCGAGATGATATCCATGCGCGCCAGCATCTGGTCGAGGCTATCCCAATAGGTAGCGGAGAGCTGCTCCTCGATCGTGGACGCGACGCGCCGGCGGTTGTGATAGTGAATTTGCAGGCCGAAGGCGCGCGCCCGGCGCGCCACCGCCTGGCCGATGCGGCCCATGCCGATGATGCCGAGCCGTTTCCCCCAGATGCGGTGACCGAGCATCCAGGTCGGCGACCAGCCGGCCCACGGCTTGTCGTCCGTCAGGATGGCGGAGCCTTCGGCGAGACGCCGCGGCACCGCGAGGATCAGCGCCATCGTCATGTCGGCGGTGTCCTCGGTCAGGACACCCGGCGTGTTAGTGACGGTAATGCCGCGCGACAACGCCGTCGCGACGTCGATGTGGTCGACGCCATTGCCGTAATTGGCGATCAGCTTGAGGTTGTTGCCGGCGCGGCTCAGGATCGCCGCATCCAGCCGATCGGTCACCGTCGGGACCAGGACATCGGCGACCTTCACGGCTTCGGCGAGTTCGGCCTGGCTCATGGGCTTGATCGTCGAGATTGAGCTGAGCGTCGAACAGCTCCCGCATGCGCGTCTCCACGCCATCCGGCAACTTGCGCGTGACGATCACGATGAGCTTCTTGCGGTTCGCCATTGCTCGACTTTCGGCTTGCCGCGACTCTTTGGAATCACGGAGCTTTCGTTCAGGTCTCCTTAACCAACGTGCCCGACACTGGCGCGGCCGTCGAGGCGAGCGGGGTCGCCTCGTCCTTCGGACCGGGTTCCTTCCTAACAGATGGACGCGGCAAGACAAGCGCCCGCCTCGCCACTCAATCTTGGTCTTCGTGCCGATCAGTATGGCCGCCGCAACCCTTTGCAGCCGCGAATCTGATGAACTCGATGCGCAGCATGCGGAGCATCCGGCAGAGAAGGGCGGCTATCGTGCTTGTCGCCGCCGCGGCGCTGCTATGGGGAACTCCAGACAGTGCGACTGCCGAGGGCAACCTCGGGCCGAAGAGCCGGCTGCCGCTGCCTCGATTCGTCAGCCTCAAGCCTGATCGGGTGAACGTGCGGGGCGGTCCGACCCGCGACCACGAGGTCGCGTTCGTCTACACCCGCGCCGGGATGCCGGTGGAGATCATCGCCGAATCGGACAATTGGCGCCGCATCCGCGACTGGGAAGGCGCCGAGGGCTGGGTCTACCACGCGATGCTGTCGGGCCGCCGCACCGCGGTGGTCACGCCCAAGGACAAGGACCAGCTCGTGCCGCTCCGCGCCAAGGCCGACGACGGCGCCGAGGTCGTCGCCCGCGTCCAGTCCGGCGTGCTGGCCACCGTCAAGCGCTGTACGGGCAGTTGGTGCCGCATCACCGGAACCGGCTTCGACGGCTGGGTCGGTGCAGGAGCAGCTCTTCGGCGTCTATCCCAACGAGAAGGTCGACTGACCAGCACTCGAACCGGCGCGGAGCGTCGTCACGCCGGGCTTGACCCGGCATTTCATCCTCTCCAATGGAATGTCACAATCCGGGGTGAGGCAGGCACGCTCCGGCTCGATAACAGAGCTGCTGTCGGTGCGGCGGCTCGAGGATCTCGCCGCATGGGAGACGAGATGCTGTTTGAGAGCGAGTGGCTGGAATATGCAAAGCTCGGCGTGGCGGCGCTGACGCCGATCATGACCGGCCTGATCGGGCTGATCATCTTGCGGCTCGGCACCAAGCTCGACGCCACCAAGCAGCTTCACCAGGAGTTGCTGCGCAAGCGCCTTCAACTGTTCGAAGACATCGCCCCCAAGCTCAACGACATCCATTGCTTCTATCAGGCGGTCGGGCACTGGGCGGAGCTCAATCCCGAGGAGGTCATCCGGCGCAAGCGCGCGATCGACCGCGCCATCCAGGTGAACCGCTACCTGTTTCGTTCCGATTTCTGGGATGAGTACCAGCGCTTCGAGCAGGCGCATTTCGAGATGTTTTCGGCCGCCGGCCAGCCCGCGCGGCTGCGCCTCGACCTCGACCACGTCGGCAAGCGTGCCGGGGCCGGATTCCAGAAGGACTGGTTCGCGTATGCCTCGTCCAAGCCCGGCAATCACCAGGAACAGGTCGAGCACTATCAGGCGCTGATGGAGATATTAGGCCGGGAAATCAGGGGAGCGTAGTGCGCGACGCGGTTCAGCGGCCCTTCTTGCGCAGCCGGACCACGACGTCGATGCGCGCCACCTCATAGCCCTCGGGCGGCGCCGGCGTCTTACCGACGACGACATCGGTGTGCGGAATGTCGAGCAGGTCGTTCTCGCCCTCGACGAAGAAATGATGGTGCTCGGTCACGTTGGTGTCGAAATAGGTCTTCGACCCGTCGACCGCGACCTGCCGCAACAGGCCGACGTCAGTGAACTGATGCAGCGTGTTGTAGACGGTCGCGAGCGACACCGGCACCTTCGCCTTGTTCGCCTCTTCGTAGAGCATTTCGGCAGTGATATGCCGGTCGCCCTTGGCAAACAGGATCCAGCCGAGCGCCATGCGCTGGCGGGTGGGACGCAGGCCGACATCCCGAAGCATGGTCTTCACGTCGTGCCAAGGACAGCCGGTCAAAACAGCGCGCTGCGCCGCGCTGGCGAGGTCGACGACCGGGTCAGCGGCCTTGGTCGAAACGACGGTGCGCAACACTGTCATGGGTACACGCGACCTTCTTCATTTAAACTACGGAACTGCAAATTCGTTTCATTTGTAACATATGGTTTTGCAGATGCAACTCCCTCGCAATAAGCTTATTGCTATTCTAATCTGCTAATTCCACTGGCGCGCGCTGGCTTTGCGGCCTGTCCGCCCTGTGTTAGGAGGTCGGCGCGCGAGGGTCGGCCACCGCCTCTGGACGCCTTCGCCTCTGGGTACCTTCTCCGCCTCCGCTCGGGATGTAGGGCCGGACGACAGCCCAGAAGCGTGATAGCTTGGCCGGCAACGTGAATTCGCGGCAGGGACGGATACGGATGCAGAATCGTCAGTCAAGCTTCGGCTACGAGGACCTCTTGGCATGTGCACGGGGCGAATTGTTCGGCTCCGGCAATGCCCAACTGCCGCTGCCCCCCATGCTGATGTTCGACCGCATTTCCGAGATCGCGGAAGCCGGCGGCGAATACGGCAAGGGATTGGTGAGGGCGGTCCTCGATCTCAAGCCGGACCTCTGGTTTTTTCCCTGCCACTTCAAGGGCGACCCGGTGATGCCAGGCTGTCTCGGCCTCGACGCGCTGTGGCAGCTGCTCGGCTTTTATCTTGGCTGGGGCGGGGCGCCAGGCAAGGGACGGGCGCTCGGTCTCGGCGAACTGAAGCTGTCAGGCCAGGTGCTGCCGACCGTCAAGCAGATCATCTATGGCATCGACATCAAGCGAGTGATGCGCTCCAAGCTGGTGCTTGGGGTCGCGGACGGCTGGCTGTCCGCCGACGGCTCGATCATCTACCGGGCGTTCGATCTGAAGGTCGGGCTGTTCCGCGAGGAAGCGATCGCGCAGTCCGGCCGGGCATAGTGCCGGTGCGCGGGCGGTAGCGTGGCCCGGATCACGAAGCGTACGAGGCTCTCATGAGGCGGGTGGTTGTCACCGGGATGGGGATCGTCTCGTCCATCGGGAACAATACTCAGGAAGTCCTGGCGAGCCTGCGCGAAGCGAAATCCGGCATTTCGCGCGCCGACAAATATGCCGAACTCGGCTTCCGCTGCCAGGTTCATGGGGCGCCGACGCTGGACGCCAGCGAAGCCGTCGACCGGCGGGCGTTGCGGTTCCTGGGGGGCGGCGCAGCATGGAACCACGCCGCCATGGAGCAGGCGATTCGCGACGGCGGGCTCGAGGAGAGCGAAATTTCCAACCCGATGACCGGCATCGTCATGGGTTCGGGCGGCCCCTCGACACGGACCATCGTGGAATCCGCCGACATCGCGCGCAGCAAGGGACCCAAACGCGTGGGCCCGTTCGCGGTGCCGAAGGCGATGTCGTCGTCGCCCTCCGCCACCCTGGCGACCTGGTTCAAGATCAAGGGCGTGAGCTATTCGATCTCCTCGGCATGCGCGACCTCGAACCATTGCATCGGCAACGCCTACGAGTTGATCCAGTGGGGCAAGCAGGACGTGATGTTTGCCGGCGGCTGTGAGGAGCTGGACTGGACGCTGTCGGTACTGTTCGACGCCATGGGGGCGATGTCGGCCAAGTTCAACCAGACGCCCGACAAGTCCTCGCGCGCCTACGATGTCGACCGCGACGGTTTCGTCATCAGCGGCGGCGCCGGCGCCCTGGTGCTGGAGGAATTGGAGCACGCCAAGGCGCGCGGCGCGCGCATCTATGGCGAGATCGTCGGCTACGGCGCGTCATCGGACGGCGTCGACATGGTGGCTCCGAGCGGCGAGGGCGCGGTGCGCTGCATGCAGATGGCGCTGCGCGACGTGAAGGTGCCGGTCGACTACATCAACCCGCACGCCACCTCGACGCCGATCGGCGACCTCAAGGAGATCGAAGCGATCCGCGAGGTGTTCGGGGCCGGCGACAAATGCCCGCCGATTTCCGCGACCAAGTCGCTCACCGGCCATTCCCAGGGCGCCACCGGCGTGCACGAGGCGATCTACTCGCTGCTGATGATGAACAACGGCTTCATCTGCGAAAGCGCCAATATCGAAAATCTCGATCCGGCGTTCGCCGACATGCCGATCCTGCGCGAGCGGCGCGACAACGTGAAGCTTGGTTGCGTCCTTTCCAATTCGTTCGGCTTCGGCGGCACCAATGCGTCGTTGGTGTTCAAGCGGCTCGATGCTTGAGTGTGTGAGGTTGATGCAGCGGGTGCAGGTATGCCGGGGCATCTGGTTGGCAAGTTCGGGGTGATATGACGCAACTGATGCAAGGCAAGCGCGGGTTGATCATGGGGGTCGCGAACGATCACTCGATCGGCTGGGGCATTGCCCGCACGCTCGCCGCCAATGGCGCGTCGCTCGCCTTCACCTACCAGGGCGAAGCGCTCGGGCGCCGCGTCAAGCCGCTGGCGCAGACCATCGGTGCATCGCTCGTGTTGCCGTGCGACGTCGAGGACATCGGGTCAGTCGATGCGGCATTTGCCGCGATCGCCGAACAATGGGGTTCGCTCGACTTCCTCGTTCACGCCATCGCGTTCTCGGACAAGAACGAGCTGAAGGGGCGCTATGCCGACACCACGCGTGAGAATTTCGCACGCACGATGCTGATTTCCTGCTTCTCCTTCACGGAGGTGGCCAAGCGGGCGGCGGCGTTGATGCCCGCAGGCGGCGCGATGATCACGCTCACTTACAACGGCGGCGCCCGCGCCATGCCGAACTACAATGTGATGGGTGTGGCGAAGGCCGCGCTCGAAGCTTCGGTACGTTATCTGGCGGTCGATTTCGGCAGCTCGGCCATCCGGGTCAATGCCATTTCGGCGGGACCGATTCGAACCCTTGCGGGCGCCGGCATCGCAGAGGCGCGGCAGATGTTCGCCTTCCAGCAGCGCCACGCGCCGCTCAAGCGCGGCGTGACGCTGGACGAGATCGGCGGTGCGGCGCTGTATCTGCTATCCGATCTCTCGACCGGCGTGACCGGTGACATCCACTTCGTGGATTCCGGCTACAACATCATCGCGATGCCGCATCCCTCGGCGCTCAAGAACGGCGAAGAGGCGCAGAACGGCAACGGCGAAACCGCCAAGGACGCCGCGCAATAACGCGCGGGCGCATAGTCTCGTGTCTCAGATTACGCGGCCAACTTCAGAGAGTCCTGCTGACGTTTGCGCCGCAGCCACTCGTCCACCCGCCGCTCGGTCGCTGCGAGATCGGTCTCGTTGCTGCCGAAGTCCGATGCCGCTTGCTTGAGAAATGCGTCGAGACGCGCAGCCGCGTCCCGGAAGCTTGCTTTCGCGTCTCGCATACTGGCCCCCCCAAAGCGAATCGCCGGGAGAGCATCGGCCGCGTATGGTTAACGAACGCTTTCCAAGGGCGCATTGGGGCAGGCGAAGCCCGGTTCAACCGGAATTAGCGCGTGACTGTGGCCAACCAGCATCAGTCGTAAGACCCTTGTGGATGGGGACGCCGTTGCGGTGCGTGGGGCCGCAGACACGGCAGATCGTCGCGACCCGTCCAGATGCGATGACGGCGGGTACTGACTTGCAGTACGGTCAGCCCGAAATTACCGTCCAATGAAAATACCAAATGGGAAACGCCATGAAGAGAACCGGTATTGTCGCCGCCGCCACCGTTGCTGCGCTTCTCAGCCTGAGCGCCGCCGACGCCCGGGCGCAGAACTGGCCGACCAAACCGGTCAAGATCATCGCGCCGTTCGCACCCGGCGGTACGGCCGATACGCTCGGCCGGATCATCGCCGACCAGCTTTCGACCGCCTTCAAGCAGCAATTCTTTGTCGAGAACCGAGGCGGTGCGGGAGGATTCGTTGGCGCGCAGGCCGGGGCGGCGGCCGAACCTGATGGCTACACGCTCGTCATTTCCAGTATCGCATCGAATGTGATCTCGCCGGCGTATCACGGCAACGCGGGCTACGATGGGCTGCGCGATTTCTCCCACATCGCTTATCTGGGCGGCCCGCCGGTTGTGCTGATCGTCCACCCGTCGATGGGGGTGAAGACGTACAAGGAATTCGTTGCGCTCGCGCGGGCGAGCAAGGAGCCGATCAGCTACATTTCTCCTGGCGCCGGTTCGCATGCCTATCTGATGGGCGAGTACCTCGCCCGGCAGGAGAAGTTCCAGGTCAGCCACATTCCCTACAAGGGGGCAAGCCCCGCACTCACGGACCTGGTCGCCGGCCACGTCAAGCTCGGTATCATGACGTTCTCCTCGGCGGCGGAGCAGGTGCGTGCCGGCAAGGTGCAGGCGCTCGCGATCACATCCGAAAAACGCGTTCCAATCCTGCCGGACGTTCCCACTTTCCGCGAAGTCGGTCAGAATCTTGTGGCGGCGACCTGGTTCGCGCTGTCCGGACCGGCGAAGCTGCCGAATGATATCGTCCAGCAGGTCAGCCGCGAGACCCTGAAAGCGATGCAGTTGCCGGACGTTCAGAAGCGTCTCGAAATGGATGCGATCGAAACGCGGCTATTCTCGCCGGAGGAATTCACCAAGTTCATCGAAGCCGAGACCGCGCTCTGGGCGCCGCTCGCCAAGGAAATCGCAGCCACGCAGAAGAAATGACCGGCGTTGTGTCCCGGCTCTCGCACGAGCGGCAATGAGTTGTCTGGCCGGCGGTCCGACGACTGAAACGGGAGCGGCTATTCCGCCGCCTGGTGGGCGTAGCGCTGCACGTCCATGTTGACGAGTTGGAGGGGGGAGGCGGTCTGCTCCAGCATGCCCCAACTCTTGAGCCAGTCGTACGTGCGTTGCATTTCGTCGAGCGGAATCGGCGCCGGATCGCACACCACAAGACGGCTCTCCCGCAGGTCCTCGATCTTCAGCGCCGCGATCTCGGGATCCTTCCTGGCGTGGTAGTCGATGAAGTAGTGCAGATAGGCGCGCTTGTCGGCGTTGATGCGCCGCACCGCCTCGCACACGGCGCGGTTGAATGCCGCGTAGGTGCTGGCGTCGAGCCGGTCGGAGGCAACCTCGGTGCCGTGGAAGAACGCCGAGCAGACGATGCGGCAGCCTTTCTTTTCCGCCAGGGTCACATGCGGCTCGGTCAGCGTGGTGGCGTCCACCTCGCCCTTGAGCAGCGCATCGAGCCGATAGCGCGATCCGTTCGGCGCACTGCACAACTTGATCATGTCACGGGGAACGAAGCCTTCCAGCATGTGCAGCGCGATATAGTGGGTGCCGAAATAGAACGGCACGCCGATCGTTCGATTGGCGAGTTGCTGCGGGGTGTAGACCGGCGAATTAGGAGCGACGACCAGGGCCGAATAGGCCACGATCGCCCGGCGGCCGAGCTGCCGGCTGCCTTTGCTGGTGTCCTGCACGCGGCAATAGTTGCCCCACTCGCAGGCGTTATACATGTCGGCCTTGCCCTGCTCGAGCATCTTGCCGTGGCTGGCGAACGGATCGACCTGGCGCGGATCGGTGATGTCGGTGCGTAGCTTCTTCTCGACGCCCTGCTCGCGGTCGACCCATTCGATCTCCAGACCTTCTCTGGCGAACAGGCCTTCGTCGTAGGCGACCAGTTCGGGCAGCCCCTGAAACGGGGCGGTCGTTTCCAACACCAGCTTTTTCATTGATGGTTGCTCCGCAATGCAGGCAGCGCGGCGTGAGAATACCGGACCCCGCTGTCGAATCAACGGACTGCCCGAGAGGCCGTCAGCCAACCGTCCGAAGTTTTCACGGCGTGGTGCGCGCCCGCATGCCATCGAGCGAGGTCTGGAAACCATGCCCGGAACGTCCCTTGGCCATGCCATAGGCGAACAGTTCCTGCATGTAGGCGGTATCGAAATTGATCGTTTGCGTCTCGATCGCGCGACCGGCATCGATCGCGGTGACGAAGAAGCCCCAGCCACTGCGGCGGCAGAATTCGTAGGTCGCGATCAAGGTATTGCGCGTGTTGGCCTTGACGGTTGTCCAGAACGAACGGGCGACGATCGGGATGGTCGAGTTGCTGGTCAGCGCCGCATCGGGGGCAAGCTTGCCGTTGACGACGACATAGACCCGCGACCCCTTCGGCGCCCGCAAGCCCTTGGCGACCAGGATGCCTTCGGGCACGGCCAGCACGTTCGATGTGACGCCGCCGTCGACGTGCATTTCGGAGTAACGCTGGCCGTTCGCCTCCACGTCGATGAAGGTGGGGGCGAACACTCCCGGGATCGACGCCGATGCGGCCAGGACGGTTCGAAACAACGCCAAGCGTTCGGGACTGTCGCTCGCCGCGATCGCGCCCATGTTCCAGATCGTCGTGCGCTGCGCATCCAGGTTGGTGGTGCCGATCATCAGCAGCCGTCCCTTGCGATGCTCCACGGCGATGGCATCGAGCAACTCGGCGGTCGCGTATTTGGCGATCAGCTCTTTCAATGGCTCCGACTTGAAGGCGCCGGCGCCAAAAATGACATTCACGCCGTCGATCCTCAGAAGATCCTGGGCGAGGCCGCTGGTGAAGAAGGATTCGAGCACGTCATCGTAGTTCGGCCCCAGGAATGCGAACGGCGCCATCAAAGAGCCGACGCTGGTGCCGGTTACGATGTCGAAGCGGGGCCGGGTTCCGGTGGCCGACCATCCCTTGAGAAATCCGGCGCCGTAGGCGCCTTCGGAGCCGCCGCCCGAGAGCGCCAGAATGGTGATGGGATGCGATGCGGCGGCCCGCACGGCCGGCGCGCGCGATATTTCATCGCTCCAGAAGCGCGCATTGGGAATGCCGGCGACGTGTGCACGATCGAGCGAGCCGAGCGGAACCCGCGGGATTGTCGTTGCGCAGGCCTGCAGCAGCAGCGAGATCAAAATGGTCGCGACAATTCGAACAGCTAATGGCGTGTTCACCCCGATCACCGCTTCAGATAAAGCGGCCGACACGGGCGCCGATCGCGCAGGGCGACCGAAATCCCCTGCGTCGCGCCCTTGCCGCGGCGACGTGCCAAGTGACGAGTCAACGGATACTCCAACAACCCCTCGTGACCCCGGTGCGCGCAATGCGGAATACACGGCCGCAGTTGGCGTACACCCTAGGACTTCAATCAAAACTTTGAGGCCGAAGTGGGGAGCAGGGCGGCCGGCGCTCCGCGCGCGTTAAGCGCAAATTCACCATACAGGTGAAGGAGTTGCAGGGAGCGACAGGGGCCGTTCCGGTGGGCGGGTGTTACTGGCGCGGACGCAGCCGCTGGATCTGCAACTGCGCCAGGAACGGCACCAGCGGGTGCGCACCCATCTTCACGATGCCGGGCAGGTCGAGCTTGATCAGCGCTTCGCGCTGCGCTGGCGGCAGGGCGAACCGGTCCGCATAGGCGGCGGCGTCGGCCATGTACTGCGCCCGCTTGTCGGAATCGTGCGCAAGCTCGTGCAACGCCGAAGTCAGCTCGACCAGTTCGGGCTTGATCGACGGGTAGTGCGCGGCGTGGTCGGTCTCGCGCTGGCCGCCGGTCCAGCCGAGCGAGGCGTAATTGTGATGCCAGCTCGGATCCATCGAGACGATGTCGGGCTTGCGCTCGCCCAAGGCGCCAGCCGCGCATGCCCAGCAGCGCAGCTCGATATTGCCGGTGTCGTCGAGCTCGGTCTCATCGTAGCCGATCAGCGACTTCAGGTTGCCGGCTTTGAGCTTCTCAAGCACCTTCTGGTCCCATGACAGTTCGGGATTGGAGTAGCGGTCGGTGCCGGGGAAATGCGACATCCCGCCGCTCGACAGGATGACGGTCTTCAGCCCGAGCGCCGTCACGGTCCGGGCGACCGCCTGGCCGAACTGGTAGCAACGCTCCATGGTCGGTTGCGGCGGCAGGTAGGCGTTGACGTAGATCGGCAGCACCGGCTCGCTATGGCCGATGTGGGTGAGCGGGATGCCGATCGCGTAGTCGATTTTGGCGGTCGAGGTGAAAGCCGGATCGAAATTCTGCCGGTAAAGCTGGCGCACGATCTCGAAGCCGATTTCGCTCGGGACCTTCCAGTGGAATTTGCGCCCGGCGAAGTCGCCGGTAGCCTCGCCGCCGACATGGACGGTGAAGGGCGGACAGGCGGTGTGAAAAAACTGC
The DNA here is from genome assembly GCA_963807865.1 of uncultured Alphaproteobacteria bacterium. Taxonomy (GTDB): domain Bacteria; phylum Pseudomonadota; class Alphaproteobacteria; order Rhizobiales; family Xanthobacteraceae; genus VAZQ01. The sequence goes on along the minus strand of CAWEDK010000025.1, from coordinate 47,471 downwards.
TCGGCGTGGTCGTTGGAGAAGATGATCCACAGGTCCGGGCGGTGCGCGCGCAGCTTCTCGCCGATCTCGGCCGCGACTTTCTTGACGGCGGCCACCACCGCCTTGTCCTCGGTGTCCGGCAAGGTGAAGAACTGCGGGGCATGCGGCAGCATGGCGCCGCCGATCACCGTCGACATCATGGCAGTCCTCCTTGCGCTCGCTCGCGCTGCGAAAGTATCGCGCAAACCGTGGCACAACAAGCGCATGGCGGGCAACGCAGCCAAGCCGGGCTCGGCTTCACAGCTCGGATCGATGCAACTACCATCGACGTCGTCAATGGCCGGGCGTGGCCGTCCTAAGGACGGCGTCGCTTCGCTCCGCCGATACCCCGGCCATTCACGTATTTGACGCCGAAGTGCCAGCACGGCGTGGATACCCCCGACGGCAGGTTGCGCGGTCCGCGCCGCTCGGCTGTAGCGCGAACAGGACGACGAAGAGAGGGAGACCGATGGTTGAGGTGCCGATAACGATCGCATGCGGCAACTACGATCGCTGCCGCGCGATTCTGGATGGCCGTGTCAAGGTCGAGGGCTGTGCCGTCACCTATCTGCCGCTGTATCCGGAGGAAATCTTCTTCCGCGCCTTCCGCTATCGGGAGTTCGACGTCTGCGAACTGTCGCTATCGAGCTACATCCGCACCGTCGCGGCCGGAACTTCCGACTACGTCGGCATTCCGGCGTTCGTGTCACGGCTGTTCCGGCATTCCGGCATCTACGTGCGCGCCGACGCTGGAATCAAGAAACCGGAAGATCTGCGCGGCAAACGGGTCGGCTTGCCCGAATACCAGATCACCGCGGTGGTCTGGATGCGCGGCATGATGCAGCACGAATACGGCGTCAAGCCGACGGACATCCATTGGCGCAGCGGCGGCCAGGAGGAAGCCGGCCGCGACGAGCGCGTCCCGCTCAAGCCCATTCCGGGTCTCGACCTGCAGCCGATCGGCAAGGATCAGACCCTGGTCGGCATGCTACGCGACGGCGAGCTCGACGCACTGTTCACGGCGCGCGGGCCGTCGTCGTTCCTGCGTGGCGAGCCGCACATCCAGCGGTTGTTTCCCGACACCCGGGCGGCCGAACAGGCGTACTATCGGAAGACCAGGATGTTCCCGCTGATGCATCTCGTCGGTATCCGCAAGGAATTGGTCGAGAAGTATCCGTGGCTGCCGACCAGCGTCTACAAGGCGTTCTGCGAGGCCAAGGCGCTGGCGATGGTCGACCTGCTCGACGTCAACGCCCTAATGGTGACGCTGCCCTGGATGATCCCCGAAACCGAGGACACCATAAAGCTGATGGGGCCGGATTACTGGGCCTATGGTGTTCACGAGAACATGCGGGAGATCGAGGCGCTGACGCAGTATGCCTATGAGCAGGGTCTGGTAGACCGCAAACTCTCCGCCGAAGCGCTGTTCCATCCCTCGATGTTCGAGATTTCGAAGGTGTGAAGCCGGGATTGATCGGTTGGCCGCCGCGGCGCGTCGCCGCGAGAAATGGCAGATGCCTTGCGATTGCGCTTGTCACGCGTGAGTGAGTTCGTTCTAAATCGACGCCCATACGAGTGAGATGATGATGCCAAACGAGAATCGCGTGATCGTTGTCGGCGCCGGGCCGGTTGGTGCGGTGATGACGTTGGCGCTGGTCAAGAAGGGCATTCCGGTCACGCTGATCGAGCAACTGCCCGACGCCGCCGAGGATCAGCGGGCTGCCACTGTTCATCCGCCGACGGTCGAAATGCTGGTCGAACTCGGTCTGGAAAAGGAGGCGTTCTCCGAGGAGCCGTCCGGCGGCATGTCGGCGCCGCTGTTTCATTTCCGTGACCGCGCAACCGGCGAGCTGTTCGCGGTTTTCGACATCAGCATGCTCAAAGGCGAGGTGCCGTACCCATTCGTGCTGCAATGGGAGCAGTACAAGCTGGTGCATGCGGCGTTGCCGCACATCCGGGCGAGCGGCATCGCCGAAGTTCGCTTCTCGACCAAGATCACCGGGCTCGAACAGCACGCCGACCACGTCGACGCGACCGTTACCAACGAGGCCGGGGAAACCGAAAAGCTCCGTGGGCGCTACCTGATCGGGACCGACGGCGCCAGCAGCGCGGTGCGGCGGCTGGCCGATATCGAGTTCGAGGGCTTCACTTGGTCGGAGCGCTTCATCAAGATCGGCACCACCTTCGACCTGCTGGCGGCCAATCCGAATCTCTGCACCCGGAACTACTTCTCCGATCCCGATGAGTGGCTCAACCTGTTCAAGGTCAAGGGCTACGGCCCGCCCGGCATCTGGCGCGGCGTCTTCCCGGTGCCGCCGGACGAAACCGACGAGGCCGCCATGAGCCCCGAGGGCGTGCAGCGGCGGCTGCAGAACATTCACCCCAAGAGCGGCGACTACGACGTGCCCTATCACGGGCTCTATTCCGTACATCAGCGTGTCGCCAAGACGTTCAACGGCGGCCGGGTGCTGCTCGCCGGCGATGCCGCCCACGTCAACAATCCGATCGGCGGCATGGGGATGAATGGCGGTATCCATGACGCGGTGAACCTCGCCGGGAAGCTCGCCGATGTGTGGTTCGGACGCGCAGAGCCCGGCGTGTTCGACCGTTACACGCGGCAGCGCCGCAAGGCGCAGACCGACTTCGTGCAGGCGCAGACCATTCAGAACAAGAAGTCGCTGGAGGAAAAGGACCCGATGGTCCGGCGCAAGCACCTCGAAGAGTTGCGTCGCACCTCCGAGGACGTGAAGCTGCACAAGCAGTACCTTTACCGCACGTCGCTGTTCGACAGTTTGCGGACCGCGAACGCCGTGGAGTGACGGTAACCGGCGATTTCCTACGGCTGGCGCAACAGCGTCCCCTCCCCGCTTGCGGGGGAGGATAGGGAGGGGGCATGCACAAAGCTCGTGCAAGCCGACCCCCTCCCCAACCCTCCCCCGCAAGCGGGAGAGGGGGTACACCGACCTTGCGGCTCCGGCGTGCGTCAGCTTCGAGAGGCCGTTCCCTTCAACACCCCGCCCCACTTCTCTTCGATCTGCCGTGCCTCGTCGAGCGTCAGCGCCGAAGCCGGCGGGAACTTGTCGATCCACGCGAACGGCCGGCAGGCTTCGAGGATCAGCTTGGAGTGCGAGGTGATGCCGCGAAGCTTGTCTTCGGGCGAGATTCGCGGATCGAGCGCCGACGACCACGCGTTGCGCACGATGTCGACCTGTTCCGACTGGCTCGCAACGTGTCGTCACCGCCCACATCACGTCTGCCAGATTGGAAGGATCGACATCGTCGTCCACCACCACCACCACGCGCGCCATGTAGCTGTGCGCGGCCGCGACCAGCCCCGCACGCTTGGCGTGGCCGTCATACCGCTGCTTGAGCGCCACCACGGTCATCAGTTGCGACACATGCTGCCAGGCGCCGACGACGTCGGTGATACCGGCTGCCTCCAGATTTTGCCAGATGGTGGCGGCGCGGAACGGCAGGCCGAAATGAAACCGCGGCGGCTTCATCGGCGGCGAGCCGAGCAGGATCGGATTGTCGCGATGATAAGTGGCGGTGACCTCCATCACCGGGCCGGGGCGGGCGTCCGCCGCGTAATAACCGGTGAACTCGCCGAACGGCCCCTCCGGCAGCGTCACCTCGCCGGTCGGCAGCAAGTGCCCCTCGAAGATGATTTCGGCGTGCGCCGGCACCGGCAGGCCGGTCTGCGGTCCCACGACGATCTCGATCGGCGCGCCCTTGATGGCGCCGGCGAACGCGTACTCCGATTGGCCGGCCGGCAGGTATTCGAAGCCGGCAATGAACAGCGCGGGGTCCTGGCCGTGAACCACCGCCACAGGGCAGGTCTTGCCCTGGTCCCAGTATTTCTTGGCGATGATCGCGCCATGCCGCCCGCCATGGTCGAACTGTACGGTGACCTTGTTCCGGTCATGGACCTGGACGCGGTAGATCGAGGCGTTGATCCAGCCGCCGTCCGGATCGCGCATGATGACGATCGAGCCGGAACCGACATACGGGCCGCCGTCGTGACGGTGCCAGACCGGTGCAGGAAAGCGGGCGAGGTCGACGGCCGCGCCGGTCACGGCGTTCGTCAGGAACGGCGCGTCCCGTACCTGCACAGGCTCGCGCGGCTGCAGCGTCTTGCGCTTTTCCATCCACGCCTTGAGCGCGTCGAGCGGGCGGAGGGACGGATCGAGGCCGAGCGCCAACGTGGCGCGCTGCGCACTCGTCGCCGCGTTGCTGAAAACGCGGAAGCCGCGCGGAAATCCCTTGATGTCGTCGAACAGCAGCGCCGGGCAGTCCGGCATCCCGGCCGCGACTTCGGTGATCCCGCCGATCTCGAACCGCGGATCGGCGCCGTCGACCCGCCGCAACACGCCGAGGTTGTCGACCAAACCGATGAATTCGCGCAAGTCCTTGTACATCCGGCCTCCCGTGCCGCGCGGCCTGCCTTGTGGCCGTCGGCCGATCCTCGCTATTGTCGGGCATCTAGTGGTCCGATTCCAACATTCGCCCCCTTTTTCAGCAAGCATCTTTGCGAATGTTGGAATCAAAGGACCACTAGCAAATTTATGTTTCTAGTGGAGTTTGGATTTGACATTCGCTTTGCGAGCCCGCTGCTAGGTGGGTAGCGAATGTCAAATCCACTCCACTAGTTCGCGCAACCAAGAAGGAAAACATCATGGCCAAGCTGCGCCACATCGCGCTCATCGTTCCCGATCCCGACAAGGCGGCGAAATTCTTCGAGGAAGCCTTCGACATGAAGATCGCCGGCCGTGCCCGGCGCGGGGTCTACGTGTCCGACGGCACCGTCAACGTCGCGTTGCTGCGCCAGGAGGGCGAGGAAAAGACCGGCATCTACCACTTCGGCATGTGGGTGGATGACCTCGACCAAGCGGAGAAGAAGGTCGTTGACGCCGGTGGCAAGTACCTCGACGGGCGGCCCGCTCCCAAGGCGCCGGGTGCACCCACCAACGCGCATTCGTACTACGAGGCGAAATACAAAGACCCGAACGGCATCGTGTTCGATCTCACGCACACCGGCTGGATCGGCGCCGTGAAGGACGTGGTGGCGAAAGCATAGGTACAAGCGCCGACTTACGTACGTGCGTCAGTCCGAGCTGTCGTGCCGGCGAAAGCGGGCATCCAGTGCTTCTGCTTTTCATTGACCGTGCAACGCAATTCTCCCATGGAAATTGGATCGTCCGCTTTCGCGGATGGTGACAACGGAGTGCGAGACGTCCGTGAATCCGTCCAAGCGTGTCATCGTCGTCGGCGCCGGTCCGGTTGGGCTCTGCCTGTCGCTCGCCCTGTCGCAAGCGGGAGTGGCGGTCTGCCTGATCGAAGCCCGCGGCGACGAGAATTTTCTCGAGCAGGTGCCGCGCGCCGGCACCAACCATCCGGCGACGCTCGAATTCCTTGACCGCATCGGCCTCTACGAAAAGCTCGAACCGCGCGGCATCATTGCGCCGCTGTTCCACTACTGGGACCGGCGCGAGGGCAAGCTGATCGCCGAATTCGACCACGCGCATCTCAAGGACGATACGCGCTTTCCCTATGTGCTGCAGTGCGAGCGCATCAAGATCGTCGAAGAGGCGCTCAAGCTCGCGAAGGCGCATCCCAACATCGATCTGCGGCTGTCGACGACCTTCACGTCGTTTACGCAGGATGCCGGCGGCGTCGTTGCGCTCGTTGCCGGCCCCGACGGGGACTTGGAGACCATCCACGGCGCCTACCTGGTGAGTGGCGAGGGCGCGCGCAGCAACATCCGTAAGGACCTCGACATCGAATTCGAGGGCTTCACCTATTCGGACCGCACGCTGAACATCGAAGTCGCGTACGACTTCCGCCGTCACGGCTATACCGAGCGCAACTACATCTCCGATCCCGACGAATGGTCGAACGTGTTTCATTGGAAGGGCCCGCCAGACCGCTGGCGGGTGCATTTCCCGACCGCGCCCGAGGACGATGAGGCCGCGTTGATGCGACCAGAGGCGTTACAGGCGCGACTTCAGCGTTTCCTGCCGACCGGCAAGGAGTTCGAGATCGTCGGCAGCAACCTCTACACCGTGCATCAACGGATCGCGCAGAAATTCCGCGTCGGCCGGGCGATCCTCGCAGGCAACTCCGCGCACGTGAACAGCCCGATCGGCGCCATGGGGATGAACAGCGGCATCCACGACGCGTTCAATTTGGCCGACAAGCTCATCGCCATCCTGCGCGGCGAAGCCGGCGAGGACGTGCTCGATCGCTACGAGCGCCAGCGCCGCCACGTCGCCGTGCAGCACACGCAGGCGCAGACCATCCGCAACAAGCGTCTGCTGACCGAGAAGGACCCGGCGGTGCGCCAGAAGAACCACGACGAGTTGCGCCGCACGGCCGAAGACCCGAAGCTGGCGCGCGCTTTCCTGCTGCGCTCGTCGCTGATCGACAGCCTCCGCGAAGCGGAGAAGATTCAATGAACGGTCGGAATTCCGGGGTGCGCCGAAGGCGTGCCGTGGAGTCTGTGGTTTCGTTGGCACAGGAAGTGCATTGCTGGATGATGCATTCCGGTTCCGGAATGACGGCCGAATGAATACTGCAACGCGAGATCGCGTCATGCTTCGCCTCACCCTCACGCTCCTGGTCAGCGCATTCGTCGCCCATCCGGCGCTCGGCCAGACGAACGAATCGCGCTGGCCGGAGCGGCCGATCCGCTTCATCGTGCCGTTCACGGCGGGCAGCAGTTCCGACACGGTTGCGCGCATCGTCGGGCAGAAGCTCGCCGAGCGGCTGGGGCAGCAGCTGGTGGTCGAGAACCGCGTCGGCGGCGGTGGCATCATCGGCACCGAGATGGTGGCGCGCGCGGATCCGGACGGTTATGTGCTCGGCCTTGCCAACACCAGCACGCACGCGGTCGCGGTCAGCGCCGCCCCCATCTCCTACGACCCCGTCAAGGACTTCGCGCCGGTCGCGATGCTGGGCAACTCGCCGTTCCTGCTCGCGCTTTATCCCGGTCTGCCGGTCAAGACCGTGCCGGAACTGGTCGCGCTCGCCAAGGCCAAGCCGCGCACGCTGAACTACGCCTCGGCCGGACCGGCGACGCTGGCGCATCTGTCCGGCGCGCTGTTCGAGAAGATGGCGAAGGTCGAGCTTACCCACGTGCCATATCGCGGCACGGCGCAATCCACCGTCGACCTGATGGAGGGGCGGGTCGAGATGCAATTCGGCACCATCCCGCCGACTTTGGTACATGTTCGTGCCGGCAAGCTGCGGGCGCTCGCCGTCACCGGCGCGGTGCGCAACCCGACGCTGCCGGACGTGCCGACCATCGCGGAATCCGGTTTGCCGGGCTACGAGTCTTCGCTGTGGCAGGCGATCGTTGCACCGGCCGCCACGCCGCCGGCGATCGTCGCGCGCCTCAACCGCGAGACTGTTGCCGTCCTGAACGATCCGGACGTTCGCGCCGCCTTCGCCAAGCACGGCGTCGAAGCCGAGCCCGGCACGCCGGAGGCGCTTGGCGCGCGTATTCGCGACGACGTGAAGAAGTGGCGCGACGTGGTGTCCGGTGCCGGCATCAAGGCGCAGTAAGTGCTCGTCGGGTCCGACTTTTCGGTAGCCTGCTAATCCGCCTTGGCGCCCGAGATGCGGATCACCTCAGCCCATTTCTTGGTCTCGGCATCGAGGAACTTGCGGATCTCGGCCTCGGACGTGGTGCCCGGCTCCGACCCCAGTTCGCGGATGCGGGCGGCGACGTCGGGCGCTCCGATCGCCTTGGCGACTTCCGCACGCAGCTTGGCAAGGACTGGCGCGGGGGTCTTCGCCGGCGCGACCAGCACGACCCAGGACGATGCGTCGAAGCCCGGCAGACCCTGCTCGGCGACGGTCGGCAGGTCTGGCAGAGCAGCGGGCCGCTTGGCGCCGGCGTTGGCGAGCGCGCGCACCTTGCCGGTGCTGATCTGCGGCAGGCTGCCCGGCAGCAGGTCGAAGAACATCTGGATGTGGCCGCCGATCAGATCGTTCATGGCGGGCCCGGTGCCGCGATAGGGCACATGGGTGATTTCGGTTTTGGTCATGGTCTTGAACAGTTCGCCGGACAGATGAGGGGTCGAACCCATGCCGGCGGAGCCGAAATTGACCTTACCGGGGTTGCTCTTCGCGTAGGCGATCAGCTCCTGGACGTTCTTCGCCGGGATGCTGGGATTGACCATCAGGACGATCGGCGTGAACGCGAAGATCGCCACCGGCACGAAGTCCTTGGCCGGATCGAACGGCAGTCCCTTCGTATAGAGCGTCTGGTTGACGACGATCGGTCCTGGTGCGGTGAACAGCAGCGTGTAGCCATCGGGATCGGACTTCGCCACGCCTTCGGCGCCGGTATTGCCGCCGGCGCCTGCGCGGTTCTCGACGATGAACTGCTGCCCGGTATTCTCGCTGAGCTTCTGCGCCAGCATTCGCGCGGTGATATCCACCGAACCGCCGGGCGGGAATGGATTGACGATCCGCACCACACGATCGGGGTAGTTCTGAGCGCTCGCGGGAGCGCAAAGCGCCAGGATCGCGAAGGCAACGATCGAAAATCGACGGCGGGCGGCTGACATGCGCTTGGCTCCAGGCTCGGCTTGTGCGGACGCTCGAAGTTATGTCAACTCGCTGACCTCCGCCAGCGCACGGGTGGCGCGATGAGTGACGCAGCGCGATCCACGTTGATCCAGGGGACGACATGACCTTACCCCGCGAGCGGTTCGACTATTCGTCGCCCTTCACGCGGCCGCCGCTGCGGCTTCCCGGCAAGGGCCGCATGATCGTCTGGACGGTGGTCAACGTCGAGGAATGGGAGATCACGCGGCCGATGGCGCGGCAGTTGTCGCTGGCGCCGCAGGGCCAGAGCGCCATCCCGGATATGCCGAACTGGACCTGGTACGAGTACGGCATGCGCGTCGGCTTCTGGCGGCTGATGCGGGCGCTGGAAAAGGCGCGGGTTACGCCGACCATGTCGCTCAACGCCAAGATCTGCGAAACCTACAAGGACGTCGCCACCGCCGCGCACAATGCCGGCTGGGAATTCCTCGCTCATTCCTACGTGCAGATGCCGATCCAGCAGATCGAGGACCAGCGCGCCGTGATGCGCCAGTCGATCGACATCATCAAGGCATTCACCGGCATCAAGCCGACCGGCTGGCTCGGCCCGGGCCGCGGGCAGACCTTCGAGACGCTCGACTACGCCACGGAATGCGGGTTCTCGTGGTTCGCCGACTGGGTGCTCGACGACCAGCCGTTCTGGGTCAAGACCGCGAACGGCCCGATCCTCTCGATCCCTTACAGTGCCGAAATCAACGACATCACGCTGATGGTCTCGCACCATCACGAATCCGATGTGCTGCTGCGGCGGACGATCGACGCCTTCGACCGGCTCTATGCGGAGTCGCTGGAGTCGACCCGCATCCTGGCGGTCGGCGTTCATCCGTACGTGACCGGCGCCGCGCACCGCATCAAATATTTCGAGCAGTTGTACGACTACTTCAACAAGCACGACGGCGTGGTGCACTGGACCGGGCAGCAGATCTACGACTGGTACAGCGCCCTGGTGCCGCCACCGTCAGCCGGGCGCAACTAAATATAGTCGGGGAAGCGCGCGACAGCGCGCACAGCGTGGAAGGAAAGCAACAACATGCGTCTGACGTTCGCCTGCGGGCCCTACGACCGCACCGCCGCGCTGCGCGAGGGATTGATCCGGCCCGAGGGCATCGAGCTCAACTACCTGACGCTGCAGCCGGCCGAAATCTTCTGGCGAATGCTGCAGTTCAAGGAGTTCGATGTCTCCGAGATGTCGTTGTCGAACTACACGACGCTGGTCAGTGAGGGCAACTCGCCGTTCATCGCCATTCCGGTGTTTCCGTCGCGGGTGTTCCGGCACGGCTACTTCTTCATCAACACCACCAAGGGCATCAAGTCTCCGGCCGACCTCAAGGGCAAGCGCGGCGGCGTGCCCGAATACAGCATGACGGCCGCGGTCTACATGCGCGGACTGTTGCAGCACGAATACGGCGTCAAGCCGAGCGACGTCGAATGGGTACAGGGCCGGGCCGACCGGCTCGGCCGCAAGCTGCCGGCCGACATCCGGCTCACCCAGGCGCCGGCCGGCACCGAGCTCGGCGACCTGCTGGAGCGCGGCGAGATCGACTTCATGATGACGGCCAACAATCCGCTCGCGTTCCGTCGCGGCGCGCCGACGGTGCGGCGGCTGTTTCCGAACTATGCGGAGGCCGAGAAGGACTATTACCGGCGCACCAAGATCTATCCGATCATGCACACCGTGGTGATCCGCCGCGACATCTATGACCGCGACCCGTGGGTCGCGCTCTCGCTCTACAAGGCGCTCAGTCAGGCAAAGCAATACGCCTACGATCAGCTCGCCGATCTCGGTTCGCCGAAGGCTTCGTTCGCCTGGCTGCAGCCGCTGATGGAAGAGGAGAAATCCATCATCGGTCCGGACTGGTTCCCGTACGGCATCGAGCAGAACCGCCCGACCATCGAGGCGCTGCTGCAGTACACCCACGAACATGGCCTGAGCGACCGCCGCCTCAAGATCGAGGAACTGTTCGCGCCCAGCACGATGCGCGACATTCCGCTCAGCGAAGGGCAGCGCGTGTAGTGACGTTCCCGAATCCAGATGGCTTTTGACATGCGTCAGGTGACTTCCGTTGGATTGATCGGCTGCGGCGGCATCGCCCAGGATGTGGTCGCAGCGATACGCGATCAGGACGGCGGCAAGGGCGTGCGGATCGTCGGCGCGCTGGCGCGCGCGGGCCGCGTCCCGGTGGCGCGCACGCAGCTCGCCGGAGTTGAAATCGTCGAAACGCTGGATGCGCTGCTTGCCCTCAAGCCCGCGCTGGTGGCCGAAGTGGCAGGCCAGTCGGCGGTCGCCGAATATGGCGAGGCCGTGCTGCGCAGCAGAATCGACCTCCTGATCATCTCGGTCGGAGCGCTGGCCGATCCGGCGCTGCTGGCGCGGCTCAAGGCGGCGGCGCAAGCGGGCGGGAGCCGTATCCTTCTTCCGGCCGGTGCGATCGGCGGTATCGATGCCGTTGCCGCGATGCGGGTCGCGGGCCTCACATCGGTGCGGTATCGGTCGCGCAAGCCGCCCGCGGCGTGGCGCGGCTCGCCCGCCGAACAGATCGCCGATCTCGGCAGCCTGACGCAGCGCACCGTGCTCTATCGCGGCACGGCCGGTGAGGCGGCGCTGCGCTTCCCGCAGAACGCCAATGTCGCGGCCGCGCTCGCGCTCGCCGGGCTCGGCTTCGACGCCACCGAGGTAGAGCTGGTCGCCGACCCGGAAGCGCCCGGCAATGTCCACGAGATCGAAGCCGAAGGCGCCGCCGGACAGTTCGCCATTCAGCTCCAGGGCAAGCCGTCGCGCTCGAATCCCAAGACCTCGGCGCTCGCCGCCATGAGCGTGGCGCGCGCGCTGCTCAACGAAAACGCGCCATCGTGATATGAGCACGCGGCGCCGACAGGCGCTCATGCGCAGAAGCGCCAACGCCCTGATCGGAAGTCCAGTCGAGCGGCTCGAAGACCTTCGCTTTCTGCGTGGCCGAGGGCAGTTCGTCGACGACGTCCCGGCCGCTGATGTTTTGCACGCTGTCGTCCTGCGCAGCCAGGTCGCGCATGGCCGTATCCGTGAGATCGATGTCCGCGCCGCACGCGCGCGCCCAGGTGTCGCAGCCGTTATTACGGCGGCCGACATCGTCAATGTTCCGGTCATCCCGATGCGGCAGGAGCTGCTGCCGCAATTCGCGCCGTACCAGCAGCCGGTGATCGCCTGCGGCAAGGTGCGCTATGTCGGCGAGCCGCTCGCCGTCGTGGTGGCCGACAGTGCCGCCGCTGCCGAAGACGCGCTTGAAGCGATCGAGATCGACATCGAGCCGCTGCCCGCCGTGCCGGATCGCGAGCGGTCGCGCCAGGGCGACGCTCTGCTGTTCGAGGCGACCGGCTCGAACCACATCATCACGCTGACGGCGTCGCGCGGCGATGCCGAGGCGGCGTTCGCGAGCGCCGCCTACGTCCGCCGCGAGCGCTTTGCGGTGCAGCGCTTCACCGCTGTGCCGATGGAGCCGCGCGGGCTGTTGGCCGACTGGAACGAGATTGACCGGCGGCTCACCGTCGTCGGCGCCACCAAGGTGCCGTTTCACAACCGCCGGATGCTCGCCGAGACAGATGGGGCTGCCGGAACAATCGATCAGCATGATCGAATGCGACGTCGGCGGCGGCTTTGGCGTGCGCGGCGAGTTCTATCCCGAGGATTTCCTCATCCCGTATGCCGCGCGCCGTCTCGGCCGGCCGGTGAAATGGATCGAGGATCGCCGCGAACATCTCGTCGCCAGCAACCACGCCCGGGATGCCGAATGCGAGCTGGAGCTTGCCTGCGATTGCGATGGCACGATCCGCGGCCTGCGCGGACGGGCCGCGGTCGATCTCGGCGCCTACATCCGCACCAACGGCGCGACTGCGGCGCGCAACATCGTGCAGGTGCTCTCGGGGCCGTACCGCGTCCCGCACATTCACGTGGGCATCGACCTTCTGGTGACCAACAAGACGCCGTCCGGCACCTATCGTGGGCCCGGCCGGTTCGAAGCCGATTTCTTCCGCGAGCGGCTGTTCGACATGGCGGCGCGCGACTTGAAGCTCGATCGCGTCGAGTTCCGCCGCCGCAACCTGATCGCCGAAGCCGAGATGCCCTATGCACTCGCCCGAGTGGCCCCGCTCGACGCCGAAAGCGAGACCGATACCGGCGACTATCGGATGACGCTCGACCACTGTCTCGATGCATTCAAGTGGAGTGAGAAGGCAGCGTTGCAGGGCCGTCCGATCGACGGCCGCTACCACGGCCTCGGTATCGGCTGCTATTTCGAAGGTGGCGGGTCGGGCCCGCGCGAGAACGCGCGCCTCGATCTTGAGAACGACGGCTCCGTGTCGGTCTATGTCGGCTCGTCCTCGGTCGGGCAGGGAGTCGAGACGGTGTTCGCGCAGATCGCCGCCGACGCGCTCGAATTGCCGATGACCAGCATCCGCGGCGTCTATCACGGCTCGACCGGATACGTGCGGGAGGGCTTCGGTTCCTACAGTTCGCGATCCATCGTGATGGGCGGCTCCGCCATCGTGGCAGCGGCCATCAGTCTGAAGGACAAGATTCGCGACGGCGGCGGCCCGCGCATTCAACTGCAACGCGAACGACGTATCGCTCGATGGCGGGCGCGCAATTGGCCCGGGCAACGTCGCGGTCGCCTGGAGCGAACTTGCCGGTGCGCCGTTCTCGGCGGACGGCACCTATGCGAGCACGCATCGCACCTACAGCTACGGCGCGCATGCCGCGCATGTCGCGGTCGATCCGAAGACCGGACATGTCGAGCTGCTCGACTATCTCGCGATCGAGGACGTCGGCCGGATCATCAATCCGCTGACTCTGCATGGCCAGACGGTCGGCGCGGTGGTGCAGGGCCTCGGCGGTGCGCTCCTGGAGCACATCGCCTATGACGAAAACGGACAGCTGCTCACCGGTTCGCTTGCCGACTATCTGATGCCGTCCGCGAGCGATTTTCCTCACATCCGTGCGATGGCGTTCGAGGATAAGCCGGCGCCGCACAATCCGCTTGGCGCCAAGGGCGCGGGCGAAGGCGGCATTATTCCGGTCGGGGGCGTCATCGCCAATGCGGTGGCTGCGGCGCTCGCGCCGCTCGGCGTCGAGCCGCGCGAACTGCCGTTATCGCCACCGCGCGTGTGGGCAGTTGATCAACTCCGCTCCGTCCTCGTCGTGACTCGATCAAGTTTGACCGGTCGGCGAATACGATGGTAGGAACCATTCCAACTTTTCGCATCGGTGCAGGTCGAAGCGGACGCGTATCCCATGAAAATGCCGCCCTTCGAATATGCCTGCCCGGCCACCGTCGCCGAAGCTGTTCATCTGCTCGCGTCCCATGAGGACGCCAAGGCGTTAGCAGGCGGCCAGAGTCTGGTGCCGATGCTCGCGTTCCGGCTTGCGCAACCGTCGCATGCTGGTCGACCTGCGCAAGCTCACCGAACTGCGGCAGATCAAGATTTCGGATGCCGGCGTGTCGCTGGGCGCCATGGTGCGCTGGCGCGACATCGAGGACGACGCCCGGCTCGCCACCGCGCATCCGCTGCTCCAGGCCGCGATCGCGCATGTCGCGCATTACCAGATCCGCAATCGCGGCACGGTCGGCGGCAGCGTCGCGCATGCCGATCCGGCGGCCGAGATGCCCGGCATCGTGGTGGCGTGCGACGCCGAAATTGCGGTCGTCGGCAAGGCCGGCGCCCGCACGATCAAGGCCGGCGCGTTTTTCCAGGGACCGCTGATGACGGTGCTCGCCGCCGATGAGATCATCGTCGAGATCAGGTTGCCGGCTTGGCCGGCCGACCGGCGGTGGGGTTTCCAGGAGTTCGCGCGGCGCCGGGGCGATTTCGCGCTGGCCGCTGCCGCGGTGTTCTACGATCACGACGCCAATGGCCGCGCGCAAGGCGCGCATATCGGCGTCATCGGCGTTGCCGACCGGCCGCTCCGCCTGCCGTCGGCGGAGGCCGCGTTGAACGGTCAGGCCGTTGATGAGACGACGATCGCGAAGGCGGAGGCTGCGGCGTCCGCCGCCGTCAATCCGGACGACGACATTCACGCGAGCGGCGCCTATCGCAAGGCGCTGGTCGGAACCATGGTCGAACGCGCGCTCAAAGCAGCCGCGTCGAGATAGCGCGGACAGCACATGCCGGTTCGTTTCGAGGTCAATGGCAAGCCGGTTGAAGTCGAGGTCGAGCCGCGCCTGACGCTCGCCGACTGCCTGCGCCACCATCTGCGGCTCACCGGCACGCATGTCGGTTGCGAGCACGGCGTATGCGGCGCCTGCACGGTGCTGGTCGACGGCGCGGCGGTGCGTGCTTGCCTGATGCTGGCGGTTCAGGCCGAGGGCTCGAAAGTCGTCACGGTCGAAGGGTTGTCGCTGGACGAGGGACTGACGCCGCTGCAGGCGTCGTTCCGCAAGCACCACGCATTGCAATGCGGGTTCTGCACGCCCGGCATGATCACCACCGCCCACGCGCTCCTCAGCGAGGAGCCGGACTGCGACGCCGACCGCGTGCGCGAAGTGCTCTCCGGCAATATCTGCCGCTGTACCGGCTATATTTCGATCGTCGAAGCCGTGCTTGACGCGCGGGCCGCCTACAAAGACGGCGGCAGCAGCCAGCGATGAGAAACACCTACATCGGCACGCCGATGGAGCGCAGGGAGGACCTGCGCTTCCTGCGCGGCCGCGGTGAGTATGTCGATGACCTAGTGGTCGACGGCCTGCTGCATGCGGTGATCCTGCGCAGTTCGGTGGCGCACGGCCGCGTCGTGTCGCTTGATGTCTCGGCGGCGCGCCGGCGTCCCGGCGTCCATGCGGTGATCACGGCCGCCGACATGCCGGACGGCGTGCCGATCATCCCGATGCGGTTGCAGCCGCTGCCACAATTCAAGCCGTTCGAGCAGCCGGTGATCGCGCACGACAAGGTGCGCTATGTCGGCGAGCCGATCGCGGTCGTGCTGGCGGAGACGGTCGCGAATGGCGAGGATGCGCTGGAAGCGATCGTGGTGAACATCGAACCGCTGCCGGCGGTCGCCGACTGCGTGACCGCGGCGCAAGGTGCAAGCCTGTTGTTCGAGGCGGCCGGAACCAACCGTTCGCTGATCTTCCATGCCCGCAAGGGCGATGCCGACGCGGCGTTCCGCGATGCGCCGTATGTCCGGCGGGAAACTCTGCGCACCGGACGCCATTACGGGCTCACCATGGAGTCGCGGGGCGTGATGGCCGAATGGGACGCCACGCGGGGAAAGCTCAAGGTCTCGGGCGCCGCCAAGGTGCCGTTCTTCAACCGGCGCATTCTGGCGAAGCAGATCGGGCTGCCGGAAGACGCCATCGAGATGGTCGAGAATGACGTCGGCGGCGGGTACGGCGCGCGCGGCGAGTTCTATCCCGAGGATTTCTTGATCCCGTTCGCGGCGCGTCACGTCGGCCGGCCGGTCAAGTGGACCGAGGATCGTCGCGAGAACCTGATGGCGATGAACCACGCGCGCGAAGCCGAAGCCGACCTGGAGATCGCCTGCGCGCGCGACGGCACCATCCTCGCGTTGCGTGGCGAGGTGCGCAACGACTTGGGCGCCTACATGCGCACCAACGGCGCGGTCGGGACGCGCAACATCGTTCAGTTCATGGCTGGTCCCTATCGCGTGCCGCACGTCAAGCTCGACTCGCATCTGTGGATGACCAACAAGACCCCGGTGGGCACCTATCGGGGACCCGGCCGCTTCGAGTTCAATTTTTTTCTCGAGCGATTGCTCGACATGGTGGCGTCCGATCTTGCCATCGACCGGGTCGAATTTCGACGCCGCAATCTGGTGACGCAGCCGGAGCAGCCTTACCCCATTGCACATGTCCAGCCGACCGACGCCAAGGACCAGTACGACAGCGGCGATTATCCGGCGACATTGGAACGCTGCCTCAAGGAAATCCGCTGGGATGAAAAGTCCAAGCTCGCCGGCAAGCGGATCGACGGGCTCTATCACGGCCTCGGTATCGTCTGCTTCATCGAGGGCGGCGCCGCCGGGCCGAAAGAAACCGCGCGCCTCGCGATCAACGATGACGGCACGATCTCGGTCTATCTCGGCACGACCTCGGTCGGGCAGGGCGTCGAGACGATCTTCGCGCAGATCGCCGCCGATGCGCTGGAAGTTCCGATCGAGCGTATCCATCACGTCTATCACGGCTCGACCGGCTATGTGAGCGACGGCTACGGCGCCTACCATTCGCGCTCGACCGTGATGGGGGGCTCGGCGCTGCTCGATGCCGCCAAGAATTTTCTCGCCGCGTTGCGCGAGGACGCGGCCCAGCGGATGGGTTGCGACCCGGCCGCCATCACGCTCGACGAGGATAAGGTCGCGGGCCCCGGCGGAAAGACGCTGGCGCTTACGGAATTCGCCGGGCTGTCGGTCGAAGGGGCGTTCCTCAACCACCGTCATACGTACAGCTATGGTGCACATGCGGTGCATATCGCGGTCGATCCCAAACTGGGACGCATCAAGATCATCGACTATGTGGTGGTCCAGGATGTCGGACGCGCCGTCAACCCGCTGACCTTGCGCGGCCAGGTGATCGGATCGTTGGTCCAGGGGCTGGGCGGCGCCTGCCTGGAGCACTTGCAGTACGATGAGGAGGGCCAGTTCCTGACCGGTTCGCTGGCCGACTATCTGCTGCCGACCGCGACCGACTTCCCCAACCTGCGCTGCGTGGTGCTCGAGGATCATCCCTCGCCGATCAATCCATTGGGTGCGAAAGGCGCAGGCGAGGGCGGCATTATCGCGGCGGGCGGCGCGATGGCCAACGCAGTCGCCAACGCACTGAGTTCGTTCGGGGCGGAGCCGCGTGAACTCCCCCTTACGCCCTCGCGGATCTGGGAACTTGTGCAGTCGGCGCGGCCCAGCATTGCGGCAGAGTAGACCGCTTGCGTTGACGCCGTGGCCGGGCGACGCATAAGGTTCGCGTCAACGCCCTTGCAATGACAGGAGCACGCCATGAGCGTCGCACGGCATCCGCGGCCGCCAGAACTGGTCGGCACCCCGATCGAAGAGATCATGCAGAAATATGTCGGCCGGTTTCGCGAAAAGAAGCCGGATTGGGCGGCGTTCGAGGATGCCAAGATCGAAGGCTTCAAACGGGCCCAGCACCGCTTCATCGGCGCCGGCGGCTCCGGCAAGCACGGCGATACGAGTGTGATTCCCGCGAACAACTTCACGTTGTCGATCATGTATGTCGAGCCGGGGCAGGGCAACGCCGCGCACACTCACGAGGTCGAAGAGTGCTTCTTCGTGCTGCAGGGTTATCTCGATGTCTTCGTCGAGGACGAGAGCGGCAAGCGGCTCACCACGCGGCTCGGGCCCTGGGAGTGCCTTGCGTGTCCGGCAGGCGTCATTCACGGCTACCAGAATGATAGTCTGGGGCCGGTCTACTTCCAGGTCATGATCGGCCGCGCCAAGCCGGAGACCATGGGCTACGCCGACGAAGACCTCTTCAAGCGCAAGGATGCGCACCTCAAGGCGGTGTGATCCCCCGGAAGCCGGGCGCCACATGTCGTCGATCTTAGCAAGTGGGTATCAACATTGTCATGCCCGGCCTTGTGCCGGGCATCCACGTCTTCCTTTGCCTGGACAACATAAGACGCGGATTTCCGGGACATAGGCGGAGCGGAGCGACGCCGTCCTTCGGACGGCTACGCTCCGGCTATGACGGAGAAATCTATCGCTCCATTGTGGGTCGCGACCTCAAGGACGTCAGGCATGCGCCACATCAATTCGTTCTGTCATTTCTTCCCCGCAAAATTATTCGAGTTGATGTCGCAGACCACGGGCGGCACGCGCGACATCGGCAAGCGCATGCAGGGCGTGCGGACCATCTGGGACCTGGATGCGCGCTTGCGCATGATGGACGAGTTCCAGGATTACACGCAGGTGCTCTCGCTGGGCCTGCCGCCGATCGAGGGCATGGTCGGGCCCGGCCGTGCGCCTGAATTCGCGCGTGCCGCCAACGATGGCCTTGCGGAGCTATGCGCGAAGCATCCCGACCGGTTCGCCGGTTGGGTCGGCGGGCTGCCGATGAGCGCGCCGGACGAGGCTGTGAAGGAAGCCGAGCGCATCCTGCTGCGCGGCAATGCCAACGGCTTGCAAATTCATACCAACGTCAACGGTCACTGCCTCGACGAGCCGCAGTTCTTTCCGATCTTCGAGGTCGCCGCCAAGTCCGGCAAACCCGTGCTGCTGCATCCGGCGCGCACTGCGGACTTCCCGGACTTCGCCGCCGAAACCAAGTCGAAATACGAGATCTGGGTTGTTCTCGGCTGGCCCTACGAGACCAGCGCGACGATGGCGCGCCTGATCTTCTCCGGTGTCACCACGCGGTTGCCGAACCTGAAGTTCCTCGTCCATCACCTCGGGGCGATGATCCCGTTCTTCGACGAGCGGCTCGACACCGCCTGGGCGACGCTCGGCAGCCGCACCTCGGGCGAGGACTACAGCGGCATCCTCAAGATGCTGGGCAAGCCGCTGATGGACTGCTTCCGCGATTTCTACGCCGACACTGCACTGTGCGGCGGCCGGATCGGAACGGTGTGCGGGCTCGAATTCTACGGCGCCGGCCATGTGCTGTTCGCGTCCGATGCCCCGTTCGGCGCCGAGGGCGGCGCGAGCTACATCCGCGGGACCATGAAGGTGCTGGCGTCGCTCGACATCTCGACGGCCGATCAGGAGAAGCTCTGCTATCGAAACGCGCAGGCGCTGTTCAAGCTTTCATAGCTGCTCTACTTTGACGCTGGTTGCCGATCGGCTAGGCTTTCTTGTCACAAGAATAAAATCGAAACTGTTGGAGGATATCGATGTTCGCCGTCGGGGTTGCAATGTCATTTGCGGACGGCGAGCGCCGCGCGACATCTTGGAACGTGGGCACATTGAATGTGAACCGCCACACTAGTGCGCGGGCGGGGCGGTCAAGATGATTTCCGTTGCGGGTGTCGATCTGGAGATTTTCGAGCGCGGACAGGGTATGCCCATCCTCTATCTGCACGGCGGCGGGGGCATCGCGCTCGACATGCCGTTCATCGAGCGGCTGGCGAAGGTCCGGCGCGTCATCGCGCCGTCGCATCCGGGTTTCGGCAGGTCCTCGCTGCCGGATTGGATCGACAGCGTCGACGACATCGCCCACATCTACCTGGAACTGATGGACCGGATGAGCCTCGCGCGCGCCGACCTCGTCGGGTTCTCGGTCGGCGGATGGATCGCGGCCGAGATCGCCACCAAGGTGCCGGATCGCCTCGTGCGGCTGGCCTTGATCGGCCCGGTCGGCGTCAAGACCGGCAGTGCCGACAAACTCGACATTCCCGATGTCTTTGCGATGCCGCAGGAACGGCTCAACCTGTTGCGGTTCCACGATCCGCGGAAAAATCCGGTCGACCTCGGCGCCATGTCGAACGAAGAGTTGAATATCGTCGCCCGCAACAGCGAGACGCTCGCGCTGTTGACCTGGGAGCCGTACATGCACAATCCCAAGCTCAGACACCGGCTGCATCGCGTCGGCGTGCCGACGCTCTTCGTCCGGGGTGCAGACGACGGCATCGTGTCGGCCGAATATCTCGAGCGCTACGCGGTGCTCATCCCCAAGGCGAAGATCGAGACCATCGCGGAAGCCGGACATCTGCCGCATGTCGAGCAACTGGAGGCGACCGCCGCCAAAGTTCTAGGATTTCTGCAATACTGATCAACCCAATACTGATGAACCCAATACGGGTGAACCGACGAGCGCGCGGCCCGGAGCAACGTCATGAGAGCCTGGCACTTCAGCGAGAATGCTTATCCCTACCTGCCGCCCGCCGACGAATACGAGTTCGATCCGCGTCTCGCTGCCCAATCGGCTCTACGATCCGCGCAAGGGCGCGGCGCTCTACGACCGCTACATCGAGGAATGGCTGGTGGCCGAGGACGAGGGCATGGAGATCATGCTCAACGAGCATCACCAGACCGCGACCTGCGTCGATCCGGCGGCGCCCTGGTGCTCGCAGCGCTGGCGCGGCTGACCACCAAGGCGCGCCTCCTGATCCTCGGCAACCCGGTCGCCAATCGCCGTCAGCCGGTGCGCATCGCCGAGGAGATGGCGATGGTCGACATCCTGTCGAAAGGCCGGCTGGAATGCGGGTTCGTGCGCGGCGTGCCCTATGAGGTGCTGCCCGCCAACAGCAATCCGGTGCGCATGAACGAACGCCAGTGGGAGGCGATGGACCTGATCGTCAAGGCGTGGACCACGCACGACGGGCCGGTCAGCCACGAGGGCCGCTTCTTCCACCACCGCAACATCAATATCTGGCCGCGCCCCTGGCAGCAGCCGCACCCGCCGATCTGGGTGTCCACCACAACTCCCGGCGGCGCGGCGCGCGTCGGCTCGCGCGGCTACACGCAGGCGACCTTCCTCACCGGCTTCAAGGGCACGCCCGCGGTGTTCGACGCCTATCGCAAGGGCTGGCGGGAGGCGGGACGTGCCGGCGACGTGCCCGTCAGTCGCCTGGCCTATGCGGCGCTGGTTTACACCGGCGAGACGGAAACGCTGGCGCGCGCCGGCGCCGAGAAGCTGCTTGTGGTACATGACCGCCAACAAGGTGCCGCTGCACTACAGCACTCCGCCCGGCTACATGCCGACGCCCGCCTACGCCCAGGTGCTGCGCGGCGGCGCAGCCGACCAGCATGCCGCCAATCGCGCGAATGCTACCGTCGACAAGGCGATCGAGGCCGGGATCATGTTCGCCGGCACGCCCGATCAAGTGTTTGCGCAAATCAAGCAGTTCTACGAGCAGGTCGGCGGCTTCGGCCATCTGCTCATCATGGGCCAGGCGGGATTCCTCGAGCATGAGGAGACCGTGCACGGCATCAAGACGTTTGCGCGCGAGGTCTATCCGCGGCTGAAGGAGGCGTTTCCCGATACCGCGATCTCGGGCCTGCGCGACGAGCGCGTGGTGGCTTAGCTTGCGGATTTGCTATTGAACGAGCCAAGCTGCGCGGCAGCGGCGGTGTGCTCCCTCCCCCCTTGTGGGGGAGGGTTGGGGAGGGGGTAGTTGTTGCGAAACTCAGTCTCGCAACGAGACCCCCACCCCTAACCCCTCCCCACAAGCGGGAGGGGAACGGAGATAGTCCCGCTGGGGAAATGGAGACCTGATCCATGGCAAAGATCGTGCTCGGCATGGGGGCCTCGCATGGACCGTTGTTGGCCACGCCACCTGAACTCTGGGGCGGCCGGGTCGAGGCCGACCGGCGCAACCCCTCGCTGGTCTTTCGCGACGGCACGTTCAAATTCGACGAACTCGCCAAGCTGCGCGCCGGCGAGAACCTGGAGGCGCAGATCGAGCTGCCGGTGAAGC
Source organism: uncultured Alphaproteobacteria bacterium (assembly GCA_963807865.1). Classification (GTDB taxonomy): domain Bacteria; phylum Pseudomonadota; class Alphaproteobacteria; order Rhizobiales; family Xanthobacteraceae; genus VAZQ01. Next base: position 25,487 of record CAWEDK010000025.1, on the reverse strand, counting down.
AGAAGCGCTACGACGCCTGCCAGCGCGCCATGGAGGAGATGGCGCGGGTGTTCAAGGAGGCCAAGCCCGACGTCGCCATCCTGGTCGGCAACGACCAGATGGAGGTGTTCGAGGACGCCAATATCCCGGCCTTCATGGTGTGCTTCGGCGAGACGGTCGAGAACGTTCCGTTCTCCGAGGAGCAGAAGAAGCGTCTGCCGCCCGGCATCGAGGTCGCCGAGCCCAATCATCACGGCCCGACCGCCGAGAGCTATCCGGGCCATCCGGCGCTCGGCCGGCACCTGATCGAGACGCTGGTGCAGAAGGATTTCGACATCGCGGCGTCGGCCCGGCTGCCGCAATCGGCGAGCTCGAACATTTCGGGACTGCCGCATGCCTACGGCTTCATCTATCGCCGGATCATGCAGGACAACTACGTGCCGGCGGTGCCGGTGTTCATCAACACGTTCTATCCGCCCAATCAGCCGAGCGTGAAGCGCTGCTTCGCGCTCGGCAACGCGCTGGTCGACGCCATCGCGTCGTGGGACGAGGACATGCGGGTCGCGGTCATCGGCTCCGGCGGAATGTCGCACTTCGTGGTGGACGAGGCGCTCGACCGCGGCTTTCTCGGCGCGATGCAGCGCAACGACAAGGACGCCCTGATGGCGATCCCGTCCTACAACTTCCGCTCGGGCTCGTCCGAGTTGAAGAACTGGATCCCGGTCTCCGGCGCCATGAACGAGGTCGGGCTGAAGATGTCGTATCTGGAGTATCAGCCGCTCTACCGCTCGGCGGCCGGCACCGGCAGCGGCATGGGCTTCGCGATCTGGCGGTGACGTCCGGGACCAGACCGGCAACCACGAAGCCGCCTTCGACGCTAGCTTCGTTAGTATTTGAGGGTCGTAGTTAGACCGAATATGGCGGCATCCCCGATCCGCGCGATGCCGAGCGGATCGTTCGGATTGGGAATGCCGCCAGAAGGTCGAAAGACATATTGAAAGAATGGCTGAAGCAGCCAACCTGGCTTGATATGAGCCTCGTATATGAACTCGAAAAGGCCCTCGAACGTGCGGACCGGTGTCGGCAAGCCGGAGTAGAATTGAGCATCGACGTCGAGTTGGCGCGCATCGCTCGAAATCTGCAAGTAGGCGACCGCGATGCCAAATCGATCCAGAGGCCGGCTTGCGATCATGCCGTCCCATTGGATGCCGCCATCGGCGTAGAGTTCGATCAGGTTGCGGTCAGGCGGGCTGTATGCGATGCGCGCGAATGCGGTGATGCCTCGCTTCCGATCGGTCGGGGCTGCGCCGGGGGCTGCAGGAGGACGGTAGAACGTCTGCTCCAATACGGCGAACAGCCCAAAATTCCGACGCAACTTGCGGGCGATGACGGAGCCGGCTGGATCGGCGAGCGACGCCCCTGAAATTGAGAAGCGCTGGTCGTCGAACTGCCCCAAGTGAGACCATCCACCGGGCGTGAAGTTGCCGGGCAGGCCATTTCCGATCGGCAGAGTGTAATCGAACCTCACCTGGCCGATCATCCAGGCCGGATCGTTGACGCGGAACGCCGTTCCATGTCGATCGCTGAGCTGCGGGTCATCGTCGTCGCTGGGTCGCCCCGCTCTGCCGTTAAAGATCGCACCGAAGACCGTCAAGTTGTCGGCAACCTTGGCCTTCAAGCGCCCACGCCGCGATCGGCGGCGCGGTCGCACGCCGGCAAATTGGTGGCCTTGATCGCGGGCCAACCAAAGGTGCCGTTGACGAACAGGTCGTCGGTCTGGCTATCAAAGAACTCGGTATCCGATGCTTGTTGACCGGCTTTGATCGACCACAGTCCGCCCCAGAACGTCTGTTCGACATAGGCCTCGTATAGGCGAATATCCGGCCGCGCCTCAATTTCACTGATGGTCGCGATGTTACCGATATAATTGCGCGAGATTCCGCGGCCGTAGAGCCAATAACTGGTCCCGTGAAATTTCGCACCCGACCAGCCAAAGAGCTTCTCAAGATCGGCATCAGCGCTGAGGTTAAGGCGGCCAAAGTGTATTGCGCCGCGTGAAATGCCTCCCGTCGGATTGAAGGTATTGTCCGCGACGTAGGTTCCGCCAAGTGCAAGGCCGCGATCGGCCAGGCCGTTACGCCAATCGTTGAACGACTTGGGAAACAACCATTCAGCTGCCGACTCGTCTTTTGCGCCGGCCAGTGCGGGGACTGTCAGCGCCAAGGCCGCGATGAGAGCGAGTGCGGAGGCCGCGATCCGACGTTGCTGGCTTCGCGCAGACATCGTTGCGACTCGTCTCGAAACGGAGCCATCCCCATTTTTCTGGCGTCACCGTCGAATAGGAGGACGACGCCTTTGTGACAACGTCGTTACCGGAGCGAAGAACGATGAAGGGTGTGACATCAGCAGCAGACCGGAATCTCCGCCGTGCTCCACGGGAGAGCGCAGTCCTGCGGCCGGCTGCTCAAAACTCGGCGTGCAGGCGCGCGGCGAACAGCGAAACCGGTCCGCGATCCGCGTTGTAGGCCGGGTTGGCGATGAACTGATAGTCGAAGGTCACCGTCGACCATTTGTTGACGTTGAGCGCATAGAAGGTCTCGAAGATCGTTTCCGGGCGGTAGTTGAGCGCGCCGTCGCCGATCAGCAGGCCATAGCCTCCCGCCGCCAGAAAGTCGCGGTGCGGGCCGGACAATCCGTTGACCGCGCCGCCGATGCCGATCTTGTCGGTGGGCCGCCCCCATGACCCGCCCATCACCGAGACGCCGCCCGACACGCTGCGGTCGATATCGGTGAACGACAGAATTTCGGCGTTGCCGTCGTTCCAGCTCACGCGCGCAAACACCCCGACGTCCTTGCTGAGGCCTGCTCCAGATTGGCGTAGTAGCCGTACTTCCAGCGCTGCTGGCGATTGTCCGCCATCACCGCGTTGATATCGATCGCCGGATCGGTGGCGGCAATCGCCACCACGGTGCGATAGTGTCCCGTGTTGCCCCGATTGAGGAACGCGCCGACGCGCACTTTGCCGGGCTGACCCGCAATGGCGTAGCGCCCTTCCCATTCGACCACCGCACCGCCGGTGTTGGCGATCAGAACGTCGCTGTTGGGCGCCTCGGGAACCTGGAAGAAACCCGCACGCAGCGCCCAGTCCTTGCGATTGAGGTCGACGACGGCACCGCGCGTGAACCCCGGCAGGTTGGCCGGAAAGTCCCAGGCGGCGGACGACCACAATGCCCAGTTCAAGAAGTCGGCGCGCGGGTCGTGCGCGTAGGCGTTGTTGTCAAAATAGTCGCCGACCGCGAACCGGCCGACCGTGAGGGTGATCCGGTCGATATCCCGCTTTCCGGCAAGCTGGTTCGGCCCGTCCTCGACCGTTTCCTGCTCCCCGCCGAACCCGAAGGTCTGGCGGAAGAAGTAACGCATCGCCCGGAATTTCGGAAAGGTGGCTCCGCCCTTCTGCGCCTCGCCGTTCGCGAACCCGGCAAGTCCCAATGTCGGTCCAACGGCAAATCCCTGATCGAGCTCCGGGTTGAAATAGACTTCGCCTCCCTCCCACAGCCGCCGGCCGATGAAGGCGTTCGTGGTCCAGGTCGCTCGACCATCGCTATGGCCCGGCAGGCTGAAGGCCGCCTGATAGGGCGAGCGGAAGTTCGCGTAAGTCTGTGGAACTACGGTCGTCTGGCCATGGATGCTCCAATCGTCAGACGTGTCCGGCCCTGCCGATTTCGGTGCCTTGGTCACCAACGCTGGCGACTGGGCAGACGGCCAAAGCCGGTAATTGAGCCCGACCTTGATGAGATGCAGCTCAGGCTCGACGTTGGCGCTGCGCGGGACCACCAGCCCCAGGTCGTAGACCCGCGATCCGAAACCGACGTAGTTGTACTCGACCTTGCCGGTCCAATTGCCGGTCATGGCGAATTCGACGCCGATGCCGGCCACCCATCCGACGTGAAGCAAGGTCTTGGATGTGAACGGGTCACCGTTTTCGTCGTTGATGATGACTTTGGGCTGGCTGAAGGCCACGCCGCCCGTGACGTATGGCAGGACCGGACCGAGAGCGATGCCCGCGCGCGCCCGTGCGGTGGCGAAGTAATTGTACGTCGTATGGTACGGGGTGAGCGTTATTGATGGATCGTCGTGCGGGGCGATGAAGGTCACGTCGCCTTCGAACCCCAATACGAGGCGATTGGCGTACTGGACGTTGAAGCCGGCCTGGTAGCCGCCAATGATGCCGGTGACGCTGTGCCGGAGGAGTTCGCCTTGCGACGGCAGTGGAATGGTGGCGGGCCCAAAGCTGCCGCCGCCGTAGCCGAAATGGAAGCCGACGTAGGCGCCGCTCCAATCATAGGAATACGGAGCCAAGGGTCGGTCCTGTGAAGGCCTGACCGGTTTTCGCGCAACGGCCTCCGCGGCGGCGAGCGGCCCGCCGAAGCCAAACGTCGCGATTGCTGCGCTTACAAAGAAACGCCTTCATCGCCCCGCCCCCAACGGCTACAGGCGGCAAACACCTTGGCCACGTTGACCGACATCGGAGGTCGGTCGCTAGGGCCGAATGAGTGCTACCACTGCCGCTGCCCAGTGCACTCTACGCCGCCTTCACGGCTAGTTGCAACTTACTCGCAACAAGAAACTTTCGCCCGTGGCTTCTGGGAGACACCGACGCCCGATGCGTTAACGCAAAGAAATATTGTGCAATGCAGTAAATAACACGATTGCAACAATCGTATTGCATCATTCGTTATTCGCCAAAAATTCGCGGAATTGTGCTTGAACAAGTTTCCGCGGATAGATAGCCATTTAGACCGGCGGGGCCTGCCTGCAAGGTGGACAGCAAGTGGTGACCGACTATCCCGTTCGGCCCTCGTTTTGGGCGCGCGCGCTCCCCTTGCGCAACCGATCAGGCATTCTTGCAATCGTTGTCGGCGGCGGACTGCTCGTGGCGTGGATGGGCAATTGGCACCATCCTGGCGAGGCCGCGGGAAATATTGCGGTCTCCAGTCAGTCACGACGGACAGGCTATTTCTATCCCACGGCCGCCCAGTGGGCGACCATGACCGTCGAATCCGTACAACAGCACGGCTTCCGCTCGGAGCTCGTCACCGAAGGAAAGATTGCGATCGACGAGGATCGCGTGACGCCGATCTTCTCGCCTTATGCAGGCCGGGTCACAAAGCTTTTCGTCAAACAGGGCGATATCGTTGTCCAAGGAGAGCCGCTGTTCACGGTCGAAGCGGCCGACATGGTGCAGGCGCAAAACGATTTCATCGCCGCCTTCACGGCCTCCAGCAAGGCGCGCTCGTCGCTCAACCTCGCGCGGACCGTCGATAAGCGTCAGCGGATGCTCTACGACGGCAAGGCGGTGCCGCTGAAGGAGGTCCAGAACGCAGGCGCCGCGCTTGACAGTGCCGAGAACAACCTGCGCTCGAATGAGGTGGCGTTCGATGCGGCTCGCAGCCGCCTCCGTTTGCTTGGCAAGACCGACCAGGAGATCGACGAGTTTCAGGAAAAGGGGACCATCAACCCTGCGACCTCGATCGTCGCACCCATCGGCGGTACAATCGTGCAGCGCAAGGCCGGGCCGGGTCAGTATATCGGAACCGGCGTCAGCGATCCGGTTTTCGTGATTGGCGATCTCTCGACGGTCTGGCTGGTGGCCTATGTCCGAGAGGCCGGAGCCCCTGAGATCAAGATCGGTCAGCCAATCAGCTTTACCGTCCCGGCCTACCCTGGCCGATCGTTCTCATCCCATATCTCCTATGTCGCCACTTCGCTGGACCCCGCCACGCGACGTCTGATGGTGCGCGCGACGATCGACAACACGGATAGGCTGCTCAAGCCGGAAATGTTCGCGAATGTCATCATCTATACCGGCGAGCCTGATACGGCGGTTTCGGTACCGAATTCGGCGGTGATCTACGAAGGAGACGTGGCGCGCATCTGGGTGGTCCGTGATGACAAGGGCATCGAGCTGCGGCGGATCACGCTCGGCCTGATCGACGGCAAGAATGTTCAGGTTGTCGAAGGCCTCAAGCCCGGCGAACGTGTCATCACCAAGGGCAGCCTGTTCATCAATCGTCCGGCCGCCGGTGCTTAAATCCAGGCATGCATTGGCCGAAGAAGCGGCGGATGACCTCGATCTCTGCCGGTTCTCTTTCCTGACCTGACACGATCGAATGATATCGAGCCGAATTTCCTTCATCGCATCGCTTGGCCTGATCGCCGGGTTCCTCCATTGCGCCGGCGCTCCCGGCATGGCCGCGGAAGCAGACAAGGCCGTAGCGTTGAAGGGTGGCGAAGGGGTGCGGGCCACGGCTGATCAGATGCATCAGCTCGATATCGCCAAGGTGCGGACCTTCCCGTTCCGTGCGCAACGCCATGCGATCGGGCGGATCGCCTACAACGACGATGCCAGCACGCCCGTGCTGACGCCGTTTTCCGGCCGCGTGACCCGGCTCATCGCCAAAGTCGGAGACGTGGTCAAGCGCGGCGATCCCCTGTTCGAGATCGACAGCCCGGAAGTCGTACAGCCGCAAAACGATTTCATCGCCGCCATTGCGGCCCTGAACAAGGCGCGCGCCCAGCTCAATCTCGCGACGATCGTCGAGAAACGGCAGAGAGATTTGTATGAAGGCAAGGCAGCCCCGCTGAAGGACTTTCAGCAGGCGCAGGCCGATCTCATCGCGGCGCAAAACGACATGCGGGCGGCCGGAACCGCGGTCGACGCCGTGCGTAACCGGCTTGGCATCCTCGGCCTCACGGACGAGCAGATCAAGGCACTGGAGCAGAAGCGAGAGATCAAGCGTTCCACCCCGATCTATTCCCCGATCGACGGCACGGTCATCGCCCGCAAGGTCGGTCCCGGCCAGTATGTTCGCAGCGATTCCGGCGACGCGCTCTACACGGTCGCAAATCTTTCCACGCATGTGGCTCAAGGCGCTCATCCCGGAGAACGAGATTCCGGCGATCCGGGTCGGGCAGGCTGCCGAAGTGACGATTACGGCGCTGCCGGGCCGTGTGTTCACGGCCCGCATTGCCGCCATCGAGGCGTCCGCTGATGCAGCAACGCGTCGCGTCGTCGTGCGCTCGGAAATCCCGAATCCCGACGGCGCGTTGAAATCGGAGATGTTTGCGAGCTTCACGATCATCACGGGCGAGAACGAAGTTTCGCCCGCCGTGCCGTCGAGCGCGTTGCTCCGGGAGGGCGACCACGTCAGCGTCTGGGTGGAAGTCGAGCCGCTGGTGTTCAAGCGCCGCGCCGTCGAGATCGGGGCCGAGCAAGGCGGCCTCGTGCAGATCCGAAGCGGCCTCAAGCCGGATGAACTGATCGTCGCCCGCGGCGCGATCTTCGTCGACAACGAGTGGCGGCAATGACCAACGACGAGCACGGGTGCGATCGTGCTGCGTAGTGTGATTGCATTCTGCCTGTCGCGGCGTCCGCTGGTCATGATCGCGTTCGCGGCATTTCTGGGCCTCGGCTACGTGGCCTTTCTGCAGCTCAACATCGAAGCCTATCCGGACCCGGCGCCGCCGATCATCGAGATCATCGCGCAGCGCGCCGGTCAGTCGCCGGAGGAAATGGAGCGCTATGTCACGATTCCGATCGAGATCGCGCTCGCCAGCACGCCCGGGCTGCAGTTTATCCGCTCGAACACGGTCTATGGGCTGAGCTTCATCCGCCTGCAGTTCGAGTATGGCCGCGACTACTATTTCGTGCGCCAGCAGGCGATCAACCGGCTGCAAGGACGTCGAACTGCCGCCCGGCGTGCAGCCGGTGATCTCGCCGGCCGGCACGATCAGCGAAATCTTCCGCTACGAGTTGCGCGGACCGCCCGGCATGGACGTCATGCAGCTCAAGACGCTGCAGGACTGGGTGGTCGAGCGCAGGCTGCGCATCGTGCCGGGCGTCTCCGACGTGCTGGTGCTCGGCGGCAAGACCAAGGAATTCCAGGCCGAGATCGACCTCAACCGCATGATGGCCCATGGCCTGACGCTTGCCGCAGGTCATCGCGGCGATCTCGACCGGCAACTCCAATGTCGGCGGGCGGACGGTCTCGATCGGCGAGCAATCGGTCAACGTGCGCGGCATCGGCGTCATCGGCACGCTCGAAGACATCGGCAACATCGTGCTCACCCAGCAGGGCGGCGTTCCGGTACTGCTGTCGGACGTCGCCAAGATCCAGATCGGCTTCATGCCCCGGCTGGGCATCGCGGGCCGCGACGACACCACGGACATCGTCACCGGCATCGTGCTGATGCAGAAGTTCGAACGCACGATGGAGGTGGTGAAGCGCGTGCGCGCCGCCGTCGAACGCATCAACACCGACGGCTCGCTGCCGCCCGGCGTGCAGATCGAGGCGTTCTACGATCGCGGCGATCTGGTCGCCATCACCGTGCAGACCGTGCTGCACAACATGCTGTTCGGCATCGCGCTGATCTTCCTGATCCAGTGGATATTTCTCGGCGATCTGCGCTGCGCGATGATCGTGTCGGCGACCATCCCGGTGGCGCTGTTCCTTGCCGTCATGATCACGGTGGTGCGCGGCGAATCCGCCAACCTGCTGTCGATCGGCGCGATCGACCTCGGCATCATCGTCGATGCCACCGTGATCATGATGGAGAACATCTTCCGCCATCTGGCGCACGACACATCCGTCGGACGAGGCCGAAGGCGCGGCATCCACGAACAAGCTGCAGCGCATCCTCACGGCCGCGGTCGAAGTCGACTGGCCGATCTTCTTCTCGGTCATCATCACCATCGCGGCGTTCCTTCCGCTGTTCACCATGCAGGGCGTGGAGGGCCAGATTTTCGGCCCGATGTCGCGGACCTATGCCTATGCGCTGATCGGCGCGGTGATCGCGACCTTCACGGTGACGCCGGTGCTGTCGTCGATCCTGCTGCCCGACAAGGTGAAGGAGGTCGAAACCTTCCTCGTGCGGCTGCATCCGCCGGGTCTACCAGCCGATCCTGCCGTGGCGGTCCGGCACTACCGGATTTCGGCGCTGGCGGCGCTCGCCTTCCTCGTGGCCTGCGGCGTCGCTCGGCGACGCGGCTTGGCACCGAATTCCTGCCCAAGCTCGAAGAAGGCAATATGTGGATCCGCGCCGTCATGCCGCCGACCATCACGCTGCGAGGCCGGCATGGATACGGTTGCGCGCATCCGCAACATCATCAAGAGCTACCCGCCGGTGCGGACCGTGTTCTCCGAGCAGGGCCGCGGCGATGACGGCACCGATCCGGACGGCTCGTTCCTGGCGGAGTTCTTTGTGCCGCTGAAGCCGGTCGATCAGTGGCCGAAGGGCATGACCAAGGAGATGCTGGTCAAGGAGTTGAGCGAGCAGCTCAACCGCGAGTTCATCGGCATCGACTTCAATTTCTCGCAGTATATCCAGGACAACATCGAAGAGGCCGTCTCGGGCGTCAAAGGCGAGAATTCGATCAAGATTTTCGGCCGCGACCTGGGCGAGCTGGAGCGGCTCGCCAAGCAGCTGAAAAACGAAATCGGCCAGGTGCCGGGTGTGACCGACCCGGCGGCGTTCAGCCTGCTCGGCCAGCCCAATCTGGTCGTCCGGATCGACCGCGCCAAGGCCGCCCGTTACGGCTTCTCGGTCGCCGACATCAACGCCGTCGTGCAGGCCGCGATCGGCGGCCAGGAAGTCACGCGCATCTACGAAGGCGAGATGAACTTCGCCCTCACGGTGCGGCTGGCGCCCGAGTACCGCCGCAACGTCGATGCCATCCGCGCGATTCCGGTCGCGCTGCCGAATTCCGATCCCAAGGCGCCCGACCGCCTATATCGCGCTGAGCGATCTCGGCGAGGTCAAGCTGGAAACCGGCGCCGCCTACATCTACCGCGAGAACGCGCAGCGGTTCGTGCCGCTGAAGTACAGCGTGCGCGACCGCGACCTCGGCTCGACCGTCGCGGAGGCGCAGGAGCGCGTCGAGGAGAAGCGTGCCGCTGCCGCCCGGCTACCGGATGGAATGGGCCGGCGAATTCGGCGCGCTGGTGGAGGCCAAGAAGCGGCTGGCGATCATCGTGCCGCTCAGTCTGCTGCTGATTCTGATGCTGCTCTACAGCCTGTTCAATTCGGTGCGCGACAGCCTGCTCGCGCTGTCCGGCATTCCGTTCGCGGTCGCCGGCGGAATTCTGGGGCTCTACGTCGCCGGGCTGAACGCCAGCGTGTCGGCGGCGGTCGGGTTCATCTCGCTGTTCGGCGTGTCGGCGATGGACGGCATCCTGCTGGTCTCCTACATCCGCCGCAGCATGGATGAGGGCCGCGGCACCGAAAGCGCGATCATCGATGCCGCCGAAACCCGCATGCGGCAGATCTTCATGACCGGATTGTCGGCCTGCATCGGCCTTGTTCCGGCCGCGCTGTCGACCGGCATCGGCTCGCAGGTTCAGCAGCCGCTCGCCTGCGTCATCGTCGGCGGCATGCTGCTGTCGCCGATCTGCAGCCTGCTGGTGATCCCGACGCTGGCCCGCCTCACGCTGCCCGATGTTCCGGACGAGCGGGTGATGGAGCCGCCGCACGCCGAGCCCCGTCCGGCTGCGCTGAGCGCGCGCATTGGCCGCTGGCCGTTACTGCCCCGCCGGCGTGCGCAGACCGCCCCAGGCATCGCGCACCTGGTGATAATGTACTTCGGGCGCGTAGTTGGGCGTGGGCAGGCCGAGCGTCTGCACGTCGAGGCGTCCGATCGCGCTGAGCAGCGCGTAAGAGGCGATCACCCGGTCGCGCTGCGCCCCGATCTGGCGCGCGCGCGCCGCCATCAGATCCTGCTGTGAATTGAGAACGTCGAGGGTCGTGCGCTGCCCGCCCTGCGCTTCCTTCTGCACGCCGGAGAGCGCGATAGTGGCGGCGCGAACTTCGGATTCGGTGGCGTTGAGCGCGATCTTGGCCCCTTCGAACGTCACCCAGGCGGCCAGTACGGCGGTCTGTGCCTGATCGCGAATCTGCTGCAGCACGATGCGGCTCAGCGTGACCAGTTCCTTCGCCTGACGGATCTGCGACGCCGCAAGCCCGCCGTCGTAGATGCGGGACATTCGCCTGGCCGAGGATCGACGCATTGTCGGTGCCATTGGAGCCGAGAGTCGTGTCGTCGTTGCGGCTGCGCGAGACGCCGGCCTGCACGGTGACCTGCGGCCACAGGCTGCTTTCCGCGATCTTGGTGCCGAGTTGCGCGGAGTCGGTGTCGTACATGGCGGCGAGGATCGCGGGATGCTCCTTGCGGGCCATGGCGAGTGCATCGTCGCGCGTGCGTGGCAACAGCCGGTCGATCGGGGGCCGGCTGAACAAGGCGGCCCGGCGGCGCGCCGATGACCTGGGCGTAGAGGGCCTGGCTGACTGCGAGCGCGACCTCGGTCGCATTGAGGTCCGCAAGACCCCGGCTCTGCCGGGCCTCGGCCTGCGCGACGTCGGTCGGCGTGACGTCGCCGGCATCCAGGCGCTTGCGGGTCGTGTTCAAAGTCTCGCGAAGAAACGCGACGTTGATACGCTGCGCGTCGACCAGGCTCTGATTGGCAAGCACGTTCATATAGGCCGTCACCGCGTCGAGCATGCACGCCCTGGCCGGTGTTGCGCAGCGCCTCGCGTCCGGCCATGACCTGAGCCTCGGACTGCCGGACAGTGTTGGCGGTCTTGAAGCCATTGAACAGCGTCTGCGTCACCGTCAGGCCGATGACCCAGGAGCGCAGCGTTGCGGTCTGAATGGTGTTGTCCGGCATCAGCACTCTTACCGCCTGAAGCCCCGCCGTCATGCTGGCGAGCACCTGTGGGCGATAGCCCGACAATGCTTGCGGAACGGCCTCGTCGGTGCCTCGCAGCCGCGCGCGTTCCGCGTTGAGGATAGGGTTACCCCTATAGGTTTGCACCAACGCATCGGTCAGCGTTTCCACCGGGCGATGCTGCGCCCGTACGCCGCTCGGTGGAGCGCTCAGCAGCGCGGCGAGGATGCAGACCCTGCCGGCATGGCGAAGTGCGTCGCGAGTCGCGCCTAATAGGCCGGCGACACAGCGCCAGGCTCCCGCACTTCGAGCGACGACCGGAACGCGCATTGATAAGGACCCGACGCTGACTCCACCGATGCAACGCGAACGAGGCGACTACCATGGACGCCTTCCAGTCTTGAGGTCCGGCTGGGCGAAAGCAAGTTGTCATCCGCATATTCAATGCGGGAGGCTTAGGCTGTGGCAATTCTGCACCGCGAAAGTCCAATTTCTGCAACAGCCGTCGAGATATTGCGGCCGTTGTCCTGCGATGCCCCAGAAAAGACCGTTTCATTTGGCGGCCGCCGCGACGGTCTTGCCGCAGAGCCTTCATCCAAAAGACATTCGGTCTGGGCGGCGGTATAGCTGGCGGCGGCTCGATGTCGTAAGGCAAGCCTGCATGGCTTCGGAGGAGTTTTATGAATTTACGTGCTGCGTCGGCCGGCATCGATCCGGAGAACATCGCCGTCACCGAGCCGGTGATGGGATCGGAATTTCCGGTGCACTTGATGTATGTCGAAATGATCGACGGTGTTTATTGCCCGATCGGTTTGCGGTTGCCCGCCGGGAGTGGCCCGTTCCCGCTCGTCGTGTTCGCGTCGGGCAATGGCGGCGGCGGCATGGCGATGGTGCGGGACTTCACGCAGAACCGAAGCTGGACGCAGGAGCAGTTCCTCGCCGCCGGTTACGCGGTGGCCTGGCTGCGCTACCGCGCGGAGGTCGACTACGCTTACGACAAGATCGGCAAGCTGATCGAGGACCGGCGGCAGAACCGCCAACTCCTGAATCGTGGGCCGCTTGAATACGAGGACGTCATCGCGATCGTCGAATATCTCAAGACGCTGCCGGCGATCGCCGCCGATCGCATCGGCTACATGGGCATGAGCCACGGCGGCGAAATGGCGCTCAAGATCGCGTCCGAATATCACGGCATCCGTGCGATGATCGCGAGCGAACCGGCGTCGCACGAGTTTCTGAGGCTCAGGCCTGACGCCACGGCACAAATCAACCCGGCCACGGGCCTGCTCGATGTGGAGCGCATGCTGATGCGCGACGCCGAGAAAGTCCGTCCCCGGATCACCGAAGATATCGCTCGCCAGCGGATGAGCACGATCCGGACGCCGATCCTGGTGCAGGGCCGCAACAGCGACGAACTGCAGGGGATTTTCCGGGTCAGCTACGATCTGCTGGCTGAGACTCGGCAAGGATACCGAATGGGCGAGCTACGAGCACGACGTGCACGGTTTTGTCTACGTGCAACGTAACGGGCAGGGGATCTATGATCCGGATCCAGTCCAGGTTCAGGCGGTGCGTGATTCCATCGCATTCTTCGACCGCCATCTGAAGCCCGCATGAGGAGCGGGCCATCATCCGCCGTCGCGAGCCGGTCATGACAATGGCCCGGTCACTTGAGTATCCTGGGGCAGATAGAACAACAGGCGGCGCACGGGCGACCGCATATGGAGGAGGGCGCCAATGACGCGACCGTTCGAGGGCATCCGGGTGATCGACGTCACGCATGTTCTGGCCGGCCCGTTCGCGGCCTATCAGTTGGCCGTGCTGGGAGCCGACGTGATCAAGGTCGATCATCCCGACGATCCCGATCAGAGCCGCAGCTCGGGAACCGACAAGGCGCTCAACCGCAAGAATATGGGGACTGCCTTCCTGACCCAAGCTTCTAACAAGCGCTCGATCGCGCTCGATCTCAAGAAACCGGATGACCGCGAAACCCTCAAGAAACTGGTCGCGACCGCGGACGTGTTCGTCGAGAACTATCGACCCGGTGCGTTCGAGGCTCTGGGGCTCGGATACGAGGCCCTATCCGCGATCAATCCGCGGCTGATCTACGCGTCGTTCTCGGCGTTCGGCCAGAACGGCCCGCGCGGCCAGCAGACCGCCTACGATCATGTCATTCAAGCCACCTCCGGCGTGATGGCGATGACCGGCACGAAGGATGTTCATCCGGTCAAATTCGGCTCGCCCGCTGTCGACTATGCCACCGGCATGACCGGGGCATTCGCGCTGTCGGCGGCGCTATTCCAGCGTGAAAAGACCGGACGCGGCCAGCGCATCGATATGGCGATGCTGGACGTGGCGATGATCCTGATGAGTTCGCATCTCACCGGCTATCTGCGCAACGGCGTGCATCCCAAGCCGCATGGCAACCGGCATCCGCATGCCACCAATGGTGCGTTCGAGACCAAGGACGGACTGGTGATGCTGGGCGCCAGCAATCTGCGCCAGCAAAGTCGCCTGTGGACGGTGCTGGGGCGTCCGGACATGATCAAGCGCACCAACGACGAGCGCGATCAGGACCACGAACGCGAAATCGCTGTGCTCGAAGAGATCATGCGCACGCGCACGGCCGACGAGTGGGAGAAGTTCCTGCAGGCGCGGCATGTGCCGGCGGCTCGGGTGCGCACCATGGGGGAGGCGATTGCGGACCCGCAGATCGCGAGCCGCGGCATCATCCATCGCCATGACAAGGCGACCGGAATAGACGGTGGATTCGGCGTCCCGCTTGCCGCTTTCACGTTCGCGCATGGCGGCCCGCGCATCGACACCAGTCCGCCGACGATTGGCCAGCACAATGAGGAGATCCTGCGCGAGCTTGGTTTGGCCCCGGCGACGGTGAGTGGCAAGGTGGCATAGGCTGCGCGGTGGCTTAACCGCCGATCGCAAACGGGAGGTGTGCCGTGGGTCCGACGATCCTCCGCTCCATCGCTGCCGGGATCGCGGTGCTCTGCGTGGTCTTCGCCTCAATGGCGTGGGCGCAGGACTATCCGTTGCGTCCGATCAAGATCATCATTCCGCTCGGGCCGGGTGGTGGCGGCGACATCTTTTCGCGCGCGCTCGCCGACGAACTGCAGAAGGCCTGGGGGCAGCCTGTGGTGGTCGAGAATCGGCCGGGCGGGGGCCAGAATATCGGCGCCCGTGCCTGCGCCGAAGCGCCGCCGGACGGTTACACGATCTGCGTCCTGTCGAGCGAACCGGTGATCTACAATCAGTTTCTCTTCAAGAGCATACCGTACGATCCCGTGAAGGACTTCGAGCCGGTCGGCGCGCTGTTTTTCAATACGCTCGCGCTGGTGGTCAACAGCTCCCTCAAGGTCAAGACGATCGAGGAACTGGTAGCGCTGTCGAAGGCGAAGCCGGGAACGCTCAGCTACGGCACCTTCGCGTTTCCGCTTGCCTACTTCATGGAGAAGCTCAAGCGCGAGACCGGAGCGGACATCGTGCGCGTGCCCTTCCGCGGCGGTGGCGAAGTCGTGAACGCGGTGCTCTCCGGTTCGACGCCGGTTGCCGTTCTCGCGTTGTCCAACATGGTTCCCCAATTGCAGAGTGGCCGGATTACCGCTCTGGCCGTGATGAGCAAGGCGCGCTCGCCCCTGTTCCCGGACATTCCGACATTGGCCGAGGTCCGTGGGGGCGAGCATTATCCACCCACGTGGTTTGGGCTGTTCACGCCGGCTGGAACGCCGCGCGCCATCGTCGCCAAGCTGGCCGGCGAACTGTCCCGCATTGTCGGGCGTCCCGATTTCCGGCAGCGCATGTTCTTCGATCGCGCCGTCGAGCCGGGTTCCGCGCTGCTTGGGGATTTTGCCCAATTTATCGTCGAGGATCGGAAGTTCGCCGCAGCGGATCGTGCAGGAGTCCGGGCTGCGGCCGGAATGATCCTCGCGCCGACGAGTTCGGCATCGGGCCGCGTCGGCAACCGCCGCAAAGTCATGCTCCGCAACGGAAAAGCCCCGGGCTCGTTGGCCCGGGGCTTCGACCGCCAGTGGAAGCTGGTTGGAGGGTTTGCCCCCCGGCGATCAGTAGCTGCCTCCCAATTTGTAGTTCAGGCCGACGCGAACGATGTTGTCGGTCACCCGGCTGCTGTAAGTATCGACCACGACGCCGCCGATGGTGGTGGTCGAGGTGGCCGTGCCCAGATCGACCCACAGATACTCGAGCTTTGCGCTCCAGCCGCCGCCGAAGGCGCCCTCGATGCCGCCGCCGACCGTGTAGCCGGCGCGGATGTCCTTGAAGTTCGATTGCGCAACGCCGACGCCGCCGGCGAACAGCGCGTAGTCCGACTTCACCTGACCGTATGCCAGACCGCCGGTGGCATAGATCAGGAAGTACTGCGACGGCAGGAAGCCGATGCGGGTACGCGACGTGCCGAACCACGGCAGCTTGTGTTCGGCGACGAGCGGTGGTGCCGCAACCGGCAATGACGCAGTAGGTGGTGCTGCCGCGCTGGGCGGATCCCTGGAAGTCCGACTCCGTGCCGATCACCCAGTTGCCGAGCTGCCAGTTGTAGCCCCACTGAACGCCGCCGATGACGCCGTTCATGTTCTGGTTTTCCGAAATGGCGAAGAAGCCCGGAACCGTCCAGTCGTTGCTCTGCTGCCCCCAGCTATAGCCGACGTTCACACCGCCGTAGAAACCGGTCCAGTTGTAGACCACCGGCGGCGGCGACTTGTAGACCGGGCCGCGGACCGGCAGGTCCGCCGCCAATGCCGGACCCGCCACCAAGGCGGCGAGCGCCGTAGCTCCCAATAACAACGTCCTCATGAGTACCCCTCCCTCGGAGAATGCGACCGAGGCTGTCGCTACGCGCATTGCGGCGAAAGAAGGTGATGTTTTGGCCACATCTGTGGATGTCGCCAAGGATCAATACTGTAAATCAACAGTATATATTGCGAAGTTGCTGATTTCTCAGGAGAATTTTCTGAGATGTAATGCTCAAATGTATTAAGGTTAATCTATGTTAACGCAGATATTAACCTTAATATTTACTGTATGCGATTAGACATTCGGCCGACGCGCGACTGCCTCTCCGGTGGGGGACGGACATCGCCGTTCGAACGGCTTGCGCAAGCCGGCGTTTCGCCGTTAAACGCCACTCCAGCAAAGGATTGAGCGGCATGAGCAATCTCGTCTACCGCCGGCAGTTTCCGATCGAGTGGGGACATTGCGATCCGGCCGGTATCGTGTTCAACAGCCGGTTCTTCGAATTCTTCGACTGGAGCGCGTGGAAGCTGTTCGAGGCGGCGCTCGGCGTGCGGCCGAGCGATCTGGCGGCGACATTCGGCATCGTCGGCATCCCGCTGGTCGACGCCAAGGCCAACTTCATGCGCCCCGCCAAGTTCAACGACACGGTGGAAATCGCTCTCGGAAATCAGCAGGTTCGGACGGGCGAGCTTCGAGGTGCAGCACCGCATTTCGGTCGCCGGCGAACTGGCCGTCGAGGGCACCGAAACCCGCGTCTGGGCGGCGCAGGACCCCGAGGATGCGACCCGCCTGCGGCCGTTCCGATCCCCGCCGAGGTCATCGAACGGTTCAAGGTGGCCTGATCATTCGGCGAATTCCCGATCCCGGGTCTGGCGGAGCCGGACCCGGTCGGGTTGTGTGTCAGCGGCCGGAAGCCGCTTCTTCGGTGCTCTTAGGGCTTCTTCCTTGATGCTTCCGTCGTCTTCCCTCGGCTTCGGCTTCGACTTCCCGGACTTCTACGACCGGGAAGAACTGCGTGCGGCTCGACGCCCGCTTCCTGGCCGTTCCTGGAGGATCGCGACCCGGCGCTCCACGGCCGGCTGATGGCCGCGCGTGCGGCGCCGGACGACACTCGCCGGCAAGCCGGAGTCCGAACTCATCCTCGCGCTGGCGCCCGAGCTCGAAGACTTCATCGGCGAGCTGTTCGGCATCGCGGCCGAGCTCGCAGACCTGCGCGCGCCGCCACGATGCGCTCGCGCCGCTCTACACCGTCAAGCGGCTGTTCGTGCAGCGCCGCGCCGCCAAGAAATATCCGCCCGAACAGGCCGCGACATTCAACACCGACGGCGCGCTGCGCCGCGAGGTCGAAGCGCTGATCGGCGGCGAGCTCACCGAGCTCGCCTTCGCCGACCCAGGTCGAGCGCTGGATGCAGGCCGAGGCCGAGCACGCCGCCGCGCTCGAAACCGCGGCCCGCTACGCCGCCTGGGCGACGCATACGCCGGAAGGCCAGCGCGCCCACAAGGGCGGCGTGCTGTTCAAGGTCCCGCACAAGGTCGATCCGCTTCATCTCGTGCCGGTCGAGACCGAAGTGGTCGACGGCGTGACCATGCTCAAGCTGCCGGCGTCGCACCGCCGCGCGCGCGACGGCTTCGCGCTGACCGATCCCGGCACCGATCTCACCGGCGCGCTCGATCATGCCAACTACTGCATCTGGTGCCACAACCAGGGCAAGGACATCTGCTCGAAGGGGCTGCGGGAGAAGTCCGGCGAGTTCAAGAAGAGCCCGTTCGGCGTCGTGCTGGCCGGCTGTCCGCTCGACGAGAAAATCTCCGAGATGAATCTCGCGCAAGCCGAGGGCCACACCCTCGGCGCGCTCGCCATCGCGATCATCGACAATCCGATGTGCGCCGCCACCGGCCACCGCATCTGCAACGACTGCATGAAGGCCTGCATCTATCAGAAGCAGGAGCCGGTCGACATTCCGCAGGTCGAGACCCGCGTGCTCAAGGACGTGCTGGCGCTGCCGTGGGGCTTCGAAATCTATTCGCTGCTGACGCGCTGGAATCCGCTCAACATCCGCCGGCCGCTGCCGAAGCCCGCGACCGGACGGAAAGTGCTGGTGGTGGGGCTCGGGCCCGGCGGGTTTCACGCTGGCGCATCATCTGATGAACGACGGCCACACGGTGGTGGCGATCGACGGGCTGAAGATCGAGCCGCTGGCCGCCGGCATTTCCGGCGTCGAGCCCAACGGCGCTCGCGTCCCGTTCCGGCCGATCCGCGACGTCGCCGAACTGCGCGAGGATCTGGGCGCGCGCGTCATGGCGGGCTTCGGCGGCGTCGCCGAATACGGCATCACGGTCCGCTGGGACAAGAACTTCCTCAAGCTCATCCGGCTGCTGCTGGAGCGGCGGCGCGAGTTCAAGATGTTCGGCGGCGTGCGCTTCGGCGGCACGCTGACGATCGAGAGCGCGTTCGCGCTCGGCTTCGATCACATCGCGCTGTGCGCCGGCGCCGGCCGGCCGACGATCGTGCCGATGAAGAACGGCCTCGCGCCGGGCGTGCGGCAGGCGTCCGATTTCCTGATGGCGCTGCAACTCACCGGCGCCGGCAAGACCGACAGCGTCGCCAATCTGCAGGTGCGCCTGCCGGTGGTCGTGATCGGCGGCGGGCTCACCGCGATCGATACCGCGACCGAAGCGCTCGCCTATTATCCGCTGCAGGTCGAGAAGTTTCTCAGCCGCTACGAGGCGCTGGTCGCCGAGCGCGGCGAAGCCGCCGTTCGTGCCGGCTGGAGCGCGCAGGAGGCGGAGGTCGCGGCGGAGTTTCTCGACCATGCGCGGCAGCTTCGGGCCGAGCGCGAAGGCGGCTGCGCGCGAAGGCCGTGCGCCGGATTTCGTCGAGCTGCTGCGCCGCTGGGGCGGCGCCACCATCGCCTACCGCCGGCGCCTGATCGATGCGCCGAGCTACACGCTGAATCACGAAGAAGTCGCCAAGGCGCTGGAGGAGGGCATCAGCTTCGCCGAGCGCCTGACGCCCGAGGAGGCGCTGCTCGACCGGTTCGGCTGGGTCCGCGCGCTGCGCGTGTCGTCGTTGGCGGAGGCCGACAGCAATCCCGGCGCGCCGCCGCGGGAATTCGTGATCCCGGCGCGGACGATCCTGGTGGCGGCCGGCACGCAGCCCAACACGGTGCTCGGGCGCGAAGACCCCGACCATGTGCTGATCGACGGCAAGTATTTCCAGGCCTTCGACGAGAGCGGCAGCAAGGTGACGCCCGAGCGCGTCGCCAAGCCCGCCGGCCGCGCACGTGCTGATGTGCGTTGCGCCCGACGGCCGCGCGATCAGCTTCTTCGGCGATCTGCATCCGTCGTTTGCCGGCAATGTCGTCAAGGCGATGGCGAGCGCCAAGCAGGGCTATCCGGTGGTCAGCCGGATGCTGGAGCGGACGGCGTCCTCCGGATGTCTCGCCGCACGCGTTGATGACGCGGCTCGACGACGAGTTGCGCGCCACCGTGCATGCGGTCCACCGGCTCACGCCGACCATCGTCGAGGTCGTGGTGCGGGCGCCGATGGCGGCGCGCGCATTCCAGCCCGGCCAGTTCTATCGGCTGCAGAATTTCGAGACGCTGTCGGCGCAGAGCAACGGCACGCGGCTCGCGATGGAGGGCCTGGCGCTCACCGGCGCGTCGGTCGATCGCGAGCGCGGCCTGCTGTCGACGATCGTGCTGGAGATGGGCGGCTCGTCCGACCTCTGCGCGCTGCTCGAGCCGGGCGAGCCGGTCATCCTGATGGGGCCGACCGGGCACGCCGACCGAGACGCCGGCCGGCGAGACCGTGCTGCTGGTCGGCGGCGGGCTCGGCAACGCGGTGCTGTTCTCGATCGGCCAGGCGCTGCGAGCGAACGGCAGCCGGGTGATCTACTTCGCCGGCTACAAGAAGATGATCGACCGCTACAAGGTCGAGGAGATCGAGCGCGCCGCCGACGTCATCGTCTGGTGCTGCGACGAGGCGCCGGGCTTCAGCGCCGACGCGTGCCGGCCGACAAGGCGTTCGTCGGCAACATCGTGGCGGCGATCGACGCCTACGGCTCGGGCGCGCTGGGTGCAAACCCGATCGCGCTCGGCGAGGTTGACCGCGTGATCGCGATCGGCTCCGACGGCATGATGGCGGCGGTGGCGCAGGCGCGACACGGCATCCTGGAGCCGCATCTCAAGCCCGGGCACGCGGCGATCGGATCGATCAACTCGCCGATGCAGTGCATGATGAAGGAAATCTGCGCGCAGTGCCTGCAGCTGCATCGCGATCCGGCGACCGGCGAGGAGAGCGTGGTGTTCTCCTGCTTCAACCAGGATCAGGACCTCGATCGCGTCGACTTCGCCACCCTGCGCGCGCGGCTTGGCGCAGAACGGCGTGCAGGAAAAGCTGACGAGGCTGTGGATCGACCGCTCGCTGCGCGACCTCGGCGTGCGACAGACCGCGGCGGAATAGCGTCTTAGAAGCGCGGCCGGTGCTGGCGATCGCGCCCTCTCCCCTTGCGGGAGAGGGCAGCCGCAGTCGTTCGACAACATGAATGGGTGAGGGGGCGGTCTGGCCATTACCCCTCACCCATCAGAATATGTTGAGGCTTCGGCGAAGCCCTCTCCCGCAAGGGGACCGATCCAATATCGGTCCGGTCAGGATTATTGTTAAATTTTAAGTACTTATTAGCCCCGCGGCCCGGCATTAGCGTCGCGGGCTGCATATAGGTAGCACAAAAAGAAACCACACTGCGAGTTCAAAACTCACTCCCTCCGCCACTCCGTCCGCGACCAACTTTCTCTGCCGGATTTCGGGGCGCTGAAGTCGCCCAGAACCGCGGACCTTCGTGCGAAAACCTCCGCACCGCGCTATGCCCGCCAACTCAGCTGAATTTTCTCTCTTGCCCCGTTTGTCTCCAAACCTCCCGACTGCGCGGATTTAGTACGATTTTCGTAAGCAGCTAATCTTGATCACTTTTCGTTACGGCAACCTCCGCACTTTGTAGAAAATATCGCGGGATAGCGGGAGCGACTGGGGACCAACGCGAGTGTTGATGTGCAGCGGTTCTTTGTTCTCTCCAATCGCAACTACTCCACAAGCTGACAATCCCGATGTCCGCTGTTGCTCCAAGAGCGGTCAACTCATTGCATCGCAACGAATTGTAGCGAAGGGCCATTTCCGGACTTATGCAGTGCAGCACAAAGAGCCACGCTGTGGCGGCTTATTCGATCACCTCGTCGGCGCGTACCAGGATCGAAGGTGGGAGCGTGATGCCGAGCAGCCTCGCAGTCTTCAGGTTCGCTACCAGCTGAAATCGCGTAGGCCGCTCTGCCGGAAACTCGGACACCTTGGCCCCATTCAGTACCCTCCGCGCAACTGCTCCGGCTTGCCGATACAGAGAGCCTGAATGTCCGGTCCGTATGCAAGCAGCCCGCCCTCTCTTGCAATGTCGGGGAACAGTGAAATTGTTCGAATATTTCTGCGGGTCGCAAGGTCTGCAATCAATTGCGGATTTCCGCCGATCAAGGGCGAAGATAGTAGGAGGACGCCCTGGATGCTTGATCGGTCTACCGCAGGACAATACATCCGCCAAGTCGCCCACACGACGTGCCTCGAAAACCTCCACGCTGATGCCAAACCCTTGGGCTGCTGCCTGGACCGAATTAAGCTGCAACGAACCAGTGGTCGGGTCCCACACTACGCCGACCCTGGCCAACGCTGGGATAGCCTCGATGAGGAGTTGAAGACATTTTGCGCTGAAATCGGGAAAGTCCAAGAATACGCCAGTGACGTTGCCTCCGGGCCGCGCGAGGCTCGCGACGAGTTCACTAGCTACCGGGTCGCTTTCGAGGTCGATCGCGATCACCGGAATGGTATCGGTTGCGCCTTTTGTCGCCAGAACGGAAGGAGGACCAGCCGCCACAATGGCATCGACTCGATCGCTGACCAAATCTTTCGCGAGCACCGGCAACCGCGATAGATCGCCGTCGGCAAGACGCACAACCATCTCGATGCTGGAATCGCGTTGCGGGTCGCTCTCACTTAAACCTTCGCGGATTACGGCAATGCGCGTATTGACCGACGTGGCCTGCCCGGGATGCAGGACCCCAACCCTCTGATGTTTCTTCAGCTGCTGCGCCCGCGCCGCGAGCGGCCACCGCAGCCGCCCGCCCAGCGAGGTGATGAACTTGCGGCGCCGGATCATTCGATCACGTCGTCGGCGCGCGCGAGCAGCATCGGGGGGACGGTAAGGCCGAGCGCCTTGGCGGTCTTGAGATTGACTGCAGTTTGTACTTGGTCGGCACCTGCACCGGCAGGTCGGCCGGCTTCTCGCCCTTGAGGATCGATCGACGTAGCTCGCCGCTTGCCGGTACTGGTCCACAAAGTTCGGTCCGTAGGAGACCAGCCCGCCATCGACCACCGTGTAGCCCGAAACATAGACGGCAGGCAGCTTGTGGCGCGCAGCCGTTGCAATGATGATCTTGCGATGAACCGAGGCAAGCGGCCCAGAGGTCACGACCATTCCGTCGCTTGGTGAGCGCGCAAACCCTGCGACCGTTCGTTCGATGTCGGCCGGATCGCGGAAGTTGAGCGGCACCAACTCAACCCGCAGCGACGGCGCCACGGCCTCCAGGGCGGCGAACTGCGCGATCGCGGCGGTGAGGCCCGGCTCACGTAGGACGG
The DNA here is from genome assembly GCA_963807865.1 of uncultured Alphaproteobacteria bacterium. GTDB lineage: Bacteria > Pseudomonadota > Alphaproteobacteria > Rhizobiales > Xanthobacteraceae > VAZQ01. The sequence continues at coordinate 2,348 of CAWEDK010000025.1, read as the reverse complement.
CCACGCGCGTGATGCCCGGCGAAATCTCCTTGAGCAGCTCCAGCCATTTGCTGGTCAACCCGAATTCAAATTGGACGAAGCCAGTGGCGTTGCCGCCTGGCCGCGCTAGGCTGTCGACAAAACCGGCGCCGACCGGGTCGGGCACGATAGTGAACACGATAGGCACAGTGCGGGTGGCTTGCAGCAAAGGCACGAGCCCGGCGCTGCCGGTGGTCAGCAGGACATCGGGAGCGAGCGTCACCAACTCACGCGCATACTTGAGTGCGAGCTCGGGGTCGCCGTCGGTGAATCGGCGCTCGATCTGCAAGTTGCCGCCCACTGCCCAGCCCAATTGTCGCAGCCCCTGCACGAAGGCCTCGTCGCGGGCCTGCCCCTCCGGATCACGTTGCGTGAGGTTGGTGAGCACGCCGATGCGCCGCACGCGCTCGCCCTGCTGCGCGCGCGCCGCGAGCGGCCACATGGCTGTCGCGCCGCCGAGCAGCGTGATGAACTCGCGTCGCCTCATGTACTTTCCTTGGCCCGAGGATCGCACCCTACCCCATCGCTGAATGAGAAGATCGCGTTGTGCATCACAGCAAATTTTGTCGGCGATGACCGAAATGGGTCATCAGCGTCGCGATCCGCCCCCGTAGTGCTACCTCCGACTTCCGCCCCGAAAGCAGACAGAACTTCACGTCGCTGGCATCCGCCGCTTTGGGCCATAAGCCGAATGAGCAGACGCAGCAAACAGCTCGCTATTCGATCGCCCGTCGGCGCCGGTGAGCAGGAAATGCTTAGTCCTATTGTTCTCGCCGTTCTCAGAAAGAACTCAACTGCCCGGCAATCGAGGCGCAGAAGACCAGGTGGAGAATTGGAGTTAGTGATTGCGATAGGCCGTGACTGCCAGCGAGAGCGCGGCCTTTTGGTTCTAAGCCTACCGGACGATGCTCCTATAAATTGGGACAATGGGGGGGGGGGCGAGATTTAGACTAATCTTGTCCAATCAAATTGACCTCCTCGACGGGCACCTCGACTAAAACGATCCAGCCAGATGCGGGGATTGGCGCATAGGCGGTGAGCACCTTACGGCCAAGGATGTCCTCGCCCTCTTGCGCCAACTTTTTGGTGCCGCCAAGGGCGGCACGAACATGCGCCAGCTTCGACATGTCGGTGTCCCGCAATACCAATTCTTTATCGGGATGAGCGATCAGCCGTCCCTGTGCATCGACAGCATAGGCGTGGCCGTTCTGCCCGATCTTGATCTCGGCAATCACTTCCTCGAAAACCTTGAGCGAGACTTCGGCAACGCTCACCCCCGCATCGCGGCGAGTGCCCGCGAGCGACAGAGTCATGTAAGGGCAGCATCCGCGAAGGAAATAGACCGGTCCGTAATAGACTTTATTGGCGACCGCCTCGGTAAACTTCGGAATCCTTGCAAGTCGGCACCGCTGTCGACCACGTCCTGCGCGACGAGCCGCGTTATCCTGAGCCGTTCCTTGCCGGTGCCATCGAGCTGCGAAAGCTGGTAGATGGATGGCACCTGTCGCATGAGCCGCAGCCCATCAAAACGGCGCGCCTCAATCGTGCCCGCCGACCACGGCAATTGGGTCGTCCAGCCGACCTGAACTTTTGATTCCCTCGATAAACTGGTCAACTTCCTTGGCAGCGACTTCCGCCTGTAGCCGAAGGATGCGGTGTTGCAAGGCCCGAATCCGCTCGTCCCGCTGACCGTACGCCGCCACCGGCCACGCCGCCGCCGCGCCGCCGAGCAGCGTGATGAACTCGCGCCGTTTCATGGCTTCCCCTCCTCGGGACGGGAGCCGAACCCTACCACGCCGTTGCCCGATTACGCTGCCGTGCAGTGCGGCAAATTTGATCGTCGAATGTCAGAAGTGGGTCAATCGCGTCGTGCTCGGTCGCGGCACAACACTCCGGCATGTCCGCCTCTCCCCAGAAGCAGACGGCCGTTCGCGATGAGGCGGTCTGTCGCTAAGGGCCACTTTGAGACCTGAGCGAGCAGCAGCAAACGGCAATCTTATTCAATCACCTCGTCGGCGCGCGGGCGAGCAGAATTGGCGGCCACGGTGAAGCCCAGCATGCTGGCGGTCTCAGCGTTGATGATCAGTCCCCAAACTTGTTCGACTGCACGACCGGCAGGGACGAGATCCGATGTGTCATAGCATGAAGATGGTAGCCCGATTATTTTGCGGATGGTAGTCCGGTGCTTTTGAAAAACTCCCTTTTAGGTTCAAAGTATCGAGTAAGATTTGGGAGAGGTTCACATGTTGAAAATGTTGTCGGTCTGCGTCGCGCTGTCACTCCCGCTCGTGTCGGGTGCGATGGCTCAATCGCCTGTCTGCGCGTTGGAT